>NZ_JBDZYH010000002.1:0-1173793 GCF_040329475.1 Roseibium sp. SCP14
GAGCTCGGTCATCATGGCGCCCATGGCCCGCAGCATGCCCGGCGTGTTGGTCATGACATAGTCGGCTTCGGCAAAGTTCATGGTGCCGCAATCGAGCGTGCAGATTTCCGGACGGCATTCGGCAATATGGGCCATGCGTTCGGACGCACCGATCATGTCGGTCCCGGCCGCATTCACCGGAAACGGCGCTTCGGTGGAGCCGAAGACAATGTCGCCGCCCATGCCGGCGGTCAGGTTCAGCACCACGTCGACATCGGCGGCGCGGATCAGCTCCGTCACTTCCCGGTAAAGATCCAGCCTGCGTGACGGGGCGCCGGTTTCCGGATCGCGCACGTGACAGTGCACGACGGCGGCTCCGGCCCTGGCCGCATCAATGGCACTGTCTGCAATCTCGCGCGGACTGCGCGGTACATGCGGCGACTTGTCCTGCGTCCCGCCCGACCCGGTCACCGCACATGTCACAAATACTTCCCGGTTCATCTGCAAAGGCATTGGCTTACTCCTATCGGCCTTTCCAGACCGGGTCGCGTTTTTCAGCGAAAGCTCTCGCCCCTTCCAACTGGTCTTCGGACCGGTAAAGCCTTTCAACAGTCTCAAACTGGCTCTTGGTGATGCGGTTCATTGCATCCTGAAATTTCATGCCTTCAACTTCCCGAACCACTTCCTTGATCGCCGCATAAACAAGCGGCGGTCCCGAGGCCAACAGTTGAGCAAGCTTGCGAGCTTCACTCATCAGGTCGCTGGGAGAATAGATGTGATTGATCAAGCCCCATCGAGCTGCTTCTTCGACGTCAATCCAGCGACCGGTCAACAGCATTTCCATGGCTATGTGATAGGGGATACGCTTTGGAAGTTTGATACTTGCCGCATCAGCGACCGTTCCGGAACGGATTTCGGGAAGCGCAAAGGTGGCATGTTCCGCCGCGAGGATCAGATCTGCGGACAAAGCAAGCTCAAGACCGCCTCCACAACAGATGCCGTTTACCGCCGCAATGACGGGCTTGTTGAGACCGCGCAGCTCCTGAAGACCACCAAAACCACCTTTTCCATAGTCACCATCAACCGCATCACCTGATGCAGCAGCCTTTAAGTCCCAACCCGGGCAAAAAAACTTCTCTCCCGTCCCTGTAATGATTGCCACCCTGAGGTTCGGGTCGTCCCTGAATTCGGTGAAAACGTCACCCATAATACGACTGGTCGCAAGATCAATTGCATTCGCCTTTGGTCGATCCAGCGTGACTTCCAGAACGTGACCGTCTTTACTGGTTTTGATTGGATCACTCATCGATTGCCTCTCCACATTTGATCAATGCATCCACCGCGATCGCAAAATCTCGGCCGCACAGCAAAGGATTGATTTCAATTTCCTCGACCGCAGTCGACATGGCGTAACTCTGAACAGCCATCACAGCATCATTGATTGCATCAAGGTCGCATTGGGGACCGCCCCGATAGCCCGAGAGAATCTCAAAAACTCTCAATTTACTAAGTGCATCGCTCACCTCTGATCGGGAAACTGGCAGGATCAGAGAGACACTGTCCTGAAGCAGCTCCGTCAACACCCCTCCCGCTGCGAGGGTCAGGATGAGGCCATGTGCGGGATCACGCAAAACACCCACCAGAAGCTCGGCAATGCCACCTGTCACCATTTCCTCGACAAGGAAACGATCGGCTGGCATAGCACTTGCTGCGTCGGAAACCTCTTCGGCAGACATCAGGTTAAGAGAAACCGCTCCGGCCTCAGTCTTGTGCGCAATTCCAAGACCCTTCAAAACCACAGGAAAGCCAACGTCTTCAGCAACAGAAACGGCCTCGAATGCACCTTTTGCCTGAACGCTGACGGGTATCCGCGCACCATGTTTCTGCAGGGCAATTTTTGCTTTGCCCTCCGAAATCGTTATCGAATTCCCGACCGTCTTGGGAATATGGATCGTTTCTGAAGTCAACTCCTCAGGAATTGAAGAAACCGCAGCGATCGCTGACATGGCTTCCTCCATTCCACAAAAAGGGACGATTCCTTTTGCCATGAGTGATACGGCGACATCCTCGGGCAAAGTCTCTGTCAGAGAACTCAATACCGCCATGGGTTTACCGGTGGCCTTGACCGCAATCTCTATGGCTTCAAGCACTTTCACCCATTCATCCTGTGAGCAACGATCAGCACGAGGAAAATCCAGAACGACAATTCCGAGCGAAAGATCTCCCTGCATCATCGCCGTGAAAGTTCGGCTCATTTCATCGACGTCGCCCCAGATATAGGTGTGGTAATCTAGGGGGTTAGCAAGCGCCACTTTATGACCCAGGACTCTTTTGAGGTGTGTCTTCTGTTGGTCATCGAGCTCCGGAAAGAAAACACCTTTTTGGAATGCCGTGTCTGCCATCAGGCTTGCTTCCCCTCCGGAGCAGGACATGGAAGCGATACGCGCATTTGGCAAATAACCTGCGACATGCACCAGCTTGAGCGTTTCCAACAACACTGGGAGACTGTCGACCTGAGCGATCCCCAATCGCCTGAAAAGGGCGCTCGCCCCGGCCATGCCTCCTGCCAGCGATGCGGTATGCGAAACCGTTGCGGTTTTGGCTTGTTCAGACTTGCCTACCTTCAAGGCGACCAGCGGCTTTCCAAGCGCGTTGGCTTTGCGAGCGAATTGCTCAAAACCGCGAAGATCACCGATACCCTCGATATGCAGTCCGATAGCCGTCACACGATCATCATCCAGTAACGCCTCGCCGATATCCGAAAGACCTGTTTGTGCCTGATTTCCAACAGTCAGAAGGTAGGCTATCGGCAGACCCCGCGTCTGCATCGTCATGTTCAAGGCAATGTTCGAGGATTGCGAAATAATCGCAATACCGCGAGAAACAACCTCCGCACCGTGCTGGTCAGGCCAGAGCATTGCGCCGTCCAACGCATTGATGAAACCGTAGCAGTTGGGTCCTAGGATGGGCATGTCACCCGCTGCAAGCACCAACTCTTCCTGCAGGCTATGGCCATCATCAAGTTCTTGGGCGGCTTCGCGAAATCCTGAAGCGAAGCAAACAGCACCACCTGCCCGAATTGCCGACAAGCGCCGTACTATATCGACCGTCAAATGCCTGTTGACACCTATAAACGTTGCATCCGGTGCAAACGGCAGTTCGTCAATCGACTTAACAGCCATGCAGCCACCGACTTCACTCCGTTTGGGATGAACCACTCGGAGTTCACCGCGAAATCCACTTTTCCTGCATTCGCGAACGACGTTCTCACACCACGTCCCACCACCTATCACTGCGACCGATTTTGGTCGGAGCAAGCGTTCGAGCGACCGCATTTCTATGCTCCAAGCGGCCGGAAGATATCCCGGCTGATGATATGACGCTGAATCTCGCTGGTTCCGTCCCAGATTCTCTCGACCCGGGCGTCGCGCCAGAACCGCTCAATCGGGAAATCATCCATGAGGCCCATTCCTCCATGGATCTGAAGCGTTGTATCAGTAACCTTCGCCAGCATTTCAGTCGCAAATAGCTTGGCGCTTGCAATTTCACGATTTGAGGGCAACCCCTGGTCCAACCGCCAGGCGCCCGCCAGCGTCATCCAGTCAGCAGCATCAATTTCGGTGATCATGTCGGCGACCTGAAAGCCAACTCCCTGAAACTTTGCGATTGATTGACCGAACTGCTTGCGTTCCACCGAATAGTTCACTGCATGATCAAAGCATCGGCGTGCGCGCCCGACGCTCATGGCCGCCACCGTCAAGCGAGTAGCGTAAAGCCAATCATTCATCACATCGAAACCTCCGTCGACCTCTCCTAAGATCTGACAGTCAGGCAAGCGGCATTTGTCGAAGTACAAAATGTAATTCTTGTAACCCCGATGGCTGACAGAATTGTAGCCGTCTCGAACTTCGAAACCTGGCGTGCCACGATCTACGAGAAAGCAGGTAATTCTCTTCTTCGGTCCCTTCGGGGTCTCGTCAACACCAGTTGCAACAAACACAATGAAAAAGTCGGCGTGCTCAGCACCTGAAATGAAATGTTTGGAACCGGATATCACCCAGTCCCCGCCATCGCGGATCGCCTGGCATTTCATCCCTCGGACATCGGAACCTGCATCCGGTTCAGTAATGGCGAGCGCATCCATTTTTTCGCCGCGCACAGCAGGCATTAGATAACGCTCGCGCTGTTCACCTTCACAAGCCATCAGGATGTTCTGAGGACGGCCGAAAAAGTGCGTCAACGCCATTGAGCCTCTTCCGAGCTCACGTTCCACCAAAGTGAAATCCACGTGACTGAGCCCTGCACCTCCGACTTCCTCCGGAAAGTTGCAGGCATAAAAGCCGAGATCGATGCATTTTTGCTTGAGCTCTTCGCCAAGCACCAAGGGAACCTGCCCTGTTTTTTCCACCATGTCTTCGTGGGGATAGATCTCGTTTTCGACAAAAGAGCGAACCGTTGAAACGATCATCTCTTGTTCTTCACTTAGCCCAAAATGCATCTGACACCTCCTCTTGCCTCAGCTTCACAAGAGTGAGACAAGTTGGGAGACAAAACTGTGCAATTTTGGTAGAAAACTATGCAATTTTCGGAAAAACCTGCACAAACACAATCTATCTGTGTTTTGCTATTTGAAAGTTTCTCCAATCATTGCCTCGCAAACGCAATCGAACCTTTCCGTGCGGCCAATACCATTGCGCGTCAAAGTCTTTATTCTTGGAGACATATCAGCCTGGAAGGCGGCACAATAACTTCATCAAGCGGACTGCCGGTCGAAACGCTGTCGTGGGCTGAGTCTAGGCCAAGCGGGGACTATTTCATTGTTATGCCGAGTTACGGCTTTTCCGAATATGCGAACCCCAGAACCAGTGATGTCTTACGCACTGCCAGAACACGCTTCTCGACGCTCGTAGGTATGGATACGGGCGCATGGCTACTGGCAAAAGCCGGTCTGCTTGACGGATACCAGGCTACGATTCATTGGGATGAGTTCACCCGTTTTTCTGAAACCTTCCCCCAAGTGGATGCTGTTGAGAATCGTTTCATCATTGAACCTGGCTTGGCCACATGTGGTGGGGCCTCAACAGCCTTCGAGCTTACGCTTGAATTGATCAAAAAGCATCATAGCCCGATGTTTGCACTGGAGATCGCCGCACTCTTCATGCATGGCGACAAACTTGAAATGCATGATCCTTTCCAGAGGATGTCATCTGATACACTTGTTCGCAGTGCAACGGCACTAATGCGCAGGACAATCGAACGACCTCTGTCCATACCAACAATTGCCAATCGACTGGGTATCGATCAACGAACTCTAGAAGACCACTTTCAGCACGAGATGCGTCTGACGCCAAGCTCTGTCTACAAGTCCATTCGCCTTCGTGAAGCCCGCCGGCTAGTCGAACTGACGACGTTAAACATAGCTGAGATTGCAGAGCGTTGTGGTTATCAGAACACAAGCGCGATGACTCGCGCCTATCGCCTTGAATTCGGACAACCTCCCAGGGTTCACCGGCAATTGCTCTGATTTCTACAACTACGCGAAGGGACTTATGATACTGCGCGCCATCAGTACAATAATGGCATTCTATTACTCCGGTCCTACGGGGAAGATTTTCTTGACATCTTCACTCAAACGATAGCCGATTACGTCATGAGATAATCGACGCGACTTTTTGATCGTTTCCTTATGTATTTGAAAATCAACAATGTGAATGCGCACCGTGTTTGGGAAGAACGGTATGTTTGAACCAACTCGTTTTGGACTTCTTTTTCTTAAATTTGTCTTTGCGACCACTGCAGCATTCGCGCAGGCTGATCCGATACCCAACTATGTAGGGTCAGGAAGCTGCGAAACCTGTCACCAGACTGAGGCAGGTACCTGGCAACAATCGCATCACGCAAAAGCCTGGATGAGACCTGACGGGGACACCGTAGATGGAGATTTCAACGATGCCACCTTCACTCACAAGAGCAGAAAAACCCGCTTCTTTCAGACCAATGAAGGCTATTTCATCGAAACCTCTGACATTGTCGACGCCCCCCAGACCTTCAAGGTCGTGGGAGTTGGAGGAATTGCTCCGCTACAGCAATACCTGATTGAATTGGAACCTGGTCGACTGCAGTCTTTTGATGTCGTTTGGGATCAGCAAAACAAGACCTGGTTTCACCTTTACCCCGATCAGGTCCTGAAGCCGGAAGACGGCTTTCACTGGAGCGGTCCGTACAAGAACTGGAATGCCAGATGCGCGGAGTGTCACTCCACCGGTTATTCAAAAAACTACAGCTTGCGCAATCGGCAGTACACGAGCACACAGGTCGAGATTGGTGTCGGTTGCGAAGCTTGCCACGGTCCCGGTGAAGCGCATGTTGCATGGGCGGAGAACCAGACCCAATCAGCGCATTCACCTTTTCCAGGATTATCGAATAAAGGCCTTCTCTTAAGTTTTTCCAGAGCTGAGCCAGAGAAGGAAATTCAACAATGTGCCGGTTGCCATTCTCGCAGAGAACCGTTCCAGGACAGCTCCCCTATCCCAGGTACACCTTTCCATGACAGTTACCGATTGGCATTGCTACGTGAGGGTCTCTATCACCCGGACGGTCAGATCCTCGACGAGGTGTATGTCTATGGGTCTTTCCTGCAATCAAAAATGTATGCTGAAGGTGTCAGATGCACAAACTGCCACGACCCGCATAACGCACGTTTAATTGCCCCTGGAAATGCAGTTTGCTCTCAGTGTCATTCAACTGCAGGCAATTCTGATTTTCCGTCACTTTCACCCAAAACGTACGACGCCCCCTCCCATCACTTTCACGAGACCGGCACAGAGGGTGCCCAATGCATTTCCTGCCATATGGTTGAACGAACCTATATGGGTGTCGATGGCCGCCGAGATCACTCATTTAGAGTTCCGCGACCTGACCTGAGCGTGACGATTGGAACACCTAACGCATGCAATGATTGTCATCAGGACCAAACTCCGGCCTGGGCAGCAGCGGAACTTGAAGCCAGATTCCCCGATAGCAAGCACCGTACAAGGCATTTTGGTGAAACATTTGCGACGGCGAGAAGCAATTCCGCAGGCCTGATAAAGGAGCTCTTGGGGATCGCTTCACAGCGGACATTTCCTGCAATCGTTCGCGCAACCGCTCTAAACCTGTTGGGCCGCCATGCAAATGCAGATCTGGCAAACCAGGTTTCGCCCTTTTTGAAAGACGCTGACCCGTTAATCAGAGCTGCGGCAGTTGCACTTCAGGAACACGCTTCAAGCAACCTGAAGGCAGAACGGATCGCGAAAGCGCTCGAAGATCCCGCGAAGGCAGTAAGAATTGCCGCGGCACGTCAACTTTTGACTATACGGCGGGGAGATCTTCCCGAGAATGCGGGCACGGCGGCAATAAGGGCTTCAAGGGAGTGGCAATCATCCTTGGCAGCCAAGTCCGATTTTCCAGAGACGCATATGGCGATCGGTGGTGCCGCACTTGCGATGAGAAACGTTGCGGCTGCAACAAATGCCTTTTCGGAAGTAACGGAACTCGATCCTCAACTCGTTCAGGCCTGGGTCATGCTAGTGCAACTTTTCTGGGCGCAACGAGATTTGTCAGCGGCTGAAACCACCCTCAAAAAAGCACTGGACGCCAATCCGGGCGACCCAAACCTGCTTGAACTGAAAATGCAGTTTCTCGCCCAGTGAGGAGCGGAACAGAATTCGATACCGGGCATATCCTTGATCCTGCACCAGCAACGTCACGCGCTAAAGCTGGGCTGTAGCGTTCGTAAACGTCGTTTTTATCGCATCCATTTCACTTCAATCCGGTGAAGATCTTGTAAAGCCCCGCCAGGGCCAGAGCCCCGATGATCGTATTGATGGCCTTGCCTTTGACGCTTGATGTGCCTTTGCGCAGATCGCGCAGGAAGTGCATATCTTTTTGAGCTTCGAACGGGTGTTCAACATCGACACCAAGAGCGCGCAGCACTTCCCTTGCGGCTTCCCGTCCACCCTCTTTGCCGCCTTCCTTGGCGACCTCGCGCAATTCGTCTTCAGTCACCTTCGCCCCCTGCAAAGCCGATCTTGATTTTGTCGTACCACTGGCCGCACCGCCTCGCGCGGGCATTGGCGCGGCCAAGGGCTTGGTCTGTCCGGATCAAGGCAACGTCCAGAGGTTCCCCGATCCGGACGCCTGACCTTTCGCGCAACCGGCAATCTGTCGGATAGGGCGGCAACTCCTTGGTTGCTTCCGTTTCGCCTTGGGTCGCGGCGGCGACCTGCAACCGTTCGTCAACGGTTCCGCAGGCGGTCAATAAGGCCAGGCTGCACAACGCAACCGGCCTCAACAGTCGAAACATAGTGTTCCAGCTCCTGTGCTGCGGCCTCTGCTTCCGCGTTGGCCTTTTCGATTTCTGTTTGAAGGAAACGCCTCGCCCCATCAGCGACGGCCTGACGGCGCTTCAATTCTTCCAGTTGGAGCCGTGCCGCGGTCAGCTCGACCTTTGCGACATACTCAACCACTGCCCGACGCACTGCGCTTGTCTTGTCGACTTTGTGCCAAACAAAAAGGCCGCCCAGAACGGCGGCAATGGCGAGTGCTGTACGCGCTGTGCGGCTTTGCATGATCCAAGCAACAGCCCCGATCATTTCAGGCCTTCCAGGCAAAGCCTATGCTCTGCCGCACGGCGGTTCACAAGCCCCTTGATGGTGCGGCCACCAGCCTTGTTGAACCACTTGGCAGCATTGCACGCGCCGCGAACGTCGCCGCGGTTGAGCCGCTTTCGCGCCGTCGACCGGCAAAACGCCCCTACCCCGATATTGTAAGTCAGGCTGACGAAAGCGACATAGGACTTGCCGGGAATGGCATCCGGGTTCTTCAGGCACTTGCGCATTCCGGCTTCGTGCTTTCGCAGTGAGCGCATAAGCATTGCATCGCATTCAGCCTTTGTGTACTTGTCCCCGAGCTTTACCCCATAGGTCTCGCCGTAGCAGACAGTCGGCACGCCCACAACGTCACGATAAGCAGTCAGGCGCAGGCCTTCCCAAGCACCGACAAGCGCAATCGCCGCCGCGCCGACAGTCCCGGTTTTACGTCCCATCTCTGTAATTCCTCTGTGCAAGAATGCGGGCGACGAATGCGCCAGCAGTGGAAAGAGCCGACAGAAGCGCCAGGCGCCCCGGCTCGATGAAGTCACCCAGAAAGGGCAACGCGACTTCCGCGCCGGACAGCAGCGCAGCAAAGATCATGAGGCGCACGCTCCACGCTCTGCGCAGAACGCGGCGCCAATTCGAGATCAGTCTCATACTTGGGAACCTCTGGAAGCTATCCGGAGGCGGAAAGGAACACGGCGAGCACTAAGGCCCACCAAAAGGCACCAATGGCGAATTCGCTGTGCCTGTTGCCGAGCCCAGAAAGTTTCTTGAGCGCATAGGCCAGAACACCCAGAACGGCGAAGACGGGCGCAAATAGTGTGACCACTGGAGCCGCGTAAGCCCATGCCACCACGGCCAGGTATGGAGCCACGAAGAGCCCGTGCCGCCAGAACATGGCCACATGGTCGGAACCAAAACTGATTGCATCGATAAACTTGACGAAGGCAGTATCTCGCCGCGGATCGTCCTTTTGCTTCGCATCGTCTTCATGAAGATCGAACCAAAGCCCCCAACCAGGCGCGCCCCAGATCAAGAAGCCAATGCCGGTCATGATAGCGAAATCGCGGTCCCCGAACCCTGCCCAAGTCAAGAGCCCCAGGACCGGGGAGACATAGAACAGCGCCCGACCTGGGAGCGGGTCAGAAAGATGTGGCCAGCCTCCACCCCTAAAGCGGTTTGCCACCATGAACAGCGGAAGAGCCACAAGCCAAATGATCAATGTCGAAAGTATAGGAATCCTTTCAGGCATAAAAAAAACCGCCTCGAGGGCGGTGGTGTATTCAGGGGGGAGGCAGGCTCAGATTTGTAAGGCCACCTGCCAAAGCGTGTCAACTTCTTCCGGAGTGAACCCGAGGGCGGAAGACAGCGTAACGACAAGTGGGGTTAGTCGCTCAAATTGCTCCGCATCCTGCCAGTCAATTTCCGCCTCTTCGCGCTCTGTTTCGTCCGGAATTGAAGCTATGAGCGCTTCAATTTCTGTCGAGGTGACCTTTTGTTTACCGGGAAGGATTTCGCCCGCCTTGAGCAATCCGCGCCGGAATTGTCGACGCGATAACGAAGGCGTGTTTTTCCGCGCCTCATCGGCCGTTAGCACTTTCTCCGTGAAAACTTGGTTTTCAAAATCCCACACGGCGTCCGGAAATGTTGGCTCTGCAGGAACTTCCACTTTTCCCTCGGGGATTGACCGTATCGATCATCGGCCGGAACAGCGGCCTGCCCTGTTCGTCGATCAGGCCGGGGTTCGTCCGACCCGGATTGAGATCCAGCTGCCGTTCCTGGGCATGGGTGGCAATCGGCGGGCGCACCGCCTGCGAACTGGCAATCAATCCGTCACGCGCGAGGCTTTGCAGGCTCTTGATGTCGCTCATCAGTTTGGCCTGAGGCGGCGAACCATAGGGAGACAGGCCGTCCCGGTCCCAGCGGCTGATCACCAGCGGATATTCGAAATACCCGCCCTTCCGGCAGACATGTTTGCTTTCTTCCTCAAAGTGGACGCTTTCATAGCGCGACTTGCGGATGTCCGTTGCATCCTCGAAGCCGCCCTCGCGCAGAAAGCAGGCGTGAACAAAACTGTGCTCCGTATTCTTGCGCTTCGGATCATCCGCTTCCTCCCTGATCTTGTCGGAAACGTTGCCGCCATATTCCTTCACGGCTTGCCAGGCTTTCAGCTTGCGCACCCGGAAGAAGCCGCAATCGGCGCCTTGCGCATCGACGACCAGATAGATCTCGTAAAGCGGCACATAGCGGTAATGGATCGGCGTGCGGATATCGGCAAGGTTACCCTCGTTTTCGGCCGGAAACAGGACGCCTGTCCCCAATTTCACGGTCGACAAAAGCCGTGACCGGTTGGCAAGCGCAAAACCGGACTTTCCGGATGAGCGCACGCGAAACAGGTGATCCCGCACCAGCTCGAAAAACTCCTCGTCCTCCTGTGTCGGCGGCGGCGCGAACGGGTCGCCGAAACCTACCCCATGCCAGTTGAAACCTTCCGGCATGGTCAGCGACCCGACACCGGACGCAAGCCGGTCCAGCAACCAGACCGCCGTCGGGTCGTAGAGTTTGCGCGAGCGCTCCCTGGCGGCAGAATGGCGAAAGGCGCTCATGCCGTCCTGAGCAGTCACCCCGCCCGGCCGGTTGAACGCCCGTTCCATATCGGGCGCTGTGTATGTCACATAGTCCTGCCAGTCGGCTTCGTACCATTGGCGTTCGGACCGGGCGCTTTGCAGCTCCGATTTCAGATCATCGACAATACCCATGTGGATCAAGCCCGCCCCAGAAGCGTAACACCGGGCCGGGAAGCACTCAGGTAATCAGATACACCCAGCGGCCCGGTAACGTTGGTTGCTCTTGTGTTGTATGCAGCAGCCCGGCGCCTGCTGTTTGAAAGTTGAAGGCTCTTTGCCTGTCTTTGCGTGTCCGGCGCACGTGGTGGCGGCGGAGTTGGCGTTGGTTCTGGAGTTTTCGGTTTTGAGAACATGCACATAAGGGCACCTCATTCTGTCTTGAGTGAATATGCGGAAATGACATCCATGAACGGCGGAAGGCCACCCATCGCATTACGTGCCAAACCGTAGCCCCTGCATATTCTGCAAGGTCCGGGCATTGGCGACGGCAAGTATTTGCAATTCGGGATCTGGGAAGGCGCGAAGGTCTGACAAAACTTCGCAACTTGAAATTCTGTTCGTTCGCGGAGCGATGCAGCGAAGCAGCCACACTTTCCCAATGTATCGGTATGAGGACTGTTTTAACCTCGATTTGACGAAGCGTCGAGCCTCGTCAAATGTCTGAAATCCTTGTTCAGACACGATTTTTCAGAAAATGTATTGCGATCAAGGGCATCGGCAACCATCGTCATATTGCGCTTTTCTGCAACTTTTCCTTCAATGCCGTCCACCTGCCTTTTGTCGGCTGACAGCCATTCAAAGGTCGCCCCAGCGCACATAAAAACACACGCCCCATGGCTCCTGCCCAGTCCGGATGCTATTCACCAACGCAGCACTGTTTGAAATCAAACATTTTCCAGGGATTCTACCGAGTGGTTTTCGCCCTCTCCGTCGCATTGGCTTATGTCCTGACAAACATCGACGGCCTGTTCGCCTTTCTTGCTCTTTCTTCCTCTGGGCGGCGCAAGCAGGTTCTCTCCGGCTTTATGGTCGCCCATGTTGCGGTCATTGGCGGTTCGTTTCTGGTGGGGGCCGGCGCGACATTTATTTCTCCCGAATTGTTGGGATATCTCGGCATCGTCCCGATTGGATTGGGTTTGTGGGAGATCTGGAAGACAAACCGCCACTCGGCTCTGGACCAGACGGAAGCCCCGTCGGCCAACTCCGTCATCGGGGCCTCGTCGATTTTCCTGGCACTCAGCACCGACACGTTCGTGTTGCTGGCTGCTATCTTCGCAGACAGCCGTCAGGAGATGGATCACTTTGCGGTGCTCGGCGCCGTCCTCGCTGTTGCCGGCCTCCTTGTGCTGGGCACGGCACTGTCGAACGGTCTTGCAAGAAACAAGAATATCGGCCGCTTCTTTGAACGCCTTTCCCCCTTTGTCATGATTGCCGCCGGGATCTACATCCTGCTCGATACGACCACGGACGTTTTCTAGAACGAATCCCTCGGTGCCGGGTCCCTTGATGCTGGAATGCCTGGGAACCCTGTTTCTGGAGGCAGGCATGATTTTCGCGTATAACCGTCGAAACAAGACCATTGAGCAATTCTCGTGCTTTCGGTGCTCTCACCCGAACTCAACGGAGGAACCATGCCGGACGATCAGGACACAAGGCTCTGCCCCGCCCCCGTCATCTTCAACATGATTGGCGGCAAGTGGAAACTCACCATCCTGCAGATTCTGATTTTCAGGGGCACCAAACGCTTCGGAGAACTCCAACGCGAAATGGACGGCATCACTCAGACCATGCTCACCAAGCAGCTCCGCGCTCTGGAAGACGATGGGCTGGTGAACCGCAAGGTCTATGCAGAAGTTCCTCCGCGTGTCGAATATTCCGCGACCCCGGACGCACTCGCGCTGAAGACCATGTTCCAGACCATGCATCAATGGTGGGTGGACCACAGGGAAGAAAAGTTGGACGAAAAAACGATTGAATTTCAACAATAGTATCTTTTTGAGTGCTATATACGATTTTTCTGCCTACTTGCTTGTTGATACTATAGGCGCACATTCTCCCTATCGGAAAACGGGAGAAATTCGATGCGACCAACTCTATACACATTCAGTGGTGCGCCGCGAGGCTGGCGGGTACTCTTGGGCTTCGCCTTCAAGGGGATCGATGCAGACATCAGGATCCTCAGCGTTTCGGAACGAGATCATCTGAAACCCGAATTCCTGGCGATGAACCCACGCGCCAAGGTTCCGGTTATGACGTCGGGCGACACGTTGTTGCGCGACTCCATAGCCATTCTTGCCTGGTTGGACAGGGCCTATCCGGCAAAGCCACTATTTGGTGAAACACCAGAACAAGCTGCGATCATCTGGCAAATCGCCATGGAGTGCCGGGAATACCTGCGTGAAGCCAACCGGCAACTCCTGAGCCGTGCGTTCTTCACCGATGCCAAGGTTCCTCAAGCGGGAAGCGAAGACGACCAGACTTTCCAACAGGAATCCGCTCTTGTTCACGCCGAATGCCATTACCTGGAAAGCCTCCTGTCCGACGGTCGAACGTTCCTTGCGGGTGAAAAGCCCAGCGCAGCGGACGCACTCGCATATCCCGAAGTCAGGTTGTTGCAGCGGGCAGTTGAGACCAGAACCGAACTGATGACCGCCGCCGGCTTCGGTTACCCGCCCGATCATTATCCATATGTCGCTGCCTGGAAGAACCGGTTGAACGCGTTGCCGGAAGTCGCCGCTACGATGCCGCCTCACTGGCGGGAAGACACCCCGATTGCCAAAAGTGCCTGAAGAGACTTGGAAGATGTCACATCCTGTTACTGCAACGCGCGAAGAGTGGCTGAAGGCCAGACTGGATCTGCTTCAACGCGAAAAGGAACACACCCGGCTCAAAGACGAAATCACCCGAGCACGTCAGGCCCTGCCCTGGATCAGGTTGGACAAAACCTACGTCTTCGAAACCGAATCCGGCCATCAAACCTTGAGCGACCTGTTCGGTCCTCACTCCCAGCTCATTACCTACCATTTCATGTTCGGCCCGGCATGGGAGGAAGGCTGCAAGAGTTGCTCTTTCTGGGCCGACAGCTACGAGGGCCTTTCAGCACACTTTGCTGCTCGCGACATCGCTTTCAGTGCAGTCTCATCGGCACCGTTGGCGAGGCTTCTTGAATTCAAGTCACGCATGGGCTGGACTTTCAATTGGGTCTCGTCCTTCCAGAACGGCTTCAATCACGACTTTGATGTCGGCTTTGACAAGACCCGTCCAGCAGATCGCGGTACTGCCTACAATTTCGGCATCATGCCAGAAGCATTCATGGATGAGATGCACGGTACCAGTGTCTTTGCCAAGGACGAGAAAGGGGCCGTCTACCACACTTACTCCATGTATGGGCGCGGCCTCGATGCCACAAATGCCGCCTACGCCTATATCGATCTGACGCCCAAAGGCCGGGACGAACCGGCGGAAGGCAATCCGATGGCCTGGGTAAGACACCATGACCGGTACTGACAGCCAAGCCACCATCCGAACGTTGCCGGCAGGCCTCCTGCCGGTGGCTCTGCCCTTCGTGTGTTCAGCACTCCTTTGGGCGTTTGTCCTCACGGGCAGTGGCACAGGCATGTCCGTTTGGGCCATGACGCGACTGTCTTTGCCGCCGGCCCAGCAAGTGGCTGGTCTCGTTGAAGATTGGACAGCCAGCTACGCACTGCAAATGATCCTGATGTGGTGGACCATGATGCTTGCGATGATGTTTTTGCCGATTGGTCTGAATGAGTTCAACCGCTTCAGACGCTCAACTGTTCTCGCCAGCCTTGTTTTCCTGTGCGGTTACTCTTTCGTTTGGCTATTGTTCGCAATCGCTGCGGCGGGTCTGCAATGGGGACTGGAGAAGACGGCTCTGCTCCATCCCTTCATGATGTGGAGCGTTTCGCCGAATCTTTCCGCTGCTTTGCTGGCAGGTGCAGGTGTTTATCAGCTGACCGGATTGAAATCACGCACGCGGTCTGCCTGCCGCCTTTCCCGCTTGTCCCTTCATTCGGCCCTCGTCTTCGGGAAAAACTGTGTCCTCAGCACAGGACCATTGATGCTGCTCTTCTTCGTAGGAGGTGCCATGAACCTGGTCTGGATGGCCGGCCTGACACTCATCGTTCTGGCGGAACGCTGCCTGGAAGATTGCAGACTGTTTGACCTTTCGCTCAGCGCTCTACTGGTTGGCACGTCAATTTGGTGCGTTTATCCGTGACACAATTCAGTTCAAAAGTTACAGGTTCGACAATCGCAATCGCTTGGGTGTCACTCCAAATCTGTTTTTGAACATTGCAATGAAATGCGACGTATTCTGGTAACCCGCATCCAGTGCGATATCCGTCACCGCGGCAGAGGTGTCCAGAACCGCTTCACGGGCTTTGAGAAGCCGTTGCTCGATCAGATACTGGCTCGGCGCAATCCCGAATTGCCGTTTGAATTCTCTGTTGAACGAAGAAACCGAGCGTCCGGACAACAACGCGTAGTCGGCGACACTGAGATTGTGCGCCTGATGGATACGCATGAGATGCCGGATGTTCCTCTTTCCCGTTTCCGTGCTGTTCTCACCCAAGAACGCCCCAAGTTTCTTCGGCTCATCGATTGCCGCCACAAGGTGCAGCAATTCCAGAAGCCTGGCATTCAGCATGCCACGGGCATTGGGCAAATGCCGATAGGCTGTCGCAAGCGAACGCATATAGTTCGGAACGCCCTCCCGGGCAGCGATCTTGTAGGCTCCTACCCGATTGTCATTTTGCGTCCAACGACTGACTGCAGTCCGCTGAAACTCGGAAACGATCCTTTGATCAAAGAAGAACAGAAAGGCTTCCAGCGGACCGGTGTCGTTGGTGAAGTTCGACACCATATGCAGGTTTCGCGGCAACAGGATCATCTCTCCGGCCTGCACAATTAATTCCTCACCAACAGGCGTGATGAAAGTTTCTCGTCCGCGCATGACGAAACAGAGGCAGGGCACAGAGCTGAAGAACTCCACGCCCAAGGCATTGGCACTGATCAGCTTGTGAAAAATGGCCGCCGCGCCATCCTGCATTACTCTGTGAGCATCGGCAAAGCCCGCGAGCCCTTGAGGAATAATAAGGCATTGGCTCAATCCATCTGCCAACGCCGCTGCCCGGTCACTTTTGTTCTTGCGCATATTGCCTCTCATAAGTGCAGGCAGAATTGCATGTTCGAGCCTTCGCGTTCAGTGGACCTAATGCCTCACGTCACGCCCGATTTCCAGTATTTTTGATCAGTCATGGATATCGGCAGATTCCGGCCACCCGTATGAAAACCACACTCAACAAAGGAGACGATCAAATGAGTGTTTGGGTGACCCTGGAGATGACTGTTCGCGAGCAACAATACGCAAAGCTCGAGCCGTTTTTGGAAGAAAAGCTGCCGGCCGTAAGAAGCTACGACGGTGCGTTGTCTGTATCGATATTTTTTGACCAGACAAGCAATCAACTGCTGATCCTGGAGGAGTGGAAATCCCGCCAGCATCATCAGTCTTATATTCAGTCGATTACTGAAAATGGTGTCATGCAGCAACTTCTTTCGTTCATGACCACCCCTCCCGAAGTCCAGTATTACGACAGGGTGATGATATGACTGGCGCCACCATGACTTGCTGCAACGGGAAGATGTCCTAGCTACAAACACTGAGCTCGGTTTTCGGACAGGATGGGAGGGACGAGTGGGCCTGTTGCATGTATCGATCAACGCGGAATTTCCGCAAAATGTTGCCGAGTTTCTCGCCCATCTTCTGGGCGGAAACGCAATGCCCTTTCCGCCTTTTCCCGACAGCTGGATTGCCTTTGCTGCTACCGATGACGGCACCGCGATCGAAGTCTATCCGCTCACGCACGTTCTTCAGGCAGGGCCGGAACAGATCGAGTGTCGCATCGGCACGCCGGATTCCGGCCCGAGCTTTGCTCATGCAGCTATTGCATCTTCTCTTCTTGCAAGGGAGATCATTTTGGCCGCTACGGAAAGAAACTGGCTGGCAAGAACCTGCAACCGAGGCCCTTTCCATTGTGTGGAAGTCTGGCTGGAGAACCGATTGCTGATCGAGGTGCTCGACCCCGGCATGCAGCAAGAATATCGAAACGGTATGACAATGACGAACTGGGCTCGAATGTTCGACCTCAATACGTGATCCCTCAACCAGTATAATAACGTTGCGTAAACTTTGTTCTTGCACCCACACTTCGAGTTGTTAGGCTCTTTGCGCGAACGGCACTTTTCAGGGGCGATTTTCTGTGCTGATCCGAAAGGAGGCCCTCATGCCGCGCAAATTGTTTCATGTCATTTTGAACCGTCCTACCAAGTACGACGACGACGGTTATCCCATCCACTGGCATCGCACCACGATACCTGCCAACTCCCTTGCCTGCCTGAACGGCATTGTCCGAGATTGTGAGAAGCGGAAGGTATTGGGACGGGATATTGACCTGAATATTCTCTCCATTGACGAAGGCAATTCCCGCATCCTGCCGGAAAAACTGATCGCCCACATCAATCGCAACGGCGGCCGCGGCCTCGTTTGCTTTACAGGCGTTCAGAGCAACCAGTTCCCGCGCGCGGTCGATCTGGCACATACGTTTCTGAAAGCTGGTCTTCCGGTAAGCATCGGCGGCTTTCACGTCACGGGCTGCATGGCGATGCTCCCCGAAATGCCGATTGAAATGCTTGAAGCACAAAAACACGGCATAAGTTTTTTCTGGGCGAAGCTGAAGGCGGGCGCTTCGACGCGGTTTTGCGAGATGCCTTCGAAGGCAAACTCCAACCGGTCTATAACCATATGAAGGACCTTCCTTCACTCCCCGGTCAACCCAGGCCGGTGGTCGAACGTGAACAGATCGATCGCTCGACGCTTGGCTATGGCAGCTTCGACCTCGGTCGAGGGTGCCCGTTCGAATGTAGCTTCTGCTGCATCATCAACGTTCAGGGCCGAGGCAGCCGCTTCCGCTCCGAAGAGGATCTAAAAGCCATCATTCGAGACCACGCGAAGATCGGTGTGACCAAGTTTTTCGTCACAGACGACAACTTCGCCCGCAACCGCAACTGGGAAGCGTTTCTCGATTGCCTGATCGATCTTCGAAAGCGCGAAAAACTGAATTTCACGTTGATCATTCAGGTCGACACGCTTTGCCACAAGATCCCGAATTTCATTGAAAAATGCGTCCGGGTCGGCGTCGATCAGGTCTTCATCGGTCTGGAAAACATCAATCCTGACAATCTTGCAGGTTCGAAAAAGCGTCAGAACAAGATCACAGACTATCGGGAAATGTTTCTCGCCTGGAAGAAACACCCGGTCATTCTCACGGCGGGCTACATCATCGGATTTCCGAACGACACACGCCAGTCCATCCTGCGCGACATTGACGTGATCAAGCGGGAACTTCCCATCGATATCCTGTCGCTATCCATATTGACGCCATTGCGTGGATCGGAAGACCACAAAAACGCGGTAATGGGCGGCATATGGACAGATCCGGACCTTAACAAATACGATCTCACGCACTGCGTCATCCGGCACCCGAACTTTCCGGGCGACATGCTCGACCGTGTCTATCTTGAAGCGGTCGGTCGCTTTTACTCGCCCGACCATTGCCGCACAGTCCTGCGCCGCACCGCGGCCCTCGGCAGTAACAAGAAAATCGCAACAATGAACCGTCTGCTTCTCTACGGAACAGGTTCGCGATTGCACAACGTCTTTTCACTTGACGGCGGTTACTTGCGGCTCAAATACCGCACCGACCGACACCCGGGTCTGCCTTTGAAAAACCGCTGACTTTTTTCGCAAAACATTATTGGTTCACAGCCCGCAACATATCGATCATGGCGTTCCGGAAATGGCGGTACAGGCAGTTCATCAAGCAGCTGTGGGGAGATCCAAAAAGGTTCGATTATTCCGATCAGGCGATTGCGGAAATTGGCCACAAGGATTTTGAAACCCTCGAACTCTATACTGCCACCCGTGGCGGCAAAGAAGCCGTTGCGACCTATCGCAAGATGGAAAGCCTGAAGCAAAAGGCACGCAGTGGCACGACAGCGTGCGCCTGAGGCGCTCAAAGCTGGCAGCTGCCCTGTCCGGTCCAGGCATATAACAGAAAATCCTCGCCGCCGCGGCCGTAGGAGCGCAGCACCCCTTCTCTTTGTCCGCCCAGCGCCTCGATCCAGCCGTGAGCGATATCGTGTTCTATGTGAGTCAGAACCTGCAGGCGTCTGCACTCCCGCTCAACAGCCGGTCGAAGCTCATTGAAATGCCGGGTGATCAACGGGACGCACCGTTTGAACCGATCCGTCCCGAAGGCCCAGGCCTGCCAGTGATCCGGATCGAAGGCCGATGCATGGCTGAAACCGAACGCCGCCGCCGGCTGCCCATCGTACCAGACAGACCAGACCTTGCCTCGAACCGCAGTCTCCACCGCACAAACACCAAGCGCACGCGTATCCCAGTTTTTCCAGAGGCAGGCAATTTCGTTGAAGTCCGCCTCCCGCATGTTGGCCGCTATGAAGGACGCATCGCGCACGCAAAGATCCTTGATCAAAAGCCGGCAAGAGGGTCTTCCAACGCAGCGGTCTGTATCTGCCGCCGCTGTTTCATTACCTGTTTGACTTCCGCCTTGTCCTTCCATCCCAACGCCTCAACAATTGCGTCCGCTTCGTCCGGAGACGATCCGAGACGCTCCTTTATCTCTTCCTTGCTCTCAATCAGGATCTTGCCGCCTTTCATCTTCCAGCGGTGAGCTGTCAGTTGCGCCTTTACCGTTGCAGAGCGTTTGATCGCCAGTCCCTGTCCGCTTTTCGGATGCAGGGCTTCACGCAGGCGCCAATAGAGCTGGGCCCGCAGGTTGTAGAAAGGGATCCGGCTGTCTTTCGCTCGTTCTCCCGACTGACTTGAGAAAACGCATTTCTCGACAGGAATATCATTCTCGCGCTTCAAAAAGCCGACCGTATCGCCGCCCCAGCCTCCGGTGCAGTCGACCACAATCAGCGCATTGTCCCGCCGTTCCCTGATAATCAGCGACCCGACATCCGAACCATCCCGGGTGTCGGCTCCCTTTCGGATGATGTTCTGCTCGAACCGCCTGCCATGGAGCGGCTGCAGGACCGTTTTGTCCTTGCCGCCTTGTGCCACATCGACGGCCAGCACGTTCATCGGTTTGTCCCTGTCTATGCCCTCGTCATATCGTTGAAAGGCCTTATCCACCCATTCCGATGGGATAACCTGCCAATCGTGATCCTGCCGCGCCGCCTGAAAGTCCCCGGTTCTCAAGGCCGTTCGCATCGGCTCCGGCATCTGGTCCAGCTGCGCATCGTAGCTTTCGTCAAGATACGCATTGTCCTGTCGCTTGGCCGGTATGAAAGTTCGGCTTTTCGGCGTTCGAACTTCACCCTCGATTTCCACCGGTTCCGGCCCATCCACCCAAACCGTGCGAATTGCATCGCCATCATCAAGAAACACGGCCCAAAGCAGTTCCCCAGGCTTCACTTTGCCGTACAGCGGATGCAACGGGTCCAGCCAGGGAGCGAACCATTCGATCAGAAAGTCTCCCTGTCCGCCAAGTGGCGGGTTGGTGGCAATCAGCCCCCGGCAACGTTGCCCCGGACGTGTCGTCCTGAGCCAGCCAAGCACGAAGATGATCTTGCGCGGATCCATCTGCGCGCCTTCATCGAAAGCCTTCAGGTCATGGTCCCGTCCCTGCCAGTCTTCCTCCGCCCCCGGCAAACCCAGATGGCCGAACTCGATCATGCGCTCATCTGGCCCCACCCACTTGGGCGGATTGCCGGAGATCTTGCCGAGGCCCGCCAGACGCATCAGCGTGTTCATGCGCTCGATGAGCCCTTTCAGCGATTTCAGCGACTGACGGAAAATGACTGCCTTGTGATGGGCAAAAAGGGCGAGACCTGCAATCAGATCGGTCTTGCCACCGCCGGCCGCCCCGCCATAAAGGGTCAGATCTGCTTCAGAGAAGTACCCCTCGGTCTGCGGTCCATCCTGCGGCTGCCAGACGTCGAACTGGTCCAAAACACCGGCCTCGTCGAGTTGCTTTTGCAAGGCGACCCTGTCCTCGGCCGGCATCTTGTCTATGTGGTCAATCAGCGTTTTCAGTGCTGTTGTCATTCGCTTGTGTGCCCTCACGCGTCAAAAGAGCCATCACCCCCAGCGCGATCTCCGCTGTGCTGCGTGGCTTGAATTTCTCCATTTTTTGAACGTCGTCCGCTCCGCCCAGAACGCCCCATGTCTCCAGTTCAGTCCGGTCGCGCCAGCCTGCCCTGTTCTTCATGTTGAACGTCCAGGCACTGGCGTTGAACTTGGTGAGCTCTCCTTTCGCCCCGTCCTTGCCGATCCGCTCCCATTCCAGAAGTCCGCGACGCGTCGCTTCCTCCAGCTTTCCGGCCGGAAAGTCTTCTGGAAATTGTTCGGCGTAATAGCGGATTGTCTTGCGGTCGGCGGCCGGAAAACTCTCGATCGAGTATCCTTGTGAAATATGCGCGCAGAACTCTTCACATGCCTTTTGCCGCGCAGCGGCTGTCGGCCATTTCAGCACGCAAGCGTCATCGTTCTCATCAGTCATGACGAGCCCCATTTTTGATTGAACATGAAATGCCGGAGAAGAAGAAATGTCCGCATGGCAAAGACGCAGCGTTCGTTCAGCTGCACCTGCCCAATCTACCGGTCTTAGGTCTGTTTTAGCGCCGTAATGACGAAACGTCGAGCAAGCTCGCTTGTCTGAACCTCTTGTTCAGACTGAGGTTTTTGTTTCTCCGTGAAGTTTCAGGCGCTTGTGCGTCAATTGCGTTATGCGCCTTCAGTAATTGGTATTTCAGCACTTCCCGCAGCTGTCGGACTTGCTTCGATATCCGACTATGTTTCCTTGTGCGTCCAGGGAGAAATGGCAACAACTGTCATAAACGTTGCGCAGTCTGGAGCGCGCCTTTTGAACCCGCGACTTCAGCGTTGAATAGCTGATACCGAGATCCTGCGCATATTGCTTCTGCGAAACGCCTTCCAGTTCAATCTTGCGCAAGAGAATGCGCATGTCTTCAGGCAGAGCGTCAATGAACGGTTCGATACATTGGTCCAGGTCATGCTTTTCCGCATCCCCCATATCGGAATACCAAAGCTCTTCCGGGTCCAAAGCCTTCGTTTTTGCTTTCTTGCGGTAAAAGTCGATTGTTGCGTTGTTGGCGACTTGAAACAGCCACGCCTTCAAACTGTCATCCTTGCCCAGCTTGCCGATGTTCCTGTGCGTCTTCAAGAGAATATCCTGAAGCAGCTCTTCCACGTCGGCAGGATTGGAGACTTTTGACCGCAAAAACGCATTCAGGCTGGATCGATAGTCTACCCAAACCCTCTCAAGCTCTGTTTGCATGGCTCCATCACTATGTTGGTTTCGTTTGCCCTTCATAAGTAAGAAGCTCTTTCAGCAGAACCAAGAAGGCAAAAACATTATTTAATATCAAATCATTACAATTTTTCTTGGAAAAACTTCGTCTTTTTGCCAGCTGCATCGTCTTACAGGTCGAACAGTCAAACAAAAGGACCTCATTCATGATCAGGATCGTCAGCTTCAAGATTTGCCCCTTCGTTCAGCGTGTCACGGCAATGCTGGAGGCCAAGAAAGTCGGCTATGAGATCGATTATATAGACCTGAAGAACAAACCTCAGTGGTTTCTGGACATCTCCCCGACCGGTCAGGTCCCTGTGCTGATCACGGAAAATGGCACTCCGCTGTTCGAGTCGGATGCCATCGTTGAATATATTGATGAAGTCACACCGCCCTTGCAGCAAGACCTTTCTCCCGAACAGCGTGCGCTCAACCGCGCCTGGAGCTACCAGGCATCCAAACACTACCTGGTCCAATGCAGCACCATGCAAAGCGCGGATAAGGTCATTCTGGACGAGCGTATGGCAAAGCTCGTCAAATCCTTCGACAAAGCCGAAAAGCAACTTGGCGAAGGTCCGTTTTTCTCGGGTGGAAGATTGGGAAATGTCGATATGGCCTGGCTGCCGCTTCTGCACCGTGCCGCAATTGTCGAAGACCACAACGGCTACGACATGCTCGACGGTCACCCAAAGGTAAAGGCCTGGCAGAAGTCACTTCTGGAAACCGGCATCCCGCAAAAGTCGGTACCGGTCGATTTTGACGAGAAGTTCTCCAACTTCTATCTCGCCGAACGCACTTGGCTTGGCCGGGGAGCCAACCCGGCTGAACCGGCAGGCGCTGTGGAACCGGCAAAGTCGGGCGGGTGTTGCGGCTGATCGACGAAATATCGGGCTGCTTCTCGATCTTGATCGAGGGGCAGTCTCGATCTGACCTGCAATGGCGACACAATCAGTGATATCCTATTCCCGGGACGACAAGTTAAACTTCAATTCTCTTTTGCGAATGCCCACGGAAAAGGATCTGAAACGATGAAAGCGTTGAAATCCCTTAAATTTTCTCAAACCGCCTTTCTTCTTGCAATTGTCGCAGCAACCCCGGCAGCCGGCTTTTCCCTGACCGGCACCTATAAGGGCGTGGTCGCCTGCGACAGCACCACAGCAGGTGAAGCGTCCACCTGGGGATGGAACATCGAATTGTTGATTGTGCAGGACGGTTCCGATCTCCGCGTCGACTACAAGTATGTCGACACGGCGGAATTCGGTGCCGAGTTCACGCTCTATAGCGGCAAGGCCGCTACCTCCGCAGACGGTTCCGTCGTCAGCGCTTATTTCAAGGCCTGCGATGCCAGTTTTCCTGCCGACGAACTGGTTCGCATCGCCCCCACATCTACCAAGGACAAACAATTCGGGTTCGCCGCCGACAGCATCTGGGCCTCCGACCAGGTTCCAAATCTTCCAGGTCTGACGGTCCAAAGCTGCCGTTGGTCCTTGAGCCGAACCTCCACGGAGGCTCCAACGGTCAAAGCCTGTCCAACGCAATAGGCGACTGCAGAGAGGTTTTCAAAGATCGATGGGACCGGGTTCAGGACCCGGTCACACTGTTGACCCAACGTCCGGTTTCGGCCTCGGCACCGGGGCCTGCACTGATGTCGGGGCTTGCAGGGCGACAGGCGCTTTCTTCGGGATATCCACCCGAGGACCTGATGCAGGTCTCGGACCGGTTTGCCCGGCTTTCATCCGCTCGGCCTTAAGTTGCTGCTGTTTCAGCTTGATAGCCGCCCCGCGCACATTCACCTGGTAACTGTCGCTCAGCCGGTGGCGCTGGCCCGCCTCATCGTCATAGGCAAGCGTCATGCGCGGGCCATAGCCATCTCTATCCATCCAGCCCTGTTCCCAGTCCCCGCCGGTCTTGTCGTTCGGTGTCAGGTACCATTTCTTCGCCCGGATCCCCTGGCGGGAAAGCGCGGCTTTCACGTCCTCGTCCACATAGCTGTAGCCGATCTCTTCGATATTCGGGTAAACCCGCTCCACCGGGTATTTCAGCATCAAGCCGTCCGCGTCTTCCGCATAATCCGACAGCGCCCACCTGCGGCTGAACCGCCTGGCTGCCAGCAGTTCGGCAGCTTTTTCATGGCCGTTCATCTCCAGGTAGCCTTGCTCGAACTCCTCCCAGAGCTCGTCATTACCCTGTTGCTCTTCTTCCGGTGTTCGGCCGATCTTGCGGAAAGTTCTGTAAGACGTCTGGCGCAAAAACCTGTCACTGTCGGCTTCCAGACCAGAAGCGGCGGCTCGTTCGGGTATCTGTCCTGCCGCGGCAGGTGCCGTTTCCGGCCCGGACGCCGAGGCAAGGCCCGGCTCAGGGCCCGGCTCAAGGCCCGGCTCGAAGGAAGACGGCAGGATCGGCTGCGCACCGGGCAATGTCGGTACACCTGAAAGCGGCGCTGTGCCATCCCCTGGCAAAACAGTTTCCGGCGACAGCTGATCTGCCTTTGGCACCGGAGCGCTCAGCGGTGCGTCTTCTTCCGCCAACGGCTTGCCGGAAGTGACCTGCGCAGCCGCTCTTGCCTGAACCGCCGAGGTCAGCACATCCGCCACCTGTTCCTGTGTCGCTCCCGCCTTGAGGGCGTCCCCGGCCGCGTCGCCGCCGGTCTCGATGACTTCGCGCAGGTCGCCAAGAGCCTTGGCCTGTTCGTCCTCATCGGCGCTGGTGCCGAACACCCAGTCAATCGCACCGCCGACAGCCCCGGTCAACGCATCGCGCCCTTCCACATAAGTCTCAAAGATAGCCGTGCCTTCCACGGCATCGGCGATCCCGGCCATCTGCTGGATGGTCTCGTTGTCCGGATAGGCCGCCCCATAGAGCTGCGTCATCGCGACGATGTCATCGACATTGCCCAGAACGTCCCAGGCTTTCTTGACCGGCCCGATCGGCGTGAACGTTACCGCCAGATCGATTCCCGCCTCCGCTGCAAGCTCCGTCAGCTGCTCTCTGCTGAATTCAATTCCGAGCGTCTGCGCGGCTTCCAGATAGGAATTGCCGCTCTCCTCGGCTTCCCTGGAGATAAGTTCATGCAGCGCTGCAGCGGTGGCCGCCGTGATGATCACCGGGGTTCCGGCGTCGAACAGTTTCCGGGCTTTGTTTGCCGCCCGTTTTCTGTTGGTCTTGCGCTTTTGACGCTCTTCCAGCTTAGCCGCTTGGCGCGCCTCTGCCTTAATTGTCCCTGCCGCTTCATAGCTATCCGGAACTAAGTAGCTATGATTCTCGAGGTTGTGAGAGCTGCCATACCCATCGTCCCGGGGTTTCAGGACATTGGTTCTGATTGTCTCAAATTGTTGTGGCGTTAGTTCCACGTCCGGATGCGAGAGCACCCACGTCATCACGGACTTCATGCTGACTCGTTCGAACTGCAATCGCGTCAGTTCGGTTTGCGCCGTAAACTTGTTGTCTAGAATGCCCTTGTCGGCTGAGATAACTTCAAAATCATACTGGCTCTTGTTTTCCAACATGAACTTGCGGGCACCCATATCCCAAAGCTCATCTCCTCCGCGTGCGCTTAATCTCTTCTGGTCGGGGTCGAACTTGTTCTTGTCCCTTTCAGACTTCACCGGATCAACGAGCAAAACTTTACCTGCATACGTTTTGCCTTTGAGCCAAGAAGCGAACGCCTTTTGTTGGTCCAAGCCGATATTCTCGAACAGCTCTTTTTTACGTGCCTGAGGCACATATAAAAACTTGTCCCCGCGTGAAACGATCGCATCCAACGCCGAGAACCCGCCATGCTTGAGAATGGTGCCGACCCTGGCATGGTCCAGGAGAACAACCTTTTCCTTTCTCATGTGTTTTTTCCCTCCCGGTCGTCCACAACAAGTCCGCTGTAGTCTTCCAGAAGGCGGTCAATTGTCGCTTGGGAGCGTACGTCCGGCAATTCACCATCCAGTATCCGGATTGAGGTGCTGTAGCTTGCGATATCAAAGCCAAATGCCTCCAGGTCATATCCCTGTTTCCAGCAAAACCAATCAAAGAAGTCGGTTATCAAATCGATCGCATCATCCGGGCGTTCTTTAAACTTGGGATTGTCTTCAAGAAAGTCATGCTCGTTCGCTGACTTGATTTTTTCCCAAACGGACATTTTCTTCAGCGCTTCACGCGTCTCATCATGCTTGAGAAGCACTTCCACGAGTTCGAGGACTTGCGAAAGTTTAGCATCCGGCGGAATTCCATTGTTGTACTTACCGTAAAACTGCTTGTGCTCTTCTTCGCTCCCATACTCATTGAATTCGTATAATTCTTCCCGCCACCCGGTAATATCTTCAATATTTGCCATCTTTCTGGCTCCAATTCGTTTTCCGCACAATGTTCATCAAATGTTCCAGAGGCAATAACGCTGGTACATTGCGACATTGATTTTTGTTACTTGAAAGGCCCCTCAACCGCGTGAAACGATCGCATCCAGGGCGGCAAATCCACCATATTTGAGAATGGTGCCAAGCTGCGCCTGATCCAGAAGGATGACCTTTTTCCGGCTCATGCCAAGTCTCCTTCTGCGTCGGCTCTGATTGTAAATGCGTATCTGTCGAGCAAAAAAGCCTTGGTTTCGGAAGACTGAACCCCGGATAGATCTCCTCGGATAATGTCGCTCGCCGTGTCTATTCCGGCCAATCGAAATGCCGACGAGACAGGCGGATAGCCGGCTTTCCAGCAGAACCACAGCCAGAAATCATTTATCATGACAACGGAGTCTGTGGGGTACAGTTCCATTTCAGGCGCATCGTCTTCAAACGGGCCGCTGGCATCCATAAGCTTTTCCCACTTGGCGATCTCTGTCATGGTCGCAAGGGTCTCCTCGTTCTCAAGGAGAACCTTTATGAAATGAAGAACCTGAGAGACGGGGATCAGGGGCTCCAGTTTATTCACAAACTGATCCACATAGGCCACCCATTCGTCGTCCCACCGCTCCTCAAGATCGTTGAACTCGTCCCGCCACCCGGTAATATCTTCAAGACTCGCCATCTTCCTGGCTCCAATTCATTTTCCGCATAATGTTCGCCAATTGTTCCGCACGCAACCCTGGATAGGCATCAAGTGTCCTCAATTGCGATTTTTGGAATAAGTTCAGGCCCTGCCGGAGAATGGCTACACTTTCTCACGGTATTGGTATGAGGCTAGTTTTAGCCCTGTTCTGACGAAGCGTCGAGCCCGCTCAGATGTCTGAAACCCTTGTTCAGACACGAGCTTTCGAAATGCGTTTTATGATCAGATGCTTCGGATGCATCTGCCGTTACGCGCTTTTTAGTCAATTGGCTTCGGCTTTCTCCGAAACCGAAGAGACTAGGTTCGCCAGCCAAGCAGACGGCGCTCGATCAACCCGATGGAAGCACTGACAATCACACCGAGCAGCGACAGGATGACAACGCCTGCGAACAGCCGCTCCAGGTCATATAAGGCGCCTGCTTCCAGGATATAGGCACCGATCCCGTATTCGGCGCCCAGCATCTCGGCTGCAACCAGTAGGATGATTGCGATGGCCAGACTGATGCGCAATCCGGACAGAATACCGGGCATCGCTCCAGGCAGAACGATTTTGCGCACGATCGACAGCCAGGACAGGCCGAAGCTCTGCCCCATGCGGATGAGCGAGCGATCGACATTGTCCACCGCCCCATAGGTTGCAACCACGGTCGGGGTGAAGGTGCCGAATGCGATCAGCGCGTATTTCGAGCCTTCATCGATCCCGAACCAGATCACGAACAGAGGCAGGAGCGCGATTTTCGGGATCGGGAAAATTGCCGCGACCAGCGGCACCATCCCGGCGCGGATATAGGAAAACAGGCCGATCAGGACGCCGGCGGCAATTCCCGCACTTGCCCCGATGGCGGCGCCGACGACAAGACGGCGCAGCGACGGCTCCAGATGTTTGAACAACAGGCCGCTTTCCCAAAGTCTACCGAGTGTCGCCAGCACGTCCGTCGGCTTGGGCAGCGTCAGCGGTGAAATCCACCCTGCCTCGGTTCCCCATTGCACAAGCGCGATCAGCACCACGAAAACGGCAACGCCAACCCAACGATGCGCTTTGGGAGCAAAGCCTCCGCCCCGGAAGCGGACTTCCATGGAGCCTTGCGAAGCTGTCCTGCCATCAGATCTAACGTCAGACATCGAGCAGCTCCTCATCGGCCGCGCGCGCTTCTTCGCGCATCAGGCCCCACAGGAGATCATGTTTCATCTGACAGACAGGATCGCCGGGGCGACGGTCCTGGATCGGCGTATCGATGGTCACGATTTCACGAATTTGTCCCGGACGGCGCGACAGCACGACAATGGTATGCCCTAGCCGGACGGCTTCCGAGAGATTGTGCGTCACATAGACCGCCGTGAACGGCCGGCGGCTCCACAGGTTCACCAGATCGTCCATCAGCAGTTCGCGCGTCTGACTGTCCAATGCAGACAGCGGTTCGTCCATCAGCATAACCGCGGGATTTACGGCAAGGGCCCGCGCGATCGCGACCCTTTGCTTCATGCCGCCGGAAAGCTGTTTCGGCAACGCACCGGCGAAATCTGAAAGCTTTGCGCGTGCCAGCACGTCGTCAATGATCGCCTTGGCCTTCGCGCCCCGGATACCGTGATCCTCAAGCACCAGTGATATGTTTCCCTTCACGGTGCGCCAGGGCAGCAGGGCAAAATCCTGAAAAACGAAAGTCAGCGGATTGAGGCAGCCTTCGGGAGCAGATCCCAGTTGCAGCACCCTGCCCTTCTCGGGCCGCTCCAATCCGCCGATCAGACGCAATAGCGTCGACTTTCCGCATCCTGACGGACCGACGAGACAGATGATCTGCCCTGAAGGTATTTCCAGCGAGATATCCCGCAACACTTCCGTATCGCCATAATGATGGCTGATCGAATCCAGTCTGATGTCCATGGAAAGCCTGTAAAGTCGAAAGAAAACGGCAGCACCCCGATGAGACGCTGCCGCGGGGAAGGCGTTAGCCTTCGTAGGTTTCAACGTAGCTGTCGTCGACGAGCGTCTCCAGCTCGACTTGCTTGCGAACCAATTCTTCAGACTTGAACCAATCGAGCTGGTCGCGAATGGAGGCAATATTCAGCCGTGCGTCTTCATTGAGCCACATCGACCCGTTGATGATGGACGGTGCGGCCTTCTCCAGCGGACGGTCGGTGTAGACGTATTTGTGGATCAGCTTGACCATCTCTTCGACGCCCGCCTCCCCGCCGGTCTTTTCGACCATGGTGGCATCGTAATCCCTGACGCCCTTGCTGTATCCGGCCAGAAACTCTTCCGTCTGGGTTCGTTCGTCGGTGGCGTTCTTGGTCGAGGTAAAGATCGTGGTTACCTGATATCCCGGCAGATAATCCGAAACATTGCCGATGATATGGGCAGCACCAGCTCCTGCCAACGGCTTGGCAATATGCGGAACGATGGACCACGCATCAATCTGACCCGACTTCAGCGCACCGATGATCGCACCTACCTTCTGCAAAGGCTTGAAGGACATTTGAACGCCTTCTGCCTCTGCAATCTTGGAGCCCATATAATGGAAAGAGGAGCCTGCTGTCGAAATGCCGAAAGTCTTGCCTCCGAGCTGTGCCGGAGAGGTCAAACCAGCCTTGAATGCGGCGTCGGACGCCAGGATCTTCTGACCGTCCACGCCCTTCTTCTCACTCAGGGCCCCACCGATAACCTTGACGGCGCCTTTGTCGGCAAGTGAAATCAAGCCGCCGGAGACTGCAGTGACACCATAGTCGACATCGCCGGAGGCGATGGCCACCGCCATAGGCTGCGCCGCCTGGAAGAATTTCAATTCAACGTCCAGTCCGACTTCCTTGAAGTAGCCGCGCTCCAGCGCAATGAAACTGCCGGAATGAGAGGTGAAGCGCAGAGCGCCCAGCACGATCTTCCTGTTTTGTGCAATTGCAGGCGCGGCGAGTGTCGAAACCGCCGCTGCTCCCATGAGGCCAAGCGTCTGCCGTCTGCTGAATGTCACCATGAATTTCTCCCCGATTTGCTTGTTTTGCTCATGCACCGTTTCTCAAATTCCCAGATCGGCGCGAATATCGTCTTCAAGAAGAGCAAGCGCCGCAGCAGCTTCACGCGCCAGCACTGCTCTTTGCAGTTTTTCCAGTCTTTCTGCCCGTGCTTTGAAATCGACACGTCCTTCGCGCAGCAAGGTCAGTCGAAAGCGGCGGGACTGGTTGTAGAACTTGTCGGCCATCTGAATCAGACGAGGCGAACCGCAGGCAGACAGAAGGGTTTCGGTTGCCCCCCTGCAGGCCTCATCCCATTCCAGCGCAGTGACGTCATCCGGGTTTTCCTGAACTGCCGTTTCGGCGCGGCTCAAAGCATGAAGCGCAGCAACCACGCGCGCCTCCCAGGCCACATCTCCGCGCACCATGGATCTGGAAAGTCCCAGCTTTTCCGTCTCCACACGCATCAGAAGGATATCTTGCAGGTCCTCCTCCGTGGCCGACATCACCCGGAAACCGCGCTGATTGGTTGCTTCTACCAGCCCTTCGGCAACAAGCATCCGCAATGTCTCACGCATCGAGTGGTTCGAGCCGCCATAAGACTGGCGCAGGGCTTCAATCTTGAGCTTTTGATCGGGCCTGAGCACACCAAAGGAAATGTCACGGCGGATTGCTGACGCCAGCATGGCCACAACCGTATCGTCCTCCCGCGCGCTCATCCCGAACAGCATTCTGCACCCCATTTGAAAAAATGTTGGATATTTTTCCAATTATTGAATGCAATTTGTCAAGCGGTAAGACAAGAACGCAACATGTCCCCTGCTTCAAGTTAAGGATCGGCCAGGAAGCGACGCCCCCGCTCGACCAAAACCGATGCAAAGCAACATGTCACCGAGGAAGGAGAGTTCATTCTGCCTGTGCCACTCTCAACGCTGGACAGGTACAGCCCGGAAAGAACTGCGGTGCATCAGACTGCGTCAAAAATCTTTTGAAAACGGCGCAGCAGCTTACCGTCATTGCAATCGGAAAAAGGGAAGGTTCACCCCTCCCTCTACCGTCATCCTTTCAGGGGGCGCACCGGCACGCCCCTCCCATAGACCTTCAACATCGCAGAAAACTCAGGACGAGAGCTCAATCTTTTTTGCGAGCTTGCTCAACAACACCTTATTCCGGCTTGTCACAGTCGTGCGCTTCCAACCGTATTTCTCGCAAATACGGCTGAACTTGCCGCCTCCGGCTTTGCACATCACCTCAAACTGCAAAGCCCGGCGAGCATCTGCATCTTCGATGAGGGCGAACCAGGTCAACGCTTCTTCTGCCCTTGAAATTTGCGCCGGCAAGAATGTCCGGCTGCGTTTTGCGACCTTCCCGCGGCAATCCGGCCAGGCTGCAAACACGGCCTTTGGCCCATCGCCTTTGCCCGTCACGGCGATCACTTCGACCGCCTCGACCAGACGGCCCATGACTTCTTCGGAAGTGGAAACACTCATAATAAGAACCTCTTAGACAGAAACACACCTTGCGCGCGGAAGCTGCGTCAGCCTACCTGACAACTTCTGGAAGAATCACAACTGGGGGCAAGATGACCTTGAAGACGATGGCAACTCTCTCTGCTGGACTGCTCGTAATTGCAGGTTGCGCCAAGGGTCCGGACGCAATCAAACCGGCCAGCATACCTTTGGCGGCATATACGGGCCAGTCATGCTCAAGCCTGACAAAGGAGCTCGCGCACGAAAAGGATCGACTGGACGATCTGGAAGACGCACAGAGGAGCGCGCAGACCGGAGACGCTATAGGCGTGTTCTTGGTTGGAATACCGATTTCAAGCGCTACCGGCGGTGATAAGGAAGGTGATCTCGCCGTTTCGAAGGGCAAGGTCCAGTCAATCGAACTTGCGATGAAATCCAAGAACTGCCGGATGTCGTAAGTCGCGCCCCGGAACAGTGGTCTGCTCAAAGAACTGAACAAAGGCCGGAGCGCACAAAACACCTTTTGGTGTTCCAGTACGCTCCGGCAGACTTGGCTCGATTTCAGGCTGCGTCCGACGCGACCTATTTCCGGTTCGCGTCGCGCTCCGTAAGGTAGCCCTGCTCCCAAAAGTCGAAGTAATCCGCTTCGCGCGGATAGGGATTTTCGGTTTGCGACTTGCCTTCGCGATAGGCCTCCATTCCACGCTCGAACGCGTGGGTCTGGGCCTTTGTCTGATACGTGGTCATATGTCCCACCCACCCCAGGAAAAATTGATTTGAAAAATCTGCCCCGTGGCATTCCCGGCGGCGTGACGCGCCACAATGTCTGCGCGTACAACCCTGACATTTCCACACAGCCGTTGATTGCCGCCCAAAGTGTACCCAACCACCTTTGTCTGACAATAGGACTCATGCCGCTTTCCCCCGTATTTCTACGGACATACACCGATCCAACTCATACGAAAGTAGTACAGAGAGGGTAATCGTTGGCGCCGAGGGGTTCAGATCCTTCGCATTCTCAAGAAGCACGCGCAGATCCAGTTGATCGAACCGATCGACGAAATCCGTGCGAGCAACCCACTCAGGCTTGTTCAGAACCACCCAGGAAACGGCGGTAAACACAGGCGCCGACCAGTTCCCACGGTTCTGGGGGGTATTGATCAGACCGAACACCAATCGCAGATGGTCAGCCCCATGCTTATTCAGAAGCGAATGACAGGTTCGCCGAGCCTTGGACTGATGACGACCTTCAGCACGCTTTGCGTGAGTGACGAATTGCACGCCGAATTCGGCGGCAATTCGGTCCACCATTCCACCCGACGCCATCAGCATCCCTCCTTGCTTGACGTCACCCCCTTCTGCAACGCAGCAAACTTCTTTTCCGCAGCCTGTCGAACAGTTAATGTCTTTCGTTCATGATTTGTTCTAATCCTTTTATCTTTCAAGTCCACAGCTCCTTTCCGCGCCGCAGGATGCATACCGTTTGAAACGCTCTTCCTTTCGGATTGTTTTAAGCCGGATTTGACGCCCTCCTGCCTCAACTCCTTCAACTCCAGGGTCAAAAGCCTGGTTCGCGCTTTTTCCAACGCATACTCGTCTTCCAGCCGTGCGCTCGGTCGCTCGGCCTTGATCCGGCAATGAGCTACCCGTGCCCTGGCCTCTTCAATCTGCTCTTTGAGTTCGATCACAAAATACTCCCTGGCCTTCCCAACGGGCCTCGACATCAAATCATGACTTCGCAGCGCTTTCCCCTGCGCTCGCCCAACAATTCCCAACGCTCTCTCAAACCCTCATCATCACGACTCACCGCTCCTTATCTCACCCCTAAAAATGTACGCATATTACGTACACTTGTCAACGCACGATTCATACAGTAGAACTACAAACTCCACTTGACCGAAATCACGACTGGCAGCGGCATGGATGACACCAAACAGTCTTTGCATGAGAGACTTCAAGACCTGAAGGAAAGGTCGGGCCTGTCGCTGCGCGCAATCGCGCGGGAGATGGGATATTCGCAGGCCTCCTCCATTCAACGTTACTTCTCCGTTGACTATCCCGAAACAGGACTGCCGGCGAACTTCATTTCCAAATTACTCAGCGCATTGCCTGGCAAGGGAAACCCGACGATCACGCGCGAAGAGATTCTAGCCCTCGCTGACGGCTCGGTTGCGGAAATACAAAGAAAAACGCCCTCACTGCCGAAAACCGGCGTACCCGTTGTCGGGGAAGTCGCCGCAGGATTATGGATGGAAGCAGCACTTTTTGAGACAGAAAATGCCGAAGAATCAACGATTTCATATGATGTTCGTTTTCCTGCACAGTCTCAGTTTGTCGTCAAGGTACGCGGCGAATCCCTGAACAAGATTGCTGCCAACGGCGATCTGCTCTTGTGCGTGGATTATCTGGCTGCCGGCATTGAACCGAAAGAGAACGATCTGGTCCTGGTCGAACGCTCCAGAGACAATGGGATGACCATAGAACGCACTGCAAAGCGCGTGATCAAACTGAATGGCCAGTCCGAGCTGATGCCTGAATCAACTGACCCGCGTTTCCAGGATACAATCATTTTCCGGGAAGGTGACTTTGACCATACCGAGGTCAAGCTCAAGGCCAGGATCGTCATGGTGTTCAAACCCCTCTAAGCTCTCCGCTCCTCACCAGCATGCCCCGCACTACCACGCAGCCTCCTCGTTGAAGCCTCATGCAAAGCGCGTACAAGCCTCTTCATCTTACTTGATTTGTACGCATTTTGCGTATACACTTCAACAGGTATTATTGAGGAGGCAATATATGGGCTTGAACTTCGACACGTCTTTTTTCTCTATCGTTTGTGAACTCAACGGCACGCTTTTCACTCCAGAATTTGACCTGTCCGATATGCGGGTTTCCCAGATCATCGAAGATCTTCGAAGCGGGCAATTCGAAAACATCCATGCCATATTGGAATTCAACCCTGCCGAAGGTTGGTGCCACAACATAACCGAGGAAATCCTCGCCGCGGCTTTTTGCAACGAATACGATCGGCAAGACTGCAATGAAAACTGGTCCGATTATGGTCAGGAACGCATCGAAGCACGTTTGGCGGGAGTGACGACAAGAGTAGCTGCCTAGGAACGGAGAACTCTATGAATCTGTCTTAGGTTACCGGTAACGACTTCAGGTCTCCGGGTTTCAGCTTTCGAGGATGAAACGCGGGAGACTGAAACCGCGCCAACACTTCATCCTCCTCCCAAAAGAAATTCAGCTTCGTCGGCAATTTTATTTGAGCTGGTCAAATGTCACCACAAAACCTCAATCCAAAATGACAAGGCGCAAGCACACCCACTTCGATTTCAACGCCATCAAAGCCCTACTGGCGTTGCTAATTCTGACTTGCCGGCAACACCCAGCATTAAGTGTCACCAGTCGCGCTTTCCTCACCGTCTCGCGCAGGGCCAAAAATAAACTTTGCAGGTCTGACCGGCCGCACGATTGCCTTGCCAAGCTCTGGTTGACCTGATGGTTTTTCCTGGTCAACCGGCCAAAACCATCGTCGAAGCGGTCACCTAAATCCTCTCCGTCTTCAATGACCCAGGGTACAAGGTCGCAGCGAACAGCGAAGTCCGGGAGACGTTGGATCTGCAAAAGGTACATCGAACGAAATTTTTGCGCGCCCTGCCCATCGCTCGCGGAGGCACGTCAAATGACTTCGCTCAACTTCACCTGTGGGCAGGCTCGGTCGCGCAAAGCGACGTCACAAATCGTTCGATTTCTTCTGCTGTAAACTTCGAATGCTTCCGTTTGGTGCTAGCCGGGTCATTCACTAGCCCCAATTTAAACTCAGGCCGGTACGCCAGCCTCGGTCGAATGGGCCGTTGCGTAAATCCGCCGCCACAGGTTGGACAAACGTTGTGCAATCGGGTCTCCACACAGACCGTGCAATAGGTGCATTCGTAGCTGCAAATTCGAGCCTCCCCACTTGAGGGCGGCAGGTCACAATCACAAAGTTCGCAGTTCGGCCTGAGTTCCAACATCCTTGGGTCTCCTGTTTTCAATCTTTACTAATCGCAGCACCTTTTGGCATAAATGACTTTATGCCCACACATTCTGCCAACCCCGGCCGTCGCGTTGTCTTCATGGTTTTTCCCGGAACCAAGCTCCTGGATGTCGCCGGGCCTCTACAGGTTTTTCAGGATGCCAGAACATCAGATGGTGAACCGGCCTATGACGTAACGCTGGCGTCAGTCCCTGGTGGCCCAATTAAAACGGATACATGTGTGACACTTGAAACCGCTCCCCTCGCCTCACTTTCCGGCTCGCCATCAGACACCGTGCTGGTGTCAGGCGGGGCCGCAGCCATGCAGGCAGCAGGAAATAAGAGCCTACAGCTCTGCCTCAACAAGCTGGCGGTGAACGCCCGTCGGATCGGATCGATCTGCACTGGCGCATTTATCCTGGCCGCGGGAGGACACCTGAAAGGCCGAAAAGCAACGACGCACTGGATGCATTGCAGGGAACTTGGCGAAGAAAACCACGGCGTAGCTGTCGACCCTGACGCCATATTCGTGGTGGACGGGCCAGTCTGGACATCTGCCGGAGTTTCTTGCGGCATCGACATGACCCTGGCTATGGTTGAAGCCGATCTCGGACGCAAAGAGGCGCTTCGCCTCGCCCGGGTTCTTGTTCTTTATTTGAAACGTCCCGGAGGCCAATCGCAGTTCAGCGCGCCCTTGAAACAGCAACTTTCCCTATCGACCGGATCGCTGGATGAGCTGTTGGTTTGGATCGAAGACAACCTCGCCGATCGATTGTCTGTCGAACAACTGGCGGAGCGGGCAAACATGAGCAACCGCAACTTTGCGCGGGTCTTCAGGAAGATGGTCGGCCTGCCTCCGGCAACGTATGTGGAAGAGCGCCGTGTGGAAAAAGCCTGCCGGTTCCTGGAGAACGATCAGCTATCCGTCAAAGAGGTCAGTTCCCTCGCAGGTTTTGGAAGCGAGGAAACGTTCCGGCGGTCATTTCTGAAGATCAAGGGTGTCCCACCTTCAGCATATGCAGTCCGATTTGGCGAGAAGTAAGTCCGGTCTTTACGCGACAGGAAGAGATCGATCGCCCGCAAGAACCTGCTCTACGCACCGGGCTCGCAATTTATGCAGCAAGCGATTGACGGGCACGCGATAGACGGCTTTTGACAGTTCCGACCGCAACGCCCATTCGACTCGCGATCTGGTCATGCGATAGTCCGGAAAAAACCCGAAGGTTAAGGACATCACGTTCCTCAGGCCGCAGGTTTTCAATCCCCTTGGCAACATCGCCAAGTTCCACCCGCTTTTCCTGGGCCGGGGCCAGTCGGGTCTCATGGTACCAGTCCTCGATCGGAACATGATGGCCGCGACGTTCGGATTTTCGGATTTCGTCCAAGTGAGCATTTCGGATGATCGTAAAGAGCCAGCGGCGCAACGCAGTTCCACGCGTGAATTGGTTCCGATTGCGCAGTGCCCGTTCAAGGGCTGTCTGCATCAGATCATCTCCAACTTCCAATGAACCGGAAATGGACCGCGCATAACGGCGCAGATGCGGAATCTCAGATTTCAGGTCTTGTGCGAAACTGTCCTCAACACGGCCCATCTGGCCCTCCCTTGCAACTGGAGCGATGATCCGCATGTAGTGCTGTCCGGCAACGACTTTTACAATTTTCAAAGTAATTTCATCTCGAGTTGAATTTTAGTTGAGGAGATACACGGAATTACACACACTCTTACTAAAACGTTACTTATAGTGAGCCCCTGAATACAAATCTCAAACGCAATTACGGCGAAGTAGATACATAGACAACATCCGGAAATTCCGACACTTAACGGCAAAAAGTAGAATTCCATGCCGAGACGGAAGAGTTCGAAATAAGGAAGATCACCCGGAGATATTACTGGTTATCAAATCCGGTTTACCAAGCTTAAACATCATAAATTCAAATTATCACGCCAATGAGATCCGTTTTCCAAGATACTTCAACATACTTTAGTTATTATTTTTCTTTCACATCGGAACCAAATCTCTCCAAATACGTTTATACGGTATGACCATGATACCGGAATGCCAACTTTGAGAAAGACGTCGTGGTCGAGAACAGTAGATTGATACGGAGCTTGATTATGCGTACTACCAGAAAAATTCTTTCCCCGCTTCTTGCAGCCGCCTTTGTTTCCGGTGCCTTCATTGGCACAGCCTATGCAATCGACAACGCGACGCAGTTCGGCGACCTGTCCGGAAACGAACCTTTGTCGGTTCAGACCATGCGCGCTCAAAATGAACGGGCCCTTCGCTCGTCTCAAAGGCAGTCTGTGAACGCCTACTCAGCCGGCAATACAAATCGGGCATATGCCGACTTCCCGGATCAGGCATTTGGTGATTTGAGTGGCAACAACCCTGTTCCCATCCGCCGGCAATCGGCCGACAACAACGCGTCCGGCAGCGATTCATTGCTGATCCTTCCGTTCCAGGGTGACTGGAACGGTACAGCCAAACCAGGTTTCCCGCACCGCTAAGTCTGAAAAATCGACACTCAAGAAACGGTCGCGCAATTTGCGCGGCCTTTCTTGTTGGCAAAGATGCGTCCAGGGTCCCCGGCATTTTGGCGCGCATCATGGCTTCACAGTAAGTGCCCGGTTTACAAGCAGACTGCGAAATTGAACCACACTGCAGTTTAGACTTGCTTTTTGCGCGCGGCACCTCACCATCCTATGGTCACACATGAGAGAACCGGATGACCTTGAAACGGCTTCAGGCGGTCTCCACGGGAAAAGGGTGAGAGGACCATGGACGCAATCAATTTCGACTATGCCGGCTATCAACCCAAGGGCGACAAGAAGAACTCGGATTTCTTCGAAGAATACAGGTTGAAAATCTACGAGCGGCGGCAGTCGAGTGGCGTCAACGATCTCGTCGGTCGAATGAAGGCAATCGTCATTCAGGTCGATGCCGGGGACGGCATCGCAACCATGGCGGAAATCCACCGCATGACACCAAACCGGTATCACTCAAGCTACCTGTCGAACACCCACAAGTTTCACGTTCTGCACACCAGGCCGGAATATCCCGCTCTCATTATCATGGAGCCGCTCTCTGATGGATATGAGGATTACATCAAGCGCCTGAACGTTCTTTACCCAATGTCGCGCGGCAAACCCAACACGCGCTATGTCGGCGAGATATTCGACTGCCCCGATACGGCAGCCCTTCGCAAGATCCTTGAAGGTCAAAGCATACGGTTTGAATACAAGGGAGATACCGAGAACGCGTTCTACACAGCGGAAAACGTCCTTTTTTCAAATATTTCCGATTTTACCGGCAACCGTATCGGGTATTCGAACGGTGACTTTAATGATCCTGCCGGCCTTGCACTTGGCGAACGGATCGAACTGACGGCTGAAGAAAGAGCAACACTGCAGGAAGGTGTTGATTTTGCCCAGTCACACGGCCTGGATGACTTGATGCTCGGATACGATCATATGGCAACGCGCATTCTCGCGGGAGAGCGGGAAGATGCTATCCTCGAGTTCCTGACCATGGTGCCCTATTACTTCTGGGGCGCTTACAACATTCAGGACATGAACTCGTCGACCAACGTCAACCGCTGTCCTACGGTGTCCGACGACAAGCAGTCACCGGCCAAGGTCTTCACGGCGAACAACACACCGTCTTTCGTCAACTCCTTCGAAAACCTTCCGATGCCGACGGAAAACTTCGTTCGGAATTTCGGCCGGCGGATGCATCACTTGGCCGTAGAAATCCTGGACGGCGACCATCCTTCGGGCCAGAAGAATGTCGACTACGTTGTCGGCATCCTGGGTCAACAGGGCGTCCCGTTCCTGGCGCATGTTGTTGGTGAGTGCAAGGATTCACCTGATCTGAAGCAGATATTCTCCAAACACTCACAGCACACGCTGCTGATCACAGAGTACATCGAGCGTTGCAAGGCCTTTGACGGCTTCTTCACCAAGTCCAATGTGGCAGCCCTGACCGAAGCAGCCGGCAAGGACGAAAGATATCAACACGGACACGTCTTTGACTGATCCCAGTCGGACGTGAATACACCTGGTGGCATGTAGTCAGGCGGCCTCACCGTCTGCTACTTGGCTTCGTGCTTTCAGTTCACATTCAATCGTGCTTCACTACGGTTTTGATTATCAAGCACAGCCACTGGAATGTTTCTCGATGAATTTGCGGCGAATTTGGTTCCATTTGTTTTTTGGCGCCGTAGTTTTTGCTTCCAACTTTCTTGTAACAGCAGCATTGTCCCAGTCCGAAATCGACGCATCACCTATTCTGGTGTTGGACACCGGCGGGCATTTGGCAACAGTAAATGACATCGCCTTTACTTCGAAAGGCGATCGACTCGTCACGGTCGGCAACGACAAGACAATACGAGTCACTCAGGTATCAACCGGTCAGACCAGAACCGTAATCCGTGGCCAAATCGGAGATGGGCGCGAAGGTCAAATTTATGCTCTGGCAGTCTCTCCGGACGATACCTCGGTCAGCGTAGGCGGCTGGTTTGGTGGAAACGATGCCTTTCAGCCATGTTGTGGCGATATCCGACATTTCGATTTGAGGTCAGGCAAACTTCTCACTGTACTCACTGGACATTCTGCCCCCGTTACGTCCCTAGCTCACTCCAATGCAAAAGAAATGCTACTGAGCGGATCTTCGAGCGGTGAACTCTTCGCGTGGCAAAAATTTACCGATGAAAAAAGCGCATCAGGCTCAATCGGCAATGGAGAGCGGGAAGTTGAAATCATCGATACTCCCAAGAAGTTACTTCAGGGACTTGCCCCCATTGTGAAAGTCGGTTTCCTCGAGAATGGCAAAATCGCTGTGGCTATTGCTCGAAACGGTGAAATAGTTTTTTTCGATCTTGAACTTGGGAAAAAGATCAGATCGGTGTTTGCAACGGAAGGTCAGCTGATTGCTGCCGATATCGGACACAAGGGGAGTCTCGTCGCTGTCGCTGACCAGAATGCGGTCGTGTCCACGTGGAGTCCGTCTTCCGACGCCGCCATGACGCGACTGGAAACTGCGCGCTTCGTTCCCGGTTCCATCACTCTCTATGACGAAGATACCAAGCTTCTGGTCACTTGCGGTTTTGGTTGCTCGGGCGTGAACGAGCAACATCTGTGGGATCTGAGCGCTGCCGAGCTCGAGAGCATCTACGCAGGGCACAACAACACTGTTCGCGCAAGCACTCTGTCTCCTGACGGCCTGACATTTGCCACGGCTGGCGGAGAGAGAAATGAAATTCACTTCTGGCAACCCGGCCTCACTTCCCCGGTAGCTAAGGTAATCGGTCTTGGCGCTCCTGTCTGGGCGGTTTCCTATCAACCCGATGCGCGGCTGATCTCGTGGGGTATTTCCGACCCCTGTCCTCAGGAAGTTTATTGCCCTGAAAGGATTCGAGCACTGGAACTCGGCCTGAGGCTGCCTGAGCCGGGTGATTGGCTTGAAGACCCCATACCTGCATCAACCTACGGAGTGACGAGTGTCTCTCCTGAGACGGAACGAGACCAGTGGCGTCTTCAGGCTGAAAGATCAGGTAGGTATAACCTTCCAGGTGCTCTCCTGAAGGTCCTCAAGTCCAACAGACAGACAGCCGTGCTGGAAAAAGATGCCACAAACGGCTGGGCACACAGCACTTTTTCCATGTCTCAAAGCGAACCAGTTTTTTTTACAGGCGACTACACCGGGGAAGCCGCGAAACACCAACTGGCCGACGGTCGATTGACGACAAGTTTCGTAGGTGGCCATGACGACATGATCCTGTCGATTGACGACAACGCCGATGAGAACATTCTGCTGACAGGCGGACGGGATCAACGAATTGCCATCTGGAACAGGGAAAGCGGCGAATTAATCGCAAACCTTTTCCATGCAAGCGACGGCAATTGGATCATATGGATACCCCAAGGCTACTACTACTCCTCCCCCGATGGTGACCGTTTCGTCGGGTGGCACGTCAATCAGGGCAAGCACCGTGAAGCGCGATATCTGACAGCCCGGCAGCTGCGCCGTCATCTTTTCAGCCCTGAAATAATACGTCGTGCTCTGGAGCTCAAAAGTGCACGCCAGGCAGTGGAAGAACTACGCCCAACCGACACCCGTCTGGCACAACTGCTCAAAAAACCGGCCCCGGCCTTTTCTGTCGAGCTGGCTGAAAATGACGACACCGTTCCAGACGGGTACGCACGCCTTCGCATAAGATGGGAGACCGCAAACGGCAGAACCGGCGAAGAAGTGCAGATATTCTCGAACAACCGCCATATTGAAACCGCCAGCGCGCGCTCCCTTTCGGGAAGCGACGGATCAGGCCTGGTTGCGACCTATGACGTCAAGCTTGAACCCGGCGACAATGCCATCAACGTCCACGTGTCCAACGAGTTCGGTTTTGTCACTGAGCGCGGCGCGTTTAGTTTCCTGGAAGACAGCCCGCATGACGACAGGAAAGGACGCCTGTTTGTCATCGCGGTCGGCGTAAATGAGTACCCGCTCATGCTGAACCTTTGCAACGGTCCAGGCGGCTCTTGTGACCTGAAATATGCGGTTAAGGATGCTTCGACTTTTTTGCAAACGGTGATTGACCGGGTCGGAAACCAATATGCCTCCAGCTCTCAACTCAATCTGGTCAATGGCGGTGAACTCGAACCCACGGCGGCCAATATCCAGGACGAGATCGAGTACTTTCTTGAAGAGCCTTCGGACGAGGACATGACCCTGATCTTTTTCGCCGGACATGGTGTCAATCTTGGAGAGGAATATTACTTCGTGCCGACCGATGGCGAACGAAGATCCGAAGACCGGTGGCGAACACGCAGCCTGGTTAGTTGGCAATTCCTGCGCGAAGTGTTGGAATATACGAAGGGAACGAGACTGCTCTTTCTTGACACCTGTCATTCTGGAAATGCCTACAATTCCCGTCTGGTCAAGGATACTGCAGATGCACGTGTTGTCGTGTTTTCGGCTGCGAAATCAAACCAATACGCGCTCGAGACCAGTGAAAAGAAACACGGCCTGTTCACATATTCGCTTATCAACGGCCTGAAAGGCGAAGCGGATCTGTACAAAGACCAGTCCATAAGGTTGCTTGAGCTCGCAACCTACGTATCAGCGCACGTCAATCAACTTTCCAACAATCGCCAATCGCCCGAATATTACCTCTCCGGGCTCGACGACTTTTTGCTAACGAAGTGGTAGAGACCCAACCCCAATGAAACTAGTTTCGTTCGTATTCGCCGCATTGCTTTCAAGCATCACGGTCATGTCGGTCTGCATCGCCGAGGACAGGCAGACATATCCGGCATTTTATTTAGACGACGCCACATTCAAGGAAGCCATAGCAGCAGAAGAAAGCCTCGCCCCTTACCAGGAAAGACTCACCGGGTTGATCGTCCCTCATCACCTGCTGGTTGCTCCGTTAATCGCTCGTGGCTTCAAGTTGGCATCGGGGCATTCCTACAAACGGGCTGTTCTCCTCTTTCCGGACCATTTCCGCCAGTCAAGAAGTGTCTTCTCCACTAGCACCAGAGCCTATGAAACCGTTTTGGGATCGGTCGACATCGATATACCGGTGGTCGAAGAACTGCTGAAGTTGGACGGCTTTGTCGAGCCCAGCGATCTGTTTGACGAAGAGCATGCGATCAGGGCATTGCTGCCATTTCTCAAACACTATTTGCCGGAAACGCAGATTGTACCGATTGCCGTCGCCACGGCCGCCACTCGTGAGGATGCCGATCGCCTGGCAACCGAGATTGAAAAGTGGATTGACGATGAAACGATCATCATTCAATCGACGGACTTTTCTCACTTTCATCAGTTCGCTGAGGCACGGAAGTTCGATCAGCAGACCTTGAATGTGCTTGCGGCAGGAGACCTGGATCAGATTGCGGAACTAAGACTGCCGGATCATGTGGATTCAGTTATCGCCTTTTATCTGAATGCAAGGCTTCAATCTCAACTCGGAGCTCAGGTTCATGTCGTCTCGTCAAAGAACTCGAACGACTTTGCTCAGACCTACCTGAAGGAAACGACCAGTTACATAACCGCAGTCTATGGGGACTTCAGCAAGGAAGTCGGGCACCCGGTTCCTGACGATGTAGAGGTCTTGTATTTGGCAGGTGACTTCACTCTCGGGCGGAACGTTTTGAAGCTTGCTCAGCATCCGGCGTCCGCGATTGCGGTGAAAGACAGAATTCTTGAAGTTACGAAGCACGAGCCTCTCATTGTCAATCTCGAAGGTGTGGTCCTTCCCAACGTTCCAAGAGCGCTAAGGGAAACCAGTCTGGCAATGCCTGAAAAGCTGGCGCACGAGTGGTTGACCGAGCTGAACATCAAGGGGGCTAGCCTGGCGAACAACCATTCAGGAGACTTTGGTGAGTTAGGAATGGAATTGACAAAGGATTCGCTTGAGCGTGCCGGCGTTCATTCTTTGGAAAATCTCACATTGACTGAATTTGATAATTTGACTGTGTTTGCCGCCACCGACCTCAAAAGCACCGGCAGCCAACAGAAAGACCTTCTGTCAGAAAATGATCTGGAGAATCTTTTCAAATACGAAGGCTCCAATCCGATCATCGCCTTTCTGCATTGGGGGGAAGAATACGTGTCGTCTCCAAGCGCTCGTGAATACGAACTTGTTGATGAGTTGCGACAGCGCGGAGTGACATTGGTCGTTGGTGCACATCCTCATGTTCGCTCCAACGGGCTTGTCAGCTTCGCCGGAGGAGAAACGCTGTTGATCTACTCTCTTGGAAATTTTCTGTTTGATCAGTCTTCCAGGATCTCTTCCGGTGCGGTAGCCGAAATTCGCATTTTTCCTCAGGGCACCTATTTCGTCCGGCTGATTGACATTCCCAACTACTATGAAACCGGAATTGAAGCCGCTCAATTTGATGACGCGGCAAAAGAATGATTTTCTATTGGCATTAACAACGTGGGGTTTTTCAGGGGCTATGAAATTTCGTAAGTTTTTCATCTCATGCGGCGGTGCCGTTGCGGCGACCGTTCTGCTTTTCAACGGATCTGTAAATGCTGAAAACGGCAATTGGATAGAGCGCTCGCAAATTTTTCATTTTCCGGGAACGGCCAAAGGCGAACCGTTCCAGATCAAACGTCACAAGATTGCTGTCTGGAACGGCCAGGATGAACAGGACCTGGACTTCAGTTGGGAACCTGTTTCACCTCCTGGCATTGCTTCAGACGGTAAACTAAACGGTCGGGGAGAGTTGACTTGGCGGCCGACCGGAACGCCAGACTACAATCTAAAAGACCGATACAGCGTCTATATCGGTAATCTGCTGAATGGCAAAAGGCACGGTCAAGGCCAGTATCGCCGGCATGACGGGCTGTTTTACGTTGGAGGATGGAAAGGCGATCTCTTCGACGGCGAAGGCAGGCTGACCCTGACCAACGGAGATGTCTATTCAGGACAGTTTAGAACCGGAGAATTCCACGGCACCGGCCAACAGACTCTGCATAACGGAGAGGTTTACGAGGGTGGCTTCAAAAACGGGGTCAGACACGGTGAAGCTCGGATATTAACGGCTGACGGGGATATTCTGGCAACACGCTGGTTAGATGGTGAACAGGTTTTCATGAAAACCGTTTCCAAAGCCCAAGCTGAACATGGACCGGAGGTCCACCTCACCGCAGGGTCTGGCAGCGGTCACGCCGATCAGATCGATATCGGTTTCTCCGTCAACCAGGAAATGAATCAGAAGTTCGGCAGTGCTGGCGGTGTCAGCTATTTGCATCAGGTCGATCAGGAGGGAATAGACGTCTTCCCATTCGATGACGAATTTCTGGCCCACTGGGATGGGGATGGCCAGATCTGGCGTTATCAGGTTCCGGAGAATGCAAACTCTGTGTTCATGAACAGCTCCTTCACCGGCAAGAACGGCTTCAAGTTCTCTTTGAAGAAGATGGTTTTTGAAGTCACGGAAAGTACCCCGTTCAACAAGCCTGTTCTGGAAACCGGCAGCAATCGGGGATGTGTTCACTTTCGACCGGACTTCCATTTCAAGAATCACGGATGGGGCAGTGTCGAGAATGCTTCAGTCGAATTTTCATTCGGCAACGAGGATGGCAGCCGTAAATCGAACAGGGTTCACAAGGTGAACATTGGTTCATTCGAAAGAGGCGCGGACGTTGTCATTCGGGATGCATTCGCCGCAATGGGCGCCGACGTTTCATCACTTGATCACGAAAGTATGCCTGTTTGTCCGACTTTCGATCAGGCTGACAGTTGCCTGAAAACCGGCATGCCCGAATTGCCGCTTGGAGAACTCTCGGACTACGTGTTCCCTTCATGGTTCGATGCCCAGGTCAATGTCTACGGCAAGATCAAGTATCAATGGACAACACACTCCGGAGAAAAGAAAACTGTATCTGAGGCTTTTTCGACGCCCATTACCGTTTCCACCCTGACCTTTGACCAGTCAGTCTCGGAGTGCGGTGATCTGCCGTTCTTTCTGCCGGAACCACCACGTGTCTTTAAGGTGGAATTGCCGTCAAACCGAAAGTCCTATCAGATCGTCTATGATCTCAACATCGCGCCCGACAGTCGCGTCGGTGGTGTCCTCGACATTTCTTCGGACCGCAGTTCCGTTCACAAGTTTCGATTTGGTGGAGAATTTGCGGACGGCTCAAAGAAAATGAGCAAGCCCATCAATCTGTATTACTACAAGCCTCGCTTTTTTTCCTATGAGGACGAAAAATTCATCAATCAGGTGGATCTGCCGATGTGCCATATAAAGCCAGGCGCATCCTGTTGAATCAGGTCATTGTCAGTCATCGTTTATGCCCACCGGTCGACTGTCGACCGGTGGTTTCCTACTCGCTGTCAGAACGGGCGAAGGCTTCTTTTCGTGGGAGAATTCGCCAGCGGAGGCTTTGAGACCAGACGTCGGACAAGCCAAATCCGGATGACATGTTGCCTCGCGTTGCCCCCTGCTCCCCTAGTTTCGCCAGCGTGGACTGGAGGTCTGAAGCTTCAGCTGACCGGTTGTTCGCAGCGCCATCGGAATAGGCTGAGCAGTTTTCGACCAAACCTGTCAGGTTCAATGCTTCCTTGTTGTCGTGGAGTTCACTGACCAGGAAGTAAAGTCGCTCGCGTCCTGCGGAATAGGCATTTGCGCCCGGGCAATCGGAACACATGACCATCGGTCCGCCAATGCGTCGAGGTTCTGAAGTACCCTCCACGAGTTCATAGGCAACATTGATGCAGTATTGCGCGTCGATGTGTATCCGATTGACGTCCCGCTGTCCCTCGCGCGCTCCCTTGGCGGAAAACTGCAACAAGTCGCATTGCTTCAGGTCGGTCCCGTCTTCCAGGATTGCAAAACTACCTGGCCTCGCCTTTGCCAGCGCTCGGCGGCACTCCTTGCGAACATCCAGTGCCGTGCCCGGTTTGGTCAGATCGGAGAGGTTCGTTGAAAAATACTCGGCTTCGATATCCACCGGCGAAGGGTTCAGAAAAGCGTTACCCTCATCAAGATTTTCCAACGTCTGCGCGAACAGCTCCGCCTTCAGGATGCGGACAAAATAGGCTTGCAGACGCTTTTCTTCGTCCTCACCACCCAACTTGAACTCCAGGCCAACCGGCTCGGACCCGAGCTTGGTATCCGCTGCAAACCAGAGAGATCCGGTTTTGAGCGCAATTTGCACCTGGTAATTGTTTGCGGAGCGACCGATCGTGACACCTACAATTTCAGCAGCATCGTTCATGGCCTGAGAAACGAGGTTTGAAGTCGCAACGTCTTCAGTCAGTTCCGCACCGTCCTGCCAATGAAGAACCGGTGAGAAAACAATGGTACGATCTCTTGGGTGCAATTCCAGCTGAGCTGCTTTCGCCTCTTCCGGCAACTCACCTTCCCTGGCGCAGAGGTGGTTGCTTTCCGGCTGACAATTCCCCGAAACAGGACGCAAGAAGGCCCGACGCGCTTCAGCCTCTTCGATCTGAGCATAACCAAGCACTGCTTCCGGAGGATCAGTCACGTCGCCGACAAGAGCCATGAGGGTGCCGACCGGTAGACCGTGCACAAGTCCGGCATCAAGTTCGTCACCATTGAGCAGATACCGCCGCACTCCTCCGGAATGCGTTCCGCCCAGAACAGGTTCGTCTATGAGGTCTCCTTCCCAAATCGGCGTTTGAATGACTGCAGCGCCGAAACCCGCTCCCCGGTTCAACCGGCTGAGCACGGACTGGAAGACTTGTCGATAGGTTGGAGATTGAGCCCCATCCAATTGCGCCGCCAGAGCGGAAGTGAACAGTCCGTACCAATCACTCTTCTCACCGTCGGCACCCGGATCAACACGCACCTCCCTGGCAACATCATTGGATTTTGTTGCATAAAACGCAATGTAACGTCCCATTCCTTCCTTGGTTTCGAGAGAAGTCTCGTTGAGTGTCGAAGGGCCACTCGCACTAACTCGGGAGAGGTCAACGCCTAGTGCTTGCGGATCGACATTCCTTACCGCACTGACCTGGGACGTTGCCCGCAATCCGCTTCCTGAATGGCAACTGTCCATGACCAACCAGACATCTGCCCCGGTCAACCGAATTGCCTGCACGCTCTTTCCGATTTCATCGTCCGTCAGAGCATTCTGGATTCTGTTTGTTTCCCCTTGAACCTTCCCCGTGTCGGCCGGCAGAAACACTTCATCGAGACCGTCGGTCTCATCGTTGCCTTCGTCCGGCTGTCGTGTCCCGTGACCGCTCAAATGAATATAGACAAGGTCATCAGGTCCGGCGCGAAGAGAGACTTCACTCAATGCGTCCAGGATAGCCTGGCGAGTTGGCTCGCCCGCATTTTCGACACCGTGGGCGAGAATTGTAACGTCATCTGCCCCACGCTTGGCGAGGATGTCGCGCATCAGGATCACATCGTTCTTCGGCCCTTGAAGATCAGGGATCTCGGAACTCTCGGTATAGTCCGAAACACCAACCAGCACCGCTCGTACTTCAGCCTGCGAAACAGAATTGGTCACTAGAAAAAGACATACGAAAACAACAACCGATTTCAAAAGCATACGTGCTTACCACTCCAACACTTCCGGAACTCTGGACTAAAACACACAGCGTATATTAAGGTCCAGGCCATCGCTCGTCACCAACTTGGCACGCAGGATTCTGGTAATGATTCTCCGCCGTTTGTATGTATTGTTTCTTGTTATCTCATTTACTTCCGTTTCTCTTCCCGTTCATGCCCAGCAAACAATCGAAGTCGACCCGGTCAGCATTGAAACCCGGCTTGCGGGACAGCCCGGCATTAACGGCAAGCTGGCCGTTCTTGAAACCGCACTTGCGGAAATTCAAAAGTCGAAGACCCCAGACCTCGGACTGTTTTTCGATCTTGGAACCCTCCGCCTTGAATTGCTGTTGAAACAGGACAAGCAACTCGAAGCTGCCGACCAGGCTGCGCAACTGGCCCAGATTGCTATTTCTCAACGGCAGATACTGAACCGGAATCCACTGCCGTTTTTGCGCCGGGCGGCAGTTCTTTACGAAGAAATCGGGAAATACAGGAACGCGATCGGTGTTCTTGAGGCGGAGCTCAACCAAAGGCTTGAGGGTGGGCAATCGGGTGAAGAAATTGCAAGGGTGCAGCGGGATCTGGCACATATTGCGAAACTGCAGGGAAATGCCTCGCAGGCGGAAAAATACCTGGCCCTTGCCGAGGCTGCCCTGGCACCGACTGAAGCAGGCACGCGCTCCGGGGAAGAAAAGGGGTATCACGAGGTCGACGTGTTTTATGCCACCGATCGGAAGCAGACCGGTGAAACCGAACCGTCCGACTTTTACGGCTATGACCGCGGAGATCTCGAATTCGGTATTGTTTCGGTCACCATTCCCGACACGCACGTTCCAGGTGCCATTGAAACGCCATCCATCTGGAAACTCGAATTCGGTCCCGAACCGGCCAAGCACATCATGGTGCAGAAGGTTGAACCGCAAGCAGCCGACGAATACTTCGCTCGCATGCAATCCGAAATGAAACAGAGAGATCGCAAGGAAGCATTCGTTTTCATCCACGGCTTCAACACGAGCTTCGATGCCGCGGCCAAACGAGCGGCGCAGCTGGCGTATGACATGGATTACCGGGGCGTTCCCGTGCTCTATTCATGGCCGTCCGCCGGAAAAACCTTCATGTATGTCGCCGATACCGCAGTTGTGCGCCTGAGTGGGCGGCGTCTCTATGCGTTTCTTCAGGACCTGAAGTCCCGGTCGGGTGCCGACGTCATACACATCGTTGCTCACAGCATGGGCAACCGCGCCCTCACCGATGCGCTCGAACTTCTGGCAACAAAACACACCGCCGAAGGAAAATCGGAACCGATATTCGGCCAGGTCTTCTTTGCGGCACCGGATGTCGATGCCGGACTGTTCAGGGAAATGCTCGACACGATCAGACCTCTGGCTCAGCGCATGACCCTTTACACCTCCCAAGAAGATTGGGCCCTTGTCGCCTCCAGGAAGCTACATGGTGACGCGCCGCGTGCGGGCCAGGCCGGCCAGTCACTGCTGACAAGCGAAGTCTTCGATACCATCGATATGTCTGCGCTGGGCGAAGACATGCTTGCCCATACATACTTCGCCAATGACAGTTCAGCGCTGGCCGACATTATGTCGTTGATCTGGTTGAACGCGGCTCCGGACCAACGCTGTGGACTGCAGAAAGTCGACCGCATTCAAAAAGCATCGTCCTGGAAGTATGAAAAGGGTTCCTGCCCGGATACGGATGTCATCAACCTGATCAAATTGCTTTGGGGCGAAAGTGAAGTGTCGGTCGATCAAATCAAGAAACAGATCAAAGCCCAGTTCGATGACCCGGCCCGGATCGCCGCGATAGAGGCGTGGCTGGACAAATTGCCCCCGGTATCCAGCGACTGATCAGCAGTCGGCTGAGAGATCCTGCCCCATTCCTCACGCGCCGCCTTGCTTTTCTGCGAAAGGCGGCGCGGCCGTTCATCAGTTCGGGATGCCGAGAACCACATCTGCCCGGCTTGTCTGGCGAAAATCGAACAGAGCAGGCTGTTGCGCAGGAATCTCCGGCTTGTCCTCGTCTTCAAGCAACGAAAAAGCCCCCCTGCTGAGCGGTTCGAACACTCCCGTGCGCAAGCTGCGATAAAGGTCTGGCACGCGGTCCCGGCTATATCCCAACAACTCGCCGATGCTGACAGATCCATCATTGGGCGCACGATCCGCCTGCCCGGCCTCCAGTCCTTCCCGCATTAGCGCGTAGGTTAGAGCGCCATGACGCAAGGTGTCACTTTCAAGGGCAACCGCTTCAGCCTGGCTTGCCGCCATCACGCGCATGGATTTGTCGTAGGCAATCTGCCCGAGTCCCTTGCTGCCCATTGGCCCCGGCTTGAAGCCCGATCCTTCGACCGACGCGGCAGAGTTACACGCGTCGATAACCAGAACCATGTCACGTGCATCAATACCTCTCAAAAGGCCGGTGAGACGGTCACTGTCGAGACTGGAGCTCAACATGTCATCCGACATCTGGCGCCCCTTTGTTCCTGCCCCGAATTCTTGCGTGAAGAAATGAAATCGGCCATCGGATCCCGCTAGACCGTGGCCTGCGAAAGCGATGTAAACCAGATCCTGCGGGCGCGCCTTGGGAAGAATCGGTAACTGGTCTCGCAGCCTCTCAGGCAGGGATGCATCAAGCGGTCGGCCGGACAATTGACCGATGACAGTTTCAATCACGTCCCGGCGTGCAAGGCGAACTTCGCTCTCGGCTTCCGAAATACGTGACAGCAGTCCCACACTGTATACCTTGTCGAAAGCTCCGCTCGCTTCGATCGCCCGCCGCATGATTTCTGCCGTTGCCTCCGCATCGGAAGCCGCATAGCTCAGGTTCCAGGCTGGATTGTCGTACGCATTGACACCAACTGCGATAACAAACGCCCTTCTGCCAACATCGACGGAAAGTCCTTCAGGTACTTGAAAACCCTTTTCGACCGACCTCCCCTTGATGCCATCGCTGTTAAAGGCATAGGCGGAGAACTGCACCGCAGTCTGATCAGACGGTAACGCGATGTCATCGAACTGAAGCTCAACCGTCCCATCCGCTCCCAACCTGGGCGATTCAGCAAGCGCCACAAGCTGGCCATCCCGGAAAAGCTTGATTGCTCCGAGCCCGCTTCGAACCCCGTTGCGTTCTCTTTCGGCAACAGCCAGCCGGATGGTTACCGACGGCGAGAGCTCACCTCTTTGCGACGGCGGGATGACATCAATACCATCGATTTCAGGTGTTACCCTGATCTTGTCCTGGGGTGGTGCCAGTGGCGCCAACTCTTCACCTGCTATCAGCCGCGCCAGCAACCGCGGTTCGTAATATTCCTGGATAAATGCTTCAACTGGTACAGGGAAAAGCGGTTCGTCCTCCACGATCCAGCTCAAGCGGCCGACATTACCCGGATCAGAAGCATCATAACGACCTTCAGGTCCAACGACGGCCCAACCACCATTTGCAAGGTTCAACAGCCCTCCAAGCTTTTCTGTCGTCTCGATGTGAAAAATCGAGACAAGACCGGAAGTTTCCATCGCCGCCAGGAGAGTATTGTCGGGGGAAATCGCGATCGCGTGGGCAGGCATCACAGCCTGAAATACCTGCGCATCCAGCATTCTGGATCTTCCGGTTTCCCTGTCCCACAATAGAACCCGTTCATCTGAGTCCATGACGACAAGCAGCTTACCGTCCGGTGACGCCGTCGCACGAGCCGGTCGAAGCCCAAGCAGATCAATCTGCGGCGGATCGGCCATGTCCGGCGACATCAGAAATTCCGCAAATCCACGTCCGTCGCTTTTCAGCAAAGCGAAGAGTTCAGGTCCGTTGCCCGGATGAGAAATTCGTACCGGCACGACTTGCGGGCCGAAAACGGGGCCAGGCTTCCATTTGTGGGTCGTCTCGCCCGTTTCGGCATCAAGGGCAACGAGATCGTAATCGGTAAATACGCCGCCAAATTTCACCAGCACATGCCGGCCATCGGTCGTCAAGGCAGCGCTCTCGATTGAACGAACCTCCATTCCCGCCAACTCGTCCGAAATTTTCCAGATCTGGGGATCTGTCCGGTTGCGAACATCCTGCATCACCAGTTCATTTGTGGCGTGGATCAACAACCGTTTGCCACCCGAATCGAGGGAGCGTCTGTGAAGCGTATAGGTGCCGGGCGCCGGGAGCAGATACGAAGAGGTATCACCGTCCTCTAAACGGCCCTGTGGCCAGATCACGGTCCCCTCATCTGCTGCAATTGCGAAAGTTTCGCCGCCCGAGTAAATGCTTGAGCCCGTCATGATAAACGAGAAGACACTATCTTCTGCCGGCTTCGGAAGTGGCAGGTTTCGAGTGCTGCGATCATTGCCGACGTAGTTCAGACCCTTGCCAGACTCAGCGTAAAAATACCCACTATCATTGAACTTCAAACCGTCGCCGAACTCATGGTCTTGAATTCCGGACATCTGGCCGGTTTCAAGATCCCAAATCGCCGACTGTGAATTGAAAGTCACAACCAGCTTCTTGCCATCAGGCGAAAATGCAATGCCCTTAGGCTTGCGCCCTCCGATCGCAATGCGTGTGTGAAGAAGATAACTTTCGGCATCCAGTTCAACGGGACTGCCGACCGCCCCCTTTGCCGCGAGCAGAGCCTTAAGGTCCCACACGAGCGTGTTGTTGGGCGTTTCATGGCCGCCATACTCGGTCGCGGTCACCAGCCTCGAGAAGTCCCGGGAGACTTTCATCTGATACAAGTGACTGCCATTGCCAGTCTCCGACAGCGGTACTGCCACCTTGAATAAGGTTTCCAGATTCCGGGTTTCCAATCCAAAAATCTCTGCCGGTTTGTCGGCCGGGGCGGTATTTTCACCTTCCACACCAATCAGGACAAGCTGGTCCGGGAGAGCCTGGATCGCCTGGATCGCTCCGTCCCCAAGTGCCCTCTGCCCAGACGGTTCTCCTTCCGCAGTGAATTTCAAGATCCTGCCGTCTTTGGTGCCCACATAGGCGTTACCCTGAGGGTCACAGCCAAGAACCGATACTTCAATCCCTTCCAGCGGACGGCTGTGAACCACACCCGATTGCTCGGGAGTGGAATGATCGAAATTCACGAATTGCAGGGTTAACCCGGTTTCTTCCTCCGAGACCAGAAATATCCGCTGCCCACAGGCAGCTGCCTTTTTTAGGTAAAGGGGAACGTTGAGATCGATACCCGATACTTCGTCCGACGAAGGTTGGAATTCACATCCTCTGATATGGCAGATGAGATATCCGACACCGTCACCCAACGACTGGAACAACAGGGGAATACTTCCCGACGGCTGGTATCGTTTCAATATCCGGCGGGTTCTTATATCGAACATCTGAATATTGTCACTGCCAAGAACCACCAATCGGTCGCCGTCGCCGGAGAAGACCATTCGAGCCAGGTGGTAGCTGCCGAATTCGCGGATCGCACGACCCGTTGCCAGGTCCCATAACCAGAGCTGACCATCATAGTCCGCTGTCGCAATCAGACTATTGTCCGGCGACAGGGCAACATCGGTCAGATTTTCCAAACCGCCGAGCCCTGCGACCAGTTTTGGAAGAGCTGCTTGCTGAACTTCCGCCTCACCGGCGGCGTTCTCTTTTTGTGAATGCAACTCGATTACGCCATCCGACCGGACAATTGCGAGCTGCTGACCGTCGATACTCAATTCAGGATATGCGGATTCGGTTGAACTGGAATAATCGAACAGTTGAACCGGGTCTGGACCTTTCTTCAGGTCGAACACAAGAATTCGCCTTGAGGTCTTGTTCGAATAGTCGACAAGAGCGACGCGTACGCCGTCGTCAACAAACCCGAGCGACCCGACATATTGCGAATCCTGCTGGGGAACCGGAAAATCCTGGTCGATTTTCCCTGTTCCAATGTCATAGACCCGGACGATATCTTCACTGGACGACGGATCAGTCATCGCCACGGCGAGGCGGTTCTCATCGGCCGAAAGGACCCATGCCGGCGCGTAGACCCAGGTCGTAAGATATTCAGGAAGGTTGGAGGCCTTGCTGAACTGGGATGTCCCGTCCCGCCTGAAACTGAAAAGGCCGGCAGCGGCCTGAAAATAGGCAATTCCTTCGTTTGAGACGACAAGAGGAACAGCTCCTTCGGGGGGCTCGAACCGGTGCCGGGTTCCCGCATCAGCGTCGAAGTAATACGCACGGGGATCCGCCGTTCCGGCGATGCTGCGGTCTGGAACGACGACATGGTATCTGCCGTTGCGGCTGGAACGTGTTTTTGGCAACGCTCCAAGTATGAGAAAGTCGGTCTCAAATACCGGTTCGCTGGCCCCGATCTCGGACACGACAAGGCTGGAACGTTGTCCGGAACCGAATTCTCCATTTGAAACCAAACGCGTCATGCGTGTGCCGTCGTCCGAAACACTCTTGAGATCCGTCAATCCCTGCAATACCGGCCTGACCGCACTCCCGTCCGCAGCGTTGAAAAATTTAAGGATATTGCCGACTGATCTGAGCTGTCCGCCGGTGTCGAACGAATAAGCAGTATTGCCATCACTTTCTTGCCGGTCGGACCATTTCAGCTCGAAAGCGGGTGCGGGAACAGAAAATGTCAGAATAAACAGGACGCAAAAAAAGAAAGGCCGGAAAGGCCCTGAATAAAAAGTTCGCATAATCCCCCCGTTGGATTTGGCGCTTATGCTCCAATACCGTCGAGCATAAAGCGCAGGATGCGGAGAGGAAACCGTTTCTTGAATCCGGATCGAACGCAGCCCCAGCCTCTGATCAGGGATTGTTCCCGACCGGGCCCGCAGGCAGGTTTTTGGTAGCGTTGTAACCGCTCAGCGCCTTGTCCGTGATCGCTGCGGAAAGCCAGATTGCAGTCAGGGTCATCCAGGCCGTTAGCGCAAAAATAGAGGCACCGGTGATCCCGGCACCGACGGCGCAGCCTCCGGCAAGCATTCCACCAAAGCCCATCAGGGTTGCACCGGTCATATAGCGAGCCATCGACTTTCCACCTTCGAAACCCTGAAGCAGGAGTTCGCGTGTCAGGAAAGCTGCCAGGAACGAACCAAGGAATACGCCAGGCACCAGTCCCGTGTCGAAATCAAGGACATCTCCAGGTGGAGACAGGACGAGCATCAGCGTGTCCGCGGAAGGTCCGGTGAAAGTGACGCCTTCCACCTGTACCGGATCAAACGCCTGCCCGGCCATGCTGGAGGTGAACCACCAGGCCAGTGGGATAGCCAGGCCTGCTCCCGCGGCTGTAACAAGTTGCCAGACAGGAACCCGGCTCCGCCAGGCAAAAACCAGACCGGCCAGGAACCAGAAAACGGCGAAGATAACCGCAGCGTTGAATGACAGCCCCAGCAAGGCGGTCAGATCGTTGCTGCCGATATCGCTCGTGGTCCAGATGCCGGCGAACCATTCGCGCAACGGCTTCAGGCTGCCGCGCAAACTCGCCTGTGCGACGACGGCAAAGACCAAACCTGAAAGCAGGGCACGCAGGTTACCCGTTGCTGAAAGCACCAGGAGACGGCTGGCGCATCCACGTGCCAGCACCATTCCGGCACCGAACATCAACCCGCCGAGAACAGCGCCCGACAGACTTTGAGGGGATGCCAGCTGACGGGCTTCATGAGCCTGGACCTCGCCCAGCTGTATCAGGACCTGAGTACCGATCAGTGCCGATGAAAATGCCAACAACCAAACCGGCAATCGCTCACTAGGGGTTCCCCTGGCAAATTCCAGAGATGCTGCTCTGAGGCAAAACCTGCTTTGCTGAGCAAAGGCGCCAAAGACAACGCCGACTATCAAGCCGCCAATGGTGAGGAGCCATGCTTCGGAAATGTGGTCCAGCAGATAGGTCAAGTCCATCAGTTACTCCCGAAATCCTGCCAGGAAGGAGCTGTTCTTCCTTCAGCTTTGAAGACCGCGATCGTCTTCTGCATTGACCTTTCTCAAGGAAACATAGATAAATTCAAAAGTTTGAATATGTGGAGTGAGAAATGTCTGAAACGAACCGGTTCCAAATGTCGAGACGAAATGTTCTGGCAGGTGGGCTCGCCCTCACGGCCACAGCTCTTGCCGGTCCGACGCGCAGAGCCGTTGCCGAAACCAGCTTTGCTTTTGGTGACCACGAAATCACGATCTTCTCGGACGGGCACCTCACCCTTCCCATGAATTTCGTGCTTCCGGAACAGAGCGAAGACGAAGTTGCGGCTCTGCTGTCAGCGCACAACATGCCGACGGATGCACTGACGCCTGACTGCAACGTCACTCTTTTGCGCAGCGGTGATCGGCTTGTTCTTTTCGACGTCGGCTCAGGCAGCAACTTTCAATCCAGTGTAGGCGAACTCGTCGGCAAACTGGAGGAAGCGGAAATCGATCCGGCAGACATTACCGACGTTGTCCTGACCCATGCGCATCCGGATCATCTTTGGGGCATTCTGGATGAGTTTGACGACCCGCTCTACTCAGAGGCGAATGTATGGGTGCCGGAAGCGGAATGGAATTACTGGCGCTCTGACGAAACGCTTGCCGGAACGCCGGATGAAAGAAAGAGTTTCGTCGTCGGGGCCCAATCCCGTTTTGACGCCATTGAGGAACAGGTTTCCATGATCAAACCGGGTCAGGAAGTCTTACCCGGGGTGGAAGCGATCGATACGGCGGGGCACACACCTGGCCACATGTCCTACATGATCCACAATGGCTCGGAGAGTGTTCTTGTTGTCGGCGACGCCATATCCAACAGCGTCATTTCATTCGAGAAACCGGGTTGGGTCTCCGGATCTGATCAGGACGCCCAACAGGGCATCGCGACCCGCAAGATGCTTCTCGACCGGCTCGCCCGGGACGGCTCACGCCTGATCGGCTACCACTTCCCGCATCCGGGCAGCGGACGGGTCGAGAAAACATCTTCGGCTTACCGGTTTGCTGTCGGCTAACAGCCCTGCCCTTTGCGGTTACTCGGCCGCGGTATGGTGCACGCCATCATGATTACGGCGGAAGGCTGCAAGAGCGGAGCCTTCCATCAACCAGGCCAGGCCAACCTTGGCACCAAATGCCATGGACACCATCACGATGGGGGCGGAAATCGCCAGCGTGGAAAAGCCGGTAATCCCCTGCCCGACCGTACAACCCATGGAAAACACACCGCCAACACCCATGAGTGTGCCGCCGAGGATGTGACGCCCGAGTTCCCGGGCGTCGTCGCAAGCCTCCCAGCGAATGTCCCGCTTCCACATGGCTGCAAGAACCGCGCCGATCAGCGTGCCGACAATCAGACCGACCGCATAGTCGGGCCAGGTTCCGGTGTAGGTGATGAGCTGCATGATCGTATCGCCGACCGGCACCACAAAGGAACCCGCCTCGATCTGAACCGGATCAAACGATCTTTCGGCAATGAAGGTCGTCGCCCACCAGCCGAAGGCGATTACGCCACCGATCGCCAGAGCCGCTCCGATCTTCGTGTATTGGTGGCGATATGAAGCCGACTTGAAAACCCAGGCGAGACCGATCGCCGCGATGATCGCCGCAACGGCTTCCTGCAGCCGCAGTCCTGTCATTGCCGACAGGATGTCACCTATCGACTGGCTGCCGGTGCCTTCGAAGGAAATGGCCAGATCGTCCACTATGGGAACTCGCAGGATGCCAACGATTCCCCGCTGTGCCGCCAGCGCTGCCAATCCGATGACAGTCAGGACGACAAGAGCACGCAAACTGCCGCCCCCGAGGCGCAGCACGGCACCAAACCCGCAGGTACCGACCAGCGCCATGCCGATCCCGAACATGAACCCACCGAGAATTGCCCCTGTCCACGGAAAATCTGAGGAGAGGTAGAAGGAAGCAGCCGGGTTGGCAACGCCAAGTGCAACGAGAACCTGCGTCCCGATAAGCGCGAATACCGCCGCCAGCACCCAGGTACGCAAGCTGCTGCTGTCGCCCGCATACCAATGCCGCTCCAGTGCCGACAAGGTGCAGAAGTGGGTGGCGCGGGCAACGAAACCCAACACGCACCCTGCGAGCACTCCCAGCAACGGGAGCAGCAACATCGGGTTCAGCTCTGTCATAAATCCTTGCCCCAACGGGGACCCTGAAGCGTTTCCTCTGCCGTGCTTCGGCGCTTATGCGCTCTTTGACGGTTGCCGAAAACGTAGCAGGGCCTCCTGCCGACAGCAAACGAAGACCATGCTGCAGTGCAAGGCGGGTTTCGGAAATACTTCGAAATTCAGTCGGATTGCGGACGAACGTCTTTGCAGAAGAGTTCGTAGAGTGTGGCGATGATTGAACTCACTTCGTCATCGACAAGGCTGTAGTAGATCATTCGGCCTTCACGGCGGGATTGAACCAGTCCTTCCAGACGCAGACGAGCCAGCTGTTGAGAGACTGCGGCCTGCGGCATCGTAAGAATATCTTCCAGCTCGGACACAGACTTCTCGCCTTCAGACAAAAGGCACAGAATCACAAGCCGCACCTCGTGAGAAAGTGCTTTCAGCAGATCGCTTGCTTTTCTCGCCTGCTGCATGAGCTGGTCGAGATCTTTTGGGTCCATGTCTTTACTGAAGACCGGCAAGTTCATCAGGTCGCATTGTCCTTACTAGTCATGTGTTCACAGTGACGTATAGTCTCTGGTTCCGTTACATGGAACAAGTCGGACGGCAGATCAATATTATTAGTTGATCTTTTCAGGCAACTTTTCCAGCATCCCCGACAAAAGCGGCCAGAAGAAATGCTCTCCCGGATAACCGCGCAACCGATCGATTTCGACTCCTCCTTCCACCAGAATGAAGGTCGGGGTCAACCGTTCCTTCAAAACGCCGGACAAATCCTCCGGCCAGGGGTCCGTGATGTCGATTCGACGCAAGGGAGCCCTTTGTCCCTCTTCCGTCTTGGGATAAGCAACGCCAATTTCCTCATTCCAGCGCTGACACCAGACACAGCCCGGCTGCTCAAGCATGATCAATTCGGCCGCATGAACGGCCTGAACCGAAAAAAGGCTTAAATTCAACACACTTACAAGGGTGATCAGTCGCGCGACGGCCCTCATGAAACATTCTCCGCATTTCTTTGATTGCAATATATATGAATATTTGAATATTTTAAAGCCATTGCTATCGAGATTCGTCGGGAGGATTTGAATGCTCGATATTTCCCTGGGCGCCGCATTTCTTGCCGGACTGCTCTCATTCGTATCCCCTTGCGTGCTGCCGATCGTGCCGCCCTATTTGTGCTATCTGGCCGGCGTCAGCGTCGATGAGCTGAAGGGTGAAGCCGCCAGTAAAAACACCGGGCGACGAGTGATCCTCGCTGCCATTGCCTTCGTCTTCGGGTTCTCCGTGGTCTTCGTCGCTTTGGGCGCAACAGCAAGCGTCATCGGTCAATCCATAGCACGCTACTACGACATTCTGTCCTATGTGGCCGGAACGATCATCATTGTCATGGGGCTGCACTTTCTGGGTGTCTTCAGGATAGGCCTGCTCTTCCGCGAGGCACGCATCCAGGTCGAGAGCAAACCGGCCGGCCTTGTCGGCGCTTTCATCATGGGCCTGGCCTTCGCCTTTGGCTGGACTCCATGTGTCGGCCCGGTCCTTGCTGCAATCCTGTTTGTCGCCGGTTCTTCCGACACAACCTGGCATGGCGCTGGGCTGCTGGCGGTTTACGCGCTCGGCATCGGCCTCCCCTTCGTTCTGGCGGCGGCCTTTGCCAGCCGGTTCCTCAAACTTGCCGGGCGTTTCCGCAAACATCTGGGCACGGTCGAGAAAGTCATGGGTGGCCTGCTTGTGCTGACAGGTCTGCTTTTTGTAACCGGTCAGATGTCGGCCATTGCTTTCTGGCTTCTCGAAACATTTCCGATTTTCACACAAATCGGTTGAGCTCATCAGGGAGAATTGACGATGCGTATCTGGAAACCTCTATTGCTCGCCTTTGGCATCACCTTGGCAATCACAACACTCGGCTCGGCCGCCACGGTCGGTGAGGATGGGTTGCACAAGCAAGATTGGTTCGCAGTCACATTCCGTGACATGAGCGAGGACATCGAGGCTGCTGCCGAACAGGGCAAGAGACTTGCCATCATCTTCGAGCAGAGAGGCTGCATCTATTGCCAGCAGATGCACGAGAAGATCCTCTCCGACCCGGAAGTTTCCGATTACATCAAGGAGAACTTCATGGTTGTTCAGTACAATATGTTCGGCGACGAGGAAGTGATCGACCTGGATGGCGATGAACTGACTGAAAAGACAGCGGCCCGCAAATGGGGTTTCGTTTTCACCCCAACCATCGTGTTCCTGCCTGAAGAGGTGCCTGCCGAAGGCACGGTTCCGGAAACAGCCGTTGCCACCATGCCCGGAGCATTCGGCAAATGGACTTTCCTCAACATGTTTCGCTGGGTTCGCGAAAAAGGTTACGAGGGAGACGAACATTTCCAGAAGTATCATGCCCGCATAATCAACAAGTTACGGGAAGAAGGTCGCCTGAAGTCGGAATAGGACTCGCCAATTCGGTGATGGTTGCATTTTCAACAAAAAGCCTATTGCATAACATATGCAAAAAATCATATCTTTTAATATGAGGAGGATGGGCAGACCGAATCCGGCTGCCTATGAAACGGGAACCCGTTTCGCATTGAGGAGGAAAGCCAACACTATGATGAAGGGCGCGACTTTAACAAGCCTGTCGGCCGCACTGGCCGGTCTGGCTGTCATGGCCGCATCCGTGGCAACCGCGGAAACGGTGGCACCGGACAGTGTTCCGATCGTGGACATGGAACTGCAGCAGTCTCTGACCGGTGCAAAGGGAGATCCCGTGGCGGGGCGCGAAACATTTGCAGACCGCAAGAAAGGCAATTGCCTTGCCTGTCATGCCAACGCGGACCTGAACGATCTGTTGTTCCACGGCGAAGTCGGACCTGAACTCGATGGAGTTGCCGACCGCTGGAGCGAAGCGCAACTGCGCGCCATTCTGGTGAACAGCAAGGATGTTTTTGGTGAGCAGACTATCATGCCCGGCTTCTACACTCTGAGATTGGGCTTGAACGTCGCCAAGGATCACAACGGTAAGACCATCCTTTCCGCTGAAGAAGTGGAAGATGTGGTCGCCTATCTCATGACACTCAAAGAAAACTGATCTCGACACTCAAGGAGCAAGAGATGACAATCACACGACGCCAAGTGTTTGGCCTCACGGCGGGCACAGCCGCCTTTCTGGCGTTCAAGCCGGAATTCTCATTCGCCGCAACCGACAAGGCAGAGGACGCCATCAAGGCGTTTACCGGTGGCGCAGCCCCCATGGAGGGCACGGTCGCTCTGGACACGCCTGAAATCGCAGAAAACGGCAACACCGTACCGGTGGGCGTTACCGTGGATAGCCCGATGACGGCTGACAGCTATGTTGCCTCGGTCCTTATCCTTGCCGACGGCAACCCGAACCCGGCAGTTGCCACGTTCCACTTTTCTCCGATGAGCGGTGAGGCGGAAGCCAAGACGCGTATCCGTCTGGCAAAGACCCAGAATGTTATTGCCGTCGCCAAGATGAACGACGGCTCCACCTATATCGACCGCAAGGAAGTCAAGGTCACTATCGGCGGCTGCGGCGGCTGAGCCAGAAAGGAACACGAACATGGCATCTGCTAAACCCCGCGTGAAAGTGCCGAAAAAGGCATCCCAGGGTGAAGTCATCACTATCAAGACGCTGATCAGCCACCCGATGGAATCCGGTCAGCGCAAGGACAAGAAAACCGGTGAACTGATCCCGCGCAAGATCATCAACAAGTTCACCTGCGAGTTTGACGGACAAACCGTATTCACCTGCGATCTCGATCCGGCCGTTTCGGCCAATCCTTACCTGCAGTTCAGCGCGAAAGTGGACCAGAGCGGAACGTTCAAGTTCACCTGGGTGGACGATGACGGCTCCGTTTACGAAACGGAGAAGAAGATAACGGTGAACTAGGCCGCGGCTGCAATTCGGCTGCACAAATCGGAGGAGGAGACGATTTGGCCAAAATGAATAAAGTAGCCCGGCTTTCGGCGTTGGTGACCGGGGCAAGTGTGCTTGCGATTGCCGTCACGCAATCCGCCTTGTCCGGGGAAGACAGCGAGCTGGTTGTCGAAGACGTCAAGTTCGTAACCAAGACTGAAGCACCTGCCGACCATCCGTTGGATGAGATCATTTCAGGGTGGCGTTTCCGTTCCGATGAAACGCAAGCTCTGCAGATGGATGACTTCGACAATCCGGCATTCACATCCGTCGACTATGGCGAGGAACTTTGGGAAACAGCCGAGGGAACCTCGGGCAAGTCCTGTGCGTCATGCCACGGCGATGCTTCTGAAAGCATGAAGGGCGTCCGTGCTTCCATGCCGAAATGGCATGAAGGCAAAGAGACACTGATGACCCTGGAAAACCACATCAACTGGTCCAGGCAGGAGCACCAGGGTGCCGACCCGTGGAAGTGGGAAAGCCCGGAAATGCTGGCGATGACGGCCTATATCGGCGTTCAATCGCGAGGCATGCCCGTTGAAGTGGCCGTCGACGGAAATGCCGAGGACTGGTTCAAGAAAGGCGAGGAACTTTACTACACCCGGGTCGGTCAGCTCGACATGTCTTGCTCTAATTGCCACGAAGACAATTATGGCAACATGATCCGTGCCGATCATCTCAGTCAGGGTCAGATCAACGGATTCCCGACTTACCGACTCAAGTGGCAGGGTGTCGGTTCCATCCATCGGCGCTTCAAGGGTTGCATGAAGAATATCCGTGCAGTGCCGTTCAAGCCAGGCTCCGATGAATTCAAGGCACTGGAACTCTATCTCGCCTGGCGCGGCCAGGGGCTTTCCGTGGAAACCCCGTCTGTCCGCCAATAAGTGCGCAATCCGGTGCAGCGCTCTTAGCTGCACCGGAGCAATTGGCCGCCCGAGCGGCACACGACAACTCGTCCCAGTTTGAACGAGTCAGGAAGGTGCGCGGGAAGCTGCGTGCCAACGGGAAAAATATGCATGTGACTGGACAAATCTCCGGTCAGCTTTGGAGTAAGCGGAATGTTCTCAAGACGTGAGTTCCTGATGGCAGCGACAGCAACAAGTGCGCTGCTTGGGTCGGGAATGGCTGGATCCTGGTCGCGCCTGATGGCGCAACAGGCGCTCACCGAAGATCAACTCTTGAGCATGGACCCCACGGGGCAGCTCACCCTCATTCACATCACCGATATTCATGCCCAGCTGAAGCCGATCTATTTCCGCGAGCCTTCCATAAATCTGGGTATTGGCGACGTGACCGGCAAACCACCCCATGTCACCGGCGCCGATTTCCTCAAGCTTTACAACATCGAACCGGGCACGCCGGACGCTTATGCCCTCACCTCCGAGGATTTCGTCTCCCTGGCGAAGACCTACGGCAAGATGGGCGGCATGGACCGGGTCGCTACCGTCATCAAGCGAATTCGGTCCGAGCGCGGCGACGACAATGTTCTGCTGCTGGACGGCGGGGACACCTGGCAGGGAAGCTATACGTCCAACGAGACGCTTGGCCAGGACATGGTCACGGTGATGAATGCCCTGCGGCCGGACGCCATGACCGGCCACTGGGAGTTCACCTATGGAACCGACAGGGTTCAGGAAATCATAGACGAACTGCCCTTCTCGTTCCTTGGCTCCAACATCAACGACAACGAATGGGATGAACCAGCATTCGAAGCCTGGAAGATGTTTGAGCGTGGCGGCGCCAAGGTTGCCGTGATCGGACAGGCATTCCCCTATACGCCGATCGCCAATCCCCGTTGGATGATCCCGGGCTGGTCCTTCGGCATCCGGGAAGAAGATATTGCAAAGCACGTTGAAGAAGCCAGAAGCGAAGGCGCCGACTTGGTCGTCCTTCTGTCCCACAACGGCTTTGACGTCGATCGGAAACTGGCGTCACGCGTCGACGGTATCGACGTCATTCTGGCCGGTCACACTCATGACGCTCTGCCCGAACCCGTCATCGTCAACGACACCTTGGTCATTGCGTCCGGCTCCAACGGCAAGTTCGTAACGCGGCTGGATCTCGACCTTCGGAACGGTAAGCTTGCTGGTTATTCTCACCGCCTGATCCCGATCTTTTCCGACATCATCACGCCGGATGCGGACATGGCCGCGCTGATCGATGAAGTCCGCGCACCATACGAGAAAGACCTGTCGCGCGTGCTTGGCCGCACCGAAAGCCTGCTTTACCGCCGTGGCAATTTCAACGGGACATTCGATGACCTGATCTGCCAGGCTTTGCTGGAAGAACGCGATGCCCAGATCGCGCTGTCTCCCGGCTTCAGATGGGGAACTTCCCTGCTTCCGGGACAGGACATCACTTTCGAAGATCTGCACAACGCCTGCGCCATGACCTATCCGGCTGCCTACCGTTCATCCATGAACGGCCAGATGTTGAAGGACATCCTGGAGGATGTTGGCGACAACCTCTTCAACAAGGATCCCTATTACCAGCAAGGTGGCGACATGGTTCGTGTCGGCGGCATGGGCTATACGATTGATCCGAACAAGGACATCGGCGAGCGCATCTCCAATATGACGCTGCTCGCGACCGGCGAAGCGATCGACCCTGCCAAGGACTACATCGTTACCGGCTGGGCATCGGTCAACGAAGACACCGAGGGACCCGCAATCGACGAAGTCGTCGAGGCGTACCTGACCAAAAACCCTGTCGTCAAGCTGCCGGACAACCAGTCCGTCAAACTGGCCGGCTGACCCTATTTTTCTTCAGAAAACTCCTGAGGACCCATCCCTGAGGATAAAATTCATGAGTGATACCAGAAAATCCAAATCACCAGACCTCTCACGGCGCTCCCTGCTGAAGGCAGGACTGGCAGCTGGTGCAGTGGCTGGCACTGCGGGCGCAGCACGTGCTGGCGGAGACCCTCTCATTACCGAGATACAGGACTGGAACCGGTATCTCGGTGACGGCGTGCAGTCCCGCCCATACGGCACGCCGTCGGAATTCGAGGCGCATGTCGTGCGCCGGGATGTGGAATGGCTGACTGCCTCAACCGAGAGCTCGGTCAATTTCACGCCCCTTCACGAACTCGACGGCATCATCACGCCCAACGGCCTGTGTTTCGAGCGCCACCACGGCGGCATCGCGGAAATCGATCCGGCCTCGCACCGCCTGATGATCAACGGTCTGGTGGATACTCCGCTCGTCTTCACGATGGAAGATCTGAAGCGCTTTCCCCGCGAAAACAGGATCTATTTCCTGGAATGCGCGGCAAATTCCGGCATGGAATGGCGCGGCTCCCAGCTCAATGGCTGTCAGTACACCCACGGCATGGTTCACTGTGTCATGTATACCGGCGTACCGCTCAAGCTGTTGCTGGAAGAAGCCGGCATCAAGACCAACGCCAAATGGATCATGCCGGAAGGCGCCGATGCGTCAGCCATGACCCGGTCCATCCCGATGGAAAAAGCGCTCGACGACTGCCTCGTCGCCTTCAAGATGAACGGCGAAGCGCTTCGTCCCGAGCAAGGATATCCCCTTCGCCTGGTCGTGCCGGGTTGGGAAGGCAACATGTGGGTCAAGTGGCTGCGCCGCCTGGAAGTCGGCGACGAACCTTGGCACCAGCGTGAGGAAACCTCCAAATACACGGACCTCATGGAAACCGGCAAGGCACGGCGTTTTACCTGGGTCATGGATGCGAAATCCGTCATCACCACGCCCAGCCCGCAGGCACCGATTTCTCATGGCAAGGGCCCCTTGGTGATCTCCGGTGTTGCCTGGTCCGGCAACGGCCGCATCAAGCGTGTCGATGTGTCCATCGATGGCGGCCGCAATTGGAAAACCGCCCGTGTTGATGGTCCCAGCCTTCCGAAAGCCCTGCATCGGTTCTACCTCGACATCGACTGGGACGGTTCGGATCTGCTGCTTCAGTCCCGTGCAATGGACGAGAATGGCTTTTACCAGCCCAGCAAGAACGAGTTGCGGGCTGCCCGTGGTGAAAACTCGATCTACCACAACAACGGCATCCAGACCTGGCATGTCAAAGCAGACGGAACGGTGGAAAATGTCGAAGTTTCTTAAATCCCTCAGCCTCTGCGCCGCACTCGCTACGCTGCCGCTCCTGTCGGGCACCACCCTGGCCGGAGATGTCGACAAGGGCAAGAAGGTCTTCAAGAAATGCGCCGCCTGCCATGCTGTCGGCGACAATGCAAAGAACAAGGTCGGTCCGCACCTGAATGAAGTCTTTGGACGGGCGGCCGGGTCGATTGAAGGCTACAAGTACTCCAAGGCGATGATTGCCGCCGGAACCGATGGTCTTGTCTGGGAAGAGGACACTCTGTCCACCTATCTCGAAAAACCGAAGGCAATGATCAAGGGCACGAAGATGGCCTTTGCGGGCCTGCGGAAGCAGCAGGACTTCGACAACATCCTTGCTTATCTGGCCACGTTCTCAAGCGCAGCTCCTGCAGAAGAAGAGCAGAGCGCCGCGGAACCCACAGCTGAACCGGACCAGGCCGCAGACGCAGCAGCGGCAGCTCCCGTGTCCAGCACGAGAGACGGTGGTGTCTTCGGTCTCGGCCGCAAGGCCACGCCGGAAGAAATCGCTGCCTGGGATATTGACGTCCGTCCTGATGGCCAGGGACTGCCCTTGGGATCCGGCACAGTCATGGATGGTGAAGTGCTCTACACGGACAATTGCGCGGTCTGTCACGGTGACTTTGGTGAAGGTGTCGGACGCTGGCCGGTTCTCGCAGGCGGTCACGACACATTGACAGAAGAGCGCCCAGAAAAAACGATCGGTTCCTATTGGCCATATCTTTCAACGGTTTACGACTACGTCCGCCGGGCCATGCCTTATGGCAATGCACGTTCGCTTACCGACGATGAAGTCTATGCCATCACTGCGTATCTGCTTTACCTGAACGACGTTGTCGAGGATGAGGATTTCGAGTTGTCAAACGAGAACTTTCTCGACATGCGGCTCCCCAACGAACAGAATTTTGTTGCGGACAGCCGCCCGGAGGAAGATCACTATGCAGAAAAGTCCGAGCCTTGCATGAGCGAGTGCAAGCCCGGACCGGTCGAAATCACCATGCGTGCCCGGATCCTGGACGTGACACCGGGCTCGGTTGACGACGACGCAGCTGCAGGAGTTGGCGGGGTCGATTGATCATCAAGGGTTTCGGGAGGACCCGAATTGGAAAAGGACCGGCAGCGCAGGCGAATGCCTCCTCTCTTCGGAGGGGCTGAGAGGCTGAGGGGGGCCTTGCCGGTCCTTGCCCTGTGTGGGGCCGCTCTGACGGCCTCCCCTTCCCTTTCGCAGGAAGGTGATCCTCAAAGGGGCGAAAACCTCTACAAGGACTGCAAATCCTGCCATCAGATCGGTGCAGGCGCTGCAAATCTTGTCGGCCCACATCTTGACGGACTGTTCGGACGCCAGGCCGGGGTCATCGATGGCTTCAAGTACTCCAGCGCGATGAAGAAGCTCGGACGGGAGGGACTCGTCTGGAACGAGTTCACTCTTGATCAGTATCTCGCCAAACCTCGCGCCTATGTTCCAGGAACACGGATGTCTTACCTGGGCATGAAGAAGCATTCGGACCGCATCGATCTGATCGCCTATCTGAAAACCTTGTCTCAAGAACAGCCCGCTGCAGATCCGCAAACCGCACAGGTGGCACGGGCAGAGATCGGCTCTGTTGCCATGAAACTGGATGGTGACGCGGAATACGGTGAGTATCTCTCCAGCGAATGCGTGACCTGCCATCAGGTTTCAGGCCGTGCGGACGGCATTCCCTCGATCGTTGGCTGGCCGAAGAACGCCTTCATCAGGGCGCTGTTCGAGTACAAGACCAATGTTCGAAGCCATCAGGTCATGCAGAACATGACGATCAACCTCGGAAACGAGGAAATCGCAGCACTTGCGGCTTATTTCGGATCGCTTGATCCACAGTGAAGGCGATCTGGCGAAAGCCGGTCGCTGTGCTGCAAACCCGGGAGGAAGGAAAATGCGGAAGATTTCACGCCGGACCTTTGGACTGCTGGCCGGAGCCGGCGCCACCTCTTTGGCTCTGCCTCACTATGCCCGCGCGCAAGGCAAGCCCAGGGCCGTAGTCATCGGAGGAGGTGCCGGGGGCGCAACCGCCGCACGATACATGGCCAAGGATGCCGGAGATGATCTGGACGTAACCCTGATCGAGGCAAACCCGGCTTACACGACTTGCTTCTTCTCCAACTTGTATCTCGGAGGTTTCAGAAGCTTCGACTCCATCACCCATGGCTACGACACCCTGGCATCGAACTACGGCATTACCGTCGTCAACGGCATGGCGGACGCCATCGACCGGGAAGCGAAAGAAGTTGTCATGGCAGACGGGTCCAGAGTTCCCTATGACCGGCTCGTCGTCGCTCCCGGCATCGATCTCATTTACGAAAGCGTACCGGGCTATTCGGCAGAAGCAGCGGAAATCATGCCGCATTCCTGGAAGGCTGGTCCACAGACACAGCTGCTCAAGTCCAAGTTGGACGCAATCGAGAATGGGCAGCAGATCGTCATGGTCACTCCACCCAATCCTTATCGCTGCCCACCGGGACCATACGAACGTGTTTCAATGATGGCGCATGTGCTGAAGGAAAAGGGCTTTGGTGACAGCAAGATCGTCATCATCGACCCCAAGCCCAAGTTCTCGAAGCAGGCGCTCTTCCAGGAAGGCTGGGAAAAGTACTATCCCGGAATGATCGAATGGTACGGACCCGACGTCCATGGCGGCATCAAGGGGGTCAACCCGGCAACCGGCGAAGTTGAAACCGACTTTGACACCTTCAAAGGAGACCTGGTCAATGTCATTCCGGCCCAGAAGGCCGGCAACATTGCGATCAAGACAGGCCTTGCCAACGATACCGGCTTCTGTCCGATTGATCCGAAATCCATGCGCTCACAAGTTGATGACAATATCTTCGTCATTGGCGATGCCTCGATCGCAGGCGACATGCCCAAATCCGGGTTCTCCGCAAACAGTCAGGCGAAGGTTGCTGCAATGGCTATCAGAGGAGATCTCATCGGGTCCAAGGTTTTCCCTGCAAAATACTCCAACACCTGCTGGAGCCTGATCGAGACCAATGACGGCGTGAAAGTCGGTGCCCAATATGCACCGACAGACGAAAAGATAGCCTCGACCTCGAAATTCATCAGCCAGACTGGGGAAGACGACGCCATTCGTCAGGCAACCTTCGAAGAATCCGTCGGTTGGTACAAGGGTATTACGACCGACATATTCGGCACTTAGAGTAAGGCTGTCATGGCCGCACAACTGCTGCGGTCATGGCACTGGCGAAATGCTCTTCAGATAACGGAAACGGCTTCGTCAATTCAGATCCTTCAGCAACCTGCCGTGCTTGCGGGTTTCCTGAATGACTTCTCCAAAAGTTTCGAACCCTCTTGAAATAAGAATCGGCAGCATCTTGCAGAGTGCTTCTGCCGTCGCCTGCGCATCTCCAAGAGCTGTATGACGCAGCTCTGGCGCAATGGTGATACCGAGGCGCTCGCACAAAGCGTCGAGGGTATGGATTTCGGTGTCACCGAACAGTACAGCCGATAACAGCACCGTATCCAGGAGCGGATGATCCCAAAGCAACCCGGATGTCTTTTCATGGCGGTGGAGAAAGGCCATGTCGAAAGGGGCATTGTGAGCAACCAGCACCGAGTCCCGTGCAAACTTGTGGAAGTTCGATACGGCTTCTGAAACAGCCGGTGCTTCAGCAACCATCGCATCGGTGATGCCATGCACCTTGGTGGAAGCGCGAGGGATTACGCGCCCTGGATTAACAAGTTGGTCCACCTTTTCACCTGGTACGATCCGGCCTTTAACCACCCGGACGGCTCCGATCTGAACGATTTCGTCCTTGTTTGGCATCAATCCCGTGGTTTCTGTGTCGAACACGACAAAACTCAGGCTCTGGAGCGGACGGTTTTCAATGGCATGTTCTGCTTCATGTTCCGTCAAATCGAAATCGAAGATCAGCGGACGTGCCGCCTCCGGTGCAATCCGCGCATGCGTGTCATCCACCAGGATCATGTAACCAGGTGTCTGGTGAAGCTTCTTCAGTCTCAACTCGAAACTCAAACGCCCGCCTGTGCCGCACACTTCGACAATCACTTCCGTGCGTTTTTCCGAAAGCTGTTCAAGCCCCGCCTGCAAATCCGCCTCGTCGAAATAATCGAAAATCGAAGCGCTCAGACGCGGCACGTGCACCTGACCCAGAACATCGGCTGCCTGTCCGTCATAAAGCATGATCTGATTTGTCGGGCTGACAAGGATGATCGCGACGGGAATTTCAGTAAGAAGAAGGGCAAGATGGGCTTTTTCAGCCATGATCCGCGAGGTCTCGGCTGCGACGATCTCCTCCGTTCCTGAAGAAACCTTCGAGAGATGCCCTGTGACAGCGTGAACCGCAGGAGCAAGGTCCCCCAGGAAACGCGTTTTGTGCAGGTCGATGGACGCCTTTACATCCGCATGCGCGCATGTCCTGACCGTCGATGCAATGTGCTCGATCGGTCGCGCAACATTCTCATCCAGAAACCGCCACACCCCGGTGGAAAGGGCCAGTACTCCGAAAAACGACAGAACTCCGGCCAGCAGAAATCCTGAGGCGTGCCCGGTTTCAGCTGCTCTCATGAAGCCGAAGAAGAGTGAGAAGCCAATCAGCAGACAGCTCGCCGTGGCCAGACCACTGAACAGGATGAAAAGGCGAAGCCTGAGGCTGAGCGTCGACAACATCAGCCAGCTCCACAAATCGTTGACACGAGCGGATCTCCCGCGGAAACGGCGATCCACTCCGCGCCATCCACTGCGCCATCGTTTTCAAACCGGATCCCGTCTGCGAGGGCTGCGCGCCTGTTGCCCGGGCAGTCGGCGAGAACCGGCAACTTGTTGACCGCAGACCACCGGCCGAAGAAGTAGATTTCGGCTAGTTTGATACCCGGCTGATTGGGGTGGGAGCGAACAGTTGCGGTATCGACGGCCACAAACCGTTCAACGAAGGGCCAGACATAGGTCCAGGGGCGATAGAAGGCCTTGCTTTCAACAGTCTGGGCAACAACCACATCTTCCGGCAACGCGCCACTGGTTCGCCCATACCACCCATATTCGTTCGAGATCGTCACCAGGATCATTGCCGCGCCTGCGGCGACCGGAGCGAACCAGCGCGGCAGGCGTCCACGCAGCACCCTGTTCACCAGCATGACGGCGCCCGCTGCGGCAATCCCTGCAACAAAGGTAGCGATCAATTCGACAAACATTTCTTTCCTCCACTTCGGACCCGACCACCGCTCCCCTGATGAATCGGAACCCGAATGTAATTAGCTCAACATGCCCCGCCCATGGCCGACTGCCGACTGCATGGTCTTGACGACGACAAAGGCATCCCGAAGATGACTGCGTTCAAAATCCGATAGAACCGAGGGCAGCAGAAAATTGTCCGGCGCGACGCCCTGTTTGACCAGGCCGGCCTGGTGCAACAGCCGGGTCTCGGCAATCAGATCGTAGGCATCCAGAAGATCGCCTGCTCCCGACTGGCTGAGCTGTCCGCTGGCTCTCGCCTCAACCAGACGCGCCCTGGTGTTGACCGCACCGATCTGTCCGCGCAAAGCATAGATGCGTGCCAGATCGACAACCGGAACGACGCCATTGAGTTTCATGTCAAGCGCATGCTTGTGCTCGCCGGACCGTATTGTCGCCAGACCGCGCAAGAGATTCAGCGGCGGAGTATGCTTCAGCGAATTGCTGATCATATGCGCAACGAAAATCGAATTCTCGCTCGACGCTTTTAATGTTTCATGCTGCAGGTTCTCAAAAAGAGCCGTGTGGCCTCCGATCGGCCGCAGGTCGAACATGACTGAGCTCAGCATCTGTGCTTCAGGGTCTGGATTGCGGATCCATCCATCGAAATAGCTCTTCCAGACCCGGATGGGCTGACACCAGCGCGGGTTCGTCGCCATCATGTCACCGGGACAATAGACATAGCCGCATGTGTTGAGCCCATCGCAAACGAACCTTGCAAGATCCGCGAAATAGCCTTCCCGGTCGGCGTCGCTGACGCTGTCGTCCAGAAACAGGCAATTGTCCTGATCGCTTACGCCAGTCTGTTCCTGTCTTCCTTGAGAACCGCAGGCCAGCCACAGATACGGGACCGGCGGTGGCCCCAGTTTTTCCTCTGCCAACGCAAGCAGCCGACGGGTGGCTGTATCCGCAATATCCGTGATCAGACGAGTGACGACTTCATGCCGACTACCGCCGGCAACCAGCTGAACCAGCAAACCGGAAATGCCCGCTGTGACCTTCGCCATTTCGTCAGCGTTTTCAGCCACGGCAATCTCACTGACCAGATTGGCCGAACTTACGGCCTGGAACCGGGTCAGATCGGTTTGCGTGATCATGCCGACCAGGTGATTGCCCTCCACGATGGGTACGTGCCCGATGCGGCGTTCCATCATCAGATGCAGAATGTCCGAGCCTATCGCCGAAGGTGCCAGGGTAATCGGATCCTCGGTCATGATCTTAGAAACAGGTGTATCGACCGGCAGGCCTTCCGCCAGGATCTTTCCCGACAGGTCGCGCGTCGTCACGATCCCTTTCAGCGTTTCATCCGTGTCCGTGACACACAGAGATGACACGCGTTTGTCGCGCATTTGCCGCGCGGCATGCTGCACGCTCGTTTCCGGCTGGCAGGTAAACGGATTTGCGGCCATCAGCGTTTCGGCCCGGCTCGTCGCCAGGCTGCTGTTCGACGTCTGGGGCTTGCGCGCACGATCGAAAAACCTTGCAAAGGCCTTGTGTTCGGCAATCAGGGCATGAAAAATCTCAGGCGGCAGAACCAGCAGGACCGAAGTCTCGTCCGCTCGTGCGGACGTTACCGCGACACCGTCACGCATGAGACCTCGTTCTCCGAACGAGTTTCGCGGGCTCAAATGACTGACGACCACATTGTTTTCGTCACGCACTTCAACTGCGCCGTCATAGATGATGAAAAGCCCGGGCAGTTTCTCCCCGAGATCATAAACGCTGCGGCCACCAACCACTTTGCGGATATCGAACTGCTGGGCAAGCGACCTGGCCGCATCGTCCGGCAGGGAATCATACGGGTGCAATGAATTGAGAAAGCGCAGTATTTCGTCAGTTTCGAGAGACATGGCTTGGGCCTGAATAGTAAAGCAAAAATGTCCCGCCCGGCATGCACCGGACAGGACAGGATCGGAAAAGGACGGGCAGCCGCGTTACGGCTGCCCGCTACAGGTATCAGTGATCCTGTGCTGCACCGGCGCCACGCGGGATGCGCACGCTTGCAACCAGTTCCTTGATCGCCTGCGGGGTTTCCTTGGTCATGCCTGCAACAATGTAGGCCACCGTGAAGTTGATCGCAGCACCAATCGCACCGAACGAGGTCGACTTGACCGGACCAAGCAGAGGATCTGCATCGGTAAAGCTGTTGGTACCCGGGATGAAGAACCAGCCCTTGTGCAGGAAGATGTAGACCAGGGTCACGACCAGGCCCGCCAGCATGCCCGCAACCGCGCCGGTGTTGTTGATGCGGGTCGAGAAGATCCCCATCATCAGCGCCGGGAAGATCGACGCCGCCGCCAGACCGAAGGCAAGGGCCACCGTCTGCGCTGCAAATCCTGGTGGGTTAAGCCCCAGATAGGTTGCAACCATGATGGCGACCGCCATGGCAATTCGCGCCGACAACAACTCTCCTCGTTCCGAAATCCCTGGATTGATGGCTCCCTTGATGAGGTCGTGACTGACAGCGGACGAAATCGCAAGCAGCAGCCCCGCGGCCGTGGATAATGCCGCAGCCAGACCACCGGCAGCCACCAGACCGATTACCCAGCTGGGCAGGTTGGCGATTTCCGGGTTTGCCAGAACCAGGATATCCCGGTTGAACTTGGTCAGCTCGTTACCGACCCAGCCTTTGTCTTCAGCCAAAGTCCGCATCTCGGCGTTTTTGTCGTTGTAGTACTGGATCTTGCCGTCATGGTTTTTGTCTTCCCAGTCCAGAAGACCGGTTTTCTTCCAAGTCTGCATCCAGTCGTAACGCTGGTCGTTGTCGATCTGCTCCAGGGTCACGGCGCCGCCGTTGATCCCGCCATTCGGCCACATCATTTCGGTGATGTTGAGGCGAGCCATCGCCCCCACAGCCGGAGCCGTCAGGTAAAGCAGCGCAATGAAGACCAGTGCCCAACCGGCAGACCAGCGTGCGTCGGACACTTTCGGCACGGTGAAGAAGCGCATGATCACGTGCGGCAGGCCCGCCGTACCGATCATCAGCGACAGGGTGAAGAGCACCATGTTGAACGTGTTCGAATGGTGTGCCGTATAGGAATTGAACCCGAGTTCCGTCACCACCTGGTTCAGCTTTGCCAGCAGAGGTTCGCCGCTGGAAACATCATTGCCGAACAGGCCAAGGGCCGGGATCGTGTTTCCTGTTAGCTGAAGCGAGATGAAGATTGCAGGAATGGTGTAGGCGGTGATCAACACCACATACTGCGCCACCTGGGTATAGGTAACGCCCTTCATGCCGCCGAACACTGCATAAGCAAACACCACGCAGGCTCCGATCAGAAGACCGGCCGTGTTGCTGACCTCCAGGAACCGGCCGAAGGCGACGCCTACGCCGGTCATCTGGCCGATCACGTAGGTGGTGGAAGCAACGATCAGGCAGACAACCGCCACGATACGCGCGGTCTGGCTATAGAAACGGTCACCGATAAACTCCGATACCGTGAACTTGCCGAACTTGCGCAGGTAAGGCGCGAGCAGCAAAGCCAGCAGCACGTAGCCACCGGTCCAGCCCATCAGGAATGAGCTGTTGTCATATCCTGTGAAGGCGATCAGACCCGCCATGGAGATGAAGGATGCCGCCGACATCCAGTCGGCAGCTGTCGCCATGCCGTTGGTAACCGGGTGCACACCCCGGCCTGCGGCGTAGAATTCCGAAGTAGAGCCCGCGCGAGCCCAGATTGCGATGCCGATATAGAGCGCAAAAGAGCCGCCCACAAACAGCAGATTGATAGTAAACTGATCCATCTGTCCCCGACGTCCTTATTCTTCGTCCACACCGTGCTCGCGATCGAGCCTGTTCATTCGCCAGGCGTAAAAGAAGATGATCGCCAGGAAGACCAGGATTGATCCTTGCTGGGCAAACCAGAAGCCCAGATCGGTGCCGCCGACCGGAATGCCGCTCAGCAGCGGGCGCAGCAGGATGCCGAACCCGAACGAGACCAGCGCCCAGATCACCAGGCTGGCCACAATGATGCGCATATTGGCTGACCAATATGCGTTGTTGGATGAGTTATCGGACATGTCGGCTCCTCCACTTAGTCCGGTTTGCCCCTAGGTCGTGCCTCTTCCACGCCCCCGGTCGTTTTTGCCCTCAACAGCCGCTCCGGCTTTCACGTTCGCAATGGTTCAATCAGCGAAATTCACCCATTGTGCTTCCCGGCCACGCAACACCGGCGCGCCAGGCCTCGGACGCATCCGATGGCGAAATTTGCTGTCAGAAGAAATTTGAGGCCGGACAACACGCGGCTGCCGGGCAAAAGCAGGCAGAACGCAGTTGATCTTGGCCATCGGTCAAAGTCCTTGCTGTTCTTGAACCGGTGGATGAAAAAGGCCTCATACGGTTACTTCATCATCCCGGAACGTATAGTTGGGCTACATTGAAGTTCATCGGAACTCTGACCGGGACATTACCAACACATTAAACATATTCAAGACTACTAACGGAGTAATATACTTAGGTATGACTATACTTAGGTTCAGATACCTAAGTATAACAATACTTAGGTATAGCAATACTTAGGTATAATGCACTCATAAGCCCAAAGGGGTATGGACGCACAAAATCCCAGCCTCACATGCGCAATAAAGGTTGTTTACGCAAGAAGCATCTCAAAGGTTGTCGCGAACAATCGCAATTTGGTGCAACAGCACCGGTTCTCAGGTCCGACACGGCCACGGCCATAACAACACCCGGTTTCCCGAATTTGGCAAACGGGTTCGGGGCTGTTATGCGCTGGTAATCTGCCGACAGTGCTCACCGTCCAACGTCAGGAAAATTCAATGCTCAAAGTTCTCGGCCGCGCCAATTCGGTGAATGTCCAGAAGGTCATGTGGTGCGCTGCTGAACTCGACCTGAGTGTTGAGCGTGTGGACATCGGCGGAGCATTTGGCGGCAATGACACAGACGACTACCTCGCGCGAAACCCGAATGGCCGCATTCCAACATTGCTGGACGGCGATTTTGTCCTTTGGGAATCAAACACAATCGTCAGATATCTGTGTGAGAAATACGGGGCGTCGCCCTTGTTTCCCATATCACTCGAAAGTCGCAGCCGTGCCGGCCAATGGATGGATTGGTACATAGCCGAACTCCACCCGCCGATGACGACACTTTTCTGGCAACTCATCCGCACATCACCGGAAGACCGGGACGCCGTCGCGGTCGACAAGGCAATCGAAAGTTGCTCACGCTTGTGGGCCCTGCTCGACAATCATCTGGCAAGTCACAGCTATCTTCTGGGCGACGAACTCAGCATGGCCGATATTCCTGTCGGCTGCTCTGCGTATCGCTGGCACTGCATGAACTTTCAACAACCTGAGCTGCCTGCCTTGAAAGCCTGGTGGACCAGACTTGCCAACCGCCCTTTCTACAGGAAGCACGTGATGCTGCCCCTGACCTGAGGCAGGGGCCCTCATGACGAATCTCGAAGGGAAAAATTGAGAACCCGGAAGAATTCCGGGTTCTGATATTTCACAGTCTGAAGCACAAAGACGATGAAGAACTTCCGGCGAGCATCATCTTCTTTGGCACACAACACCGTCCGGTTAGCCGACGATCAGCTGCTTGAGTTTCAGCGACTCGTATTCGAGTTCGTTCAACCGGTAGTTTACAAGATCCCCGATGGTCACCATCCCGGCAATGGCGTCGTCCTCCATCACCGGCATGTGCCGGAAACGTCCGTCCGTCATCTTGCGCAAGACAGAAATCAACAGGTCGTCCGGCCCGCAGACTTCCACATTGGTCGTCATGATGTCTTCGACCCGTTGCGGCAGAGTTTGCCCCGGTGTTTCGGCGAGCCTGCGGACGATGTCGCGCTCGGACAGAATACCGAGCAGTTTGCCGTCTGCATCTTTCACCAGCAACGCACCGATTCGCTTTTCCTTGAGCATCACGACCGCTTCATGCAGCGTGTTTTGCGGGCGAAGGGCGAAAACGTCCGTCCCCTTCTTTTCGAGAATTTTCCGGACTGTCGCAGTCTCACTCGACGTATTGGACTTCGCGGTCTGGCTGTGGGTCGTCTCGTGCATCTTGTCTTTGCGGCTTGGGGCCTGATAAGAGCTTGGCATGATTTTGGCTCCCTGCTGTATGTCCACCTATGGTTTGGCATACAGCTTAACCGAAACTAGTCGGCCGAAGGAACTCTCCAAATTGGCAGAATTTATTCTAACCCCGTTGACCGCAACGATTTTGTTCGTTTTGGCCTGCTTCGCCGGTTACCAATATCGTCGCGTCTGGGTGAAGGAAGGGCCTCGGTGGCAGCTTTGGCTGTTTGGCCTGATCGCGGGCGTTTGCCTGGCGCTTGTCGCGTTTATTCCGCTTTCGTCAACGTCCTAGTTACCCCGTCGGGCAACTAGCCTTCCATTTCCGCAAGTTTTTTCCGCGCTCTCGGGCACGCGAGACGGTCACGCAGCGGGCTGTTCGGGTCGATTTCCTTGCTGCAGACCACGCACTGGTCTGCATCCGAAATCGCGTTCAACCCGCCGCAGCTTCCCTTGATGGTCTTGCCTGAAAAAATCACGCCTAGCGCCATGCCGAAGATGACGATCAGGAGGAGCGCGAATGTCAGGGCAAAAGTCAGCACTTTTCTAGTCCGTTCTGGTTATCAGGCCTGCAGTTGTGCAAAGCGGTCGCTGGTTGCGGAAACGAATCCCTTGTTTCCTGTTTCAGCACTACGATCAATGAACAATACGGCGAGATCACGCTCATTTGCGATTTCAAGTCCGCGTTTCGTGCCGAGCACCAACATTGCCGTCGCCCAGGCATCTGCCAGCATGGTGTTTTCAGCCAGCACGGTCACTGACGCCGTGCGGTGGGTAATGGGCCGACCGGTATGCGCGTCAATGATATGCGAATAGCGAACGCCATCCTGCTCGAAATAGTTCCGGTAATCACCGGATGTGGCCATGCCCAGATTTGAAACGCTGGCAACCTGATAGGCAGTCTTGGTCAATGCATCCGGCGCTTCAATGCCGATCTGCCATTTCATGCCATCCGCATTCTTGCCCGACACGTAGACGTCACCGCCGATTTCAACCATGAAATCGGACAGACCGAAGCCTTTGACGACCTCAGCCATCTGATCGACACCATGACCCTTGCCGATGGATGGCAGGTAGATCTGCGTGCCGGGGTTGCTTTTACGCAGGTAATTTCCATCGACATGGAGACCGTCGGTCTGGCCCGCCACTTCATAAGCTGCTGCCAGCGCTGCCGAATCGGGTTCAACGTGACTGCCGGAGTTTTTGGCTCCAAATCCCCAAGCCTCGATAACCGGGCCGAGAGTGATGTCGAACTGTCCGTCACTGGCGCTGTTGATTTCCCGCGAAGCGCTGACGACCTTCGCCAGCTCCCGGGAGACTCTCATCGGATCTGTGGAGCGGGAAGCGTTGAACCGCGATACTTCAGACGAGGCATCCCAGTTGGACATCTGAGCATTGACTTGCGCCAGGCTCTTTTCAAGCGCCTGTTTCAAGGCTGCCTTGTCCACGTTTCGATCATGATCGATGGCCGTGACCGAGTAGCTGGTCCCCATAGTGGACCCGGAAAGCTCAAGAACATCCGCACCGCCTTTACAGGCAGCCAAGGTCAGCGACATCAGGATGAAGCTGCGACGGGAGAATGTAATGTTAGTTGGCACGGTAACCATCTCCGATAGATCAAGAGCGACCAATGTCGCCAGTCCTGTGGCGCTTTTCATTCGTTTCGAGAGCCGATTCAACAAAAAAATGTAGCAAACTGGCAAAATAGTACTTTTTACCGGAGCAAAAACGTAGCATATGGCGGCTTGTCGAATTCTGGAGGCCAGATGCGTGCAAAGCTTTAAGCTCAAAAAAGGTCTTGATCTGCCTGTAACGGGGGCACCTGTTCAAGAGATCAGTGACGAACGCGAGATTCGGACAGCTGCCGTTATTGCTGCAGATTACATCGGTCTGAAACCGCGACTGGTTGTTCAGGAAGGTGACGTTGTAGGTGTCGGCGCACCGGTACTTTTCCACAAGGACACGCCCGATGTCATGGTCACCTCACCGGTTTCGGGCCGTGTCAAGGCAGTCAACCGAGGCGCACGCCGCGTTCTGATCAGTGTCGAGATCGAGATCGATTCCGATGCTGCGGAGCCGGTGGACTTCTCCGGCATCGGTGATGCCTCCACTTCGGCCGGACTTGTCGAGCGTTTGTGCGCCTCAGGTCTGTGGACATCTTTCCGCACGCGTCCTTATTCGAAGGTTCCCGATCCGGCGACAAAGCCTTCATCAATTTTTGTCACGGCAATTGACACCGAGCCCTTGTGCCCGAACGCAGCACTGGTCATCGCAGACAGCGGCGAAGCTTTCAAAAAGGGTCTCGAAGCAATCCAGTCTCTGAGCGAGGGCAAGACCTACCTCTGCTCCGAAGCCGGCACCTCCATTCCGGGACAGGACATCAGCGGCATCGAGGCAGCAGAATTCTCAGGACCTCATCCTGCCGGTCTCGCAGGAACCCACATTCACTTTCTCGACGCGCCAAGCGCGCAAAAGACGATCTGGACCATCGGCTATCAGGACGTGATTGCAATCGGGCGTCTGCTTGAAACGGGTCACTACGACCCAAGACGAATTATTGCTTTGTCCGGCCCCATGTGCGCAAGGCCGCGTCTCGTGCGAACCATCGCCGGCGCTTCGATGATGGAGCTTTCGGAAGGGGAAATTTCCGGAGACGCTCCGGTTCGCCTGATTTCCGGTTCTGTCCTCAGCGGACGTCTCGGCGAAGGCCACGGCGCTTATCTCGGCCGTTACGCGCGCCAGATCACACTGATTGAAGAGGATCACAAGCAGATCCCGATGGGCTGGATACGTCCGATGCCATCGAAATATGCTTTCCAACCTGTACTTGGCTCGGCATTTTCCAAAAAGCTCTATGCACTGACGACCAACCTGAACGGCGGACGCCGTGCGATGGTTCCTACCGGCACCTTTGAAGAACTTATGCCGCAGGACTTTCTGCCCACTCAGCTGTTGCGTGCCCTGCTTGTAATGGATACGGATCAGGCGCAAGCGCTTGGTGCCCTGGAGCTGGACGAAGAAGACCTGGGGCTGGTGGGCTTTGCCTGCCCCGCCAAGTATGAATATGGCATAGCGCTCCGCGACTGCCTCACCAAAATCGAAAAGGAGGGCTAGGTCTTGGGTCTGCGCAGCTTCTTTGACCGCATTGAGCCTCATTTCGTAAAGGGCGGCAAATACGAGAAACTTTTCCCCGTCTACGAGATGGTGGAAAGCTTCATCTACACTCCCAAAACGGTGACCACCGCCGCTCCGCATGCGCGCTCGTATGTCGATATGAAGCGGATCATGACTTACGTTGTCATCGCGACGATCCCTTGTATCCTGGTCGGCCTCTACAACGTTGGCTTTCAGGTCAACTCTGCGATCTCTACCTACGACCCGACCGGCTGGCGGGCGTGGCTGATCGAAGCAATGGGAATTGGCTTCGACCCTGCGAACCCATTTGCCAATTTCGTTCACGGCCTCCTCTACTTCCTTCCGATCTACATCACCACGCTGGTGGTCGGCGGCATCTGGGAAGTCATCTTTGCGACCGTGCGCGGGCATGAAGTGAACGAAGGCTTTCTGGTCACGTCCATGCTTTACGCGCTGATCCTGCCGGCATCCACGCCACTATGGCAGGTCGCTCTTGGTATTTCCTTTGGCGTCGTAATCGGCAAGGAAGTCTTCGGCGGCACCGGCAAGAACTTCCTCAACCCGGCGCTCACCGGCCGTGCATTCCTCTATTTCGCCTATCCTGCGCAGATGTCGGGGGACACGATCTGGACGCCGGTGGACGGTTTCTCCGGGGCGACTGCCCTCTCCATCTCCGCGTCAGAAGGCTACAAGGACCTCGCAGCAAACGGCATCAGCTGGATGGAAGCGTTCCTCGGCACCATTCAAGGCAGCATCGGGGAGACATCCGCTCTGGCCTGCATGATCGGCCTGGCCTTCCTGCTCATTACCAAAATCGCCAACTGGCGCCTGATCGTCGGTTGTCTTGCAGGCACGATCGGCTTCTCCGCCCTGCTCAACCTCATCGGATCGGACACCAATCCGATGTTTGCGATGCCCTGGTACTGGCACCTTGTGCTCGGCGGTTACGCTTTCGGCCTGGCGTTCATGGTGACGGAACCGGTCTCGGCATCCCATACCAATGTCGGCCGCTACATCTACGGTGCGCTGATCGGCTTCATGGTTGTGATGATCCGCGTCATTAACCCGGCCTTCCCCGAAGGTATGATGCTGGCGATCTTGTTCGGTAACGTTTTCGCACCGCTGATCGACTATTTCGTGGTGCAAGCAAACATCAAACGCAGGGCGAAACGAAATGCCTGAGGAAAACGGACAACTGGAAAAGAGCCGGAACAAAGGCTTCGTGCGACGTTTTCTGGACATGCCGCCGGACTCGGTTCCGAAAACCCTGTTCGTTGCGGTAACGTTGTGCCTGGTGGCATCGATGATCGTGTCGGCAACGGCTGTGTCGTTGCGGCCGATCCAGGAAGAAAACAAGCTGCGCGACAAGCGCATCAACATTCTTCAGGTTGCCGGCGTCTATGAACCGGGCACCAATGTTCGCGAAGCTTTCCAGGCCTTCGAACCGCATGTTCTCGATCTGACCACCGGCAAGTTCACCACTGAATTTGACCCGGCAACGTTCGACGAGCAGGTAGCAGCCGGAGATCCTGAGCTGAGCCGTGCCCTGACCAATGACCCTGCCGGCATTGGACGCCAGTCGAACTTCAAGACTGTCTATCTGCTGCGCAAGGGTGACGGATCGATCGACAAGGTCATCCTGCCCGTGCATGGCTACGGGCTGTGGTCCACTCTTTATGGATTTGTCGCCCTGGAAGCCAATGGCAACGACATCTTTGGCCTTCAGTTCTACCAGCACGCCGAAACGCCCGGCCTTGGCGCCGAGGTTGACAACCCACGCTGGAAAGCACTGTGGACCGGTAAGAAACTGCGAGATGAGAACGGCGACCTACAGATCACGGTCGACAAGGTTCCGCCGCCAGCTGGTATCGAGTACCACGTTGACGCCATTGCCGGGGCAACGCTGACGTCTCGCGGCGTCGACAATCTCGTGAAATTCTGGATGGGTGAAGAAGGCTACGCAACCTTCTTGGCCAACCTGCAGGCAGGAGAGATCTGATGGCACAGACCAAGAGAAGCATGCTGATCGATCCGCTGGTCGACAACAACCCGATCACCTTGCAGGTTCTCGGGATCTGTTCGGCCCTCGCGGTGACTTCGTCCTTGCAGGTGGCTTTCGTGATGGCACTCGCCGTTACGGTAGTGACGGCCTTTTCATCGATGTTCATCTCGATGCTGCGCAATCAGATCCCAGGCGCAATCCGGATTATCGTGCAGATGGTGATCATCGCTTCGCTGGTGATCATGGTTGACCAGTTCCTGAAGGCTTATGCCTACGAAATCTCGAAAACCCTTTCGGTTTTCGTCGGACTGATCATCACCAACTGTATCGTCATGGGCCGCGCTGAAGCCTTCGCCATGAAAAACCCTCCCATCGCGTCGTTCATCGACGGAATCGGCAACGGCCTCGGCTACGGATTGATCCTGATGCTGGTTGGTGTTGTCCGTGAATTGCTCGGCTCCGGCAGCCTGTTCGGTATCACCCTTCTTGAGACCGTGAACAATGGCGGCTGGTATGTCCCCAACGGTCTTCTGTTATTGCCGCCGTCGGCGTTTTTCGTAATCGGCCTGCTCATCTGGGCTTTCCGGACCTGGAAGCCAGAACAGACAGAAGAGCCTGAGTACAAGATCCAGGTAGTGGAAGCTCATTGATGGAACATCTGCTCTCTCTTGGCGTTAAGGCAATCTTTGTCGAGAACCTCGCGCTCTCATTCTTCCTGGGCATGTGTACGTTCATTGCCGTATCGAAGAAGATTTCCACGGCCATCGGACTTGGCATTTCGGTGATGATTGTTCAGGCGATCACGGTCCCTGCCAACAACCTCATCCTCACCTATCTGCTTGCTCCCGGCGCCCTGTCCTGGGCAGGTTTCAGCAATGTCGACCTGACTTTCCTGGGCCTGATCTCCTATATCGGCGTCATCGCGGCTCTGGTCCAGATCCTCGAAATGGTCCTCGATAAGTACTTCCCGCCGCTCTACAACGCGCTGGGCGTCTTTCTGCCGCTTATCACTGTGAACTGTGCGATCCTCGGCGGCTCGCTCTTCATGGTGGAGCGCGACTACGATTTTGCCGAGTCGGTTACCTACGGTGTCTCATCCGGATTTGGCTGGGCGCTGGCAATCACCGCTATGGCCGGTGTCCGCGAAAAACTGAAATATTCAGATATTCCGGAAGGTCTCCAGGGCCTGGGCATCACCTTTGTCACTGCAGGTCTGATGGCGCTTGCCTTCATGTCCTTCAGCGGCGTCAAACTGTAACGGGAGAGCCCTGTGGCCACATTTGGACTAGGCATACTGCTCTTTACCCTGATCGTGCTCGGGCTGGTCACGATCATCCTCGCCGCCCGATCGAAGCTCGTCTCCGTCGGCAACGTCAACATCAATATCAACGGCGAGAAGACCATATCCGTGCCTGCCGGCGGCAAGCTGCTGCAGACACTCGCGGAACAAAAACTCTTCGTCCCGTCCGCTTGTGGCGGCGGCGGCACCTGCGCCCAGTGCCGGGTCAAGGTATTCTCCGGCGGTGGATCGATCCTGCCGACAGAGGAAAGCCATATCACCAAGCGTGAAGCTGCCTGTGGCGACCGTCTCTCCTGTCAGGTGGCCGTCAAGCAGGACATGAAGATCGAAGTTCCCGAAGAGGTCTTCGGCGTCAAGAAATGGGAGTGCACCGTCCGTTCGAACGAGAACGTGGCGACATTCATCAAGGCGCTTGTTCTGGAACTGCCCGAAGGCGAGGACGTGAACTTCCGTGCTGGTGGTTACATTCAGATCGAGGCACCCGCGCACAAGCTCAAATACACCGACTTTGACATTGAGGAGGAATACCGCGAGGACTGGGACCGCTTCAATCTCTGGCAATATGAGTCGGTCGTGGACGAACCCGTTGAGCGCGCCTATTCCATGGCCAACTACCCTGAGGAAAAGGGTATGATCATGCTGAATGTCCGCGTCGCCTCCCCGCCTCCGGGTTCGGAAGGCATCCCCGCGGGCAAAATGTCGAGCTATATCTTCAACCTGAAGCCTGGCGACAAGGTCACGATTTCCGGTCCCTTTGGCGAATTCTTCGCCCGCGAAACGGAAAAGGAAATGGTGTTCATCGGCGGCGGCGCCGGCATGGCGCCAATGCGCAGCCACATTTTCGACCAGCTCAAGCGGCTCAATTCGAAGCGCAAGATCAGCTTCTGGTACGGCGCTCGTTCCAAGCGCGAGATGTTCTTTGTCGAAGATTTCGATCAGCTTGCTGCCGACAACCCCAATTTCGAATGGCATGTCGCCCTGTCGGATGCTCTGCCCGAGGATGAATGGACCGGCTACACCGGCTTCATTCACAACGTGCTCTACCACGAGTACCTCAAGGATCACCCGGCTCCAGAAGACTGCGAATTCTACATGTGTGGTCCTCCGATCATGAACCAGTCGGTGATCAACATGCTGCTCGAACTGGGCGTCGACCGCGAAGACATCATGCTGGACGACTTCGGCGGCTAAACTCAAAAAGGATCCGTGACCCTCCAACTCTTTCCATGATGTTCTTCGCTGCGCAGAACCGTCATCGGAGGGTCACAGCCTCTCGGCAGAGAGGCAGACATTTGCCGCCCGCTGAGCAACGGCACGCAGCGTCTCTCCTTCATGCCTTTGCACATTTTCATGTTCGCCAATCAGCAAGCCAAGCCGCTTGCCGCGAAGCACATTGAAGCAAAACGGCCCGCCATCGCGGTCCGCTGAACCTGAATGCGTGCAACAACCTCGCACAACATCCGATCCCAACCTTCTGCGCATCTGTTGGAAGCGTCTTCTCTACCGAGAAACGCAATCGGAACCCGGCAAAAAAGTACGGACGTCTGTACTCAAGGCGCTGAGAACCGAGCTTTGAAAAAGGGAAATGGTGGGCCCGGAGGGACTCGAACCCCCAACCAATCCGTTATGAGCGGACGGCTCTAACCAATTGAGCTACAGGCCCACGGCGCAATGCCGGAAAATGGAGGCAGCTGCGCGTCATGTTTCCCTATACCACGGCACAAATCCGGGGCAAGTGCTTTGCGACCGGAAGCTCAAAAAGGTCTTGGAAAGTTGCCCGAAGACGCTCGAACGGTCGATGAAGCCAACCCTTCCACAAAAACAGGTTCCGTTTGCGCTTCGCATAAGGTCTAAATGTTCAAAACAACTTAGCGCCTGAATCACTTACCGGAGCCGACATGCGATCACCGCTTCTTTCCGTCACGTTGAGCGTGCTGCTTGTGTGTCTGATCGGCTGGCTGCTGGTTGTCGGCCGCTCGCTTCTCCTTCCCTTCGTCATCGCTCTCATCGTCTGGTACATGATCAACTCCCTGGCGCATGTCTTCGAGCAGATCCCGATCGGCCGCTGGCGCTTGCCCGGGTTCATTTCGTTTTCGATGGCTCTCCTGACGATCTTCGCGGTCGCCACGGTGGTACTCGACATCGTGACCGTCAATCTCACCCAGCTGGCGCAGGACGCGCCAACCTACCAGCGCCGGCTTGAAGAGCTTTTCAATCAGGTGTCCTCTCATCTGAACCTGAACGATCCTGTGGAACTCAAGGATCTATTTCCCGACTCGGTCGTTCCACGCATGGTCACGGCAGGCGCCAGCGTGGTGACCGCCCTTGCAGGCTCCGCCAGCCTTGTCTTCATCTACGTGCTGTTTCTTGTGCTGGAGCAGTCCACCTTCGATCGCAAGTTCGAACACCTTTTCGCTTCGCCAGAACGGGCACAAGCCGCCTTTGCAATACGTGCGGAAATCAACCGCTCGATCATGCACTATTTTTCCATCAAGACCGCCGTCTCCGTCGCAACCGGTGCTCTTACAAGCCTGATACTGATCGCCATCGGTCTTCCCTACGCAGCGCTGTTCGGTTTCATTGCCTTTCTCTTGAATTACATTCCGACCATCGGCTCCCTGATCGGCGTCATTTTCCCGAGCCTGCTGGCCATCGTTTATTACGACAACCTGGCGCCCTTCTTCGCCATCGTGACCGGTCTCGGCCTCATTCAGTTCACCGTCGGCAACCTGATCGAGCCAAGACTGATGGGTTCGAACCTCAATCTTTCCGGACTGGTCATCATGCTCTCCCTGTCCTTCTGGGGCGCCGTCTGGGGAGTTGTCGGCATGGTGCTCTGCGTACCTCTGACGGTGATGATCGTAATCGTCTGTGCCCGCTTTGAAGGCTCGCGCGCAATTGCAGTCCTGCTGTCCGAAACCGGCGACGTCGGGTTTCACAAAGACTCGGGCAGCGAGACACAAAGCTAACGCTTTCGTTCAAGTCCTTGAAAATGAACGGAAGCTGAACCGGTAAGCCTTATCCCTGCCGCAATGGGAGACAATCTTCGCGACAAACAACAATCCGTTGAAAAGGAATTTTTTCATGACATCCATTGTTTCTGTGTTGCCCAACCGTCCATTGTCGTTTGTCCGCAACATTGCACTTGCCGCCGGTCTTTCAGCCGCCGCGATGACCGCCGTACCCGCATTTGCACAAGATCAGGCTTCAATTACCGCGATCGGCAGCATCACGATGGAAGGCAGGGGAACCGTTTCCGTCGCCCCCGATATGGCCGTCATCACGACCAATGTGGTCACCACGGCCGAAACCGCCGCCGATGCCTTGTCCGAGAATTCGGCGTCGATCGCAAAGGTGATCGACGCAATCAAGGGTGCAGGTATTGAAGCAAAGGACATTCAGACCCGCGGGTTCGGGATTTATCCACGCTATGAACGGATCACCGACGGCTCCAACCGCCAACCCAACATCATCGGATACGAGATCCGCAATGGCGTGGAAGTGAACGTTCGGGATCTGACCAAGCTCGGTGGACTTTTGACCCTCGTCGTGGAGAGCGGCGCGAATTCGGTTGATGGTATCCGCTTTGAAGTGAGCGATCCGGAAGAGAAACTGGACGAAGCCCGCAAGAAGGCCGTCGAAGCTGCCCGTCACAAGGCAGAGATCTTTGCGAGTGCAGCAGGTGTGGAACTTGGGAACATCATGACCATCACCGAGACCGGCACCCAAATGCCCCGCCCCATGATGATGCGCGCCGAAGGCATGATGATGGCAAAGGCAGATGCCGTTCCGATCGAAGCCGGCGAGGAAACCATCGGCGCCAACGTCACGATCCGCTGGTCGCTGAAGTAAGTCGCAGCCGGAACTCTCAGGGTCGATGTCACATCGACCCTGAAGTCCGCCCGAACGATGCCAAGCCTATGGCGTTTCGTGGGAACCTTGAAACAACCAGTATTACCTATCGCGTTGAAATTTTGGAATTCAGGCAGCGATAGATAACCTAGTCTTTTCACGAAATGGTTTAGTTCCGGCCGAAGCTCTTGTTGTATTTGGTCAGGAACAGGTCGAGCCCCTTGATCTTGCTTGTGACCCAGTTTCCCGCGGTAAAGAGCACCAGAAAGGAGCTTCCCTTGCGAGGCCCGAGCGGCAGCAGGATCGGTGCCTTTTTCCACGGCACGTAAGGCTTCACGTCCACGATCGACTTGCCCGAAAGCACCGCTTTCAATGTTTTCGTCAACCACGGCAATTGCCGGGTGATGCCGACGATGGTCATGGCATCGCCATTTTCGGCAACATCTCCTGCAGCGAAGACATTTTCCAGACTTGAAGGCCGCATCCAGCCATCCGTCGCAATCCGCCCTGCAGCTGTCTTCCGGACATCGGGCAATGTCTCCAGAAGAGAAGAATTCGCTTTTGACCCGATGACAGGAAAAATAAGATCGACCGTTATGGTCTGCCCGTTGTCCAGTTGAACGGTGCCTGTGTAAGGCTCACTCGTGCTCTGCAGATTTTCGGCGCGCGCTCCGAAGACAATCTCGACGCCGGCAGATTTCAGCTTGGCTTCCAGGGATCTGCCGAGCTTTCGGGGCATATCGGGCAGAAGGGCTTTTTTGTCCGAAACAAGTACGATCTTCTTTTCAGGCATCGCATGGGCAATCTCGCCTGCAAGCTCAATCCCCACGGAACCGCTGCCAACGATGGCAATCGATTGTGCCTGCAGCAGCTTTTCATGAACTTGCCGGTTTGCCTGCTTCAAGGCGTCGATATCTCCCCTCACCGGCTTGAACGGTGAAGTGTGCGTCGACCCGGTTGCAAGAACGATATAGTCCCCTTCGACGCGGCGGCCGTCATCCAGCGTTACCCCGGCGTGGTCCACGCCCGTCACACGGCCACGCTCGATTTGACCTTTCGATAGGAGTTTGTCGTACGGGATCAACGCTCTTTCCAGAAGCTCGGGTTTAACGATCGCGCGGATCATGGCCGGCGCATGGACAAAATGGTTCGCCTGTTCAACCAGAGTGACTTCCGCCTCTGTTTCCAGAGCCTTGGCCAGCTCTGCACCGAGGTAGCCACCGCCCACAATAACGATGCGTTTTGACATATTTTACCTTTCCGCTGCCTGTTATATCAGGCGAATGGACTTTCAATGATCTCGCCCTATGTAAACATAGTCAGACAGAAAACAATAGACCATTGTCCATGGTTTGGAGATTTTAGATGAAAATCGGTGAACTCGCCGAAAGATCAGGCGTTACCCGCGACACGATCCGCTTTTACGAACGCAATGGATTGATCAGGTCCCGCCCCGGGCAGAGCGCAACCAACAACTACCGGGACTACCCGGAAGACAATCTGTTCCAGCTCGAGTTCCTGACCAGGGCCCGGGACGCCGGAATGTCAATTGCCGACCTGCAGGATCTCATCAACGCGACAGAAGGTTCGTGTAACATGGACGCGGCGAAAAAGGTCATTGGGGCAAAGATCAGCGAGCTGAAGGAACGCCAGGAACAAATCCGAAGTATCGTGCAGTTTCTGGAAGAAAGCCTGCACAAGCTATAGCCGTCCCCTGCGCTCCCGATTGCCCTGCCGACGTCGGCAATCTGGGATGAACAGTCGGGTTTTCCAGGGGTCGCCCACGAACTCTGCGCGAAACGTCTAGAATCCAGTTGTGTCCTTGTTCGGAGCATCTGCGAAAAAGCCGTCACTCGGACTGAAGCGGAGCGGAATTCCAAGCTCATTGCTCCATTTTTCCGCCACCTTGTCGAAAAAGTCCGACTGCTTCAGGCCTTCATACGCATTGCGCCAGGACGCTGCCAGTTGCGGGTTCGTCCCGCTGGACAGCATCAGGTAGGAAGGTGACTGCCGGACGGTGTAGACGGAAGACACGGAATCGGCAGGTAACTTGAGGTCCTGCAAAATGGCGGACGCCTGCAGGCGGGACGTGACCCATAAGTCGACCCGTCCGGCCAGCAGCATCTTGACGCCGGTTTCCTGGCTCTCGATCTCGACGGTCTGAATACCTGCCTTTTGCAACAGCCGCATTTGCCAGGACCCCCGAACGCCCGCGACAGTCAGGTTTTGAGTCCTGACAGCATCAAGATCCTTGAGTTGCCGCATCGACCCTTTTTTGGCCATGAGGCTATGGGTCCACATGACAACAGGGCCAATAAACTGAAACCCCATGTCCAGACGCTCCTGCGTACGCCCCGCCGTAAACAACAGAACGTTCGGTTCAGACTTCGCAATCAGATATCCTCGCGCCCAGGGAATGACTTCAACCGGCGTCGCGATGTCCAACTTCTTCTTGAGCGCTTCAACGATCTCGACGCTGATTCCGGTCGGCGTACCATTTTCATCCAGAAAATTCGAAGGCGGCCACGGTGACGTGATCAATCGCATTTCCTGCGCGTGGGCCTTTCCCAATGCAAAAGCGGTTCCCCAGGTAACCAGAAGCAGGACCAGGCAGACAGAGAGAAAATAGCGCCGGCTGTCCGACAATCGCGTGCCGCGCATCCCATATTCCGCCAGGTTCATATCGTCGACCCCTCCAAAGTCAAGCAGGATTGGGGGAATGATAGCGTCAAACGCTTGTCTGTCACTTGAAATAACGTCCGCACGAAGTTTAGACGGCTGCCTTTTGTTGAAAATTTGGAACAGGAGACAGCCAGGAAACTTGAACGTGGAGGAAGCTGCGTACCGAACTCACTCCAATTCATGCGCACACCATCCTGGGAGAACCGGGAATTCCCTAAAAAACAACCCTCGACAGCCAGGATGACAGCTCACAATTTGCGGTACCACACCTGCATGGGCTTCTCGGTTTCTTCATCCTGCCCCACGTCTTGCCATGGGAAGGTGACCACAACGTCCTGCAACTTTTCATAGCCGCGCTTGTGCCAGAAAGGATCCAGGGGCCGATAACCGGAGGGTTTCATCGGATGATCATCCGGGCGGATGACCGCACAAAAAACTGCCTGGGAAAATCCCAATCTTCTGGCGTGGGCCTCACGTTCGTCAAAAAACCGGTGACCGACCCCCTGGCCCCGATAGGCCGGATCAAGCACTGATTCCGCAAGGTAGAAGATGTCCGCCGGGTCAAACCCTCGCTCTTCGAGCGGAACCCGGAACGCTTCATATTCGTCTCCCAGCGGCTCACCTGTCGCCGCACCGACAAGCTTGCCTCGATCATAAGCGCCTACGATCAGCGCCCCTTCCGTTTCCGCGTAGCGCTGCAGATACTTCTCTTCATAGGCCAAAGATCCCTCATAGAGGTACGGCCAGTCCCTGAAGACGTCGATCCTGAGCCCGGCGAGATCGTTCAAGGCCTCTTTCAACTCTTCGCCCGTTAGGTTTCTGATTTCGACCGGCACGGCTAACCCTTTCATTTGGCGAGCTGTTTTGCTTTCCGAGTTCGGATCTGCCAGCCAATTATGGCAGGCGCGCAAATTTTGTAGGAAGATTTTGCAGATTTCCCATTGAGATTAAACACTTCTTTCTGTAAGGAGTGCGCTCCGGAAATAACACCGGGTACATCTGCTGGTTTGGGAGAGCGATATGGAAAGCAACGCCCTCTTCGAACTGGGGATGGACTTGGAGGCTCGTGTAGCAGAAGACGCACATTGCGTTGCCGAGCCAAGAAGCACCACCCAGAAGGAAGAAAACGTTTCGACCGCGGCCGCTGGCGTTTATGCAGACGACCGCCTGGATCACTTCATTCAAAAGGAAGGGGTCCACTGCGCTGGTGCGCATTTGATCATTGACCTTTATGACGCTGAAAAGCTGGACGACCTGCCTCATGTCGAGCAGGCGTTGCGCACATGTGTGGAAGAAGCCGGGGCTACCCTGCTTCACATCCATTTGCACCCCTTTGAACCGACGGGTGTTTCGGGTGTAGCGGTGCTCGCGGAAAGCCACATTTCCGTGCATACCTGGCCGGAAGCCGGCTATGCCGCCTTTGACGTTTTCATGTGCGGCGACGCACAGCCCGAAAAATGTGTCGAAGTTCTGCGCAAGGCTTTCAACCCGGGTAAAACCGCGGTATCGGAACTGCTTCGCGGCCGCGAAGTGGCCAACCAGCTGTCCAAGCCTCACACCATGGAAGCAGCGGAATGAGTGAGGGCCTGAATTTCAATGAAACCCTCTATCCGGGGGTTCAGGTCAGCTACAGCTGCGACGAAATCCTTTATCAGGAAAAGACGGAGCATCAGGATCTGGTGCTCTTTTCCAACCCTGTCTTTGGCAAGGTTCTGATGCTGGATGGAGTAACCCAGGTCACCACCGCGGACGAGTTCATCTACCATGAAATGATGTCCCACGTGCCGATCCTGGCTCACGGCGCTGCAAGGAACGTGCTGATCGTCGGCGGCGGCGATTGCGGTCTGGCGGAAGAAGTGCTGAAACATTCTTCGGTCGAAAAGCTCGTCCAGGTCGAAATCGACGCTTCTGTGGTCGAGTTTTCCAAGGAACACTTCGGGGACTTCAACCAGGGTGTCCTTGATGATGCACGCTTTGAACTGGTGATTGCCGACGGAATGAAATTCGCCGCCGAAACGGAGCACCGTTTCGATGTGGTTATCGTCGACAGCACCGATCCGCACGGTCCCGGCGCTGTGCTCTTTTCGGAAGAGTTCTATCGCAATGTTCACCGCATGCTCACACCTGGCGGTGTCCTGGTGACGCAGAACGGTGTTCCGTTCCTGCAAAAGGAAGAGTTGGTCACCAGCGTCGAGCGTTTTTCGCGCATCTTCAAGGATGCCGCGGCTTACATCGCGGCGATCCCGACCTATTTCGGCGGCCACATGACGCTTGGCTGGGCGACGGACAATCCGGAGCTTCGCAGACAGGCCGTGCAGGTTCTGGACCAGCGCTTCCAGGATGCAGGTTTTGAGACCCGCTACTACACTCCTGAAGTCCATGCGGCAGCCTTTGCATTGCCGAAATTCATTCTGGACGCAGTGGAAGAAGGCCGGGCCAAGGCTTAACAGCACTGAAATGCCAAGAACAAGTGCAGCCCGCACACAATAGTGCGGACTACACATTTACGTTAACTCCCAATTTTCTCTCTACATTTTTCTCCAGATTGCTAGAGTGCAGCGAACGCCTGAAGTCTGAATAGAGGTTCGCGTGCCTGGCACCACGGAAAATGAGACCGGAGCATTTGCGATTTCTTCCACGGCTCCGGAACGCAAGCCGGATGTAATTACAGCGCTTGATGTCCTGATCAACGAGCAGGCCTTCAGGAGCGGTGTCGGCCGCTGGGATTTCCTGCGATCCTTAAATGAGATTGACGCCAGCCACTGGGCGAAGATCCTGAAGGGAAACGCCCGACTGACGCCCGGAAAATTCCGGCTCCTGAACAAGGCGCTGAGCGAAAACAAGGCACAGGCCGACCGGCTCAACGAGCTTTACAACAGCTACTATTCCAGTTTTGAGCGCTCATCCGGCAGATGTCCGCGAAAGGAAAAACCGGACGACCTGACCGGAGGGCTGGAAAAGCTTCTTGAGAAGCTTTCGGTGCGCAGAGAAGACTTGCGGGAAAGCCATGTGTTTCAGGGCACAATCCGCCAGGCCATTCGCCTCCCGAGATCTTCCGGAAACTTCGCAGAAGCCAAACGGAACGGCCGTATCCTGGTACATGGATTGCACAGCAACCAGTTTCGATTGAACCCGGACAAGACTGAAGAACAGGTCATCGACCTTGTTACCGCGCTTTGTTACGCAGCCTATCAGACTGCCGATGCGGATCTCTTCAGCTATGTGGTGAAAAACTGTCACCTGCCGGGAGAACCCGAAAGAACAACTTCCTTTGTCCAGGCAGCCAAGCTTCATCTGCAGAGACGCTTCAACGAGATTTTTCTCGGCACTCCCATCGAGCAGCTTCTCGATCTGCAGTCCGAAGCAAGTTCGCTGGCGGACGATATCCAGGAAAGTTGCGAGGAGCGGCTGCCGATGGCGGTCATGATCAAGCAGAACTTCAGCCGTCTGTTTCTTCAGACTGGCGAAGCGCTTTATCGTGATCGTGTCGCTCTTCAACAAGCCGTTGAATCCTGCGACAGGGACGGTGACCGGTTTACGGAATTCCAGGCCCTCTGCCGGGCTTATCTGGCCAAATGGTATCTGGTCAGCGGAGACCTGGACACGGCTCACACAATACTTGCCGACGCAATTTCAAGGCTCGACAGAAAGCTTGGAAAATTCCACTGGGCCAGAGCATGTGTCCGCGAGTACCAGGCTGAATGCATCCTGCAGGAGATGAAGGCCTCCGCCCCTTCCGAAGACCTCGCCGAGTCCTGCCTTGGTTATCTCAATGATGCACTGGCAAACATGCGAGTGTGCGAGAACATCGTCCAGACAAAACAGCTGGAAAGCAAGGCTGCCCAGGTTCAGAACCTGTTGTTCTAAAACGGCTTTGCCACATCTCTGCCATATGGATTGCAAATTGCGTCGGAATTTTGCCAGAATTTTGCCATAGCGGCTCGGCTCACATTGGCTACTCTGACAAGGTACTTGCTGCCTCGCTTTATTAGAGGCCTTCTTTTTAGCAAACCATTTTCCCACCAAAAGTCTTTTTATTAATCCTTTTTAGGCAACGCCCAGCGGCCCGCCGCTGGGCGTTTCTTTTTGCATAAAAGGCACGACTATTCAGTCTCTTGCTTCCAGCCAGGTCCGTGCGCTTGCAATATCATTGGCGATGATCCCTTCCGCCAGTTTCTGACCCACAACGGCTCCGAACTTGTATCCATGTCCCGAGCAGGCCGAGACAACCGTTGCTTTGCTATCCGTCGATGCGAAAAAGTGCTCATCCGAAGTGAATGTGTAGGAACACGTAACAACGTCATCGACGCGATACTCACCGATCCGGGCAATTGGCGGCGCAAAGTAATCGCGCAGCTGTTCACCCTCACCTTCCTTCGCGATTCTGTCCTGATCCGGCTCGGCCTGGTATCTGTGAATGCCGGCGCCGAATTTCAGGCCCGTTCCCGACACCGGTGGAAGAACGTAACCATCATTTGAACCACCCGGATCCAGGATGGCCGGGGCATTCTCCCAAGGCTCACGCAGATCCGCGGGCGGCGTCAAGTAAACAACGGCAGTGCGATAGGTTTTCAGGCTGTTCTTCAACTCGGGGAAAAGTCCAAGTGTCCAGGCCCCGGCTGTTACAACCACATGATCGGCACTGAGCACGCCGCCATCTGCCAAAGTAATCGAACCTTCAGATCTGTCGACGGAAGTGACCCTGGTGTTTTCCCGAATTTCGGCACCGTTCACGATCAGCCAGTTTCGCAGATCAGAGGCAATCCTCTGGCATAGAAGCACGCCTCCTTCGCCGCTGACAACTCCGTAGCGAATGGTTGACGGGTCGATAAACGGGAACCGGTCTGCAGTTTCCTCAGGTGACAGATCCTCAAACGGATAACCACCATCGATCAGGCCATCCCTGTAAACCTCTCCACCGTCTCCCAGCCTCTGCGACAACAGCATGAAGCCGGTATCCGCAAGGTGCTTGCTGCCAAGATCGTCCCACATTTCATCCCAGGCAGCATAGGCAGCACCGATACGGCGCTGATAGCCGCCCTGGTTGCCATAGGCTCGCCGAATGATCCGGTGCTGATCGCCAGACGCGGACAAGGGATTGGGAATGGGGCCCTGTTCGACAAGCGTAACCGGCACGCCCCGTTTCGTCAGCGCCCAGGCAGTGGAAAGACCGGAAATTCCGGCTCCGACAACAAGTATGCTCATGAGAAAATTCCTGCGGTATGTCCCCGCAGATTAGCGGCCGATCAGCCAAGCACAAGGGGTGATCGATCGCCAAACTAGCATACCCGTCATACGTATGTGCCACTGAAAGAAATTGCTCAGGCCGCGGGGGCATTTCCTGCGAACTGGCGCCGGATCGAGATATCCGCCTTTGCCAATTCGCCGTCTTGCGAAATCCAGGCCGGTTCGGCGATCAGCTTTTCGCATTCAATTCCGACCTGTGGAAAGTACAGCCCCATGGAATGGGCAAGCGCGACCCTGTCGCCCGGCTTGGGATTTAGCCCGCAACAAATCTCACGCGTGCCCATCTTCAGATGATGGGCGATGTCCCACTCCAGCACCACACCATTGTGTCGCGTCACGACCCAGCAATGCATGTCGTCACAGCAACCGTTCTTTTCCTCAGGGAAAAAGTATCCGGTGATGTAGCCGGCCTCATAACCGGCCGCTCTCAAGGAGGCGATCAGATAGGTGTTGATGTCGACACATGACCCTTCGGCCAGACCACATGAGAGATACGGCACTTCTTCGCATCCGTCATTGAAGCGTACATCAGGGTGTGCGTACTTGAACTTCTGGGCCGCCGCATTGACCAGAGCCTGAATGGCGGTGTGACCGTCCCGCTCCGTTTGGGCAATTCTTATGGCCCCATTCACCAGATCACTGGCAGCTCTCGTGTATCGATTGACACTCGGCTTGAAGACAGTGTCCGGATACCCTGTTCCCCCTTCACGATAGGTGTACCCGATTTCGACCTGCTGACCGGATATTGGCCTCACCACAGCTGCCATCTGGCCGGTCGTGCTTTCTCCAGCCAGTGAATAGAGCCCCCCTGAAATTTCGAAATGGATCGGTATCTGGTGCGGTGTCGGCAGTCCGACGGGAACGATCAGTCTTCGAGACCTATCGGAATTCGGCTGAACGGTTACTGTGACACGAGTATGCATGTTTCTACTCTTAAATCACGAATTGAAAGACGAGACCGGAGAGAACTGCGCCGATGAAACCAAGTCCGAGATACATGGCAAAGACTTGCGGCTTTACCAGAGACCAGACCGCCGCCATTGCCGGGATGGAGCTGACCGCTCCTGCGATCATGAAAGCCATTGCAGCACCGGCGCTCATGCCCTGTTCCATAAGACCTGCAAGCAGAGGTGGCGCAACGTAGCTGTTAAGATAAGCCGGCATGCCAACGAGGGCCGAGATGACAATCGATCCGAGCCCGTCACCTCCAACAACACCTGCGATCAGATCTGCCGGAACATAAGTGACGAGCGCAGCTTCCAGCACATAAGCAAGTGCCAGCCACTTCACCAGAAAGAGCGCATTCGACTTCAACTCGCTGGAAAATCTGTCCTTGCGTTCTTCTTCCTGCCAGAATTTCCAGACAGGCCGCCCCGTCAGTGGGGAAGCTCCACAGCCGCAGCCTCCTGCGGATGAGCCAACCTTGACCGGATTGGCGAAAGCGCCGGTGCGCAGAAGCATCGAAATCAGAAAGCCGCCAAAAAGCCCGAGAGCGACCGCAAACACGGCCTTGCCGATGGCAAACGGCCATCCAAGCGCCCCTGCAGTGATCAGCAGTGTCGGCGGATCGATCAACGGTGATGACAGCCAGAACGCCATGATCGCGGACAACGGCGCCCCGACAGCAAGAAGACCTGCGATAAAGGGTATGACTTCACAGGAACAGAAAGGTGCCAGTCCGCCAAACAGCGCGGCCAGTAAGATCGCCTGTGTCTCCCGCCCCTCGAACGCCTTGCCCACATATGCCTCCGCCCCGGCCGCCTTGAGCCAAGCAATCAGTGCAACGGCAAAAGCGATATAGGGAAGCGTTCCTGCAAAGGCCGAAATTGCGAAGGAAACAAACCCGGTAAACTGCGTCTGATCAAGGAGAAGAACCAGAAGTGGCCCACCGATAACGATTGCCCATGTCGTAAAGAGGTAATCCCTTCCGGGAAAGTTCTTCCAGGACAGTTTGGGTTCAGTCGGTGCGCAGCTGGTTGATTTCGCCGAAGAACAGCAAGCCTCCCCTGCATCTTCTGCCACCGCAATGTTTTCAAGAGTATCCGCCATCTGAGATCTCCTTTGGCGCTTACGGACGAGTGCCGTCTTCGTCTGCGCAACATTCCTTGAGAATGTAGCCAGCCAGGTTCTCCAGGTGATCGAACGCCGCCCGGTTGATCACCGACCGCCCGTCCTTTTCCTGCTGGACCAGCCCTGCGGAGGATAGAAACTTCAGATGGTGTGCCAACGTTGACGCAGCCATTCCCGTCCGGGACTGGATATCACCAACGGTCAATCCTTTGTGCCCTGCCTTCACCAGTGTCAGCACCACCTGCAGCCGGGCTTCGGAACCCAGCGCAGCAAACCCCTGGGCCGCTTCTTCCAGAACCATTCTCGCCTCGCTCAATACAACTATAATTCTAGTTATATAGTTATTTTTGATTTGTCAACGAGCTCAACCCGTTTCAGAGGCATGGATGTCAAATGCGGTGGTGCAATTGGCGGCAAGGCTTAGGGCGGATTACGCATTGTTCGTGAGAATTTCTTCAACAAGTTGAATGAGTTCAGCCGATTTCCTGTCGTCCAGACCAGACGGGTGCGGGTTCGAGAACCGGCCACGGTCATTATCGAAATATTGGCCGCTTGCATTTGAGAACTCTTCAGAGAGCGCGGCACGTACCAGAACATCCGCACCGATGCGCAGATCGTTTCCGGCGACCCCGAACCCCTCTTTCACCATCTTGCTGGCCAGCAACGAGCCCGGATTGACCGCAATGACGGAAGGTCCTTTTCCAGTAAGCTCATTTGCCAGGGACCGGGTCCACATGGTCAAAGCCAACTTGCTTTGTGCATAGGCGTCCATGGCGGACAGCCTCATCCGCCCGGCGAGCGCTTCCAGGCTTACCGGAGCTTGCGCAGCCGAAGACAGATTGATCACGCGACCATCTGAATTCATCAGAGGCAGCAAGCGACTGGTGAGCAGGTAAGGCGCCAGGAGATTGACGACAAACCGGACATCAAGCCCCGCTTCTGTCGTCTCATGCGTCGTGTGAAAGATACCAGCATTGTTGATCAGCACATCCAGCCTGCCGTGCTTTCCCACGATGTCTTCTGCCAGTTTCCTTACATCCGACAATCGGGAAAAATCCGCGAGATACCCTTCGACGTCACCTTCCCCCTCGCTTTCAATCAACCTGGACTTTACGGCGTCCAGCTTCGAAGGATTGCGCCCATGCAGCAGCAGCGAGTGCCCCAGTGCGCACAGCTGCTTTGCGGTCTCAAAGCCGATACCGTCGGTTGCTCCGGTCAACAGAATGACTTTTCTCATATTACCTCTCCCTCATACCCGGAAGTCCGGCAACAGGTCTTCGACAAGCAGTTTCAAAATGCGGTCTATGTCCGCCTGATTGAAGCGTAGGTTCAAGGCGATATGGTTGACACCAATCGCCTCCAATGACTTCAGATAGGTCCGCAATTGATTGACACCCAACCGAAACTCGAGATGGATCGGTCGAGGTGGTGCATCTGGCTCTTCTGAAAGATCAATATAAAGCGGCTGTATAACGGGTTTGTCGTATGCTCCAGCTGACAGAACCCGCTGCCGCGAAACAGCCATCAGGCAAGGTCGTCCTTGCCCTCGATCAGGAAATGGAAACTGTTCGACCCAGCGGTTCGCGCTTTCAGGTGCGGCGCATATTCCAGGTCATTCATGAAGTTTACAGCAGCTTCCCTTGACGGCCACTCGATCACGATCCGCAATGCCGCGTCCTGAGCGTCACCTTCGAGCTGCTCGTGACTTGAGGTTCGCGCCAGATATTTGCCGCCATACCGGGCAACCAGCTTGTTGGCCGGACCGATATAGTCCGGGATCCAGTCTTCAGAGGTTGGAGTAACAGCAAGAACAGAGAAGTAAGCCACTTTGGTAGCCTTTCTTTTATATAACCGGTTAGTTCAGAAGATTGGATTAACGAGCGAAACCGTTAAGTGGCTTAAGGAGTTCCGGTACCAAGGCGGCATGCCGCTCACGCAACTCTTCGGGTAGATTTCCCAGGTGCACCATGCGGGTCGCAGGGGCAGCAGCGGTCCAGCGTTCTGCAAAATTGTCCCAGTTGGTGACATGGACATGCGCAGATTCAACGTTTGCGAACCGCTCGTTGACCAGCACGTCACCTTCATCGGAAACGTAGTATTGGTAGTTCAGCGTGCCGCCTTCCTGGCGCGTCTGCGCAACGATTTCCTCGAACACGGCCTCAAATTCGGCACGCTTTCCTTCCCTGATCCTCGCTTCGACAATCCAGCCGACATTTTCAAACATTGGCTTCACCTTTTTCCCGCATTCGGCACCGCGATGCACAGTCATCATCAGCGCGGCAAACGGAAAATAGGCATCTTGAAAAAATATATAAATGCCGAGAAAATAACTTCATAATTCGTTTTTTGGATATAATAAATGGACACTGACAGCCTGCGACTTTTCGTTCTGGCAGCAGAAAAGCTCAACATCAGCGCTGCTGGACGTGAACTCGGCATGCCACCGGCAGTCGCAAGCAACCGGCTTGCCAAGCTGGAACGAACCCTCGGAGCCGATCTGCTGCATCGTTCAACGCGCAAGGTGACACTGTCTCTGGAGGGGGCCGAATTTCTCCCCTTCGCCAGGGAAATGCTCGCGCAGGAAGACGCTGCCAAGGCAGCTCTTGGATTGGGCAGCAAACTTGCAACAGGAACATTGAGGTTTGCCGCCTCAAGCACGTTTTCGCAGCTCTACATCATTCCACTTTTGCCTGAGTTTCTTGACCTTCAACCCGGCATCGATCTCGATCTGCGCCTGTCGGACACGCCGTTTGATCTGATCGAGGGAAGCTTCGATCTGGCTTTGCGCAACACTGCCCTTGAGGATACCAGCCTGAAAGGACGCAAACTGGCAGACGACAAACGCATTCTATGCGCGTCGCCGGACTATTTGCAGCGATACGGCGCTCCTCATGAACCTGATGACCTGAGAACCCATCATCTTCTGGCGTTCAGAAATCAGGCGGAAAAACAACTCGTCGCACCGGGCGGAAAGACCGGCAGCTACGACCCGCGCGCTGCCAAATGCCGCCTGGTGATGGATGACGGCCTTAGTCAGAAACTGGCAACGGTTGCGGGTGCCGGCATCTCGATAAACTCGCTCTGGAGCGTCCACAAGGAAATCAGCGAAGGTTCTCTTGTGCAGGTCCTGCCCGAGTATGAGGTCAACGATCAATCGGTTCTCTGGCTCGTCTATCCCAAATCCAACGTGCTGACGGCCAAGGTGCGCGTGTTCATAGACTTTCTCCTGGAAAAGATCGGCCGGAATCCGGTTTGGGAGAAGGACTTGAAGAGTTGAAAAAGTGTGCCGACACATCTGTCATCTTCCGGGTTGCGACAGAAACCTGCACATCGTTCGCAATGCTTTCATTGAGGTGCGCAACCACCACAGTTGCTGAAAATTGGAATTGAAGACGGTCGACAGACATTCCTCTGCGCAGATCTGGCAGCCTGCTGGACGGTGAGCGGCTTTACGTGCTGGCACTTTCCATCTGACCGGATCCGCGTTGCGTGGAGTTTCTAACTTCTCGCTCAACCAGCGCCCTTGCTGCTTCGCCCGCAGCTTCCGCATAATCCGCGTCCCGATGAACGAGAATGGTCGAGAAGGCACCGTCCAACAGAAGAACCACCTGCCGTGATAGAGCCGCACCGCCAACCAGTCCTTGCGTTTCAAATTCCTGAGCCAACCACAGTTCAAATTTCTTCTTGTGCGCGGCGCCGACCTTCATCGCCGGATGACCGGGCATATTGGCAAGTTCCGCAGCCGTGCGCAGGAAACCGCATCCTTTCCATTTTGGATGACGTGCCGAGGTCGCGATCTGACGGAAGATTGCGGCGACCTTGTCCGGCAGACCACCATCGGCTTCGTCAAACCATTTCCGATAGAGCGCCAGGTTGGGTTGATCGCGTGACGCCAGATAGGCCTCGACAAGATCGTCCTTGCTCTTGAAGTGATAATAGACAGTTTTCTTGGTGATACCGGCTTTTTCCGCAATGTTGTCAAGGCTGACCGCGCGAATTCCCTCGGCGTAAAACATCTTGTTTGCGGCTGTGAGTATCCGGTCACGTGCGTTGGAGGTCTGTCTGCTCATGATTGAAGTATACTCACCAGTGAATATACTTCAATATCCGCGTTCGCTAGCTTCCCGGGACCGAAACAGGTTCAAGGAGAAGCGGAAATGACGGACACAATCCTTCTGGAACAACAGGGTGCCATAGCGCTTTTGACGATCAATCGGCCTGAAAAACTCAATGCGCTGAATTACGAGGCCAACGATCTCATCTTGAAGCATTTGGACGAGATTGAAAAAAATGACGCCCTGCGCGCTGTCGTGATCACCGGAGCCGGAGACAGGGCGTTTTCGGCCGGTGGTGACATTCACGAGTTTGCCGAAAGCATAAAGGCCGGTCCGGATATTGCCGTTCGCGAATTCTGCCGCCGGGGGCAACGAATGACTGGACGACTGGAGGCCTATTCCAAACCCATCATTGCCGCAGTAAACGGTCTGGCTTATGGCGGAGGCTGCGAAATTACCGAGGCCGTTCACCTGGCGGTCGCCAGCGAAACAGCACTCTTTGCAAAGCCGGAGATCAATATCGGTATCCCGCCGACCTTTGGTGGCACCCAGCGCCTTCCGCGCCTGGCAGGGCGTAAGCGCGCGCTGGAGCTTCTCCTGACAGGAGACAGTTTCACGGCCGTGCGGGCTTATGAGCTGGGACTCGTCAACGCGGTCGTTTCACCTGACAAGGTGCTCGAAGCGGCCTTTGAGATGGCGGAGCGCATATTGCGACATTCTCCACATGCCGCTGCCCGAATCCTTTCAGCCGTCACCAGGGGGTTGAACACCAGCATCGCAGAAGGCCTGTCGATCGAATGCGAGCAATTCGCCCGCATGGCGGTAACGCCAGACGTTCACGAGGGGCTGAACGCCTGGATCGAGCGAAGGGCGCCAAACTACGATCGAGTACAAGGAAAGTATGAGGTTCGTCAGCTTTAAGACCGGGCACTCAAGCTTCTTCTGAGGCCTTGTCCGAACTCCCCTCACCGGGTTCCCGGTTCACCTGATCAATCCAGTTCTGGAGATTGTAGTATGTTGTGATACGGGCAATCTGACCGTCGCGGATCTCAAAGAAACTTCCCGCCGGCAAATCGTAGGTCTGTCCGTCAGCAGGCGGCAGACCTTCATCTGTGTTGATATACGTTCCGTGAACGATGAACTCTGCTGCCGCGCGCGTGCCTTCTTCATTGACAAACAACACGATGTCCGAAAGCCGCTCCTTGTAGCAGCGGGTCATGTGGACATTAAAGGACCAGAACTTGTCCTTGCCGATCCGCCGTTCGCCCTGATTGACGTCGTGGATCAGGTCTTCAGTGACCAGACTTTCCATTTTCTTGGTATCGCCTGCATTGAAGGCGGCGAAATAAGTGTCGATCAGAAACCGGGACTGCTTGTTGGGCATGGCATCTCACAGAAGCAATTTTGCAATTCGGCGGGAGTTTGCCTGCGTCGCAAACAACGCGCAAGAGGAAGCAGAAACTCTGGTTTACAGATCTTCACAAATTCCATTCCAAAGCTGCCATCTCTGACATTTCACGACCTCCGCTCAAACATAATGTGATAATGTTGCAACATATAGTGATATTTGAGCACCAGCACTCATTGATGGAAGATTTTTCCCTTGCACCCGACACACCTATCAACTTAAGACATTGTCATCGGTCACGACACTGGCTCAGACATCAAAGGCTTAGGTATTTTTCCTGCCGCCCGCATATTTCGGCGATGCCGAAGATATGTATGGATGCTGCTCCGGAAGATCGAATATCGGTGCATGAAGTTCAATGGTTGAACGCCAGGTATGTTGCCTGGAGACAACAGGTTCGACTCCTGTCTTGCACACTATGGATAGCTCAGCTTGGTAGAGCATCGGACGATTAATCCGACGGTCGCGGGTTCGACTCCCGCTCCAACGGGCAAACCTTATGGGTTCGGGTTCGACTCCCGGTCTGCCATTTTGGCAACAGCTTCAGGTGCTGTCTAAAAAAACTGGGATTTGAAGAGAGCTTGTGAAAGTCCGGCTCCGTCTTTGCGCGTCAGGCAAGAAGACAGACCGCCCTTTCACCTGGTGCCCTTGTCCGGTCTTCGATCACGGCCGCGCCGCATCTTTGCCGGGACCGCCTGTTCTCGAACGGGCGCAACCTGCATTGATGCCGTAAAGCCCCCTGGTCAAGGATCCGTCGAGCGCCCTGCGCACTCTTCAAGTCTCCATATTCACGCCGATCTCCCCGCCTGAGGAGCGATCGGCCTCCCTCAACCTCTAACCCGACTTCAACAATGAGAGGACATGCCAAGTGCCTTAGCGCAATGGAAGGAATATCGAAATGATGACTTTTCTCGACAAAATTCGTGGCCGTAGCCGCGTCGTGATTTACGAAAACGAACGTGCGGTTCATCTGGTCAAAGGTGAATTGCAGGGCATTCTCGGACCTGGTGAGCACTACCTGAAAAATGGTAGAGGCACTCTGATGGTCGAGCGCCAGGACCTGGCGGCACCGTTGTTTCGATCCGAATACGAGAAAGCGCTTTTCGATAAACTCCCTGAAGTTGCCGAAGAGCACTTGACCGTCATTCGAACGAAGCCGGGTGAAGTCGCGGTTGTGGAACGGGATCATCGCGTTCATACGGTTCTCGGCCCCGATCGGCAGCTTGTGCTGTGGACCGATGCCGGTCCGTGGACCTGGACGCTCATTGACACCGTGACTGAGCCGGAACTTTCCCGAAAGCTGCTGCTCCGTCTTGGCGAAGCAAAGCTGACGCAGCATTTCGAGATCATCCAGGTTACCGAAGGCAGTGTGGCGCTGTTATTCGTCGACGGTGTCATGACCCGGGTCCTGAACGCGGGTCTCCACGCTTTCTGGAAAGCCGGAGGATCGATGACGAAAAGGCTCGTCGACCTGAAAAGGCAGAGCCTTGACGTTACTGGTCAGGAAGTTCTGACCCTTGACCGTGTCACCATACGGATCAACCTGTCGGCGGAATACCGAGTGGTGGATGCGGTCAAGGCAGCCCAAGAGGTGAAAGACTTCTCCGACACGTTGTATCGGGCCCTGCAAATGGTGTTCCGCAAGCAGCTTGGAGCACTGAAGCTTGACCAGATCCTTGAACGCAAGGGTGACGTGAACGCCGAGGTTGAAGCCAAGATCAAGGCCGATATGGCCAGGATCGGTATTGAGGTCTTCGATATCGCACTGAAGGATGTAATTCTTCCGGGTGAGATGCGCGAGATTCTCAACAAAGTGGTGACTGCGGAAAAGGAAGCGGAAGCCAACGTGATCCGGCGCCGCGAAGAAACGAACGCAACTCGTTCGCTTTTGAACACCGCGAAGGTCATGGCTGAAAACCCTGTAATGCTGCGGCTGAAGGAGCTTGAAGCTCTTGAATCCATCGCCTCCAAAGTGGATCGCCTGACGGTTCACAACGGTACCGGCGGCCTGATGAACGATCTCGTCAGGTTGCGAGACGATGGCACGGCGGAAGCCTGACAATCGGCGGCGCGGACTTGTCCGCGCCGTTTTTCCATCCAGCTGATTTCTTTAGACTCATGAAAAACGACACGAAAATTTCCAGACAAATCTCGTTCTGGCTGCGACACAAGCCGGATGATGCCGGGCTGCGATTGACCAGCGACGGCTGGGTGCAGGTTAGCGAGCTGCTCGAGGCGTTCGGCCGACAACAAATGCCCTGCAGTCTCCAGCAGTTGAAGCAAATCGTCGAAACCAACGACAAGAAACGTTTCGAGTTCTCCGAAGACGGCGTTCTGATCCGTGCAAGGCAAGGGCATTCAATCACCATAGATCTGAAGCTGGCCCCAACCGAACCGCCGGATCTTCTTTATCATGGAACAGCTACCCGGTTTCTATCCGTCATCCTGAAGGAAGGTTTGAAACCGATGAACCGTCACCATGTACATTTGTCAGGCGATGCCGATACGGCTCGAAACGTCGGAGCAAGGCATGGCAAACCCGTGGTTCTTGTCGTTGCGTCTCGAACCATGCAAGCGGCAGATTTCAGGTTCTTCAAAACGGAAAACGGTGTCTGGCTGGTTGATCATGTCCCTCCGGAGCACCTGTCTTGTTCAGGCAGCGAGTAAGGTCGCTCTCTATTTGATAAGAAAATTCTTTCTTTATATTTTGCCGATGATATAAAGAAAGAAATTCATTTCTTTATTGAGGGTGTCATGTCGGTCAGCTCACCAGCTCGGGTCCCAGCCAGCGCATCGTCCCAATCAAGCCTGTTCGCGCCTGACCGTTTGGCAGGAACGCTCGCACTTGTCCTTGGTGTCGGCTCCCATGCCATCAATGGATTCGTGACCACAGCCGTCCTCCCGGACATAATTCGCGACATCGGAGGTCAGGACCGGGCCTTCTGGGTGTTCAGCACGTTCGAGATGATGGCCATCCTGGCCGGGTGTTTGACGGGGGCCACGAAGCAGCGCTTGGGTGCCCGGCTTCCGTTTCTGGTCGCAACGCTGCTGCTTGCGGCAGGTTCCGTGCTGGCCGGATTGAGTACGTCATTGACAGGCTTGATTGCTGGTCGTGCCTTGCAGGGTTTCGGCGAAGGCATGATCATTGCGCTTTGCTATTCCCTGATACCCGATCTTTATCCGAGCACTGTCGCCCCACGCGTCTTTGCACTTCTTGCCGGTGTCTGGGCGCTCGCAGCAGGCGTTGGACCTGTCTCGGCCGGATTGCTGACGGAACTTTGGTCTTGGCGCGCGGCCTTTCTTGTCAACATACCGCTAACCTTGCTGCTGTTCGGACTGATGAACACGGCCTTGCCCGCAAGGTCGGCATCCGGACCGGTCGCTCATCGACGCAAATCCGCGGGTGGAACGGGCCGGTTGGCGCTGCGCTTCACGCTGCTTGCCATCAGTATTTTTCTGCTCACTGCAATCGGCGAGGTTCATCAGCCATTGCCGTTGGCTGTGACCATCCTGACAGGCCTGATCGCTGCCGGCTTGTTGCTGAAATTTGATCGTGCCAGCGCGCAGCATCTCTTTCCCAAAGAAGCATTCCGGGCAAGAACGGTGGTCGGACTGGGGACTTGGATCGTCTTCATGATTTCCGTCGTTGCGGCAATCCGGGCGGTGTTCATCACCACAATGGGCCAGGTCTACTGGGGCCTGAGTGTCACCCAGGCAAGTTATGTCGCTGCCGGGCTCGCCTTTTCCTGGTCGTTCTTTGCCTGGATTTCATCGCGTGCGCCGTCGCGGCAAAGAGAATTGACCTACCTGGCGCTTGGTCCGTTTCTGATTGCCACCGGCATGTTGCTGACCGCCGTCGGAATCTCGACCGCATCTCTGGTTACGTTTTCACTTGCCGCGCTCGTCGCCGGAGCAGGTCACGGCCTATGCAACCAGATCCTGATGCGATCCCTGATGTACTCCGCCAAGGGTGGAGATCAGGATCTCGTCTCCAGCATATTGCCGACACTCTCGTCTGCCGGGATCGCCATAGGCGGCGGTTTGACAGGACTTATTGCGATACTGACCGGTCTCGTATCCCCGGGCGACACCAGCCTGATCACAAGCGAGGCAATTGCTGGCTCGGGCGCCACGGTCTTTTACATCAATGCGGCGCTGATGATCCTGCCTGCCTCGGCGATGTTGCTCCTGCGGCATCGCCTCATAGGCGCGGAATCTTCTTCTCAATCCGGCTAGAGGCGAACAGCTTCACGCCTCAAGCCACACGCTCCGTCCAGCTTCTGTTGCCGAACAAGAGCCGATCCAGACTGATCGGCCCACCACCTGCAGCTGCCAGAAACAAAAAGACGAAGCAAAAAAGGATGGCACTGTCACCGCCGTTCAGCATCGGGAAAAAGCTTTTTGGCGCCAGCATCATAAAATAGCCGACGGCCATGGTTCCCGATGCCAGAAAAGCTGCTGGCCGAGTCAGAAGACCGAAAGCGATAAGCGACCCACAGATGAGTTCTATCAGACCGGCGATACCATCCAGACTCATCGCGGGAACGCCTGAATACTGACTATGCGGAAAATCGAAGAACTTGCTGGTGCCGGTCTGCAAAAACACAAGCCCGGACATGCAGCGCAGCAAACTGAGCAGATAAGGCGTCACTCTATTGTAGAAAACCATAGCCCCCTCGCGGCAATTAAGCAGCCCACAATGTATGCACTACTTATAATTGAGCAAAGTTACACACTTCAAGCCAATTCTCCATATGGTTGCAAATTCTGATATGAGAATGGCAACTGGAACGAGATTGGCGGGACAATCACCTGCGGCTCACACACAAAAGCTCAAAGTGTGACGCAGCGGCATTGACCAGATCGGCCGGGCGCAGGAGTATTTTCGCATTGATTGAGGAACCCGGATCCAAACATGCGATTTCCAGCGGCCCGTCTTACCGATATGCACACCTGCCCGATGTGTGTGGGTGTTCCCGCGCCAATTGCGTGGAAATGTGCCTGGACGGTCTGGACGGGAAAAAGGCCTCAGGCGCGCGTCACGGACCTGTGTGTTTGCGTCGGCCCTCCTCCCCCGATCGGTGGTGATCCTATCGTGACAGGTGCGTGGACCGTGTTGGTCGAGGGCATGCCGGCTGCGCGCATGACCGACCTGACGGCAAAAGCCGGCGCAATTGTCACCGGCTACCCGACAGTCCTGATTGGCACAATGGGCGCAGGTGGTGGCGGGGCTGGCGGAGGTGCAGGAGCCGGTGGCGGCGCAGGAGCTGGCGCCGCAGCGGGAGCCGGACCGTCAGGCAAAACGAATGTCGGCCCAGCCATCGTTGTTGAAGGAACCGAGGAGTTCCGCGAAAAGACTGTGGCATCCCTGGCGAAAATCGCACAAACCCCGTCGGGAAGAAAGTTGCTCAACGACCTGCACAAGTCCGGCAAGACGATTACAATCAAGGAAACTTCGGGCGGCAACAAGGTAAACGGCTTCACCTCGGACGGCAAAGTCGATGCAAGCGGAAATCCGGGTTCAGGGTCCGACTCAACGGTTCATTACAATCCGAACAGAACAACTCTCGGTCCGGACGAACCCTGGAAGACACGCCCTCCGGAAATCGGTCTCGCGCATGAGTTGATCCACGCAAAACATGCTGCGAACGGCGAGATTGACCTCTCAAAGGTTGAAAATGACCACAAACCTGATCCATCCGATCCGACCAAAAACGCCAAAGTCATCAAGGAGGAAGCCAAGACAGTCGGCTTTCCGCCGCATGACGGCGAGCCTTACAGCGAAAACAAAATCCGCGACGAGTGGGATCCCAAACAGCCACAACGGCCCTATTATTGACCGGCGTAAGGTCCTGCTTGGCCTAATGGTTGTCAGCCTTACCAGCAATTTCCAGAAGAAGGCGGCAGCAATGTCATCGTTCACCAATCAAAACAATGACATCACTTTGACGGCCCAACTCCGCCAGGATGGACAGTTCCTCCTTCTGGCGTATCAGGTGACCAACAAGACGGATCGGCTTGTCTATCTGTTCGATGTCCTTCATGACGAGTTTGACGGGTCGGTCTATCCGCTGGTCGATGCCTGTTACGCCACCGTCGAACAGGGCCAGCTTGTCTTGAGCCGCCAGATCATGGAAGTTCCCGAAGATACGCTCACCGAAACCTTCAACATACCCTTTGTCACGGCAATAAAACCTGGTCAAACCATCGACAAGACAGTCAGACAGGTTCAGCCCATCTATCCTTGGACACCTTATTCGGACCGGGATGAAATTCCGCCCGCAAGCGGCATTCTGAACATGAATGCCTATTTCAGGATCGGGTATTTTCTGGAGGCTGACGGCACAAGCAAACTGGCAAAGGCAGTGCCCACCGACCAGGGGTCTTATCCTGCGTTCGACCCGTTCCCGATCGAATCCCAAAGAACGCTTATGGTGGGACCGATTGGGACCGTTCCGGTTTATGACCTGACTTGAAGCAATCAGGTTCGTTTCGCCAACTGACGCCAGTCTGTCCCGGCTCTCAACAGTTTCACCAGCTTCCTACAACAGCGTTTCGTGAAGACCTTGAAATAAAAAGCATTACCCAACGTTGCCTGAAATCATAGACTTCAATGCGATAGGTAATTCAGTCTTATCAAAAAATCGCTCAAAACCCTGTCAGCCCTCGTTCCAGCCACTCGGACTGAGGGACAGGGGCGCCGATTTTGAAAGCGAACTTTTCGACACGTGTCACGCCGCTGTCCACTTCACAGCGGAAAGCAACGTTAAACCACCGCCCGAGACTGCGAAAAGCTGCCCGGCGCGGCTCCAGGACCCTGCCTGGTTGCGGCCTGAAGGACGGCAGAAGCTCCGGAGGAGCAGGACTTGCAACGGTCAGCTGAGCCCGCAGTTCCGTCATGCACAGCAGGTTCAACCGTTCACCCGGTGACATACCTCGCATTGCGGTCTGTGCACGGGAGTCATCCAGGATATCGCGTGAATAAAACTCTCTTGCAGGCAAAAGGTCTCGTCTCTGTGGCGTGGACCGCTGGGTTGTCTGATTTGAAACTGCTGCCACGCGGCGCTCCGGTTTTCTTGACGGTGTCTCGGTCGTGACGATTTGCCCAACCGTTCCGAAGTCTTCTTCCGGTTCAGTGTTTTCTTCAGATGTTTCTTCCGAAATCACTTCTTCCGGTTGGTCCGCGGAAATTGCGTCCTCGCCAGCTTCGGCAACTAGGATTTCCGGCTTGGGACTGGGGACCGGGTCACCACTCCGTCCCGGCTCCAATCCCGGATCATCCGCCAACTGGTCTTCCTCTTCAGCTTCTGCTTCCAGCTCTGGCTCTGGCTCTGGCTCTGGCTCTGGCTCTGGCTCTGGCTCTGGAACAGAATTTTCGGCAACCTCGGTCTCTTCAACAGGCTCCGACGTGTTTTCACCCTCTTGCAGGTCTTCGGCAGGCTCTTCTTCAGAGGCCGGTTCGGTTTCCTGAGCGTCTTCGGTTTCACTTGGGGCTTCGGCCTGAAGTTCATCCTCGGGCTCCGGCTCCTCACCGTTCCGGCCTTCCTGGTCTTCCTCTCCGAATTGCTCCACCGGCTGCAGAACGGTCACTTCCCGGGCTTGCTCCTCAGCCGGAGGCAATTCCTGGGCTTCGGGTTCAGGTTCAGGCGCAGGCGGCTCTTCGGCCTGCTCGGGTTCTTCCTGATCCGGTTCTTCGGGCTCGGGGAGTTCGGCCAGTTCCGTCTCTTCTTCCAGCTGTTCGGCTTCCGGCTCAGGAACTGGTAAAGGCACGAGCTCCACCTCGATGGGTGTTTGCTGTGGCAACGGCTCGTAACCGGAAATTCCGTCCATCAGAACCAAACCGGCAATTGCGTGAAGGGCCAGCGAAATCGCCAAACCCCAGGCAAAAAACCGCCGATCTTCTGGTTGCGCCTCTTCCATCGGCCTTTCCATGTCAGCGATTATGGCCAAAAGAATGTCCCTGGAAAGAAAAAGACGATCAAAACGTATCAACAAAAAACCCGGCAATACCGCCGGGTTTTTCTTTCACGAACTCAAGAAGCTGGACAGCAAATCAGCTGTCCAGGAAGGACCGCAGCTTGCGTGAGCGGCTCGGGTGCTTCAGCTTCCTCAGCGCCTTGGCCTCGATCTGACGGATACGCTCGCGGGTCACCGAGAACTGTTGACCGACCTCTTCCAGCGTGTGGTCGGTGTTCATGCCGATACCGAAACGCATTCTGAGAACGCGTTCTTCACGCGGCGTGAGCGACGCCAAAACGCGCGTGGTGGTTTCACGCAGGTTCGACTGAATGGCCGCATCGATCGGAAGAACGGCGTTCTTGTCTTCGATGAAGTCGCCCAGATGCGAATCTTCCTCGTCGCCGATCGGTGTTTCAAGGGAGATCGGCTCCTTGGCGATCTTGAGAACCTTGCGGACCTTCTCAAGCGGCATCTGCAGCTTTTCCGCCAGTTCCTCCGGTGTCGGCTCGCGGCCGATTTCATGCAGCATCTGGCGCGAGGTCCGGACGATCTTGTTGATCGTCTCGATCATGTGCACCGGGATACGGATGGTACGGGCCTGGTCGGCAATCGAGCGGGTGATTGCCTGCCGGATCCACCATGTCGCGTAGGTGGAGAACTTGTAACCGCGCCGGTATTCGAATTTGTCCACCGCCTTCATCAGGCCGATGTTGCCTTCCTGGATGAGGTCCAGGAACTGCAGACCGCGGTTGGTGTACTTCTTGGCAATGGAGATCACGAGGCGCAGGTTTGCCTCGACCATTTCCTTCTTGGCGATGCGTGCTTCGCGTTCGCCTTTCTGCACCATTGCCACAATGCGGCGGAATTCGGTGATTTCGAGGCCGGTCTCGGTTGCCAGCGTCTGGATCTCCTGACGCAGTTCACGAACGGTCTCTTTTTCCTTGGCGATGAAGTTCTTCCAGCCGCGGGTGGAGAGATTTGCCACCTTGCGCAGCCAGTTCGGGTCGAGTTCCGCGCCCTGATACTGCTTCAGGAAGTCGGAGCGGTCGACGTTGTAGCTGTCTGCAAGGCGCAGAAGGCGGCCTTCATAGCCCATCAGACGCTTGTTGATGTCATAAAGCTGAGCAACCAGCGCGTCGATACGGTTCTGGTTGAGCGAAAGGCTCTTCACGTCGACGACGATGTCTTCCTTCAGCTTCTTGTAGCGGCGCTCCTGGCTCGGAGACAGGGTCTTGTTGGCCAGCTTGTTTTCCACCAGCTGATCCTGCAGACGACGCAGCTTCTTGTAGTTGTCGGCAATGTTGTCGAAGGTTTCCAGAACGCCCGGCTTCAGCTCTGCTTCCATGGCAGAAAGCGAGACATTGGCTTCGAACTCGTCATCGTCGTCGCTGTCGCCGTTCTCACCGTCTTCGGAATTCTCGTCGGAAGCTTCTTCCTCTTCCTCCTCACCCGGTGCAACGTCGTCATTGGCAACGGCAGGCCCGGCCTTGGCGTCCGGTCCGGCATAGGTCGCTTCCAGATCGATGATGTCACGCAGCAGAACCTGGGCTTCGTTGAGTTCGTCACGCCAGATGATGATGGCCTGGAAGGTCAGCGGGCTTTCGCAAAGACCTGCGATCATCGCTTCGCGGCCAGCCTCGATACGCTTGGCGATCGCAATCTCGCCCTCGCGGGAAAGAAGCTCGACCGAACCCATTTCGCGCAGATACATGCGCACGGGATCGTCCGTACGGTCGGCCGGCTCCTTGGTGGTGCCGGTTTTTGCGACCGCGGTGGTCGTGGCCGCAACCAACTCACCGCCGTCGACTTCTTCCGGCCCGTCATCCGCCTCGTCGGAATCGATCACGTTGATGCCCATGTCGGAAAGCATCGACATGGTGTCTTCAATCTTTTCAGAAGAAACCTGCTCGGAGGGCAGAACTTCGTTCAGTTCGTCATAGGTGACATAGCCGCGTTTTTTCGCGGCTTTGATCATCTTTTTGACAGCAGCATCCGACAGGTCCAGCAGCGGACCATCCGGACCGTCCGCGCTTGCTTCCTGTGTGTCGTCTGCTTGTGTCGCTTTGGCTACCATATCGTGCTCCAGTTCGTGGCCGGTCCAGCCACGCCGCGCCCTTTGTTTAGCTTCAACCCAATTCGCCCTCAGCGCGCCAGCATGAGATGCGGCGGCGTCTGAAAGAATCACTGTGGATAGGTTTGTAAGCCGTGTCCCTTAAGTCCCAATTAACCGTACACTTATCGACTGTGACAAAATTCAGCATCGACGCAGCACACGGCCTTTATTATTGGCATTCGAAGTGACGAATGCCGGAGAGGTATTCTAACGGGTTGCAGCGTTTTTCAGACTATTTGCCGCTAGCAGGCTTTAAGCTGCGACTCTTGAGGGCTGCAAAACTTCTATTTAGCTCGGCCAGCGCGATTCGCAAGTGTGATTCGTCATCGGTCAATTGGAAAATGCACTTTTTAATGATCCTGACCGGAAAATCAGGGCTAAGTGCTGAAAATTCGGCACCTTCCTCCCGCCGGCAACTGACATGTCAGGTCTTTGACTGAACCTCAATTGTGCAATGCTCGCCCGCCATTACTGCGCGGCAGCAGCTGCCGGTGGTGCCGTTCTGATTTTTTTGGCTCGTTCGGCCAGATCGGACTCATCGCGCGCGCACTCCTCGCGGCGCCTGTTCAGGTCTTGCGAAAGCGCCTGAATTCGCATCCAGGAATGTTCGTCAAGCTGCTCATCCGCACTGGCAAGCTCCGAATTCAATTCGTCTTCAAGCGCATTCAATTCCAGGACATCCAGAAAATGCAGGTACGCAGCCTCGATAAAGTCTTCCGGCGGATTGGACTTCAGAAGTGGGAAGCGATGATTCAATGCCGAAAACTCAGCCTTCTTCTGCTCCTGCATGCCAATCGTTTCCAACATCATTTCATACATGATGTCACGTAGTGGTTCATCGAACGCACAGGTCAGATCGGCAATCGGTGTCGCCTCCAAGTCGTCCACGATCCGGCACAGGATATCCCGTAACTGCAGGTGTAGCTGATTGACAAACGGCATTCCCGAAAAGCGCTCGAAATTCCGGTCGAGCAGATGCGGGTATCGCATGCACAAGCCAAGGACCAGACGCTCGGTGCCGAAGTCGTCACTTGCCGCCACTCTTTCCCGTGCCTTGCCGAGACCATCTGCGTTTGGCGCGGTTTTCTTGCCGTCTCGTCTGTTCTGTCGAGCCTGCTCGAAGAACAGATTGGACAGTTTGAACTTCAGGTCGAGCTGATAGCGGCGGCGCACACGCTCGTCCCGGATCGTGCCGATCAGGTCGTCAAAACGTTTTTCCAACGCCGCTTTGCGTTCCGGCGTATCGAGGCGGGAAACGGAAATCTCCCGCTCCCAGACCGCATCGAACAGTGCCTGCGCCTTGCCGACCTCACCATGAAATCCATCCAGCCCGCGCTGCTTGACCAGATCATCCGGGTCCATCCCGTCGGGAAGAAAGCAGAACTGGAAGGAATATCCGCTCTTCAGCACCGGAAAGATCCGGTCGATTGCCCGGTGAGCAGCGGATACGCCGGCCGCGTCGCCATCGAAACAAATCACCGGTTCAGGCGCGAATTTCCAGAGACGGACCACCTGATCCTCGGTGAAAGCTGTTCCAAGAGAGGCAACCACATGGTGAATACCGGCCTGCCAGAGCGCAATCGCATCCAGGTAGCCTTCAACAACGACAGCCTCTCCGCTCTTGAAAGCCGGTTCGCGCGCCCGGTGGGTGTTAAAGAGCATGACCCCCTTGTGAAACAGCGGGGTTTCGGGCGAGTTGAGATATTTAGGCTGACCATCCGGCAACAGTGTTCGCCCGCCGAAAGCAACCACGCGGCCCCGGTCGTCCTGGATCGGGATCATCAATCGACCGCGAAACCGATCGTAGCCCGGCCGGCCATCATCGGGACGGATAATCAGGCCAGCCTCAACCATCGCAGCTTCGGGAATGTCTCTCGCAGCCAGAAAATTCTTCAAAGCATCCCGGCTGTCCGGTGCAAATCCAAAACGAAACTCGGCAAGCGTCTCAGCAGAAAGGCCGCGCTTCAGGGCATAGGAACGCGCACCCTCGCCTCGCGGACCGGCAAATTCGGATTGAAAGAATTGCGCCGCCATCTCGCAGATATCGGCAAGACCCGCGCGTTTCTTTTCACGTCGCGCAGCCTGCGGATCAGGCGCTGGCAGGGCAACGCCGGCCTGCTCGGCCAGCCGTTCGACAGATTCCGGAAAACTCAGACCTTCCGTTTCGCACAGGAAGGTAAAATGGTCTCCGGATGCACCGCACCCGAAGCACTTGTAACGGTTGCGCCGGTCATCAACGTGGAAACTTGGGCTCTTCTCCTGATGAAACGGGCAACAGGCCCAATAATCTCCTTTACCTGGCTGGGTCTTGCGCCTGTCCCAGGTAACGCGGCGCCCCACGACATCCGACAAGGTAAGCCGGGCGCGAATTTCATCGAGAAGGCGCGGTTCAAAACGCATTGAGTACGGACGGTCCCTAGTGAAAGCATGCAAAGCCTGACGGACACCATCGGCCGGTCAGTCAGATCTGTCAAAATAGAAGGTCTCGGCATGGCGCGCCAGTACCAACCGCGGCTCAAGACGTGGCGTGGAAGACCTGTTGATAGTTTATGTGATTTACGTTCTTGCCTCTCGCCACCTTTCCGGGAGAAGCGCTTCAGGTCTGCGAGGTGTCCTCAGCTCCATTCTTGGACTGACTGTTGCCATTCGCATCGGCACGCAACATGTCTTTGACGAAACACGACGCTTGAACAAAATCCATTTGCCCGGAATACCGGCTCTTGAGCTCGCTCATGCATCTGCCAATGTCCCGCAGGCCTTGAGCGTCGATTTCCTTCACGGTTGCCTCGCAAAGGGCACGGGTTTCCTCATCGCTGAGCTGAACCGGCAGGAACTCGCGTATGATTTCCTGTTCAGCACGTTCCTGTTCTGCCAGATCCAGCTGGCCGCTGGTTTCGAATTCTTCCGCCGACGTTTCGCGCTGACGGATCATTTTCCGAAGAATATCAATAACTTCATTCTCGTCCACGCCATCCTTGCCGTGTTCACGAGCAGCAGTCTCGCGATCTTTCACCGCGGTTTGCACAAGGCGCAGCGTCGCGCATCTGCGTTTGTCACTCGCATCCTGCGCCAATTTCAATGCAGTGTTGATTCTTTCGCGCATGTCATCGCGCATGGTTTACCCCACCCCTGCCGTGCCGAGCCCGCGACGCGTTGGCGCCCTTTCCACCTTGCTCAGCCAAGCTATTGAAATTTATAGATCTTTTTTCAAAGGATCAATGTTGACGATCCTAGCCGCTTCCCATAGAGTCCCGCGCTTAATGCAGACGGCCAACTGCAGGCGCTTCTGCCTGCCTCGGACGCCTTTCCTGCAGTGCATGATGTCACCAACAAACTCTGGAAACAAGACATGACGACTGCAGACGCATGGTCTGAGACCCCGGCGACCGCCCTCCTTGTGCTCTCCGATGGCAGCGTTATCGAAGGATACGGCCTTGGTGCCACGGGACAAGCCGTTGGTGAAATTTGTTTTAACACGGCAATGACCGGGTATCAGGAAATCCTGACGGACCCGTCCTATTCCGGCCAGATCATCACGTTCACATTTCCACATATCGGCAATGTCGGCACCAATGACGAAGACATCGAAACCGTCAACATGGCTGCCGAAAGCGGAATTCGCGGCGTGGTTCTGGCAGCAGAAATCACCGACCCATCCAATTACCGGGCAGCAAAACACCTCGACGCGTGGCTCAAGAGCCGTAACCTGATCGGCATCAGCGGCGTGGATACCCGCGCGCTGACCGCCCTGATCCGCGAGAAAGGTGTCCCCAACGGCGTGATCGCCCATGCACCGGACGGCAACTTCGACCTGGAGGCGCTGAAAACCGCTGCAGCCAACTGGCCGGGGCTGGTCGGAATGGACCTCGCCAAGGGTGCCTCGACCACCCAGTCCCATCCCTGGTCCCAGACAACATGGAAATGGGACGAAGGTTTTGGCGAAGCAACGGACGGCAGGTTCAAGGTCGTTGCCATCGATTTCGGCATCAAGCGCAACATCCTGCGCCTGCTGGCCGATGCAGGATGCGATGTCACGGTATTGCCCGCCACCGCGACGTCAGAAGAGGTGCTTGCACACAACCCGGACGGTGTGTTCCTCTCCAACGGCCCTGGCGATCCGGCCGCAACCGGCACCTACTCGGTTGAGATGATCCAGAACGTGGTCGAGAAGGGCGTTCCCACTTTCGGCATCTGCCTGGGTCACCAGATGCTGGCGCTGGCTCTTGGCGGAAAAACCGTGAAGATGCACCAGGGCCATCACGGCGCCAACCATCCGGTTTTCGACCACACAACCGGCAAGGTCGAAATCACCTCGATGAACCACGGCTTTGCCGTTGACGCCGACAGCCTTCCGGAAAATGTCGATCAGACCCATGTCTCGCTCTTTGACGGCTCCAATTGCGGTCTGGCGATGAAAGACAAACCGGTCTTTTCCGTTCAGTACCACCCGGAAGCATCTCCCGGCCCGCGCGACAGCAACTACCTGTTCAAGCGGTTCACCGACCTGATGGAAGCTGCCGGCTAACTGAATCCTTTTCGGAAACGGACGCTCACGTGGAAGCGCCGTTTTCCGTTCAGGCACAATCAGAAGAACAATTGAACCGCCTGGCGTCATCGCCGCCAGGCGGTTTGATTTTGTGCACCAATCCTGAGGGCGCCCATATTCCACTTTCAGGGCGAAACCTCTCTTCTCGCCCGTTTTTCTCCAGCCTGGTGGACCTGCTTTACCGGCAAATTCCCAACGATGCCCGCCAACCCACCTTCCTGGTGAGCTCGGTTCGCAAAGACAAAGTGGTCAGGTTCCAGGAAATTAGCTTTCAATCCTGACTGCGCCCCGGCACCACATGATCACCCGCTACTGACAGCTTGACACTGGCGTTCGAATAAGCTGCCCGTCAGGTATTGAACGTTCGATCGTTCGATACATATGCAATGCAAGCGCCTGCTGCCCCCTCCCGCACCCTGTTTCTGACGACAGTGCAGCCGGATCTTCAAATGAAGATGGATGGCCCAGGCTGCAACCATTTTTGTCTTATTCAAATTCCCGGAACTTCATAAAACCTTTTCTCAAATGCGTTCACTGCAACCGCCGTTGCCTGGCTCGTCATCACTTTTTCTACTGTCTCAACAAAGGCTCAAAGCGCTCGCACCTATGATCTTCTTGTTTCAGACAAGAAGATCGGAGAGATCGCTCTGATCACCTCGCTTCTATCTGACGGCGGTTACAAGATTGCTCAGCACCCGCAAATCGACACACAGGGCCTCTGGAGCAGAATGAGGGTTGAAAGCCGGACAGAGGAAGTTCACTCGAAAAGTGGCCTCCAGGAAACGGAAAGCAGCAAGACACGTGAGAACGACAAGATTTACTGGAGCAAAATCGCTCTTTCGGGCAGCGAATATCTTGCCTCCCGCGCCCAGATGAAAACGAAAGGGAATGGACGAGGTCTTTGCTCTTGCCCGAGGTGCTGATCCTACCAGGTACCCGGGGCTGGCGATGTCATGGCGGTTGGCAGCGTGATATTGGCTGATGACAAAAACACCCCTCGCAACGATCGTTTTACAAAGGCCAGCTTCTATACCGCCTCATGGGCTCCCCCTGATGCGGCACGATTTCCGCCTTCCGGCCACCTTGAAGGTATTTGACATTCAGGCAATGACAGCCTTCGGCGGAAAGGTAAGTTTCAAAAGCGCTGATACAGTCACGCTTGGAAACCAGAAGATCTCTGCGCACCGATACAGTCTTGAAGCGGAGGGGGAAACCGTAGAGGTCTGGATGCGAACTGTCGGAAGCGGGCTGCCCCACTTTGTGCAATTAACCGGGAAGGATGGCGGCACGCCCTTCAAGATCGTGCTGCGCCCCTGGCGGCAGTGAAGGCATGCAGTTCGGAACCGCCTCAACGGCAATTCCGCCAGAAACAAAAAACCCCGGTGCTATTGCACCGGGGGTTTTTTCAGAACCGAGAGCTGATTAGGCAAGCAGTTCATCGAAGCTGGTAAGGATCATATCGACTTCCGCGATCTGTTCATCCAGCATCTGTTTTTGTTCAACGAGAATTTCCTGCTGCCCTTTGCAGATTTCCTGGAGTTCTTTGAACTGATCAGTCCGGTTGGTGTTGCTTTCCACCAACTTGATGACACGGCGGATCTCCGCCAGGGTCAGACCAATCTTCTTTGCCTGCAGAATGACACGCATCCGGGAGATGTCCCGGGCACCGTAAAAACGACGTGCCCCCTTGCGAACGGGATTAAGAAGCCCTTTTTCTTCGTAAAACCGTAATGTCCGCAGGGTTACATCGAATTGCTCGGACATTTCCGAAATTGGCAGTGCGCGGTCGTCCAGCACCACTTCCTGTCCCGGACCTGCGATGTCCGGAATCACAACCATGTTGGTAGCTACGTTGTTCATAGTTTAAAGCCCGATCTTGTCTTTTTGTTCCCAGTCCAGCCAGGCAATGCAACACTCCCGAATTCCTGCCCCACAACAGGTCTTCAGGTCCCACTAGCATCGCAATTGCACCTCCAATTGGCACGAAGCAATTCGCTCAAAGCCCTGGAAGCCCCCAACGCCAAACTTAATTGAGACTAAGCGGGTAGACTATTACACTGGATCGACAGTTAAAATCTACGATAAAATTGGATTTATTGCTTATTTTCCGCAGAAGCATCAGTGCACGGAAAACTAAAACTAAATTTTTGGCAGATTGAGCACACAACTAGGAATAATAAGACAGAATGTCGCGTTCCAAAGTGGGTATAAATATTAATTATCGATAATGAGAACCTAATAAATATTCTTTCCCGCGCTCAGGATATCCCCAATGAATTTTAGTGACCCTGCGGCAGGAGAAATTCGGAAAACGCTTAATTTTCCAAAACTTAACACTGACAGTTATAACAGGGCTCCAAAAATGTCTAGATAGCACTTAGACACATCGAGTTCCCCCTTCACGAAGGGGAACCATACGACGATACCTCACACCGCCGACATACACCTTAAACGAGCATCTTGAAAGTCTGAAATTTTTCGGATCGGAACCCTCGAACAAATACGGTGCGCAGAAGCATTTTGGGCGCAAGAATCAGATGAGGGCACGCTTTCTCTTTTCGTAAGTCTGCACGCCTGGCACAAAAAGTAGCACATTGTGCACTTCTTGATTGACAAGTTATCATGGAGGTTATTTCTGTCAGGAAGTCGGCATGTGCACGGCCGACCGTGGCAGAACCGAACCAAGGTACTCCGGAATAAAAGAAATATGGCCGAATCAAAATCAAAAACCTCTGTTCCCGGGATGACACCGCAACAGTTCCGCATATGGCGGAGGACGCTTGGGTTGAAGCAAAAGGATGCGGCTGACCGGTTGGGTCTGAAAAAACGCATGATCCAGTACTATGAAAAAGGAAACCGCGACGGCCGACCGGTTGAAATCCCGAAATCCATTCGATTGGCGTGCTACGCACTGTCCGAAGGAATTGGCGATTTCGACGGCCAGACCACGACACCATTGCCCGCCGAGGCCGCGGACACCGAATAATCTTATCATTCCGGGTCGGAAAACGTCGTCTTCTCGCTTTCCCGGGGTTTCCTAGCGCTGCGCTTTTCCCTATAAGACGCGCTCAGCCAACATTGTCATTCACACTTAGATCGTGCCAGACCGAGTAGCGGAGCCCGCTAATACGGATTGGCCGCTGCGAGCTGCGAGCCGAGATGCCCAAACGCACAGATATCTCTTCCATCCTGATCATTGGTGCCGGCCCGATCGTTATCGGTCAGGCCTGCGAATTCGATTACTCGGGCACTCAGGCCTGCAAGGCGCTGCGCGAAGAGGGATACCGCATCATTCTGGTGAACTCGAACCCGGCGACGATCATGACCGACCCGGACCTCGCAGACGCCACCTACATCGAGCCGATCACACCTGAACTCGTTGCCAAGATCATCGAGAAGGAACGTCCGGACGCATTGCTGCCGACGATGGGCGGCCAGACGGCGTTGAACTGCGCGCTCGATCTGGAACAGATGGGCGTCCTCGAAGAATACGGCGTCGAAATGATCGGTGCGCGCGGCGATGTTATCGAGAAGGCGGAGGACCGCGAAAAGTTCCGCGCCGCCATGGATACAATCGGTCTGGAAAACCCACGCGCTGCCATCGCCTCCTCACCGGCCATACGCGGAGAAGACGGCAAGATCACCGGATATGACCGCAACGCTGGTTTTCTGGAAGCCATGCGCGCACTCGACGAAATCGGACTGCCGGCGATCATTCGCCCCGCCTTTACGCTTGGCGGCACCGGAGGCGGTGTTGCCTATAACCGCGAGGAATACGAGACCATCGTCCGCTCCGGCATCGACGCGTCGCCTGTCGGTCAGGTACTGATCGACGAAAGCCTTCTCGGCTGGAAGGAGTATGAAATGGAAGTCGTCCGCGACAAGGCGGACAATTGCATCATCATCTGCTCCATCGAGAATGTCGATCCGATGGGCGTCCATACGGGCGATTCCATCACCGTTGCACCGGCTCTCACGCTAACCGACAAAGAATACCAGATCATGCGTGACGCCTCGATTGCGGTGCTGCGTGAAATCGGTGTCGAGACGGGGGGCTCCAACGTTCAGTTTGCGGTCAATCCGGACAACGGGCGTCTGGTCGTCATCGAGATGAACCCGCGTGTGTCCCGCTCGTCTGCCCTTGCCTCGAAAGCGACCGGCTTCCCGATCGCCAAGATCGCAGCCAAGCTAGCCGTCGGATACACGCTCGATGAACTTGAAAACGACATTACCGGCGGTGCGACACCCGCTTCCTTCGAGCCGACCATCGACTACGTCGTCACCAAGATCCCGCGCTTTGCCTTCGAGAAGTTCCCGGGTTCTGAATCAAATCTGACCACCGCCATGAAATCGGTCGGTGAAGTGATGGCCATTGGCCGGACCTTCAACGAGAGCCTGCAGAAGGCATTGCGTGGCCTGGAAACCGGGCTGAACGGTTTCGATGAAACCGAAATTCCGGGCCTGGATCAGGGGGACGACAAGAACGCCTTGCGGGCAGCTGTTTCGACAGCGACACCGACCCGTCTGCTCAATGTCGCCCAGGCCATGCGCCTTGGCATGACCATCGAGGAAATCCACAGTGCCAGCGGCATCAACACCTGGTTCCTGGAACAGATCGCCGACATCCTGGCCATGGAAGCAAAAGTCAGGAACATCGGCCTGCCTGCGGATGCGTCCAACCTGCGCAAACTGAAATCCATGGGCTTCTCCGATGCACGTCTTGCAAGCCTTGCAGGCGTAGAGGCCGACGACGTGGTGAAACTGCGGAACGAGCTGGACGTCCATCCGGTTTACAAACGCATCGACACTTGCGCCGCCGAATTCGCCTCACCGACTGCTTACATGTACTCGACCTACGAGGCGCCGTTCATGGGCACTCCGGCCTGCGAGGCCAATCCGTCCGACAAGAAGAAGGTCGTCATTCTGGGCGGCGGCCCGAACAGAATCGGTCAGGGGATCGAGTTCGACTATTGCTGCTGTCACGCCGCTTTCGCGTTGGATGATGCAGGCTATGAGACCATCATGGTCAACTGTAACCCTGAAACGGTGTCAACCGACTACGACACTTCCGACAGGCTGTATTTCGAGCCGTTGACGGCGGAAGACGTGCTGGAAATCATCCGCAAGGAAAGAGAAAACGGCACGCTGCACGGCGTCATCGTTCAGTTTGGTGGCCAGACCCCGCTGAAACTGGCTCAGGCCTTGGTGAAAGCCGATGTGCCGATCCTGGGCACCTCTCCGGACATGATCGATCTCGCTGAAGATCGGGACCGTTTCCAGAAGCTGCTGATCAAACTTGATCTGAAACAGCCTGAGAACGGCATCGCCTATTCTGTCGAGCAGGGACGCCTGATTGCCGGTCAGCTCGGTCTGCCTCTGGTGGTTCGCCCGTCTTATGTTCTGGGTGGTCGTGCCATGCAGATCATCCGCGATGAGGAAGCACTGAATTCCTATCTTCTTGGAACTCTGCCGGAGCTGGTTCCAGCTGAAGTCCGGGCCAAATACCCGAACGACAAGACCGGCCAGATCAACACGGTCCTCGGCACCAATCCCCTGCTCTTCGACCGCTACCTTGAAGGAGCGATCGAGGTGGATGTCGATGCACTTTGCGATGGCAAGGACGTCTTTGTCTGCGGCATCATGGAGCACATCGAGGAAGCCGGCATCCACTCCGGTGACAGTGCCTGCTCGCTGCCTCCGTTCTCCCTGCAGGAGGACCTGCTGAAAGAGCTGAAACGTCAGACGACTGCTCTTGCGCTCGCACTGGAAGTCGGTGGTCTGATGAACGTGCAATACGCGATCAAGGATGGCGAGATCTACGTTCTGGAAGTGAATCCGCGCGCATCGCGAACCGTGCCGTTCGTTGCAAAGACCGTTGGAGAGCCCATCGCAAAGATTGCCAGCCGCGTCATGGCCGGTGAAAGCCTCGCCTCCTTCGGACTTACAGAGAAGAACCTGAACCATATCGCGGTCAAGGAGGCCGTGTTCCCGTTCGCACGTTTCCCGGGCGTCGACACGATCCTCGGCCCGGAAATGCGCTCCACCGGCGAGGTCATGGGTCTCGACACGAGATTCGGTACCGCTTTCGCCAAGTCACAGATCGGCTGCGGCACCGGTGTTCCTGAAAGCGGCACGGTGTTCGTCTCCATGCGCGATCAGGACAAGGAAGGCGTGATCGACGCGGTTCGCAAGCTCGAGGAAGCCGGCTTCAACGTCATCGCGACGGCAGGCACCCAGAAGTTCCTTGAGGAAAACGGCATCGCCGCGAAGAAAGTGAACAAGGTGCTTGAAGGCCGTCCGCATATCGTTGATGCTGTGAAGAACGGTGAGGTTCAGCTCGTCTTCAATACAACCGAGGGTGCGCAGGCGATCGCCGACAGCCGGTCCATGCGCCGGGCAGCCCTTCTGAACAAGGTGCCGTATTACACGACCCTTGCCGGTTCCGTTGCAGCAGCCAAAGGCATTGCTGCCCATAAAGCGGGGAGCCTTGAAGTAAGGCCTTTACAATCTTACTTCGGCTGAGGCTATTATACACGTTGCCCGGCCGGGAAAGTGCGCCTTTCCCGGCTTGGTTTGTTTTTGCAAAAGCGCGGTCCTCAAGAAGGGGGACCCAATAAGCTGAAGGTCTGAGACCCATGGAAAAAGTTCCGATGACCTCTGCCGGTTACAAAATGCTTCAGGATGAGCTGAAGGAGCGTACCACGGTTGAGCGTCCGCGCATCGTCGATGCGATTGCCGAAGCACGTGCTCATGGCGACTTGTCGGAAAATGCCGAATACCACGCCGCCAAGGAAGCCCAGAGCCTGAATGAAGGCCGTATCTCGGAACTGGAAGACAAGCTTTCGCGGGCCGAAGTGATCGACGTCACCAAATTGTCCGGCGAAATGGTCAAGTTCGGCGCAACCGTGTCCCTCATCGATGAGGATACCGAAGAAGAAAAGCGCTACATGATTGTCGGCGATGTCGAGTCCGACGTGAAGCAGAACAAGGTTTCGATCTCGTCTCCGATCGCTCGTGCGCTTATCGGCAAGTCCGTCGGTGACAGCGTAGAGGTTGCCGCGCCGGGCGGCGCCCGCTCCTATGAGATCGTCGAAGTACAGTTCGTTTGATCTCCTCAACCTCCAAACCGCTATAAAGACACGCTTTTTCCTTTGACGCCTGCCGGTCTAACGTTAAGGTAGCAACCGGCAAGTGTCGGAGGGCAAACAATGGTCTTTCATGCAATTGGAATGTGGCTGCTGGCGGCGTCGATCCCGCTCTGGATCTATCGTTGGATTGTCTATTCCAAACTTGATGAGCGAGAGCGCCTGATCTTCAAGCGCATCATCAAGCAACGCCACGAAAGCGCGTTTGCCTTTGCACTGCGCATGTTCGGTTATCTGGTTGCACTTGCTGCTGCCGTGGTCATTCTCGTTCTGGGCCTGCGCTACTTCAAGCACGGCACCGCGCAGATCGGCGCTTACCGCGAGACGATACGCGGGCGCCTCTATTCAGGCTACGAACCCGTCGACCAGATGCTCGACACCTTCCATTACGATCAACTGCTTCCGATTGCCATCCTGACAACCTGTGCCTTGCTCAGCGTCGCTTTCACTCTGGTCGCAACGGCGCTCAGGGACATTTCGACAGTCAGAAGGCTGAACAGGAAAGTTGAGAGCATGAAAGAGCGTCAGTCAGCAGCCAAGTGAGCCGGACGTCCTTTCGGCAATGTGGTCTGAAGTCAGGAAAACAGCGTCTGCCGGCATTTCTTCAAACAGCGCCTAGTCAAGGTCACGGCACTGGAATCAAGCGGTTTGCCGAGGAAATAATCTCCTCCATTCCGGTGGAGACAAACCGGCGAGGTCGGCGAATTTTTTCGTGACTTCGGTTTCTTGGTTTGCCCAGCGGTTCAGGGCATCTATCACCGGGCGGATGAAGATTTGTCTTTGCAACCGGTCCATTTCAGGCCACCGTCGATTCGACTGTCTTTGCGGGGAATAAGGATGCCGTCACATGGGTAAAATGACCCCGCTTGAAATCCTGATGGCAATTATGGTCGCGCTGGTATGGGGCATGGGCATTGTTTTTGCCAAAGGGGCGATCGAATTTTTCCCGCCGATCCTTCTGATGGCGCTTCGCTTCACGCTCACCGCCTTTGTGCTGGTCTGGTTTACGCGCATTCCCAGCGGCAATCTCGTCTATCTTTTCTTCATTGCCATCGTGGCAGCCGCCATCCAGTACAGCCTCACCTTTACCGGTTTGATCGGACTGGAAGCAGGAACAGCTGCACTGATTGTCCAGCTCGAGGTTCCCTTTCTCGTTCTTCTCGGCGCACTCCTTTTGAGCGAGAAACCGGGTCTGCGCAAATGGATCGGCATCGCCATCTCGTTTTGCGGGGTCGCTCTGATGACCCAGCATAGCGAGATGGGTGGTAGCCTGACATCTGTTTTTCTGGTGATTGGTGGAGCATTTTCCTGGGCGCTTGGCCAGGTCATGGTCCGTAGCCTGAAGAATATTCAAGGCATGCAGGTGACGGCATGGATCGCGGTATTTGCCGCGCCCCAGCTATATGTAATGTCGGCGATATTCGAAGAAGGGCAGGTCGAGGCAATCAGAAATGCAGATGTGATTGTCTGGGGAGCCGTTTTTTATCTCGGCCTTGTCATGACCGCTCTGGGCTATTTCCTCTGGAACACGCTGATCAGACGCCATGACGTCGGCAGGGTTGCTCCATTCCTGCTGCTATTACCGTTTTTTTCGGTTGTGGGCGGTGTGCTGTTTCTTGGAGAACAGCCAACACTCGCCAAGTTGACCGGGGGACTGGTCGTCCTGCTGGGTGTCGCTGTCATCACGATCAACCCGGCAGTGTTCGCCCGGCGAAGTGTGGGAGCGAATCTCCCGTCGGACTAACCGTCGATTGGCACGACCGGCTCGTCCTTTGTCCTGCGGATGGTGAGGGCCGTGCGGACGCTGTCCACATTCGGCGCCGCCGTCAGTTCCCGAATCACAAAGTTCTGGAATGTCTGCAGATCGGGTGAAACGCATTTCAGAAGAAAATCGACTTCACCGGAAAGCATGTAGCTCTCGCGCACCAAAGGCCACTTCTCGACCGTCTGTTCGAACGCAATCAGATCGGCTTCCGTCTGGCTGTGAAGTCCCACCATCGCAAAGGCAGTCACGTCATAGCCAAGCTGCTTTTCATCCAGGAGTGTGCGATATCCCTGAATAAGCCCTGCTTCTTCAAGAGCCCGAACGCGGCGCAGGCACGGGGGAGCAGAAATGCCGACCCTGCGAGCCAGCTCGACATTGGTCATCCGGCCGTCGTCTTGCAGTTCCTTCAGAATCTGCCAGTCAATGGCATCTAGCCGCGCTTTCAAACCTGTCTCCTTCGAGCTTTTTCAGATGGCTCACTTGTGGGTAGCTGCCACAGAACCTGTGATGACACCTTGCAGGGGATGAGAATCCCACGATAACCTGAATTCGGGTGCCCAGTTATGATTTTTTGCGCATTTGTGCAAGACTATAACAAATTTGCGCACGATTTCGAAAGATTACGATAGGGGAAATTCTCCTGACATGCAGAGACAGCTGGAGGATTCTCCGTCATCGGCCTGGGTTCTGACTGACGGAAAGGCTGGCGATCTTGCGCAGTGTATCGGTGTTGTCGAAGCGCTTGGGTGTCCCTACGAGACACGCCGGATAGCGCCCCGTCCTCCATTTTCCTGGTGGTTGCCCTATGGGCCGACAGATCCAAGAGAATGGGAGACGAGAGACGGCAGTCCCATTACTCCGCCCTACCCCGATCTGGTTGTCGCTTCCGGCCGGCGAGCGGCCGCTTATCTGAAACGGATCAAGAGGTTGTCCAAAGGCAAAACCTTCACCGTTTTCCTGAAGGACCCGAGAACCGGGCCTGGAACGGCCGACCTGATCTGGGTTCCCGAACATGACAAGCTCCGAGGACGCAACGTCCTCGTCACGCCGACCTCGCCCCATCGGTTTTCAGCAGATAGATTGAATGAACTGCGCATGGACAAAGTTCCTGAAATAGACCGATTGGCGCATCCACGTGTCGCCGTTCTGGTTGGCGGGGACAGCCGACATCATACTTTCACCGAAGAAGATCAGCACAAACTTCTGAACGGCCTGAGGCAATTGGCGCAGGACGATGGCGCTCACTTCATGATCACGGCCTCCCGGCGGACACCGTCTGGATTGGCTTACGGTCTTGCGGGCCTTGCGAAATCAGGTTCTCACATTTACTGGACCGGCAAGGGTGACAATCCACTCGGTCACTACCTCGCCAAGGCGGATGCAATCGTGGCGACTGCAGATTCCACCAACATGATCGGTGAGGCCGCGGTCACCGGAAAGCCGGTGCATGTGTTCCATCCAGGCGGTGGTCACGACAAGATCACTCGCTTTTTGGGGACTTTGCAGCACTTGGGTGTTATTCACCCCTTTCCAGGTCCGTTGAAAACCACTACCTACGAGCCGATAGATGCGACGCCGCTAATCGCAGAACGGATTTTGACCGATTATTCGGCGTTTCGGCAGCAAGACACAGGATACTCGACCAGCTAACACACATCCATGATGCGGCTGGCACAGGCAGACAGGAAAAAGGTGCGCTTCATGAGCACGGAACACAGCAAGCTTTTGATCATCGGCTCCGGTCCCGCCGGTTACACTGCAGCCATTTATGCTGCGCGTGCCATGATCGAACCTACGCTGGTTGCCGGTATTCAACCGGGCGGCCAGCTGACCATCACCACGGATGTTGAAAACTATCCGGGTTTTGCCGATCCGGTCATGGGGCCGTGGTTGATGGAACAGATGCAGAAGCAAGCTGAAAACGTCGGCACCAAGATGGTTTACGATACGATCGTCGAGGCTGATCTGTCCCAGCGCCCGTTTCGCCTGAAAGCCGATAGCGGCACGACCTTCACCGCGGACGCTCTGGTAATTGCAACAGGCGCCCAGGCGCGCTGGCTCGGCCTGCCGTCTGAACAGGATTACATGGGCGCCGGTGTCTCCGCATGTGCGACCTGTGACGGCTTCTTCTACCGAAACAAGGAAGTTGTTGTTGTCGGCGGCGGCAATACGGCTGTCGAAGAGGCGCTGTACCTGGCCAATCTTGCTTCCAAGGTGACGCTTGTTCATCGTCGCGACAGCCTGCGGGCCGAGAAGATCCTGCAGGACCGCATGTTCCAGAACCCGAAAATCGAAGTGATCTGGGATCATCAGGTCGATGAAATTCTCGGGGGTGGCAATCCGAAAGCGGTTACGGGCGTACGCTTGAAGAACACCAGCACCGGAGAACTTCAGGAGATTTCAACCGACGGCGTCTTCGTTGCCATTGGCCATGCGCCATCGGTGGAGCTGTTCAAGGACCAGCTTGCTCTGAAGTCGAATGGCTATCTGGAAACTGCGCCGGATTCGACCAAGACCTCGATTCCCGGAGTGTTTGCTGCCGGTGACGTGACGGACGACATCTACCGTCAGGCCGTAACCGCAGCCGGCATGGGCTGCATGGCGGCCCTTGAAGCTGAGAAGTTTCTGGCCGAACATGAAACAGAATCCACTCAACAAGCGGCCGAATAAGGCCGCTTGAACGTTCTGCGGAGGGGGCACGCATGGATTGGGACAAACTACGCATTTTTCATGCAGCTGCTCAGGCGGGCAGCTTCACACATGCGGGTGACACGCTGCATATGAGCCAGTCGGCAGTCAGCCGGCAGGTCAGCGCGTTGGAGCATGATCTGGGTGTCCCCCTTTTTCACCGTCACGCGCGCGGCCTGCTCCTGACCGAGCAGGGCGAGTTGCTGTACCGGACGGCAAGCGACGTTCTGATGAAGCTGGAAGCTGTTCAGTCCAGCCTCACCGACAGCAAGGACAAACCGTCGGGTATCCTTCGGGTCACCACAACCGTCGGCCTCGGGTCCACCTGGCTGACCTCGCGCATCAAGAATTTCATCGATCTGTATCCGGATGTTGATCTGCACCTGATATTCGACGACGACGAACTTGATCTGGGCATGCGTGAAGCCGATGTCGCCATCCGACTGCGGCAACCGACCCAGCCGGACCTCATTCAGCGCAAACTGTTCACCGTGCATTTCCACGTATATGCGGCGCCGGAATACATCCAGCGGTTCGGCGCCCCCAATACCATTGAAGATATCGACGATCACCGCATCGTCGCATTCGGTGAACAGGCGCCAGCCTATTTGCGGTCGATGAACTGGCTGGAAACGATTGGCCGGTCGCCGACCTCTCCTCGCAGATCGGTATTGAAAGCCAACAATCTGGTCGCGATCAAGAGAGCCGTTCAGTCCGGTGTCGGTATCGCAATGTTGCCGGACTACATTATCGACAAGGCAACCAATCTTGTACCGGTGCTGACCGAGTACGAGGACAAGGTTCCCTCGTTTGATACCTATTTCGTGTACCCTTCCGAACTGAAGAATACCGCCCGGATCAAGGCTTTCCGGGAATTTCTGCTGACCAATGCGGAGAACTGGGTCTACTGACCCAGTTCCTGCCGCTGGCGATTATCCGTTCAGAATTTCGAACTCGTGGAACACCGTTCCGTCCGGATAGGCGACCATATCAAGTTGTCTCAAGTCGATTGCACGGTCATTTGCACCAAACAACCTGACACCCTGGCCGAGCAATATCGGAGCCCTTTTGAGCCGTAATCTGTCGATCAGCTTCAGCTCCAGCAAAGATGCCGCCAGCGTACCACCGCCGCACAGGTAAATCGGCCCGGCTGCTTCTCGCTTCAACCTGAGCAAAACGGCTTCTGCGTCCTTTCGAATTGGCGAGACCTCGGCATCGTCAGGTAGTTCGAGGTTCGATGAGAGCACATAGGACAGCATTCCCGGATATGGATTTGCTCCGGCGGGTAGGCCAAAGCGATAGCCGAATTCATAGGTCCGGCGCCCCATCAGGCAAACGGCATAGCTATCCAGGCGCTTTCGGTAAGCGTCGACAATCGGACCTTCATGAGGGAAACGGCTTACATCTTCATTATTGCCGCAAATAAATCCGTCAAGCGAGACGGCAACATCATAAACGATCGGTTGCATGGAACCTCCAGCAAGGAACAAGGATCTTGGTGATTAAATCTGGTCCAAGAGCTTATTTGTTCACTGGCGGGGCACTCCTGATCGAATAAAGAACAACTTGTGGTGACGAGCGGTCACGGCGCGCATCATACGTAGATCAAGTTGGAATACCACCTTAAAAATGCAACCGGTCGGAATGCGCGTAAACCTTCGCCGGTTACGCGAATTCCAACTCGCTGGCCTATTCATGATTTCCCAGAAACCTGTCACCGATTTCGGCGATAATCCGGGGCAGTTCATCAAAGGCATAAGGTTTGTAAACACGCTCCAGCCGTTGGTGGAACTCGCGTCCCCATGGCCCGATATTCACCATCGGACAGCGCAAGGCATTTTCATTGGGCCGGTCGACCAGCCATGCCGGGGGTGTATTGTCCGAAACGACACTGGAGGTATCCTTGCTCGGTTGCCCGAAGAAACTCATGTCCGAGATCCCTTCAAAGTAAGGCCGCCATTTCACCCGGCGGGAAGGCTCTGCCTCGTAACCTGAAAGCGTCTCGGTTATCGCTGAGTGAAGCGCGGCATCATGAGCGTGTTCAAGATCCAGGCGTGTTGCCGGATAGTGAAGGCTCGCAAAGCCCACGATCACAACGGGCCCGGAGACACGTGCCTGGGCAACGAGCCAATTGGTCAGTTCACGGCTGGCGGAAAGCGGATTGTCGACAGATTGCAATTCAGACTGTTTGGCCTCAAGCACAGACTGAAACTCGTTCCCCATCTGCCGGGCAGCTTCCTGTTTCACTTCCGCATACGTCAGAATGCGCACCCCCGCGGCACCCGGCCAGTCCGTTCCTCCGGACTTTTCTGCGTAACTGCGGGCGTTTTCTGAAATCCGTGCGACGGCCTCTTCGGCCGCAGACTTAACTTCCGTCCGAAAACGCTTGAACAACTCTTCCGGTGTCCAGGAATGATAAAGCCAGTTGAAGGCAAGCCAGGTCCGCTCCGGTGTCGTGACTTCATAGACGTCACGCAAGTCCCGCGCCTCGAGACAAATCGGCGGTGGTGATATCGCCTCGGGTGTGTGATCCGACAATTCCGCGTTCGCTTCAATACGCCTGACGACTTCCGCCGCAATGAGCTGCGCACTGACGCCTTCATACGGATAGCTGGCGTGTGAACTCTGTCCGATGACAAGGGCAAACGGCATCAGCTTGCCGATCGTTCCGGCATAAGCAGCACGCCCCTCACTGCCGTCTCCCTGATCGGACGTGACATCCATGTTGATCGCTCCAACCGGATCCAGCTGCAAGTCGTCCATCAACTGCGGCAGCCAGTCACGCAGTGCCCGCATGCCTCGGCTGTCTCGCTCCTCGTCCGGACTGCAGCACAAAACAAGATTGCCCTGCCGGCCCTCCTGATTTGCAAACCGTTCCAGCACCGCAATCCCGGCGGCAAGGCCACTTTTCATATCGAGCATACCACGCCCGGGCAGGAACTCTCCGCTTTCAAGGTCGCGCAGAGCCTTGTCTTCCTGTTCATTCAAGGAGCGTGCTGAAAGGTCCGAGACCAGCGCTTCCTTGAGCTCGTAGGGCTCGCGGGAAAGATCCTTGAGGTCGTGATAATTGTCGATTGAAACCGTGTCATAGTGCCCTGCGAGCAGAAGGGACTTTCTCCCCTGCCCTCTGACGACCGCAACCACATTTTGCGCTTTGGTATGTCCAAGGCCAGGCACAACACGAATATCGGACGGGTTCTCCGCGAAGTATGGTATCTCCATCAGGATATCGACCAGCTTTTGCGCAAAGCCTTCTTCATCAGGTGTGCCGGTTTCACTTGGAATGCGCACCAGCCTGCACGCCAGATCCTCGACTCGTTCCGCCGGCTGCCACTCGTTTCGGTTCCGAGACTGCGTTTCCGGTCGATGATTTCCAGATGTCATGCGTTTCACCTTCGAACTCCTGAAGCCATTCACGTGACTTTCGCTCATGGCTCCGTTAGAAAAAACGCGAGAAACTGACAAAAATTCCGATACTCTGACCATTTTGTCAGCATCTCGCTCAAAATAGTCAATCCTGGAGGCAAAATGGACGATCTGGATCGCAGGCTCATAGCGGAATTGCGCATCAACAGCCGCGCCTCACTGCCCAAACTTGCCGAAGTGCTGAAGGTCGCCAGAGGAACTGTGCAAACTCGTCTCGACCGGTTGATTGCCAACGGAACAATCAAGAGTTTCACGATCCGGCTCAGCGATGAACTGCCGGAAAACATGCTGCGGGCCATGATGCTGATCGAGCTCGGCGGCAGAAACGTCAAATCTGCAATTTCCGCGATCAAACGGGTTCCCGGTGTGGCTTCCCTTTCCAATACCAATGGGGTGTGGGACATTGTCGCCGAAATCGAAGTTTCGAATGTGGCGGAAATGAACAGGGTCATTTCCGAAATCCGACTGATGAACGGCGTGGAGAAATCCGAAACATTCATGCTTCTTGGACCGGCATAAGACCTGACCGCATTCAATGCAAAGCAATCTGGCTACCCTGTCATCAAGCCCGAGAGAATGCGAAAAACACAGGGTTTTAAATTATTTTCAGCAAAAAATGCACTCACACGGACCGAATGCCCATTAATCAATCAGTTAAAAAACAATGACTTAAGTGGAATGTAACAACAATTAGACACAGAATTGCAAAAATTGCATAGCAGGTCTGCACCACTGCCTCTTGTTTATGCAGCTTGTGCACTGCATATAAGCATCACTGTTGGTCAAGCGGACGTCACGTCCTCCTCCCAGTGATGTCCTGACCAGCTGTTCCCCTCTGGAAGGTGATTCCACTGTATTCAGTGAATCAATTCAAACTGCCGGGTCCTTAAGACCCGGCATTTTTTTTGCCTGCTCACCAGATCGGTGCGCCAATCAATCACATGAACAAAAGTTCGCCGGTCATGTTCTTGTAGATCCCGGCCACCTGCTCTTCATAGCCGTTGTAAAGAAGCGTATCTCGGCGTTCGTCCGTTCCAAGCAGTTTTTCACTCGCCTGCGGCCAGCGACGGTGTGGCACGGATGGGTTCACATTGGCCCAGAAACCATATTCCTTCGGCTGGATTTCTTCCCAGAAGCTGACCGGGCGCTGATCTGTGAATGAGATCCGAACAACGGACTTGATCGACTTGAAGCCATATTTCCAGGGAGTCACAAGCCGGATCGGCGCACCGAACTGCTTGGCCAACGGTTTGCCGTAGACACCGGTCGCCATGAATGCCAGTTCGTTTGTCGCCTCTTCCAGCGTCAAACCTTCCACATAGGGCCAAGGGTACCAGCTTTGCTTCTGTCCGCTTGCAACGGACGGGTCGAGGAATGTTTCAAATCGCAGATATTTTGCGCCAGTCTGCGGTCCGGCCAGCTTCACCAGTTCCGCAAGCGGGAACCCTGACCAGGGAACAGCCATCGACCAAGCTTCCACGCAGCGGTGACGGTAGAGACGTTCCTCCAAAGGCATTTTGGAGAGCAGCGTGTCTATATCGACGATCTGAGGATTATCGATCAGACCGTCCAGCGTGACCGTCCAGGGCCGGATTTCCAGCTTTTGCGCTGCCGGCCAAATCTGCTTGTGGGAACCGAACTCATAAAAGTTGTTGTATTTCGAGGCGAATTCTTCGGAGGTCAGATCCCGGTCAAGCGTAAAAGAGGCATTCCTTTTGACCGGGTACAGGCCGGCACTTGGATCCTCTTCCGCAAACGCAGGACGGATACCCAGACCGGTTCCCAGCAACGCACCACCTCCGGCGAGGCCAGCCAGGATCTGGCGGCGATTCAAAAACACGCTTTCCGGTGTTGCCTCACGCTCTGGAAGGGCCCAACTGCGTTTCTTGATAATGTTCATTCACAAAACTCCCGTTTGCCGAAGAGAGAACCGGAATCGGCCTTCAATGGCAAATAACGCCCTGGTGACCGGAGGCGGGAAACATGTGATCGGAAAATGTTTTGCACAGCCTCGTTGGGGGCTCCTGAAGTATCGATCCCTCCCTCGGCGACTCAGACCTGTTGTTTCTACGCCGGGCGAAACAAGCGAAGGCGCTGAAGAAGTCATTTCATCAAAAAAGAGGGGCCGAAGCCCCTCTTCACGTTTCTGCCTGTATTTGCGGATCACGCCGCCTGCTTACCCGATTTCTGCAAGGCCTGATCCGCGGCTTTGCCCGACAGCTCGGCCATGTGATCAAACTCGGTCGTGTAGCTGGCAACACCCGCTGTTGCAGAACGGAGTTCGATGATCAGATCGCCGATTTCCGCCTCCGGCATCAGGGCCTGCACCTCGTCCCAGCCTGGCCAGTTCGGTCTGGCATCAAAGCCGAGCAGTTGCCCACGCCTTGCCGACACAATGGCATTGACCTTGGCCGTCGCATCGTTGGGACAGGAGATGACGACTTTGTGGATCGGTTCCAGAAGCACCGGCTTGCAGTCCGGCAGGCCGTCACGGATCGCAAGGATGCCGGCCATCTTGAAGGCCTGATCTGAACTGTCGACCGAGTGATAGGACCCGTCCGTCAGACAGACGGAAATATCGACAACCGGGAAGCCAAAGTTGCCCTTGCCCAAGGCTTCCATCACACCATCCTTGACGGAGGGAATGTATTGCTTGGGCACAACACCTCCGGTGATCGTATCGGTGAATTGAAGTCCTTCACCGCGTGGAAGCGGCGCAATTTCCAGAACCACGTCCCCGAACTGCCCGTGGCCACCGGACTGTTTCTTGTGGCGCCCGCGCACCTTGGTCTTTGTCCGGATTGTTTCGGAATAGGGAACATGCGGCGTGTGAGCGGCAACGTTGAGGCCGTATTTTCCGGCAAGCCGCTCCTGCGCAACGCGCAAGTGCATTTCGCCCTGCCCGGCCAGAAGCGTTTCCGCGGTAGTCTGGTTCTGACTGATGGTCAGGGAAGGATCTTCCTCTATCAGCTTCGCCAGGGCAGCAGACAGCCGGACTTCATCCTTGCGTTCCGCGGCCGCAATTGCAGTTGCCAGCACCGGACTGCGCTTGTCCGCATCCTGCAGATTTGTGAGTTCGCCCTGATCCAGGCTGAGCAGATCTCCAGTCTTCACGTCATCAAGCCTGCCGAGCGCAACAAGATCTCCCTTGCCTGCCGTCGCTATTTTGCTGGCGGTCTGTCCAAAGACCGAAAACAGCCCTGAAACCTTGACCTCATCTCCGCCATTGAGGAACAGGCTGTCACCATCCGACACCTGACCGTCCAGAATACGTGCAACGGAAAGCTTGCCGCCATGCTGGGTGTGCAGGGTCTTGAGGACCTGCAATACAGCGCGCTGTTCGGTATCCATAACCCGCCGCGACAACAGGTCGACGCCCGGAGTTTCGTGCCGCAGGGCCTTCAACAAGCGGCTGACCCCGTTTCCATGCTCTGCGGAGCCGAAGAACACCGGACAGATCAGACCGTCCTGCATTTCGTTCACGAGATCGGCGAACACCTGGTCGCGGTCCGGCGCGATATCTTCAAGAAGCGCTTCCATCAGATCATCGTCATGATCGGCAAGATGCTCAAGCATCGTAAACCGGGCCTCATGCTCACGCGTGCGGTCCTCATCCGACATATCGATCTGAGTACTCGGTTCCTTTTCGTGATAGACATGCGCCCGCTCGAGCGCGAGGTCGATGAAGCCGGTCGCCTGACCGTCTTCCCAAATCGGTATCTGCCGCAGCACCAGCGGTACCGAAGATGCAGGCTGCAAAACGTTCAGCACATCGTGTACCCGGCGGGTGCTCTTGTCGATCTTGTTCAAAAACAAAACCCGCGGAATAGCGCGGGCTTCAAGAGCTTTCAGGATAAGCTGCAAGGCTGGAACCTTGCGTTCGTCGTCCTCAGCGACAACGACAGCCAGATCCGCTCCGCTCAGCGCTCCGTCCATTTCGCTCAAGAATTCAACCGATCCCGGACAATCGACAAATATGAACCGGTCCCCCAGATATTCTGCGTCCGCAATATTGACCTCGACGCTCATCCCATGAGCGCGGGCCTCCGGCGAAGCGTCACCCACCGTATTTCCGTCTGCAACGCTTCCTTGACGGGCCACTTTGTCCGTTCGCGCCAGCACGGCTTCAAGCAGGCTTGTCTTGCCGCTGCCGAACGGACCAACGAGGGCGATACAGCGCGGCGTGCTGCCGGCGGTGGATCCCTTTCCGTTTGTACTGATTGCCATAGTGTGTCTCCCGTGTGCTCGAGGAAATCCCCGTAACAACGCGGCATGGCCGGCGATGAAGGACGCGGGCCCGCCGCGTCTCGCCCGGATGGGATCGAAGGCCAAAAAACCCAGTACTTATCAGCACCAAGCCCCAATTCCATGGCACATCGACCTGGGGCGGTATTCCATCGTCGCGCCGATTGCAGGCCAAAGGCAAGGGAATTTTTTGTCGCAGTGCAAAAAGCTTCGCCCGAAGTCAGGAACATGTCAGAGACCGTAAGGTTTGACATGCCTGTGCTGCCAGCTCCCTCCGCACTTTCGCCAATGCAGGATTTTCCTTTTCCCTGAAGAAGAAGCCCTTGGCGATTTCCCTCGCCAAAGACAAGTCGGTCTATCCCGAATACCCCCTCTTCAGTCACCCACCGGTGACTTGCGGCGGCGGGCTCCCTATATTTCTTTCAGGATCCGATTGCAGTATCTGAAAAGGAGGAAGCCATGAGCTTCCGCAAGTTTCTATGGGCAGCGGCCCTTTCAGTCGTTCTGACGGGCTCAGCCCAGGCGCAGAACAATCAATTGCGCGGGCTTTCGCAGTCTACACCCAACAATTTGCCATCAGCCCAGCAGCAGCTCAATCAAAGCCTGAACAACCAGCAATCGAGCTTCTCGACCCGTCAGCAGATCGACAGCGCCAACAGGTTGAACCATACAAATCAGATCAACAGACTGAATGCGCAGCCCAGCACGACGGTCGCTCCTTGCGCGGGAGCCAACAGCGGTTGTCAGAACGCCCAGTAGCGCTGTCTGAGGCACTCTGGAAATTTTATCCGACGGGATTGGCGGTGAACGTTGTCCCCTTCCCCGGAACGCGAAAAAGGGGGCAACCGATAGCGCGCGCGCGCGAACCTAGTTGATACGCTCAAGCGTCAACTTGCTGACGCCAACCGTGAGGTTGGTACCGGTCTGGCTCTCCAGACTGAACGGGTTCAATGCGATGGAACGATCAAAGCCGCCAAGCAACGCGTTTGCCTTGATCCCTGCGCCGAGACTCGCACCCGCGGTCACACCGCCATAGGTTCCTGCAAGCAATCCGGGCTTGCGATTGGCGGACGGAGCCAGAACTCCCCAGACAAGCGTTGCTTCCTTGGTCTTGCCTATGTCGAGACCGTAATCCTTGACCTCGCCCTTATAGTGTTCGACGGCTCCCCCATCGACAGGTTTGAAGCTGCATCCAAGCGCTGCGGAAGAGCCGACTATGAAGTTGTGCTCCCCTTCCACCAGGCAGCTCAGAGTTCCGATTTCAACCTTCGGACTGTTTTCGCTTGCGAAAGCAGATCCGGTCGCGAACAGGACTGCGGTGGCAAGGGCCATGCTCAGAAAACGCATTTTGAAAATCTCCATATCAAGAGCGAACACCCGCACCCTAACAAGGTATGCGAGTAAAACCGTGATATGCATGCATCGCGTCAAAATCTGGGCAAGGTTTCCGGAATTGCGTTCAAGTGCCAATTCAGGCAGCTGAATCCGCCAGTTGCGGCTCGCTGGCCGTCAGTCCAGCCACAACAAGTCCGCGTTCCGAATGACTCTTGTCTACCAAACGCGCCAGCAGATAGCGGCGGCCACCAATCAGCAATGTCAAGGTCGCAACCACCGGCACGAGACTGTTTACCGGATTTGCAACAACCCACCCTGCACCAAGCGCTGTTATCGCCAGCATCAACAAGGAATAACGCCGCTGCTGGGAGCGTGGCATCTCCGGAAGACCGGCAAACCCGCCATTGGCAAAAAGCGTCTGAAGGACACCCGCAAGCAGAACTGTCACCAGTACTCCGCCGTGCGAATAGGTAATGAGCGTTTTTGCAAGCGCGGGATCGCCGAAACGGAACAGGCTCACAATAAGCGGTGTTGCGACAAGGATATGAGCATTTACTCCGAGAAGCACCGGATGCATGCGGGACTTCAAATGGAAGAATGCACCAAAAACAAAAAGTGCCAGGCCCGATCCGATCCAGCCGGCCAATTCCAGGTCACCCATCTGACGCCATAGCAAAATGAAGGCGATTGAAGGGAGCCCCTCCAACAAATCGGTGAACCACTGTTTTTGCTGAGAACGTTCCATGTACTGCTCCCGAAAACCCATTCCACACGGTCAAAGTCACTTTGGCGTTGCCGCAAACATGGCAATCACCTCTTCAGCCGTCATCTTTCTGGTTTCGTTGGAAAAATCGTAGAAATCCGGTTTGAAATCGGTAAACAGCTGCAACGAGAGCGCCATCATGGACTGGTCATCGAACAATCCGGCGGACATCTGGTAATCGCTGCTTCCCGAAATGCGGTAAAACAGGCTGGAACCGCACTTGTTGCAGAAACCGCGCTCGGCCCAGTCGGAGGATTTTATCCGGCTGACACTGTCCTCACGATCGAAGGAAACCCCTTCGCAGTTCAGCGACATGAAAGGCCCGGCTGACCAGCGGCGGCACATGTCACAGTGACAGGCAACCACACTCGGCTTCCTGGCGACCGCGGTGAAGCGAACCGCGCCACACATGCATTTTCCACTGAGATCCAACTTCTCGGTCATGAGTCTCCCTCCCCAGCCTCCCAGGAAAATTGCCTTGATGTTTCTCTGGTCGCAGGACCAAAACCTGAGCTGCCCTATTCACAGACAACTTGCTTTTGGCCAGCAGCCTAGACCGAGCCGAGATACCGTGTCAGCTTCTAATTGCAGATACGATGAGCACACATGAAAAAGGGCGGCCAATGCCGCCCTTCCAAATGCCTGGCCTGGTGCCGGATCTTTATTTCAGATTGCCGCAAAAACGCTGAATGCGCGTGCAGGCCTCTTCCAGTGCCTCGGTTGAAGTGGCGTAGGAGATACGGAAGTTCGGCCCCAGTCCGAATGCCGAACCATGCACCACCGCAACGCCTTCTGTTTCCAGGAGTTCGGTTACAAAGTCCGCGTCAGTCTCGATAACCTTGCCGGACGGCGCCGTCTTGCCGATCGTTCCGGCGCAGGACGGGAACACGTAGAATGCGCCTTCCGGAACCGGACAGCTGATGCCGTTGGCCTGATTGAGCATTGAAACGACAAGGTCGCGACGTCCCTTAAAGGTCTCGTTATTGGTCGGAATGAAGTCCTGGGTACCATTCAATGCTTCGACAGCCGCCCACTGGGCGATGGAACATGGGTTCGATGTCGACTGTGACTGGACCTTGGCCATTGCCTTGATCAGATCGGTCGGACCGCCTGCATATCCGATACGCCAACCGGTCATGGAGTACGCTTTGGAGACGCCGTTAACCGTCAGTGTACGGTCGTGGAGAGCGGGCTCGACCTGCGCTGGCGTGGTGAACTTGAAGTCGTCATAGACGAGATGCTCATACATGTCGTCGGTCATGACCCACACATGCGGATGCTTCATCAGAACATCCGTCAGAGCTTTCAGTTCCTCTTCGGTGTATGCCGCACCTGACGGGTTTGATGGCGAGTTGAAAATCAGCCATTTGGTGCGTGAAGTGATCGCCGCATCAAGTGCTTCCGGAGTGATCTTGAACGTGGACTTGTCCGCTTCCACGATGACCGGTTCGCCTCCAGCAAGCAGAACCATGTCCGGATAGCTCACCCAGTAAGGAGTCGGGATGATGACTTCGTCGCCAGGATTCAGCGTTGCGATAAGTGCATTGTAAAGCACCTGCTTGCCGCCGGTGCCCACAGTGATCTGATTGGTTTCGTAAGTGAGCCCGTTTTCCCGCTTGAACTTCTCCACGATCGCAGCTTTCAACTCGGGAATACCGTCCACGGCAGTGTATTTGGTCTTACCCTCGTTGATGGCCTTGATTGCGGCCGCCTTGATGTTTTCAGGCGTATCGAAATCCGGCTCGCCAGCACCAAGGCCGATCACGTCGCGGCCTGCGGCTTTCAGCTCGCGTGCCTTGTTGGTGACAGCGATGGTCGCAGAAGGTTGTACACGCGCCAATGCGTCAGCAAGAAAGCCCATAATGTCCTCCAGGGGGAAACGGGAATAACAGCGCGCGGACCCTAGAACCGTGTGCCTGCGAAGACAAGTCCCAATAGGCCGTCTTTCGAGCCGGCAAAGCAGTTTTTTGGCGCCGCATAACGATAAATCGTTCCAACAGGCTCCCTTACGGCAGGACCTGACGCTTTCGTTAGCTGCGCGTTTCCAGAATCAGCTTCGGCTCGTTCTGGTCTTCATCGACGAGACTGCACTTGAAACGCTTCTTCTTTGTCTGCCCGTTCAGGACATTCACCGGAACCGACAGGGGTACGTCCGAGCCTTGTTTTGCCGCGCCAAGCAGCGAGGAATAGTTGCTCGGATGCAGCAGCATTTCGGTGATCGGCCGGCTGTCCAGAACCTCCGACGTCAAGTGATAGGTTTTCATAGCTGCCTTGTTGGCAGCAATGATCATTCTGGACTTCACATTAACCACCAGGATAGGCGCGCTGCAGATCTCGAAAACCTTGGCAAAGTCCACGTCTCCACCGACATGGCCGGCGGAAAACAGCACACCACCAACCGTGCCGCCGATGCGGAAATACATGGCGTCATAGTTGAGATCGAGACTGTCGTTTGTCGCGAGCAGAAACTTGCCCCGGCCCGTGGCACTTGCGCGCCGCGTCAGGGCGGCCAGGGTCAGAGATACGATTGTCCGCCCGACCCTGTTTTGAATATGGGCAATGTTCCTGCCGATAATCAGCCGCCGATCATCGATCTGGAAACTCTTGACGAAACCGTCGCTGGCAAAACGGACATATCCGAAATTGTCGACAAGCAGGACCACCCTGGTCGAGGAGGCAACAAAATGCTGCAGGATTGGAGCAAGGCCCAGTACGATCCGGCCGGGATTGTCATCATCTTCGCCGATTGACGGGAAACAGATCGCAAGAATGCGTCCATCCGGCAACTCGTAGCGATACGCCACGATCGGAACACCCGGGATCCGGTGATCCGGTCCACCGCCGACATCGAAAGGCCCTGCCTTTCCTTCCCGAATGGCCCCTTGCACAAGCCGCAGGACGTTTTTCCTGTCTTCGGGTGACAAATGCCGCAAGGCTTCATTGTGCGGCGCTTCCTGCAGGTCTTTGACTTCGCTGTTGAAACTCTGCGAGCCGACTTCATGCCAGAGGATGGTTTTGCGGCTGATATCGGCAATGAAGAACTGCAATCCGGCCAGAGACAGAGCAGGACCATCGCCATCGGATTTCCGCTCATGCTTTGTAGGCGTCACAGGGTTCTGGGGCTTTACGGCCAAAGCGCTCTGCTCTGCGTTGAGTGTCATTCCGTGTTTGACCTGTAATTGCCTATTTCTCACTTTTGGCGAGTATCTCCAGCAAAAGCAAACAAACACTAAAACAACACTTTAAAAACTTGAAAAATTAATGCAAATACCAAGATTAACGTCGCGTAATCCTGCGTTTACAGGGGTAGAATATTGCCATTTTTACCAAGCGACATTTTCCTGAACCTCTCAAGGGTGGCAGTCCAGGAAGTTCTAAACCTGCCCCAAAATTGCCATAAAATCACTCGGCGAGAGCCAGAATCAAGACTGCCTGAAGGCGCATTTAAAGCGTCTAATACGCACCATCTAAAGATGGAGGCACCTATGCAGTTTTTGAGTTCGGGCGTTTCATCTCAGACAACATCCAACACAAGCTTCCCACCGGTATTGCTCTTCATGCTGGCCGCGGTCCTCTTGGTGGTGATGAGCTTTGCGCTTGTTCCTGCCCTGGTCCTGCCGCTGATTGCTTTTGTCGCAATGGTAGGGGTGACCCGGCTGCTCGGTCTGCGTCTCTACAGGGACCTCACACAGGCGTCGAAAAGAGGCCGTTAAGTAAGCACGTCTGCACGCCGCGGACCTTGAACAGCAATTTTGAAGCAATTGGTATTTGCCATGGCAAACGATAAGAAAACAAATCGTCGAAAGACGTCCGTGCACAAACGTGAATTACAGGAGGCCCGCCCTCTCCTGCAGGCAATCGTTGTAGGACTTTTGTTGGCCACCGGCCTGATGGCCGCAGCTGCAATGGCCAATCCTGAAGCAGAAAGACAGGCAACACAGGAACCCATCGTTCTGGAGGCCGACCCACTAACGGAAAAAGCTCCTGACATTCATACGCCCTGATCGGGCAGAAGTTCCTCCCCCGATCGGGATGCGTTTTCTCAAGAGTGAAAAGCGCTCCATTGATCGGCTTGAGCGTTTCGCTACCGTGTCTGATCCACCGGTGCGAAACGCTCTAGAATACATTCATGGCAATCAGCGCAACAACAATGTAGCGGCCGGTCTTGGCGATGGCCACCAGGACGAAGAACGGCCAGAATGGTTCCTTCAGAACCCCGGCTGCCAATGTCAATGGATCTCCTATGACAGGAGCCCAGCTGAGAAGAAGGCTCCAGCGCCCGTAACGGTGATACCACTTCGTCGCCTTCTCCAGCTTGTCGGCCTTGACCGGAAACCAGGATGCGTCGGAAAAGCGAACCGCTCCGCGCCCAATCGCCCAATTCACGACCGAACCAAGCGTATTGCCAAGACTTGCGGCAAAGATCAGGAGAACCACAGGTTCGGTCTTCAGATAAATCAGGCTGGAAAGTCCAAGTTCGGATTGCGCAGGCAGCAAAGTTGCCGCCAGGAACGAAATACCGAAAAGACCCAGTAGGGAGCTGCTCATTTAGGGTGGTTCGGGCGCCAGGGGTTGATCAAGTTGAAGAACCGCCGGTTAATCCCAGCTAACCGAATTCGTCAAGTCTCCCGGCGCTTGTCTTCAACCACGAGCAACACTTCTTTCCTGCTCGACACGCTTCAGCCGCAGCTTCCCATCCCTAAGGCGGAAGAAATCAAAGTGGCCCTGGATAACGCATTACTCATCCATTGGGCGGAGCAAACAGTTCGCCCGGAAAGCCAGTCAACTTCCCGGGCGTCTCAAGCAGAATTGTCTGTTTGTATCCGTTGCGATGGGGCCTGCTGAAAGGATTTGGCCTAAGCCGCGCAGGCAGCTGAATTGCGAAAGATCGCGCTGTTGGCCGCGACGATCGCAACCGCATTCATTCTGTTCTTTGCGCCCAATCGTGTGATGGCATTGCGGATATGCACTTTCACGGTCGCTGTCGAAACGTCCAGCTCATAAGCAATCTGCTTGTTCACCTTTCCCTCGGCCAGCATCAGCATGATTTCCAACTGGCGGGGCGTCATACGTTCGCTCAAATTGATCGGCCAAAGGATGTTGCGAGCGATTGGCTTGTTCTGTCCGGTCTGGGCGGTGCTGGTATCTAGGGCAAAATGAGCAGTCATCACTCTGTTCCTGTCCTTCAAGGTCCGTCGTTGATGAGGGGACTGTTCACCAAAGAGCTTATATTGTAAAATGTAAAAATGCAGACTGCATAATGCTAATATTTTGCAATTTGACGATCTGGGACACATCGTGAGCAAGAAACTCTATTCCGGTCACACCCTCAAGCAGATCCGATCCGACTTCGGACTGTCGCAAACCGAATTTGCCAAAAAGATCGGTCTGTCAACTGCTTACGTCAACCAGATCGAAAACAACAACCGCCCCGTGACCGCCTCTGTCCTGCTGACCATCAATCGAATTTTCGGTGTCGACCTGGCAGCATTCGAGAAAAACGACCTGGACCGGGTCGTCCAGGATCTGCAGGAAGTTTTTGCAGATACGCAATTTCACAGCTCGTCAGTCAGCAGACAGGAAATACAGGAACTGGTCACCCGCGCACCCGGAATCACAAAGGTGATAATGGACCTTTACGGCGCGCTCAGAAACTACCATGACCGGGATGCGATTGAAGATGAACTCGTTCACACCGGGGGCGCTGAGGAAAGCGGGTCGGGCATTCGCATGTCTGCATACGACGAAGTGCGGGACTACTTTCACTACACCGACAATTATGTCGACTCGCTCGACCGGGCCGCGGAGAAGCTTGCTTACGAAATCAGCCTGCACAACTGCCCGAGCAAATTCGACAGATTGACCGGTTGGCTGAAAAAGAAATTCGACATTGCCGTCGAACAGCATGGCGACTACCAGGGCACCCTGATCCGGCAGGAAGATTACACCCGGAAAATCTCCGTCTACCGGGCCGCCCCGCAATCGACCAAGAACTTTCTGCTCGGGTCGGTGATCGCAGAGCTTTGCGTAAAGGATCTCATTTCGGAAGAAGTTGAGCGCGCCAAGTTCAAGACGAGGTCGGCCGAAAGCATTGCCCGGCTTGCTCTGCGCAACTACTTCTCCGGGGCTCTGCTCCTTCCCTATGACGATTTCCTGCGCGCGGCTGCCAAGTGCCGGCATGATATCCAGCTGCTGTCAAACACCATGGATGCCAGCATCGAAACCATCTGCCATCGCCTGTCGACATTGCAGCGACCGGGTGCGAACGGGTTGCCCTTTTACTTCGTCAAGATCGACCGCGCTGGTAACGTGGTCAAAAGGCACAGCGCCACCCGTTTCCAGTTCGCCCGCTTCGGCGGCTCCTGTCCGCGCTGGAACGTACATCAGGCGTTTGAGCAGAACTCCAACAAATTCACCTCACAGGTGGCACAGATGCCCGATGGAGTTCAGTATCTGTGCATTGCCACCAGCATCACCAAACATCAGGCCGATTACAGCACCGGTGAACGCCGCTATGCTCTGGGTATCGGCTGTGAGGTCAAATATGCCGATGCCATTGTCTATGCGGACGGACTGGCGGTGGACGAGGTTTCCGAGCCCGAACCGATTGGTGTGAACTGCCGCATCTGCCCCAGGGACAATTGCGACCAGCGCGCCTTCCCGGCCATCGACAAGGAGCCTTTCATCGACCCAGGTCAGCGCGGGATCGTGCCCTACCGCGTCAAGACCACGGACTAGGTCAACACGCCCGCTGCTTCTCGCAAATATTCAGCGAACCGACTGTGCATCGGTGTCGGCCTCCAACCAGTCCGTGTTGTGATGCCGATTGGACGCTCGATATCGGGAAGATTGTACGGAATTCGGATAACATGGCCGCTGTCGACATCATCCCGCATCTGATGAACCGAGATTAACGCCAGACGGTCACTCCCCCTGAGCACGCCTCTCATGAGAATGAGTGAACCCGTATCGACCAGCTGCTCGACCGGTTCCTTGCCCGCCTCTCTGAACAACTTCTCGAACTGGCGTCTCGTCGGCGTCCCGTTCCTGGGCACAACCCAGGGAAAAGATGCAAGATCGTCAATTTCTGTGCTGCGGCGGCCTGCAAGCGGATGTCCCGCACGCGCAAAAATTCCCAGGCGATCCGAGAACAGAACTTTCTGCTCCACATCCTCAATAGGTCGCGGAAAGCGCAAGGCACCGATCATGAGATCGATCTCACCGTGACGCAGACCGTGAAGAAGATCTTCGTAAGGCCCGTCAACCACGCTGATCTGTACCGACGGATGCGCTGCAGTCAGGGCATTGATCGCCTGAGGAAGCAAACGACTGCGCGCCAAAGGCAGGCTACCAACAATAATACGTGTCGATTCAACACCTCTGGTCGCGTCTATTTCCTCAAACGCGTGCTTCAGCTCCGCGTAAGCGAGTTTGGAATATTGGGCAAGCACCTTTGCCGCATCGGTCAGGTCGATACCCTGTCTTGAAGCAACGAAAAGGTCCAATCCCGTCACAACCTCAAGGTCTCGGGCAACCCGATGCAACGAGGGTTGGGAAATACCAATGTGACGCGCAGCCAATGAAAAGTTTCCGGAATGCTCGACAGCGAGCAAGGCCCTGAGCTGCGTGCTCGTGATCAGTTGGTCAAAGTTTCCACTCCCGGGCCCACCGCTTCGCGCCTGTTTTTTGAATGCCAGTGCGCAGCCTTCACCGATCAGTTCGAGCGCCCGGTGCCCCCGCGCTCGGAGGAGTTCGCCCGCTTCGGTAGCAAACATGCCCTTGCTGCGCCGATCGAACAGCCTTTGCTGAAAGATTGCTTCGAGTTTGGCAATCGCCTGAGTGATGGCCGGTTGCGAAAGATTGACGACTCCGGCCGCTACGGACACGCCCCGTCCCTTCACAACCTCAAGGAAAACTCGAAGGTGTTTCAGATTAAGAAGCTCGCGTCCTCTTGCCATTTTCCTCTCACTTGTTTGCCTATCTATAGTATTTTCTTATCGAAACTATAGTCAATTGAAATGGTTTTTTCCCGGCAGTTGAGAAAGGATCAGACGCAAGAAAAGCACAAGGAGGCCCCATGCCGGACCGCAAAACAGCTCTCGTGATCAGTGCACATGCCGCCGACTTTGTCTGGCGCTGCGGCGGCGCAATCGCGCTCCATCAGAAGCAGGGTTATGAAGTCACCGTTGTTTGCCTGTCCTACGGTGAGCGCGGGGAAAGTGCCAATCTCTGGAAAGAACCCGGCATGAGCCTGGAAAAAGTAAAGACCGCACGCCGGAGCGAAGCCGAAAGGGCCGCTGAAGCGCTGAACGTGCATGACATTCAGTTCATGGACCTCGGCGATTATCCGCTTCACGTTGACGCCGAAGCGAAGGACAGGCTGGTCGATACCCTTCGCCGCGTGCGGCCGGAATTCATGCTCAGTCACTCCAAATACGACCCTTACAACACGGACCACATGTACGCGACGCAGATCGCAATGGAAGTTCGCATGATCGCTCAAGCCTGGGGTCACAAGCCTGGTGAACAGGTCTTGGGCGCACCGCAGCTTTATCTGTTCGAGCCCCATCAGACCGAACAGATGGACTGGGTCCCGAATGTCTTTCTCGACATCACCGAAGTCTGGGAAAACAAACGGGCCGCCATCGAATGCATGGAGGGCCAGCATCACCTGTGGGCCTACTACACCAATGTCGCAGAAAACCGGGCCAATCATTTCCGGCGAAATTCCGGCGGTCAGGCCGGTGGTCGGCCGGCCAAATATGCGGAAGGCTTCCAGGCGATCTATCCACGCTGTGTCGACCGGCTTTAGCCCGCGATTTCACGCCGAACTCGCACGCTGAGGTCAGGCAGCCAGGTCCAGGTCCTGTCCAACACACGCTGCCGGACCTCTTTCCAGTTCAAACCCAGAGGAACCATTATGGCCGAGCCCTGTTCCGACATTGCCCATCTGGCTCATGTCGAAGTATTGACCGACAAGTTCGAGGAAAGTCTCGATTTTTTCACCCGCGTCTATGGATTGACCCTGTCTGGCCTGGATGAAAATTCCGCCTATCTCAGAGCCTGGGACGACTATGAATTTCACTCCTTGAAACTCACCCGCAGTGACAGGACCGGTGTGGGGCATGTTTCCTATAGGGTGTCGTCTACCGAAGCCCTGCAGCGCAGGATCGAAGCGATCGAGACCAGCAAATACAAAATCATTGGCTGGGTTGAAGGCGACATGGGGCATGGCCGTGCCTTCCGCTTCGAGGACCCGTTTGGCCACGTTTTTGAAATCTACTGGGACACGGTCAAGTACCGCCCTGGCGAGACAGACGTTCCGGCCCTGAAGAACAATGCCAGCCGTTTTCATGCGAACGGTGCCTGTCCGCGTCGCCTCGATCATCTCAATCTCTTGTCGGACGATGTCACAGAATTCCGGGATTTCATGATCACCTGCCTCGGCGCACGTGTGACTGAATACATCCAACTCGACAATGGCCGCCTGGGAGGTTGCTGGTTTACGGTCAACAACAAGACCTACGACCTGGCCTGTACCGAGGAACATGGTGGCGGCAACGGACGGCTGCACCACGTCACCTATGCCACGGACCAGCGTGAGGACATTCTGCGCGCGGCCGACATATTTCTCGAAAACGGTGTCTTCATCGAAACGGGTCCGCACAAGCATGCGGTCCAGGGCACGTTCTTTCTCTATGTCTGGGAGCCTGCCGGCAACCGGGTGGAGCTTGCCAACTCCGGAGCGCGGTTGATCCTCGCTCCGGATTGGGAGCCGATCTGCTGGACGGAGACTGACCGGAAGAAGGGCCAGGCGTGGGGTCTCAAGACCATCGAGAGTTTTCACACACACGGCACACCTCCAACCGGAGACCGATGACATGACGATAGTCGTTCAGAACATCGAACGCGCCGATCCCGCGATCGTCTCGTCGCTCGGCAAGACAGGTGTTGCGACGGTGCACGAAGCCCAGGGACGGAGCGGGCTGATGAACTCCACAATCCGGCCGATCTGGCCGGGTGCAAGGGTTGCCGGATCCGCCGTCACGATTTCCGCTCCTCCGGGCGACAACTGGATGATCCACGTGGCTATCGAACAGCTCCGGGAGGGAGATGTCCTGGTGCTCGCGCCGACCGCGCCCTGCGACATGGGTTACTTCGGCGACCTTCTCGCAACCTCTGCCATGGCGCGAGGTTGCAAGGCGCTCGTCATCGATGCCGGTGTTCGGGATGTCCTCGACTTGAAGGAAATGGGTTTCGCGGTCTGGTCTTCTGCCATCTCGGCACAGGGAACCGTCAAGGAAACACTTGGCTCAGTCAACGTTCCGGTGACCTGTGCCGGAGCAATCGTTCATCCCGGTGATGTCATCGTCGCCGACGATGACGGGGTCTGTGTTGTGCCGCGCCAGGACGCCGCCGCCGTTCATTCCGCCGCTGAACGGCGGACCGCCCAGGAAGAGGAAAAGCGCAAGCGGCTCGCCTCGGGTGAACTCGGGCTCGATATCTATGACATGCGCCCACGCCTTCAGGACAAAGGTCTCAATTATGTCTGACTCGGTGTGCGGCGGCATTCCCTGCTTGTGGATGCGCGGGGGCACCTCAAAGGGAGTTTTTTTCAGAGCTGCCGATCTGCCGGATGACGAGAAAACCCGCAATGCGTTGCTGCTCAGGATCATGGGATCTCCAGACCCCGCGCAGATCGATGGCATAGGCGGCGGTGATCCGCTCACCTCGAAAGTCGCTATCTTGTATCCGTCCTCGAGACCGGACGCCGATATCGACTACCTGTTCCTGCAGGTTTTCGTCGACCAGCCGCTTGTTGTGGACACGCAGGGCTGCGGCAACATTCTGGCAGCTGTTGGCCCGGCAGCGATCGAGCTCGGTCTATTCCCGGCAAGGGAAACAGAAACCGTCTTGCGCATACACATGATGAATACCGGCGAAACAGCCACCGCCAGAATAAAGACGCCGGGCGGGATCGTATCTTATGAAGGCTCTGCCTCGATTGATGGCGTACCGGCCAACCATGCCCCCATCCCGCTCCTGTTTGAAGATCTTGCCGGCTCGATGTGCGGATCACTCCTGCCGACCGGGAGCGTGATCGATCAAATCGAAGGGTTTGGATGCACGCTGATCGACAATGGCATGCCCTGCGTCATTCTGCAGGCAGAAGATTTCGGCATCAGTGGCAACGAGAGCCGTGAGTATCTCGATTCCAATGCCGACCTGAAAACCAGGCTCGAAGCCATCCGACTGACTGCCGGTCGATTGATGGGACTGGAGGATGTCAGGCAAAAGAGCATTCCGAAAATGGTACTCGTTGCCCCACCGGAAAATGGCGGCGTGATCTCGACCAGAAGCTTCATTCCCCATCGGTGCCACGCCTCAATTGGCGTCTTCGCCGCCATAAGCGTTGCGACGGCCTGCCTTCTTGAAGGCTCGCCCGCCAGCCTTGTTGCCAGGCTGCCCGAAAATGAAACCTTCAGGATCGAGCACCCGAGCGGTGCGGCGGACGTGCTTCTCACATTGGAAGAAGACCGCTCCGTCGCATCCGCCGGAGTGTTGCGCACTGCACGCAAACTCATGAGCGGAAACGTCTTTCCGGGACCGGAATAATCTCTCGCTAGCCCGACAGCAAGCCCCGGAAAGCATCACGAAGCTGGTATGAGCCGCGTTGCCCTTGCAGGACATCCTGCAGCTCGCCCTTTTCATCAAACAGCAACAGCGTTACGTGCTGAACCCCATAACGGTTGGCGAAGCTGCGTCCCTTCTGCGTTCTGATATTGGCAACCACATAGTTCAGCTCGCCATCCTCGAACATGGCCAGCGCCTCTCGCGTTTCCTTTTGCAATGCTCGGCACAAGGAGCATTGCGGATCGTGGATCTGCACGATGGTCGGTCTGCCGTTGCCGACACGCGTCAGGTCATGTTCATGCCTTGCACTCAGAACGTTTTGTGCAAAGACATAACCGCTGCCGCCGACCAGAGCAGCACCTATGACAATATTGCGCGTCAATCGCAGGAAACGACGACGGCTCGGGTCAGCATTCGCCTCCGGACCGGGCCGTTTATCCTGTTTGTTTTTTCTTGCCTGCTGGCGGAGAGACTTCCTCTGCTTTTTCATAAAATCACCTGTCGAAATCTGTTCGCACCTCCTGCGCTCGTTCATGCCAGGCAAAACCGAGCCGCAGGCCGGGCTGAATATCCAAAGACCTGTCAGGTCACCACGATGGAGGCGCCGGAGCGGACTCGATCGTAAAGGTCGATGACATCCTGATTGATCAACCGCACGCAGCCGGAGGACACAGCCTTGCCGATCGAGGCCGGTTCGTTGGTGCCGTGCAGGCGGTAAAGGGTGTCGACATTGCCCTGGAAGATGTACAGGGCCCGTGCACCGAGCGGGTTACCGAGGCCGGGAGCCATTCCACCGTTATCGGCACTGTAGGGCGCCAGCTCAGGTTGCCGGGCAATCATCTCATCCGGGGGCGTCCAGGTCGGCCATGGTCGTTTCCAGGCGATCCGCGCCCGCCCTGACCATTCGAACCCTTGACGCCCGAGTCCCACTCCGTACCGCATCGCGGTACCGCTCGGTTCCACCAGATAGAGATAGAACGAGCTTGTATCGACGACTACGGTTCCCGGCTCCTCGTCCGTCCGATAGGCAACGCGCTGCCGCCTGAACTCAGGTGCCAGAACTCTGGGGTCGATTGCAGGTAGCGGGAACTCTTCTTGCGGGCGCGGGCCATAGTTCAACAGGAAGCTGCTGTCGACCTGTGGCTGAACCGGCTCGGGTGCCGGCGGCAGCGTTGCTGAAGTTGTGCAGCCTGCCAGAGCCAGTGCAGCCGTGCTGAAAGCCCCGGACAAGACCTGCCGGCGTGTCACGATTTTTTCCATCGAAGTCGTATCCAGATCGCCGGGTTAAATCACAACAACCACGGTTCCGAGCGGAACCCGATCATAAAGGTCGATGACATGGTCATTGATCATGCGGATACAGCCGTTTGAAACGGACCGGCCGATGGATTGCGGTTCTGTTGTACCGTGGATCCGGTACATGGTGTCCCGCCCCCCTTTGTACAGATAGAGCGCACGCGCACCGAGCGGATTGTTGATGCCACCAGGTACGCCATCGGCATAGCGCGCATATTTGTGCGGTTCTCGCCGGATCATGTTCTTTGTCGGCGTCCAGCGTGGCCACTCCGCCTTGCGCTCGACGGTTGCGATGCCCTTGAACTTGCGCCCGGCCTTGCCCACTCCGACGCCATAGCGCCGTGCCTGGCCCCAGCCTTCCACCAGATAGAGAAAATGGTTGCGCGGATCGACCACGATGGTACCGCGCCGATATTGCATCGGGAAATAAACACGTTGCGGCACGTATTGTGGATCGAGCTTGAAGTTCTTCCTGAATTTGGCGCTGTGATGCGCATCAGCTTCGCCCGGACGTGCAAAGGCCAACGCGGCCGCGCCTCCAAGCAGCAAAAATCGTCTGGTTAACACCGTTAATCTCCTGAATTTTCAATAACTTTCAGGCACGCGTTGAAGCCCGCCGTTCAAACGAAAAAAGTCAGGAATTCGGAGGTCTCGGCTCGAGACGCTCGGCAATCGAATTGCGATCGAGGGTCAATTTCCAATCGGGATGATCTTCATCCGTAAATGGCACAAGCAGGGCTGTCGCAATGACGGCCTTGCATTCAGAAGACGATTTGCAATGCGTGGACTTCGTCTTGGCTACCGGCTGTTCGCTACAGCAATCTGGTTGTTGCAATTGCGCCATTGCAAGATCCATTGTCACAAAGACCGGCGCCTCGGCTCCCGTCAGCTCAATATCTCCCCGCGCCAGCGACTGATGCGCGCCAGCGAACAGAAATCCGACAATGAGCAGAATCCGAAACATGACAACAGGTTAACCAACGAAACTAACAAACCCTAAACACGGGGGATCACAGTCGTGTGAGGTGGCATGCATCGATCCGCCTTGACCGACAGTTGAGCAAACAATTTCCTTGCCAAACTTCCGCCTGAAGCAACTTACGCAAATGCCTCTCAGGAAATACGCCTTGTGCTTTTCCTGACCACCAGCTGCGGCTCAAGCTGCACACTGCGCACTTCAGGCTGTTTGCCCTCCAGAAGGCTGAGCAGCAGCTGCGCTGCATGTTCGCCGACAGCCCGTCGGGGCTGGTGGATGGTCGTAAGGGGTGGAACGAAATGCCCGGCGATATCGATGTCGTCAAAGCCGACAACCGACACTTCATCGGGTACCCGCACCCCCGCTTCGCTCAAAGCTGAAATGAAGCCGAAGGCGGATCTGTCACTGGCGCAGAACATCGCCGTCGGCCGATCGGCCATATTCAGCCAGGTCTCGGCCGCCCGAGCACCGGCTGCGAGCGTGTAATCGCCGTCGACGATCCAGGCAGCCTCCGGATCGTGACCGGCATCCTTCAGCGTCGACTTGAACCCTTCGAGACGATCCCGACCGGGTTTGTGAGTAAGGAGCCCGGTAATGTGACCGAACGTCTTGTGCCCACATTGCAGGAGATGTGAAACAGCCAGGTCTGCACCGAGCAGATTGTTGACGACGGCAATCGGAACCGCCGGGTCATCGCTCCACTCACCGGCAGTGACAATAGGCGGCAACTTGGGATTTGCCTCCCGAATACCGGAGATCGAAAAATGCCCGTCGAGGATCACGATGCCGTCGCAGTTGTTCTTGCTGAAAAACTCGCCAATTCTGGGACGTGCCATCGAGGGTTTGCGGGTATCGGCAATCAGGACCTTCAGGTTCTTCTCGGCGCAAACCGTTTCAATACCTTGCAAGATATTCGAGAAATGGGAGTTGCCGATATCCGGAACCAGCGCAACAATTGCGCCCGTGTCCCTTCGGCGCAGGTTTCTCGCAGCGTGATTGAGCACGTATCCGGTTTTCTCGACCGCCTCGGCAACCTTGTTGCGGGTTTTGATCGAGACGCGTTCGGGCGTCGACAGTGCACGGCTAACGGTCGCAGTGGAAACCTTCGCCGCGCGAGCGACATCCTGAACGGTGGGATTTGGTTTTTGAGGATCCGGCTTGGTCATTCTTTGATTGTTGTTTGTTGTCGCCCTGACATAGCGGTTCATTCTTCAAACATCGCTGCCAAAAAGCAATTCCGGTTAGCTTGCGATGTGCAAGATTTCTTCGAGGTATAGATCACTTCCGGTTCATACACGCTCCAAACGCGCGAAACATCAGGTCGACAGCAATTCTGTACGCGCCGTCTGCAGGAAACGCGAGACCTCCAGACCGAGGCTCGCCTCGATATCGATTTCCAGTTCCGAATCCTTTTCCAGCTTGTTCTTCAGATCAGTGAGCGGCCAGACAATGACACGTGTCGGCTTTGTTGCCTGGACGGTAACCGGTGCCTTGAATTGTGCGTCCTTGCTCAGAAAGGCGACCGCCCCCAGGAAACGCCCTTCGCCGAGCGTGTCCACGTGCTCACCGTTCATTTCAACCTTCACCTCTCCCTCGACGATCAGCGACAGGTTCTCAACCGGTTGGCCTTGTGTCAGCAACGCGGTTGATACCGGCGCTGTTGCCGAGTTTCCCATATGCAAAAGCCTGAACGCTTCCCGCTCTCCCATATTGCGCAGCGCCAGCTGATAAAGACGCTTTTCTTCCGCGCTGAAGGGCACTGGTCGACGGTCGAGCAAAAGGCGCCCGATCCAGAAGATGTTGATCGCGATGAAGACCGCGTTCCAGGCGATTGCCGCCCAAAGCGGATCAATCTGCAGATAGTAGTACGGCAACAGCATCGTTGCGCCGACAACCGTCAGAATTCGCAGCCACAGGATATCCCGGACCGAATAGGAACAAAGATAAATAACGTTGGCCACAGTGACCAAAGCGTCGAGCCCCAGCATGTCTTCGCCTCATTCAGATGAGTATCAGCCGAATTCATCGTAAGGCGTTGTTTGTTGAGGACAAGGTGGTACAGGGTAAAGGCAATCGAGGGCCCAGGCGAAATGCGACAGTGGACGTCGTCTGCTCCATTCTACAAACTCGCAGCCAGGCCAAAATGCGAAAGCAGCCCTACTCCACCGGGAGCGGCAGATTGTGCATTCTGAGAAAACTCAACTTGTCCCAATAGCCTCGCTGCTGAACGATCTTTCCGTCCCTGACATGAAAGAACCCGCAGCCTCTCAAACCCAACGGATCTTTCCACTCAAGGATGGCCCATTCTCCATCTTCAAAGATGTGTTCGATCAGGCAGGTCATGTCTGCAAGCGCAAACTCGTCGGCGAACATCAGGGTGATCGCCTCTCTACCTTCTACGGGTGCCTGAGCGACCTGATGATTGACGGCATCGTCCGCATAAAACGTTCCGAGTTTCTTTGCATCTCCTTCATTGAAGGTTTCCACCCAGCGGGAGACGAGTTCCCTTGGTTTCATGACAATCTCCTGGATTTGCCGACAACAAGGTCGAGGCGACCTTTCTCTTCCGGCTGGACAGCATGTCTATCGTGAAACTCCGGACGCTAAAGGACAAGTCTGCTGTCAGTGTTGAACGGGATTTGCGGAGTAGGCGCTGTCGCTTCCGCCGAGATCGTTCGTCCGGAATCAATTTCTTGACGCAACGTCACTTATGCGCCTGAATCTCTGCCCACAGAACATTCCGCCATTCATCACCATCCCCTTGGGGTCAGATTTTGACCGCAACGAGCAACGGGAGGCGTCACGTTATGGAATTCAATCTAGGTACCTATTCACGCAAGATCACCACCCCCTCGGCCGAAGCCCAAAAGCTGTTCGACCAGGGTCTGGTCTGGCTTTACGGATATAACCACGAAGCTGCGGCGGTCTGCTTTGAAAAGGCGATTGAAAGGGATCCCGATTGCGGCATCGCCTACTGGGGTGTCGCCTATGCCATCGGCCCCAATTACAACAAACCCTGGGAATTCTTCGAACCGGACGAACGCGTGTCCATGCTGAAGAAGGCGAAGAAAACGGTCGAAGCGGGGCTGGCCCATCGGCAAAACCTGGCCCCGGTGGAGGTGGCCCTGATCGAGGCGATCGCCAAGCGGTTTCCCGATGACCCGACAGTTGAAGATTACTTGCCCTGGCACGATGCCTTTGCCAATGCCATGCGTCAGGTACATGCGGCCCATATGGACGATCTCGATGTCGTCACGATATTTGCCGAAGCCCTGATGAACCGCACTCCCTGGCAGCTATGGGATCTGCCCAACGGCAAACCCGCCGATGGCGCATCGACCCTTGAAGCCCAGGCGGCGCTCGAGACGGTCTTCAACGAGCGCGCGGATGCATGGGACCATCCAGGCCTGCTGCACATGTATATCCACCTGATGGAAATGTCGCCGACACCCGAAAAGGCGCTCAGACACGGCGACCGGCTGGTCGATCTGGTGCCCGACAGTGGTCACCTGGTTCACATGGCCACTCACATCGACGTTCTGTGTGGTGACTACCAGAACGTTGTCTGGCGCAATCACCGCGCCGCCGGCGTCGATCGCAAATATGTCGAGGTTGCCGGCACGGAGAATTTCTACACGCTTTATCGCATTCACAACGTCCATTTCGAGGCCTATGGCGCCATGTTTCTTGGACAACCCGAAAAGGCATTGGCAGCCTCTGAGGAGCTGATGCACATGCTGCCACACCACGTGGTGCGCTTCTTCCCGGACCTCTTTGAATCCTTTTACGGAAAGAAAATCCACGTCATGGTTCGTTTCGGCATGTGGAATGAAATTCTGAACGAGCCGTTCCCCGACGATCGCAGTCTCTACAGCTACACCACGGCCGCCATGCTGCAGGCCCGTGCTGTCGCCTATGCCAATCTGGGTCGTCTGGAAGAGGCAGCCGCCGAACGTGAACGGGCCAGGGAAGGACGCAAGGCGGTGCAGGAAAGCCGTATGGTCTTTAACAACACCGCCGACGACGTTCTGGCTGTTGGAGAAGCCATGATGGACGGAGAATTCGCCTTCAAGTCAGGCCAGCGGGAGGAAGGTCTCGACCACTTGCGCCGGTCCGTCAAACTCGATGACAATCTTCTGTATGACGAGCCCTGGGGCTGGATGCAACCGACCCGGCACGCCCTCGGTGCCCTTCTTCTGGAAGATGGACGTTACGAGGAAGCCGAGGCCGTTTACCGCGCTGACCTTGGCCTTGACGACACGTTGGCCCGGGCCTGCCAGCACCCGCAGAATATCTGGAGCCTGCACGGGCTGCATGAGTGTCTCACCCGCAGAGGCGAATTGACCGAGGCGAAACACATCAAGCTTCTGCTGGACAAGGCAGCCGCCCGTGCGACTGTACCGATCCATGCGTCCTGCTACTGCCGAAGCAAGGCAGAGGCAGCATAGGATCTCTTCGTTACTTCTGTCATCGCGGCTCTGGCAACCGCGATGACTTCATCTCACGCAAAACGCTTTGCCCCGGCAACGCACAGCACGACAAGCACCGTTGCTGCAATCATCAAGGGCGGGATCGGTTCGGCAAGGAGAAACGCTGACAGCATGAGACCGAAAAACGGTTGCAGCAGCTGCAGCTGGCCGACGCCCGCAGTGCCACCGAGCGCAAGTCCGCGATACCAGAAGAAAAAGCCGATCAGCATCGAAAACATGGAAACATATCCAACGCTGATCCAGACAGGCACCGGCAGACCGGAAAGAGTGTCCGGACGGAATGCGATGGCAAGGGCCGCCATCATCGGCAAAGCCAGAACCAGAGCCCAGGAGATCACTTGCCAGCCTCCCAATCGGCGGGACAACAACGCCCCTTCGGCATAACCCAGCCCGCAGACGATGATCGCCGCCAGCATCAGCACATCGCCGAACAGTGAAACGTCTGCGCTTTGGGTCAGCGCGAAACCTGCGACGGCCAGGCTGCCCAGAACCGAGAACACCCAGAACAACGGCCTGGGACGGGTATCGCCGCGAAGCACGCCGAATACGCCTGTCGCCAGCGGCAGCAATCCAATGAAGACAACCGAATGGGCCGCCGTGATGTGCTGAAGTGCGGTGGCCGTCAGAAGCGGGAACCCGATAACCACACCGGCTGCGACAACAATGAGCGACGGCAGATCCGCGCGCTCCGGTTTTGCCTGGCGGAACGCCAAGAGCATTACCGCCCCCAGAAGTGCTGCAAGCACCGCCCGCACCGAAGTCAGGAACATTGGATCAAGCGATCCGACAGCGACACGCGTTGCCGGCAAAGACCCACTGAAAATGAGCACGCCCAGAAGGCCGCTGCCCCAACCGGAAAATGAAGTCTGCATCATGTCCTCTTTCTTTGTCATTTCCCTACCCGCCAGGGGATGACACGGACAGACACAAAGCAGTACAATAAGAACAAACTGTACTGCCTCGATGACCCATACAGAGGACCCTCGAATGCTCCAGCCAGAACGTCGGACGCTTGTAATGGATGACATCAGGCGCCGGATCACTTCCCGCGCACTTGTCGCTGGCGACAAGTTACCCTCCATTCGTGGCTGCGCTGCAAGGCTGGGAGTATCGCCGTCGACGGTCGTGGAAGCCTACGACCTCCTCGTGGCGGAAGGGTTGATCCAGGCGCGCCGGAGTGCGGGCTTTTTTGTCGCCGACAAACCGCAGCCATTCGCGGTGGCCGAGACAGGTCCCCTGCTGGAGCGCGAAGTCGATCCGCTCTGGGTGGCACGGCAGTCACTCGACACAGGTGAAGATGTTCCGAAACCGGGATGCGGCTGGATGCCGGCGGACTGGATGCCCGCGGCCTCGTTGCGCAAAGCCATGCGGACCATGGCATCGGCAGACATTGACGTCCTGACCAACTACGGCAGCGCCAAGGGGGAAGCCGGGTTGAGACGGCACTTGTCCAGGCGGCTGCACGATCAGGGACTGGCTGCCGAACCTGATCAGATCCTCCTGACCGGCTCCGGTTCCCAGGCCCTTGACCTGATCTGCCGCATGCTGCTGCGCCCGGGAGACACGGTTCTGGTGGACGACCCATGCTATTTCAATTTTCAAGCGCTCTTGAGGGCGCATCAGGTAACAATCGTCGGTGTGACATACACGCCGAACGGGCCGGACCTTGAGCAGTTCGAAGCCGCCTTGAACGAGCACACCCCCCGCCTCTACCTAACCAACTCGGCGCTTCACAACCCGACAGGAGCATCTATATCCGCTCCGGTTGCACACCGGCTGCTATCGCTTTCTACAGCTCACGACCTGGTAGTCGTGGAGGACGACATCTTTGTCGAATTCGAACCCGATATCTCTCCGCGCCTTGCAACTTTGGACGGACTGGAACGAGTGCTTCGGATCGGCAGCTTTTCCAAGACACTGTCCGCGTCCTTTCGGTGTGGTTACATTGCCGCCCGTCCTGACTGGATCGAGGCTTTGACCGATCTGCAGGTCGCAACCAATTTCAGTGGCCCCAGCCCGATGGTCGCCGGGTTACTTCATACTGTTCTGACTGATGGGAACTATCGCAAGCACATGGAGACACTGAAATCCCGGTTGACGGCCTGCCGCAGCGAAACGATTGGCCGGCTTGGCCAACTGGGAATTTCTCCCTGGGTCACACCGCGCGGTGGTTTTCTGCTGTGGTGCGAGCTGCCGGGCGGACAGGACGCGGCGAAGTTGGCCCGCTCGGCGCTTCAGGAAGGTCTGGTGCTTGCCCCTGGCAACGTCTTCAGCGCAACGCAGAGCATGGGGTCCTTCATGCGTTTCAATGTCAGTCAGATGCGCGACCCGGCCTGCATTGCCGTTCTAGAGCGGTTGCTGGACGGATCTGAGGGCGAGTAAGGGCCGCCTGTTTTCCACGCTTGGAACCGCCCTTAGAGGCAGTCGAGTTTTGCCCAGATCGTTTCAATCTCTTCCGGCGTCAATCCGCTTGCGGGGAATTCACCCAGCTTGCCGTTGGCGCCGCATTGCAAGGTTCTGACCGAAACGTCGATCATACCCGGTTGATCCGTGTAGGCGACAAGTCCCGACCCCAGAACCGTGTAAAGCCCATCAGGCTGTGGTGCGGAGAAGTATCCTTCCACCTGAACGATCCCCACCGCAGCATCGAAAAGCCCGGTTTCCAGGCGTTCGGCTTTGATCCCGCCCGGGACCGGATTTCCATAAACTCGGACCAGATCTCCCGAGGACAAATGCTGCGGCGCGATCCCGCTGATCGCGGTACTACCTACCCTGTCGGGGCCTCCTGTCGGGGAACGGAAGAAAGTGCCGCTGACCTGTGCTTCACCTTGCCAGTCCGGAAGCAGTTCAAGTCTTGAGGCACGCACGCGCCCTTCCTGCCAGAACCCGCTGACGGCCACCCAATCGCCGACAGCCACTTGCGTGGATTGATCTTCAACTTCGACCTCGGTTCCGAGAATGGTGAACAACTTGTCGCCCACGGCTTCAACCGTACCCACCAGCGGGAGAACCTGGCGGATATGTTGCGCGTTCCAGATATCGTCTTCCAGCGCCGCCACCACAGCCACGGTGTGCCCCGGCTTGAGGTCTCCGGCAGTCAGGGCCGGTACGGACCCGGTCACCTGCATCGCATCGGTGATTTCGATTTTCTGGTCATTCACGAAGATGCTGCCAAGGCGGGTGATCTCACCGACGATCCCGGTGCCGACTATGCCGCCTTCGCGTTCCTCGCTGTCCTGAGCGAAAGCCTGAAGGGCGCTTAATATGAGCGCGGTAGCTGTGGCAATAAGACGGACGCGCACGTTCATCCTTCCTTGTTAGGCGGTAACTTCGGCAGGATATAGGCACCGACGACGAAGCGGCCATTCTGGTTTCCGTCTTGATCCCGGTCCTGTAACTGACGCGCTTTTGCGTTGATGTCCTGCAACAGAACCTGTGCCTTTTGTGCGGAAATATCACGCAGTTCTTCAACAGATTCGGCAGTCAGATGGGAATAGCGCACGGCGCGATCGAAATGCCTGGGGGTTTCGTCGTCGGCAAGAAGATTGTGAGTAGCGGCGGCCAGATGTGCCGACAATGTCGCTCGGTAGGCGGCGACCTGCTCCGCGCTGCCTGCTGTGGGAACAAAGGCTTGTGTCAGGAGGCGGTAAGTGCCGTTTTCCTGTTTGACCACGAGTTTCTGATCCAGAAGCGTTTGCAGGACGGTGCCGGGAGCCATGTCGATGCGTGTCTGCTTCACGAGATCATCAAAACCGGGCTGTCTGTCGGCACTTTTGCGAAACAGGTCACGAGGTTGGTTGCTTTTGTCCTGATACTCGGGAGCCGTTGCCCAATAACCGATCACCAATGCAGCCGCGCTGCAGCTTCGCTTCTCCGGAGCCTCAGTTTCTTCAGCGCGCAGTCGCTTGACATCCTTGCGGTGAAGGCCGGTCAACGCGCTGACCCGACTATCATTTGGAGGCGGATCGGAGGCATCAACGGCCGCAGTAACGAGCGCTTTCTTCAGTGCCTCGGTTGCCGTGCCGATGGTCACACCACGGGCAACCATCGCCTGTGCAAGCGGTATTAAAAGATCGGCAAGCGCAGCTTCAAACGGGTCCTTCGGTCCGGTCGACATCGTATTCCGTACTTCGTTCATCTGGCCTGAAATGTAGCATCCTTTCTAAAAGAACTTTTATTTCAGTGCTCAACATTTTCGTGACGGGGAGTTTAACTATCGTGAAAGAAAATGGGAAATTTTCCCATTATTAATGATCGCGCATCATTGATAATGGGAGGTTGCCATGCAGGACTTCGCTCTTCACGCCCTTAAAGGGGCCCGGCCCATCAGTTCCGTGGGTCCGCAATTCCTATCAGATCCGCTTTCATGCCTTACAACCGAAGATCGCAAGAAATTCAATGACTTCGGCTGGGGCACCCGGTGTCGCCCGCGCTTCGGCACGATCGCTGCCGCCATCCGCCATCACTTACGCACCCAGCCAGAGGCGGTCGCAATTGAATGCGCTGGCAAGTCCTTGACCTACGGTGACCTCGACAGGGTCTCCAATCGGCTGGCGAACGTCATGAAGTCCCACGGCGTAACGCGTGGCGATGCCGTCTGTCTCTATCTTCATCGATCTCTGGAAATGGTCATTGGCATTGTCGCCGCGATGAAACTCGGGGCGGCTTATGTTCCCCAGCATGTCGGGGTTGCTCCTGAGAAAGGTCTGCGCCACATCGCAAGTGTAACCGACGCAAAGGTCCTGCTTACTCTCGGCAGTTTGGCTGTCCAGGTTCCAACCGAACCTCACCAGGTCCTGGTCGCAATCGATGAAGTGGCAAAGGACTCTTCACACGATGACGCCGCGCTCGACCTCATTCCGCATCGCGCCGAACCGGATGATCTGGCGATGATCCTCTTCACCTCGGGAACAACAGGTGTTCCGAACGGGGTTCAGGTCACCCACCGCAATCTGGCCAATGTTCTCTTGACGGCGCCGGGCGATCTTTCCATGCGGCCCGGGCTCAAGGTCGGGCAGATCCTCTCCATCGCCTTTGACATGGCGGCCTGGGAAATTCTGGGAGCTCTGTCGAATGGGGCAACCCTGGTCATTCGCGGAAAGTCCATTCAGGAAACGGCGGAAAAGGTCGACATCCTGATCGCAACGCCGTCGATCCTGTCGTCGCTCGACCACAGCCGTTGCACACAGGTGAAGGTTGCCGCGGTTGCCGGTGAGCCGTGTCCGCGCTCGCTTGCCGACACATGGTCCACCTTCTGCACTTTCTATAATTCCTGCGGCCCGACCGAAACGACGATCATCAACACCGCAGAACCACATACGGCCGACAAGCAGGTACTCTCCATCGGTCGCCCGACGCCGAACAACACGGTCTACATTCTGGATGAAGACCTGCGCCCGCTCCCCATGGGCGACAAGGGTGAGATGTGGGCCGGCGGCGACTGTGTAACCGCCGGATATCTCGCCAATCCTGAACTGACCAACGAGCGTTACCGCCCGGACCCCTTCCGCCCCGGACACATGATGTTCCGCACGCGCGACCTCGGACGCTGGACAGAAGACGGGGAGCTGGAACATTTCGGCCGGGTCGACGATCTGGTGAAAGTCCGCGGATTTCGGGTGGAACTTGACGGTGTTTCCAGTGCACTTGAACACTCTGACTGCTGCATCCGCGCCGTCACGTTGAAGTTCGATGATCGCAATCTGGTGAGTTTTATCTCCCCCGCAACTGCGTGCCCGAAAAAGGCCGGACAGCAAGTGCGTGACCGGCTGCCCTACTACTGCATGCCGACATTCATTCTGCCTTTGAGCGAATTGCCCCGCACGCCGCGCGGCAAGCTCGACAAGCGCCTGCTGCAGAAACTTGCCCAGGACCATGTCGCAAGAGAAAGTGTGGAGTTGAACTGATGATCAGCCAATCAACGGATCTCACCTGCTCCGCCCCGAACTGGCGGCGAATGACACGGCATCCCGCATTGATGGAATACCGGCGTTTGTTCGCTCTTGTTGCCGCGGTCAACCTGATCGTGCTCGCCTTTGGCATCAGGGACGGTTTCTGGTTCGATGGAGGAGCTTTCCGGCTGGACCGGATCGCCGACATGGCCTTGCTCAACCTGTCCCTCGGCATACTCATCCGTCAGCAACGCGTCATCAACGTGCTGTTCTGGCTGGCAACGCGCATCCCGGTTTCCTGGCCTCTTTGGATCCGCTGGGGAGCCGGCAAGGTCTTTCATTTCGGTGGCCTTCACTATGGTGGAACGATAGCAGGCACGCTCTGGTTTGCCTTTCTGCTCTATGCCATGGCGGCGGATCGGTTCGCCGGAACGCCGCAGGTCTCCGATATGACACTGACGTTGAGCGGTCTGATGATCACCCTCATGACCTTGATGATCCTGACCGCCCTCAGCCGTTTTCGGGCAAAGTTCCACAATGCGTTCGAGAAGATCCACCGCTTTGCCGGCTGGACTGTGCTGGCCCTGTTCTGGGCACAGACAATCTCGATCTCCAATGACATGGGCGTCGGTCTTGCCAGCACACCTGCTTTCTGGATGCTGTGCCTGATCACGCTGTCAATCGCCTCGCCGTGGCTGACCCTGAAGCGGGTGGATGTTGAGATTGTTAAGCCTTCCAACCATGTCGCCCTGGCCAGGTTCAACTATGGCGACACACCCTTTGCCGGGAGTTCAAACGCCATCAGTCACACGCCGTTCGGCGAGTATCACGCCTTCGCAAACATTCCGGCTCCGGGTGAAACCGGTTACCGGCTTGCAATCTCCCGCGCCGGAGACTGGACCGGCGCTTTCATCAACAATCCTCCGAAGAAAGTCTGGGTCAAGGGCATTACCACCAGCGGTGTCGCACGGATCGAGGTTCTGTTCAGGAAAGTGGTTTACGTCGGCACGGGTTCCGGCATTGGACCGATCCTGCCTCACCTGCTGAAGGGTGAGGTTCCAAACCGGCTCATCTGGTCGACCCGCTCGCCGCGCAAAACCTACGGTGATGCACTTGTCGATGAAATCGAGGCTCATACCGAAAAACCCCTGATCTGGGATACGGATTCGCGAGGCAAGCCGGACTTGTCTGCCCTCGCCCTGCAGGCTGTAAAGGAAAGCGGCGCCGAAGCAGTGATCGTGATTTCCAACCAGAAGCTCACGCGCAAGGTTGTTCACGACATGGAAACACTCGGAATTCCCGCATATGGCGCAATTTGGGATAGTTGACATGTTTGAGACCATCGAAACCAACGTTGAAGGACGGGTTGCCACGATCCGTCTGAACCGTCCGAAGCAGCTAAACGCGCTCACAACGAAGGTGCTGAACGAGATGCTTCGCGCGTCAATCGCCTTTGACGCGGACCCGGACATCGGGTGCCTGCTTCTTCAAGGCAATGAAAAGGCATTTGCTGCGGGCGCCGACATCAGGGAGCTTGCGTCTCAGGACTATGCAAGCATGCAGGCAACAGATTTCTTTGCCGGTTGGGACCGGTTCGCGGATCTGAGGATCCCGAAGGTTGCCGCTGTCAACGGCTATGCACTCGGTGGCGGCTGCGAACTTGCCATGATGTGTGACGTCATCCTTGCTTCCGACAATGCCAGGTTCGGTCAGCCGGAAATCAAGATCGGCTGCATCCCCGGCATTGGCGGAACGCAGAGGCTGACCAGGCTGATAGGGAGAACCAAGGCGATGGATCTGATCCTGACCGGCCGCATGATCGAGGCACAGGAAGCATTGCAGATGGGGCTGGTCAGTCGTGTTGTTCCGGCTGAACAGCTGGACGAAACCGCTGGCGAGGTGGCGCGACTCGTCGCCTCGCATCCTCGCGACATTGTTCAAATGGCCCGCGCCTGCGTGAACATGGCTGAAAACAGCACGCTGGATGCCGGGCTGCGCTACGAACGCCAGATGTATCATGCTCTTTACGGCCTGCCGGCGCAGCGCGAAGGGATGTCCGCATTCATGGAAAAAAGAAGTCCGGCCTTCAATTCGAACTGACCTGCAAAGAAGATCGAGGCCCGGCTGCAGGATTGCCACCTGCATGCCGAGCCCCGAGCGCCCGGTCCGCCCCCGGTCGAACCCTCCCCTCAGTCCCTTGACCCAACTCGAATTGCCGGCAGGTTAAATCCTGATGGCATTCAGCCTTTTGCAATGTTTGCGTTGATCCGGGTCAAGGACAGAAATCTGTTCGCGGGCAAAGTAAAGCAAGACAGAGAAAAGTTCGCAAGGTTGATCACGACAACACATGAACAAGTTCCGGTTTTTAACTTGATACGAGTTCACAGACCTTGAATATCGTGGATAACCTTACGGAAGGTCTTGGACATTGCAGAACAGGAATTCGCATCATGACCATTGCCAATGACGAAAAGTGGATCGATAAAGAACAGAAAGGTTTGTCGGAGGCAGCCATGGACATCGATCTCACTTTATCAGCAGATACGATCCGACTGTTTGCCCAAAAGGCCCGTGCGGTTGCATCTTCCCTGCAGGACACATTCGACGGCGGCCATGAGGGCGACGTCGAATTTGACGAAGACTCGCTTGAGGAAAGCCACAACCACGACGGCTTGGCGGAAGAGGAAAATGACGACCTCTCCGACGAAGAGCTGCGTGAACTGATCGAGGATCTGAATGTAGACGAAGCCGCAGAGCTCGTTGCGATCACCTGGATCGGCCGCGGTGACTTCGACGCTGAGGACTTTGATCAAGCCGTTGACGAAGCCCGCGACCGCGCGGTTGGTTCAACAGCGAAATACCTCTTGGGCATGCCGCTTCTTGCGGATTACATGGAAGCTGGTCTGGACGCTCTTGATCTTTGACGGTTCGGAACCGGGTCGGGCTTGAGTGCGCATTCCGTGCGCGCCTGCCGCTGGTCTGACCCTAAAACCACCCCGGAATGATCCCGCTGGTCTCCCGGGGCACTGTCCGCCTTACCGCACTCCTGCCTGATGCGTGTCCTGAATTCCGGCAAGCTCTTTCCAGATGTGGACATGCAGATCCTGCACGTTATCCAGTCTCCGCTTGCCGACAATCTCCATCTTCAGATCGTCAAATGTGTTGCTCAGATCGCGTAACCGCCCCTCCGACACATCAACTGAAACGAGAGCTTCGGGAACCCAGGCGACACCTATTCCTGCTCTCGCCATCTGCATTGCCGCAAGCGTGAGCGCGGTTTCCGCAACCACAGTGACTGACGTTTCACTTTCAATTTGCGGCAACACATGCCTGTTCATCGACATGCCCAGAAACACGTCTGGCGGATAAGCAATGATTTCCAACTCTCCAACGCCAAGACCCTTGTGCAGTTCGTCCATCCGGTCTGCGGCATAGACAGGTATCAGTCTTTCATCGGCGATATGCGTTTCCTCGATCAGCGTGCTCGGACCGCCGCCGCCTTCCCCCGGCAAACGATAAGTGACGGAGAAATCCGCCTGTCCAGTCATGAGAAGCGTCTCGCACTCATCCAGATTGGCAGAGCGCAAACGCACATGAGCTCTTCCAGGACTGGAGACCATCTTGACGATGCGAGGCCCGAGCGATGTCGTTATCGCGTGTTGGCAGGCCACGACGACAAGACGTGATCCGGATCGGCTTTCGATCTGGATCTGCTTGATCAAGTGGCGCTGCTGAACGACTGCCTGGCGCACCTGTTGTTCATGATTTCGCAGCGCGACCACCGGCCGGTTCGGTTTCGTCTCACGATCGATCAGTGCAACATCCATCAGGTTTTCAAGCACCTGAATTCGGCGCGAAAACGCAGACTGGGAAATGTTGCGCGCAGCGGCCGCCTCAACGACCGACCCCGTATCAAGAAGTGCGACAAGGTCCTCAAGCCAATCGATGCGCATTTCACCACTCTCGATAGATTATGCAACTCCTGCAAGTTATACCGAAAAGATTGCATTTGAACATCCCGATATGCCGTGCCAGTTTCTTCGGAACCATTCTTTCCGGAGACGCTCGATATGCACTTTTCACGCTTTCCACGCCTGCAACTGGCGCATTTGCCGACGGCGCTCGAGCCGATGGACCGTCTCTCTGAAGCGCTGGGCGGACCGCGCATCTGGATCAAGCGGGACGATTGCACGGGCATGTCCACGGGCGGCAACAAGACCCGCAAGCTCGAGTTCCTGATGGCTGAAGCCAAGGATCAAGGCGCTGACCTAGTGATCACGCAAGGTGCGACCCAGTCCAATCATGCTCGGCAAACCGCTGCCTTCGCGGCCCGACTCGGCATGGATTGCCATATCCTTCTGGAAGACAGAACCGGCTCGAAGGATCCGAATTACAACGGCAACGGCAACGTGTTTCTCGACTTTCTGCACGGTGCCAGCGCGGAAAAACGTCCCGGCGGCCTTGACATGAACGCCGAGATGGAAATCGTCGCGGATCGTTTCCGGCAACAAGGCAGAAACGTTTACACCATTCCGGGAGGTGGCTCGAACCCGACAGGCGCACTCGGATATGCCAATGCCGCGATGGAACTGGTCCAGCAGGCCAATTCCGTGGGCCTCAAGATCGACCGCCTCGTTCATGCCACGGGAAGCGCCGGCACGCAGGCAGGGCTTGTTGTTGGACTGAAGGCGATCAACGCAAATATTCCTTTGCTCGGCATCGGTGTGCGCGCACCGAAACCGAAACAGGAAGAAAACGTCTTCAAGCTTGCCGTTGCCACCGCTGAAAAACTCGGCTGCCCGGGTGTCGTCAAACGGGAAGACGTGGAGGCGAACACCGACTATGTCGGTGAAGGTTACGGCATTCCGACACCCGAATGCCTGGAAGCCATTGAAATGTTCGCCCGGCTTGAAGGTCTGCTGCTGGATCCCGTCTATTCGGGAAAGGGAGCTGCCGGCCTGATCGATCTTGTGAAAAAGGGCGCCTTCTCCGACGATCAGAACATCGTCTTCCTGCACACCGGCGGCGCTGTCGCGCTGTTCGGCTACACCGATGCGTTCGGGTATGGTGCACCCGGCACGAAGGCAGCTGAATAGACGGAGAGGATCGTGGAACCGTTTCGTGGCGTTTTTACCCAGCAGGAGGCAATTCCCGAACAGGCGGTCAACGCGGCGATAGAGGTTTTGCGCAGCGGCCGCCTGCACCGTTACAACACGTTGGGAGACGAGCTGAGCGTGGCCTCCGAACTGGAGCGGGCATTTGCCCGGTATCAGGGAGCAAAGTACTGCCTCGCCTGCGCTTCCGGCGGTTATGCCATGTCCATCGCACTTCGTGCCGCCGGGGTTTACCCGGGAGACGCGGTTCTGACGAACAGTTTCACGCTTGCTCCGGTTCCAGGCGCAATCGCCGCGGTTGGCGCAAAACCCGTATTCGTGGAGGTCACCGAAGATCTCGTCCTCGACCTCGGCGATCTTGAAACAAAGATCGCGGAAAGCGGCGCAAAGTTGCTGCTGCTTTCCAGCATGCGCGGTCATCTTTGCGACATGGAGGCCCTCACAGAGCTTCTCGGAACAAAGGATATCGTTCTTCTGGAAGACTGCGCGCACACGATGGGCGCCAGCTGGAACGGGCGGTTGAGTGGCAGCTTCGGTCTGGCAGGGTGTTTCTCGACACAGACCTACAAGCACCTGAACTCTGGTGAAGGTGGACTGCTGACATCGGATGACCCGCAATTCATGGCGCGCGCGATCATGCTTTCCGGGTCCTACATGCTCTATGAACGTCACGGCGCGGCGCCGCCGGAGGAAGTCTTTAGAACCATTCGCCTTGAAACGCCGAACATGTCCGGGCGAATGGACAACCTTCGCGCCGCCATTCTCCTACCTCAACTCGCAGACCTCGATGACAGCATCCGTCGATGGAACGAGCGTTACGATCTTATCGCACAGCGTTTGTCGGAGATCCCGAAGGTCCGGATGCCGCATAGACCAGGTGAAGAGAACTATGTCGGCAGCTCCATCCAGTTCCGCATTCCGGGAATCTCCAAAGCCAACGCAATCAACTTCGTTGCTGAAAACAAAGCTCTTGGCGTCGAACTGAAATGGTTTGGAGATGAAAGCCCCGTGGCCTTCACCTCCAATCATCACAGCTGGCAATACGTGGACCCTCAGGACCTTCCAATGACCGACGAAATCCTTTCGGGGCTTTTCGATATGCGCATTCCCCTGAGCTTCACACTTGACGACTGCGAACACATCGCACGCATCCTCTCTCACACGGTCAATCAGAGCACGGGATCCGGGACGGCATGACAGACAGCAAACGAACCATCGGTGTTCTGGGAGGCATGGGACCGGAAGCAACCATTCTTTTCATGCAAAAAGTGGTTCAAGCCGTTCCTGCCTCCGATGATGCCGACCATATTCCGCTCATCGTCGACAACAACACGCAGGTTCCCTCACGCATCAAGGCACTGATCGAGGGAACGGGAGTTGATCCGGCTCCAACGCTGGCGGATATGGCACGACGCCTTGAAAAGGCCGGGGCAAGCGCTCTGGCAATGCCCTGCAATACAGCTCACAACTACCAGAACCACATCCGCAGTGCCGTCGAAGTTCCCTTTCTTTCGATGGTGGATCTGACCGCAGAGCATATTTTCAGCACGTCCCCGGGCGCACGCGTCGGAATCCTGGCCTCTCCTGCAGTTCGGATGACCGAAATCTACGAGACCCCTCTGTCGGCCAGAGGACTGAAAACCATCTACCCCCGGCAGGAAGACCGTGTTCTCTCGTCGATCAAGGCGCTGAAGGTCTCGGCAGTTGACGCCGCAGCGCGGGAAAGCGTCCGGGAAGTCGCCATGGAACTTGAGAGCGAAGGTTGCGAAGTTCTACTGGTGGGCTGCACCGAATTCTCTCTTCTGGCGGACGAATTGAAGCAGCGTTTCAATATCGTCGACAGCCTGGACGTTCTGGTCGAGGCGGCAGTTTCCTTTTCTCTTGCAACAGCTGCAAACAGCGCCCCGCAAAATACCTGAGACGTGTCGGAGAACAACGACCATGAGCATCGAATACTTGAAGAAGGCCGCGCCAGGCGCCGAGAGCAGTCAGTCGAACGTTCGTGACACGGTCGAAAAAATGTTGTCCGAGATCGAAACACACGGGGACGAAGCCGCTATCAGATATGCGTCCGAATTCGACAGATGGAATGGACCGGTCCTGGTCACATCATCAGAACTGGAGGCCGCCGAAAGATCGGTCCCGGAGAAGCTGAAGGACGACATCCGTTTCGCGCATGACAATGTTCGACGGTTCGCCGAAGCACAGAAGGCGACGATCTCCGACTGCGAACTGGAAGTTCAACCGGGTTTCTTTGCCGGTCAGAAACATCTGCCGGTTTCATCTGCCGGCTGCTACGTACCGGGCGGTCGATACAGCCACATAGCCTCAGCCATCATGACGATCACCACGGCGAAGGTTGCCGGTGTCGGCCACATCACCGCCTGCTCTCCCCCCAGACCGGACGTCGGCATTCCGCCCGCCATCCTGTTCACGATGAAGCTTTGCGGTGCAGACACGATCCTGAACATGGGTGGAGTTCAGGGCGTTGCCTCCATGGCATTCGGTCTCTTCGGCCTTCCGAAAGCGGTTATTCTCGTCGGCCCGGGCAACCAGTTTGTCGCCGAAGCCAAACGCATCCTCTTTGGACGGGTCGGTATCGACATGTTTGCGGGCCCAACGGACTCGCTCGTCGCCGCAGACAGCACTGCGGATCCATATCTGGTCGCTTGGGACCTCGCCGGACAGGCGGAGCACGGATACAATTCTCCCGTCTGGCTGGTTACCGATGACCGCGACCTTGCTGAAAGGGTCATGGCGCTCATTCCAGACATCGTTGCCAGCCTACCCGAGACCAATGCAAAAAATGCCGAAGCCGCCTGGCGGGAACTCGGTGAAGTCATCCTGTGTTCGAACCGGGAAGAGATGGCGCAGGTCTGCGACAGCTACAGCCCCGAGCACTTGCATATCCAGGCCGCTGACCTGCCCTGGTGGTTGGGGCGGCTTCGCTCCTACGGATCACTGTTCCTGGGAGAAGAGACAACCGTTGCCTTTGGAGACAAGGCGGCTGGCCCCAATCACGTTCTGCCGACCTCGGGAGCCGCGCGATATACCGGGGGACTTTCCGTCCACAAATACATGAAGACGGTCACCTGGCAGCGCTCCACGCGAGAGGGGGCCAGGCCCGTTGCAGAAGCGACAGCCCGCATCTCCCGGCTAGAGGGGATGGAGGGTCATGCGCGCACGGCAGACGTTCGTCTGGAGAAGTTTTTCCCTGATGAAACCTTCGATCTTTCGGCGTCTGACTGATTTGCCCGTGCCGGTTCTGACCGCAATCCGGCCTGCCATGGTTTGCGTTTTTCTTGATCAAAATTGGGCAGGAAGTGGGCGCTGAAAGCGGGGTTTTGTCGCAAGGCACAACAAGTCCGGGTATTTCGGTAGAATTTACAAGGGCTTCACTCGGTCAATATACAAAAGAATACTTTGCCGGTTACTCCACAACTTGGCAGTTTTCTTGGGAAAACCGGTTTAGATTTCATTTACCATCTTTCCGTTGCCTACTTGTTACAGCACTGTCGTGACACCTGATGGTGGGACAGAGGGAAAATTGGTATGTGGCAGGATCCGGCGAACCATGACGTGTTTACCGTCCATCGGCCTTCTCCTTGGCCATATGTAGGTGCCATGCTGGCAATAGCGGCACTTTTCACGACACTTGTCGTTACCTTCAGTAGTTGATCCTTCCTCCGACAGAATTCGTCTCCACAGCTTGATGAAATGAACCTGAGCTTGTAGCACTCGGGCAGTAACCATTTCTGGAAAGCGTGCTTATGCAAACAACACGATTGGCCGTGCTTGACCTTGCCCGCGGCCTCGCCGTTGTTGCCATGGCCATCTACCATTTCTCCTGGGATCTCTCGTGGTTCGGATTTGTTGATTGGCCCGTGACGCTGGGGGTTGGCTGGCGCAGTTTTGCCGCCTCCATTGCCGGCAGCTTTCTGTTTCTGGCCGGTGTGAGCCTTGATCTGGCGCATCACAAAGGCATCCGCTGGCACGCCTTCTGGCGCCGCTTTGCAGTTATTGTCGCCGCCGCCGCCGCAATTTCTCTCGTTACCTATTTTGCCTTCGGAAACAGTTTTGTCCGCTTCGGCATTTTGCATTCCATCGCTGCGGCAAGCCTGATTGCCATTCCTTTCACGCGCGCACCTTTATGGCTGACCTTCGCAGCCTCTGTTTTCGTTCTGACGCTACCATTGTGGGCCAGTTCCTATTTCTTCAATGGCCAGTTCTGGCTCTGGACAGGCCTTGGAACACCCGACTACGGCAGCGTTGATTATGTTCCGGTTGCACCATGGGCAGGCGTCACGCTCGCAGGCCTCGCTCTTTCCGAGGCTTTCCGTAAGTTCAATGTCTGGGAGAAACTCAGCAATTGGAGTTTTGCCGGACGTGCCGGCCGCTCAACGAGGTTCATTGGCCGGCACTCGCTTGTGGTTTATCTGCTGCACCAACCGGTTCTCTTCAGTCTCGTCTGGACGGCGACCTTGCTCGGTCCGGACGTCGACAGGGCGGCGACAGCCTTTATCCGCAACTGCTCCGTGGCCTGTCAGGACAATCTCGGCGCTCCCGACATCTGCAACGCGGCATGCAGTTGCACAATTGATCGTCTCAAGGCTGACGATGTCTGGACGGCTCTCAACGATGACCCCACGAACCAGTCGCTACGCGCTCAAATGAACACGAGATACGCCCAATGCCTGGCCGACCCTGAGTGGAATCCGGTCACCGACTAGATCGCCTTCTTTCAACGCTATCGAGTCTGTGCAGCGCCCTTTCGATCCGCGCGCGTGCGAAAGGCAAGAAAGTCATTTCATCCCGACCCTTCATCAATTGCTCCAACGCCCACGCAGCCGAAACGGCATCGCACTTTGATTTCATAATCTGCAATTGTTCTTCAGAAGGACGGAAATCCATAGCCCCGCTAGCGCAATATGCATTCAGCAATTCAGCTTCCTGCTCTTCCGAAAAACCATGTTCGAGAACCGCATAGGCAAGATCCCACGTAGGCTCGGACATGCCGGAATACTCCCAATCGATCAGCCAGAACTTTTCTGCAGTGACCAGACAGTTTCCGGGTGACAGGTCGCCATGGCTCGGCACCAGTCGCTTTGCCGACACGAAGGCGGGTATGGTCCTCATCTTTTCGAGGGCACTGTCGAGAAGCAGCATTTCCTGCCGGCAGCGAGGTGAGATTGAAAGAGAGTGCCGTTGCGCCCGATAGACGTCATCAGGTTCCAGTCGTCCGGAAAACGTCAGACCGGAGGCATGCAATTGCCCCAACGCTTGTCCGAGTTGGCGAGCCATGTCCGCTGGAGAACAGTCAACTTCATCGACGGCACGTGTCAGCAGAACTCCGGTTTCGGGGTCGCAGAACAACGGTGGCAGGGCCACACTGATTTCTGCCGCGCTCTTGAGATTCTGCGCTTCGGCATTTCGATCAATCATACCTGCCGTCTCTTCACGCGGCAGGCGCAGAAAGAAAGCCCCCTTGTCGGCCTCAAGTCTATAGACCCGATTTGTCAGGCCGGCATGCGGCGACACCCGCCTCAGTCCACCACAAATGTGCGGCAGCCGATCATGCATCTGAAATGCCTGACCAACGTCGGGATACAAGTCTTCTGGTTTTTGCGTATCGGAATGTGGCACAAGCGGATGCAATCACGTCTTGAAAGGATAAGGTGAGACGCCATGACCAACGTCCCCTCGCCCCATATCATCATCACCTACTGCCGCCAATGCAATTGGCTGCTTCGTTCTGCCTGGATGGCGCAGGAAATCCTGACCACCTTCTCTGAAGAAGCAGGAGCGGTCACCCTTGTGCCTGGAACAGGCGGAACTTTCACCATTACCTGCGACGGCAAGCTGATCTGGGACCGGAAACAGGACGGCGGCTTTCCGGAAGCCAAGGTTCTGAAACAGCGGCTCAGAGACCTTCTTTGGCCCGACAAGGAACTCGGCCATTCCGATCGGAAGGAAATCTCATCTCATTCTTGAGCAACGGCGTTTTCCCGTCGTGACTCAGGCTGAATGGGAACATCGGCACCGGAGAGAGCAGCTCGCCTTGTGCCGCGAGCGCAGACATTTTCAGTTTAACTGGTTGTTCTGACAACAAGATGAAAAAATCCTGCTCAAAACTAATATCATTTGGCTCTTTTTAAATATTTGCAGGCACTGTGCTCCGAACAACGCTGGTTCGGAGCCGTATAATGAAGTTCCCATTTCTTTCTTCCGGGAAAAACGCATCTGAGTACTCTATCAGCCAACAGGACGTCGAGCGCCCTCAGCGGCAACGGTTCTTCTTTGACTGGTCGATAAAAACTCAGTTGCGGATCGGCTTTGCCGTAATGCTGCTGTGCGCGATCGGCGTCGGAGCGAGCGGTCTGATCGCCGCATCGCGGGTTCAGAACTCTGTAACGGTCGCAAAAACCGCGAACGAACTTCTTGGAGGAGTTCCCCAACTTCTGACACACGCCCAGAAATTCAGCCGCGAAGGAAATGCCGGCGACGCGGACGCGGTGCAGGCCGATATTGCGCTGATTTCTTCGGAAACCGGCCAATTGGCTGAAGAACGCCCCCAAGTTGCGCAAGCGCTGACGTCGATCGTCACCGATCTGGACGCCAACTTCAGTGACCTGACCCAAAACCGAGGTAACAGGGACGTTGCCGTCGCCGAGCTCGACGGCCTGACCGCCACTCTGGTCGAGACCACCAACAAGGCGTTTACGGACTACAAGGCACTTGCCTCCTACCGGTCGGTGCATGCGATCAACAACGAAGGCAAGATGACGAAGTTGTCGCAGGTCTCTCCCCGATTGAGCAATATGCGTGTGGCAGCCATCGTGCTGGAACAGGAAGCCGCAGCCTTCGCCGCGGCCCCTGACAAGGCGTCCGCCAAGAAACTCAGCGATCGCGTCAAGGCTCTGGACAAGGATGCCAAGGCTGTCCGGCGGGCCGTGAAGACCGATGCGATCAAGGCGAATGTCAAGAAACTGACCAAGAGTTCCAAAGCATTTGAGAAATTGATCAAGGCACACCTGAAGTCAGGCCCAAATTCGGAATCCGGAAGCGATTTCCAACCCGCGGTTCAAGGTCTTGCCGGTCTCGCTATCGAAATTGTCGAGGCTGCGGAGCAACCGATCAAGGAACTGACGCAGGAATTGAAGCAATATGATCGCGCAACAGCTGACCTCGCATTGCTGTCGAATTACACTCAGAGTGTTGCGCGCAACGTGCTTGGCATCCGCAGTGCCTATGCGGACTACCTGAACATTTCTTCCGAGGCCTCAGCTGAAGCCTTTCAGGTTTACCTGACCGATGCACAAATGGAATTGAACAGCCTGGAAGAGATCCGTTTGGCCGCTGCCAAACACAGCTCCGACAAGGCCATGACTGATTTGCTGGATGGTCCGCTGAAGACCCTCGTTGCCGCTGGCAACGAAACACTGCCCCAGCTTGACGCCACTTTTGCCAAAGTTAAGTCGACAACCGCCGCCCTGTTGAGCAGTGAACAGGCTTTTGCAAAGGCCGCGGCGGAGTTGACGGACCAGGCAGCGAACATCAGCACGAGTGCAGGTGAAACTGCCGTCACGAGCGCGGGTGCCGCCCAGACGCAGATCATCCTGACCCTGGTTCTCGCCCTGATGCTGGGGATTGCCTTCGTTGTTCTGCTGTCGGCGGCCATCGTTCGCCCTATCAGAGGGCTGACCGCCGCGATGCTCAAGCTGAAGGACGGTGATACCGACCTGTCCTTGCCGGCAGCGCATCGCAGAGACGAAATCGGCCACATGGCAAAGGCCGTCGGCACCTTTGCAGACCGCGAACAGGAACGCCTGCGGCTCGAAGAACAGACCCGGGCAGGACAGGAAGAGGTTCGCAAACGCCAGCAAACAGTTGATGCGCTGGTCGCCGAGTTCCGCGACGACATTGAAACCGCCCTTTCAACGGTCACAGGCAACATGCAGCAGCTCGATCAGACTGCGGAATTGCTGTCAGGCATCGCCCGGAACACGAGCGGCAAGAGCGAGGAAGTCAGCACCGCTTCAACGCAGGCCAGCGACAATGTGCAGACAATTGCTGCAGCGACGGAAGAGCTCAGCGCTTCGGTGCAGGAGGTCGGCCGCCAGGTCACCGACACGCTGCACCGGGTCGAGGAAGCAACAGGCGCGACCCGAACGTCCAACGATCAGGTCAAGGGACTTTCAGCCGCTGCGGAGAAAATCGGTGCCGTCGTCCAGCTCATTCAGGACATTGCCGAGCAGACCAACCTGCTGGCCCTCAACGCTACCATCGAGGCAGCCCGCGCCGGTGAAGCCGGCAAGGGCTTCGCCGTTGTTGCTTCGGAAGTAAAGTCACTCGCCGGTCAGACCGCCAAGGCAACCGACGAGATTTCCAGCCAGGTTTCGGAAATCCAGTCTTCCACAGATGCCGCAGTTCAGGCGATCAGCGCGATTATGGGCATGATGGAAGATGTCAATGAAACGGCAGCTGCCATGGCCGCTTCGGTAGAACAGCAAGCCGCTGCCACTGCAGAAATCTCAACCGGCGTGTCCCAGGCCGCGGCGCAGACCAGCAGCGTGACCGATAACATCGGCGATCTTTCCAAAGGTTCCAGCGAAACCAGTCAGTCCGCACGGGAAGTCGAGGACATCACCGATGCAGCCACCCGGCAACTGAATGAAGTGACCGGCCGGATCGACCGCTTCCTGCAGGATGTGGCAGCCGCATAAGCTGCCCCTTCCCTTTCAGGCGTCGAATTCAAACCTTCTGCTTTGGCGACTGAAAAGCGTTGCGGAGACCCGTAAGAGGTCTCCGGGCGCTCATTCACTTCGTCACATTCACACACCGAGAAGGCCCGATGGTCGTTTCACTCATCGGGCAGGCATTGCGTATTCCAAATACAAAGTCCGACTGAACGGCCCGCACTTCCGTTGCCTGTTCCTCGCCGTTCACACCATAGTAGGCGTTGACGTAAAACCATCCTTCTTCCGGTGTGCCAGCGGCACTTTCAGATATTCCGGCAGCGTTCAGGCGATTGATCCGCATGCCGAACGGCACGAGGCCGCGCTGATCTATGGCCGCACGGGCGTGACACGAAATGCAGGATGAACTGTTGACCAACCCGGCTTCCGTGACCGAGTTGCCAAGCAGCGTTGACCTGCCCGTTGCTGACACGAAATCAGTCTGAGTGCCCTTCAGCCTGTAGGACCGCCAGGCCTTGTCCCGGGGACCGGGCAAACCGGACACGTTATCCTCACTGGCCGTTGCGATCTGTAGCGCCGTCAGAAGGTTATCAAGAGCCGGTCTCATCCGGTCCTCACCGGCATAGGACTTCGCCAGATCGAACATTGCCGTCTCATCGCTCCCAACTTCCTTCATCTGATGCGGCGGAATGAAATTGGCCGCCGCCGTTTGAAGATCTGTGTCGTCTGTTTGCGGCAAAGTTGTACTGGCGAAGCCAAAGCTGTCGTTGCAGCCCGTGAAGTCGCACCGTCCCGGATTGGCAGCATGTTCGAAGGTCGACCAGAACCAGTTCGGCAGGTCTTTGGAAACGATGTGAAAGGCCACCAGGATGTGCGGCTCGACCTTCCTGATAGCGGTGCCGCCATTCATCGAAATCAGGTCCATCTTAATAAATGGCTGCTGCGGATCATCAGGATCAAGTCCGATCTTTCGCGCGTTTTCCAAGGACAACCAGTTCGCCTTGACGACAATCGATCTGATCGGAAATTCGACGATTGCCGGAACTCGAGGTGTGGTGAATTCGGCGTTCGGATCAAGAATTTTCGGCCTGTAAGGAGCATAGGCACCAAGCTTTTTGGTGTGTGTCTGGTAAATCGCCTTCAGACCGTCAACATGATACATCTGCCTGTCGAAGATGTAGTTCATCATGTGCCGGTTTCGGTAGACCAGCTCTTTCTGCAGGTCCCCGATCACAACGGCCTTCAGACTGTCGGGCACCCTGCCCCACGTTTCCGATTGAACATTTCCCTGCGCTTCGGACGCCGCTGCCATCGGCAATCTTCTTGCCTTGGACGGTGTTTCGAGCACATGCTTCGGCACCCCGGCAACATCGCCTGGAAAGACCGGACAATGTGCCGGTTCATCATCGTTCGATCCTTCGAGTTTAGCGCAACAGTTCTCGTTGGAGCTGCCCGGCAGACACCTTGGCCAGGGATCCGACGGCCAGGCCTGCCGGTCACTGCTCCAGTTTTCCCAAAACTCCGACCGGACAACCCGGGTGAACAGCTTCCAGGCAAAGGCATCCGGGCAGGACATGGCCGGGTTGGTGATATTCGGACCGAAATCGTATCGGCCATCCTGATAGGTCAGGTCGCATTCGGGCGTGTCACGAATGTCTGACTGAAACCACATGGCGAAATCGATGTGGTTCGGTTTGCCGCCTGCTTGTAAGTCCTGAATGGGCATGAGCAGCAGGATCAGCAGCGCTCCCCCAATGAGCAAAGCTCGCATCGATTGCCCCCTTGGCTCGAAGAGGATGACGACATCCTCAAAACACAGGTTCTCTGTCGACAGATCGCGTCAGGAAATCACACCAGATCGAAAAAGTATAATCGCGTTGGCGCTTCGTCGGAGCGACCTAAGCTTCACCGGTCTCGAGGCGGCGAATGGTTGAAGATCTGAGCAATCGGAGTTGATTGAACGGGACTTGAGGCTTTTGCAGCAGCCCTTTAGGCTTCAGGTCATACAGAAAAGTTGTTTGTTTTTGAGATTGAGGCCGGGAGATCCACTGGCATGCAGAGCGTCAAAGACCGGCCTTCAGCTTCTCCCGCGCGCACGCTGATTGCGCTCTTTTCCGGTCCGGTTCTTTACACGCTGATCCGTTTCCTGCCCGCTCCGGAAGGCATGTCCGCCGAAGCCTGGGCGTTGCTTGCGCTACTCTGCTGGATGGTGGCCTGGTGGCTGAGTGAAATCCTGCCACTTGCAGCCACGGCACTGCTGCCGGTAATCGTGATGCCGCTCTCAGGCATTGCCGATGTCGGCACCGTCACCCGGGCATACGGCCACCCGCTCATTTTCCTGTTTCTGGGCGGCTTCATGCTGGCCATGGCAATTGAATCCGTCGGTCTGCACCGGCGCATTGCCCTGACGATCGTCTCCCGCGTCGGGACACGGCCGCGGGAACTCACGCTCGGCTTCATGGTGGCAACCGCATTCCTCTCCATGTGGATCACCAACACCGCGGCAACGATCATGATGTATGCAGTGGCGCTTTCCGTTGTGGACTTCATCAAGGCGAAATCGGCAAAGCCGGATGCCTTGAAGCGGTTTTCCGTCGGCCTCATGCTCGCAGTCGCCTACAGCGCGTCCATAGGCGGAATGGCAACATTGATCGGTTCGCCGGTCAACGCGCTATTGGCAACGATCCTTTATGGTGAGTACGGCATCGTGGTCGAATTTGCCGACTGGCTTCTGATCGGGCTGCCGGTCACTCTGGTGATGCTGGTTCTCGCCTGGCTCCTGCTGGCCGTTATGCTCTATCCGTCCGAAAACATTGAAGGCAGCGATCTGGCAGAAGCTGTAAGGAGTGAACACGGCAAACTGCCACCAATGAGCCGGGCGGAAAGAACGGTCGCAATCGTTTTCTTTCTTGCCGGGGTCGGCTGGATCTTCGGCGATCAGATTTCGCATCTCACCGGGCTGCCGATCACCGATACGACCGTGGCACTGGTCGCGGCGCTGCTGCTCTTTGCCTGGCCGGTAAACTCGGACATGACGGAATTCGCCCTCGACTGGAAGACGGCAGCAGGCCTGCCATGGAACGTGCTGATCCTCATCGGTGGCGGCCTGGCCGTGGCTCTGGCGTTCCAGATCACCGGACTGGCGGACTGGATTGGCGAACAGGTATCCGGTCTCGACATCGCCGTCTTTGCCATGGTGCTTCTGGTCACGACAATGATGGTGTTCCTGACCGAAATCATGTCGAACCCGGCTTCCGCCGCAACAATCCTCCCCGTTGTCTCTGCAGTGGCTGTCGGTTTCGACCTGACCCCGTTGTTGCTTGCTGTCCCGGCGGCCCTTGCGGCGAACATGTCCTTCATGATGCCGGTGGCGACAGCACCGAATGCGATCGTCTTTTCCAATCCGGACCTGAAAATCCTCGACATGGCAAAGGCCGGTATCTGGCTCAATCTTTGCGGGATCGCTGTTTGCACCCTGATGGTCTATTTCGTCTTCAGACCGCTCGGCGGGTGGTAGGCCTCGACCTGACACTTTGCTTTCACCCCGTTCAAACCTGTCGAAAGTTTAAGGTCCCTCCGCCTGTTCTCCGCTGCTTTTCATCCCCATCTCCTGTCTAGTCGTCCCGAAATGGGACAAGACAAACGCATAGGGAGAACTTGCAAATGATGAAAACTCTGGTTCCTGCCGCCCTGATGGCGGGTTCGCTGGTTGCCGCCCCGGTCGCGCTTGCCGCCAACAGTGACAACACTGCTATCGAAGGCACCTATCTGCTGGTGCAGCCCAATACCAGCCAGCGGGTGCTTGCGCTCAAACCCGGTGGTACAGTCAGTCTCATAAGCCAGGGACAGCAAGTTCGCGGATACACATCCGGTCTCGGATCCTGGAAGATGACCGGGCCGGACAGCGCACGCGCGACAATCATCGATTTCAACCACCCTGAAATCGAGACCGGCGACGACGGAGCCACGCAAATTGTCTATGACCTGACTTTCTCCGATGAAGTCGACGGCCAGTTCCAAAGTGTAACCGGTCAATTTACCGGCCAGTCCTTTGCCAAGGGACAAAACCCGCTGGCCAATGACGCCAAGCCGGCCCGCACCTTCGGCAACCGGTTCGACGGTATGCGCATCGGCGTCAACTGATCACGTCAGAGCCGGCCGATGACAATCCTTCGCTGATTTTCATTGCTCGTGCACACTTGAACGCCAGTGGCGACAGGTTCGCCACTGGCTGGAATTTCGCCGAAAACCGCCCCGAAACTATGTTGGCAAGTCCTGCTGATCAAAAACATCACGCGTTGCATTCAAACCGTTGATCGCCGCAGGCAAGCCGCCGTAAACCGCCATCTGCCAGATCGCTTCAACGACCTCCGTCCGGCTGGCGCCAGCGGCCAGCGTGTGTTCAATGTTTACTTTCAACTGCGGTGCTGTTTGGCCGCCCAGCACGGTCAGGGCGGCAATGGTGCACAGCTGTCGCGTTTTCAGATCCAGCCCCTGCCGCGCATAATGCCGGCCATAGGCCCACTCGATCAGGCTCTCTGCAAAATCCGGAATCAGATCGCCGTACCGTTCTGTCAACACGGCTTCCAGATCCGGATTAAGACTTTGCGTCAGTGCGCGTCCCCGCTTGAGTGCTTCGCTCATTTGTCTGCCCTTTCAGGACTGGCTGGGCGCCGTGTTCGGTCCGGGCACAGCTTTCGAAGGCCGGGTCGACAGGTTCGCCTGCCTCCAACCTTCTGTAGAGATCGATCTTTTCGTCCAGCACAGACAGCATCTCGGTAAGCCGTGTTACGTCTTCGCGAACCTTCTGCCGATGGATCTCAAGCATTTCCCTTCGTTCGGTGAGCGACGCTCCGCCCTTCGTCCGCAGGTCCGCATATCGCAGCCGGTCCTTGATCCCCATTCCGGTCGCTTTGAGCCGATCCAGAAACGCGATCCAACGCAAGATGGTCTGGTCATAGACCCTTCGCCCACCCGCATCGCGCAAGGCCTTTGGCAGCAGCCCGATTTTCTCGTAGTATCGTAGCGTGTCGGTGGAAAGCCCCGACTTTTCCGCAAGATCACCAATTCGCATGTCTGTCTCCGAACAGGACGATTTCCTTCACCTACCGGTTGGAGCGCACTCCAGGTCAAGTGTAATTTGTTCGAATTCGCCCCTGCTGGCGTAAATCCCGACAATCACGTCGATATTGATTGATCGATCAATCCAAAAAGCCGCATCATGAAAACTGAAAATTGCGCATCATGTTTGGGAGGAAATCACCTATGGACCGCAAGAACATCCTGATCCTGATGGTTGACCAGTTGAACGGAACACTGTTTCCGGATGGTCCTGCGGACTTCCTGCATGCACCCAATCTGAAAAAGCTGGCAGAACGGTCGGTACGTTTTCAAAACTCCTATACCGCCTCGCCGCTTTGCGCGCCGGGTCGTGCAAGCTTCATGTCCGGACAGCTGCCGCGCCGCACTGGCGTCTATGACAATGCCGCAGAATTCGCCTCCGACATTCCGACCTACGCACACCACCTGCGCCGTGCCGGCTACACCACATGTCTGTCCGGCAAGATGCACTTCGTCGGCCCCGATCAGATGCACGGTTTCGAGGAGCGCCTGACCACCGATATCTATCCGGCGGACTTCGGCTGGACGCCTGACTATCGCAAGCCGGGTGAGCGCATCGACTGGTGGTACCACAATATGGGATCGGTCACCGGAGCAGGCGTCGCCGAAATTTCAAACCAGATGGAATATGACGACGACGTCGCCTTCCAGGCCGTGCGCAAGATCTACGACTACGGCCGGGGCAAATATGATCGTCCCTTTTGTCTGACTGTCAGCTTCACCCATCCCCATGATCCCTATGTCGCCCGCAAGAAATACTGGGACCTCTACGAGGATTGCGACCATCTGCTGCCGGAGGTTCCGGCCATGGCCTACGAAGACCATGACCCGCATTCCAAGCGCATCTTCGATGCCAATGACTGGCGCAACTTTACCATCACCGAAGAGGACATTCGCCGCTCGCGCCGCGCCTATTTTGCCAACATTACCTATCTCGATGACAAGGTCGGCGAAATCCTGCATGCCCTCGAAGCCATGGACCTGGCCGAAGACACGACCATTCTGTTCGTATCCGATCACGGTGACATGCTCGGTGAGCGCGGCCTCTGGTTCAAGATGACCTTCTTCGAGGGATCGTCCCGTGTGCCGTTGATGATTTGCGACAAGAGCCTGACACCGGAGAAAGTCTCAACGCCCGTCAGCACGCTGGATGTATTGCCGACAGTCTGTGATCTCGCCGGGATCGACATGAGCGAGATCATGCCCTGGACCGACGGAGAGAGTCTGATCCCGCTCGCGATCGGCAAGGAACGCACAAGCCCTGTGCTCATGGAATATGCCGCGGAAGCCTCCTATGCGCCGCTTGTCGGCATTCGGGAAGGCGAGTGGAAATACATTCATTGCGAACTCGATCCACCTCAGCTTTTCAACTTGGAAAGCGATCCGAACGAACTGACCAACCTCGCCGACGACCCCGATTATGCAGACGTGAGTGCCCGCTTTGCGCAGGCCGTGCGCACCGGGTGGAACATGGCGACCTTCGACGCCGAGGTTCGCCAGTCCCAGGCCCGCCGCTGGATTGTCTACGAAGCCCTGCGCAACGGCGCCTATTTCCCCTGGGACTACCAGCCGCTGCAGAAAGCCTCGGAACGCTACATGCGCAACCACATGGACCTGAACGAAGTCGAAGAAAGCCAACGGTATCCGCGGGGAGAGTGAGGCCCAGTCCTAGAACTTCGCATAGGCCTCATACCCTGGTGGCAACCTCTTGCCGCTCTGCTCGGCTTCTTTCCTTGCCATCTCCAGAAACGCGACCCGGCTCTCGGTGAAATCCGGGGCCGGTTTGCCGGATGCCATCATGAGGCGTTCCAGGCCGAAGCCGCCGCCGACCGGTCCCGGTCTTGCGGCCTGCCTGTCCGCGAGAGCGATCTCACCAATCTCCAGATAATCCGGCAGGGGATAGCTCAGCTCTCCGCTCGTGCCGCTGTTTGACGGGTAATAGATGCCGGCCGTCGGGAAGCCCGGCGTTTGCGGATGTCCGGCAGGTGCAAAGTAACCTGACCCGTCACCGGCGGACATCGCATCATTCAGATCCCGACGGATAAACCGGCCTTTCTGCAGCAGCGCGCTGTCGTTCAGATACGGTTCGAACAGGTCGGTGGACACGAACACGAGCTGTTCCGGATCAAGCTCCCCTTTCTCGATGGCAAATTCAATCAGCCATTCGGCAACGTCTCCGGATCTGGACGGATCCGGCATATTGACCACCATGATGTTGAAGAGCGCCAGAACGCCGGGTTCGCCAGCCTTGCTGATATCATCAATCCGGCAGGCAGGTTGAACACAGGCAGACGGCCCGTCCGGATAAGTTGGACGCGTATCATCGAAACGCAGTCCACCGTTAAACCCGAAGTCGGTCAGTAGACCGAGCGGTTCGAGCGCTTCGAATCCCTGAGCCGAGAAATGATCCAGAAAGCCCGTTGCCATCTCGTCTTTTGCAAATGCTTTCGAGCCGGGCAGAAGCAAACCGGCAGCTCCAGCTACGGACAGATTCATCAATTGTCTGCGATCGAGCAACATCGGCACGTCTCCAAACTTTCTAAATCAACCTTGATCGGTGCGCCATGGCGCCACATCCGAGCGTTACGTCAACTTACAAACCCGCCACTTTTGTGTCCGCGCATTCACGACCGGAATTCTGACGGACCTGGTGGTTGACCGGCAGGGAAACGGAATGCCTGGCTTGGGTGCTGCCCCTGTTCTGTCCACCTCACCTGCCGATTGCTTCAACTCGTCACATTCCGACTAACCCGTCATTAACCCCGTTTCGCGAATGCGGCCCCAATTCCAGTCGTGCAAACCGCATTTTCACCAGCTCCGACAAGTATTGTGGGCAAATGAAGTCGCTGGGGAGCACGGGGAATGGTTGCAAAAGAGCAGCACCAGGGGTCAACGAACAGGACAAAAGGCGGGATGGTGCCGAAATTGCGCCTGCGTCAGCTGGCCTATGCCTCGATTTCCATGCTGCTGGTCGGTGGCGTATTCGCGATGGTCTATCTGTTTTTCAGCACCACGCACAGCGCCGACCAACTGGCACTGCGCCATGAAAGGGCCCTGGTTACGGAAGCGCTGGATCACAGCCTTGAACTGGAAGCGCGTCACCAGACATTCATCGCCATCAATGACAAGACTGCCAGAGAAGTGCAAATCGACGATCGGATTGACAGCGAATTCGCCCATGAGATCGCCCGCCAGATGTGGCTCGATTTCCACCACGACTGGACGCTGATCGTTGACAGCAAGAACGATCTGATCCTGGTCGCCGCCGAGGACGAGATCGTGCCGGTAGCCGCAGGCCAGGAAATCCTGGACGCGACCCGGGATCTGGTCGCCAAGGCCCGCCTCGGCTATCAGGCCGTGCGCCGTCCGGCGGCCGATGGCTACAAGGTCAAATACGTTGAAAAAGGCGAACTCGCTCCGATCTATGCCACCGACGTGCGCGACGTTGCCGGCAATCCTGCCCTGGTCAGTGCCATGGCCATCGTGCCGGAATCCGACACCTTGTCGCTGCCGGACGGACCTCCGGGCGTCATCATCTCCGTTGCCCTCATCGGCGAGGCATTCCTTGAGGAAATCGGGACGACACTGCTCCTGCAGGATTTCATCTATGTGGCCGGTAGCGACCATCATGAGGCCAGTGTCCCGGTCGCCGTGCACGGACATGCGCCAATCGGCTATTTTGAATGGACCAGTGAAGCGCCGGGCAGCAAGATCCGCGACGCCATCGGCCCCATCGCTGCCGCACTGATCCTGGGCTTCGTTGCCGTCGGCGCGGTGTTTGCCCGCAAGCTCGCCGCGAAGTCCCACGCGCTTGAGGAAAGCGAGAACCTCAATCGGCAGATGGCTACCCATGATCTCATGACGGGCCTTGCCAACCGGACACACTTCCACGACGCTTTCGAAAAGTCGATCCGGGTCTGCCACGACACGCCCTGCGCGGTGCTGGCCATCGACCTTGACCGCTTCAAGGCCGTTAACGACACATTCGGCCATGAGGCAGGTGACATGGTCATCCGACAGGTTGCACACCGCCTGCGCTCCCTGCTAGCCGACCACGCGCTGGTTGCGCGCACCGGCGGTGACGAGTTCATGGCACTGCTGACGGGACGTGTCGATGACGACTATCTGCGCTGGCTCTGCGACGAGCTGGTGGAGGCCGCTGCAAAGCCGATCCCCGTTTCGGGCGGCCTCGCCCATATCGGCGTCAGCATCGGCTGGGCCAAGGCCCCGAAACATGCCGACACCGCCAACCACCTGTTGAGCCTTGCCGACCGGGCGCTTTACCACGCGAAGGAAAGCGGTCGCAGCATGGCCGTCTGCATCGAGGATCTGTACCGCATGGAACCGCAGGCACTCGACGCGCCTTCAGGAAACGAACGCCGAAGCGCCTGACCGGCACCCGTTCTCCTGTCCTCCTATCCTGACAGCTCCTCCTGACAACCTTGTGTCAGGAGACTGACAGGAAGTGGCAAAAAGTGGAACAAAGCCGCAACAGCCCCCTTCCCTCGCGCGGGGAACCGGACCATATTGCGCAGCATGAGCAAGCGCCCCACCAAATCCGGTTCCGACGACACGACATCCCCAGACGGCTTCGGCGAAGCGCCGCAAAAGCCCCTTTCCGGCACGCCCCTGTCCGGCTCGATCAGCGATTGGGCGGCGGAGATCGCCGAGGAGGCCGAAAAGCCTGCGCCGAAAAAATTGGGCAAGGGAAAAACGGAACGGGGCGAAGCCCCGCAAGCCCAGGCGGGCGCCGCGCCTGATGGCGTGTCTTCGCGAAGGTCAGGCCGCAAGGTCGGTACGACCGTGAGCGCAAAGAAGGACAAGCCGACGAAGTCGGCACGTGGAACCTCGATCGGCAAGGCTGACAGTGTCAGGGAGCGCGCCGCAGGTGGATTGAACCCGGTCGCCGGGCTCGACATGACGCTGGAAGAGGCGGAGAAGCTCGAGCAGAAGCTGAAAGAGCACAAGAAAGACAACAAGAAGAAGAAAAAGGAAAGCAAGTTCGGCGAGCTCACCGGCAATCAGGGCGCAACCGCAACCGTCGAGGCCCTGTCGGCGCTGATCGAATCCGGCAATCCGCTACACAAGAACGGCGAAGCCTGGGTGCCGCATCGACCGGAACGGCCGCCAAAATCCGAAGGCGGCGTCGAGATCGTGCTGAAATCGGAATACGAACCGCAGGGTGACCAGCCAACCGCGATCGCGGAACTGGTGGAAGGAATAGAGACCGGAGAGCAGACCCAGGTGCTGCTCGGCGTCACCGGCTCGGGCAAGACCTACACCATGGCGCAGGTGATCCAGCGCACGCAGCGCCCCGCGCTGATCCTGGCACCGAACAAGACGCTGGCCGCGCAGCTCTACGGCGAGTTCAAGGCCTTCTTCCCGGACAACGCGGTCGAATATTTCGTCTCCTACTACGACTACTACCAGCCCGAAGCCTATGTCCCGCGCACGGACACCTATATCGAGAAGGAAAGCTCGATCAACGAGCAGATCGACCGGATGCGCCACTCGGCTACCCGCGCCCTGCTGGAGCGTGACGACGTCATCATCGTTGCGTCGGTGTCCTGCATCTACGGTATCGGCTCGGTCGAAACCTATACGGCCATGACCTTCGCCATCGAGGTCGGCGAGCGCATGGACCAGCGGCAGCTGATCGCCGATCTGGTGGCCCTGCAATACAAGCGCAACGACGCGGCCTTCCAGCGCGGCACATTCAGAGTGCGAGGCGACACGATAGAGCTGTTCCCCGCCCACTATGAGGACCGTGCCTGGCGCATTTCCATGTTCGGTGACGAAATCGAGAACATCACCGAGTTCGACCCGCTGACCGGCAAGAAATCCGGCGAGCTGAAAAGCGTCAAGATCTACGCCAACTCGCACTATGTGACCCCGAAGCCAACGCTGAACCAGGCGACCAAGTCGATCAAGGAAGAGCTGAAGCACCGGCTGGAGGAACTGAACAACCACGGCCGCCTGCTGGAAGCCCAGCGCCTCGAGCAGCGCACCATGTTCGACCTGGAAATGCTGGAGGCGACCGGCTCCTGCCAGGGCATCGAAAACTACTCGCGTTACCTCACCGGCCGCAAACCGGGCGAGCCGCCCCCCACCCTGTTCGAATACCTGCCGGACAATACGCTGGTTTTCGCCGACGAAAGCCACGTCACCATTCCGCAGATCGGCGCCATGTACCGGGGCGACTTCCGCCGCAAGGCAACGCTGGCCGAATACGGCTTCCGCCTGCCCTCCTGCATGGACAACCGCCCGCTGCGCTTCGAGGAATGGAACGCCATGCGGCCGCAATCCGTCGCGGTGTCGGCGACCCCCGGCTCGTGGGAGATGGACCAGTCCGGCGGCGTCTTCGCCGAACAGGTCATCCGCCCGACCGGCCTGATCGATCCGCCTGTGGAAATCCGCTCTGCCTCCAGCCAGGTTGACGACCTGCTGGGCGAAGTGCGTGAAGTTGCCCAGAAGGGCTATCGCACGCTGGTGACGACACTCACCAAGCGCATGGCGGAGGACCTGACCGAATACCTGCACGAAAACGGCGTGCGGGTGCGCTACATGCACTCCGATATCGACACGTTGGAACGTATTGAAATCCTACGGGACCTGCGGCTCGGTGCCTTCGACGTGCTGGTCGGCATCAACCTGCTCCGCGAAGGCCTCGACATTCCCGAATGCGCGCTGGTCGCCATTCTGGACGCCGACAAGGAAGGCTTTCTGCGCTCTGAAACCTCGCTGATCCAGACCATCGGGCGCGCCGCCCGAAACGTTGAAGGCAAGGTCATTCTTTACGCGGACAACATGACCGGCTCCATGGAGCGGGCGATTGCCGAAACCAACCGCCGCCGGGAAAAGCAGCTCGCCTACAACGAAGAACACGGCATCACCCCGGAAAGCGTCAAGCGCAACATCGCCGACATTCTCGACAGCGTCTACGAGCAGGACCATGTCACGGTCGACGCAGGCTTTGCCGAGGAAGGTTCGCTCGTCGGCCACAATCTGGCGGCCCATATCGAGGATCTGGAAAAGCAGATGCGCGATGCCGCAGCCGATCTCGACTTCGAAACGGCGGCGCGCCTGCGCGACGAAATCAAGCGCCTGCAGGAAACCGAACTTGCCGTCGCCGACGACGCCATGGCCCGCCAGTCCGACGTCGACGCCAAGACCGGCGGCTACAAGGGCAACAAGAAATTCGGCGCCGGCGGCACCAAGGAAGGCGCCAGCGGCAAGAAAAAACAGACTGCTGCCGACAAGGCCCGTGCCGCCAGGGAAAAGAGTTCGGGCCTCGCGCCCGCAAGCCGAACAGGCGCCGCGCCTGATGGTGCGCCAGCGCGGAGGTCAGGCCGTCAGGCCGATACGACCGTGAGCGAAGATCTACCTGCACCGTCAAGCAAAGTCCGCAAGAACACACTCGACGAAATGACCGTCGGCCGCACGGAAGTCCCGCTCGGCCAGGACAGCGATCCGGCCAAGCCGGTTGTCCGCGGCAAGATCGGTGCAGGGTCCTATGAAGATCCGGCGGACGAGAAGAAACGGCGCGGGAGGCCGAAAAAGAGTGGGCGACCGGGACGGTAAAAGTCTCACACGCTCTGCAAAAGACTAGACCCCGGATCAAGTCCGGGGTGACACCTTGCAAATCTGACTGGCCGTTGCTGACATCTGAGAGTTCATCCCCGACCCCCATCGGGGATGGCCATTGTTTGAGATTTCTGTTCAGCTGAACAAGTTTTCGCGACGCACGTTGCTTCTCCGTCATACCGGACGGCGTGGCGTATCTGCGTCATCGCGTGATCCGGTATCCAGACATGAGTGCGAGCATAGCGAGCTCCGAATCCGACCGAAAATTAGGACTGTCCATAGACGCGCTTGCAGCGCGAATTAAATCTGGATACCCGTTCAAGCCGGGCGCAGGTTCCGGATCGGCGCTCGGCTTCGCCTCGCTGGTCCGGAATGACGTGTCTCAACAAGCTCTCAATCTGCGTCTTCCTGATACCTGCTGATTGACTTCCCCTTCGTTCCCGTCATGCTGATCAGGTAGACGGCCATTACCTATGATGGCGAAGTCGGGGGGCTGACGTGATCTATCGAATTCTTTGCACTGCCGGAACGTCTTTTCTTGCAGTTGGAACGGCATCGGCCGAGCTTGCCTCGACCAGCTTCGGCGACTGGTCGGTCCGGTGCAACGACAAGAATTACTGCGTTGCCGAGACCACCGGCAAAGGTTCCAACGACGAAGCTTTCCGGCTGAAGGTCGAACGGGGCGCAAAGCCGGGTTCGCAGGTTTATGTGACCTTCCGGCCGAAGACGACACTCGAAACCGGCATGCGGGCGCGGATCGAAATCGAAAGCCTGGAAGAAGAAAACTACGGCTATTTCGGTAAAGCCTCCAGGATCTACACCGGCAACGAGATGACATTCGGCGGTGTGTCGGACCGCGAGCTGATCGAGAAATTGCGCATGGGCCAGGATGCCGCCGTTCAGATCGAGTTCGGCGGCACAACCGGCACATTCACTTACAAGGTCACATTGAATGGCCTCACCCAAGCCCTCTTGAAGATGGACGAGGAACAGGGACGCATCGGCCGGCTGGATGCCATTGTTGCCTGGGGTGGCCTGCCGTCTGACAAGGCCGTCACCATCGCTTCAGCACCATCAGCATCGAAAAGCTCTTCAACACCTGCGCAATCCTCTCAAAGCACGGCATCGGCGGCACCCGCTCCGGCAGCTCCCGCAAATGATTTGCCGCCGCCAGTCATGCCGTCGCAGGATGTTATCGGCAGCAGTCCAGGTGCGTCGAACGGCCTGTTTTACGACGTCAGTGAAATTCCCGATCAGGTCCAGATGGTCGGCTATCGAACGCTCAATTGCGAACTACAGGAGTCCGTACCTGCTTTCGGCGCACAATTGCACGCCGTTGGCGATGTGGAGTTCTGGGTGGTTCCGTGCAGCATGGCCGATGCCAACGTGCCCTACTACATCACCTGGCACGTTCCTTTCGCCCCCGCCAATGACGAGACCTTCGAATTCGAAACGCCGCCCAGCTTCAACCAGCCCAATCACAGCCTGGTCAACAATCTCTTCTATGACCCGGACAGCGGTCAGATCACCGGGACGACCTACTATTCTCCCAACTACGACTGTGGCGCCTTTGAGCGTCACGAATTCGAGGCTGAGTCCGGACAATATGTTCTGGTCGAGTATCTGGAAAAATCCAACTGCGACGGCATCACCGGCCCGCCGGAAGGCTGGCCACTCAGCTGGACGATTGCCGAGATGGGAGACTAGAGGGTGGTCTTCATGCGCAGATGGTCGCGCTCTTCGCGCGAATGATTTCTGGATTCCGGATCGGCACTCGGCTTCGCCTCACTGGTCCGGAATGACGCTGTGAAGGGTAGAAAACTCATTGCCTGCACCTTCTCACAGTCATTCCGGACAGAGTGGCACGTCAGTGCCGTCGCGTGATCCGGAATCCAGACATAAGCGCGCGCAACGCGAGCTCCAATCCCCGCAAAAGATCAAATATTTTCAATGGTGCGCTCCTCACGCGAATATTTCTGGATTCCGGATCGGCACCCGGCTTCGCCTCACTGGTCCGGAATGACGCTGTGAAGGGTAGAAAACTCATTGCCTGCACCTTCCTACAGTCATTCCGGACAGCGTGGCGCATCTGCGCCATCGCGTGATCCGGAATCCAGACGTCAGCGCGAGCAACGCGAGCTCCTCTTTCGCTAAATGAAACCGGAAGAGTCACGTCAGAATAACAAGGTCTCGCACAGATCCCGCCACTCCGGATTGCTGTTCTCAATCAGGTCGATTTTCCACACCCGTTTCCAGTTCTTAAGCTGTTTTTCGCGTGCAATCGCCTCATCGATGCGTTCGTATTCCTCCGCATAAACGAGACGGCCCACGTCGTATGTCTTGGTAAATCCGGCTATCAGACCATTTTGATGCTCGTAGATCCTGCGCGACAAGTTCGAAGTCACTCCGATGTACAAAGTGCCGTTTCGATCAGAGGCGAGAATGTAGACGTGCGCAGACATGGATCAATCATCGCGTGTCGCCGGGTCAGATACAATTAATAATTCAATTCGGTGACAATCTCGCATTGTGGATTTCGGTGTCAGTGAATCTTCAGAATTTTGCAAAGCCGCGCTGACTGCGCGAAGAATATCTGGATTCCGGATCGGCGCTCGGCTCCGCCTCACTGGTCCGGAATGACGGTTTGAAGGTAAAGAATTCACAGCTTGTACCACTCTCGGTCATTCCGGACAGCGTGGCGCGTCAGTGCCATCGCGTGATCCGGGATCCAGACATAAGCGCGAGCAACGCGAGCTCCTGACGGGGCAAGCTCGCTTGAGAACGCCGTCCACGGCCTCGGCCATCAACCCCGACCGCTTTGCCGCAAATGGCGATGTTCTCGGCTTCAGGAAACCGACGGCCGACCGCGCTGTCGAGGTAGTCAGAAACTCTCTGGATACGCATCTGAAGAAACGAACGCCGCATTCACCACTTGTCTGCCACTGCCGGTTTGCTTAAGTGGTTGCGCGTTAACGGATATCGGAATAATGAGAAAAGCAGATGCCGTCATTCAGAACTTTTGTCCTGGGTACCGCCCTTGCCGGCCTGCTGTTACCCTCCATGGCTGAGGCGACAGATTACCGGGTGCCGGCGGAATGGGAACCGCAGGCCGCCGTCTGGATGCAATGGCCGGGCAAGTATGAAAAAGCTCTGCGTCCCGCATTTGCCGACATCATTCGTTCCGTTCAGAAGCACGAAAAGCTCAACTTGCTGACAAGTTCGGAGAAGGAACAGAAAGCTGCGCGCGCGTTTCTGGAAAAGCGCGGTGTCTCCGACAGCAATATCAGCTGGCACCTGATCCCGGTCGACAACGCCTGGATGCGCGACAACGGACCGATCTATCTGACGGACGGCAAAGAAACCTGGATCCAGAACTGGGCCTTTACCGGTTGGGACGGCACGACCGGCGCCGACTATCGCCGGGACAACAAGGTTCCCGTTCACGTCGGCAAACTGCTCGGCCTGGAGGTCGAGGATCTGACGGACTACGTGCTGGAAAAAGGCAATCTTGAGGTCAATGGCGCCGGCGTCGCCATGCTCAACTGGGATTGCCAGGATCAGCGCAATCCGGGCCTCACCAGAGAAGAACACGAGCAGATCCTGAAGGAAGCTCTCGGCCTGAACCAGATCATCTGGTCCTATGGGCATCACCCGGACGACCTGACCACCGGACATATCGACGGCGCTGCGCGGTTCATCAACGCCACCACCGTTGCCATTGCAGATACCGAGGAAGAAACCGAGCTGCGTCTGGCCAGGGACCTTGAAGCCGCAGGTTTCAAGGTCGAATGGTATCCGGGCGATGTGAACTGGCTGGTCGGCGACGGGTACGTCGTTGCCATGAGCGAACTTGAGGCCAAGGACGACAGAGACCTGGAGAAACGCCTGAACCGGTATTTCCCGGGACGACAGGTCTATCTGATCGATGCCTGGTCGATTGCGGATGGCGGTGGCGGCATTCACTGCGTCACCAATGACCAGCCGGAACTGGTCCCGCGCTGATCGTTCCTCTGGGACCGCTTTGATCCCTTTCCTTCGCCGTCGCTAGGCTGCCTTTACAAAGTCTGCTTAAATGAGGTGTCCGCCTAACGTGGACAACATTTGCTGATCGTATGCCTTTTCACCGCGCCCGGCCTTCAGGTCCGGCAGCCCCCTTTTTGCAGGAGACTGAAAATGCGTTTGATGATGACTTTCAAGATCCCGACAGATGCCGGCAACAGGGCCGGAGCGGCAGGAGATATCGGAGTCGCAATCGAAAAGCTGATCAAGGATACGGGCGCCTATGAATCCTATTTCTACATGAAGGATGGCATGCGCGCGGGCGTGCTTTTCTTCGAGGAAACCGATCAGGCCAACCTGACGCGTTACAACGAACCGTTGATGCAAAGTCTCAGCGCCGAGATCGACATCATTCCGGTGCTCAATCTGGAAGACCTGAAGCGCGGACTGCAGGGGCAATAAAACTGCCGCTCTGCCGCGGCCGCCGCACAGCTGTCCCGATTCAAGGCGATTCTCTTGCCCCAGGCGTTTTCTGCAGGCTCCCGGCTGTTAACCATATGGTCAATTCCGTTAAAATGCCGGGGATATCTGTCTTTTTGAGGTAACACTTCACAAGGTATCCTCCCTGCCGCTCCTGCGAGTCGTTGAAACGCCGGAGCCACATAGGTTAATAAAGAATTAATAACTTGACGCATTACGCCGGAGCGGCGCCGGCGTTGAAGGCAGGAGACAGGAATGGGCATTTTCTCGAAGTCTACGCGTCCAGGTGCAGACCAGGAACAGCGGATCGAGACAAAGACGGAAACAGTCGAGGTACAAGAGGCCGTACAGGTGACTGAACCGATCGCAAACGTGGAACAACTGTCTCCCTTTGCCCTGAAAATGCAGGAAAAGATGAACCATCTGGACGGTTTGAAATCCCGGGTCAGCGGGCTCAACCAGACATTTGACCAGATGGCCGCCTTTGCGGTGGAAAGCCAGACCAGCATTCGCATGATGGCCGAATATATCGAGGCCTCCCGTCACACCGTGGAGACGGAAGTCCGGCTGAAGTCGGAAAATGCCAAAATCTCGACCGATCTTCTGGACGCCGAACACAAGGTCAAAACCCTGACCACCCAGCTGGAAGACGCCCAGGCCGAAGTTCATTCCCTGCGCAAGCGCTCCACTGAGACCCGCACCGCCCTGGAGACGGCCCGCAACGACATTGTCACGATCCGAGACAACAACAAGAAGGTCAATGACGAGTACCGGCTGCAAAGCGCCAAGCTGGTTGAAGTCAACGCGATGAACGCGGATCTGTCCGGACAATTCAACGACCTGAAAGCCAAGCACGAGACCCTGGAAACCCAGGCGGAAGGACTGAGTTCAGACCTGGAAGCCGTCAGGCATCGCGAAAAGGAACTGCAGCAGAACCTGTCTGAAAGCGCACAATTGCTGGAAGACGAGGTCCGCAAGAACAATCAGTCGACAAGCGAGCTGGAAGCCGCCAAGCGTGAACTGGTCGAGTTCCGTAACGACAATATCGATCTGAAGTCTCATCTCGACGTTGCCAACCAGGAACTGGTCTACGCAAAGAACCGCCTGGAAGAAGAACAGCGCAAACACGATAATGAAGTCTACGCACTGAACGCGGAAATCGAGAACCTGTCCTCGCAGCGCCGTATCGGCGCGCAGTCGCTTCAGGACATGGCCCGCGAAAACTCCACGTTGAAGGAACGTGGCCGCGATCTGCTGAAGCGCATGCAGGAAATCGAACACCTTCTCGACAGCGCACAGAAGAACCACGAGAAAGACCGCACCGAGCTGATGGCGACCACAGCCAAGCTTCGCGAGCTGAACCTGCGTTACAATTCGGCCCTCACCGATCTCAATCATCAGCGCAATCAGAACCAGAAATTCGCCGACAATCTGGAAGATCTGGTGGATGAGAACAAACGCCTGCAGCGCTACAAGATCCAGGTCGACACCGCCAACGAGCAGATTCTCCAGTTGAAGTCGGTGATTGCCAACTACCAGATGGCCATGGAAGGCAAGGGCCCGGCGGAAGAACTCGGCCTGACCGAAAGCTACGACCCGGCTGCCGAGCTCGGTATCACGGAACCGCTTGAAAGCGACTACCAGCCGATGGACATCGTTTCCGAAACCGGCGCCTCCGATGATGGCGCTCCGGATGACGATCCTTCCGGTGACGACGACAAGATCGTCAAACTGCGCGACTAAAACTGTTCAACGCCAGACCACGATGTGGTTTCCACCTTTCCCGGCCTCCGGCAGGTTCATTCCCCGAACCTGCCGGAGGCCATTATTATTCAATTTACATTAGATCTGTTACGGTTCTCTACCAGGAGGACCCGAGCGTCCTCACCATGCCGATCTGGTCTGCATGAAGTCGAGGAGCTTTGCCTGTGAGTGTCGGATTGCTGCCCCTGCTGGTTCTTGTCGGTGGAACAATCGGGATTGTAATCGGGTCGTTCAGTCCTTCGCTCACAGTCTTTCTTCAACCTTTTGGCGATGCTTATATCCGGCTCATGGAAGTCGTGGTGCTGCCCTATCTGGTCTCGTCACTTCTGCTTGGCCTCGGTCGGTTGTCGCCGAATATCGCCATCATGCTGTTCAGGAAAAGCTGGCCCGTCTACCTGCTGCTCTGGCTGGTCAGTTTTTTCTTCCTTGCTCTGGCCGCGTCAACCGCCCCCCTCGTCGACAAGACCAGGGTCGTCGATTTCTCCGCCAGTCTCCCGAGCGACAGGGGATCGGTGAAATCCCTGATCGACCTGCTCATACCAAACAATTTCTTTGAGGCGCTCAGCCAGAATTACATTCCGTCAGTTGTCCTCATGGGTGTGATCTTCGGCATCGCAATCCAGCACAGCGTTCGCCCGACTGCTCTGCTGGACATGCTTACAATCATCCGCAACGCCTGTATCCGCATCTGGGGCTGGATCGTTTATCTGGCGCCCGTCGGCGTGTGCGCTCTGTTTGCGGAGTCCATCAGTTCGGTCAGCCTCACGGGCTTTGCCGCCCTGTCGATCTACATTGCCGTCGTCATGCTGAGCGCCCTGGTCCTGGCCTTCTGGGTGTTCCCGATGCTGCTGACCGTCTTCCTGCCGCTGACCTACCGGGAGATCCTGTCCGGCTTGCGGGAGGCGTTCATCATCGCGATTGTCACCTCCCTCTCCGTGGCGGCCTTGCCGCTGCTGCAGCAGGCGGCTCAGAAGTTTGCTGAAAAACTCGATCAAGATCCGGACAAGGACCATCAGAAGAAGGAAATCATCGAGACCTCGCTGTCGGTGAGCTACCCCCTCGCCCAGATCGGCAACTTCTTCATCATGGTCTTCCTGATCTACGCGGCCTTTTACTACTACCTGCCGATCGAGAAGCAGCAATTGGCGGAAATGCCTTTCGTCACACTTCTTTCCGGAATCGGCTCTCCGACATCTTCGATTGGAGCCGTCACGTTCATGGCCGATTGGCTCGGTCTGCCGGAAGGAACAACAGGGCTCTATGTCGAGACCATGGCAATCACCCGCTATGGTCAGGTGATCACATCGGTATCGGCTTTCGCCTTTGTCACCGTCCTCATCACTTTCCGGTTTTACGGCAAGATCCGCTTCAATCCACGAGCCCTTGTTCTGACACTCGCTGTTTCGGCGGCGGCCTTTTCCGGCATCTGGGCGATCGGCCGCTGGGGCGGTTCACATGCACCGCTTCATTCCGAAATCACTTACCGGGCCGCGAGCCTTCCGGACTACCTGCAGACACTGAGCGATGCGAACCTGATCTCAAGACTTCGCCCGGTAGGTGACGCTGAGACAACGACACCGTCCGGCGCAGACGCCGACCGGACCTTGAACACAATTGCGCGGATACAAGCGACAAACGTCCTGCGCGTCGGCATCAACCCCAATGTCATGCCGTTTGCCTATGAGAACAATGACGGCCGGCTGGTCGGTTACGACGTGGAAATGATGTACCGCTTCGCGCAAAGCATGAATGTCGAGCTGGTATTCGTTCCTTACAACTGGCAAAGCCTTGCCGCGGATCTTAAGCAGAAGAATTTCGATATCGCGGTCGGCGGACTTTACATTACCGATGACCGGCAGGAGACACTGACGGTCAGCAATCCCTATTACGAGAACCCTCTGGCGTTCATCGTGAAAAGCGACCGTATCGAGGATTTCAAGTCGGGCGAGGTCATTGCAGCGAACAAGGACCTGACACTGGCTGTTTTCGACGATCCCGTCTTGATCCCTCTGGCGAAACGAAGCTTCCCTGAAGCGAAGATCAAGGTCGTCGAGGACTATAGCAACCTGCAGTCTCTCACTGATGTCGATGCTGCTCTGTGGACCAGGGAACAGGCCCGGGCCCTGGCAATTTCTCTTGAAGGTTATTCGGCCGTGGTTCCCGAAGACACGGCGACAAGGTTCCTTTTCGCCTATCTCATGCCGCCGTCCTCACCGGGATTGGCTGCATATTTCAATTACTGGATGGAACTGTCGAACGAGCATGGCGTCTTGCAGGATATGGCACGCCGCTGGATCGATCCGGCGCAAACTGACAGTTCCAGGTAAATACCGGTTGGACCGTTCCGGACACGGCTTGTCCTATTCCGGCTCCACCGTGAACTTCAACGGGTAACCGACCTGCGCAGCAGCATCGATTGCTCTGGTTGCCTTGGTTTCTGCAACATCTCTCGGATAAACGGAAACGACGCAGGCCCCCTTTTGATGGGCGGTCATCATCACGACTTCGGCCTGCGCATTGTCCAGCCGGAATTCGCCCTTGAGAACAAGAACAACGAATTCTCGCGGTGTATAGTCATCATTCAGAAGAACGACTTTGTAGAGTTTCGGTTTTTGAACCTTCGTCTTCTTCCGAAATTTGGGTTTCAGATCAATATTGCTCATTACACTGGCCCAAGCTTGCCCCCCGGTTCAGAGGCCCAGTTAACTTCAGGTGAGAGCTCACCATTTCTCTGGAAACGACGCCGGTTTTCCCGGCATTTTATTCCTCACACACTGCGTGCCCGGGAAGGCTGATGCCGTGTTCAACTCACCGGCAGGCGTATCTGGCTATCCGCTCATTATAATGTAACGCAATGTCGAAGAAAACATGACGTTGCTTCAAGGCAAGCAAATTCCGCCCCCTTTTTCCGAAAACGGAACAGATCCGGGTGCGCGCTTCCGGCGTAGGACAGCATATGGCGGCCACCAGAATCCCGGAGGTAGTGTCGATGTTGTCTCACAATATGAATGCGGTCGTGAAAGGACCGCTCATCGTTCTTTTTGTTCTCACTCTTGCAGCGTCGTCATATCTGGCTCAGCCAGCTAAGGCGGATATCGACCCCGCCTTCCGATCTGTTCCTTCAGCCGAACTGGTTGGCAAGGGCCGCATGACCTATCTGGGCTTCAAGATCTTTGATGCAGAACTTTACGCGCCCAAAGGCACCTACAGTTCCAGTGCCCCATTCGCGCTGAAGCTGACCTATCTGCGCAAATTCAAGGGCAGGAAGATCGCCGAAAGCTCCGTTGATGAAATCAGGCGTCAGGGAGGTGTTTCCAGGAAGCAACTCGAGGCCTGGGGCAAAAAGATGCAAGCTATCTTTCCCAATGTATCTGCAGGACAATCCATCACCGGAGTTCGAACCGCCAACGGCAGTTCCGTCTTTTATCTCGGCAGTCGAAAGATCGGCTCGATCAGCGATCCGGCCTTTACCAGGAGGTTCTTCGCAATCTGGCTGGGCAACAACACTCGGAACCCGGGATTGCGTGCAAAACTCGTCGGGGCCGGTTCGTGACGGGTGACGAAAGCCGCTTCGATGGTGCAGGCGCTGGTGAAAAACTTTCCACCGAACATCAAAACCAGTCCCCGGAAAGACAGCCAGCAAATGAAACGATAGGTCCTTCTGTTTCGACCTCCGGGCTTGCTGCCTACAGTGCAATGGCCTTCCCTCTGGCCTTCGCAGGTTTGCCGATTTATCTGCACGCGCCGGACTTCTATGCCGTGACCCAGCAGGTTCCGCTGACTGTACTGGGGTCAGTTCTCCTCGCCCTGCGGCTTGTCGATGCCATCCAGGATCCGTTCATCGGCAGTTTCAGTGACAGGTTTCATCGGTACAGGAGCGGCATTCTGATTGCCGGCGCCATATTGCTGGGAAGCGGCTTCTGGATGCTTTTTCATCCCACCTCGCAAGCAACCGTGATCTGGTTTGCTGTCTCCGTTCTTGTCTGCACCACCGGTTTTTCCGTTGTTTCCATCAATTTCCAGACCCTCGGCGGGCTGTGGCTGACAAGCGCTTCGGAACGCACCCGGATCACTGCAAGTCGCGAAGCTATTGGACTGCTCGGGCTCCTGGTTGCGGCAATAACACCCCCGCTTCTGGCCGGAGCCAGCAGCTCTGCTGACGCCTTCCATTGGTTGACGGTCGGGTATCTGCCTCTTCTGGGCATTGCCTGTTGGCTACTGCTTCACTGGATGCGAAGGACACCGACAGAGATCCCGGCGCCCATACGCCAACAGGTCAGCTGGTCGTCACTATTGAAAGACCGCTGGAGAATGCTTTTCTTCAGTACGGTTTTCCTCAATACCTTCGCCAGCGCCATTCCGGCAGTCCTGGTGCTGTTCTTTGTCCGCGATCGCCTCAACGCAGAAGCATATACTGGGCTCTTTCTGCTCGTCTATTTCCTCTCCGGCGCGCTTTCGATGCCGTTCTGGACCCGCCTTGCCCGAAGGTTCGGCAAAATTCGGGCCTGGCAGATTTCGCTTGCTGTTGCCATCGCTACATTTTTCTGGGCGGTGTTTCTGGGTCAGGGAGACCTGGCTGCCTATGCTCTGGTTTGCATGCTTTCCGGGTTGGCGCTTGGGGCAGACCTTGCCTTGCCACCCGCAATTCTGGCTGATCATATCGCCGCAGATCATCGTCAGCGGGAAGCTTCGCGCCTGTTTTCCGCAATGGCGTTCCTGTCCAAATCCGCGCTGGCAATCGCAACGGGGCTTTCCCTGCCTCTGTTGGGTCTTTTCGGTTACCACCCGAACGTGGCGATGACCTCCGAATTAGAGTTCACATTAAGCTTCACTTATGCCGGCCTGCCCTGCTTGCTCAAACTCGTTGCCCTGGGCGGTCTGATCTTCTTTGAAAAAGATCTTGCGCTGAACAAATCAACCGTGTGACTCTTCCCGAAACTCATCAAATCTGCCGGAAACTGGCAAATGTCTGTGCGCCCGCCTCAACTGAACAACAACACCGACAAGGACCCGCTGACTGCCGCTTTGGAGCAGGAGGTTTTCAACGAAAAGGCCTCTACTCTCATCCGGCTGACAAAGAAGCTGGAGACTGCACTCAAATTGTTGAGTGAGAGCACCGATGACCCTGAGACCTCCGAAGCAGAGCGCTTTGACCGGTTGGCTGCGGCGGGTGAGGCTCTGTGGCATGTCACCATACAGCGCGAACTGTGCGGTCTCCGCCAGCACAAGGCATTCCTCAATCATCTGAATGTTCCCAAAGCTGTTCGCCTTCGAATGGGTCCGGCGTGCTCCTTCAAACCGCCCTCAAACGAAGGAAAAGTTTGAGAAACAGACTGCATGTGACAAGCATCACTTCCCTGTTGATGGCCACGACCTAGTCAAAAGAACCAGTTGCATCTTCGCTGCAGCAATGGTTTTTACTGGGGGCTAATTGCAAGATGAGTTATTTACTGTCGCTATCAGCGAACTATCTGTTGCCGCTACGGTTCGCTGGTGCTGAGGCCTGTGCCCGGCGCCTATTACACGACAACGCCAAGCGCAGAGCGAATATAATGTGCAGGAAGACCGGACTGCTTAGGTTTCAATCTCGATTTTTGTTTGCAGGTTGCCTGATATTGGGATTGCTTTTCAGCCCGTCCCAGCTGTCTTCGTTCTTCACACAATCCGCCTATGCACAGTCCGTTCGGGTCGTGCCGGAAGGGAATCGGTACAAATCACAGCCGAAGATCCCTTACGCCTCTTCCCGGCGCACATCTGCGTCCAAGTCGTCATACGACGCCAAGTTCGAAAAGGTTTTGGCCGTTCTCAAGCGCGACCGGCGGCTGATGTCCTCCATCAATCGGGTGGCGAAACGTTACGACATCGACCCGATACACATCGTTGGCGCGATTGTCGGAGAACACACCTATAATTACGACACTCTGGACAGCGCCCAGTCCTACTATGTAAAGGCCCTCGCTTACGCAGGTATCCGGTTTGATTTCGAGCTTGATGGCGAACATGTCGATACGTTCGTCGAGCGCCCGCAATTCGACCGCTGCCGAAAGGATCACATCCAGAAAAGCAGTGACCGCCGATGGTCCTGTTACGAAGGTGTGTGGAACAGCAAGTTCCGGGGCCGGAAAGTGGATGGTGTCCTCTATCCGAAAAAGAACTTCAATGAAGCCTTCTTCCAGCCGCTATATGCAGGCCAGAGCTTCGGATTGGGTCAGCTGAGTCCCCTTACTGTCCTGAAGATGACGGATCGCGTTTCCCGGCAGAGCGGCTTCCGGAAGCTGGAAGCCAAGAATTCCGAAGCCGTTTACAAGGCAACGATGGATCCCAATATCTCGCTGCATTATATGGCCGCGATTGTTCAGGACGCGATTGCTGCCTACAAGTCCGTTGGCAAAGTGGACATTTCCAACAATCCCGGACTGACGGCAACGCTCTACAATCTGGGTGACCCATGGGGCAGAGCGGCAAAGTTCCGCAGGACCGGACAGTCCTGGCCCCGCGAAAACTATTACGGCTGGCTGGTCAACGACCGGATCGATGATCTGCGGGCCCTGTTCTAGAGCGTTTCGTGAAAACCAGAAACAAAGAGCGTTACCTATCGCGTTGAAATCTCTGGTTTCAGGTTGCGATAGGTGATTCAATCTGATGCCGAACTGCCTTGGGCAGAGCCCTGTAACACCAGAAAATCAGGTCAGAAATGGATTGGTCGCTCGTTCATGCCCGAGCGTTGAGGCCTGTCCATGCCCCGGCAGGAACGACACATCGTCTCCCAGCGGCAAAAGCTTCTCCTTGATAGATTTGATCAGCGTCGCATGATCGCCACCCGGCAGGTCTGTTCGGCCAATCGAGCCGGCAAACAGCACATCACCTGAAATTGCAAATCGCAGTTCCTTGTCGAAAAACACCAGGTGACCCGGAGAGTGTCCCGGACAATGAAGGATATCAAACATCCGTCCGGCGATTTCCACTTGCTCGCCCTCCGACATCCAACGGTCCGGTGTGACTGGCTTCACCCCGTCCACTCCGAATTGCGCCGCCTGGTCCGCAACTCTTTCGATCAGGGGCTGGTCCGCTTCATGAGGACCTTCGACCGGAACCTTGAGAACTTCCGCAAGGTCCGCCGCACCTCCCACATGATCGATATGACCGTGGGTGAGGACGATTTTCTCAACCTTGACGCCGTACTTCTCGATGGCAGCCTGTATCCGGTCGATATCTCCACCTGGATCGATCACGGTTCCTCGAAGGGTGTTCGGATCCCAGATGAGCGAACAATTCTGCTGAAACGGCGTGACGGCGATGACCATCACCTGAATTGGCGGTGTCTCGGTCTGGCCGTTATCCTGGTGGTCACCCATATCGGAATCACTTGTTTCTTGCGGCACAACCGCCTCCTTTCACGAGGAATTCACTCGCATCAGCAACAAATACGGGACAAAGCATGCCGGTATCGTGTTTCTGCCTTGTGGCGGCTTCACCTTGCCGCGTGCATTTCGTACAAGATGTATAGGCCACACGGCAATCACAATCGGATATCCGGACCTTATGACGCTCAGACTGTTGACCTTCCTGATTTCCGCCACTGCGGCGCTCTTGGCTGCTTCCGGCGGGATGGCACAGCCAGGCCGCACTGCGCCCAATTTCGAGGGATGGACAGTCGATTGCGGCAACACCGGCGTATGCTTCGCTTCTTCCTTTACTCGTAGCCAGTCGGTCTGGGTGGACTTACGCATCATTCGGGACTGGCAGGCCGAGGCCCAGCCGCTCGTTCGCCTGACAACGAACACCGAACTTCCGAAAGAAGGCATGATCCGGTTTGATGTCGACGGCGAACTGATCGAGGAGTTGCCGGTCGAACAGTTGCGTGAGATGCAGACAGCTGTCGTGCCGCCCGCCGGCTTCCGTCCGCTTGGCGGCGAAGGTTTCTGGTATCCGACAGGCCCGGCAACGGCGACCCTTCTGGAAGCGATGCAGAAGGGCAAGGAACTGACAGTACATCTGACGGCCAACGGTTCGGATGCCATCGCTGTTCCGGTTCCTCTTCAGGGACTCAAGGCAAGTCTCCTGTGGGTCGACAATCGCCAGGACCGGACGGGAACTGTGGCGGCGATCGTCGCGCCGGGCACGGCACCGGCGAAAGATGCCCCTCACGCCATTCCGCTCATGAGTCCTGACCAGCTTCCCCCTGAAGTTGCTGCTATCTGGAAAGCCAACCGCTTGTGTTCGGCAATAGATCCGACGATCTTTGCAAGTTTGAATGCCGTCCGCGTTCCGCTTGCCGACAATGCGTCGCTCTACATTGTCCCTTGCGGAGCACCTACCGCCTATAACAGTCCTTATGTCGCTATTCTCTCCGGCAAGGACGGAGCTGCCAGACAGGTTCACGTTGCCCGGATGTCGGACAAGGGACCTGTTGCAAGCGACCTCATCTACAACGCCAGATGGATTCCCGCCGATCAGCAGTTGGTCAGCTACTTCAAGGGCTCAGGTGTCGGCGAATGCGGCTTGTGGAACCGGTGGAGCTGGAACGGAACAGGTTTGGTCCTTCTGGAGGAAGCAACCCGCAAGACTTGCGACGGCACGGCACCCGACTTGTCCAATTGGTCAAGCACGTGGCCCATTAAAAACACCTCGAATTAAGACATTGACCAAGGAATTTCTTGCGATTTTGTGCGTCAGGCCCTTAAGATGTGGTTGCAGCGGCTGGTGAGGGATGCGGCATATTTGTTTCAACCCGATCCCAGAGTGTTGAACGGGCGCACGTAGTGCGCCTGAGCGTAGCGGCTCGACTGTGAAGACGGGTGAGATTGGGTGAGATGTGCCGGAGGGGCACAGAAGTTAAGGTGATTAAGTAATGCACGATGGTGATTCGGACCGGCGTTCGCGTGGTCGACGCGGCGGCAAGCGCGAGTTTGGCGGTCCGCAAGACTTCGGCAGCGATTTTGGCGGAAGCGACTACGGTGGTGATTTCGGCGGCGGCCGGGATCGAGGCTACCGTGGCGGACGCGACAATGATTTCGGCGGCGGCCATGGCCGCGACGATAGAGACGGCGGCTATGGTGGCGGCCGCGGTGGATATGGCAATCGCGACGGCGGCGGTGGATACGGCGGTGGTGGCCGTGGTGGCTACGGTGACCGTGAAGGCGGCGGTGGTGGCCGCGGTGGATATGGTAATCGCGACGGCGGCGGTGGTCGCGGCGGTTACGGTAATCGCGACGGCGGTGGTGGCTACGGCGGCGGCGGTGGTGGCTACGGCGGCGGTGGTCGCGGCGGTTATGGTAATCGCGACGGCGGCGGTGGCTATGGCGGCGGCGGTGGTCGAGGCGGTTACGGCAATCGTGAAGGCGGCGACGGTGACGGTTTCCGCTCCTCTCGTCCGAACCGGGACATGCCTCCGGTCGAACGCGGTCCGCGTCAGTCCGGAACAGTAAAATTCTTCAAGAGCGACAAGGGCTTCGGCTTCATCACGCCTGACGAAGGCGACGCGGATGTGTTCGTGCACATTTCCGCCGTTGAACGCTCCGGCCTGTCCACGCTCGACAGCGGTCAACGGATCTCTTTCGAGACCGAACCCGATCGCCGTGGCAAGGGACCGAAGGCGGTAAACCTTCAGGTGATCGAAGAAGGTGGTGAAGAACCCGCAGACGAAAGTGCTCCGGCAGAAGAATAATCAACTTCTGCAAACGACAAAGTCACACGTAACGGGCGCGGCTTCGCTGCGCCCGGTCTTTTTGCCCTCCCGCACAGCACCTTTTCAAGTCGAACCGCACCACTTATAAGGCGGGTCCGATCAATCCGAGGTGCATTCATGAGATCCGAAACAGCCGTCGCCCCAAAGATCCGCCCCTTTGAGCCAGGCGACCTGAGCGCGCTGCTTGCAATGAACAATGCCGCTGTTCCAGCCGTAAGTGAAGCGACCGCGGAAAAGCTGCTTGACCTCATCAATGCGGCTCTGGTCTGCCTTGTCGCCGAAAGGAATGGCACCGCGGTCGGCTTCCTTTTGTGCCTTTCGGAAGGCATTGAATACGATAGCCCCAACTATCACTGGCTGAGCGAGCGGTATTCAAAGTTCGCTTACACTGACCGCATTTGCGTCGATGAGTCCGCCCGAGGCCAGAAGATCGGCGATGCAATGTATGGCGCGCTGTTCAACAAGATGGCAGGATCCGGTCGTACATTCCTGTGCGAAGTCAACGAACGCCCGCCCAATCCGGGCTCCTTGCGGTTTCACAACAGGCTTGGATTTGAAGAGATCGGAAAGGCCGATAACGGAAAAGTTGCCGTCATTTACATGCAACGAGACCCGAAGCCGGCCGACTGACATAGCCCCAACCAGGAACAGGTTTCATGAATTACCGGCATGCTTATCACGCAGGCAACATTGGCGACGTCTTGAAGCATGCTGTGCTGGCACGGCTGATCCTTTATTTCCAACGCAAGGAAAAGGGCTTCCGGATCATCGATACTCATGCCGGGATCGGCCGCTACGATCTGAGTTCCGAAGAAACCCAGAAGACCGGTGAATGGCAACAGGGCATCGGAAAGATCCTGAGCGCGGACATACCTTCTCCGGTTGCAGATCTTCTTGCCCCTTGGCTCGGTGTGATCCGGGACTTGAACCCCGATGGAAATCTGAAATTCTATCCTGGTTCTCCCGATCTATCCCGTCATCTCATGCGCAAGAACGATCGGCTCACCCTGACAGAGCTTCATCCGGCCGATTTCAAGACATTGTCCGAGTTGTTTTCCGGAGATTATCAGGTCAAGACCATTCATCTTGACGGCTGGCTGGCTCTTGGAAGTTTCCTGCCGCCGAAGGAAAAGCGCGGACTGGTGCTGATCGACCCCGCGTTCGAAGTCACAGACGAGTTCGACAAGATGACGGCAGCCGTCGTCAAGGGTTGGAAGAAATGGTCGGGGGGTACTTTTGCCCTCTGGTATCCCTTGAAAGATGCCAGGGCGATCCGCAAAATGCACGAAGCTTTCCGTGACGCCGGCCTGCGGGACGTGCTGGCACTTGAGCTGAACGTCGGCAAAAGCGGTCCGGATACGAAGATGCTCGGATCCGGCATGACGCTCATAAATCCTCCATACACTCTGGCCGACGAAATGCGCCGGATCCTGCCCTGGCTATGCGACATTCTCCACCAGGGACCGGGGACAAGTTGGGATGTTTCACAATTGATCAGCGAATAATGGCGAACATTGCCACTTTTGCGGCCACAGGTGCTTGACCTCGGAGCTTCGCTCCCCCATCGTTTGCCTCACAGTTTGCCATCCGGAGTTAATACCGTGCACATTGCCCGTTCCGCCCGTTTGATCCTGTCCGCACTTACAATTTGCGCGGGTATTTCCGCACCTGCATCCGCCGAGGAAAATCGAGCCTATTTCTCGTTCGGCGGAGACAAACGCTTGCCAGAGTGTACTGCAGCTTCCGTGCAAAGCGCGGTTGCCGGATCCGTGGCCAGGGCGCGCAAGGACTACTATGGTGGCCGCACGATCCTCGGCATCAATGACATTCAGGAAGTTGCGTTCAAGGTGAATGGGCTCAGCCCGCTTGCACGGCGCTATTGCAGCGGCACCGCGAACCTTTCAGATGGCAGCTATCAGTCAGTTCATTATCTGGTTGAGGAGCATGCAGGTTTTGTCGGTGTAAGCTGGAACGTCGAGGCTTGCCTGGCACCGCTCGACAAATGGCGCGTCTACGGCAGTCACTGCAGCACACTTCGTCCCCGCCGCTAAGCCGCACCCCGAGAGGACCCATCGATGGCGATTTCCAGCCACGAATGGAGGCTGTTCGCATGTCTTGTTGTCGGAATGTTTTCCTTTCCGGCGGCAGCCGATACTCCCGGCGAATTTGATTTCTACGTCCTGTCGCTTTCCTGGTCTCCAACCTATTGCAACCAGGAAGGCAGCAACGCCAGCCCGCACCAGTGTGAAGTTCGCGACCCGTTTCGCTTCATTGTTCACGGCCTGTGGCCCCAATACGAGCGCGGATATCCTGCAAGTTGTCAGGGCGTCCCGCAAAGGATCGACCGGCAGATTGCCGTTGGCATGGAAGACATCATGCCCAGCCACGGGCTCGTTTTCCATCAGTGGCGCAAACACGGCACGTGTTCTGGACTTGAACCTGAAGACTATTTCGACCTCACCCGGGCCGCATTCAACAAAATCACCATTCCGGTCGCTTTCGAAACTCTCGACAAGCGGGGCAAGGCTTCGCCCGAGACCGTTGAAAAGGCGTTCCGCCTTGCCAACCCTGGTCTGAAGCCTGACGGCATGGCCGTCACCTGTTCCAGGGGAGAGTTCGAAGAAATCCGGATCTGTCTGACGAAGGACCTCGAGTTTCGAGCCTGTGAAGGTGTCGACCGGTCCGGATGTCGTCAGGACAGCATGTTCGTCCCACCGCCCCGCTCCAGGTAGGGTCTTGCCAATCGACAGCCTCGAACTCCTGTTATCAGACAGGGTCAACACCTCGTTCCAGGAACCAGATCATGATGAAACTTCGCTCGTCTCCACCATCGCCGTTCGGCCGCAAAGTGAAACTTGCCATGGCAATTCTTGGTCTGAAAGACCGAATTGCCGTTGAAGACGCCAACACGGCCGATCCCGCCGACAGCTTGCGCAACCAGAACCCGCTCGGAAAGATACCGGCGCTGATCCTGGAAAACGGAGAAGTCCTCTACGACAGTGCGGTCATTCTCGAATACCTCGATTTTCTTGCAGGCGGCGGCAAAATTCTTCCGGCAGGCGAAGCTCGATTTACAGTCCTGCGCGATCAGACCCTTGCCGATGGCATCATGGACGCGGCAATTCTTCGCGTTTACGAGAAGCGTTTCAAGGATCCGAAGTTCCGCGACCCGGACTGGGACGCCTATCAGGCTGCGAAGATGGAACGTGGCCTAGCATATTTTGAAGAAAACACACCGGCCGCCCCTTCGTCCTCCAGCGATGTTGATGCAGGTACGCTGACCCTGGCTTGCGCCCTTGGCTATCTGGACATGCGGTTTGGCGACGACTGGCGTCAGACACATCCCAAGCTTGTTGCCTGGCTTGACGCATTTGAAGCGGCCGTACCGGCCTTTGCGGACACCCGGCAACCTTCAGCTCCGGTTCCGGCCGACGCCAACGTTCCGCTGCGCTGAACAAAGTCCCGGTTGCGATCTTCGACAAAACCGTTCCAAAAAACGATACGAAAGCCGCACCTTTGTGCGGCTTTTACGTATGCCCGCCTGAAAGGGAACGGCGTCCACGGATCTTCAGCAAACGCCGCCCGCTGGCAATTGACTGACCGAAGTCTTTTTGCACTGCCAGAAGCGCCGGAACCAAAAGGATCACCAGAAACAGACCGACTCCCAGTCCGTAGGACAGGGTTATGACCGTCGGCTTCAGGAACTGCGCCTGACGACTGGTTTCGAACAGAAGCGGCGCCAGACCGAAAACGGTGGTTGCCGTGGTGAGCACGACTGCCCGCAAGCGGTCGCAGACACCGTTGATCAGCGCCTGGCGGAAGGGATGATCTCTTGCGTATTCATCGATGGTCGTCACCAGAACGATGCTGTCGTTGATGATGATCCCGGACATGCCGATAAACCCGACAACGGAGAACATCGACAGCGGCACCCCATGCAGGTAGTGCCCCCACAACATCCCGATTGAGCCGAACGGAATGATGATCATGATCATCAGCGGCCGTGTCCAGGATTCAAAGATCCAGCACAAAGTCAGATAGATACCCGCCAGACAAAGCGCGAACCCGATCATCGCATCGGACAGGAATGACTTTTCCTGCTCTGCAAGCCCGCTCAATTCGCTCTCGACATCGAAATCGGCGGCAAGCTGCGGCAACAACTCATCAATCAGGATCGAAGTCACCCGCGCGGCTGCTTCGGGATTGTCTTCAGAGACATCGCCTGTAACCTGCAGCGTGCGCAAGCCGTCACTTCTGCGCACAGATGCGAACCCGTAAGTGCTGTCGACATCGACAATCTCACTCAAGGAAACGTAGGTTCCCGAATTCGTGCGCACTCGCGTTGTGTAAAGGAACGCCGAATCCGTCTCCTCGTCCGGCATCAGTACCTTAACCTTGGTCGTGCGGCGGCCCACCGGGAACTCGGCAACTTCAATGCCCTCCAGCCTGTTGCGGAGGATGCGGGCCACATCATCGGTGGTAAAACCAAGCGCTTCACCGCGCGGTGTAAGCGTCAGGTTCAGCTCCGGTTTGTCGTAGGAAAGCGTGTCCTCGAGTGCACTGACCCCTTCCATCGGAGCCAGTGCCTGCTTGAGAAATTCCGCCGCCGCCTTCAGATTTTCCGTCGAGTTGCCATAAAGCCTGACATCGATGGCATCGCCTCCGGGACCGGAATGTTCGCCGCGCAGGGCAAGTGTTTCCAGCAAGGGTGGCCGATTGATTTCGTCCTGCCAGTCCCTGATGAACTGGAAAGCCGAGTAGGGTCTCAGATCCGGATCGAGCAGCTCGATCGAGATGCCGCCAAGCTGATCGACATCCTTCGTGTCCGCACCGCTGAGCCCCCTTCCCGCCGTCGCCCCGACCGTGGACAGCGCAAACAGGACCGGTTCCGACCCGTATTCTTGCGCATAGCGCTGATTGACCGCGTCGAGCGCACGCTCCATTTCGGCGATCATCGACTTTGTGTCTTCCCGCTCTGCGCCCGGCATCATGGCAATGCTTGCCGAAACGACAGCCCGCTCGGGTGCATTGAAGAAACGCCAGCGCACGCTGCCATCGAAAAACAGCGTCAGCGACAGCAACAGAACCATGACCCCGAAGCCGAGCACCGGATAACGCATCCTGATCACCCAGCCGATGAACCGCCGGAACAATGTTTCGCGGAACCACACGAACCCTCTGTTGAACAGCCGGTTCGGCAGGTCGTACCAACGCTGTTTCTTGCTGGCTGCCAGGGCGTGGTTCATATGCGCGGGAAGGATGAGGAAGGACTCCACCAGGCTCGCAATCAGCACCACGGCGACTGTGAACGGAATGTCCGCGATCAGGTTGCCAAAACGTCCACCGATGGCAATCAGTCCCACGAAGGCGATCAGCGTGGTGATGGATGCGCTGAAAACAGGTGCGGTCATGCGCCGCGCCGCAAGGCTTGCCGCTTCCGCAGGCGAATAACCGCGCCGATGAAGGAAGTCCGCGTGCTCGCCCACCACAATGGCATCGTCAACAACGATCCCGAGGCAGATAATCAGTGCAAAGACAGACACCATGTTCAGGGTCAGGCCGAAGGCGTACATGAGCGCAACGGTTGCCGCCATGGCGACCGGAATACCAGCGGCAACCCAGAAAGCGGTGCGCGAAGACAGGAACAGAAACAGGAAGGCAAGCACCAGTCCCAGGCCGAACAAACCGTTTTCGATCAGAATATTCATCCGGTCGATGATGTTTTGCGACCGGGTACGCGTTAGCTGGACTTCCACGCCTTCGGGAAGCGTTTCCTGAAATTCCGCGGTGATCCTTTCAACCGACCTCTGAATGGAAATCGTGTCACCCTGAGCGCTGCGGTCGACCCTGAGGACTACAGCCGGCATGCCCTTGTGGTAATAGGCACGCCCGCTTTCGACACCTTCCGTAACGATGTCCGCCACAGAGCGAAGCTGAAGCTTTTCCCCCTGGCTTGGCGCCTTAAGCACGATCTCGCCGAGTTCGTGTTCCGTCCGCCTGGTCTGGCCGGTTCGCAGACGGGCTCCTCCACCACTGACGTCGCCGGCCGGCGTCGTTTCCATTTCAGCCGAAACCACATCCGCAACTTCACGAAGGGTCAGATCGTGCCGGACCAGCATGCTTTCGCCGACATTGATCCGGATGACCGGGTCGCCAAGCCCCTGAATACTGACACGGGTAATTCCCTGGCGGAATAAAATGGTCTGCAGATCTTCGGCAAAACGCGCAAGCTGGTCGATATCGACCGGACCATATATGACGACGTCGGTTACCCGGTCGCGATAGACGCCGCGACTGACGACCGGTTCCTCGATCCCTTCCGGCAGACTCGATCGGGCCTGATCGACGGCGGCCTTGACCTCGTCCGTCGCCTGCCCCATGTCCCAGCCGTCTTCGAACTCCAGATTGATCCTGACGCTACCCTCCCGGGCTATCGACGTTGCCTCGTCGACACCGTTGACGGCCAGCAATTGAGGGCCAAGGATTTCGACAACGGACTTGTCCAGATCCTCCGGCCCCGCGCCGGGCCAGGAAATTCTGACATCCACTTCCTCGCGAACGAAATCGGGAAAGAACTGCGTTCTGATTTGAGTGCTGGCAGCAATTCCAGCAAGCAGCATGAGTGCGAGCAGCAGATTGGCCGCCGTCCGGTGACGCACCATGTAGTCCAGGAACGACGCAAATCGCGGTCCGCCAGGAGAACGCATGTCAGGACACTCCAATCATGGTGAGGCGAAACATCATGGCAAGTTCAGCCGCTTTGCCCGCGCCGTTGCTCCAACCGGTCGACCAGCTCCTTCGGGACCATCGGCTTGCTCAGGAGAGCCAGCAACCTGGCTTTCCGGTTCTCGGGCATATTGGAACTGTTGAGCTGCTCGATCAGGGCTGCCCGGCGTTCCGGTTCAAGCGCTACCAGATCACCAGGAGGCGCCGTATCCTCGGCATTCGGCGCCTGCGCCGTCAACGGAGCCTCGGCCTCCGTCTCATCGGTTTTGCGCGGATTGACCTTCAGCCCTGTTCCCAATTGTGGTAGGCGCTCGCGCACATAACTGGACCCGAACGGCACGTCGGCAACGACCACTTCGTTCCCCATGCGGCGCAAGACCCTGCTTCGGACCTCCCGGATCCTGTTGTTCTCGTCAACAAGCAGCAAACGGCCATCTTCGGTGATTGCGGAGGCCGGTAGCAGCGCGATCTGAGTCAGCTCCGGTTCTTCCACTTCCACCTGGACAAAATCACCCGGTCGCAGAACAGTCCCGGGCGCAAGCTCAAGTGTTGCAAACAAGGCCCTGCCAGCTTCGCCCTCCGAAACAACGGCTGCGGCCCGGTCAATATTGCCCGGAACTTCGACCGACCTGGCCCCCAGCTGCAATGTCACGGTCACCGGTGCCTTGATCAGATTGCCACTGGCGTCCAGAAGACGGGAGAACTCGCTTGTTGAAAGGGAAAATTTCACTTCTAGTGCAGAGGGATCGATCAAAAGAGCCAAAGTCTCTGAAGGATTGACCCGCCGTCCGAGCGTGGCATCGACCTGAGACAGATACCCTTCGAAAGGCGCCGTCAGGGTTGTCTCGTCAAGAACACGCTGCGCATCCTCAAGCGCAAGGTGTGCACGCTGTACGGTCAGGTCCATGCGCTCGATGCGTTTTCTGGCGGTGATGACCGACTGCAGGCGGTTGCTGAGCGCCTGCTCGAGAGAGGCGACTGCAAGTTCTTCGGTCTCCACCTGAACCGCAGTCGAATAGCCCTTGTCCTTCAGCTGGGTCTGGCGCTCCAGGGCCTGGCGGCGCAGATCCAGTTGGCGCCGAGCTGCCTCGAGCTCCTGCTCGGCCCCGACGATTGCCTCTTCGGCTTCCGCCTTCTGTGCTTCAGCGTCGGCAAGTGCCGCCTCCGCATCGAGGTACTGAAATTCTGCATTGGCGGGGTCGATGCGCAGGAGCAGTTCACCCTTTGCAACCGCCGCGCCGTCCCGGAACTTGCTCGCGACATCGACAAGGCGCCCTTCGGAACTGGCCCTGAGCTGCAGCGTGCGCCAGCTTTCTATCTGACCGTACGCGGTGGTGACCGGAGAAACGGTTGCCGGCGTCAACTCGGCGACATTTACCGAGTAGCTGCGTTCGCGGGCAGGTCTGTGCCGGACCGTCTCTTCCGCAGTCATCGCCTCATACAGACGCAGGGCGCCAAAGCCGGCAAACCCGAACATGATTGCCATCAATGCCAGACCGATCAGTCCGCGCATCAAAAATCGCATCCACCTCTCCACCAAAAAATTCCGTGCCCATCGCTCTGCAGGCACGGACACTCTCTTAGCATTTAACGCCAAGACCATGTTTTACCATGGTTGTACGGCAAAAATCCGAAAAGGTTGTAACCACTTGTAACAAAAAACCCGGCGCTTTTGGCACCGGGTCATTTGGGTCAGGAATGTACTCGGCCTAGAACTTGTAGCCGACGCCCAGACGAAGGGTCGAGTTGCTGAAATCCGAACTCACGCCTCTGCCGTTCAGGTTGAAATCCTGGCTGCCGAAGTCCTGATACACGTATTCAAGACGGGTGGTCACGTTGTTGGTAACCAGGGCTTCCGCACCTGCACCAGCCGTCCAGCCCAGGGCTGTCTTGCTGTCGCTGGCACCATTGCCCGAGACTTCAAGGTCGGCAAGCGCCAGACCACCGGCACCGTAGACCATGTAACGGTCGAAGCTGTAGCCGATCTTACCCCGGATATTGGAGTTCCAGTTCGACTTGGACTGCAGGTTCAATCCGCCGTTGGTCCGAGATTCTTCCAGGTCGGTCAGGCTGAAGTCAGCCTCGGCGCCCACGATCACGTTGGGGGTAACCTGAAAGTTATAGCCTGTGTAAAGACCACCCGACACGCCGCTGGTGCTGGTACCAAGACCAACGCCGCCGCTGCTGTTGTCGAAATTGCCGAATGCCCAGCCGACGTTACCGCCGACGTAAATACCAGACCAGTCAATACTTTGCTGCGGGGCAGGTACTGCCTCGTAGGCCGGAGCGGGGGCTTGCGGCAGATCCGCCGCCCAAACCGGCGCGGTTCCAGCCGTAGTGGCAGTCAATGCCAGGCCAGCAATTGCAAGACGTTTCATGAAATGTACTCCAGATCCACATAACCCTAACTGAGATGGCCAATGTCAAATTGACCAATAGAGCAGGACGGGGTTGTCACATCCTCACTCTCCCCACGGCGGAGATATGGAGACTGTTTGTGGCGGATCAGGATTGAGAATTAGGAGTTTTGGTGACGAAACACGGCAACAATCTGTCAGGATGAACATGACGTTAAGGCATTTGCATTTTGCAATGCCGCTCTGCGCAAAGTTCAACGCTTTCAATCGCAAAGATCCTTGTGCACGGCTTTCCCCGCACCAATCTATTGCGTATAAGGCGCCAACATGATTTGCGCGCCCTCTCCCGAAGCTGCGCTCGCTGACCGAATTTGACCCGAACCGGAACTCATAAATGCTGTTTGACTACATAAGCCTCGCAGGCGGATTGGTTGTGCTGATTATTGCCGGCGATGTCTTGGTCAGAGGCTCGGTCGGTATCGCACAGCGGTTGGGTATTCCCAATTTGGTCATCGGCCTGACAATTGTCGCATTCGGCACATCTGCACCCGAGCTGGTCATTTCCCTGAAGGCTGCTCTGGAAAACGCCGGCGGCATCGCAATCGGCAACGTTGTGGGTTCGAACATTGCCAATGTCCTCCTGGTACTTGGCCTGCCTGCGCTCATTGCAGCAACGCCCTGTGGAGAAACCGGCGCGACGCGCAATGCAATTTTCATGGTGGCTGTCACCATCATCTTCATCGCATTCAGCTTTTTCTCTCCGATAGGCTTCTTTGCCGGGGTGGTTCTGCTGGCGCTGCTCGGCGTTTTTCTTGCCGCGTCTACCATCACCGCCCGCAAGCACCGCAAGGAGCAGAAGAAAATCGCCGCGGCCTCTGCCGGCGCAGCTGTTGCTGATGCTGAAATCGAGGAAGAAGACGAGCTGGACGATGTCGATGATGTCCCCGATTCCGTCTGGGTAGCGCTCATCTATATCGTTCTCGGCCTCGTCGGATTGCCCCTGGGGGCTCATTTCACCATTACCGGCGCGACGTCCATTGCCATGGCCTGGGGCGTCAGCCAGGCCGTCATCGGCCTGACGATCATTGCCCTTGGGACTTCCTTGCCGGAACTTGCGACCACCGTGATGGCTGCCATCAGACAGCATGGAGCAGTCGCAATCGGCAACGTCATTGGCTCCAATATTTTCAATCTGCTCGCAATCATCGGCATCACCGCCGTCGTGGTTCCGATCGATGTGCCGGCAGAAGTGCTGAAGTTCGATGTCTGGGTGATGCTTGCCTGCGCTATACTGCTCACGGTCCTGGCTGCATGCCGCATCTGCCTCGGCAAGATATCGGGCCTCGTGATGACCGTCGCTTACGGCGCGTACATTGCGACAGTCTATATGCTTGGCTACGCTGGCTGACCACGCATGGCTCACATGCCTTGCTGAATATGAACCACCTCTTTTCCTGAAGCCTCTCACGGCTTAAATGTCAGGCATGCAGGACACTTCTGATTCTCATAATTCGGCCGAACCCGCCACGGCAGACGAATCCGTTCCTCCGAGAAAGGGGGTCGATGTCATTGCCGACGAGGTGAAACGTCTGCCCAACGGACCGGGCGTCTACCGGATGCTGGATGAAAACGGTGAGGTCCTGTACGTCGGCAAGGCCCGCAGCCTGAAGAAACGGGTCACCAGTTACACCCGGCTTCAAGGTCAGTCCAACCGGATCATGCGCATGATCCTGTCAACGGCCGCGATGGAATTTGTCGTCACCAAGACCGAGCCGGAAGCCCTGCTGCTGGAAGCCAACCTCATCAAGAGGCTTCGCCCGCGCTTCAACGTTCTCCTCAGGGACGACAAGTCCTTCCCATATATTCTGGTCACCGGTGATCACGAAGCACCAGCGATCGTCAAACATCGCGGTGCGCGAAAGCGCAAAGGCGAGTATTTCGGACCGTTCGCGTCCGCCGGCGCAGTCGACCGGACCATCAATGCCCTGCAGAAAGCCTTCCTGATCCGCACCTGTTCGGACAGCTATTACGAAAACCGGTCTCGCCCCTGCCTTCAATACCAGATCAAGCGCTGCGCGGGCCCTTGCACTCGTGAAATCGAGCCTGAGGACTATGCCGGCCTCGTTTCGGAGGCCAAGGCCTTCCTGTCCGGTCGGAGCCAGTTGATCAAGAAACAGCTTGCAGAGCAGATGGAAGCGGCATCAGCTGATCTGGAATTCGAACGGGCCGCCATCTATCGGGACCGGCTGTCCGCCCTGTCTCACGTTCAGGCGCATCAGGGGATCAATCCACAATCCGTGCAGGAAGCCGACGTGTTTGCAATCCACCAGGAAGGTGGCCAGACCTGCGTGCAGGTGTTTTTCTTCCGCACCGGCCAGAACTGGGGCAATCGCGCTTACTTCCCGAAGGCGGACAAATCCTTTGAGGAAGCCGATATCCTGGAAAGCTTTCTGGCGCAGTTCTACGACGACAAACCGGCGCCAAAACAGATCCTTCTCTCACATGATCTCGCAGAACGTGAGCTGCTGTCGGAAGCCTTGAGCGAACGGACCGGCCGCAAGGTTGAGGTTACGGCGCCAAAGAGAGGCGAAAAGAAGGAGCTGGTCGACCACGCATTGACCAATGCGCGCGAAGCTTTGGGCCGCCGCCTTGCGGAAACATCCAGTCAGGCACGCCTCATGAAGGGTGTCGCCGAGGCCTTTGATCTTGCAGCAACGCCGCAGCGGATCGAGGTCTACGACAACTCGCATATCATGGGCACAAACGCGGTCGGCGGCTTGATTGTTGCCGGTATGGAGGGTTTCGCCAAAGGCCAATACCGCAAATTCAACATCAAGTCCGAGGACCTCGTCCCGGGTGACGACTACGGCATGATGCGTGAAGTTCTCACCAGAAGGTTCTCCCGCCTTTTGAAAGAGCACCCCCGATCCAACGAAAAACAGAGCCCGGGGGAAGCCCTGCCGGACGACAACAACAGTCCCGAAGAAGAAGTTGCACCTTCTGCATCTGAAATGCCTGCCTGGCCTGACCTCGTCTTGATCGATGGCGGACAGGGGCAGCTCACGGCCGCACGTGAAACGCTCGAGGAACTTGGCATAACCGATGTCCCGCTCATAGGTATCGCGAAGGGGCCGGATCGCGATGCCGGCCGCGAGAAGTTCTTCATCACGGGCAAGCAATCCTTCATGCTTCCGGAACGAGATCCCGTTCTCTATTTCGTTCAGCGCCTGCGCGACGAAGCCCACCGGTTTGCCATCGGCAGTCATCGCGCCCGCCGCAAGAAGGACATCGTCAAAAACCCGCTCGACGAGATCGCAGGTATCGGTCCGACCCGAAAGAAGGCGCTCCTGCGCCATTTTGGAACCGCGAAAGCGGTCTCGAAAGCCGGTGTCGACGACCTTGCATCTGTCCCCGGCATTTCAGAAGCTATAGCCAAGCTCGTCTATGATCATTTTCATGAGTAAAGATCTGAAAAAACAGTCCCGGAACTGACATCTGCCCTCCCCGGTCCAGGAGCCGTCATGTTTTCAAATCCATTGGAAGCCGCGCTTAAGAGCATTGAAGACCGTGACTACGGAACCGCGCTTGAGATCCTGCTGGATCTCAATCAGGCAAATCCTCGCGACCCGCAGGTAAATTATTGGCTTGGCATTGTCTTTCTGACGCATGGACAAACTGCCGAGGCGATCAACTATCTTCAGGCAGCGAGCAAATTCGCAAAGAAGGAAGCGGCGGTTTTCGCGACACTTGCCGACGCTCTCAATCTCGGCAACCGCCCGGAGGACGCGCTTCCCCACGCGCGCAAAGCTGTTGCGTTGAACAAGAACTCGGAATTCGCCCATCGCACGCTCGGCGAGACTTATGCAAGGCTTCGCAGACCCGTCATGGCCGAGCACGCGTTCACCAACGCCATCAGCCTCAATGAGTCTTCGGCAATTTCTCACCTAGCGCTGTCAAGATTCAAGGTTTCGCTTGGAGACCAGGAAGGCGCTGCGCATCATTTTGCACGGGCATTTGAACTGGCGCCCGATGAACCTTCCGTTCTGATCAGCGCCAGAGATCAGAACGATTCCGAAGTCAGGCAAAAGGTTCTCAAGCGCATCGAAGCCGTTCTTGCCGATTCCAACGTGTTTCTATCGAAGCCCGACCGAGCCAGGCTTGCATTCACTGCCGGCAAGATTTGTGATGATGCCGGAGATGTCCCCAAGGCGTTTCACTATCTTGAGAAACATCGCAGCGACTATTACGGCGGCTATGATCCCGACGGGCAAGAACGCTATTTCGAGTCCTATGAAAGGACGTTCACCCGGCAGTTTTTTGAAGAGCGTCAAGACTTTGCGCTGTCGAGCGACAAGCCGGTTTTCGTGTTCGGAATGCCCAGATCCGGAACAAGCCTGGTGGAAGCAATTCTCTCCGCACATCCAATGGTTTCTGGAGCAGGAGAGCTCCCGTTCATGGAAGAGCGCATCAGTGATCTGACGAACGGATCTACAGAACCGGAAAGCTATTTCAATGCCGCGATGAGCCTGGACAAAAAAAACGCGCAGCGGATCGGCAGAAAGTATCTGTCTGTGCTGGATGGATTTGGCAAAAAGAACGCTCGGGTTGTCGACAAACTCCCGCAAAACTTTGAACATCTCTGGCTATTGGCGCTCTTGTTTCCCAAAGCCCATTTTTGCCATGTCCGGCGCAATCCGACCGACAATTGTGTTTCCATTTACATGACGCCGCTTGCCAGCCGGCATACCTACAACGAAACGCAGGAAACGCTGGGACATTATTACGGCCAGTATCTGCGGCTCATGCGTCATTGGGCATGCGTTTTGCCAATAGACATCCGGACCCAATCCTACGAAGACCTTGTCTCCTCTCCCGATCAAAATCGCAGGAAACTGGTTGAGCACATCGGGCTTCCATGGGACGACGCCTGCGCTCATCACGAGAAAAATGACGCGCAGGTCTTCACCTTCAGCATGGCGCAAGTCAGAAAGCCCATCTACACCGGCTCGGTAAACCGGTCCGAAAAATATGTCGATCATATCAGGCCACTGCGCAAGGCTCTCGGTGACATCGAAAGCTGAAGACGTCTGCCGTTTACCGAATTTTGCGAAAACGGAAAAAGTTTCAGTCCTCTAGCGACCAGTGTGATATGGCTGCAACGTTCCTCCCCCTTTCAATCGACCTGCTCCATGTCTTCATCCGATAACCGTTCTCGTCGTCCCTTGCATGTCACGCTCTATTCATTCGTCTGCTGGTGCGGCTGTTTCGGAGCATTGCTGGCGGGCATTCTCGGCTTGTCGGCGTTCGTCGCACCTGATTACTGGTTCACGGACAATATGAGCTTTTTTCTTCGGCAGTTTCTCGCCGGAGCCCTGGCAGGATGCATTGCAGGTGCATCAGGCTTGTGGATCCGGCACAGACTGCCTTTTCTGTACAAGATGGTCTTTGGTCTTGCGGTGATCGTCCTGCTGACACTCGCCGGAATGACCGGAGCGAGAACCCTGGCAAACACCGCTCCTGTTGCCGCATCGTCAGACGAAGCACGTCCGATCAAGGTCGTTTCCATCAACATCGAGCATCTGTTTTTGGGAGACAAAGTTCTTCAGAAGTTTCTGGCAAGCGAAAACCCGGACATCATCGTGGTTCAGGAGGCGCTTTGGTGGCTTCAGGAGCGGCGTTGGCAGCGACTCAAGAAGGACGAAGACAGATCAAGTCTGTACAGTTTTCCCGAACATCGGATTGTCGGCAGACTGGGAGGACTCGTTGTCTTTTCCCGCTTTCCCGTGCTTGAGGAGACTTCGATCACGATAAATGCAGAGTTTCCCGATGGTGCTCATGTTTATTACGATCCTGACCGAGAGCTTCTGTCCCTCACACTGGATACAGGAGAAAGTCCGCTTCGTTTGCTGTCGGTCCACCCGGACAGCCCGCGCACCAGGACCCGATGGTTTGCCAAACGCCGCTACATGGACGAAATTGACGCTACCTTGCAGAAAATCAGGAGCGAAGATCCAGGGCAGACCCTCGTGATCGGTGACTGGAACAGCGCTCCCTGGTCCGGGCGCTTCCAGCGGACACTTTCTGAGAACAATTTGAAAACCGCCTATCCAGACGGTTGGCCGCAGACCACGCGTTTCTTTTTTGACTATCGTCTGCATTGGATTTTGGGAGCACCTGTCGACCAGTTTGCCATCTCGAACGACATCCGGGTTGGCAACGTCACCCTGGGTCCTGATTTCGGCTCGGACCACCTGCCTCTCATCGTTGAAATCAATCTGCCAAAACCCCTTTAGATTGAAATATTGGCTGTGACTTCAACCCTAGAGTGTTTGAGGCGGATATCGGGATTCGAAACACTGCTGGCGTCCTGATACCGATTCCCTGACGAAAAAATGGCCAAGCTCTATTTCAACTATTCTTCGATGAACGCCGGCAAATCGACGGTTCTCCTGCAGGCCGCCTATAACTACGAAGAGCGCGGCATGAACACGCTCCTTCTTATTGCCGCGTTTGACGATCGAGGCGGTAAGGGACGGATCGCTTCCCGCATCGGGTTGGCTGCCGACGCGGATGTATTTTCATCTGAAAACGACGTGTTTGCACACGTTTCAAGGGCGCATGAAGAAAAACGCCTGGATGCCGTGCTGGTCGACGAAGCGCAGTTTCTGACCGAAACGCAGGTCTGGCAACTGGCCAAAGTCTCCGATGAATTGCGCATTCCGGTCATGTGTTTCGGACTTCGCACCGATTTCCAGGGCAAACTGTTTCCGGGGAGTGCAGCCCTTCTCGCCCTGGCCGACAACCTAAAGGAAATCAAGACGATTTGCTGGTGCGGTCGCAAGGCAACCATGGTTGCCCGCCTCGACGGTGAAGGCCAGATTGTCGAAGAGGGTGATCAGGTCGTAATCGGCGGTAACGAAACATACGTTTCGCTGTGCCGAAAGCACTGGTCCCATAGACAGCTAAGCTAGTACGCGTTCAGCAATTCACCTTCCGTCTCTAATGTCGCCTTTAGCGTATCCTCGGCACCTCGTCCGGACCGTTGCCCCTTGATCTGATGTTCACTCGCATCGCGTTTTGATCTGCCGCGATAACAGCGCCCGTCGACTTTCGACATCTGTTCTTCAGGCGACCTTCGGCGTGCCAAGACGTCGGCTATTTCTTCTCTACTTTCTCCACTGCCCCCCTCCTCAAAAAGCAAGCATTGCCTGCACGGGCTCTAGCGCGCGTGCGCTTGCGCCCCATGGAACCGGCTCCCTGGCTTTTCCAAATCAACAATTTGGCTGAAAACCGCATTCCACTCTTTTGTCGGTAACGACGTTCAGTTTCCGCGAACGCCCAGCATTGGCTGGTTGTTGCAAATCTGTGTCCTTGAAATTGTCGTCAACAATGCTCTTGAACTTTTTTAATTACGATCGTATTTAAAACTCAATTCGAGGGCCATTTGTCGCCCTGACATTCAAAAACAGAGAGCAAACGATGAATATTCTGCGCTGGATGGCGATCCTGATCGTGATTTGCGGAGTGATCGGCGGTCTCGGGTATTACAAATATGTCGAAATCAGCAACGGCATTGCCGAGGCGGCGAACTACCCCGAACATTCCGAGGCAACGGAAGCAACAGTCTCAAGCTTTGTCCTTCACACGCCTGAGACGTCCGTAATCGGCGAAGTTGTTGCACCGGAGTGGGTCACGCTTCGAAGTCAAAAGGCAGGCAAAATCGCCAAGCTGGGGTTCCAGCCTGGTGAGGACGTCACAAATGGACAGCTCCTGGTTCAACTGGACGTTTCTGAAGAAACCGCACGTCTGAAAGGTGCCAAGGCCGACGCCGAACTTGCACGCATCAGCCTGGAGAGGGCAGAGAAACTGGGTAAGTCCGGTAGCATCAGCCAAAGCCGTATCGACACTTTGCAAGCCAATCTCGACACCGCGCTTGCGAATGTGGGGATCATTGAAAGTACCATTGATCAGAAAACCATCAGAGCTCCATTCGCCGGTAAATCGAATGCGGGAAACCTGGTTGTCGGGCAGTACATCAACATTGACGAGACCCTCGCGGAAATCGTGAGTGATAAACCGACCTTGTGGATCGACTTCCGCTTGCCTCAGACCCACCACGACCTTCCGATTGGCACGGAAATCTCAGTTGCCTTGAAGGGAAAGGCACCCGTTGCCGGAACTCTGATTTCCCGAGATGGCAGCGTCTCGAGTGAAAACCGGACAAGACTGCATCGAGCTCAGATAAGAACCAGTGATCTGACAGCCCCTCATGGGGCCTTTGTGGTGGTGAAAGTACCGGCCTCCGAGCAGCGCCAACTCGTCAAACTGCCAGTGTCTGCCTTGCGCTCCGACGCCTATGGTCAATTTGTCTACTCGATCGAACAGGCAGAACAGGAAGGGACCTACCGAGCGAAAAGACATGATGTCGATGATGTCACTTTCCTGGCCGACCAGGTGTTGATTGGAACAGGGTTGAAAGCCGACCTGCAGATCGCCACCAACGGCTCCTTCAAGCTGTACCCCGGCATTTTGACCCGGGTTGTAGATGCGCTTCCTGCCGAGGAAGAGCCCGCGGATAACTGGAACTAGGAGCGAAGCAGACCCATGGACATCTTTGTTCGCAAACCGGTTCTCTCGCTGGTGATCTCGCTGTTGCTCGTATTGGGCGGACTTTACGCGACAACCAAAGTCCCAGTGATCCAGTTCCCGGTCATTGAGAGCTCTGCCCTGGAAATCACGACCAATTACACAGGGCTTTCAGCCGAAGTCGTGCAGGGTTTCATAACCGACCCGGTGGAACGTGCCGCGATGAGCATATCCGGCGTAGATTTTGTCGACTCCAAGACAGTTGCAGGCCGAAGCACCGTAACAGCCTGGCTCAAACTGAATGAAGACAGCACGGACGCACTTGCTGAATTGACTGCCAAACTCAATCAGATCCGTTCGGATCTTCCAACCGGCGCTGATGATCCCTTCATTGAGTTGAAACGCGCGGATCGAAGTGCCGCCGCTTTCTACTTGTCGGTCAAATCAGACTATTGGGAGCGCCACGAAGTCACCGATTACCTGAACCGGAATGTCATCCCTACCTTTTCCTCGATCGAGGGTGTTCAGCGAGTCGGAATTGAAGGCGGACGCGATCCGGCCCTGCGCATCTGGCTCGATATGACACTCCTGTCCGGTTACAACCTGTCTACCCAAGACGTCCTGCTTGCTCTGCAGAACAACAATCTGGTCGCGGCAATCGGCAATGTCGAAGGTGATCGGCAAAAGCTCAACATCATCACGAATGCCAGTTTGCAGAACGAGCAGGACTTCCGCGACCTTGTTGTCAGGGATCAGGGTGGCTTCATTCTGCGCCTGTCGGATATTGCCCGGGTCGAGATGGCCGAGGAACCAGGCATGATCGACGCCAGGGACAATCAGGAACAACGGGTCTTTCTCTCTGTCTGGCCGCTGCCCGGAGCCAACGAGATTTCCATCGGCGATGAGTTGTACAAGCGCCTTGTGACGGTGAACAACGCTCTTCCCGCGGGAATGAAAATCACCATCGTTTATGACTCCACCACCTATATGCGCAGTGCCTTGATGGAGATATTCAAGACGCTGGTCGAGACAGTGCTGTTGGTCGGCGGCGTCATTCTCTTGATGATGGGCTCGGTTCGCGTGGCGCTGGTTCCACTGATCGCAATCCCGATCTCAATCCTCGGCTCTATCGCCGGAATGATGGTCATGGGCTTCACGCTCAATCTTCTGACGATCCTGGCCATTGTGCTGTCTGTCGGCCTTGTCGTTGATGACGCCATTGTCGTGGTCGAAAATGTTGCTCGGTACAAACGTCAGGGCAAGTCACGGCTGGAAGCGGCCCTATTGAGCTCACGGACGCTTTTCCAACCGATCGTGGCCATGACCTTCACGCTCGCAGCTGTCTTTGTCCCAATCGGATTTGTCGCCGGTCTCTCCGGAGCCCTGTTCAAGGAATTCGCCTTCACAATGGCAACCGCCATTGCCATCTCCGGTGTCGTCGCAGTGACGCTTTCGCCGATCATGAGCGCCTATGTTACGACCGACAAGGGGCATGAGCCGTTTCTGGCCCGGATCGTCAACAGGGCGTTCGACAGGCTCAGCAACGGCTACGGACACCTGCTCAGAAGGCTTTTGAACTGGCGCTGGCAGATCATCACCTTTGCCCTGATCTTCTCGCTCCTGATGGTTCCGTTTTACATGTTCTCAGCCAAGGAACTCGCCCCTGTGGAAGATCAGGGAAACATCAACGTCGTCATCAACGCCGCGCCGGGCAGTTCCCTGGAATCCGTCAATGAAAGCATGAACAAACTGGTTGATCTCGGACTGCAGCTCCCTGATGCGGAGGAGTTCTGGCAGATCCTGACCAAGGATGGCGGGTTTGGTGGCATCAGTTTCAAAAACTTTTTCGATCGCGAGCAAAACGTGAAGGAGATCCTGCCCCAGTTTTACGGTCTTCTCGGCCAGATCGGGGAACTGAAAGTCCTTCCCTTTCTCGGGTCGGCCTTGCCAACGGCCGGTCAATTCGACGTCGAGATGGTGATCAAGGGTCCCGGCGATTATGAAGAACTGCAGCAACTGACCTACCAATTTCTCGGTGCGGGCTTTGAAAGCGGAAAGTTTCTCTTTGTCGATACCGATTTGAAGATCGACTTGCCGATCATCAGGCTGGACTATGATCACGAGCGGATGGGAGATCTGGGTTTGACCAGCTCGCAGATCAGCAACCAGCTTTCCTTCATGCTTTCAGACAGATACCTGAACCGTTTCGACGCCAAGGGCAGAGCCTATCAGGTCATTCCGATGGCGAAGCAGGACATCAGGCAGAACCCTCGCGAGTTGGAAAAACTGTCCATTCGCCTGAATGACGGTTCGTTCGTTCCCCTCGGGTCAATTGCAAAAGTATCCATCGCCGCTGGTCCGCGACTTCTCGGCAAGTTTGATCAGCAACGGGCCTTTCGGATTTTCGGCGCCGTGGTCCCCGGCACGACAAATGGCGAAGCGCTGGCATTTCTGGAAAAAGCAGCCGAAGAAATCCTCCCCCCTGGCTACAGCATCGACTATGCGGGTGTCTCACGGCAGCTGAAACAGGAAGGCAACAGCCTGATTGTGGCGCTCGTCTCGTCCCTGGCTCTGGTCTATTTTGCACTCGCCATACAATTCAACAACTTCCGGATACCGCTCATCATTCTTCTAGGCTCGGTGCCGCTTGCCCTGTCGGGAGCGCTGATGTTCGCGTTTCTGGGGCTGACGTCGATCAACATCTATTCGCAGATCGGCATCATCACGCTTGTGGGCCTGGTCGCCAAGAACGGAATTCTCATTTCAGAATTTGCCAATGTTTTGTTCGAGCAAGGGAAAACCCGAGTGGACGCGGTCATCGAAGCAGCACAGTCACGTCTGCAGGCGATTTTGATGACGACGGCCGCTACCGTCGTCGGACACATCCCCCTTCTTCTTGTCGAGGGACCAGGTGCCGAAGCCAGAAACAGCATTGGTATCATCATTGTCGCCGGCATGGTGGTGGGAACCTTCTTCACCCTGATTGCCCTGCCCTTCATCTATCTGCTGTTCAGTCCATCAACCAGAAAAGCCGAGCAGGTCGACACCACCTGCGAAAGCGCTCTGCAGGAAGGCTGAGCAGTTCCTCCGTTGTCCGCCCGGCGTTTTTGCGACATAAAGCCTTTCCCGCAGGTTCATTCGGATTTGAGCTGACCCAAATCCCGTTGCCGCAAACTCGCGCCGGGCGGACGCCCTTCGGTCGTACCGGCACCTTTGTTGTGTTCCCAGGTGGATGAGCCTGGATCGGTTCGTCTCGGAAAGGACTTTCGTGTCTCGTTACAAGAAACTTGATCCGGATCTTCTGCTCGATGCAGCTGAAAGCGTCATCATCAATGAAGGTGCGCATGCCATTTCCATCGGCGCGGTCGCAGCGGCAGCCGGCGTGACCAAAGGCGGCATTCAATCCAATTTCGGAACGAGGGAAAAACTCATCGAAGCACTGTTCCATCGTTGGGGTATTGCGCTTGACGACAGGATTGAACAGATCCGCAAGACCATGCCGGAAGACGCGGACCCGCTCGACATCTTCCTTGAAGCCAACTGGCAACACCATCTTGAGAACCCAAAACAAGATGCCGCGATGATGTATCTGATGACGCAGAGCTCCGAACAGCGCGAGGCTGCGCGGGAATGGATCTCTGACAAAATTGAAAAGTTGTCGCTCGGCAAAGAAGACGGCAAACGACGGCGCCTGAGGTTCATCGTTTTTCAGGCACTCATCGTGATGAAGTCGATGGAACTGGCCCCCTTCTCGAAAACCGAGTGGAAAGAGATCTTTTCAGAAATCAATGACCTGCTCGGCGACAAAAAGACCTGATCCGCGCGCGGAAGTCGCCCTGTTGCCGAGCTTTTCAACGGTACAGGAAACTTCCTTTAACCACTGCCCGTCAGGTCCTGCATGGTTTCGCTGCCTTCACAGGATCTTCGGACGTGGTCTTTAAGCATTTTTTCGAAATCGAATGCGGCTTTTGCCGGTTCAGCACGCCTTGAATATAGAAGACCGAAGGTCATCCAGCGTTCCGGTATGATCGGAACCATTTCGATCTGTTCCCTGAAAGGTTGGACAACCATTTCATCTGCGATCGTAACGCCGCCACCGGCGGCAACGAGCGAACAGGCAAATTGCGATGACGAAACTTCAAGACTGCGTTCCGGCATGACACCGGCGGAGTGAAACATGTCGTCGAGCTGTTCCCGTAGAAGCAGGCCCGGCATAAGCCTGATGACCGTCTCGCTTGCCAGCTTTTCAGTTGAAATCGCATCTTCCTGCGCCAACAGGTGTTTCTTCGGGAAAATGGCAAGTGCGCGCACACGCAGAAGAGGAACCGTGCGGATTTCAGGATGTCTTACCGGCAGGGCTCCGATGCCGATGTCATATTCCTGCCCCGCCAACCATTTGCCTGCCTCCCGTCTTGCCCGCAGATCGACGCTAACGCTCACATCCGGATTTTTGCGAGAGTACTCCACCACCACCGGTGCCGAGAGGTATTGCGCGATCCGGGGCATGGACACGATCCGCAGTTTCTGGGATCTGCCGGCGCGGATATCATCGGCAATCCTTCTGACTTCATCCAGATTGTCCAGAATGCGGCCTGCCTCACGATAAAACGCGATGCCTTCCTGGGTGGGAGACAGGCTTCGGCCACTACGGTCGAACAGCTCGAGCTTCAATTCGGCTTCCAGACCGGAAATCAGGCGGCTGACAGCCGGTTGGCTGAGATGCATCAGCTCGGACGCGGCGGCAATCGTTCCTTCCGACAGCGCATACCGGAATGCGCGCAACGCTTTGATGTTCATCGCCACACTCTTACATATTTTGCAAGATATAATAACATAATTGCAATTCTTGCAACCAACTCCGGCTGGTACGATTGAACATCGCTCAGGGAGGAAAGCGCATGAAACGCAGAGACCTTTTCAAAGCGGCCCTTGCAGCCGCAATCATCGCCGTCAGCAGCAGCGCGTCGATCGCGGCAGATTGGCCCAAACGTCCGATAAATCTCGTCGTTCCCTATAAGGCCGGCGGTGGTACCGATGCCTATGCTCGCGCCATTGCAGCCGCAGCCAAAGATGTGCTCGACGTTCCGGTCGTCGTCGTCAACAAGGCAGGATCCGGTGGTCTGAATGGTGCGAATGCCGTGGTAAGAGCACGCCCGGACGGCTACACGATGATGATGACATCGGGCGGTTCGTTCCTGCTCTCCACAATGACCCGTGACACCGACATCGACGCTCTGGAGAGTTTCGATTTTGTCGCCCAGGTGGGACAACTCAGAACTTCCTTGATGGTTCCGGTCAGCAGCCCCTTTCAAAGCGTGCAGGATGTCATCGATGCAGCCAAGACAAACCCGGGCTCACTTCGTTGGGCGCATTCCGGTCGCGGCGGTTTCCACCACGTAGGCGGGCTCGGCTTTCTCGCCAGCAACGGCATTGAGGCCCAGGATGTCCCGTTCAAGGGAGGTGGCCCCACTCGCGCGGCACTCATAGGCGAACAGGCCGATTTCGGCTTTCTGGGAGTGCAACAGCATCGCGGATTTGAAGACCAGCTTCGCGCGCTAGCGGTCAACAGTCAGGATCGCGATAGCGTCATGACGGATGTTCCGGCCTTCGGTGAACTCGGCATTCCCTTCGCGGCGGTTTCTTCTCCAGTGATCGTGTTCGCTCCAAAAGGAACGCCTGCGGAAATCGTGTCTGCAATGGAAAGCGCATTGGCGGAAATCACGGCCAAGCCTGAGTTTGCGAAACTTCTGGCAGAGCGCGGCACCGGTCCGGTCTATGCCACGGGAGCGGACGCCAAGGCAGCCCTTACGGCAATGAAAGCCGACGCGCAACCGCTGATCAATTCGCTCTCGAATTGACTGTTTGGCGGGCCGCGACACAAGAAACCGGCCCGCCCGACAACCGCGAGAAAACGGCGGTGCCGGGAGTGCTCCGGTCCGGTAATTCCAGAACATTCGGGGAGGAAGCATCGTGAAGGACGTGATCGAAGGTCTGGCGTTGCTTGTATTGTCGCTGATCGCAATTTGGGGGGCCTGGCAGGTTCCGCAGGCAGCCCCGGGAGAGACCTGGGCAGGACTGGTTCCGTTCGGCGCAGCTCTCGCGTTGTTTGGCCTTTCGCTGTTTCTTGTGACAGGCGGCTTGCGATCGGTATCCCACGGCTCCGGTTTCGACGATCAACAGACTTCGACGACGGGCACTCGGGAGATCCTCACCCTTTTCCTTATCGCCCTCGTCTACCAGCAATCGTTCCGCTGGTTCGGCTATGTCCTTCCGACCGCGATAGTGGCGCCCGTCGTGCTTTACATGTTCGGGGTTCGAAACAAGGTCGGCCTGACCGCCTCCGTCTTTCTTTGCCCGCTGGTCTTTCACATCATCTTCTTCGAGTTGCTCGGTGTCTTCCCGCCCTACGGTGAAGTCTTCGACCTCCTCGACGCCATTCGGGGATAGGCAAATGGAAATCTTTCCCGCACTACTCTCGGTTATCACCGATCCTGTTCTACTCTTTGCCATTGTGCTGGCTGCGGCGGTCGGGATGATCGTGGGGGCAACGCCAGGTCTGACTGCATCTGCCGCCATTGCGATGTTGCTGCCGATCACCTTCTACATGCCGCCGCTTTTTGCGCTCGCCTTTCTGTATGTAATTGGAAAATCGGGGCGCTATGGCGGTTCGATCGCGGCAATCCTGTTCAACACGCCGGGAACGGCGGCAAGCGCCGCAACTCAGATCGATGGATATCCGCTGGCCAGGGCAGGCAAGGCGGGCAAAGCGATGAAGGTCGCGACGATTTCATCCGTCATCGGCGATTTCATGGGCGATATCATGTTGGTCGTCGGCGTCGGCTTCATTGCGGCGCTTGCGTTGAGGCTCGGCCCGCCGGAGACCTTTGCCATCTATTTTGCCGCTTTTGTCGTCATCGGCTCTGTCATCGGCAAGTCGGTCGTCAAGGGCATGATTTCCGCGCTTCTCGGTATTCTGGTCTCTATGGTCGGTCTCGACCCGATCACCGGGCAGGAGCGCTTCACGTTCGGTTCCTTTGAACTCAGCAATGGCATTGGACTGGTGCCGCTCATGATCGGGGTTTTCGTTCTGGGTGAAGTCTTCGCCCAGCTGGAGGAACGCAGCAAATCCACCGGTGAAGTTCGCGAAAACACCAGTGCCCCTGATGGTCATTCACTCACATACGACGAATACAAGCCCTGCATTCCACATGCGATACGCGGTGGTTTCATCGGCGCCGGCATCGGCGTTCTGCCCGGGCTCGGGTCAGCCATCGCCGCATTCATTTCCTATGGAGAAGGCAAACGGCGGGCAAAGAACCCGGAATTGTGGGGCAAAGGCGCACTTGAAGGCGTCGCTGCTCCCGAAGCTGCAAACAACGCCGTCTCTGGCCCCTCCATGGCGCCCTTGCTGACACTTGGCATTCCAGGCTCGACCATTGGCGCAATCCTTCTGGGCGTCTTTCTCATTCACGGCATCCAGGTCGGACCAACCCTTTTCCTGACGGACCGGGAGCTCGTTTATCAGCTGTTTGCTTGTGGCATGCTTGGGATCGTCGCCTACGGTTTCATCGGTTACTTCGGCGCTTCCCAGGTTGCCCGTATCATTTTGAAGGTCCCGACATCTGTACTTTACCCGCTTATTTTCCTGACCGCTTTCGTTGCTGCCTATTCGGCGCGGGGCTCTCTCTTCGATGTCACCGTCATGACGTTTGCCGGCTTCGCTGGCTGGCTGATGCGGAAATTCGAGTTCAACGTGGCGGCTTTCGTGATCTCCTTCGTTCTGGCCAAGGGCGCGGAAGAGACCTTCCGGCAATCACTTCTGATGTCGGACGGCGGCATACTCATCTTTGTCGAACGGCCGATTGCAACCGGGTTCCTTTTGCTTGGCATTCTGGCGATGGCCGCGCGCATACGGGCGATCATGCGCGAGCGGAAAGTCGTATCCGGAGAGCTGGAAGATGCTTAATTACGACCTATACAAGGACTGCCTGTCGACCGGAGCCATGCGTGAGATCTGGTCGGAAGCCGAAACGATTGCCACCTGGTTACGCGTTGAGCAGGCATTGGCACGTGCACAGGCTGATCATGGGCTCATACCCCGGGAGGCTGCGGACCGGATCGGGGAGATCGTGCTTGCGCAAATTGATGGAGAAGAACTCAGACAGGAAATGATGCTTGTCGGACGCCCGATTGTCGGTTTGGTCAGGCAACTGAAGAAGCTCGTCGGAGAACACGCCGGACAGGTTCATTACAGGGCGACCACGCAAGACATCATGGATACGGCACTTGCGCTGCAGATGAAGAGCGGTCTGTCAGATATCACCGGTTCTGTCCTTGCGATCATCGCGTTGGTTGAACGCTCCATCGAAAAATATGGCACGGCAGACATCATCGGCCGCACCAATGGGCAATATGCGGTGCCTGTTCGGCTGTCCGTTAAATTGACCCTGTGGCGGGAGGAACTTGCGCGCCGTCTCGAAGCAATTGAGCAAGCCGCAGATCGTGGTCTAAACGTCCAGATTGGCGGACCAGTCGGCGATTTACGAGGTTATGAAGACGCGACAGGCGCGCAAATCAAACAGGCGGTCGCCAAGCATTTCGGCCTCGGCGTGATCACACCTCACTGGCAAAACACACGAGACGGGGTTTTCGATGTGACCAACGCTCTTGGATCCTTGTGCGCCACACTTTGCAAGATCGCTCACAACGTCAATCTTTTGGCCTCTTCTGATATCGCCGAGGTTTCGGAACGCCATACGAATGGACGTGGGGTGTCTTCCGCGATGGCGCACAAGCGTAACCAACGTGCTTCGGAGTTTTCCGAAGCGCTTGCACGGCTCGGCAGGCAGCGCGCCGAACAGATGGGGGAGTTGACGCTCCATCAACATGAACGATCCGGCGGGGTCTGGATCGGTGAATGGCTTCTGGTACCTGAAATCTTCCTGTTGACCGCAGGGGCCTTGCATTGGACCACGCTCATGTTCAGCGGACTGGAGTTTCATACAGATCAGATGCAGAACCGCATCCGGGAATTTCATAACTCGAAGTTACCGGCGGGCGCAGCACCGGGACATTGATCCCCATAGCTTGCACCTGAAGGTGCGTGCGGACGCGTTTGCGCCGCCGGTTTTCGGCCGGTTGTGATCTGCAAACGTGTTGGTGGTGTTGAACAATTCCCACATCAGATTTCCTTTCCGTGAAAACAGACACCTTGATGCTCACTCTCCTGCCCCGTAAAAGGGATGGAAACGGGACAGGAGTGGGTCCAAAAAATGATCGGCAAGATTTTCAAGTCTCTATTCGGTTCATCCGAAGAGGGTAAAAGCGCTTCCAAAAGCACCGTCGTCGTATACGACGACTTTCAGATCATCGCGGAACCGCAGCCATCGAACGGCCAATGGCAGGTTGCCGGACGGATCGAGAAGCAGTTTGGCGAAACGACCAAGACTCATCGCTTCATCCGCGCCGACACATTGCCGGGCGAGACAGACGCGGCCAACGAGATGGTCCGCAAGGCCAAAATGATGATTGACCAGCAAGGCGATAGGATATTCGATTGAGGCCAAGCATGAATTGGTGGCTCTGATCGCTGTTTCTTGCCTCTAATCTGGACGTTGGAGCACGATACCATTGCCAAATGCCCACTGCCTTGGGTATTTGACGCACTGGTCCGCAGTCCGAATTTTGAAAGCCGATATGACACGACAAGTTGTTCTCAGCCTGCCCAACATTTTGACATATGGGCGCATCCTGGCGGTTCCGGCTGTCGCGGCCTGTTTTTACTTTGAAGGCACCACTCCCCGCTGGATCGCTTTGGGCCTGTTCGTGGTTGCTGCCATCACCGACTTCTTTGACGGCTATCTTGCCAGAGCCTGGCAGCAACAGTCCGCACTTGGGCGCATGCTGGATCCGATCGCGGACAAACTGCTCGTTTCCGTCTGCCTTCTGATGTTGGCAGGCGACGGTACGATTGGCGGGTGGTCCATGATCGCCGCGATCATCATCTTGTGCCGCGAAATACTCGTTTCCGGTCTAAGAGAGTTTCTCGCCGAGCTTCAAGTCAGCGTACCGGTCACACAATTGGCGAAGTGGAAGACGACCGTTCAACTCGTCGCCATTGCCTTTTTGCTGGCAGGTCCAGCAGGTGACACGATCTTTCCGTTCACGACGCTGATGGGCCTGATTGCACTTTGGCTTGCCGCCACACTTACACTATATACGGGTTACGACTACTTCCGGGCCGGAATTGGCCATCTTATTACTGAGTAGGTGCCGGACGGAATCTTCCGGCTGAAATCTTGCAGCCGCATCATTGAGGGGTCTCATGAACATCCGCTATTTCGCCTGGGTTCGCGAACGGGTTGGCATTGAAGAGGAAGAACTGGAAATTCCGGGCGTGGTCAAGACCGTTGGGGATCTGATCGCTCACCTGAAGTCGCTCGATGCCAATCACGCAGCCGCCTTCGAAGAAGAAGAAGCAATTCGGGTAGCTCTGGACCAGGTGCATGTGGAAGCTGACGCTGCCCTGGGCAACGCAAAAGAAATAGCGTTTTTCCCACCGATGACAGGTGGCTGATTGATGTCGGTAACACCGCTGATCCGAGTTCAAAGTGAAGATTTTGACGCCCAGGCAGAAGCTGCCCGCCTGACCGCGGGCCGCAAGGATGTCGGTGCAATTGTCAGTTTCACCGGTTTGTGCCGTGACGAATCCGGAACACTGAGCGCTCTTGAGCTCGAGCACTATCCCGGCATGGCAGAAGCCGAACTGACCCGTATTGCCAAAGAGGCCATTGACCGGTGGCCGCTGACAGGCCTCACCGTTGTTCACCGGTTCGGCAAAATTCCTCCGGGCGAGAATATCGTTCTTGTCACTGCAGCTTCCTCCCATCGCCGTGCGGCGTTCGAGGCGGCGGACTTTCTGATGGATTTTCTGAAGACCCGCGCGCCCTTCTGGAAAAAAGAACATCTTGTTTCCGGTGACAACAGTTCCTGGGTCGAAGCAAAGTCCGTCGACGACAAAGACGCCGAGCGCTGGCTGAAATCGGGAACCGCCGAATAAGTTTTTCAGCCACCGGTCGAAAAGCCCGGCTATACTACATCTTCTCTCTCCGCCCGGGCACCAATGCGATGCGACTGGGCCTTGCCTCTTTGAAAAGGTCCCCAACTGGTGAAACACACAAGCGATTCAACTGGTTCATTTGCCGAGGCTCCGGCAGATAGACGAGCCACTTCGGATGGCTACAGCGAAACAGTAAGGGACCCGGGCATTCCCTTTGCAGAGTTCGTGACAATCATCGCCATGATCATGGCGCTGAACGCCATGGCCATCGACGTGATGCTTCCTGCTCTGCCCGCCATCGGCGACGCACTGGAAATCGTCGAAGAGAATAATCGCCAGCTCATCCTTCTCTCCTACCTTATCGGCTTTGGCGGCGGGCAGCTGTTTTTCGGGCCCATCACCGATGCCATGGGCAGGCGCAAAGTCATGACAGGAGGATTGGCGCTTTACAGCCTTGCCAGCGTCGCAGCCGTGTTTGCGGCAGATCTTGACCAGCTCCTGATCGCCCGCATTCTACAGGGCGTCGGCTGTGCGGCAGCGCGTGTCGCTGCATTGTCTGTCGTTCGGGACTGCTACACCGGCCGTCGCATGGGCAAGGTCATGTCTCTGGTCATGATGGTCTTCATGGCCGTGCCGGTCATCGCACCGTCAATCGGACAAGCCGTCCTTATCTTCGCCGGTTGGCCATGGATCTTCACTCTGCTGCTGCTTTCCGGCGTTGCCATGCTGGTGTGGACCGCCGTCAGGCTGCCGGAAACCCTGGCACCGCAAAACCGTCGCCCGATGGTTCTTTCCAAGATCATCGGTGCCTACAAGATGGCGCTGACGACCCGGGTCAGCCTTGGCTATACGGTCGGCACCGCGTTCATCTTTGGCGGCCTTTTCGCATTTCTCGCCATGTCACAGCAGATCTTTGTCGATGTGTTCGGACTTGGCACCCTGTTCCCGGTCGTCTTTGCAGCCATCGCAATTGCCATGGCTGCGTCTTCCTTCACAAACGCACAACTGGTCGAGGCGATCGGCATGCGCAGGCTCTCGCATGGTGCGACGGTCCTCTATACCGGCCTTGGCTTCCTGCTCCTGCTCATGCCTTTGCTTGGTCTTGAGAACTTCTGGACATTCATGATCCTGACTTCCCTGGTCATGATGTCCTTCGGCTTTATGGGGGCGAACTTCAATGCCATGGCCATGGAACCGCTTGGTGCGATCGCAGGAACCGCATCGTCCGTGATCGGAACCATAAGCACACTCGGCGGAGCCATCCTTGGATACATCATGGGTCAGCTCTTCGACGGCACCACCCTGCCGCTGGGTCTCGCCTTCACGGTCTATGGGCTCTGTGCCATCGGCTGCATTCTTTATGCAGAACGCGGCCGCATGTTTCATGCGTTGGAAAGAGCTGGTTCACCGGAATAGTCGAGGACAGTCACTCCAGACAACCGGGACCTCGGAATCCAGACAAAAGAAAAGGCGGGCAAGTTTGCCCGCCTTGATTTTTTGAACCAATGGAGTCCGTTCAGCCGGCTGCGGCCTGAAGAGCCGGGGCATTCGGCCTGACGGCGGCGTCATAGTCTTCCATCAGCGTCTTGATGATGTCACCAACCACAAACTGTTGTCCCGCAATCTCGGACACAGGCGTAACCTCGGCGGCCGTGCCGGTGACGAAGCACTGTTCGAAGCCGGCAAGCTCGTCCGGCATGATGGCACGCTCGATCACTTCAATGCCGCGATTCTTCGCAAGGCCGATCACGGTCCGGCGGGTGATGCCGTCAAGGAAACAATCTGGTGTCGGTGTGTGAATCTTGCCGTCCTTGATGAAGAACACATTGGCACCGGTGCATTCGGCGATCTGGCCGCGCCAGTCCAGCATCAGCGCATCCGTGTAACCTTTGGATTCTGCCGTGTGCTTGGAGATCGTGCAGATCATGTAAAGACCTGCTGCCTTGGCCTTGTAAGGTGCTGTCTTCGGATCCGGACGGCGGTATTCCGCCATGTCGAGACGAATGCCCTTCAGGCGCTCTTCCGGAGCGAAATAGCTCGGCCACTCCCAAGCGGCAATTGCCAGGTGAATGGTGTTGTTCTGCGCCGAGATACCCATCATCTCGCTGCCTCGCCATGCAACCGGGCGAATATAGGCATCGGTCAGCTTCATCCGGGCCAGGGTCTCTTCCTTGGCAGCGTTGATCTGCTCGGCGGTCCAGGGAATTTCAAACCCCAGCATGCGGGCGGATTCAAGCAGGCGCTCGGCGTGTTCTTCCGATTTGAAAATTCGTCCGCCGTAAGCCCGCTCACCTTCAAACACGCTGCTGCCATAGTGCAGACCGTGGCTCAGCACGTGAAGCTTTGCGTCAGACCACGGCACGAAATTGCCGTCGTACCAGATGTCACCACTGAGCTGATCAAAAGGCGTTCCAGCCATCTTTCATCTCCCGCTCGCTCTTTGAGCGAATATTGTTTTCCTGTAACAGAGGTGAATGACGCCAAAGACTTGCGCCAATATCCCCGCTGTATTTTTTGCACAGCACGCCAACTATCGGTATCCTGATGACCGCAGCGGCGACGATTGGATTCGTTTAACATCTGATGCCTAATAATGCATCAAAAAGACCGATCATTTCGCCTGCGGCTGCTAACAAGTAACAATCGACCAGAATTAAGTCAATATGACTGACGTAAATTTCAAACCAGCTGTTCCGCCCGTTGCCGGTGACCGGAGCAATGCCGGAGATAGACTCGACGGATCCGGGGGCGAGGAGACGCTTCCCTATGACCTGATCGAGCTCCTGTTTTTTGCATATCGGGATTTCACCAAGGATCCGGACGATGTCCTGGCCCAGTATGAATTCGGCCGGGCTCACCACAGAGTGCTGCATTTTGTGGACCGGAACCCGGGTGTCATGGTCACGGACCTGCTCGGGATATTGAGGATCACGAAGCAAAGTCTCGGCCGGGTGCTGAAACAGCTCGTCGACGCCGAGATCATTGAACAGCGAGAAGGTCATCACGACCGGCGGCAACGCCTGCTGTACACGACAGAGCGAGGCCACGACTTGGCTGTGGACCTCACGCGTCTGCAGCAAAAACGCCTTGAACGCGCCCTAATTGGAATGCCAGATGGCAGCGAGGAAATCGTCCGCCGGTTTCTGCTGCAAATGATCGATCCGGCAGATCATCCCGATGTTCTGAAGTTGGTTCGCAGTCCGTTCGATCTGAAAGACTAACTCTTGCTCGCCCATTGGGAAAAGTGGCCAAAATGACTGTTCAGGTGCCTGACGACAACGCCAACCACATTCTTCTGGTCGATGATGACAACCGGATCAGGGATCTGCTTTCCAGACTTCTGAAAGAGAACGGATTTCGGGTTTCCACCGCGGCCAATGCCGCGGAAGCGCGCACCTGCCTGTCCGGGCTCGAATTCGACCTGATCATATTGGACGTCATGATGCCGGGAGAGACAGGACTGGAGTTGGCCGCATCTCTTCGCGAAGATTCGCAGGTTCCCATTCTGATGCTCACGGCAAGGTCGGAGGCCCCGGACCGCATCGCCGGTCTTGAAGCAGGCGTCGACGACTATCTTTCCAAGCCGTTTGAACCGCGCGAACTGATGCTGAGAATTGCTGCCATCCTTCGTCGTGGCAATCTGCAGCCGGTCGTGATCACGGAAGAAATCCGGTTTGGCCCCTTTTCCTACAATGCCTCGAGAGGTGAGCTCAAGAACGGTGAAAGTCTGGTGCGGCTGACCGACCGGGAAAAACAGATCCTGTCGATTTTTGCGGAACAACCCGGAGCGACAGTTCCCAGACACAAAATCGTTGGTGACGAAAGCGGTCTTGGCGAGCGCACAGTTGACGTTCAGATCAATCGCCTCAGAAGAAAAATCGAAACCGATCCGGGCAATCCGATCTATCTGCAAACGGTCCGGGGCATCGGCTACCGGCTTGCTTGCGATTGAGTTGGGCGTAAATGGCGGATTTTGAAGCTTTTTTCCGGCGCTTCCCCCTGGCAACACCCCTGAAGCCGTTTCATCGAGTCTACCGGTTCATTTCCCATTTGATGTACCGGGTGATGCCGAAAGGGCTCTTCACCCGTACATTCCTGATCATCGTCGCACCGATCGTAATCTTGCAGTCGGTTCTGGTCTTCGTCTTCATGGAACGCCATTACCAGCTGGTATCCCGCCGAATGTCGGAAGCCGTGGTGCGAGAGATCGCCGCGCTGGTTTATGTTCTGGAAAATTATCCGCAGGATGCCCAGCACACCAAGATCGAGGAACTCGCCTCCCGGGCTCTTGGCATGTCTCTTACCGTCCTTCCCCTGGAACCTCTGCCACCACCCGCGCCCAAGCCATTCTTTGACGTCATTGACCAGGAACTGAGCCTTGCTATCAGCCGGAAGATCGGCAAACCGTTCTGGATCGACACCGTCGGCCGGTCCAGGTTTGTCGAGATCCGCATTCAATTGCAGGATTCCATCCTCAGGATCTTCACCCGTCGCAGCCAGACCTATGCTTCAAACTCACACATCTTCCTGGTCTGGATGTTCTCGACATCTCTGGTTCTGGTGGTGATCGCACTCCTGTTCCTGCGAAATCAGATACGCCCGATCATCCGGTTGTCTGAAGCGGCAGAGGCCTTCGGAAAGGGGCGTCCGGTCGAAAATTTCCGTGCCAGCGGTGCGCGAGAGGTGCGCCGCGCCAGCCTGGCTTTCATTGACATGCGGCGGCGTATCGAGCGTCAGATCGAACAACGCACAACGATGCTAGCTGGCGTCAGTCACGACCTCAGAACCATTTTGACCAGGCTCAAGCTTCAGATCGCATTTTTGGGCAACACCCCGGAAAGCGAAGCCATGCGCAAGGACGTGGACGAAATGAGCCACATGCTGGAAGACTATCTAGCCTTTGCGAGCGGTGACGGCGACGAGGACATCCAGAAAACCGACATTGCCCTCCTTCTGGAGGAGTTGGAGGAGGAAGCCGAAATCTCCGGCCATGCAGTGACAATTACCTTCGAAGGTCCGATGGAAGCAGAGGTCAGGCGCCTTTCTCTTAAAAGGTGTCTGTCAAATCTGGTCACCAATGGTTGCAAATATGGCAATCGGGTCGAAGTTGCAGGACGTGTCGAACGAGGCTGGCTCATTGTTACTGTTGATGACGACGGTCCGGGTATTCCCGAAGATCAGCGGGAAATTGCCTTCCGTGCTTTCCACCGGCTGGACCTTGCCCGAAACCAGGACGAGTCAGGAAGCGGTCTGGGCCTTGCCATTGCTCGCGACATAGCCCGCGCTCACGGTGGCGATCTTTTTCTGGAAGACAGTCCCATTGGCGGCTTGAGAGCCAAACTTCGCATTCCGGCTTAATATTCGGATCGGGTCAGCCTAGTAGAGCCGTCCACCAATTGGCACATCTTTGTCAGGCGTCAAGAGCACGACTTCCCCATCCGCGTCGGGAACACCCAAGGTCAGCACTTCCGACATGACAGGACCGATCTGGCGCGGCGGGAAATTGACAACCGCCATGACCAGACGCCCGATCAGGGTCTCCGGCGTGTAGTGCCTGGTGATCTGCGCGGAAGTTTTCTTGGTGCCGATATCGGGGCCGAAATCAATCCGCATCTTGTAAGCAGGCTTCCGTGCTTCAGGAAAAATCTCGGCTTCGACAATACGGCCGACGCGAACATCCACTTTCAGAAAATCGTCAAAACCAATCTGGTCACTCATGAACTCGTCCTCTCAATTTGGCGAGCGACCATGAAGTGTCTGAAAATTCATTGCAAGCGGGATTTGCAGTTACATTCCAGCGGGAGCTTCTCCACCGTACCCATCATCACTGACATCATCGTCTGAGTGCGAGCGTCGCCGACGTCTCCTTGACGCTTTCTTCAGGATAGATCGGAACCCTTTTGCAACGCTTTCCAGCCCGTCGATGCGCTTCATGAATGACGTACCTTTGTCCAGTTCCTTGTCGAGCCGGGCCATGGTACGCGGCATGCCCTCATCTTCTTCATCAAGCCAGACATCCACAACGCGCGCAAAAGCGATCGAAAGCCCTTGGGCAATGATACCCGCCTTGAGACCTGAGACATCGATCCCCGCTGCAATCAGCATCCATTTCTGGGACCGGACTTCCAGACGGTTGAAATCAATGGCGAGCGCCGGATCCTTTCGGGCCGCTCTGTGCAGAGCCCGGACGGCTTCCTTGTGTTCCGCCAATGCGTCGATCCGGGTCATCAGAATGTCGAAAAGCCGATCTCTGGCGGGTTGATCGCCAAGCTCCTCGTCACGTTCATCGAGCACTTCAGTGTCGATCTTTTCGGCAAACGCAGCCACCAGCGCAAGCTTCGACGCATAAGCTCCGCGCATATCGGACAGCTTGACCTTTGCCTTTTCTGCAATCAGCGGCAGAGAAACGCCCTCGTAAGGATGCTCGGCCAACAGATCCAAAAACGTCTGAAGGATCTTCTGCCTGGTCTTTGCGGTTGCCATAGAACGATCTCCAATATGCCTTTGAAAAGAAACATAGGAGACCGGGAATGCGGCGAAAAGGGTGACGCTCCGCCGCAGACCGGAAAACTGCTCTATTCCGCGAGTTCTTTCGCCCGTTTCACGGCAGCAGCGACCGCTTCGCTCATCACCGGCTGCAAACCTTCTGCATGCATCAGCACGTCCAGCGCTGCCGCCGTCGTACCATTCGGGCTGGTAACATTCTGACGGAGAATGGAGGGATGCTCACCGGACTGGTGCATCAGCTCGCCGGCACCGCAAACCGTGGCAACTGCCAGCTCATGCGCCAGTTCTTCGGGCAATCCGGCAGCTTTTCCCGCTTCACTGAGGGCTTCTGCCAGGTAAAACACATAAGCAGGACCGGAGCCGCTGACACCTGTGACCAGATCTATCTGGTCTTCGCTGTCCAGCCAAACCACCTTGCCTACAGCGGAGAGTAGTTTGGCAACGTCTTTCTTTTGCTCTTCACTCACGGTCTCCGTCGGATAGACGGCCGTGATCCCGCGTTTCACCATGGCAGGCGTGTTGGGCATGCACCGGCAGATCGGGACATTCCCGAAATAGAACTGGAATTTGGAAACCGCGGTTCCCGCGGCAACCGACAGCACCAGAGTGTCCGGTGCGACAGCGAATTTCACACCCGGCAGAACCTGATCCATCAATTGCGGTTTCACCGCGATGAGAACAATCCCGGCGGTGAGATCTTCAGGCACAGACGTGACATGGCGAATGCCATGCTGTTTCAACAACGCGTCCATCTCATCAGACAGACGCGGATCACATACGGTGATGGCAGCAGGTTCAATCCCCTCCGCCATCCATCCTGATAACATCGCCCCACCCATCTTGCCGGCTCCGACAAGCAGAAAGGGCCGTTCTTTGGAAAAACTCATGCTTCCCCTGCGGTTTCAAACAAGGCCGAATTCATCGCCTCCGAGGCCGAGTACCCGGCCCATACGACGAATTGAAAGGCTTGATAGAAACGCTCGCAGTTTTCAAGTGCATTTGTCAGCATTGCTTCGATCTGTGCGGACGAGGCTTCCGCCCCACCGGTCAGGAGAAGCGACTGGCGAAACATGATCACGTTCTCTTTGTGCCAGAGATCGAAATGCCCCATCCAGAGTTGCTCGTTTACCAGCGCCAGAAGGCGAACGACCTCCGTTTTCCGGGGATCCGTGACCTTCAGGTCAAAGGCGCATGCAAGATGCAGTGCCTCGACTTCTTCCATCCAGGAAAACGAGACATGATAGTCGCACCAGCTGCCACCGAGGGAGATAGTGATTTCGTCCTCGTCCGACCGTTCAAAAGTCCAATCGTTCAAGGCAGCGACAGTTTCGATTGTGTCAACGGGGTTGCCTGGTCGCTCGAACTCGATCTCGATGAGGCTCATAGTGCCTTCTCCCCTTCCGAGCCGGGGCCGAGTACCCGATCAGGATAACCGGGTGGGCCGCCGGGAAATGTCCCATGCCGGAGGAGCAACACGCATCCTTTGCTGGCCCGATTAGCGAACCGGTTCCGTCTTGCTCCGACGAATCCCTGTTATCATTGAGTATAGGATCAGGATTGATTTAAACGATACATACCAAGGGGACTGAAAAAGCCGAAACTTGTGGACGACTCAGCGGGAAAAATCATCACATTGCTCAAAATCACTGCAATTCCGCCAAGTCTATCCGTCGTATTTCTGTCATTAACAATTAACAGAAATCAATCAACTCAACGTCAACTGATCGACATCAGGCGTCGCCGGCATCCGCAGAATTGCCATCTTCCAGTTTTGCGAGTCGTGATTCGAGTTCCTCGACCTTGTCGAGCGCACGCACCGCCATTTCCTTGACTGCTTCGTGCTCCTCGCGCGAAACCACGTCCATCTCGGAAAGAAAGCGCTCGGCCTGCGCCCTGAAAGCGGTTTCCACTTCACGGCGCGCACCCTGGGCAACACCGGCAGCGTCGGTCATCAGTTTGGCGAAATCATCAAGTAGCCGGTTCGGGCCTTGGGTCATGTGACCCTCCTTCGTCAGGATTAAGATTGATACTTGAGAGGTATGAGGGATTTGTCTCAACTTCAAGGTCAAATCGCGCCGCACCCCTGATTGAATCTCTCGCTTGACGGACGACCAAAGATCGCGCAAGCGTTGCCCCGGAATTCAGCCCGCGTTTCGCGGGATCAGCACAAAAGGACCTGCCGTGCCACCATTACTCGTCCTGCCGTTTCCGGCGATAGATCCGGTGATTGTCGAAGTCGGTCCACTCGCGTTGCGCTGGTACGCCCTCGCCTACATTGTCGGGATCATTCTTGCATGGCGATACATGCGTGCGTTGATACTCAACGAAAGTCTTTGGGGCAGCACATCCAGACCGACCCTCGCCGACCTGGACGACTTCGTGCTCTGGGGCACAATTGGCATCATTGTCGGCGGCCGCCTCGGGTATGTGCTTTTCTACAATCCCGCTTACTATCTCGCCAACCCTGGCGAAATGCTTGCGGTCTGGACGGGTGGCATGTCCTTCCACGGCGGGTTTGCAGGAACTGTCATCGCAATGATCCTCTTTGCCTGGCGGCGGGGCCTGTCGATCTGGACCATGTTCGATCTCGCCGGCTGCGCTGCGCCCATCGGCCTGTTTTTCGGGCGTATCGCCAACTTCATCAATGCGGAACTCTGGGGACGGCCGACTGATGTCCCGTGGGCCTTCGTCTTCCCCGGCGCCGGCCCGGAGCCTCGCCACCCCAGCCAGCTCTATGAAGCTGCCCTGGAAGGCATTGTCCTGTTTCTAGTACTTCGTCTGCTGAGCAACAGGTTCATGCTTCTGAAAAAACCCGGTTTCCTTGCCGGCGCCTTCGCCTTCGGCTACGGCGTGGCCCGTTCAATTGCCGAACTCTTCCGGGTGCCTGATGCTCACATCGGCTATCTGAGCGGCTTCTTCACCATGGGCATGCTGCTCTCGCTACCGATGATCCTTGCAGGACTCGCGGTCATGATCTGGGCCTCAAACCGCAATCCAAAGGCCACTGCCCAGTGACCGACCTGAAAGACAAGATCAGGGCGCGGATTGCCAACGAGGGACCGCTGACGGTGGCCCAGTTCATGTCGATCTGTCTGGCCGATCCCGAGGCTGGTTATTACACGACCCGCGAACCGTTCGGTAAAGGCGGCGATTTCATCACGGCTCCCGAAGTCAGTCAGATGTTCGGCGAGCTGGTTGGAGCTGCACTTCTGTCCGCCTATGAAGCATTGGGGGCACCCGAGCAGTTTGAACTGGTCGAACTCGGTCCCGGTCGCGGAACACTGATGTCCGATCTGCTGCGCATGGCGTCACTACGACCGCCTTTCTTGAAGGCTGCCAGATTGAACCTGGTCGAAATAAGTCCACGACTTCGCATCATTCAGAAAAAGACACTTGCCCGCTCTCCGCTCAAGCCTGAGTTTCGCGACAACTTCCGCGATGTTCCAGACGGTCCTCTCATTCTTGTCGCCAACGAATTTTTTGACGCACTGCCAATCCACCAATTCGTCAGAACATCCGAAGGATGGAAGGAGCGGCAAGTTGGGCTGAACCGAAACGGAGAACTCTCCTTCGGCGCAGGCGCGGCGAGCCTCCCGGATGAGGCGGTGCCACCGGAATTTGCTCAAAGTCCGGAGGGAACGGTTTTCGAAACCCAGCCCGCATCCAATGCAATTGCCGAAGAAATCGGTGCCCGGCTGTCGGCAAGGGGCGGTATCGCGCTCTTCATAGACTACGGCTATCTGAAAACGGCTCCGGGAGACACGCTGCAGGCACTCTATAGACACGCATATGACGATGTTCTCTCTCATCCGGGAGATGCTGATCTGACAGCGCACGTGAATTTCGAAGCGCTGGCAACAGCGGCCCGTCGCAGTGGAGCCTCACCGCTTCCTGCCCTGTCGCAGGGAGAATTCCTGTTGCGCTCCGGTCTTCTGGAGCGGGCCGGAGTACTGGGAGCGGGTAAAACCCATGAACAGCAGGAAACCATCCGCGACGCGGTGGAACGCCTTGCCGCCCCCAATCAAATGGGAGACCTGTTCAAGGTTCTGGCGATAACGGGCAATGGAGAAGTGTTTTCACCGTTTGACAGCACAGCCTGAAGTCCTCAAGGATCGTTGCTTGAAAATTCGAATCGCACTCCTTCGGAGACCGGTATGAAAATTGAAGCGGATGCACTGAAGCTCGACGGCATTCGACACGGCTTCTTCACCCGGCAGGGTGGTGTCTCTGGCGGCATCTATGAAAGCCTCAACATCGGACTAGGCTCCGACGACCATCGCGATATGGTGCTGGAAAACCGGGACCGGGTTGCCTCCGAGCTCGGCGTTGCTTCGGATATGCTTGTATCCCCCTATCAGATCCATTCGCCCGACGTGATCACGTTGAGCGGTCCGTGGGATGAAGACGCCGATCGGAAAGCCGATGCGCTGGCAACGAATACACCCGGGCTGGCGATCGGCGTTTCGACGGCAGATTGCGGACCGGTACTGTTTGCAGATCCCGAAGCCAGGGTTCTGGGTGCCGCCCATTCGGGATGGAAAGGCGCCATATCTGGCGTGCTGCAGAATACGGTTGCGGCCATGGAGGACCTTGGGGCCGACAAGGATTGCATCGTCGCGGTTCTCGGACCGACGATCTCCAGAACCGCCTATGAGGTCGGACCGGAATTTCACGAACGCTTTGCCGACGCAGATCCGGAAAACATCCGTTTCTTCGGCCCGTCCGAACGAGAAGAACACTACATGTTCGACTTGCCGGCCTTCATCACCGGCAAGCTTTCAGAGCTCGGCCTTGGCCGGGTAGTCAATCTGGGTATCTGCACCTATGCCGACGAAGGTAGGTTTTTTTCCTATCGGCGCACCACCCATCGCAATGAACCCGACTACGGACGCCAAATCAGCGCAATCGCACTAGACTAAGGACACCTCATGGCACTGCATTTTTCAGACGCTGAATTTGAAAGCCGCTTCGATAAGCTGAAGGCCGCCATGGAGGCGGAAAAACTGGATGCCATGCTCCTGTTCGCACAGGAGAGCATGTACTGGCTGACCGGATATGACACGTTCGGTTTTTGCTTCTTTCAGTGTCTCGTCGTGACCAAAGAAGGCGAAAAGGTCCTGCTGACCCGGTCCGCCGATCAACGTCAGGCCAAGCACACTTCCAACATCTCTGACATCCGGGTTTGGGTCGACAGAGGTTCGGCCAGCCCTGTTCTCCAGCTGAAGGAAATGCTCTTCGACATGGATCTTCTGGGCAAGAAGATCGGTATCGAATACGACACTCACGGCATGACTGGCAAAATCGGCCTGCAGATCAATGCCGAACTCACGACCTTTGCCGACATCAGTGACGCATCCCCGCTCATTCCGGCATTGCGAGCGGTCAAGAGCCCCGAAGAAATCGTCTACGTCCGCAAAGCGGCCGAACTGGCCGACAAGGCCTTTTATGCTGCGATGGACGAGATTGCCCCCGGAGCGGATGAAGGCCGCATTCTTGCGGCCATGCAGGGCGCGATTTTCGAAGGCGGCGGCGACTACCCCGGCAACGAGTTCATCATCGGCTCTGCCGAGGACGCGCTTTTGTGCCGCTACAAGGCAGGCCGCCGGACTTTGTCGGATCAGGATCAGATCACGCTGGAATGGGCGGGCGCCTACCGGCACTACCATGCCGCCTTGATGCGAACCGTTGTGGTTGGCGCTCCAAGCGACCGGCACCTGGATATGTATGCAGCCGCACGCGAAGCCCTTTCGGCCGTCGAAACCCAATTGGTTCCGGGCAAAACTTTCGGAGACATTTTCGACGCTCATGCCGAACGCGTGGATGCCCATGGCATGATGCAACACCGGTTGAACGCTTGCGGTTACTCACTGGGAGCACGCTTTACACCGAGCTGGATGGACACGCCCATGGCCTACAAGGCCAACCCGGCGGAAGTGAAGCCGAACATGGTGATCTTCATGCACATGATCCTCATGGATTCGATCACGGGAACCGCCATGACCCTCGGCCAGACTTATCTGACCACCGAGACCACACCGGAGTGCTTATCCAAGCTGCCTCTCGACCTGCCGGTCAAGTCAGGCTAAACCATGATCAACTTCGCGGACCGGCATCTTCTCCGGTATCCCTTCCAGCTGGTCCGCATCCGAGACGAATTTGACCACCAGAGCCAGGCATCTCCATGCTCCCCATTTCCAGCCAGACTAACTTTTCCATCCCGCGGATCATGGCGGGATTGCTGCTTGCAGGACTGCTAGCTGCCTGTCAGTCGTCGCCGCAACCGCCGAGTCCGATTGCAACAGCAGCGCCGACACCGTCAATTTCAGGTCAGGTGGATGAGGAGGAAGGCGTAACGTTCGCGTTCGAACCTTTCACCGGCGCCCCCGGCAATATTGCGGATGAGCTGTCTGAATTCATCGGAGCCGAGGCGCGCAAGCAAGGCATTACCCTTGTGCGGCGCGTCGGCGCCAGCGCCACTTATCGTGTGAACGGCTATCTTGCGGCCACCGGCCAGCCATCGAACGGGACCGTTTTCTATGTTTTCGACATCGTCGACAACTCGGGCCGGCGTTTGAAGCGAATCTCCGGAACCGAAACCACCGGCGGCGCCTCTGGTGATCCGTGGCGGTCCGTCAGCTCCGGTACATTGTCCCGAATCGCCAACCGATCAATGGTAGAAATCAAGGCTTGGCTCAACCGATAATGATCAGTTCGCCGGGTAACGACCGTTCTGCATCATAAAAAATCAAAAAAAGCGGGTTTCAAGGGCCAACCACTGTTGTGGTCCGGTTGGTTGATTGTTACAACGCCGCCGCCTGCCAAGGGTTTCTTCCAGAGGCCCTCGGCATCGGCACTTGAACGACCTAGGCCCTTTCCGCGTGTTTGCCCGGCCGTCCCAGCCAGCAAACCCGGCGTCGCACCAGAAGGACTTGCGGCTCATGAAGATCGTCGCGGGCAATTCCAACCGAGCCCTGGCAGAGGAAATTTCCAAGTATTTGGACGTACCTTTGGCCAAATGCCAGGTCCGGCGATTTGCCGACCAGGAAATCTTCGTAGAAATACAAGAAAACGTGCGTGGCGAAGATGTATTCGTCGTGCAGTCAACCAGCTATCCGGCCAATGATCACCTAATGGAACTGCTCATCATCATTGATGCGCTGCGCCGTTCCTCAGCTCGCCGCATCACTGCGGTGCTGCCTTATTTCGGCTATGCCCGTCAAGATCGACGCGCTTCCGGTCGAACGCCGATTTCGGCGAAGCTGGTAGCGAATCTGATCACCGAAGCCGGTGCGGACCGCATTCTGACCCTGGATCTCCATGCCGGACAGATCCAGGGTTTTTTCGATATCCCGACCGACAACCTGTTCGCGGCACCTGTCATGACCCGCGACATCAAGGAACGTTACGCCACTGACAATGTCATGGTTGTCTCTCCTGATGTCGGTGGCGTGGTGCGCGCCCGTGCGCTGGCCAAGCGCATTGAGGCTCCGCTTTCGATCGTCGACAAACGCCGCGACAAACCTGGGGAATCGGAAGTCATGAACATCATCGGTGATGTGGATGGCTACGATTGCATCCTGGTCGATGACATCGTCGACAGCGGCGGAACGCTTTGCAACGCAGCCGATGCACTGCTCTCACAAGGTGCCAAGTCCGTGACGGCCTACATCACACACGGAGTTCTCTCCGGCGGTGCGGTCGCCCGCGTAACTTCGTCGAAACTGAAGGAACTGGTAACCACCAATTCCATCGAACCGACGGCAGCCATTACGGCGGCAGCCAATATCCGGACTGTTTCCATCGCTCCGCTTATCGGTGAAGCCATCAATCGGACGGCCCTGGAAAAGTCGGTTTCCAGCCTGTTCAACTGATAAGGCCTGCAAGCCTGAGAAAAGCGCCGGAGATACCGGCGCTTTTTTTGTTTCAGTCCAGTTTTCCGGGAAGGCTCAGATCGCCGGAAGCAACATCGAAGACATCCACGACACAGAGCAACGGTTCATGGACGCTCTGATTGACGCGTAATGCCGAGGTCACCCCGTCATAGGAGAGACCTTCAACCGCGCCCGGATCACTGAAAGCGACATTGATGACGATTTCCCGATCATCCAGAACCGGAGAAAAACCCGGACTGTCGATATAGATCGGTAAACCAGGCCAGGTAGCCGGCATTTTCGGCGAAGTCCCTTCTGGTATGTCCTGAACGGAAAGCGCACCGTCACCGCAGTCTTCATTGGGGGTTAGGACAACCCAGTGAGAGTGCCATTTGGCGCCGTCGTTTGCCACGTCACCATCACCATCCTCGTCGAACAGAGGTGTATCGTCGAAATCCGGATGGCTTGTCGCCGCAAGGGCGAGAATGCCCTTGCCTCCTTCAAAACCAACCAATTCTGGGTTCAGGGATGTCGGCCAGACATAGGAATGGACCGGCGCTCCGGCCAGCGTACCTTCCGCTCGTGGAACAGACCCTCCGGCCGTTCCTTTCAAGGTCATGTGAAACGTCACGATCCTGCCCTTGCGATGCACATGCGCGGCAAGAATATCGTAGTTCCGCTCGATCTCCGCATTTTCCGGCGACACAACCGCCCCTTCCTGATTGATTGCGTGTGAACCGTGACCGCCTCCCGCAAGAGCGGCGGTCGTCAGACCTGTGGTCAAGAGGCCTGCAAAGATAGATTTCAGCATTGATGGAACTCCTGTGTGAGAACGCCATTACTAATAGTAGCGAGTCGAAACTATTGCAAGATTAATTTCGACTCGCTACATATTGACCATGACAGCATTCTCGCAGACACGGGTCATTCAGGACCTTATCGACCGTTTGACCCGCCTGAACGCGGCTGAAGAATGGAATGGTCCGCTGAATCCATCGCAATTCGCAGCGTTGAGCTACTTGTCACGTGCAAACAGGTTTTCTCGTGCGCCATCCCATGTGGCGGACTATCTGGCCACGACCCGGGGCACGGCTTCCCAGACCTTGAAAGCTCTTTCCCGCAAGGAACTGATCAAAGAGACCCGTTCAGACACGGACAAGCGCAGCATCCGCTACGACATCACGTCTGAAGGCAATGATATTCTGAAAACCACCTCCGGCCTTTCCGGAGTGATCGAAACCCTTGATCAGGAAACATCCCAGACGCTCGCCGATTCCCTGAAAACTCTGGTTCTTGCCATGTTGCAGCATCGCGGGGGCCGTTCATTCGGCGTCTGCAAGACCTGCAGGCATCATCAGAAAACCGATACAGGCGGATATTGCCAGCTTCTGGAAGTACCGCTTTCCGGCAGCGATGCCGGTCAGATCTGCCACGAACATGCACTTTAGGAATTTCAGAATGACTCAATCCGCACACATACTCGGCCTCTTTGTCGGCGAACCCGAACATCGTTGGGAAGGGAAGGAGCCGTCAGCTATTCGCAAGTCGCGCGCAGACGGCCGACTTGAGGTGACCAGAACCGGGATTGCGGGTGACAAGCAAGCGGATCTGGCGGTTCACGGCGGACCGGAAAAGGCGCTGCACATCTATCCTTCGGAGCATTACGCAACCTGGCGCAAGGACTTTCCGGAAACCGATACAACCTACATATCCGGCGGCTTTGGCGAAAACATCTCAAGCCAAGGTTTCACCGAAGAGGACCTCTGCATTGGTGACATCTTTTCCGTCGGATCGGTGCAGCTACAGATCTCCCAGGGGCGCCAACCCTGTTGGAAACTGAATTTCCACACCGGTAACCCTGGTCAGGCAGCGGCGTTTCAAAAGACGGGCAAGACGGGCTGGTATTTCAGGGTTCTGAAAACGGGAACCATGGAAGCGGGTGACTTGATTTCATTGATCGACCGCCCCTGCCCGGACTGGAACCTGCGTGAAGTCATTCTGGCTCGCTTCAATCCGAGGCTGGATCCGGCAACCGCCATTGCCTTGTCCGAACTCGATGAACTCGCAGAACCCTGGCGTGCATCCTTTGCCAAGAAGGCGAACGCAGGATATAGGGAAGACACATCCAGGCGCCTCAAAGGCTGACACAGCGCGACTGGCGAGGACAGTTTTGTTCCGGCAGGAAATGTGAGCTCTTGCATCCGGTGCGCTTTTCCGCTATACGCGCGCTCGCGCCTGCACCCCTGGAGGAGGCGCTTCTGGATCGATCCCGGACAGCTGAAGTCTTTACCTAGGCACGGTGGTTCGCCGGTCCGTTACCATATATTCAAGGAGTTCTGCCATGGCTGCCAGCTATGAGCTGAAGGCGTCGGCACGGGACCGCGTTGGCAAGGGGGCTGCACGGGCACTGCGTCGCGAAGGCCTTCTTCCTGCCGTGATCTACGGCGACAAAAAACCGGCCCTGCCGATCACCATTCCGGTGAAGGAAACCACCATGACCCTTCACAAGGGTGGTTTCACCGCACAGATCGGCGTAATCGACGTCGACGGCGAAAAGCATCAGGTTATTGCGAAGGACTATCAGCTGCACCCGGTGCGCGACGACGTCCTGCACGTTGACTTCCTGCGTGTTGCCAAGGGTGCGACCCTCACGGTCGAAATCCCGGTCCACTTCCTCAACGAAGAAGACTGCCCGGGGCTCAAGAAGGGCGGCGTTCTGAACATCGTTCGCCACACTGTTGAGATGACCGTACCGGCCGACAGCATTCCGGAAGCACTCGAGCTTGACCTGATTGAAGCTCAGCCTGGCGACAGCCTGCATATTTCCGCAGTCAAGCTGCCGGAAGGCTGCCAGCCGACGATCACCGATCGCGACTTCACCATCGCTACGATCGCTGCTCCGGCCGGAATGCAGGAAGCTGACGAAGAAGCTGCTGAAGAAGGCGAAGAAGAAGAAGCGGCAAGCGAATAATCTTCTGTTTCATTCGAAGCTTTTGCAGGAGGCGGATCCCGCCTCCTGTTCCCAAGCAGCCGAAAGCGGCTGCTTTTTCATTTCAAGAAGTCTCTTGAGAGGCACGTGATGAAACTGATCGTTGGACTTGGCAATCCCGGTTCCAGATACGAAGGCAACCGCCACAACATCGGCTTCATGGCCGTCGACGAGATTCATCGCCGCCATTCCACCTTTCAACCTTGGCGCGCCCGCTTTCAGGGCCAGGTATCAGAAGGCCGTCTTGGTTCCGAGAAGGTCCTGCTTCTCAAGCCATCTACTTATATGAACGAGTCCGGACGCTCGGTTGGCGAAGCCATGCGCTTTTACAAGATCGAGCCGGAAGACATCGTCGTTCTGTATGATGAGCTCGACCTGCCCCCGGCCAAGTTCCGCATGAAAAAGGGCGGCGGCCACGGTGGACACAATGGTCTTCGCTCAATCACCGCTCATATCGGAGCGGACTATCGCCGCCTGCGACTTGGCATCGGTCATCCCGGCGACAAGAAACTGGTTTCCAACTATGTCCTCGGAGACTTCGCAAAAGCCGATCGCGATTGGCTCGAGCCGCTGCTGACGGAAGTTGCCGACCACGCGGACCTGCTTGCAGAGGGCAAGGACAGCCAGTTTGCCAACAAGCTGACACTCATCCTCGAGCCGGAAAAGTCTCAGCGGAAGAACAAGGCACCAAACGGCGAAGGCGGCGCACCAAAGCATCAAAAGGCCAAAGGTCAAAGTCACATTCGTCAGGCGCGGCAACAAGCACCTGCCAATCTGCCCAAGTCGGGGCCCATGGCTGAGATGCTGAAAAAGCTTCTGGGCGGCAGGAAAGACTGACTTTGTCGCCGCTCCTTTCCAGGCAAGGACCCAAACCCTTGACCTGCCGACCATGCTCAGGCATGTAGCCCGGCAACAGTTTCAGACACAAACCGAAAGCGAACTCCCATGGGTTTTCAGTGCGGCATTGTCGGGCTGCCGAATGTCGGCAAGTCCACGCTTTTCAACGCGCTCACCAAGACCGCGGCGGCGCAGGCCGCCAACTATCCCTTCTGCACGATTGAGCCGAATACGGGCGAGGTGGCGGTTCCGGATCCAAGACTTTACGCCATTCGCAATGTGGCCCAATCGAAAGAGGTCATTCCAACCAGGATCACCTTCGTAGATATCGCGGGCCTCGTTCGCGGCGCCTCCAAGGGAGAAGGTCTCGGCAACCAGTTCCTGGCCAATATCCGCGAAGTCGACGCCATTGCCCACGTGCTGCGCTGCTTTGAAGATGACGACATTACCCATGTGGACGGTAACATCGACCCGTTGGCGGATGCCGAAACGGTCGAAACCGAACTCATGGTCGCCGACATGGAAAGCCTGGAGCGCCGCATCGCTCCATTGAAGAAAAAGGCAACGACAGGCGACAAGGAAGCAAAGGCCGTTCTACCGATCATGGAAGCAGCACTCGCTCTGCTCCAGGATGGCAAACCTGCCCGCATGCTTGAGACTGCGGACGCAGAAGAGGCAAAGATGCTCAAGGGTCTCAACCTCCTGACTTCCAAGCCGGTTCTCTACGTCTGCAACGTGGATGAAGCATCCGCAGCAGAAGGCAACTCACTTTCGCAGAAAGTTGCAGAACGGGCCAAGGAAGAAGGTGCATCATCCGTTGTCATCTCTGCCGCCATTGAGGCGGAAATTTCTCAGCTCGATAGCGAAGAGCAGGCCGAGTTCCTGGAAACCATCGGCCTGGAAGAGCCCGGACTCGACCGTCTCATCCGCGCCGGCTACGAGCTTCTGGATCTGATCACCTATTTCACCGCCGGGCCCAAAGAAACCCGGGCCTGGACGATCACCCAGGGGACCAAGGCACCGGGGGCGGCCGGAGTCATCCACACCGACTTTGAACGCGGCTTCATTCGCGCGCAGACCATCGCGTATGACGATTACGTCTCTCTGGGCGGCGAGAATGCCGCCAAGGAAGCCGGCAAGGCTCGCGATGAAGGCAAGGAATATATCGTCAAGGATGGCGACGTCTTGCTGTTCAAATTCAACACCTAGGTGATTTTGACCGCTTTCCCTTGTTCCGGTTGCGAACTAACCTTCGCGCCGGGACATGAAGGGAGAGCGGTCCAATGAAATCCGTTTTGCTGACCGGCTTCGAAGCCTTTGGCAACACTCCGGTGAATCCGGCCGAGCACGTTGCAAGGCATCTCGATGGCGAACTCATCGAAGGCGTGAAGGTCGTGTCACGGATCATACCGAACAGCTTTTTCGTCTGCATCGATGCGGTCAGGGAAGCCTTGAGCGAGACCGGCTCGGGTGCTGCCATAATGATGGGCGAATATGGTGGTCGCGCAACGATTACGGTCGAACGCATCGCCCAGAACTTCAACGATTCCACCCGTTACGAACTGAAGGACAACGCCGGTGTGTCCCTGCAGGGCCAACCGACCGCTCCCGACGGTCCGCTTGCCTATCAGAGCACCTTGCCCATACGCGCCATGGTGAAGGCCATGCGCGATGGCGGCATTCCCGCGGACATTTCCGATGCGGCCGGCACGTTCTGCTGCAATCATCTGTTTTACGGCATCCAGCATCATCTCGCTGTGATAAAGAGCAAGGTACGAGCCGGTTGCGTACACCTCCCCCACCTTCCTGAAGTCGCCGCTCTGGAGGACAATCTTGGTGCACCCAGCATGTCTGTTGAAACGGCAGCCGAAGGAATGCGTCTGGCGATCGCGGAAGTCATCAAGCACCCGCAGGATATCGATTTGCCAATTTCCGGCCGCCTGCAGATCTGATTATTTGCAGGGAATTTCCCAGGGCAGAGCGACAGACAAAAAAGAAGCTGACCAACGCACAGTGGCGATATGATGACAGCTATCTGCCTTGTGATGGACCACTGTATTCATCCAATCGACAGCGCGAAGTCCGTCATTTGGACTGGATCAGTATCTGCTGGTTGTTATTCGAACCTCTATTCAACGGCTGAAGCGGTTCATGCACGCGAAAGCACCCATTTTATCAATCACTGCAATACGTTTCTTCCGTTGCGGTCGCTCAAAAGCACTCGGCTCCAGTCATTCAAACAAGCGCCTCAAATCGGGATAAGAAATATTTATTATTTATTCACAAACATTAAGTAAATTAACAAAACCGCAAGTTACCCAAAAGAAATAAGATGAACCTACCTCAAATTGGGCTCGGAATTTGTATCAACTCACGTAATGCATGAATTAATACATTACCATCTACAACGTTTACTACTTACTCAAATCATACAACAGGCATCGTGACAAAGATCCAAGAATGAATAGAAATTACCACATAAAAGAAAGAATAAATCTTCAGATTTCTGTAATTTCCATCTGGATCTTTATATATATTCTCAGCACCTTCTCGAGACTGGAAATAAATTTCCAATCATTTTCATATATATTCTACATATCAGCATCATTTTACGCCATAGCTCTGCTGATGATTTTAATAAAGGACAAATATGTAGCTCCGATTGCCGAAATCTTGGGAGCAGGATTTGCAGTGCTGGTTCCGGCGTTAATCGCGACTTATTTGGCATACTCACTCGATTTTCCACTCGCCGATAGGCAGTTGGTGGAAATGGATCGGGCGTTGGGATTTGACTGGATTGCATTTATTCGATTTGTGGACAGTTCGCACTGGCTCTCCATATACCTTGAACTTGCCTACGCATCCCTAAAGGTTCAGCTGGTTTTTGTGCCCGTTCTGTTATGCTGTATTGGGCAAGTGCCACGCGCCATTGCATACATATTCGGCTATGCTTTGATGATACTTGTTGCAAGTACCCTCGCCATTCCATTTCCGGCATTGGGAACCTACAGCTATTATGATTTTGACGTAACGACGCTACAGAACATCGACGCAAAATTCGGCTACCATTTTTTGGATGCATTCAATGCGCTGCGAAACGATCCTTCATTCATCTTGTCAGGAGACGACGTCGTCGGAATTGTGACTTTCCCATCCGTTCATGCCGGAATGGGCTTTTTTACGATCTGGGCTTTGTGGCGGACAAGTTGGATTAAATGGCCTGCATTGGTTTTAAACCTGTCGATGGCAATGTCTGCGGTCTCCCATGCCAATCACTATCTGGTAGATGTGATGGCTGGATTGGGCATTGCAGTTCTTGTCGCTCTGACGGGAAGTTATGTCTTCCTGGGCTTTGGACCTAAGAAGTTGTCTTACAGAACAAGTGAAGTCCTGACCAGGAACAGTCGAGCGAGTTAACTCGCAAAGGCAGATGTTCTCCCCCTAGGATCAGACTTGCCGGTCTCCGGCCGCCTGCAGATCTGAACGTCAAGAAAAAAGCCCGGAGATACCTCCGGGCCAGTTTTCGTCATCTGAAACTCAGCGCTTGGCTGCATAGTAGGAAACGCGACGTTCCAGATAGGCGAGAAACTCCGAAACCGTGAAAGCCAGTGCGAAGAGCACCAGCAGAACAGCCCAGAAATGCGCCATCAGAAAGTTGTTGGCGTAAAGCTCGAACAAGGCCCCGAAGCCGACAATCGAGATCAGAAGCTGACCGATAATCACACCTTTCACGGCTCGGATCACACCGATACGCACCCCGCCAAGAATTTCCGGCAAGGCCGCCCAGAAATAGATCTTGTAAAACGCCTGGAACGGGTTGGCCCCGTAACATCGGGCCATTTCGACCAGGGACCGGTTGATCTGCAACACCCCTGCGCGCGCATTCAGAATGATGATCCAGATCGCAAACAGCGTCGTGGTGATGATGATCGACTTCATCCCGAACCCGAAAAGCACCATCAACACAGGAACGAGCGCTGTCAGCGGCGCGCTCAGGAACACGTTGACCCAGGGCAGCAAAAGCTCATCCACCAGCCGGTTCTTACCCATCAGAATGCCGACCGGTATTCCGATGATGACGGCGAAGAAAACGCCGGCCGCGAAAGCATAGGCCGTTTCGGACAATGCCTTCAGAAACGGTGCGGTACCAATGACCGCATAGAGGGTCACGAAGACCTCTGAAAGCGGCGGCACGAAGAAGGTCAGGTCCAGGCGGCCAACAATCTCCCACAGAAGTCCCCACAGGATGAGGGACGACATGGCCGGCAGACGGACACCAGATATTGTCATGACGCCCCCCTATTCCACGTAGCTTCGCAGCGAAGCCCAGATCCGGTCGACGATATCCAGGTATTCAGGATCCCGGCGGATGTTGTCGGTGTTCTTGTTGCGAAGCCCTGCCGGGCGGATGATTTCCGAAACCCGGCTCGGGCGCGGCAACAGGATTGCAATCTGGTCGGATACATAGACCGCCTCCTCGATCGAATGGGTCACGAAGATGAAAGTCTTGTTCTCGTTCTGAACGAGGTTCAGGAGATCTTCCTGGAACTTGCGCCGGGTTTGCTCATCGACCGCAGAAAAAGGCTCGTCCATCAGCAGCACGTCCGCATCGACGGACAATGCACGGGCAAGGCCTACGCGCTGTCGCATGCCGCCAGAAAGCTGATGGGGAAAGCTTTTTTCAAATCCGGAAAGGCCGACTTCCGCAATGTATTTCTCAGCGATGGCTTCACGTTCGGACTTTGCGACGCCGCGAAGTTCAAGCCCGAATGCCACGTTGCGCAGAACGTTGGCCCAAGGCAGCAGCGCAAAATCCTGAAAGACGAACGCGCGGTCGGGCCCCGGCCCCGTAACGGGCCTGCCATTGACTTCGATTTCGCCCGCCGTCGGCTCAAGCAGACCGGCGATGATTTTCAACAACGTTGTCTTACCGCATCCCGAAGGCCCCAAAAGTGAGGTCAGCTGCCCACGTGGAAACTCCAGCGTGAGGTTCTTGAGCGCTTCCACGGTGCCGTAGGTCTTCGATACGCCCCGGGCGACAACGGCGTTGTCGTTTCCAGGTCCCACGACGGCATCAACGACTTCCTTAATCTGAGGCATAACCACGGACATTTCCTTCAAAGAGGTAGACTTCCAGCCGCTCCAACAGATTGAGGAACAGGACAGCAAGAAGGATGATTGAGAAGATCGCGGCATACATGGCGGGGTAATCCGCGATCGAGCGGCTATAGGTGATGATGTCACCGACACCTGTCGGCGTGATCTTGAGTTCGGCCAGCACGGCACCGATGAACCCGGCTGAAATGCCGAGACGCAAACCACTGAAGATCACCGGCGACGCTGCCGGAATGACGATCTTCAGGATGATTTCGGTATCCGATGCCAGAAAGGACCGGCCCATTTCCTTGATCGAAGATGGCGTATTGCGGACGGCACCGGCGGTATTGAGCACAATTACCGGCATTGCCATGATGCAGACTACGAAGACCTTGGACGTCAAGCCGATGCCGTAGGCCATGACCAGCAACGGTATCAAGGCAGCCAGCGGTGCCGCCTGCATGACGATGAAGATCGGTGAGAACAGCCAGTCAAATTTTTCGCTCAAACCAATCCATAGTCCAAGCGCAATTCCGAACGCGGCAGAGATCGCCACGCCGACCACCAGTGGCCGAAGCGTTTCGACATAAGCCTGGAAGAGCGTACCGTCACCAGCCATGCGGACAAGTGCCGACATTGATTCAACGAATGTCGGAAAGGCGTAGCTGACCGGGATCATACCCGCGACCTGCCAGGCCCCGAACAGGAGCACTGCGGAGAGAATTTTCAACCAGAACGAACGGTTTTTCATAAGCCGGGGTCCTTTGTGTGACAGGAACCGGAATCGGCTGCCGGAAACTCCCGGCAGCCATGGGAACCGGACTTACTGCGTCGCTGCGTCCAGCGGTGCGAGATACCAGAAATCCTCGATGTTCAAGGATGCTGGATCTCCTTCCAGCTGACCGGCATTCGAGTACCACTCAATGTCCGCAAGCGCGGCCTTGCGGCCTCCACCGTTGGGATCGTAAAGCCCGCCGGCGACAGCATCGGTGTAGAAGGCATCCAGGTTACCGAGAATTTCCGGTGGCAGTTGCCCGATAGGGCCGTCCGGGTCGGTTTCCCTGGAGATGATCGTCGGGTCTTCGGCCATGTCCTGCCAGACGCCGACCAGAGCGTTGACGAATATCTCGACATCCTTCTCGTTGTTCTTGATCCAATCAAGATTTGCGAACAGGGCCTCATCACTGGCATCGACTTCGAACATCGGCAGAACATTGAACTTGTCACCTGCGATCTTCATGACCTTGTTCTTGTTGGACAGGTCAATGATCGTCGCATCTGTCTGCCCTGCCATAAGGGCGGCGACACGGTTCGACGATCCGGGCACGTAGGAACGGTCTCCGAACTTGATGTTCAACTTGTCCTCGATCACGTTGGCGATGGAGTCCGTTCCTCCGCCGCGCGAATGCAGCATGATCGGTTCGCCGTTGAGGTCTTCCAGTTTACTGTATTTCTGTGAAGTCACCGGGAAAAACTTCAACTTCGAAAGCTGGAACACGATGCGGATGGGAGCCTTTGAGCGTTGCATCGCGGCATACGGCGTTCCAAAACCGATATCCATTTGCCCGCTCAACACGGCCTGGATCGCAAGCTCCTCGTCAGAGAATGCCGTCCATTCGTATTCCAGACCATTGGCCTTCGCCCGATCCAGCGCGACAAAGAATGCAGCCAGTTCATCAGATGGCGTCTCTGCCAGCGCGATCTTGATTTTGCCGGCGGCTTCTGCAGCACCTGCCATGAGACCAACGGCGAGCGGAACAACGGCGACCGCCGTCCCCAGTTTGCGCAATATAGACTTCATCGTTCTCCTCCCTGAATGTGGACCTTCTGGTCCTCTGTCTTTCAGATCAGGTCGCGGCTTTTGGGCTCTCTTGACCCGCTGAATGCTGCTCTCCCTAAACCTCTCCGAACAATCGTGCTGATACGGAGCTGATGTGCTGCCACATCGCATCATGGGCAGCCTTGGGATCCCGATCCTCGATCGCCGCACAAATGCGATCGTGCTCGGCAAAACTGGTGTGATTTTCCGGCGGGCGTTCCGTCTCTCGAATAACGGTGCTCACGGCCACAGCCCTGCGCACCTTGTTCAGCTGATCGAACAGCGCGATCAGCAGAATATTGTCCGTGGCTTCGGCAATGGCGTAATGAAACTGGTCGTCCTGGGTTTCATAGTCGTTCCAATTGGAAGCCTGCCTTGCCCGCTCCTTCACCTGCTTGATTTTCATGACGGCCTGGCGCGATGCGTTGATCGCTGCTTCACGCGCGATGACAGCCTCGATGCATTGCCGTGCCCGCATCATCTTGACCGGCGTGATCTGATGGCCGATTTCCGATAGCTTGCCGATATCGATCTGATCCTCATGTCCGGCGATGAAGGTGCCCTTGCCGACATGTCTCCAGATCACCCCTTCGCGCTCGAGTGAATCCAGGGCCTTGCGCAAGGAATTGCGCGTCATGCCCAGCTGCCCGATCAGCTCTCGTTCTGCCGGCAGGCGATCGCCAGGAGCGTAGGATTTTTCGGCGATGAAGTCTTTCAACAGGCTGACAGCGCCGGTTCGGTCTGCGGTCTCGGAATGGTTCAGCACAAGCGCCTCTCTTCATCACAAACGCGTGAACATCTTTCATATTGATCAACCAATTTGCGATCAATACCCTAATTAATCTCGAATCAATCCCATTTTGCAAGAAAAAATCGACAAATCAAAAAATTGGTTGAGATTGATATGAAATTGGTTAGGGTCTTTTGCGATGAATTTCCAGAAAAGGCAGAGGGAGCGCATGTCTGAATTTGTTATCGAGTTGCCACAGCTTGCAACGCTGCCGGTCAGAGGCACGGACAGCCTTTTTCCGGTTCGCCGGGTCTATTGCATAGGACGGAATTATGCAGCTCATGCCGTTGAAATGGGTCATGACCCGGACAAGGAACCACCCTTCTTTTTTCAGAAAAATCCCAACAACCTCAATATCTCGGGCGAATTCCCCTACCCGCCGAAATCAGATGATGTGCACCATGAAATCGAGTTGGCTGTTGCCCTGAAGTCCGGTGGCCGCAACATCCCGGTGGATAGTGCATTGGATCACGTCTTCGGCTACGGGATTTCGCTTGATATGACACGCCGTGACCTGCAGGGCCAGGCCAAGAAGATGGGGCGCCCCTGGGAAATCGGTAAGGCATTTGAGGCCTCAGCCCCGATCACACCGCTGGTTCCGGCTGCCGAGTGCGGCCATCCGGACAACGGCGCGATCATATTGAAAGTCAACGATGATGTTCGTCAGCAGGGCGATCTCAACCAGATGATCTGGAAGGTTCCGGAGATGATTTCCTACCTGTCGGATTATTTCGAACTGGCCGCCGGAGACGTTATCCTGACCGGTACGCCTGCCGGTGTCGGCCCGATCAGGCGCGGTGACAGGATGGAAGCGATGGTCGACGGATTGCCCTCCCTGGCTGTGACCGTCACTTGACCAGGAGGCCAATCGCCCAAAACAAAACCCCGCTGGGTTTCCAACGGGGTCTTTCCTCAACTGCGGTCCAGTCCCATCATCATCAGTGGATTTGGGCTTTGGTGGTCTTTCCACTTACGGCTTCTCTTCAAGCCGATCCGTGAACTCCAACTTGTTTTCGGAGCGCCATATTCCCGCAGCAGATGGTTCATTTCGTAGTACGAACGATTGTTGAATTCCATTGGTCTCACTCCCTTTCTTTCGCAACGGCTTCAAAGCCTTGCTGCTGATTAGAATGTAGGGAGTACACATGTCCGGTGTCTGACCGGAAAATTACAAATACGACACACCCCGCCAGGCCAATGGATCTAAAGGGGAATTTTTTTGGGCAGCCTGGTGCCCATGACAACCAACAGTCAATTCGTCAACCTGTGGATTGGAAATCACATCTCACAAATCTTGCAGGCGGCCATCAGGCCGACTGCTGGTGTGGCAACAACTTTCAAAAGGTCAAAAAAAATCCCGCTGGAATTCCAGCGGGGTTTTGGTTAGCTGCGATCCAGCCCCATCATCGTAAGAGGGTTCGGGCCTTGATGATCTTTCCATTTGTTTTTGTGTTTACCGAAGCCAAACAACGAGCTCAAACTTGAGCTCCGTGCGTTCCTTGCACGCACCATGATGTCGACTTGGTCTGCTACTCCTTTTCTGCTTCTCATTTTTTCTCTCCCTTTCATCGCAGCGGCTTCATTGCCTTGCTGCTGACTAGAATATGGAGAGCGCACATGTCCGATGAGTGGCCTTGAGATTACGTTTTGGTCATGTTCATCTGGCAAGGTCCTGCCAATGGAAGACCAAAGGGCCTGCCTTACGTGACCAGTGATCAAGTTGAACTTTTCGCCCTGTTTGCCGTCGTCTTCGCGCTGTTGGTCTGGGGCCGCATACGCTTTGATCTCGTTGCCTTTTCCGCACTCATTCTCGGTGCATTCCTGGGGCTGGTGCCCTCCGATCAGATCTTTTCCGGCTTCGGCCATCCTGCCGTCATCATTATTGCGCTGGTTCTGATCGTCTCCAGGGGACTGATGAACTCGGGCGCGGTCGAACTGATCGCCATGCACCTCCTGTCAGCATCGCGCGGACTGTCCGGACATATCGGCCTCATGGCGGTCGTTGGTGCCGGTCTCTCCGGGATCATCAACAATGTCGCCGCCCTGGCCCTACTGATGCCGCTTGATCTGGAAGCGGCCAGAAAAGCCGACCGGTCACCGGGGCTCTCACTGATGCCTCTCTCCTTCGCGACGATCCTCGGGGGCATGATCACTCTGATCGGCACCCCACCGAACATCGTGATCGCCGAATACCGTTCCGACGCACTCGGCAGCCCGTTTTCCATGTTCGATTTCGCACCCGTCGGACTGACCGTTGCCGTGTTCGGCATCGCCTTTGTCGCGGTATTCGGTTGGCGCTTGTTGCCGTCTCATTTCCGAGAAAAGCCGAAACAGGAAGGCTTTGCCGAAAGCCTTTATTCGGCTGAACTGAAAGTCGGCAAGGTCTCCGAAGACAAACCCCTGTCGGTCGGCGACCTTTATCCCATTGCCGAAGACAAGGATGTTGCCATCATTGGCCTCATCCGTAACGGTCGCCGCATCAGGGGTTTTGCCCGCCGTGAACCCATCAAGACGGACGACTATCTGGTCGTGGAGGGTGACCCCAAGGCCATAGAGAGCTTTATGGGAGCAGCCAAACTGGAATTTGCCGGCTCCGAAAAGCACAAGGGGGGCCTCGTCGGCTCTGCCCTATCGCTCGTTGAAGCGATAGTTCCGGACAGCTCGCGTATCACCGGACAATCCGCGTTCAACATGCGGCTTCTTTACGGGCACAGTGTCACACTGCTCGGAATTTCACGTCAGGGCCGGCGCATCCAGAAGCGCGTGCGCCACGAAACCATTCGTCCCGGAGACGTCCTCCTCCTTCTCGGCAAGTCCGAGCGCCTGGAAAGCGCCTGCAACTGGCTGGGTGTCCTGCCCTTGGAAGGAAGGCAGACCGGCCTTATCCAACGCAACAAGGCATGGCTGGCAATCGCCGGTTTCATTCTGGCAATTGCCGCGGCAGTTGCAGGCATTGCGTACCTGCCCGTCGCTCTGGCGGCCTGCGTTGTCCTTTATGCAGCCAGCGGGCTGATCAGTGGAACGGAGGTCTACAGCTCTGTCGAGTGGAAAGTGATCGTATTGCTCGGCTCATTGATCCCGCTCGGACAGGCATTCGAAAGCGCCGGAAACGCCCAATTGATTGCCGACGGCATCATCACTCTGACATCAGGTGCCCCGGCGTGGGTCACGCTCTCGGTTCTGATGATCGTCACCATGACCCTGTCGGACTTCCTGAACAACGTCGCGACATGCCTGATAGCGGCACCGATATCGGTTCAGATTGCCAACTCACTGGGCGTTAACCCGGACCCATTTCTGATGGCAGTCGCCGTGGCGGCCTCTTGTGCTTTCCTGACCCCGATCGGTCACAAGAACAACACCATCATCATGGGTCCGGGTGGATACAGGTTTGGAGACTATTGGCGGATTGGCTTGCCACTCGAGCTGCTTGTGCTCGCTGTCTCCATTCCCGCCATCCTCGTCTTCTGGCCTCTTTGATCGGTCAGGAGACAGGCTTCAACGGCAGGCAGATATCCGTCAGCAAGTCTGCCGGGGCCGTTTCTCGCGGGTTGTTGAGATAGATTTCCATGCACGGGGCATCTGCCGGTTCGCGTCCGGACTGGGTCAGCCATTCCCCGTAGAGCCACTCATAGGCCCATTTCATGTCTGCGTAAGGGCCCTTGTAGTGAAGAACGGCATAGTCTCCGCCCCTCACCTCCACCTGTTCCAGCGGCGCTTCGGCAGGCAGGCTGTCCGACACCGCGACACCTGCAGCCGACTGAAGCTCATTCTCCGGCACATGCGTCGGATCTGAAAAATACAGTGCCTTCATCGCGCCGACCTGCCCCATGAGGTTCCGACTCGCGAGAATTCCGATCAGGTTCTCGAATGCCTTGCCGATTTCCATATACGGACCTTTGTGGCGCAGCACGGCCAGGTGCTCGGACGGCAGGGATTTGATTTCAACTTCATGCATCAGGGAATGTCCTTTCGACTGGGGAACCGGCGCCCCGCCATGTGCAGGCTGAACGCGCGCCTGCACTCCGGCGGAACGATAGGAGGAAGGAGAATTGCCATAGGCCTGCTTGAAACTGCGGCTGAAGGCTTCCTGGCTGCCATAACCGGCCCGTTTGGCAACGGCAGCAATCGGTGCATCCGTATAAGAAAGATCCGCTGCTGCCCGGTGAAGACGTAGGCGCTTCACCGTCGCAACAATCGATTCGCCATAGGTTGATTGCCACACTCTGTGCCAATGCCATGGCGAAAGGGCTGCAATTTCCGCAAGCGTTGCCAGATCCGGGTCCTGGTCCAGATTGGCATAGATGTATTCGATCACCCGGCTGAAGCGCCGGATGTAACCGTTATCCTTCGGCGAGATCGCCTGTTTTTCATGTTGCGTCATTGCAAATGCCCTTGCTCGATTGAGGTGACCCTAGCACCGGCCAATCTGATAAATCTTGCTGAGTTGAAGGTCCGTTCGCAGCAAAGGTATCCGGTTCGGAGTATCATTGCCTCCGTGAACCTGATGCCAGACGGCTCGCACGAAAAAAGATTTTACTTCTCTCTGCCTGACCGATAGCGTCTGCCCCGAATATTCCCAATCACGGGACAGACAGAGGAAATTTCCATGACATTCATAAAGGTCATCGGCTGTACAGCCATGATTCTTGCAAGCGTGACCTCCGCAATTGCGCAAGGCACTGGATCTGAAGGCATCTTCCAGATTTACAACAACACCAACAGCAACGTCGTTGTGGGTTTCTACACGAATGACGGCAGCGGCTGGAGCGACAACTGGCTGTCCGAATTTCTGGACCCGGGTGAAAGTGCACAGGCAGAATTCACGGCCGAAAGCGGCAGTTGCGAACAGACCTTTCAGGTCGGCTGGCTCGGAGAAGACGACGAAGAGATCCTCGACGATCCGATCGACATCGATATCTGCTCGGCCAGCAATGTCTATCTGGACGACAACGAAATCTACTACGACTGATCGGTCCGTTAGCAACATGTGAGACATGCAAACCTGCCAAACTTGCATGTCTTCAACAAACACCGTCTCCCTTCATGCCAGATCTCTTACATTTTGAAGACTTTGCGCCCGGACAGAGTTACGACCTCGGCTCGGTTCAGGTCAGCAAAGAAGACATTATCGAGTTTGCCAGCGAGTTCGACCCGCAGGATTTCCACTTGAACGAGGATGCGGGAAGGAACTCCATGCTGGGAGGCCTGGCCGCATCCGGTTGGCATACGGCGTCCCTCGTCATGCGCCTGCTTGCAACCGGCCTCCTGAACAAAAGCACCGGTCGGGGCTCACCCGGCATCAGTAAACTGAAATGGCAGAAACCGGTCTCGCCGGGAGACATTCTGACCGCAGTTGCCGAAGTTCTGGAGACCAAGGATCTGCGCTCCAAGCCCGACCTGGGATTGGTCTTTGTTCGCGTGACTGCCACCAATCAGTCTGGCACCCAGGTAATTCTTTGGGAAAACCCGATCCTCTTTCAGAAACGGCAAGCAGACCAATGACCCAGTTCTTCGAACAGATTTCCATCGGAGAAAAGCTGGAACTCGGGCGGCACACGTTTTCCAGCGAAGAGATCATCCGTTTTGCCGAAAAATACGACCCGCAGCCATTTCACCTGAGTGAGGAAGAAGCCGCCAGAACCCACTTCGGCCGGCTGTGTGCCTCCGGGTGGCACACGTCCGCTGTCTTCATGAAGCTGTTTGTCGCCAAGTCAGACGCCTTGCATCGGCAGGCGATTGAAGAAGGCAGGACCCCGGCCCGCTACGGCCCGTCTCCCGGCTTTGAAGACCTGAAATGGATCAAACCGGTCTATGCCGGGGACACATTGCATTACACCCGTGTCGTGACAGGAAAAACGGAAAGCCGCAGCCGCCCGCAATGGGGGCTGCTTCATTCCGACATGCTGGCGCATAATCAGGATGAAAAGCTCGTTTTCTCCTTCAAGGCCACGGTTTTCGTGGAAAGATTGCCTCGCTGAACAGAGCTGTGATCAGTTCGGCGGGCAAGAGGCGGGATTGCCTGTGCTACAGCGCGCGGGCAAACAGGATTTCGTCGCGGATCTCGATACCATAATCGCCGCGTAGCGGAATTCCCGGCTTCTGTTCTCTTTCCCGGTCAATCACACCCTGCCCTATACGCTCGAACCGGAAACCCCGACGCTGGTAAAAGCGGAATGCATCCAGATTGTCGTTGGAGGTCCGAACCGTCAGCCGCTTTATGTTGTTGGCGCGAGCCTCTGTCACAACGGCATCAAGCAACTGGCTGCCGACGCCACCCCAGCGGTTGATGGAATCGAGAGTCAGGATTTCCCATTCGCCGTCGGTCTTGATCAATGTGACGAGGCCGACGAGATCGTCGCCGTCATAGGCGACATAACCCGGCAGGCGCGATGCGTCATACATCTTGCCACCCAGCATGATGTCCGGCGCCGTCCAGCGCTCCGTCAGAAGCTGATGCACGGCTGCATGGTCTTTATCTTCGGTAGGGCGGATAATCACAGGCATAAAGGATGCTCCTATCGTCGGAATAACCGCGTCTCCAAGGGACTGCGCGATTGCCAGCGCGCGCGTTCCAATTCCGGGTCGATGTGTTCTTCTTCAGGAAAACCAACGCATAGATAAGCCACAAGCCGCCAGCTGGCGTCAACCTGTAGTACCTTTGCAACCACTTCCGGATCCAGGATCGACACCCAGCCGACACCAATGCCCTCAGCCCTGGCGGCCAGCCAGAATGTGTGAACCATGCTGACTGTCGAATAGGCAAGAGTTTCGTGCATGGTCAAGCGGCCAAGGCCATAACCCTGCTCCGGATCATCATCGCTGAAGATTGCCAGGTGAACAGGAGCCTCTTTCAGCCCCGCGAGTTTCAACTGCCGGTAAAGCTGTGCCTTGTCGTCATCGTAGTGCTTTGCAGCTTCTTCATTTTCAGCTTCAAACGAGGCGATAACTTCTGCCCGGTTTTCTGGTGCTTCAACAACGACGATGCGCCACGGCTGGCTGTTGCCCACAGATGGCGCAAGGTCAGCCAGATGTAACAGATGCTCCAGAGCACCTTCCGGCAACGGATCTGACTTGAACCGGCGCACATCGCGGCGCCATTTCAGCAGGGTCTCGAAGTCCTTTTGAAACTGCCTGGAAAATTCCGGTCTGCTGACGTCGACGTTGGCTCCTCCCACCATGTCAGGTCAGTGTCCCGGGAATTCCACCAGGGTGCGAACGGGAACGTTCAGCGCTTCAAGCTTCTTGCGCCCGCCAAGATCCGGAAGGTCGACAATAAAGCAAGCTGCTTCAATATTTGCCCCCATGGACCGCAGCAGCTTGCACGCCGCCTCGGCAGTTCCACCCGTCGCAATCAGATCATCCACGAGAATGACCCGGTCGCCGGGCTGAATCGCGTCCTTGTGCATTTCCATTTCATCGAGGCCGTATTCGAGCGAATAGGCGACCCGAACCGTTTCATGCGGCAGTTTGCCTTTCTTGCGGATCGGTACGAAACCGGCGGAAAGCTGGTGGGCAACGGCACCGCCCAGGATAAAGCCTCTTGCCTCGATACCGGCGATCTGGTCGACCTTGGACCCGGCCCACGGCTGCACCAGTGCATCGACCGCGCGCCGGAACGCCCTGGCATTGCCGAGAAGCGTTGTGATGTCGCGAAACAGGATTCCCTCTTGAGGATAGTCCTTGATCGTACGGATCGCGCTGATCAATTCATCCTGGATCGTCTGGTCGGTCATCGAGTTCTCTTTCTTTGGATGATCGTTCCGGCATAGGCCCCGACCGACGCTTATATCAAGTTTGATATGCCGGTCGAAGCGAATTCGTCAGTGTCCGACGAATGTTTAAGAACAGAAAAAGGCTAGGTTTCAGGAGGTCTTGTTCAAAACGCGGCCAGCGACCGCATCGAGTTTTGCAACCAGAGCCGGATCGCGCTTTTCAGGTGCCGTCATCATGGCAAATTCGAGCGCCGTGTCCGACCCGGCAGGACAGGACTGATGCGCACGCGGGAAGTCTTTTGCAACCCGGGCAACGAGTTTCTGGGCGTTTTCAGCGTTGTCCTTCAGAACCTTGATGATCGACTGGATATCGACCTCGCCATGATCGGGGTGCCAGCTGTCATAGTCGGTAACCATGGCAACCGTCGCGTAGCAGATTTCAGCTTCACGGGCGAGCTTGGCCTCCGGCATGTTGGTCATGCCGATCACATCGCAATTCCAGGACCTGTAGAGATTGCTTTCTGCGAGCGAGGAGAATTGCGGACCTTCCATCGCCAGATAGGTTCCGCCTTTGTTGCAGCGCAGACCTTCCGCCTCAGCAGCCGCCGCTACGGCATCCACCAATTTCGGGCTGACCGGTGTCGCCATGGAAACATGCGCCACGCATCCGGTGCCGAAGAAACTCTTCTCCCGCGCAAACGTCCGGTCGATAAACTGGTCGACCAGAACGAACATACCCGGAGCGTGCTCTTCCTTGAGGGAGCCACAGGCTGAGACAGACAGGAGATCTGTCACACCGCAACGTTTCATGACGTCTATGTTGGCGCGGTAGTTGATGGTCGTGGGTGAATGAACGTGGCCGCGGCCATGGCGCGGCAGGAACACGACCTTAAGACCGTCGATGGTCCCGATGCGCACCTGATCGGACGGCTCGCCCCACGGGCTCTCCACAGTAACCCACTCGGAATTCTCCAGTCCGGGCAGATCATAAATGCCGGATCCACCAGTGATGCCCAATACTGCGTCTGCCATAGCCGGATCTCCAGGATAAGCTTTCAAAATCGACATGCTGATTAGCAAGCGGCTGGCGTGTTGAACAGACCTGAAAACAAAAAAAGGCGGGCTTGAAGCCCGCCTTTCGCGTCCCTCTCGAAGAGAGAATCAATGTTCGACGTTCCGCCACAACTTCTTTTTGGTGAAGTACAGCAGGGCAGCAAAGAAAATCAGGAATACCATGACACGGAAACCGATTTTCTTACGCTCTTCCAAGTGCGGTTCTGCAGCCCACATCATGAACGCGGATACGTCCTGTGAGTACTGGTCCACTGTCATCGGCGTACCGTCAGTGTACTCAACCAGTTCGTCGGAAAGCGGGGGCGCCATGGAAATGAACTGACCCGCCAGGAAGGAGTGGTTGTAGTACTGGCCCGGCGGAACTTCGATACCTTCCGGGTCTTCTTCATACCCAGTCAGCAGCGAGTAGATATAGTCCGGACCATTTTCCTGATACTGCGTGAAAATGTCGAAGACGAACCACGGGAAACCGCGCTCTGCAGCACGGGCCTTTGCCAACAGCGAGAAATCCGGCGGATATGCACCACCGTTTGCCGCACGAGCAGCCTGCTCGTTCGGGAACGGTGACGGGAAGCGATCCGCAAGAATTGCAGCACGCTCATACATTTCGCCATCGTCATTCGGACCGTCAATGACGGTGTATTCAGACGCGATCTGTTTTGCAGCTTCTTCACTGAAGCTCGGGCCGCCGTTTTCAGCGAGGTTACGGAACGCAACAAGACGCAACCCGTGACAAGCCTGACAGACTTCCTGGTAGACCTTGAAGCCGCGCTGCAGCTGTGCCCGCTCGAACACGCCGAACGGACCGGCAAAAGACCATTGTTGGCGGTCGATGTGAACTTCGCCACCGGCAGAGAGTGCCGGGGTCGCGATGGCAATGGCTGCCACCGCTACGAAGGAACGAACCATTTTGATCATGGTGCTCATTGTCTCAATTAACTCCTGATCCGGTCGCGTTATTTCGTTTCCGGTGCAGCAGCAGCACCGGCCGGTTTGCCGGAACCACCCTTCAACACCGCTTCGGAAATCGACGCCGGCAGCGGGCGCGGTTTCTCGAGGAAACCAAGCAGCGGCAAGATGACCAGGAAGTGTGCGAAATAGTAGACCGTGCAGATCTGAGCGATCAGAACGTAAGGCGGCTCAGCCGGCTTTGCTCCGAGGTAGCCCAGGATCACGCAGTTCAGAGCGAAGATCCAGAAGAACTGCTTGAACAGCGGACGGTACTTGCCGGAACGAACCTTGGACGTGTCGAGCCAAGGCAGGACAAACAGGATCGCAATCGCGCCGAACATGGCCACAACGCCGCCAAGCTTGTCCGGAACCGCACGCAGGATCGCGTAGAACGGCAGGAAGTACCATTCCGGAACGATGTGCGCCGGCGTGACGAGCGGGTTCGCTTCGATGTAGTTGTCTGGGTGACCCATGTAGTTCGGCAGGTAGAATGCGAACCATGCGAACAGGATCATGAAGACCACGATCGCGAACAGGTCCTTGATCGTGTAGTACGGGTGGAACGGAACGGTGTCCTGCTTGGTCTTTGGCTGAACACCTGACGGGTTGTTGTTGCCCGTTGTGTGGAAGGCCCAGACGTGCAGCAGAACGACGCCGAAGATCATGAACGGCAGCAGGTAGTGCAGCGAGAAGAAGCGGTTCAGCGTCGGGTTATCGACCGCAAATCCGCCCCACAGCCAGGTCTTGATGGCCTCACCGACCAGCGGAATTGCCGAGAACAGGTTGGTGATAACCGTCGCGCCCCAGAAGGACATCTGGCCCCACGGCAGAACGTAGCCCATGAAGGCGGTGCCCATCATGATCAGGAAGATGATCACGCCGAGGATCCAGGAGATCTCGCGCGGCGCCTTGTAGGAACCGTAATAGAGACCGCGGAAAATGTGGATGTAAACGGCGATAAAGAACATCGAAGCGCCGTTGGAGTGCAGATAACGCAGCATCCAGCCGAAATTCACGTCGCGCATGATGTGTTCGACACTGTCAAACGCAAGGAGCGTGTTCGGCGTGTAGTGCATCACCAGAACAATGCCGGTGATGATCTGCGCGATCAGCACGAAAAACAGGATGCCACCGAAGGTCCACCAGTAATTGAGGTTCTTCGGGGTCGGGAAATCGACGAAAGAACCGCGAACGAGCGAAATGACCGGCAAACGGCTTTCAAGCCACTTTGCCGCCGCGCTCTGCGGTACATAGTTTGAATGTCCAGCCATGGCTGTCTCCTAAAAATTCTTGCCGTTAGCCGATCTTGATCGTCGAGTCGCTGACGAACTCGAGCGGCGGAATCAGCAAATTCTCGGGAGCCGGGCCCTTACGGATACGGCCGGCAGTGTCATAGTGGGAGCCGTGGCATGGGCAGAACCAGCCACCAAAGTCACCCGCATCGCCAAGCGGCACGCAGCCGAGGTGGGTACAAATACCAACCTGCACCAACCAGTTTTCCTTGCCTTCGACACCGCGGTTCGGGTCGGTGGCTTCGGCTGTAGCCGGAAGGTTGGCGTTCCGTGCCAGTTTGTCCGGCAGATCGGAAATCGGGACCACCTTGGCTTCTTCCACTTCCGCTTCGGTGCGGTTGCGGATGAAGACAGGCTTCCCGCGCCATTTGACTGTAATTGACTGCCCCTCTTCCACGGCAGACACATCAACCTCAATGGAAGCCAGAGCCAATGCGGAGGCATCCGGATTCATCTGGTCGATGAACGGCCATGCCAGCGCGCCAGCGCCCACAACGCCTGCGGCGCCGGTCGCAATATAGAGGAAATCGCGGCGGGTCGGTTCCGCCTGATCCGTATGTGCCAAGGTCGCGTCCTCTCGAAACCTGTTCAACCTGTACCGAAAGCCCGCATCAGGTTCGAAACACCTTTTTGACAAAAAGGAGTCGAAACCATGCCGGGCTTTTCGGGGACCGGGTACGGCGAAAAGCCCGCACCGGTCAAGCGGCTTGTCTTTTTGCACCCTTCGAAACGCTTGTCCAGATCAACAAACGTGTCAAAACGCATATGTCGCAGCCAAAACCGCCCCTATGCCGCTTTTCTGCCCTTTTTTTGGGAAAAAGCGCAAGACCGGAATTCGATTGAATCCCGGTCTTGGCCGTCGGTTCTGTGAATTAAGCCGCCTGAACAGGTGCCAGGAAGCCGCCAGACTGGTGTTGCCACAGCTGTGCGTAAAGACCGTTCCTCTCCAACAACTCCTGATGAGAGCCCTCTTCGATGATTCGGCCCTTGTCCATCACGATCAACCGGTCCATGGCCGCGATCGTGGATAGACGGTGCGCAATAGCGATCACGGTTTTGCCCGTCATCAGATCGAACAGGCTCTCCTGAATGGCCAGTTCAACCTCTGAATCGAGAGCAGATGTCGCCTCGTCCAGAGCCAGGATCGGCGCGTCCTTCAAAAGAACCCTGGCGATGGCGATACGCTGACGCTGACCACCGGAGAGTTTGACCCCTCTTTCACCAACATGGGCGTCAAGTCCGCTGCGTCCTTCCATGTCTACAAGCCCGTGGACAAACTCAAGCGCATGCGCCTTGTTCAGGGCTGCTTCCACATCTTCCCGCGTTGCATCCGGCTTACCGTAGGCAACGTTCTCGAATATGGACCGGTGGAGCAGCGACGTATCCTGTGTCACGACACCGACATTCGCGCGGATATCATCCTGACGGACCTTTGCGACTTCCTGGCCGTCGATCAGAACACGCCCGCCTTCAAGGTCGTAAAACCGCAGAAGCAGGTTGACGAGCGTCGACTTGCCGGCACCAGACCGTCCGATCAGGCCGATTTTTTCGCCCGGATGAATGGTCAGACTGAGATCGTCGATCACACCTGATTCCTTGCCGTAGTGAAACTTGATATGATCGAACTTGATCTCACCCTTATCAACGACAAGCGCTTTGGCGTGTGGAACGTCCATCACCTCCCGCTCGCGCGATATGGTGGTGATGCCATCCTGGACCGTACCGATGTTCTCAAACAAACCGGCCAGCTCCCAGAGGATCCAGTGCGACATTCCCTGAAGACGCAGGACGAAAGCAACGGCGATTGTGACTTCGCCGATGGTTACTGTACCGGCTTGCCAGAGAAGGATCGCAAGAGCTCCTATCGACGTCAGAAGCAGCATGTTGATGAACACCAGGACGATATTCAGCCCGGTAACCAACCGCATCTGAAGAAACACCGTCTTCAGAAAGCCATACATGGAGTTCCTGGCATACGCCTCTTCCCGGTCCGCATGCGAGAACAGCTTCACCGTCGTTATGTTGGTGTAGGCGTCAACGACATGACCTGTCATCAGTGAGCGTGCATCCGCCTGATCCTTGGAGACGTCGCGCAGCTTCGGAATGAAGAAACGAATTGTCAGAAGGTAGGCACCCACCCAGATCAGAAACGGCAGGCTGAGCCAGAAATTAGCACCGGCAACTACGATCACTGCCGCAGTGAAATACACAATGACGTAGACCATGATGTCGGCCATGCGCGAGACAACCTCCCGCACGCCCAGCGCCGTCTGCATGAGTTTGGTAGCAATCCGCCCCGCAAAATCGTTCTGATAGAACGAAACGCTCTGACGAAGCAGATATCTGTGCACCCGCCAGCGTATGGACATCGGATAGTTGCCCATGAGCCCCTGATGGAAAAAGAGCTGCCAGACAACTTCCAGCGCCGGTCTGAGAACCAGGAGAATCACCAGCATGAAAAGCAACGTCGGCCAGTTCTCGTTCAAGAACGTGGACGGATCGGACTTTTCGAGCCATGTGACCAGGTCGCCGAGAAAGGTGAAGATGTAAACTTCGGCAAGAGCGACCAGGGTTCCGAAAAGCGACACGCAGGCCAGGATTGGCCAGACAGGTTTGGTGTAATACCAACAGAAGGCCCAAAACCCTTTGGGCGGCACGTCAAGTTCGGTGTTTTCGAACGGATCTACGAGTTTTTCGAACCGATCATACATAATTACCTCTCAGGCCCACTCAACCGTAGCACAGCCAGATGATGCAGAGCATCTTCACGGCTAAACGGTTGATTACGAGGGCGAATTCTAAGGCCAGACGCAAACATCAGAATGCTGGCCACGAAGCTGGTAAAGGCGAGAGCCAGGACTGCAGTGCCCCAGAAAAGGGCGCCAAGCTGCTCAGCAAACAACGACGCAGAAATCTGCTGCCCCGCAATTTCAAGAGCCTCAATCCTGCTCACATTGAAGATTAGCACCGGGACAAAGAAAATCACGGCGACCAATATAGTGGCTCCCAGGAAGATACCCAGAGAGGCAGCCATCCGACCGATACGGCGGAAAAAACCCGGTTCTGGTTCTTCTGGAACAGACACTTCGAAGTCCGGACGGTCTGCCAACGCAGCCAGGTCCGGTGGTAACTGGAACGACATCGGAACAACTCCGAATTGGAATAAGGTAACTGGTGACGGCAGACATGCGCAGACGCGGATGCAGCACACGGGAGACGGCTTGAGCCGGTCACCACAAAGTTCTGGATTTTGAAGAAGGACTGAGCCCCCTAGAGGAGGCGCACAGAAACCTTGGAGCAACCAGCCGGAGCAGCAAATGGGTGGATCATGCAACGATCTATCATGTAGTGCCCTCCTGGTTGCGCAGCCGGGCGGCCGCTGGGGTTCATAAAGAAAAGCCAGCTGTCAGAGCTGACTGGTTGCAGTGGTAACCGCTTTTGTTCCGATTGAAAAGAGCTAACGCGTCAGTTTGCTGCACGAAAGCGCAAACTGTTGCCAAACTGACACAGCCATTGGTTTCAGCATTTCGAAAGTTCAATCGGGCAAAGACAAACGTCAATCCTCGCACATGCAGGATTTCCTTCGACAACCTATTGTGCAGCATCCGGTAATGTGAATTCGCGCATGTGCATTTCAGCTTCGTCAGGAGAAAGAGGCCTGGATATGAGTTTCCCCTGTATCAGGGTGCAGCCGAAATCTTTCAGAATTTCCAGCTGTTCCGGGTGATCTACCCCGACAGCAACAACCTTCAAGCCAAATTGCGCGGCCAGCTTGATGACGGACTGGACCAGCTGCCGCTTGTTCGTCTCATGCTCCAGGCCGGCGATCAATCCCTTGCTGACCTTCATCACATCGGCTTTCATGTGAAGCAGCTGACCTGCCCCACCGTGTCCGCCGCCAAACTCGTCCAATCCGACCTGAACCCCATTTGCCGACAGCTTTTCAACCTGGCCCAACAAACCATCCGGTTCATCAAACCGGATTATCTTCTCATCAAGCTCAATAACGAGGTCTTCCGGCTCAATGTGCATTTCCCTTGCCCATTGCAGCAATTTGTCCTGAAAACGAGAACACTTAAAACTCGCTTCAGTCAGGTTGACGCACATTTTGAAGGGGATGTTGGAGGCTTCCCGCAGGCGTTTGACCTGTGAAAGTCCATTTCTCAAGGCGAAACGCTCAACCTTCGCAATGCGTTTGCTGTCGTCCTGCTGGGAAAGCATCTGTATCGGATCGACCGATCCGTCAGACGGATGCATCCATCTGGTTGATACTTCAAAACCGACGATCTGCTGCTGCTCGATATCGAATTGCGGCTCCATCAACAAGGTCAGGTCACCCTTCTCAAGGTCCCGATCCAGCTTCGCCAAGATCATCCGCTTCCGGCGATGCGCGGCTCCGAGTGCGTCCGTATACCAGGACAGTCTGTTGCGACCCGATCTTTTTGCCGCATACAGGGCGATATCCGCGCGATGAATCAGCTCCGAAGCGCTTGTCTTTGCAGTATCGGCGAGCACGAGCCCGACGCTGCCGGCAGCTCGCAGCGGCTGGCGATCGAACATGACCGGATTTGCAAGGCCGTCCAGGATCTTTCTGCCAAGCATTTCCATGTGGTTCTGATCCTGTGGTTCGGCAACAATACCGATAAATTCGTCGCCTCCGATGCGCGCGACCAGTCCCCTGCCTTCAAGACTGTTTTCCAGAACCTTGGCTGCGTGGCGCAACACCGCATCGCCGGCGACATGGCCATGGCTGTCGTTGATGTCCTTGAAGTGGTCCAGATCAATATGCACGACACCAATCTTGCCGTTCCCGCCTTCCGGGTGGGCAAGTCGCTCCTGCAGGTAGGCTGCCAATCCTGTGCGGTTCGCGACCCCGGTCAGGTCATCATGCTCCGCCTGATGCTTCAGCCTGTTGCGAGCTTCTTCCAGCGCCTTCACGTGTTCGACCTGACTGGTCACATCCTGGCATAAAGTGATCATTCTGGTCGTTTCAGGCGTATCGCCCTCAACTACCGCAAATGTCAGCTGGTTCCAGAACTGCTCCCCATTCTTACGCCGGTTCAGAATCAGCTCCTTGAAACCGGAGTAAATATCGTTGAGGTCGAATTCGAAGTTTTCGATGGCCTCGGCAGGAAGCTCGTTTTCCGGTGTCAGCACGAATTCCTGCGGACGACGTCCCCGGATTTCTTCAGCGGTGTAACCGGTCAATCGGGTATAGGCAGGGTTGGACCACTCGATGCGGCCATAAATGTCCTGCAGGACAAGTCCCTCGTGGGCATGTTCCACGACCAGCTTCAGGATGGCCGCATCATTTTCGAATTTGGAAGAAAGCTCTGTTTCCCGCCTGCTATGCCGCCAGCGGCCGCAAGCAAACCCGAGAGCGAGAACAGCAATCCCGATCCCCAGGGTGATCAACAGGTAGTTTGCTGGCCATTCAGCCAAGACTGCTTCCAATCATCGTCTTAGTTACTGATCTTTCCCAGCGTTAACCTAAGACGAAAAATCTGAAGCAATCTCTAACTTGCCCGTCTCATTGAAAGCCGGCCAAAAATCCTCCGCAGTTTTGCGGAGGAAAAACGCACAATTGAGTTAAGCCGCTCTGATGCTTTTCAGAAACTGACTGACCTGTGACTGCAGATTGTTGGAAAGCTCTCCCAGATCGGCCGAAGCTTGCTGCATTTCATCTGTTGCCGAACGGCTGGTCTCCATGACGTCACTGAGCGTGTTGACGTTGCTGCCCACCTGTTCGGAGCTTGACCGGGCCGTCAGAGCATTGCTGCTGATCTCGTGGGTTGCGCTGGTCTGCTCTTCAACGGCTTCGCGGATCTTGCCGGAAATATCGCTCACCTGCCCAATCGTTTCAGCAATGGAACGGATCGCAGTCTCGGACTGTTCTGCAACATCCTGAACCGACGCCACTTGAGCGGAAATATCGTCCGTTGCTTTTGTCGTCTGTTCTGCCAGGGCTTTGACCTCATTGGCCACAACTGCAAAACCACGACCGGCATCACCGGCACGCGCCGCTTCGATCGTTGCATTCAGTGCCAGCAGATTGGTCTGGCTTGCGATCTGACTGATCAGCTCAACGATCTCTCCAATGGCACGGCCGGTTTCCGAAAGCCGGCCGACAACTTCGTCGGTCTTGCGCGCTTCCTCCACCGCAGTGCTTGCGATGGTGGTTGCCTGATCGACATCCTCGCGAACCCTCATAAGGGATTGAGACAGGTTCTCGGCAGAACTTGTCACCACTTCGACGGAATTGTTGGCCTCGCAAGTCGCCTGGTGCACACCCTGCACAGCCTCCAGCGAGGACCCCATGGCATTGTTGAGCTGACTGGAGTTGCCTTCAACGCTACCAGCAGCCTTGGACAGGGCAGACACGACCCCGATGACCGATTTTTCGAAATCGTCTGCAACATCCTGCATGAGCGCCTTGCGTTCAGCATTCATTGCCTGCTGATGGGCAAGATCCTGTTCGGCCTGCTCCTTGGCTTTTTCTGCCAGATTTTCGCGGAATGCGGTGACCGATCGCGCAATGGTGCCGATTTCGTCGCTGCGCTCCGCACCTTCGATCCGGATATCGAGATCGCCTTCGGAGAGACGGTCCAACCCGTTCTGCAATCGAGCGAGCGGGCGTGCGAGGCCGATAGCGAGAACCAGCGCGAAACCCAGGAACGCCAGTCCGACCGGTGACACGACCATTCCGATCGTGATCATCTGATCGAGTATGAGACCATCAATATGGCCGGCGACATCGCCTGTGAGGAAACGCTGGGCGCTCTCCGGCGTTCCGATTTCCTGCATGAAGGCCTGGCGGAAGGTGTAAAATGCAAATGCCGTCCCTGCCATCATGATGACGGCGGCGGACAGAACCATGGCGACGAACCTGCCCTTGATCGATAATGTCACGCTATTACCCCGAGTATCATACCGCATCTCAGCAACTCAAGATTGTGCAAATCTCTTTTTTTCTACTGAGCCCGGGAAAATCTATAGTGCCGTATGTAAATAATCAGTAACAACACCGCCTAAGTTTGTCTCGGAGGTACTGATTCATTTATCGGGCATGATTGTTTAGCTGATCAGAATGAGGGTGATCACGAGTTCACCGACACTCTATGCAACCATTCGCGCAAAGATGTATCCACCACATGCAGAGACCGCTGAAAGTGTGGTTCCCCACGCAACATCAACTATGGTGACAATGACGGGCCAGTCTCTCAGGGTGGCAAAGTTGGTGACGTCATAAGTCGCATAAGTGAAAAAGCCGAACATGGCCCCGTAAACGACCGCAATCACCAGGCTCTCGGCCTTCAGGGCGGGTGCTACGGCGAAGAACACGATTCCTACGATGTAAATGACATAGAACACACCTGCGGCAGCCATGTTCGGCTTGTCCATCAGCAGATGTCCGATCCGGTCAAAATAAAATCTGGTAGCCACTTGAGACAACCAGACATAATCGACAGCCAGGAACACCACGGCGGTAAAGAAATAGGCAGCAGCAAGCTGAATCATAGGACCCTCAGATTATTGACCCCCGGTATACGACGGCTGCAGTCGGCCGGATCATCCGGTACAATCATCACGCCGGCTCAGGTTCGGCCACCAGAAAGCCACCGGACTGTCGATGCCAGAGCTGCGCATAGAGCCCGCCGTCCTGCGCCAGTAAGGCCTCATGACTGCCCTGCTGCACCACCTTGCCCTTGTTCATGACGATCAGACGGTCCATGGCCGCGATGGTGGACAAGCGGTGCGCAATGGCAATCACCGTTTTGTTTGCCATCAGCCGCTGCAGGTTTTCCTGAATGGCTGCTTCGACGTCGGAATCCAGAGCTGATGTCGCTTCGTCCAACACCAGGATCGGGGCATCCTTTAGGAGCACTCGCGCAATCGCAATGCGTTGCCGCTGCCCTCCCGACAACTTGACACCACGTTCTCCGACAAACGCGTCAAACCCCTTGCGCCCCTTCTGGTCCTCGAGCCGTTGAACGAAATCGAACGCGTGCGCACGACGGGTTGCTTCAAACAACTCCTGATCGGTCGCCGTTGTTCGTCCATAGAGAATGTTTTCCCGAATGGAGCGATGCAACAGCGACGTGTCTTGCGTCACCACTCCAATTGCCTTGCGCAGAGATTCCTGCGTGACGCCACGCACATCCTGCCCGTCAATTTGGATCCGTCCGGCTTCCACGTCGAAGAACCGCAGCAGAAGACTGACCAGCGTCGTCTTGCCGGCGCCGGAAGGGCCGACAATTCCAACCCGTTCTCCTGGTGCGATCGACAGATCAAGGTGCTCGATCACGCCGTCTTTCTTGCCGTAGTGAAAACGGACATTCTCAAACCTTATTCTCCCTTGCTCTACGTTCAGCTCTTTCGCGTCACGTTGATCGGAAAGGGAAATCGGCTTGACGACCGTCTCCATACTGTCCTGAAGTGAACCGAAATGACGGAACAAACCGTTCAGCTGATTGAACAGCCGGTTGAGCAGAATGTTGAGGCGAAGAATCAGGCTGAGGGCAAAGGCGACATGACCGGTGCTGATCCCCCCGTCCTGCCAGACTTTCAGAGCCATCGCCGTGATCGAAACAATCATGACCCCGTTTATGACGGACATGATCATGCGGATCGACGTCAGCAGGCGCGTGAAGGTTTGCAGTTTCAGGATGAAAGCCTCGACTGAGGTCTTGGCACCTCGGCTTTCCTCCTTTGTAGAGCCGAAAAGCTTGACCGATTGAATGTTGGTGTAGGTATCCACAAGCCGACCGGTGACACCTGAATAGGAATTGGCGACCGACTTGGACGCATCCCTAACCCGTGGAACGAAAGCCCACGCCGTCGCGCCGAAGCAGATCAACCAGACCCCGACGATCGCTCCAAGACGAATGTCCAGCTCGCTTACCATCACCAGTGTGGTGGCTGCATAAACCACAATGAACCAGGCAACCTGAAGCAGGTTGATCATGAAATCGCCCGCCGACATGCCCGATTGCATGACCTTTTGCGAAAGCCGCCCGGCAAGGTCGTCCTGAAAATAACTGAGGCTCTGTTTCATGACCCGCTGGTGGCATTGCCAGCGGACAAGATTGAAGAAGCCGGGAACGACAGTCTGCTCCTCAACCAATGCCATAAGTGCACTGACAACGGTTCGCGCAAGCAGAACCACTGCCACCATTGTCAGAAGCGTCCAGGCATTGTCTGAAAAGAAGGTTGCCCGATTGCCGGTTTCCAGCAGGTCGACAATGTTTCCGAGAAAATTGAAGATCGTGACTTCGACCAGAGCCGACGCAAACCCAAGCACCAGCATTGCTGCGAACGGCCAGCGCACCTGAGTGACGAAATAGAACAGAAAGGCAAAGCCGCCACGAGGCATGTCCTTGCCAGGCGGAGTACGAAAAGGATCAATCCAGGTTTCGAACAATCGGAAAAGCGGGGACACGGCAGGTCTCCAGTAGGAGCAGGAGCGATTCTCGGCAGTATCCTACGCGCAGTACGGGAACCAAGCCCAGACATTTTGAAGAGATGCCAAGCAGTCAAAATGACAAATCTCTCGGCAACTGTTATGTCGGCGCCCACTGTGACAAAACCTCGGAACTCCATGCCAGACATAGCTCTTTATCAACCTGATATTCCGCAGAATACCGGAACCATTCTGCGCCTAGCCGCTTGTATGGGCATCACGGTACACCTGATCGAGCCCGCCGGTTTTCCGATTTCCGACAGCGCTCTCAAGCGCGCGGGCATGGATTATCTAGAACGTGCATCCATGCGACGTCACACATCTTTCGGTGAATTCGAAACCTGGCGCGAAAGCCAGAAACGACGGTTGATTTTGCTGACAACCAAATCTGCGTTACCCTACACGAATTATGTTTTCGAGCCGGGCGACATCCTGTTCATGGGACGGGAAAGCACCGGAGTTCCTAAGGAAATTCATGATCTTGCAGATGCGCGACTGACAATTCCGATGATTGAGGGAATGCGCTCCATCAACGTGGCAGTATCCGCCGGAATGGCGCTTGGCGAAGCCTTGCGGCAAACGGGCACATTTCCTAAAAGCCAGAGCTGACAAACCATCCGGGGTATCTCCGGAACAACAAACAATCATTCAAGGCCGATCACATGAGTGCACCTTCTCCGGAAAACCGCGGCGGTCCGATCCCGGACGGTATCGAGGACAAGAAACAGGTAGCGTCGAACTGGTTTCAAACCCTGCGTGACCAGATCTGCAAGGCCTTTGAGGATCTGGAAGACGAAATCGCAACCCGTTCTGGCCCGCTCTCCGACCGGCCTGCCGGCCGGTTTGAGCGCACGCCATGGGAGCGAACCGACAGCACCGGCGCCAAAGGCGGAGGCGGCGTGATGTCCATGATGCATGGACGCGTCTTCGAAAAAGTCGGTGTTCATGTCTCTACGGTTCACGGTGAATTCTCGCCGGAATTCAGAAGCCAAATTCCAGGTGCAAACGAAGATCCCCGCTTCTGGGCTTCCGGCATCAGCCTTATTGCACACCTGCACAACCCTCATGTTCCGGCAGTGCACATGAACACGCGCATGGTGGTGACCACAAAGCAATGGTTCGGCGGTGGTGCGGACCTCACTCCGGTGCTCGATGCCAGACGCAATCAGACCGACCCGGATACAATTGCCTTCCATGAAGCCATGCGGGGCGCCTGCACTCCTCATGAGGTTGCCGACTATGATGCCTACAAGGCCTGGTGCGACGGGTATTTCTTCCTGAAGCACCGGAACGAACCACGTGGCGTCGGCGGCATTTTCTATGATTATCTCAACAGCGAGGACTGGGATGCCGACTTTGCCTTTACCAAGGATGTCGGACTTGCATTCCTGAATATCTACCCCGAACTCGTTCGGCGTAACTTCGAGAAATCCTGGTCGGAAGCAGAGCGCGAAGAGCAGCTCGTGCGCCGCGGCCGTTATGTCGAATACAACCTGCTTTATGATCGTGGAACGATTTTCGGGCTCAAGACGGGAGGCAATGTTTCTTCCATCCTGTCCTCGATGCCCCCGGTCGTGAAGTGGCCCTGAGCCCAGTTACTCTAGGCAGCCGCACCGCCTTTGGCCTGCGAAGGCGCGCGGCTGACAGCGCCGAACTCCCGCCCGAACAGCATGCTTGCGAATTGCGCAACCATCTTCTGGTCCAGTTTCGGCCCCATGTCCTTCAACATGGTAAGGGCGGTTCGCGCTGAAATGGCTTCCTTGTAGGACCGCTCCTCGGTCAGCGCCGTAAAGATATCGCAGATCGTCATCAGACGAACCTTCGGAGTGATCCGATCGCCCTTCAAGCCATCCGGATATCCCGATCCGTCCAGATATTCATGATGCTGGATTGCCATCCGCTTGATATCTGGCGAAACCTCCAATCGTGACTTCAAGATGTTCCGACCGAACTGAGGATGTTTTGCAATAAGCGCCCGTTCTTCTTTCGTCAGCTTGCCGGATTTGTCCAGTATGGTCAGTGGAATCCGCATCTTGCCGACATCGTGAACCAGTCCACCGGCAATCACTTCCTTGCAATCTTCATCACTCCAGCCAAGGTGCTTGGCGAACATGCCGGCAAGGCCTGCAACTCTCAGGGAATGACAATAGGTGGCGCTGTGATGAGTTTGAACGGCACCAAGCCAGGAAGACAATCCATCATTTGAAAGCGCTGTAAGCATCTCGTCAGCACTCTCGTTCATCAGGCTGACGCGAACAGCTGACCCTTCCGCCGAAGAAAGACAAAGGCTCTCCAGAAACGCATTGCTTTTTTTGTAAGCTTCGACGGTCCGTGCCGGTGTCTTTCTCGGCAGAGCGGCACAAACATCAGCGTTCAACAAGATCTTTATTCGCTTCAGCAGCAATGAGAACGGCGTGTCGCGCTCCAGGGTTTCGGTTTTGCCGAGCGCCGCCGCCTGAATGACTTCCTTCCGGGTCCTTTGGGAGACCAGACAGATGACGGGAATTTCGGCGATACTCGCCCATGAAGCCTTCAGGGCCTTGAGGCCATTGTCTGTTGAATCCAGAAGTTCAATGACGGCAATCTTGCCTTCGCCTACCGTGTCCGGCGAAACCTTCGACATATCAATCAGGCGCGCCGGAAAGAAAAAGGGAAGCTTTCTGACCGGAGAGTCAAGCGGAAGAGGTCCATCTGAAATCAGAACAATTTCCATCCACGCCTCGTCTATTTTCTCCTGAGCTTGGAGAAAAAATGAACTTAGGAATTGCGTACAACAAAAAACATCCGCGTATTTGGCCGAATTTCTTTTAAAAAATCGCTAAAAATGCTTATCAGCTCTCGAAATCAAGTCGTCTTTGCTTAAGGAAAAGCTGCTTTCACGCCACTCGTCTTCGAGTTTTTTGAGAAGGTCACCAAGCCCCGGCCCCGGTCGATGGCCCGAGGCGATCAGGTCCGCCCCCTTCAAGGGAAACTCCGGAATTGCCTGCAATCTGATTTCTGAAAGCATTTTCCGGAAGGCTTCGGTATCTGCGCAGTTATGAGCATGCTGCCGGGCCCAGACCGCCAGAAGTCCGTCGACCGCTCCCTGCCTTCCAAACTCGTAAACGAGCGATGCGGCTTGGGGAAACGGTTCAGCCGCGCGAAGGGCTTTGCTCGCTGCCCAGGCCGTTTTCATGCGCTTGCGCTCGGCATTCGACAAGCGGAAGCGGTCGCAGATCCTCTCAAGGTCTTCTCGAACAAACCCGACCAGAACCACAAGTCCTACCTCGGGATCCCGGATTTCAGGTGCGTAGGCTTCCAGGTCACGCAGAGCCTCGAAATCGCCAATCCGCGCCAGGCCGCCTGTCGCAATTTCCCAGAGCCCGCAATCGTTCATCATGCGCAGGGCGATAGCTGCCAGGGGAGCCCGCAACAGACGCCGCATCTCATGACCGATCCGCTCCGCTGACAATCGCCTCAAACCGTCTCGCTGACGCAGACATGCACCCAGCCCCTCCGCATCCATGTCACCGCGTCCATAAGCGGCGTAAATACGGAAAAATCGGAGGATGCGCAGATAGTCCTCCCTGATCCGTTTGTCCGGATCACCAATGAAACGCACGCGGCGTTCCAGGCAGTCTTCAAGCCCGCCAAGCGGGTCGTGCAAGCCGCCATGACGGTCGACATAAAGAGCATTCATCGTGAAGTCGCGGCGCCTGGCATCCTTCACCCAGTCCCTGCCGAAGACAACACGCGCCTGACGGCCGAAGGTCTCTACATCTTCACGCAAGGTCGTGACCTCATAAGGGAAGCCGCTGCTGACGACCGTTATCGTGCCGTGATCAAGACCGGTTCCGACCGGTTTCAGGCCCCTTTGCGCCGCACGCCGCATGACATCTTCGGGCCGCGCCGTTGTTGCGATATCCACATCGGGAACAGGATGCCCGAGCAAAGTATTTCTGACGGCGCCACCGACAACACGAGCCTGGTCCCCGTCCTGCTCGATGGCAGAGAAGACGTCCTGTATCCCAGGAACCTGCAGCCAGTCCGCCTGGCGGAGTATGTCGTCGACGTTAACGGTCATCACACTATTCAAACCGGCCCGGTACAAATACGCCGTCTTTCATTTGCGACGGTTTGTAGTCCGTGCCCTCCGGCCCCCGCGTTATCGAGGCCATCACAACAAAACCTGAAATCACCAGAACAAGTCCGGTGAGCGTAAGCCAGGCAATCGGGCCCTTGGACCAACGGTCCGGGTGTTTGTTCCTCTTGGTCACCCACAGCCACAGCGCATAGCAGAAAAATGGCAGGAAGAACAAAATCAGGTGTGTCAGGAAAACACGCAGCATCAGCGATAGACCGTTTCGTACAAGGAGCGGATGATACCGGCGGTAACACCCCAGATATAGCGTTCACCAAAAGGCATGGCGTAAAAGTAGCGCCTTTTACCCTGCCAAACCCTGCTCTGTTTTTGATGGTTGGCCGGGTTCATCAGAAAGTCGAGTGGAACTTCGAAAACATCTTCCACTTCTCCCGGATTGGGATGAAACGGCGAGATTTCCCGGATCGCGCCGACAACCGGCACCACTCGATAACCTGAACCGGTCAGGTAGGGTGCCAGATTTCCGAGCGGTTCCACATGCCCCGGCGGCAACCCGATTTCCTCATCGGCTTCTCGCAGAGCCGCCTCAACCGGTCCATTATCGGTCGGGTCGATCTTCCCGCCTGGAAAAGCGACCTGCCCGGCATGGGATTTCAGATGACCGGTTCTCTGGGTGAGCACAACACTCGGGCCGTCCACGCGCTCCATGATCCCGATCAGGACCGCGGCATCGCGTGGCGGCCCCTCCCACCTGGCGTAAGGCCCAAGATCGGGATTGAGCACGTGATCTCCCGTGTCTCGCTCCTCTTCGTGCACGGATGCTTCATCCAAACGCGCACGGAGGTCGCCCAGCCAGTTTTCGCCGGAGAATGTTTTGGTCTCGAAAGGTGCGGTCATTCAATCTGGCCGTTCGAATTTGGTTTCTGGTCCTGAATTCAAATAGTCACTCGGAGAGTATCAACAATTCCGGATCAATCGAAAAATACCGGCCACCGCTCCAAACCCCCAATTCCGGACCGTTGGCACCATCAAGCTCTTCCAGCATTTCCGCCAACTGATAAGTCAGCGCACGGGTAAAGCGCGCTTCGAGGCGGCCCCGCACAAGAACATAGGGCTTCAATCCATCACTAACCGGTTCCTTTTCGAACCTGAGAGGGTGTTCATCGCCCACGGCAACCAGATCACCGAGATTTGTCCTGACCGTCAGAACCTGACTACCACCCTCACCTGCGATTGCCATCTCCACAGCCAGCAGGGGGGCATCGTCGACTGTGATTCCAACCTTTTCGACCGGTGTCACAAGATAGTGCCTGCCGTCTTCATCCTTGCGCAAAACGGACGCAAACAGCTTCACAAGCGCTTCCCGGTTAATGGGAGAGCCGAGGTAGTACCATGTTCCATCCCGTGCGATTCTGATGTCGAGATCCCCACAAAACGGAGGGTTCCACCTGTCGACTGGTGGTGGAGACCAATCGGCGCTATTTGCCCTGCTCATCAGTGCCTTGAGCCCTTCCGGTAATTTCTCGCCGATATTTGCCGGTCCCCCCGCCATGAACCCCTTCACTCCAGAATGCACGTATTCAGCCCCCGGAATTTTACCAATCCGGTGCCTCATCCAATTGTGATAGGCCGATAAATATCGGCCGTGACAGCCACCTTATCCCCAAACGTGCGAAAGAATCTTGGACGTTTCCACTGTATGGCGCACAATTGCGCCTTATCTACCAAATTATATGGTGTCAGACTGCTTGAGTCGCAGCAAACAAGATATCTGGCGAAAGAGCCTTCTGCCAACTGATTGAGACAGAAGGCGAATGTTACGGGAAAGGTGATTCATGAGCGTTGTTTCCCCCTCGAACCCTTCCGAAGAAGATATTGCCGCCGTCGCGCAAAATGCCGAACGAGCCGTAGCACGGATCAGCGAGGCAAAAGCCGATATCGCGCGGATCATCTTCGGGCAGGAAACCGTGGTCGAGCAGTCACTCGTGACGATCCTGGCCGGTGGGCATGGGCTCCTGGTCGGGGTGCCCGGACTTGCGAAAACCAAGCTGGTGGAAACACTCGGGACTGTGCTCGGACTGGACGCACGCCGGATCCAGTTCACACCGGACCTTATGCCCTCCGATATTCTTGGCGCCGAGGTGATGGAGCAGAGTGCCGACGGAGGACGTTCCTTCCGCTTCATTCCCGGGCCGGTCTTTTCCCAACTTTTGATGGCGGATGAAATCAACAGAGCCAGCCCGCGCACGCAGTCGGCGCTGCTTCAGGCCATGCAGGAATATCACGTGACCGTCGCCGGTCACCCACATGACCTGCCCCGTCCCTTTCATGTTCTGGCCACCCAGAACCCGCTTGAACAGGAAGGCACCTATCCGCTTCCTGAAGCACAGCTCGACCGTTTCCTGATGCAGATCGACGTTCACTATCCAGATCTGGAGGCGGAACGGCGTATCCTTCTGGAAACGACCGGAGCTGAACAGGCAGTGGCGCAAGTCGCCATGAATGCCGAGGAACTGATGGACTACCAGCAGCTTGTCCGCCGCATGCCGGTCGGAGAAACGGTTGTTGAGGCCATATTGAAACTCGTGCGTTCGGCAAGACCCGACGATGAAGCCGAAGCCTCGGACGTCACCAAACTGATTGCCTGGGGCCCGGGACCGCGCGCCAGCCAGGCCTTGATGTTGACGGTTCGCGCCCGTGCGCTGGTGGATGGACGCCTGGCTCCTTCCATTGACGACGTCCTGGCACTCGCCGAGCCTGTTCTGCAACACCGAATGGCCTTGACCTTTGCTGCCCGGGCCGACGGCCACACGGTTCGCGATGTGATCCGTAGAGTAAAAGAAACAATCTCCTGATTGGCAACGGATCACTGGAGCGCGCCCCGAATGGATCCCCGGAACACCAAGTCAGGAATTGACCAGGACACCTGGCCAAACGTGATCGGCGAAGCCAGGGCGGTTGCCGACGCATTGCCTGATCTGCTGGTCGAGGCGAGCCACGTTGCCAGCTCGATCATCGCCGGCTGGCACGGCCGTCGCCGGGCAGGTCCAGGTGAAAGTTTCTGGCAGTTCCGTCCGTTCAACATGGGCGAACCCGCCAAACGTATCGACTGGCGCCGATCCGCCCGCGACGATCATCTCTATGTGCGCGAACGCGAATGGGAAGCCGCACACACAGTCTGGCTCTGGGCCGACCTTTCCTCGTCCATGGTATTTCGCTCACGGCTTTCCGACGTAACCAAGCGAGACCGTTCCATCGTCCTCATGCTCGCGCTTGCGGATATGCTCGCCGAAACCGGCGAACGTATCGGGCTCCCGGGTCTGACCAGGCCCTTTTCCGATCGGCGCGCCGCCGAAAGGCTCGCAGACGCACTCGCGCACCTGTCCCGGCCGATCGCCCTGCCGGATACGATTTCGGTAAAACGCTTTGCCGACGTCGTGCTGGTGTCGGACTTTCTCGATCCGCTGGACGAAATCGCGGCATGGATCGCCCGTGTTGCGAGCACTGGTGCAAAAGGGCATCTCGTTCAGGTTCTCGATCCGATTGAAGAGACGTTTCCATTCGACGGGCGGGTGGAGTTTACGGACCCAGAACTGGGCACCCGTCTGACCGCGGGTCGCGCCGAAAACTGGCGTGAGGATTATCAGAACAAGCTGGAGGCCCATCGCGCCGAAATAAGAGACATGGCAAGAAGAGCCGGATGGACTTATGTTCTTCATCATACGGACCGTCCGGCTTCGGAACCGCTCCTGGTGTTGCACAGTGCATTGTCCGGCGCTTTGGACGTCATGCAAAGAGGAGGCGTCTGACCCGTGTTTGCAGGCCTGCCCCTGACCTTTACAGCTCCCTGGATCCTGGCAGCTCTTGCCTTGCTGCCGGTAATCTGGTGGCTGTTGCGGCTGACCCCACCCCGCCCGCGCGAAATCACCTTCCCGCCAACCCGCTTGCTGCTCGATATCGACCAGCACGAGGAAACACCGCAAAGAAGTCCGTGGTGGCTCACCTTGCTGCGCCTCCTTCTGGCCGCGCTGTTGATAATTGCGCTTGCCGGTCCCATCTGGCGCGCCTCCGAACCGGTGGAGACCGGCGAAGGTGTTCTCTGGCTTCTGGTGGACAATGGCTGGACATCAACGAAAGGCTGGGAAACTCAGGTCAGAACCGCTGAACAGCTTCTGACGACTGCCGAACAGTCCGGCCGACCCGTTTTGTTTGCGGCAACCGCGGAAGGTCCGGCGCAAAGCCTGACACCCGAAGCGGCAGCAACAGCCCTAGAGAAACTGCGAGCTCTCGAACCTCGCCCCTATCCGCCACAGCGCAACGAACTGAGCCTTGGATTGCGCAAGGCTGCTCAGGAAAACCAGCCTGGAGCCGTGGTTTGGCTCTCGGACAATATTTACACCGAAGGCGCATTTCTGACTGACCTTTCCTCGATCCTCGGCGACATCCCGGTCACGGTCCTTTCGGGCCTCGATACGCCCATGGGACTGAAGGATCTTGCAAACGACACCGATGCACTCTCGCTGACTGTCGTCAGGCACCCTGCACAGCAACTCAGCACAGCCACTGTTCAGGCGCTGGATCTGAAGGGATTGCTGCTTGGAGAGGTTCAGGCGACGTTCAATGCCGGCAACACCGAGACTTCAGCACGCTTCGAATTGCCGAGTGAACTCAGGAACGACATTGCCCGCGTCGAAATTGCCGGTGAAGCTGCTGCGGGTGCGGTACAGCTGGTCGACGACAGCTGGCGCCGCCGAACGGTGGGTCTGATTTCCGGTCAATCGGGCGATCTAGATCAGCCGCTCCTGTCTCCTGTCTACTACCTTGAACGGGCACTCGCTCCATTTTCGGATATTCGTCGGCCGAGGGACAGTGATATCGATGCCGCCGTTCCTTCGCTTATCGACCAGGGCATATCAGTACTCGTGCTCGCCGATGTCGGCCGACTGCCTGACTCGACATCCGAAACACTGCGAGAATGGATCGAAAACGGCGGGACGCTGGTTCGCTTTGCAGGCCCGCGCACGGCCGGTGGAAGCGACGAGCTGATTCCGGTTCGTCTTCGCGCTGGCGACCGTTCGCTTGGCGGTTCCCTGTCCTGGAAACAACCGCAGCATCTTGCGGACTTCCCGGAAGATTCACCCTTTGCCGGACTGAAAGTCCCGAAAGAAGTCATGGTGACGCGGCAAGTCCTCGCCGAACCGACTTCCGATCTTCCCGATCGGACCTGGGCAATGCTGGAAGACGGCACCCCACTTGTCACCGCCGCCCCGATCGGGGCCGGAAGCGTGGTTCTGTTCCATGTCACGGCGGACTCTTCGTGGTCCAACCTGCCGCTCTCCGGTGTATTTCTGAACATGCTGCGCCGGATCCTTTCCGTTTCGAATGTCGCCGCAGCGACAGAAACAACAGCAGAAAGCACCCAGGCACAAAGTGTTTTGCCGCCGTTGCGACTGCTGGATGGCTACGGGCGCTTCGGCCCTCCGCCGGTGGAAGTTACGCCTGTGAGTGCAACCGAATTCCGTGACGCCTCCGCGAGCCGCCGGACACCACCGGGCCTGTACGGGAACGAAGATGGATTTCGCGCCCTTAACCTGATGCAGAAGGATGACGAACTCTTGCCGCTGGATCTAAGCGCTCTCGGCGACAATGTTTCGGTGGCAGCTTATCCGGCGACGGACCCCTTCGATCTCAGGTCTGTATTCTTCACGCTCGCGTTCCTTTTGCTCCTCGTTGATGCGATTGCCGTCTTCCTTCTGGCCGGCGGACTGAGCAGGCTCGGAATGCGCGGACGAACCGCGAGCATCGCGACCGCATTGGTGCTGGCAGGAGGCCTCCTTGTTGCAACAGGCCCGGGCCCTGCTGGCGCGCAATCGACATCACCCGATCTGCAGGCGCTTGAGTCGGCTCTGGAAACAAGACTGGCCTACGTCATTACCGGAAACCCGGAAATTGACGATGCCAGCGCTGCGGGCCTTGCCGGGCTTACCCGGTTCCTGGCCGAACGTACGGCTCTCGAACCCGGACCGCCGATTGCGGTAGACATCACCAGAGACGAGCTGGCTTTCTATTCCCTGCTTTACTGGCCGATCGACCCAGCCGCCGACAAGCCAAGCGATCAGACGATGGCTCGCATTGATACCTTCATGCGAAACGGCGGGACGATACTGTTTGACACACGAGACCACATAAACGCATCGGCAAACAGTTTTGCCTCTACGCCGGCAACCTTGAAGCTTCGGGAAATTCTTGAGGACCTGGACGTACCACCGCTTGAACCGGTACCGCCCGATCACGTTCTGACAAAGGCGTTTTACCTTCTGGATTCCTTCCCGGGCCGTTATGCGACCAGCCCGTTATGGGTGGAAAGCCTTGAGGAAATTGCGGCGCGCGGTGACCGCCCGGTGCGTGCAGGCGATGGCGTTTCACCGATTCTGATCACCGGCAATGACTTTGCCGCGGCCTGGGCGATCTCCAGCAGTGGCGAGTTCATGTATCCCACGGTCCCGAACAATCCGGTCCAGCGGGATTATGCCTTCAGGTCGGGGGTGAACATCGTCATGTACAGCCTGACCGGCAATTACAAGGCCGATCAGGTGCACATCCCTGCTTTGCTTGAACGCCTCGGACAATAGGAGCAATGATGGTCTGGTCCCTCTCATTTGATCCCTTGCTTCCCCTCTGGGCACTCATCGCAGGTGCAATCGTCGTGGTGCTTTTGGCCGGCTTGACCGGTTTCCTGAGACTGCGTGGCTGGGCTTTGCGCGCAATAACAATGGCTCTGTTGCTGCTGGCGCTTGCCAATCCCGCCATTGAGCGCGAGGATCGGGAACCCCTTTCAAGCGTTGTCGCCCTGGTTGTCGACAAGAGCCAGAGCCAGCGACTTGCGGACCGCGAAACGACAACGGACGCAGCCGCACAGGAAATCCAGAGTAGGGTTGAAGCTCTGAAGGGCTTCGATCTGCGCGTTCTTGAATCGCGCAATTCCGGGACAGGAAATGGCACCGAAATTTTCCAGACGCTGACAAACGGCCTTGCAGATGTTCCACCGGAACGGGTCGGCGGAGCCATCATCGTGACGGATGGCCAGATCCACGACATTCCGGAAAGTGCCGGAGCGCTCGGTTTCGATGCGCCTGTTCACGGGTTGATCACCGGCACGTCTGACGAACGCGACCGCCGCATCGTGCTTGAAAAGGCACCGAGATTTGGTCTGGTCGGTTCCGAACAGACCGTCAGCCTGACTGTGGTAGACCAGGGTCAGGGCACCGGTCCCGGCAATCAGGTCCGCCTTACGGTCAAGCGCGATGGAGATGTCGTCAGTGAACGTGTGGCTCGAACCGGTGAAAAGATCGACATTCCGGTCGAGATAGCCCATGGCGGTGACAATATCTTTGAGTTCGAGGCCGATGCGCTACCGGACGAGCTCACCACTTTGAACAACCGCGCCGTGGTCACCATTGACGGAATTCGTGAAAACCTGCGCGTTCTGCTGGTATCAGGTTCCCCTCACGCTGGTGAGCGCACCTGGCGCAATCTCCTGAAGTCGGACGCGTCGGTCGACCTGGTTCATTTCACCATTCTGCGTCCACCAGAAAAGCAGGATGGCACGCCGATCAACCAACTCTCGCTGATCGCGTTCCCGACCCGCGAACTGTTTTCAGTCAAGATTGACGAATTCGACCTGATCATCTTCGACCGCTATGTCCGTCGCGGCGTCCTGCCGATGCTCTATTTCGACAACATCGCCCGCTATGTACGCGATGGTGGAGCAGTGCTGCTGGCTGGTGGTCCTGACTATGCCGAAACAGGCAGTCTCTATCGCACACCCCTGGCCCCCATTCTGCCGGCCCGTCCGACAGGTGCGATACTGGAGCAACCGTTCCACGCAACCCTTGCAAGACTTGGCGAACGCCATCCTGTCACCAGAGGTCTGCCGGGATCGGAACAGGATCCGCCCGCCTGGAGCCGCTGGTTCCGTGTGGTCGATACGGAACTCGATGCCGGTCATGAACTGATGTCCGGCCCCAGCGACACTCCGCTTCTGGTACTGAACCGCGAAGGTGAAGGCCGGGTCGCCATGCTTTTGTCCGACCACGTCTGGCTGTGGGCAAGAGGTTTCGAGGGTGGCGGTCCCCACGTCCCGCTTCTGCGCAGGCTGGCTCATTGGTTGATGCAGGAGCCCGATCTGGAGGAAGAAGCTCTCAATGTTTCCCTGCGCGGTCCCGAACTTGTCGTAGAACGCCAGACCCTTGGTGAGGAAGTTGGAGAAGTAACCGTCATTTCGCCAACCGGGGACCGGACAGAAATCAGCATGAGCGAACAGGATCCGGGCCTTTGGCGCGGTGGTATGCCGGTAACTGAAACGGGTCTTCATTCAGTGACGGACGGCGAGATGAGTGCACTCATCCATGTCGGCCCGCAAAACCCGCGCGAATATACAGATGTTTTGTCCACCACCGAAGTTCTGGCTCCGATCAGCGAAGCGACCGGCGGCGAAACCCAGCGCGTCAGGGATGTTGGCGGCGATCTGGATGTTCCGCGCGTCGTTTCAATGCGCCAATCCGCCAGTTATGCCGGCAATGGCTGGATCGGCCTGAAGACAACCGAGGCCAGCGTTCTGAACGGGGTGGATCGCTATCCGCTGATGATCGGCCTGCTCGGCCTTGCCCTGCTTCTCGGAGCACTCTGTGTGACCTGGTACCGAGAAGGGCGTTGAGCCTTAGATCGATCCGCCGTGAACCGCACCTGCCGGCATCACACCGTCGTTCAAAAGAGAGATCAGCAATCGCGCGGGATCGACAGGACCCGGCAAGGTGATCTGCCCGAATGGAACCTGCTGGAAACCGAAGGGACTGTAATAAGGCGCGTCTCCGACAAGAAGAACGGTCCTGTCTCCTGCGCTCGCAGCCGCATCCATTGCCGTGCGCAAAAGAGCCTTGCCCAGGCCACGATTCTTGAAATCCGGCGAGACGGTCAGCGGCCCCAGAAGCAATGCTTCCGTTTCGCCGATCAGGATTGGCGTCAGCCTGATGGAGCCGGCAATTCTGGAACCGGCAAGACCGACAAAGGACAGATCGGTCCGGTGCGGGACGTTTTCCCGAATACGAAACGCCGTGCGCGCAAATCTTCCCGGTCCGAATGCTTCAGCCTGCAGATCGTCAATAACAATATCGTCGGAGGCGTCTTCGAGCCGGATGACCCATGTGGTCTGTTTCATGTGGCAGTTCCTAACAAGCGATCTTATGAATAAGCGCGCCTGCCAGCAGCCCAGATGAAAGTTGAAGAATATCCGGGATCAGGTCAGCCGCGACGGTGCGGACGAGAGTTTTCTCGTCGGCTGGTTCGTCGTCGGAGTGTCAGACCTGAGGTCATGGAATCCTGTCTCGTCATCGGCACCGGCAAACACATCGCTCGCCAGCGGTTCATTTGTGAGGCAAAGCGGTTACCACGCAATCATGATCCGGTCCAGTGCTTTTTTCCCGCTTTCAGTTCTCCCGAGATTGTTCAGAAATCGCGAACAGAGCTTTCAATTGATTGATTTTCAAGCCCCACGCACAACGTACTTGGTATCTGATCAAGGGAGTACATCATGGGATTGCTGGTCGACGGTGTCTGGAAAGACGTTTGGTATGAAACAAAATCTACCGGCGGGCGCTTTGTCCGCAAGGATGCGTCGTTCAGGAACTGGATCACCGCAGACGGTTCCGCCGGACCAAGCGGCACCGACGGCTTCAAGGCGGAGGCAGGCCGCTATCATCTGTTCGTTTCCTATGCCTGCCCGTGGGCACACCGCACCATGATTTTCAGGAAACTGAAGGGCCTTGAAGACATGATTTCACTGTCGGCCGTTCAGCCCCTGATGCTCGAAAACGGCTGGGAGTTTCCCGAGACGGAGCCTGTCGCGGGCGCAAAATATGCCTGGAACATCTATGCAAAGGCAGATCCGCACTACACAGGCCGTGCTACGGTCCCGATCCTTTGGGACAAGCAGCGGGAAACCATCGTCAGCAATGAATCTTCCGAAATCATCCGAATGTTCAACTCCGCATTCGACGGACTGACCGGCTCGAACCTGGACTTCCACCCCGAAGACCTCCATCCCGGGATCGAGGCGATCAATGAACGCATCTACCACACGGTGAACAACGGCGTTTACAAAGCTGGTTTTGCGACGACCCAGGAAGCCTATGAAGAGGCGGTGCTGGCCTTGTTCGAAACCCTGGACATTCTTGAAAACCTGTTGTCCGAGCACCGCTATCTCACCGGCGATCGGTTAACCGAAGCCGACTGGCGTCTGTTTACGACATTGATCCGGTTTGACGCTGTCTATGTCGGTCATTTCAAGTGCAACATCCGGCGGATCGAGGACTACCCGAACCTGTCGAACTACCTGCGTGAACTCTATCAGTTTCCAGGTGTTGCCGACACGGTGGATATGGATACCATCAGGCAGCACTATTACGGCTCGCACGAGAGCGTTAATCCGACCAGGATCATTCCGGTAGGTCAGGACCTCGATTTCGAGAGGCCACATGACCGGACGCGGTTGCAGGCTGCGGCAGCATGATCCGATTTCCTTCCCAGGGCGGCGTTACTACCACTTGCCGCCCGCCGGGAAGGAATTGGAACGGAATTCGCGCAAGCGGCGTCCCGTCGCCGCGCTCAGGTCCTGCGGCAATTCTTCCAGCGCGAAAAACGAGGCTTCTACAATTTCCGGGTTCGGCTTCAGGAAATTCTCCGCCTTCTGCCACGCCGCAAGGTGAAACAGACCGACATGGTCCCGGCCTGTCGCCTCTTCGTTCAAGTAGATGTTGAGCAAGACCGGAGACTGTTCGGCGGTGATTCCCGCCTCCTCGCAGACTTCCCGGCGTGCAGCTTCATCCAGGGTCTCCCCCCGCTCAACCCCACCGCCCGGCAAGTACCATCCGGGCAAGTAGCTGTGACGCACCAGCAATACCTGCCGCTGATCGTCCTCCACGATCACCCTGACGCCCAGTGTATAGGGGTTGCGGATCAGTCCGGCGCTCTGGATCAAACGCTTGGTCCAATGTCTCGGCAGCAGTGAAAAGAACTTAAGCATCACTCAAATTAGACCGTCATTCCTTGCGCAAAGCACTTGTTAACCCATGCATTCCCTGCAGGGCAGCTACGCTAGAATAACGCTCCTCCTTTTGCCAACTCGTGCCTATATATCGTGCAACTTGATGATTTCGAAGGCAGACACATTGCCTGCCTTTCTTATGAAAGGAAAAACCGATGTTGAACGCTCTGTTTGGAAAACGCCGTCGCCGCCGCACTTCTAACTACCAGTGGAAACCGGCAGTTGATCTGAGCAACCCGCGCGTTGTTGCTTCCCTGACAACCTTCCCGACCAACTAAGGTTCGGTTCGGAAAAAAGCGGAGAGACGGAATGTTCGGGTTTGTAAATGTTGTTGGTGCGACGCTGCGCGAAACCACGCGCTCCGCAGAAGACACTGCGCCCAAGGCAGCCAAGCAAGAGCCGGTTGCCAACAAGAAGGTCAAGGCCAAGGCCTGATCGCTGAAAAACTTGTGTTCCGCTTTTCAAGCGCCGCGTTTTTTCTTGACGCGGCGCTTTTTGGTTTGAAGATGCGCCCTCATGTTCACACTTGCGCATCTATCCGACCCGCACCTCGGTCCCCTGCCGGACCCGAAGCTCATTCAGCTCTTTTCCAAGCGCATTCTCGGTTATCTGAACTGGCAGCGTAACCGCTCCAAGATCATGGGTGCCAACTATCTGGAGCAGCTGGTTGACGACATGAAGGCGAAGGCGCCTGACCACATCGCAGTCACCGGCGACCTGGTCAATATCGCGCTTCCGCTTGAAATCGAAGGTGCGCGAACGTGGCTGGAAGACATGGGAGACCCGGAAAATATTTCGGTGGTCCCCGGAAATCACGACGCCTATGTGCCTGGCGCTGTCAGAAAGGCCAGGACAGCCTGGTGGCCATATATGTGTGCTGACGAAGCCGACAGTGCACCTTCAGTGGACACCCATTCGGAAGCGACATTTCCATATGTTCGCAAAAGAGGGGAGATTGCTCTTGTCGGTGTCACCACCGGCCGCGCGAGTGGTCCCTGGTTCGCAACCGGCAGGGTCGGCAGCGAGCAGAGCAAACGGTTGAGAACAATACTCGACCAGCTTGGCGAAGAAGGTCTTTTCCGGGTCGTGATGCTGCACCATCCACCATTCAAGCAGGCAACCAAGTGGCACAAACGGCTCTCGGACGCCTCCAGGGTGCGAACGGTGGTCAAGCGTGCTGGTGCGGAGCTCATTCTCCACGGTCACACCCACATTGACAGTTTTGAGGAAATCGACGGGCCCAACGGGCCGGTTCCGGTCGTCGGCGTGCCGTCGGCAACCAGCGCACCCGGCGGCAAGAAACCCGCCGCTAGATACAATCTCTTCAAGATTGAAAAGACCGACAACGGCTGGACCTGCCACATGGAGGAACACGGTTTCGAAACCCCCAACACGCCGGTCGCCCTCATGCGTCAACGGGACATGGTCATTCCGAAAGCGTGACGTGCCCATCCGTCGACGCGGCACTGATCGTTCCTGATAACTGCAAACAGCTTGGATCCGCGAACACGGGACGCCAGAAAAATGTTCAGGCGCCCGGAGCCTGCTTTCTCAGAATTTCAAAAGGCGAACATCAGAGCGGGTTGGCAAACCACGCAAAGGCAATCAGGCCGATGATGCCGGCTGCAATGCCGATCCCGAAAGCACCCGCAACTGCGAGCCAGGGGGTCTTGCTGTCCTTGACGCGGACAACCTGGGAATCCAGCGCAACCTGCCGCAGGCGATTGTTAAGCCAGTCGCCTTCCAGAGCCTTCTCCCGTTCAAGAACGCGTTCGGCGATGTACTCGGTCAGGCAATCAGCCATGTCATCTATATTCGCGGTTTCAAGAATGACCACGCGCCCCAAACGGGTGTCCTTCAGGAACCGGTAGGTGCGACGGTCTCCGCCGACGGCTACATGACTTGTGGCGTCAATCCAAAGGCGCGGTGTCGAGCCGGCAATGATCTGCAGCGAAAACTGATCATCGTCTTCAGGGATCTCCTTGAAGACGTCCTTCAGTTCATCGGCAAGCATGTCCAGACGGGCCCGTTCGGTGTCCTGCAGCTCAACGACCACATCCGAGCGCTCAACCTCACCGAGTTGAACCTTTCGGATTGCATCGCGCAAAGAGCGCATGCGCGTATGTGGTACAACGTTATCCTGCATTTCAGACATGAGGGGCCCGACTCCGTTCTTATGCCTTTGGTGAATCGAGTCTTAACCAACTCCCACCGGCGTGAAACTGCCTCATGGCTGTAACCGCCGGCTATCCACTGGCAATCATTCAAACTTGGTTAATAAAGCTTAATGGATTTTTAACCCTGAAGCCAGCCAACGCGCTGGTTTGCGCCGTAATCATGGTTTATGCAAACACATGTCACCGCCTTTCGGGAGACCTCGTCATGAATGTAGACGGTAAGAAATATCGCACGATCTGGCTCGCAAAAGATGGCGCCAGCGTCGAGATCATCGACCAGACAAAATTCCCCTATGCTTTCGAAATCGCAAAGCTCCACACGATGGAAGATGCGGCCCATGCGATCCGTGTGATGCAGGTGCGTGGTGCTCCTCTTATCGGTGCAACCGCAGCTTACGGCGTGGCACTCGCCATGCGCGCGGATTCTTCTGACGAGGCACTTCATGCGGCCTGCTCGGCACTTCTGGAGACCCGCCCCACCGCGGTCAATCTCCACTGGGCACTGGACCGTGCCCGCAAAAGCCTTATCCAGGTCGCACCGGCCTATCGCGCCGCAGCCGCGTTTACCTTGGCCAACGAGATTTGCGATGAAGACATAGCCATCAACATGGCCATCGGAATGCATGGCATGGAACTGATCGCAGCCATCGCGCGCACGAAGCGCGAAGGAGAACCGGTCAACATTCTTACCCATTGCAACGCGGGCTGGCTCGCGACCGTTGACTGGGGAACGGCAACCGCTCCGATCTACATGTCACACGATGGTGGCGTTCCGGTTCATGTCTGGGTCGATGAAACCCGCCCGCGCAATCAGGGTGCCTTCCTGACCGCCTGGGAACTTGGCCATCATGGCGTTCCGCACACTGTGATTGTCGACAATGCCGGCGGCCACCTGATGCAACACGGCCAAGTGGATATGGTTATCACCGGCACGGACCGCACGACGGCAACCGGCGATGTCTGCAACAAGATCGGCACTTATCTGAAGGCCCTGGCAGCAAAGGACACCAGCGTCCCCTTTTACGTTGCCCTTCCCTCTCCAACCATCGACTTCTCGCTGTCTGACGGTATTCGCGAAATACCGATTGAAGAACGAAGTGGCGACGAGGTCAGGCACATGACCGGCCGCTCGCGTAGCGGAGCCATCGAAACAATCGACATCGTCGCGGAAGGATCGGAGGTCAGCAACCCGGCCTTCGACGTTACCCCCGCTCGCCTGGTCACCGGATTGATCACAGAGCGCGGTGTGCTCAAGGCCAATCGCCAGGCGATCGCGGAAGCATTCCCGGAACGCGTGAAACTGAGCGCCTGACGAGGAAGGCCTATCTATTCGATGATCGGTACGTGTGCGCCCTTGTCCTTCGGCAGCACACCTGAGAGGCGTGGATCGTCAGCGACTTCGATCGAGCGTTTGTAAGGCTTGAAACCGCAAGACATGTAGAACCTCAGGGCCTGGGGACTGTCACCGGTGCAGGTATGCACCCAGAACCGCCTGGATTCGGGACGGGACCAGACCATTTCGACAGCCTGAGCCATCAGCCAGCGTCCGATGCCCCCCCCGATGGCATCCGCGGTCAGGCCGAAATAGGAAAGTTCAGGGCTCGCAGGATCGGCATAGTCGATTTCCAAAAGCCCAACCGGCTTGCCATTTATCATGGGCCGGAAGAATTCCCTCGTCGGCTCACGGAGTATTCCGTCGAGCGTTTCCCTTTCAAGCGTCAGCCGGCCAAACCAGAGCCACTCTTCGCCGACCTGCCGAAACATCGAACAATAGTCTTCCGCAGACGGTGATGTCCAGCGTTCCAGGGTCACGTCCTTCCTGGTCGAAGCAAGCGGTTCCGAGGGCCCTTCCAGCATCTCAAGACATGTTACGACAAAGGCAATCTTGCCTTCGGGAACATCTGTATAACCATTCAGATTGAGCGTCTGACCGGACATGAAGCCTCCTAAATTCGTCTACGGTCTGGCCTTACCAGCTGATCCGGTTCGCACCAAGTGCTCAAATTGCGTATTGCAACCTGTTAACCGGTTATTAACCATGCCTTGAGAGGTTAGAAGCGTATCCAGGAAAGATGCGATCATGCCCAAAGTCGGAAACTACGTCCAACGCGATTACCACAAACGCTTCAGTTCAAAGCGAAAATCAACCTGGTCCGACTACAACAAGGGCTGGAACAGCCGACGCTCCAACGCGATCCAGAAATCGCAGCAGCTGCGCAACGTGGCAAATACATTCAGCACTATCAACGTACAGGCCGTACAGGCAAGCACCACGCATCTGATGCAGAACCAGGCCGCGCGCGGCCCCTATGCAAATCCGACCGCTGTGATGTCGCGCATCAACGTCCTGATCTAGCCCGAAAAAGGATACCCGTCAGTCGCGGGAAATCAGATTGACCCGATGGTCTTCAACTTGACCCGTGGATGCACTTCCGCCTGGCTCATGATGGTTGTGTGAGCGCGGAAGCGCTCAACAATGGATCGTACAAAGGGTCTTGTGTGTGGCGACGTCAGAAGCACAGGAACCTCGCCTTGCTGCGCGGCTTCCTCGAAGGCATCGCGAACCTTGCCGACAAATTCCTGCAACTTGCTGGGCTGCATGGCCAGCTGCCGGTCATCGCCCTCACCGACAATGGATTCCATAAACGCCTGTTCCCATTGCGGAGACAGGGCAATCAAAGGCAGGTAACCGCCAGGAGCCAGATTGGCGGCGCAGATCTGACGCCCCAGCCGCGTGCGCACGTGCTCTGCAATCGTATCCGTGTTGCGGGTCATCCCGGTCGCTTCCGAAACACCTTCCAGAATGGTCCCGAGGTCCCGGATTGAAATACGTTCGTTGAGCAGTGACTGCAGGATACGCTGCAACCCGGATACCGTAATCTGCGATGGAACAAGATCCTCTACGAGTTTTGCCTGTTCTCCCTGGAGCTCCTTCAGCAGTTTCTGTACGTCGCCATAAGTCAGAAGCTCGCTGATGTTGCCCTTGATCGTCTCGGTCAGGTGAGTGGAAAGCACGGTCGCCGGGTCGACCACCGTGTAGCCGCGCAACGAGGCGTCTTCCCGATACTGCGCCTCGACCCATGTCGCGGGCAGTCCGAAAGTCGGCTCTGTCGTGTGAGTGCCGGGAAGTTTCACCTGGCCACCCGCCGGGTCCATGACCATGTAGTGGTTGGGGTAAAGAATACCTCGCCCGGCCTCGACTTCTTTCACCTTGATGACGTAGTCGTTGGCACCGAGTTGAATGTTGTCCAGGATACGCACTGGCGGCATGATAACGCCCATGTCACCGGCAACCTGACGGCGCAGCGCCTTGATCTGCTCGGTCAGAACATCACCGTCACTCTGCCCCTTGCCATTGATCAAGGGCAGAAGCGCGTATCCGAGTTCGATGCGAAGTTCGTCCATTTTCAGCGCGTCGGTAATCGGCGGTTCGGGCGGTGGCTTCGGCGCCGCCTCCACCGCCTTCTTCTGCGCGATCTTCGCGGCTTCCTGCTTCTTCTTGTTACCGACCTGGTAGGCCAGATATCCGGCGACACCGGCAAGACCGAAGAACGGGATCATCGGCATGCCCGGCAGAAGCGCAAGGATCACCATGACCGCCGCCGACATGCCAAGTGCTTTCGGATAGCCGGTAAACTGGCTGGTCAGCGCCTTGTCTGCAGCTCCATGGACGCCGGCCTTGGAAACAAGCAGGCCTGCAGCGGTCGAAACGATCAGCGCCGGGATCTGGGAAACCAGGCCGTCGCCGATGGTCAGCAGCGTATAGTTGTTGGCGGCTTCCGAAAAACTCAGCTCCATCTGGGCAACACCGATGAAGATGCCGCCTAGGATATTGATGAAGGTGATAAGAAGGCCCGCAATCGCATCGCCGCGAACGAACTTGGACGCACCGTCCATTGCCCCGAAGAACGAGCTTTCGTCTTCGAGTGCCTTACGCCGCGTCTTGGCTTCCGCTTCATCGATGAGGCCCGCGGACAGATCGGCGTCGATTGCCATCTGCTTGCCGGGCATCGCGTCCAGGGTGAAACGCGCCGCGACTTCGGCGATACGTCCGGAACCTTTGGTGATGACAACGAAGTTCACGATCACCAGGATCGCAAACACGATGATCCCGATGACAAAATTCCCGCCCATGACGAGATTGCCGAACGACTGAATGACATTGCCCGCCGCAGAGGTTCCTTCATGCCCATTAGCCAGGATCAAGCGCGTGGAGGCGATATTGAGACCCAGTCGCAACATGGTCGCGATCAGAAGAACCGTTGGAAACGAGGAGAATTCCAACGGTTTTTGAATGAACAGGCCGGTCATCAGGATCATGACCGAGAAGATGATGGAAACCGCCAGGAACGTGTCCAGCATCATTGGCGGCATCGGCAGGATCAGCAGCGTCAGGATCACCAGGATACCTGTCGCAAGACCGATATCCCCCTTGCGCAGGGTATCGATCAGCTCCTGAACGCTCGGCAGGCCGGAAACAGCCGCGGCGGGTTGCGCCGCCGCTGCCTGCTTATCCGCCGCGGGGGTCGCCTCCCCGCCCTGTCCACCTGCTGCCGTGTCCGACATTCCTCAATTCCGGTAATCGAAGGCGCCTTTCCAATTTCGGTATCGGCACCTTCAGTCGTTAAATCCTTGTTTCAGTTCCAACTGCTACGCCCGGGCTTCACCCGGTGCCGGAACGCTAACCCCTTCATCGGTATACTGATTCAGCTTGTTGCGCAGCGTGCGGATGGAGATACCCAGAATTTTTGCCGCATGCGTACGGTTGCCCAGGCAATGGTCGAGAGTGTCCAGGATCAGGTCCCGCTCGACGTCGGCGACCGTTCTTCCCACAAAGGAACGCGTAACGGCTTCAGCTGCCTGAGCCGCTTTTTCAGCAGGCCCTCTGGAAATGGACAAGGGTGTCCCGTCCGGCATGCGGATCGCCTCGACACCGATTTCGCCGCCGGACGCCAGAAGAATGGCCCGGTGCATGGTGTTTTCCAGTTCACGCACGTTACCTGGCCAGGGGTTCGCCATCAGGGCCTGACGCGCCTCCACGGAAAGTGGCCTCACCGGCACCCCATTTGCTTCGGAGTAGTGATTGGTGAAGAACTGGGCGAGTTCCATGATGTCTGCGGGACGCTCTCGCAGGGCCGGCAGCTTCAGGTTCACGACATTCAGGCGGAACAGAAGATCTTCCCGGAACTGCCCCTGGCGAACACTTTCCGCCAGATCCCGGTTCGACGTAGCAAGAATACGGATATTGACCGGAACGGGCCGGGTGCCGCCGACCCGGTCGATCACGCGTTCCTGAATCGCCCGCAAAAGCTTGGCCTGCAGGCGCACATCCATTTCCGAAATCTCGTCCAGGAGCAGCGTGCCGCCGTCGGCTTCCTCGAACTTTCCGATCCGGCGCGCCACGGCACCGGTAAAGGCACCTTTTTCATGTCCGAACAGTTCCGATTCCAGCAGATGTTCCGGGATCGCCGCGCAATTGATCGAAATGAAGGGTTTCGACGCACGGTTGGAACAATTGTGGACGTGGCGGGCGATGACTTCCTTACCGGTTCCAGATTCACCGGTGATCAGGACCGAGGCTTCCGAAGGAGCAACCTGTTCTGCCAGCTTGACGACTGTCGCCATGGCTTCGTCGCGATAGATCAGATCTCCCCGTTCCTGGGCAACCGCAGCCAGGACGGCTGCGATCATCTCGGGATCGGGAGGAAGCGGGATGTATTCCTTCGCGCCTGCCCGAATGGCAGAGACAGCAGCCTGGGCATCCGTCTCGACACCACAGGCAACCACGGGCACATGAACTCGTTCGTTCTGGAGCTTGGCAATAAGACCCGCAATGTCCAGGTGGACTTCGACCATCATCAGGTCCGCCCCACGGCCGGAGCGTAGGACTCTCAAGGCACCTTCCACGTCTTCCGCATGGGTGACCTGTGCGCCGCCCTGCATCGCGATCTTTGACGCTGTTGTCAGCTGGCCGCCCAGGGTCCCGACAATTAACAGTCGCATCTCTTCCCTTCCCTATCGGTCGGTCTTGATGATTTCCGTCATCGTCACACCGAGCTTGTCCTCCACAAGGACAACCTCACCACGGGCGACAAGCCGGTCATTCACGTAAATATCAATGGCCTCACCAACCTTCCGGTCGAGTTCCAGGACGGTGCCGGAAGCCAGTTTCAAAAGATCGGAGACATGCATTTTGGAATGCCCGAGCACAGCCGATATGCGAACCGGTACATCAAAAACGGCTTCCAGATCCGCAGCAGACTGTGGGGCCTGAATCTCACCATCGTCCAGAGCTCGCTGGGGCGCTTCAAGCTCATCCAACGGGATATTGGTGTCTTGTTCGTCACTCATACGTCAGTATCCTTCTCCGCCGACGTGTCGGACACTTTTGCCTGTCCAGCGGTTTCGCGTGCGCGCAGATAGGCTCTGATGCTGTTGTCGATTTCACCTTCGAGCGCTTTCCGGTCACGCTTGATGCCGCCGTCGGCCCACTCGATATGGCAATCGCCTCGATCGATATCAGGTTCACCCAGGATCACGAGCCGGCCCTCAAAGCCTTTCTCGTGAACAATCGGGTCGACCTGGGCCTTAAGAGCCTCGATATCCCTTTCAGCGACGCGGATCACCAGATGCGGAGCCTTACGCAGTGGCCCAAGGCATTCTGACACCAATGCCACCGTTTCGGCCAGCGGCTGACGGGCAATCAGATGGGCACAAAGGCGTCTAGCCACAAGAAATGCGAGGCTGATGGCGTCCTGTTCACGCAAAGCCTGCTGATCGTCCAGTGTCTGCACCACCTGCCCGACTGCTTCAACGAGGCGGCCAACCTCGGCAGTCAGCAATGTTTCCTGCTTGGTCTGCAGGTCCTGCAGCGCCTTGACCCGGCCTTCCTCGAAAGCCTGAGCCCGGGCATCGGCCAGAAGTTTTTCGTGATCAGCCACCGGGATCATCGGAATTTCCGGCTCTGGCGGCGCCACGATTTCAGGCTCTTCCGGTTCGGAAAAGTCGATATTGAACAGAAATTTGGACGGGTTATTCATGCTGCCCATGCTGTTGTAAGTGCCTGCCGTCTGCCGCATCAGTAAATAATTTCATCCTCGCCCTTGGACTTGGAGATCATGATCTCGCCTTTGGCGGCAAGGTCCTTTGCCTTGTTCACCATGCCGGTCTGGGCCTCATCAACATCTCGCAACCGGACAGGGCCGAGTGCGTCCATGTCGTCTTCCAGCAGCTTGGCCGCCCGCGACGACATATTGCCGAAGAAGAACTCCCGGGCGGTATCCGTAGAACCCTTGAGAGCAATTGCCAGCTGATCTTTCTCGACGTGCCGCAACAGGGTCTGGCAGCTCGCCGCATCCAGCTTCAACAGATCGTCGAAGGTGAACATCAGCGTCTTGATGCGATCCGCGGCTTCGCGGTTGTCTTCTTCCAGTGCTGCCAGGAAGCGGGCTTCGGTCTGACGGTCGAAATTGTTGAAGATGTCCGCCATCATTTCATGGCTGTCCCGGCGCGACGTGTTGGTCAGGTTCGACATGAACTCGACACGAAGCGTCTGTTCGACCTTTTCCAGGACTTCCTTCTGCACCGCATCCATACGCAGCATGCGGCTGACAACTTCCAGTGCCAGTTCCTCAGGCAGAATGCCAAGCACCCGCGCCGCGTGGTCCGAATTGATCTTCGACAGAACAACCGCAACGGTTTGCGGATATTCGTTCTTCAGATAGTTGGCGAGTACGTTTTCCTGAACATTGGAGAGCTTTTCCCACATGTTGCGACCGGCGGGGCCACGGATCTCTTCCATGATGATGGATACTTTTTCACCCGGAAGGAAGCTGGTCAGCAACCGCTCGGTCGCATCGACGTTACCCGTCAGGGCCCCTCTGGAGCTGACCCTGCGGACAAAATCCTTGAAGAGGTCTTCGAGCATGTTCGGTGTGACCGGACCCAGATTGGCCATGGCTGCAGAGACCTGCCGCACTTCGATCTCATCCAGTTTCTGCCAGATCGGTGCGCCGTGGGATTCTCCGAGCGCTAGCAGCAGAACCGCTGCCCTCTCGGCGCCTTTCAGCTCACGGTCTTCCTCGTCGGCACTAACCTTGAGCTGCTGTTGAAGTTGATCACTTGCCATCAGGCTGCCTGCTCATCCAGCCAGCCGCGAACGATCGTGACAGCTTCTGTCGGATGATCCTTGATCATGTCGCCCACTTTGGCGATCGAACTCGCCTGCATTGCACCTTCGTGTTTGGCCTGCTCCAGCCACTCGATCACGAACTCATCCTCTTCAACTTCTTCCTGTGGCACTTCAGTCTCGACAACCAGCGTACCGTCCGGACCAATCATCAGCTCCTGCGGCTGTTTTTCTTCCGGAGTTACGATCCGGCGCAGCAGCGGGCGGACAACGAACAGAAGCAGAAGGAGCGCAATCAGGAACAGAACTCCGAGCTCGGCAAACCGAATGATGTCATCCCGCGTGAAATCGAACAGGCCGTTGCCCTCTGTCAGGACATCTTCCTGCGGCGGCAAGGCGAATTGCAGGTTGACGACTTCCACGACATCGCCGCGGTTCTGATCAAAACCGACTGCCGAGCGCACCAGAACGGAAATCCGGTCAAGTGTCTCTTGAGACCGGGGCGTGTAGACAACATCTCCATTGTCGTTCGGCTGATAAGTACCGTCGACCAGAACGGCAACGGAAAGGCGCTTGACCTGCCCGGCCTCCACTACTTCGGTCCGGGTGGAGCGGGAGATCTCGTAGTTGACAACTTCCTCGGTAAGCGAAGCGGTGTCGCGATCACCACCGCCTCCATTTTGCGCTCCCGCATTCGGCAGCTCGTTCCCTACAGTGACCTGCGCATTGCGGCTTGTGGCGGAAGACGCCTCCTCCTTTGTCTGCGTCGAGCGCACAACCTGCCCTTCCGGATCGAAAGTCTCAGTGGTCTCCGTCAAGCGATTGTAGTCGACTTCGGCATTGACCCGAACGCGTGCACGGCCAGGACCGACCACAGAATTCAGAATTTCCTCGACCTGGTTGCGAAGACGGCTTTCGACTTCCACCGTCCGCTCCTGAAGAGACGCGGAGACAAGTCCTTCTTCATCTCCACCTGCTCCCGAGGCCAGCAGGCGACCACTTTCATCGACAATTGAGACCCGCTCAGGGTCAAGTCCGTCCACGGCTGTTGCAACGAGATGCTGAACGGCACGAATTTCTCCTGGCCCGAGTGCTCCACGCACATTCAGAACAATGGAGGCTGAAGGCGGACGGCGGTCACGCTGAAACAATTGCCGTTCAGGGATAACGAGGTGCACACGGGCACCGCGAATACGATCCAGTGAGCCGATTGTACGAGACAGTTCGCCTTCCATCGCACGCAAATGGTTGATGTTCTGCACAAAACTCGTTGCGCCAAGCGTATCCGACCGGTCGAAAATCTCGTATCCGATGGATCCACCCGTCGGCAGTCCTTCAGCAGCCAGCTGCATGCGCAGTCGCGCGACCTGCTCGTTTGGAACAAGGATCGACGCACCCTGGCGGGCCAGTTCGAACTGAACGCCCTGGCTTTCAAGTTGGGAGACGATTGCCGCGGAGTCTTCCAGTGTCAGCTCATTGTAGAGCGTTGTCATTTGCGGAGCAGTTACACGAAAGATAATGAACGCAAACACACCCACCAGGATGGCGGCAACCGCCCCCATCGCCGCGACGCGCGCTGGTCCAAGAGTTTTAATGAATTCAATAAGTCCGTTCACGAATGCCCGCCCGCATCTGCAACATGCACAAGCCGTTATTATTGGAGTCGGCTCGACATGCCATGCCCTTGATGGGCAAAATTTGCCGCCCAGAAGGTTAACAAGTCGTTAACACTCATTAACCCCTTGGCGTGCAATGGCGGAATTCCGCGAATTCGCCAGACGCAAAATGCAACTGAAGTGGGGAAAAACTGCCTACCTCATTAACTTCTGGATAAGTTTCGACACGAAGTCGATTTGCAACGGCCCGTTTTTGGCCTTGGTTCGGTCACAAATCACCGGACCCAATCGCAACAGGTTCAATCAGGCTCGAACCAGCTTAAATTTCCCGGGAAACACAAGCATAAAAAAAGGCCGGCAATGCCGACCTTTCACGCGCATTTGACATGCACTCGATTTTCAGGTGCTACCGGATCAATTCCGGTACTGCTGGATGCGGGTTGCCCTCAAACCGGCCAGGCCGTGTTTTTCAATCGAGCTTTGCCAGGAAAGAAATTCCTCGACAGTCAGAGTATATCTCTGACAAGCCTCCTCAAGGGACAACAACCCACCACGGACCGCAGCCACCACTTCCGCCTTACGACGGATCACCCATCTTTTCGTCGAAGTCGGGGGCAAATCCGCAATGGTAAGCGGACTTCCATCCGGCCCGATGACATATTTTACTCGCGAACGAATCTGTTCGGTCATTGTACTCTCACACTAACCATGACCAAGGTTGAACTGAGACTACATGACGACGCTTAACAAACGACTAAAGCAAAGTTGTGTTTTTATTAACTATAAAATCTAAATTTAGTGAATGATATTTAGGACTTCTTCAAGAAGAACACTAAAATTATTAACTCCAATATATGAATTTGTTAACCATAAAAACGCAGTGATGCAAATTGCGAGGCATAACGGTGGCATCGCGCAATTTACGGATAGTCGGCCCGCCCTTCTCACTCATTTCTTTAAGCCGACATAGGAACTCCTGGAGTGCCATCAAGACGCTTTTGATGCCTTCAAAGGAAAAAGGCCTGGCACCTGTTGGCACCAGACCTCTTAACACTCGACCTTTTGTAGGTGGCGACCTTTAACTCGGCTTCGATACCGAAATTACCGAAGTAACGGGAATATCCTGGCTTCCTACTTTCAGGATTGCCTCACCGCCGGACCAATCGACACTCTCGACGACACCGGTGAGTTCCGTTTTCACCTTTTCCGGGCGACTGGACGCATCTTTGACGTCGAAGGAGATCGAATACAGTCCGTCAACAGCCTGGCCGCCGGAATCCGTTTCTCCGTTCCACTCGAATTTACCCTTGCCGGCAGCCAGATTGGTTTCCCCGCTGTAAACAATGGCACCACTTGAGTTGCGGATCTCGAACGTCCCGCTCGCCTCTTCACTGATCTCGTAGTTCCAGGTCGCCTTGCTGCCGGACAGCGTTGTCGTCGATGCATCTGCTTTGACTTCATTACCGATATAGCTGACGTAACTCAGGCTCTGGCTGCTTTTCAGCGAAGCAATGATGCTTTCCAGATTCCTGTTCTGCTGGATGGATTGCTCGACATTTGAATATTGCACAAGCTGACCTGTGTATTCGGCCGAGTCCATGGGATCGAGCGGATCCTGGTTCTGGATCTGCGTGGTCAAAATACTCAGAAACAGCTCGTAATTCGCCATCAGCCCCGACTGGCTGGTGGAACTGGCACTCTGCGCATTTGCTCCCGTACTGGAAGAAACCGTGGTCATTTCATCACTCCCGAAACGGCCGCCTGGCCGGCTTAAACCTTGAAATCCAGACCGCCGCGCTGCTCTGCCAGCGTCAAACGAACAATGTCTTCATCCACCGGATCACCTTCCATGGCATCCGCATTACCTTCACCTCGGGCGTCGCCGGACGATTGGTCCTGCGCGCCCTCACCTGAAGCAAAGTCACCGCCACCTTCCTGCTTCAGAGAAAACTGAAGATCGCTGGAACTGGTGTTCAGTCCGGCGGCCTCCAGCGCGCGCTCAAGCCCGCGCTGATCGCGCAGGAACATGTCGAGCGTTTCGGGCCGTTCCACTATCAGGTGGGCCTGAACACTGCCGTCGGAGGCGACTTTCATATTAACCTCGACGCGGCCCAACTCCGGCGGATCGAACCGCATCTGGAACCTGGTCTGGCCATTTTTCAGATTGCGGGCGATTTCCGCGGCTACCTGAGAGGCGGCCTGACCTGATTGCGCCTGGCTGGGTGCCTGGAGGCTCTCTGTTCGTACAGCACCCGTCAGATCGCCGCCACGCACGGCGGCAGCCCCTTCACCGGTCACGCTGACGTCCGTCAGACTGGTGGTGATGTCGTAATCGTCAACCATCATCTGGGAAGCCAGGACAGCATTGACGATCGGCGCAGCAGTTCCACTTCCCCTGGCTATCGACTGACCAGGGCGCTCTAGCGAAGGATCAACACCTGCAGAATGATCGCGCTTGGCCGCATCGGAAACATCAGCACCCGTTGCCGAAGCCTGCTTGCCTGAAGCGAGAGCGACCTCCTCGGCAACAGGTTCAGGCGACGCCGGCACTTCCGAACTTACCGAACCGGAAGGAGGTGCGGCTGGCGACTGCCCGGCCGCGACTTCGCCGCCGGGCGTGCTACCGCTTGCTGCTGTCGTCGCTCGCGCCCCTGCAGCCACCGTCACGGTGGCAGCCTCGCCCTGAACCTTCAAAGCAGTGTCTTCTGCCACCGGAGCGGTCTGCGATCCACCTTCCACCTTTGCGCCGTCATCAACGACAGCAGGTTCCAGCGGACCGGCCGCTTCTTCAGCTCCTCCGACCGGGGAAATTTGAGCCGCGTGAGCGGAGGCATTTCCCGGAATATTCGACCCGTTCATTGCCGCCGGCGCGACTTCGGAAACCTTGGCTGAGGACACGTTTGCCAAAGCTGAACCAAAGTCAGCACCTTTCTGCTCCGAGGCCTGCCCGGAACGAGGTGCAGGAGCGCGAAACTCCTGCGGCAACTCGCTTTGCCACCGGCGCGCAACAGCTGGCGTTGACTTCGCGGCGGCACCGGCAGAAGCGCTCTCAATGCCATCACCCGCAGCCATGGCGGCGGCCGTTGCAGAGGCCTCAACTCCACCCGCAGCCTTCACGGTCAATTCCGCGTCCGTGGAATCATCATTGCCATTTGCCGGGACCGGACTTTGCTCGGCTTCAGCCTGACCAACCTCTCCTGCCACGTTCATATGGGCGGGAGCTCTTTCGGCAAGCGTGGGCTTGACGGACCCTCCAGGCAACGCCTGATCCTGAGATTCGGAAACAGCCTTTGCAGAAGGCTCGCTCAAGGGGGTGGCTTGCGCCTGACCGCTCACTGGCTGGGTGCTTGCCACACCATCATCCACAGCCGGAGCTGTGGCAACACCAGGCAATGCTCCTTCGCCCGATCCCGAACCGCCATTCTTCGTACCCATATCCGGCAGCGGCGCCTCGGATTGCTTATTTGCGTCTTCCGTCTTCTGTCCCGCATGAGCAAAATCTATGTCGCCGCTGAATTCTGAAACCACCTTGCTGACCTGAGGCGGGACGGCAGCTATTATTGGCTCACCAGCTTCTGACGGCGACGCCTCGCTCTGAATGTCAGCTTCGGCCTGCTGCACGCCTGCCTCGGAAAGTCCGGCATCACCGCTCAATCCGTCAAGAGCGACGCTTTCAACGTTCCCGTCCTCGAGCGCATTGAGCTCATCGGCAAAAGCAGACTTCGCCCCGAGGCCTCCGGACGCCTGGGCGGCGCTTTGGGCGTTGCCGGCACCGGCGGCCAAAGCCCCGGCGGAAACATCGGTTATCAATCCAAATGGCAGCACTGGCGCCCCCGGTTATTTGCCCGCCCCTCGCGGACACATTTCATCAAACCAAAGGAAAGCAAGCTTCGGGCCAACTCGATCAAGAAGAGTAAGATGTTGTTTATTATTATGTTTTCCGGAAAAGACCTCGGAAAATCCAGTCAACAGGGCGGCAACCTTTGCCGATGCGGCAATCGATTCCGGCCTTCAGGGGGATTGTTGCCGACGGCAATCTGCGAGCACGATCTGGACGGAAAGAACACGACTTCGCCTGGACCAGCCAACCTGAGGCAACACGGTTGGAAGCTCACTTTTGCGGTGGTTTCGGAGATACGCAGGTGCTCATCTTGTTCCGAAGAACAATCGCCGGAGACTGATCTGCTGAAGAGACCGGCTGCAAAAGCGGATGACTGGAGACAAGACCCGGCTTCAACACGCTCAACAACTTCGTGGCCTCCGCCGCAATTCTTCGATCCGTGTCGCTGCGCAGCGGCAGGCGCATGATCGCATGCAGCTCTTCGACCGCTTCACTCGCCTTCCCCATGTCAGCAAGGCACTTTGCAAGCCCGAAATGCGCTGAGATCAGTCCGGGCTCAATGGCAATCACCCGGCGGTAGGCGTCACAGGCGGCATCCAATTCCGGTAACTGCTGACGCACTTGTGCCAACCTCAGCCATGCCCTGACCTTGCCCGGTTGCAAGGCTGTGAGCGCCTCGAATTGCCGGCACGCGCCGGCGTGATCTTCATTTGCAGCCAGCAGCTGCCCCAAGCCGTAAAGCGCACCGGCATGTTGCGGGACGGTAGCCAGGATCTGACGATAGCCGGTTTCCGCCTCTTCGCGGAGATGCTGCTTGTGAAGCTGCGTTGCCTGATTGAAAACTGCCGGGACTGACTGCTCGGCAAGCCGGTCGCCCAGATTGACACCGCTTCTGGTCGTTATGTTGATGCAGTCGATGAGAACCTCGTTGCAACCGAAGGAATACTTGTAACGCTCGTTGCCCCGCAGAAAGTCGTAAGTCTCAAAACCGAGTTCTATTGCGTGGCGAATACTATGAGCGTGCAACACGAGTCCGCTGGGAATGTCATTGAACGACTGATCGCGGCCCGCGATCATGAACAAAACCGTCTTCTTCTCATGGTCCAGAAAACTGCCCAACACCGCAACGGGATCTTCTCCCTTCCAGAGCATCGGCATGTACAAATGCCCCATATCGAACCCGCCCTGCAGCACGATGCGATTGTTGCCGACCATCTTGTCCAGCCGCGCGCCCTTGCGCTCTCCCCATTGTGCCTGCCAGAAATCAAGGAGAATTTCGATGTCACGGCCGATCGTGTCTGCATCCGCGTGGGTAATGCGATAGCCCTCGTCTGCATCGACCTTACGCAGAAGGCGCCGCAGCTTCTGGCGCGAATTTGCGCTGAGCCGCTCTGACAAATAGGCCTCGAAAGTGCCTGGAAGATCGACGTAGGGACATATGAGATTATTGACGTTGTCGATTTCGTTGAGTCGCTCAACGGACTGGATGCGGAAGGTCTTTTTTGAAAATGCCTCAAGGAACAGTTCCTTGCGCCTGCCGGACGCCCGCAGATATTCGAGCTTGAGAAAGGCCCAGGGCATCGTCATGAGATGCTCTGCGAAGGCAGGGATCGCCTGATCCTCATAATCTGGAAGGCAAAGAAAGCCGGTATAATCGGCAGCGTAATTGCCGGCCATGTTGAAACCGTTGATAAACTGCCCACTCTTTCGCCGCTTCTTCAGCTTCAGCCTGAGGGGAAAGAAGGCCACCGGAGCGGCCGCGCCTTCAGGCGTGGCAACCAGCACGACCCAACCATCATCCGTCTTGCTCAGAAAATCGGTAAGCCACCACCAGGACAGGAAGAACTGACTCTCAGGATCCAGCCGATAAACTTCACACCAGGCGCTTTCAAACGCCCGAAGCTGATCTGTGGTTTCGACAAGGCTTACATGCATAACAATGCCTCACCTGAAAATACGCCCCATTTTGAAACACATTCCATACTTCCGCAACGGAAACTTTAGTAAACATTCAATCACTTAACAAGATGCCATGGTAAACATGCTTAACTTTTCAGAGCTGCCCGACACCTCAGAACTGCCCCAATTTCATCGAGACATTGATGTTTGCTCCTGTCTCCGCCAGGCTAGGTGACGGCCTTCGGATGCGGTCACTTCCAGCAGTACGCGGCAAGTGATGCACCACCAGCGTCCACTTGATAAAGATCGCTCAGATCCTGTGACTGCAAGCAATTGGCATCAGCGATGCTTGTCTGTATAGTGCCGCCAACTTTGAAAAGACGGGAACCGGCGCGCCTGTACTTGAGCTTGCACGACTTCATGTTCGACAGGCTTCAAAATTCAAGCGCTTGAGCGTCATTGCGCTCCGCCGCGCCGGTCACGAAAGACTTCTGGAAGAGTAGTTCATGCGAAACAGTCTGGATTTGCCCGGCCGCCCGGAAGACACGCGCGTTGTTGTCGCCATGTCCGGTGGCGTCGACAGTTCGGTCGTCGCGGCCATGATGCATGCCCAAGGGTATGATGTTATCGGTGTCACCCTGCAGCTTTACGACCACGGCGCGGCAGTCAGCAAAGCCAAGTCGTGCTGTGCCGGTGTCGATATTCATGACGCGAGGCGGGCCGCGGAAAAAATCGGAATTCCACATTACGTGCTGGATTACGAAAGCCGTTTCAAGGAACAGGTGATGGACCGTTTCGCCGACAGCTACATTGCCGGCGAAACGCCGATCCCCTGCGTGTCCTGCAACCAGACGGTCAAATTCACCGACCTGCTGAAAACAGCCAGGGACCTTGGGGCCGACGCGCTTGCCACCGGTCATTACGTTCGCTCCGCGCAGATGGGCAACAAGCGCGCGCTCTATCGTCCGGCCGATCTCGATCGTGACCAGAGCTACTTCCTGTTCGCCACGACGCAGGAGCAACTGGACTTTGTCCGCTTTCCTTTGGGCGGCATGCCCAAGGCCAAGGTGCGCGAACTGGCCGCCGAGTTCGGCCTGTCTGTCGCCAACAAGCCGGACAGCCAGGACATTTGCTTCGTGCCAAATGGCGACTATGCCGAGGTCATCCGCAAACTTCGGCCCAATGCGGCCGAGCCCGGAGACATCGTGCATATGGACGGCCGCGTTCTGGGCAAACATGACGGCATTATCCATTTCACCATCGGTCAGCGCCGCGGCATCGGTGTTGCCACCGGCGAACCGCTTTATGTCGTTCGCCTGGACCCGGAAACCCGCCGGGTGATCGTCGGCCCACGTGAAGCACTGGCAACGAGAACGATCCTGCTTCGGGAAATGAACTGGATCGGCGATCAGCCGCTTGATGAAGGCGATGAGATCGACGTCTTTGCCAAGGTCAGGTCCACCCGCCCGCCGGCACCGGCAACACTTCGCATTCTGAATGGCAAGGCCTTTGTCGACCTTGCAAATGGCGAGACCGGCGTTGCCCCGGGACAGGCTTGCGTTTTCTTCGACAGCGACGACGAAACCGCTCGCGTTCTGGGCGGCGGCTGGATCCACAAGACCGAACGCTCCGGCACCTGGGCCATCGATTTTCCACAGGCGGAAAGCCCGGTTTCTGCCGCTTGAGAACAAACAAAAAAGAATGCGGGCAGACGCTCATTCTGCGCTTGACGCCTGCCCGCAGCCTCACTATAAGCACCCCACATCGCGCGGGCGCCCAAGCCTGATCGCGCAGATGGCGGAGTAGCTCAGGTGGTTAGAGCAGCGGAATCATAATCCGCGTGTCGGGGGTTCGAGTCCCTCCTCCGCTACCATAAGCCTACGTAAGCTATTGTTCTAGCTAGTGAATTCGCCCCTAGACTTGCACAGAGCTATTGCAGCACCTTCACCAAATAGAGCTAACAGGTTGGAATTACTTGAACTTTTGATTCGGGGGTTCAATACACAGCGTTACCAAGATCTTCAGCTCGATCGATTTCTCAATCGCGTCCAGAGCAGGCGTTGGCAACTCCGACACGCAGTGTACAGTTTGACTGCACGGTTTGGTTCCATCGCACGAACTTCACAAAGCTGCCATTCGCGCGATGAAGGCGACAAAGATCTTTTTTGCCAACTGCATGCAAAGTGTTTCCAAAACTCTGGTTGATGAGGCCCTGACCTGAAAATTTGGCCGTCGTCATCAGCACCCGTTCCATCAGCAAAGGCTCCGCGGATAAGAAGCCCGGTTATACCCGCAGAGCGTTTCGACTAGTCAGCTTGGTAATCCAGAGCTTCAACGAGCGGCTGAAGCTGGGTTTCATAGCATCTCCACCGGTCGACCGAAGACCGATAGACCGGCTTGCGCACCTGGGCAACGCTTGCCGTCTTCACTGGCCGCTTCGACTTGTGAAAGTCAAGGCAGGCATCGTCCCATTCCAATCCGCAATGGGCGATCAGGCGCTTTGCCTGATTTTCCGTATCGGCGACGACCTCTTCATAAACCGCGTCGATCATGACACCCTCCGGAAGTACGCGATGCCAATGCGCCATCAGGTCTTCATACATGCGGTAATACCGCCCCAGCTCACCAAGATCATAGCTGTAGGGCATATCGTCTTTGAACAGCTTGGTGTAGGCGGAAAGGCACGTGTCGACCGGATTTCGTCTTGTGTGAATGAACCTGGCCTTCGGGAAAAGCGTCGAGAGAAGACCGACGAAATAGTAGTTCGTCAGCAACTTGTCGGTAGCGCAAATTTCGTCAGTCAGCAGGTTCCCGAGGTAAGACAAGTAGTGGTCGGCTACGCTCCGGAAATGACCCGGTTTCATCCTGCCGACCATCGCAGGAAATTTGGGCAGGGTCGGAAAGCGGCTCCGCAACCCGCCAAGGGCGTGGCTGAATGTCTTGATCTCACCGGCCCCGAGTGCCCCCGGATGTGACGAGATGATCTGCTCCGCAAGCGTACTGCCCGAGCGCGGCATCCCGATGATAAAAACCGGTAACTCGGTCGGATCGCCTTCGAAGGGCAGATTGGCGAAGTAATCAGCGTCAAACGTGTTCTTGATCTCGTCGAAAAAGTTGGCAATGGCGGGTTCATCGTAGTCAAGACGAGCCCGCTTCATATTCGCTCCCGTTGAAAAATGTTCGAAAGCTTCCTCGTAACGATCGAGATCGTCATAAGCTTTACCGAGTGCAAAATGCAGACCCATGTAACGGTCTGAATCCGGATTCTCCGCTTCCTTGAAGATTTCCTCCATCCGATCAACGAAATGGGGATAGTCGCCAAACCTCACCAGATCTGCGATATTGGAATAGGTCCCATGCGCGGAGGGATTATCTTCCAGCGTCATTTCAAACTGCTCTCGTGCTTCATCGAACCGGCCAAGCGATTTCAGCGCAATGCCATAAAAATTCCGCGCTTCCGCATATTCCGGATCTATTTCGATGGCACGTTCGAAATTTCTCAGAGCTTTTTCAAATAGATCCAGCTCATGGTCGACCTGACCCAGGAGCGTGTAAGCGGCAGCGCTGTCCGCCTCGTCCTCCAGCGCAAGTTCACAGGCCTTTCTGGCCAGTTCGAAGTTGCTCTTTTGCATCTGTGCCCTGCCCACAGACAGAAGCAGTGAAACCGTGCGCAGGCCCGACTTCAGGGCGTCGTCCAGAACCCTCAGTGCTTCGTCATACATTTCGAGCCCGATAAATTGGACAGCCAGGTTGTTGGCCGCTTCCCCATAGTCGGGCTTCAATGCAATCGCCTTGCGATAGCAGAATTCGGCTTCTTCGAAGCGTTCTTGCGCACGCAACGCCGATCCCATGTTGTTGTAGGCTTCCGGATAATTCTCGCGCAGTTCCACCGCCTGATCGTAGTGAGCCATGGCCTCCGTTAGAGCACCGGTTGCCCTGTAGGCGTTAGCGATGTTGTTGTGAGCTTCGGGGTATTCGGGTTGCAGCTCGATACATTTCTTGTAGCAATCGATAGCCTTGTCGAATTCTCCCCTCTCGAAATGGACGATACCCAGATTGTTGAAGGCCTGAGGGTAAGTCTCGTCGATTTCAATGGCTTTTTCGAGGGCAACCATGGCAGCAAAATGCTTTCCGTTCTTGCGCTCCAGCTCGCCGAGATTGGAGTAATAGTGGCACCGAGGATCGAACCGGATCGCATCTTTCAGCGCCTTGCACGCTTCGGAAGTCTTGCCCAGTCCGGCGAGAATGACCCCAAGCATGCTGTGAGCATCGGCAAGACGAGGCCGCTGCCGGATAACCTGCAGACAAAGCTGGTGTGCTTGTGACAGCCGGCCAGCGGCATAAAGGTCGGCGATTTGCCGCAGAACCGACTGCAAGGGAACCGGCTGAACGGACTGCTGACGCCCTTGCGAGCCGGCCGCGATGTCACTTGAAAGACGGTGCGATGCGCGTGAATTGGGGTGTGTCATGTAACTTTTCCTGGCGGGTCGACCGGATGATCAGCAGCCGCACCCGCGATTTGCATTCTTATTGGGAGAGTTGTTGCTTGTAGAAGGCGTAGGCGTCGCTGAAACCCAGAAGATCGACATCGAGCGAGACTTCGCGGCCGTTTCGGAAAATGTAGCTTACATGGACCGTTTCGTTGCGTTTCAGCGCCCGCGACCAGGCACTGTCGAACGGGTATTCTCCAAAACATCCTCGCCGGTTGCAGACATCGAATTCGACCACAACCGGATCGGTGTCGGGAAAGGCGACGGTCAGTTTGTCATCGAGGCCGACACCGAGCGGTGTCCGCAATGAAGCATTCTCCACGCCCTCGTCATTGGTCGACACGGCCCAGGAGAAAACAAAGACCCGGTTCTTGTTGCTTTGATTGACGCCATGAAATGTCTGCGAAAGCGTGCAGCGGTTCCTGGCATCATCTGGTTCGACGCAGGCCACCAGCCACTTGCCAAATTCCTTTTGAATGCGCGTTGCCGCTTCTGTCTCTGCAACACCCGCCAACCCCAAGGCCAATGTCGCCCAGAGCAGATGGATTGCAATCTTGCACATCATAAAACGATCTCTCACTTCCTTGATTTCAAAAAAAACCGCGTCCAACGAAATCGTCAAAGACAACAACTTCTTCTGGCGCGCCGAGATGAAGCCTCGCCGTTGAACAGAAGACAGGACATTGCGAATACCCGCTCTCGAGAATTTCGGTTCCGGCATGATCAGAAGTTCACTTTGAACTTGAGGAAGCCGCCGTGCTCCTGATGCGAGGCACCGTATTCACCGAGGTAACTCATGCTGAGTTGTGCGTTCGATTTGATGAACATGGTTGCCCCCACATCAAGGAAGGCGGCGGTCTCCTGTTGCGGCGCGAGAACCGTGAATGACGTCCCGGCCGGCGCCGAGATCAGTGTATTGGTCACTTCCGCTTCATCAGAAAAATTATGCACGACACCAGCCGCGGCCTGCGGCATCAGCGAGAAAGTGTCGGAGCTGAAAGCCATGCCTGACAGGCGCAAGCCGAGATAACCGTCCAGCTGTCCGCCTCCGCCGTCGCCGCTGAGCGCCGAGGCATCGGACCCGCTTTCGGAATAGTCGTCCAGGCTTGCATATGTGTAGGACAATCCGCCGTAGGGGGTGATGACATGGGTCCCGAAATCGAAATCGTAACCGCCTTCCCCGGTAATGTTCCATGCGCTCACGTCGAAGCTGGCGGAGTTGTTGCCGGAGTACGAACCAGCGGACACACTGCGCGACGAAGTGGCGTTCCAAGCGCCGTAGCCGGCAAAGCCGCGAAGATAGTATTGCCCGGTATCGTATTGCGCATAAGCGCCAACCTGATAGCCATTGTCCTGGTCCACCCGGTTGCCATTGTCGAACTTGAGATCGCCTGGCGTGTAGATCCCGCCCGCCAGACCGATCAGCAGCTGATCGCTGACCTGGGCATCGACGCCGAAGAGAGCCAAAGCCGCGCTGTGTGTGTAACCCTGAGAGTTGCCGTCACCGTCCTGACTTGCCCAACTGCCGCCTGCATATGCCCACACATTGCCGCGCTCGGCGTTTTCCGCACCACTGACAAGCGGCGTCTCAGGAGATGCGTTTGTTGAAGGCCCGCCGCTTCTCGACGCGTCCGCGCGCCGGTTGACGGCATCCAGGAACTGGTTGAATGAGCCGGCCGCCGCCTGAAGCACCCCGGCATATTCCGACCCCGACAGCTGGTCCAGCGCATCGGCGTAATCGCCGCTGCCGAGCGTGAAAAGCTCTGCGACCAGACCACCATAGTCGCCCGATAGAGCCGTGGAATAAGTGGATTCTATGCCTCCCGCGATGGCCAGCTGGTTCGCCGTCAAACCCGCGACCGCGTTGAACGCGGTTCTGTTGACGGCAAGATCGACCGTGTTGCCATCATAGTGAACGCTCAGGTCCAGCAACGCGGAATTGGTCGTCTCCACATCAAAGGTACCGGTAAGCGTTCCCGCGTCGATGACATCATCATAGGTCTGGGTGTCGGCATAGAGACCGGCAACTGCAGAAACCATGATGGTCCCGTCCAGAGAGGCCGTGTTGGCATCGATAGATGCGGCGGCAAGCGGATCAATCTCGATCCCGAGTGTACCGCGGGATCTGACCTCGAACTCGTTGACATTGACTTGTGACGGGCCAAGGTCCGCATTGTTGGCGAGAGCCAACTTGCCGTCGTTAAAAATATAGAGAAAGCCTTCGTTGACATCGTCCGGGTTGACTATTCCGTCAAACCGGGTTGTGCCGTCATCAACGATGATGAACGAAACATCATCAATTTCGGCATCGCCGAATATCGAACCGTCGGTGCTGGTGCCGCGCCACACCAGAACGACATCATAGTTGGCACCTTCGGTATTGAAGGCAGTTCCGCGCATATCGGTGGAACCGTCATTCGTAACCGCCTCGATGGTGCCACCGTCATTGATGAAATTGGCGGTCTGGGCGCCGCCGCCCAGGTAATCGTCAAAGCGGACGGCAGTTGCCTTCGCCACGCTCGCCACAGCATAGGCTGAAATCGTTCCGCTGTTGGCAAGATCGGCTCCGGCCGAATCGGTCTCGACCTGCAGCGCAATAGCCGTCGCGGTGCCGATCACCGTGGTATTCGGTGACGTTGCGGAGATGCTGTCCACGCGAACCGACGACGCCACAACCCGGATGCTGCCGGAATTGTCGAACGTTCCCGTCATTGACTCGGCGGTATAATGAATACCAAATGCCTGCGCGGTTGCTTTCGATCCGGCTCCGGCAAGCCGTGCATTCGCCATTATCTCGAAAGTGCCGGTATTGCTGAAGTCTATGTCGGCAGTCTTGCCTGTCCCTGCGTCGCCGACATAACCAAAGGCAAACGCATACGCGGTTGAAGCGTTCGCAGTGGTTCCGGCATTTGCCGAAGCCGTTGCGGTTGCGTAGGCGCCGAAGATGCTGCTGTTGGTAAATCGCAGCATTGCAGCCGGATCGCCGCCACCGGCTACAGACTGTGTCAGGGCGTGGACATGTGCACTCGCTCTGGCCGACGCACTGGTGGTAGTCTGGCCGCCGTGCTGTCCCAAGGCCCGGGCATCCGCCCTCATGATGAAACTCGATGAGTTTTCAAAACTTGCCGTAGCGTCGCCTCCGGTCACAGCGCTGACGGACTGGTATACGGGCGCAGCCGAAGCAAATGCAGATGCATCGAACGCCTCGGCGAAAGCGCCGACTGAAAGCGACAGAGTGCTGCTGTTGGTGATTTCCGCAAGCGCCGTACTGCCGTTCGTGACAACCTGATCGATCGGATTTCCGTCAAGTTCGGCACGCGCCGTTGCACGGCTGCTGGCGACAGCACTCGCCACGGCCATCAGTTCCAAAGTACCTGAATTGTCCAGATAGGCGGAAGCCAGGGAGCCGGCACCACCATCCGCGCTGGCTTCCTGGTAAATCGCATTCGTAATTTCGGCAGTGGCAATAGCAACACCGGAAGCGCCCGTTGCTTCGGCCCGCGCGGTGTTCGAAATCGAAAGTGTCGACGAGTTCGTCAGGGACACAGATGCCGTGTTTGCATTATCGGCATGCTGGTAGAAAACGGTTTCGAAAGTGGCATCCGCCGTTGCATTTCCGTTCGACTGCGCCTGGGCAAGCGCATTAGCATCTCCGGACACTATCAGTGAGCCGCTGTTGGAGATTGAGGCAATCGCAGAAATGTTGTTGTTGGTCGTCTCTGCTATCTGGCGAATGCCCACATCTTCACCGGAAACTTCAGCGATGGCCTGCGTGCGGCCAAATGCGTCTGCTTCGGCGATGACATCAAGTGTTCCGCTGTTGGTAATGACAACGCTCGCGGTGTCAGCATTGCCGGCAAATTGCTCCACCAGCGACGACATCTCGGCGTTGGCGTAGGCGCTGGTCCTTTTCGCTATCGCCGTTGCGCGCAACTCGATCGACAGGCTGCCGGTATTTGAGAAGGTCGCGGCGGCGTTGGCGCCGCTTCCGGCATTGCCGTTTGCATAGGCATAAATGGCTTCTTCGATATCTGCCACTGCGGAGGCAGTTGCCGCGTAACCGGATGTTGCCGAGCCGTATGCCTGCGCTACCGCGATTATGTTCAGTTCGCCGGTGTTAGTGATGTTTGTCGTCACCTGCTCTGAATTGAATACGCTCTGCTGCAGGGCTTCTGAGACCTCAGCTCCCGCCATCACTTGAGAGGCGCCGACTGCATTCGCAACGGCCTGAATGTTGAGTGCACCGTCATTGGTCAGCTCGAGTTCCGATATCGCGCCGATTGAACTCGCACGTTGCCAAATCGCATCGTTGTCGGCTTCGGCCCGAGCAGTGGTTTTGCCGAAGGCATTGGCCTCGGCAACAATGTTGATCGAACCCGAGTTGTCCAGCGAAAGGTAGGCTTCGTCTCCATTGCTCAAGCGCTGATAGATGCCAAGGTTCATGGATGCCGACGCGTCGGCACTATCCGCCGTGGCCGTCACCCGAACCAGGAAATCAAGCGATTGGGATCCCGAGTTCAAAACAGACGCTGTCAAAATATCGCCATCGTTCACCTGCTGGTAAATGCCGCTGTTAAGATCAGCATCGGCCTCCGCATCCGAATCGCCAACGGCTTGCACTTGCGCCAGCATTTCGACGGTGCCTGTGTTGGTGAAGTTCACTGCCGACTGGGCCGCATCTTTCGCGTTTTGAAAGATTACGGAGCTCATGGATACGCTTGCTTCCGCCCGAGAAAGCGCAACCGTTGTTGCCTGTGCCCCCGCTATGGCGATGGCAGAGATCGTCAGCGCGCCATCATTGCCGAAGACAGCCTCCGCGAGCAGGTTGTTGTTCGCTGCATCGGCCGTTTGCGCAATGCCCTTGTCGCGCCACAGCCCCGCGAGCGAATGAACCTTTGTGGTGATTTGGCAGAAGACCAGCGTACCGTCGAGCCAAGGAATGTGCCTGGCTCCGGTCCTGGTAAGCGAATTGAAGGTAAGGATCATTCATCGTTCAGCCCGCGAAAATAGGTGAGAGCAACCGCTCCGGGTCGTGTTCATGAGTGCGTAGATGAGCGGCTAATAACGACTCAAAAGCGGAGTGACAGAGATCAGTGAGCAGCGCGATCTCGCAGTCCGCTTATTCAAGGGAAGGCAAGGGTAAGCCCCATTTCGTGACAACGCTTAAGTGTCGGGCTAGTCTTGTGGAATCCGGAGACCTTGTAATTCCGGCAGGGTCAGAACCAATCCTCAAATCGGCAAGTTGGCGATGATTGAACGCGAATTCATTGGTGAATCCCGCCCCATCAAGGACCTACGGCAACTCATCACGCAGGTCGCAAGAAGCAAGGTGAACGCGGTTCTGATTTACGGCGAGACCGGAACCGGAAAGGGGCTTGTTGCCCAGGAGCTGCACAAACGGTCCGACCGCGCGCGCAAGCCATTTGTCGACGTCAATTGCGCCTCAACCTCACCGGAGCTGTTCGACCAGGAACTGTTCGGCAAGGAAAAAGGCACCCTTGCCGGTGCCCTGCTTCGAAAGAACGGTCTCATCAACGCCGCCGACGGTGGCTCCCTGTTTCTGGACGAAATAAGAGAACTGAACCATGCGGCTCAGACCAAGCTTCTCGGACTGCTGGACCGAAAGAGTTTCCGGCGCATGGGGGCCGTCAACGATGTCGAGGTCGATGTCCGGTTTATCTGCGCGACGAACCAGATACTGTTCAAGCAGGTCAAGGAGGGGCGGTTCCGGGATGACCTCTACTACCGCCTGCAAGTGGCGCCGGTGAACGTGCCGCCGTTGCGCGACCGCGGCGATGACTGCCTGGTACTGACGGAGTATTTCATCAGGCGTTTCAATGAGCGCTACAACCGCACCGTGAAGGGTTGGGAAACGGCCGTCGCGGATATCTTTGTTGCCCATCGCTGGCCTGGAAACGTGCGTGAGTTGGAAAACCTGCTGGAACGTTTTTTTGTTCTCGAACGCAACGACACGATCCTGGTGAAACACATTCCGCCGCGCATTACCCGTGAGATCGAGCAAAAGCCGATCGAACTATTGTCCGATGAGGAAGATCTTCCGGACTTCCAAACGGGAACCGAAGCTTACCAGATATCGTTGATCAAAAGGGCACTGGAAAAATGCGACGGGCGGAAAGGTGACGCCGCGACGGTGCTGGGGCTGACACGGCATGCATTGCGCCATCAGATGTCGAAGCTGGGTCTGCGCTGATTACGCGCAAACGATGCGTGCATTTTTTCCATTGAACCTTTTCGGACCGCAATTGCGCGGATTTCACACGTTGCCCCGAAAATCATCACCTTTACGCTTGTTGCCAGAAAATCGGCAAACGGGATGTGATGAAAAATATTCGAATAATTTGTCCCAATGGACATTTGGGATTTGCGCCGTTGAAAACCGAGAGTTTTCACGCAGGCGTATCAGAGGAACCGGATTTCATCGCGGCCGATTCTGGCTCAGACGATGTCGGTCCGGTCCCACTCGCCACGGACACCTCGGCGAGTCCGAAGGCATGGCAGGAGCATGATCTGGAAGAAATGCTTCTGGCGGCGCGCAAACTCGACGTGCCGATGTTGATTGGTAGTGCCGGGGATACGGGTACCAACAGTCGCGTCGACATGTATGTCGACATGATCCGCAGCATTGCAAAGCGTCACGGCCTGAAGCCATTCAGGCTTGGATATTTCTACTCTGAAATCGATCGGGAAACCGTCAGGGCGAAGATGAACTCCGGAGAGGTTGTGGAAGGTCTCGATGGCCGCCCTCCCCTTTGTGAACCCGAGCTGGACGCCACCGAACGGATTGTCGCAATGGCCGGTGCCGATCCCTACCTTCATCTGCTGCGATCCGGGGCTGACGTGATCATCGGGGGGCGGAGTTCCGACAGCGCCATCTTCGCTGCTGCTGCTCTCCTTCACGACCACCCAGATCACCAGGCTTTCATGCTCGGCAAGGTAATGGAATGCGCGTCGTTTTGTGCGGAGCCCTACGGCGGAAAGGAAACCGTTATGGGAACCGTTTCTCCGGACGGTGTCGATGTTACCGCCATGCATCCTGCTCAAAGATGCACGGTAGCTTCCGTTGCAGGACATGCCATGTATGAGCGGGCCAATCCGTTCTATGAATTTGTGGCCGGCGGCTGTCTGGACATGACCAATTGCCATTACGAGCAACTGGACGAGCGGACCACCAGGGTCAAAGGATCCCAGTTCGTTCCCTCCAGCGAGATACGGGTCAAGCTTGAAGGCGCAGGCAAGGTCGGCGAACGCTATGTCGGAATTGCCGGTATCCGCGATCCGAACACGATTGCCCATGTCGATGCGGTGATGGATTGGGCGAAGGCGGAAGTCCGGCGCAAATTCGGCGATGACGGTTACGAGCTTCATTTCGGCGTTTATGGCCGCGATGGCATCCTTGGTGCCTTGGAACCGCTGCGCGACACACCGGCGCACGAGCTCTGCATCGTCGTGCAGGGTGTCGCACCGACAAAGTCTCTGGCCGAAGAACTGACGCTGACCGCAACCCGGCAGCTCTTTTACGCTCGCATTCCGAACGTGAAGGGCACAGCCGGCGGTGTCTCTTTTCCCTTCGATGAGGTGATGCCGGCGAGCCCCGCCTGCCGATGGACGTTGAACCACACGATGCCCGTGGCCGACGGCCTTGAGCTGTTTCCCACACATCTTATCGAAATCGGTTGATCCAAGAGGAACGAAAATGACCAGGCTCGTCGATTTGGCCAAGATCATTCGCAGCAAGAATGCCGGTGTCGACAAGATCACATTCGATGTGATTTTCCGATCCGAGACGGAATACCGACACGTCTGCAACACCGGTGCGCTCACACGCAAGACGGTCGCAGATCTCTTCAACCTTTCGGACGACCGGATCACCGACTTCGTCACCTACGATCCGGCGTTTGCCATCAAGTTTTCCATTTCGCGCGAGCGTCCCAGCGGTAGCGCCGGCGATCCGGACATATTCGGCGCGCAGCAATATGCGCCCTTGATGAGCATCGAAGTGCCGGACCCATGAGGAGAACCCGAGGGGGGAAAGGATACACCAGAACTATCAAAGCGGAGAGGAAACCGATCGACACGATCGCCTAGCACAGAGGGGGAGACAACATGAATATACAGAGACTTGCGGTGATCGCAATGCTTGCCGGCGTATTGTCCGCGCCGGAAACAGTCGCGGCACAGGAGCTGAGGGTCGGTTTCACGGCCGATGCCCTGACACTGGACCCTGCGAACCATCGGGACAGGGGAACAGAAACGATCATCCGGAACATGTTCGACGGTCTTGTCACCCGGGACAGCAGCATGAAAGTGGTACCGGAGATTGCCGAAGGCTGGCAAGCTCTGGATTCCACGACTTATCAGTTCAAGATCCGTCAGGGCGTAAAGTTTCACGACGGCAGCGACCTGACAGCAGAAGACATCAAGTTCACCATCGACAGGCTCGTTAAGGAAAATGCCATGGGCGGTCAGACAAGCCCGCGCCAGAGCCTGCTGGGGCCGATCACGAACATTGAAGCCGTCGATGACCATACCGTCGTGATCAAACTGGACTCCGCTTGGCCGAACCTGCCGGCAATGCTGCCCTTCCAGGAAGTGGTCTCCAAGGCCCATGTCGAAAGGGTCGGTGAACCGGCCATGGCGGATGCGGTCAACGGCACCGGTCCCTTCAAACTTGTCGAGTGGCGCAAGGGCGATAGCGTGATCATGGAGCGCTTCGATGATTACTATGGCGGTGCCACCGACATCGCGCCCGTCGGTAAGGCCTGTGTCGAGCGGGTGATCTTCAAGATCATTCCCGAGAATGCGTCGCGCGTGCTGGCCCTGCTGTCCGGTGACGTTCACATCATCAACAGCGTGACACCGGATCTCGCCAGAGAGATCGAGGCACATCCGGACACAGACGTGGTCGCGGTCAACGGAACGCGCACGACATTCATCGCCCTGAACAACCAGGAAGGACCTTTCGCCGATATTCGGGTGCGCAGGGCGCTCGCCCATGCACTGGACCGGCAGATCATTATCGACCGGATCCTTTACGGCAATGCAACGCTGACGGACGGTATCCTGAGCCCGGACGCCTTTGGCAAGAACAAGGATCTGCCTGGTTACACCTATGACGTGGATAAAGCCAAGGCGCTTCTCGCGGAGGCAGGTTATCCGGAAGGACTTGAGGTCACGCTCGATGCGGACGGGTCGACAAAGGAGCTTGCCGAAGTGATCGCCGTGGTGGCGAAAAGAGCCGGCTTCGACATCAAGGTCGCCATCGGAGAAAGCTCCACCCTGAAATCGCGTTACCGGACCAAGGGCGGTCCCATCGACGGACAGATGTGGCTGACCTCCTGGGGCAACGGCTCGCTTGATCCGGTCGGTATCTTCGTCCCGACCCACCGCACGGCGGATCGAGGCAACTCGTCGGGATATTCAAATCCCGAAGTAGATGCCCTGCTGGATGCGGCGAATACCGAGACCGACCCTGCAAAACGGGCTGAACTCTATTCGAAGGCTGAAGCCATCGTCAGTTCGGACCTGCCCAATATCTACCTCTGGGTCGCGCAGGACCTCTATGGGGTTTCCAAGAAACTCTCCGGCTGGCAACCCAGCTCCGACAGCCGGATCAATCTTCACGACGCTTGCCTGAACTAAAAACAATGGCGGAACGCTGGCTCTGGTTGACATGCAGCAACCAGAGCCAGCCTAGCATTTGGTATTCGTGAAACCATGACTTTTGGAAAACTCATCGAACGGATCATTCAACTGATCCCGGTTCTGCTCGGTGTCAGCCTCATCGTCTTCATCATGACGCTGCTGACACCAGGCGACCCGGTCCAGATCATGTTGGGGGATCAGCTGGTCACCGACGATCTGGAGCGGTCGCTTCGCCGGGACATGGGACTGGACCTGCCGCCGCACGAACGGTTTTTCACCTTCCTTGCGAATGCGGCCCAAGGCGATTTTGGAACGAGCTTTTACCACCGGCAACCGGTGTGGGACGTCATCGCATCGAGACTTCCGGCAACGATTGAACTCAGCCTGATGGCTCTGCTGGTTGCGCTGGTTACGTCCATCCCGCTGGGTGTCCTAGCCGCCGTCAAGAAGGACTCGATTTATGACCGGTTGGCAACGGTCGGGTCGCTGTTCGGCGTGTCGATGCCCGGCTTCTGGTTCGGCATTCTGCTCCTGCTGTTGTTTTCGGTGCATTTGCGCTGGCTGCCGGTGTCGGGCAATGCAAGTTTTGCCTCGCAGGTTGATCCGATAACCCACCTCTTGCTGGTCGACGCGCTGCTGCGCGGCAGGTTCGATGCGTTCTGGGACGCATTGAAACACATCATTCTTCCGGCGATTACGCTCGGATTGCCGATGACCGCGATTTTGATGCGCGTGACCCGAGCGTCGATGCTTGACGTATTGAACCGAGACTACATCACATTCGCCGAAGCCAAGGGTCTCGGCAAGTTTCAGATCCTGGCCAAGCACGCACTGAAAAACGCCCTGATCCCGACCGTAACCGTTGCCGCCATCGAAACCGGGTCGCTATTGGGAGGCAACATGGTTGTCGAGACGGTTTTCGGCTGGCCGGGACTGGGGCGCCTGGTCGTGGAGAGCATATTCACTCGCAATTTTCCGCTCATCCAGGCAGCGGTGCTCCTCTATGCCGTGACCTATGTCTTGCTCAATTTCATAGCGGACATCATCTATACAATTCTCAATCCGAGGGTGAAATTATGACGGCTGTTGACTCGATGGAGACGGCCGCCATGGCCCGGTCGGAAACTCTTTTCGGGAGAAACCTGAGAAATTTCGCCTCCAACAAGGTCTCGGTCCTGTTTCTGTTCATCACGTTCGGCTTTGTCCTCACGGCGATCGCGGCGCCTCTCATAGCCCCGCACGATCCCAATGAAGCGGACCTGTTCCGGCGGTTGCTTCCACCAGCATGGATGAGCGGAGGAAGCTGGGAATTTCCGCTTGGATGCGATGCTCTCGGACGGGATATCCTGTCGCGAATCATTTACGGATCGCGGGTCTCCATTTTCATCGGCCTTGCTGTCATACTTGTCGCCACGACGATCGGGGTTCTCGCAGGACTGGCGGCAGGTTACCTGAAAGGTTGGGTTGATGTCGTCATTTCCCGCCTGGTCGATATCCTGCTCGGGTTTCCCTATCTGATTTTCGCAATCGCGCTCATCGCGATGACCGGACCCGGCCTTCAGAACATCATTCTCGCCCTGGCCTACAAGGAGTGGGTGATCCCCTGCCGGGTGGTCAGGGGGGAAACGCTGGCCACCGCCGGTGCGGAATACGTCGAGGCCGCGCACGCGCTGGGTGCCAGCAAATCCAACATCATGCTTCGGGAAATCCTGCCGAACATCATGTCGCCGGTGCTGGTCGTCTCCACCGTCCGGATGGCGCACGTCATTATCCTGGAAGCAAGCCTGTCCTTCCTGGGAATTGGCGTCCAGCCCCCGACCGCATCTTGGGGCTCTATGGTCGCCGACGGCCGCTCCTTCATGCTGAACGAATGGTGGCTCGCCACCTTTCCCGGCCTGGCGATCCTGCTCCTGGTTCTGTCGATCAACGTCGTCAGCCAGGGACTTCGCGATGCCTTCGATCCGAAATTTCACGACTGAGGGATGATACCGTGAGAGATGAAATCCTTCAGATCGACGAATTGAAGACCTGTTTCGATACACGAGACGGACTGGTAACCGCCGTTGACGGGGTCACCCTTGCAGTCGAACGAGGCACGACCCTTGGTGTCGTCGGCGAGAGCGGGTCGGGCAAGAGCGTGACCTTTTCGTCGGTGATGGGGCTTGTCAAAAAGCCCGGTTTCATCGCCGAGGGATCCATTCGCTTCAACGGCCGGGAGCTGGTCGGCCTGGACCGGAAGGACCTGCAGCGTTTACGAGGAAAGGACATTGCCATGACGATGCAGGACGCCTTGACCGCGCTGAATCCTGCCTACACCGTTTCCGAGCAGATTGTTGAGGTGTTGCTGGCTCATGACGACAGCCTGACCGGTTCCAGGAGAGCGAAGCGCAAACAGGCGCTAGACCAGGCGCTGGATATGATGCGTCTTGTTGGAATTCCGTCCGCGGAAACGAGACTGCACGATTATCCCCACCAGTTTTCCGGTGGGATGCGGCAGCGGATCATGATCGCCATCGCGCTTGCCTGCCGCCCGAAGCTGCTGATCGCCGATGAGCCGACCACTGCGCTGGATGTGACGATCCAGGCCCAGGTGCTGGAGCTGATCGCCGACATTCAGAGAAAGCTGCAAATGAGCGTCGTGCTGATAACGCACGATCTCGGCGTGGTTGCCGAGTATTGTGACAATGTGGTGGTGATGTATGCGGGACAAGTAATCGAGCAAGGCCCGACCCGGGACGTGATCAACAGGCCCCAGCACCCCTACACCCAGGGCCTGCTAGGCTCCATTCCCCGGCTTTCGGATCTTTCCAGAAAAATCGACCCCATTCGGGGAACCGTGCCGGAACTGAAGAACCTGCCGACGATCTGCCGCTTCATGGAGCGCTGCAAGCGCGCGCATTCGTCATGCCGGTCCCGTATCGCGATGCAGAGCGTTGAAGCGGATTGGCTGGTCCGGTGCATCTCACCGGGAGAGGAAGGCAAGGCATGAGCGATCTGTTGCAGGTGACCAAGCTGGTCAAGCACTACGATGGGCGGCGCGGCCTCGTCGGCCGGTTGACCGGGAACCCAGGGTCCATCGTTCAGGCTGTCAACGGCGTGGATTTCTCAATCCGGCGGGGCGAGACATTGGGGCTGATCGGTGAGAGCGGGTGCGGCAAGAGCACGCTCGGACGTTCGGTTCTGCGCCTTCACAATCTGACTTCTGGCAAGGTCGAGTTTGACGGCAAGAACATTACGACAATGAGTGACGGCGAATTGAAACCGTGGCGCCGGCACATGCAGATCGTTTTTCAGGATCCCTATGCCTCGCTGAACCCGCGCATGACAGTCGGAGAGATCGTCTCCAAGCCCCTGCGTGTTCACCAGATGGCCAACGGTGCCGAGCAGCGCGCGCGGGTCGCTGCGGTCCTGGACCGGGTCGGGCTCAATGCCAATCACGTGAACAGATATCCGCATCAGTTTTCAGGCGGGCAGCGTCAACGCATCGGCATTGCCCGGTCGCTCATCCTGAACCCGAAATTCATCGTCTGCGACGAGCCGGTTTCCGCACTTGATGTCTCCATTCAGGCGCAGATTATCGAGCTTCTCGAAGAACTGAAACAGGACCTCGATCTCACCTACCTCTTCATTTCGCACGACATTTCCGTCATCGGTTATGTCAGCGATCGCATCGCGGTCATGTATCTTGGAAAGATCGTCGAGATCGGCGTAACCGACAACATTCTGAACGCCCCCAGGCATCCTTACACTCAGGCTTTGCTTTCGGCGGTCCCCAGGGTAGGTGCCAGCGGCAATTCGAAACACAGGATTCGGCTGACCGGCGATCTCCCCTCCCCCGTCAATCCGCCACAGGGCTGCAAATTTCACACGCGATGTCCACTCGCGACGGAAATTTGTCGACATAAAGAGCCCGAGCTTCAGCCCGGTACTTCAAGCTCGACTTCGGTTGCCTGCCACCATGCGGCGAGCGGTTAAGACAAATTCATCAACCTGGCACCTTGTCGTTGCATCTTGGCGGCGATCGACGCCAGCGTCCTGTCTTTGATCCAAAGCCAAAGTGGACGAACGTATTCTTTTTTTTACGAGTGACGACGTGCAAGGCATTGCCCATCACCGTCGTTTCTTCCGACTACTTTTTCCGATGACGCCGCTCAACTTCGTAACGATTGCAGTCAAAAGAGGAACTGAAGACAGATGTTTCAACCATCCTTCACCTGGCGCATCGACTGATTGAACGCGCCCGTAACTCGTAAAAATATGTTTCAAGTGGAGGGCCATAAAGTAATTGCCCAGGCCGTCGGGCCGTTCAACATGAGCGTGATAGATGTTGTCGTTTGGTTCTTCTCCTTTGACCGGTGAGACTTCAGCCGGAATCGAATTTCATTATGGAAATACAGAAAGTTAAAAACAAATGACTTGAAACCATTTGGTGAAATTTTGATCAGGATGCAATGACGCACGCGCGGATCGCGCTGGAGCTCGTTGCCCTGCAGCACGAAAAACCCCTACCGGACGACAGTGCCGGTAGGGGTTCCTCGATCAGAGCCGGAGCTGGTTTCGGCTGAGCGCAAGATGACGCTCTTTGGTCCAAATTCTTAGTTTTGTATTTCTACAGCAAGTTCGGCGCACTCATCTGATAGCACACGCAAGGCTTTTGCCGCCTCCTGCTGGAGTTCTTCAAGGCTGCAACCAAAAGGCACAGGAAGGGCTAGGCGCTTGTCCTGATCTTCCGGCCAGGACAGTGTCACTATAGATTCTTCTTCAATTAGATCATGTGTGATGGACGAGATTACCACTCGTGGCGGCTCGGTATCAGACATCTTTGGCACTCCAAATCTAAGTAGGCAACGACGGTAAAAATGGAAACGATCGCTGTCAACGCAGCTCATGGAGCTTGTTCTGAAGCCGTCGCCCGTCCGGTGTCGCCAGCAGATTGAATTTGCCTTTGTTGGCACCCTTCGGATTGAGCTGCATCCAATTGTCGCCGGGATCATTTCGGAAATCAGACAAGGTTGGATTCCTTTCATGCCGATCGTTCATGTTCGCCATGGATCAGCCTGACCGTCAGTTCAGACCGCATGCCGTTGCGGATTGGTCGGATTTCAAGAGGCCGAAAATGCTCTTGTGGAGGTGAAGCCGGCTCTCGGTGCATCCGTCTATGATCCGACCGATCCAATGGGAAAGATGTTCTTCAACATCCTCGCCACCTTTGCCGAGTTCGAGGCTGATCTGATCCGAATGCGAACCCGTGAAGGCATGGCTATCGCGCGCGCGAAGGCCACGGTATAGGCTGGTCAATACGTGCGACGATGGAAGACCACCTTAAAGCTGGTGAGTTGGAGCTGGTGCTAAATGGCTACGCGACCGAGCTGCCTCCATTTCACCTGTATTTCCCAGAGCAAAATGCGGACCAGGAACCACTCAGTTCGTTCATCTCCGCAGTGAATAAGCACATGAGCACCGGCAGAAAGAGCTGACATTCGCTGCGCCCCGACGAACGAGCAGGTTGGGCTCATTCGGCGATTTCGCTGCTCGTTGTATGAAGATCCGGCGTGCTTAACGTACTATCCTGCCCCCTTCCGGAGCAGACCCGCACCTGGGTGACCCAAATTAGTTGCTAGTTGTGGCGGACAATTGAGACGGCTGTAATTCTGGCAAAGTGGTTGAATGGCTCAACGACTGAGATATGGATAATATCCACGGTGTGCCATACCATTCGCAAACACAGCAAGGATGGAACGCTGGTGCGGACTTCAGGTCTATTCGCGAAGAACTGCCATGCTCCCACTGTCCCATCCTACCCAGACCGGTTCGGACCCAACAGACTGACCTATATCTGCATCCACAAAAGCACGCAGCCTTGCGCCCTGCGCTTCCTCGATCATCAGATCGACTGACATGCGACTTCCCAAAAAGGTCTTGCCGACAACGGTTCCCTTTACCGCATTAGGGTGCTCGGGGCGTGCTGTATGAAACCCTAACTTTTCCAGCCGGACCGAAGCGGTGATTTTGTCGCCCACCTGGGGCAGATGACCGTTCGATTGGCCTTTCAGCGTCTGACCGAACCAGTCCATCACGATCGCATCACCGTCCTGACCGCGCATTTCGCACGTCAACAGGTTCGTTTCACCAATGAACTCGGCGACAAATCGTGTCGCGGGGTGGAAATAGAGCTCTTCGGGCGTGCCATCCTGTTCAACCCGGCCATGGTTCATGACCACAATCCTGTCGGACATGGTCAGGGCTTCTTCCTGGTCGTGGGTCACGAAGAAAAAGGTCTTGTGCGTGCGCCGCTGGATTGCCTTCAATTCCTGCTGCACCTGTCCGCGCAGCTTCGCATCCAGTGCCGCCAAAGGCTCGTCCAGAAGAAGGAGCGCGGGATCAGGTGCCAGCGCCCGCGCCAGCGCCACGCGCTGACGTTGGCCTCCCGACAATTGACCCGGGTAGCGGTTCCCGTAGGCCTCCAGTTCAAGGAATGACATGATCTCGTCCTGCCTCAGGCGAATGTCGGCCTTCTTCATTCCCTTGAGTTCAAGTCCGAAGGAGATGTTCTGGCGCACGGTCATATGGGGAAACAGTGCGTAGTCCTGAAAAACCATGTTCACGTGCCGCTTCTCCGGCGGTTGCAGGGTCATATCCTCATCATCCAGGATAACGCGGCCCGTCATCGGTCGCTCGAAGCCACCCAAGATACGCAAGGTCGTGGATTTTCCGCAGCCTGACGGTCCCAGGAAGGTGACGAACTCACCTCGCGCGATGTCCAGCGTCAGGTTGTCCAATGCGACGGTCTGGCCGAATTTCTTGGTAACACCCTCAATGCGAACAAGGGGATTTGGGTCAGTCATTTCGGGACTCCTTGTTCATTCGACGCGTAAAGCGCTCGGCCCAAATGCCGATCGCTGCAGTTAGGATCAGGGCGATCGTCGCAATGGCATTGATTTCCGGTGACATGCCGGATCTCAATTTGGCGAAGATCAGGACCGGCAAAGTCGGCTCGTACCCTCCGAGGAAGAAGGAACGCACAAAGTCGTCGAAGCTGAGAAGCAGACAGAAGATGCTGGCGCCGAGGATTGCCGGCACAAGATAAGGCAAGGTGATCCGCAAAAAGGCGATGATCGGATCGGCGCCGAGGTCGCGGGCAGCTTCTATCTGGCTCTTCGGCAGTGTGGACAGCCGGGCCATGACCACCAGGGCCACGAACGGGACATTGTGGACCGCATGGGCCCAGACGATCGCTCCCATTCCAGGCTCGATGCCCAGCCAGCGCGCGTAGATCCTGAAGGCAATGGCGGAGATGATGCCGGGCACGAGTGCGGGTAGGACAGTCAAACCGAACATCGCGGTCCGCCCCAGGAATTTCCGGCCTTCCAGGAGGACCGCGATCCAGGTTCCCACAAAAACGGAGATGACCGTCGCCAGCACGGCAATGACGACCGAATAGACAAACGCTGACGGCACGGCGGCGTCATCGAAGACACCGGTGTACCAGTCAAGTGTCCAGGATCGGATTGGAAAGCCGATAAACTTGCTGTCCTTGAACCCCATGAGGATCATCAGGACCAGGGGAACAAAAACATATAGAACGAAGGCCCAGTAGACACAGGAGAGCAGGATGCGATTGCCCCGGTTCAATTCGTGTCTCCTTTGCGTAAAGAGTTCATCAGTTTCTGGAACGCACCGGTCAGGAAGATCGCGGCAACGAACATGATTGTTGCAAAGGCCGCACCGGTGGGCCACTCGTCACCCGCCACATGGAAGAACCCTGCAATCGTTTCGGCAAACACCGTCGTCGACGGCCCGCCGAGCAGAACCGGAGTTGCATAGAAACCGGTCGAAATCAGAAACACCAGAGTGCACCCCGAAGAGATCCCTTCAAGTGTCAGGGGAAGGGTTATCCGGCGGAACCGTGTCCAGGCCGAAGCGCCCAGATCAGCCGCGGCCTCGTTGTAGCTTCTGGGAAGTTTCTCCAGAGCCGAGTAGAGCGGCAACAGCATGTAAAGCGCAGTCAGATAGACGATCCCGACGCCCATGGAAAAGCTCGTATACATGAACGGGATCGGTCGGTCGATCAGGCTGAGCCACTTGAGCAGTTGGTTCACCGCTCCGGTGTTTCCAAGCAGGATCATGATGGCGTAGGTACGAACGATTTCGCCGACCCAGAACGGGATCAGCAGCAACAGGAGCATCAGCATCTGGTTTTTGCGGCTGACATGACGTGCAAGAAAATAGGCGACGGGATATGTCAGGATGAGCGTGCAAAAGGTGAAAACGCCAGCAAAGACGAGCGTGCGGAAGAACGGCTGCCAGAAAATGTGATCTCCGAAGAAGCGCGCATAGTTGTCCAGGGTAAAATGCTGTTCAACCCCCGGCGCCACCGGATAGGCATCCGTGAAGCTCACCCGCAGCATCTGAAGCATCGGCCCAAGATGCTGGGTCAGCACCCAGAGCAATGGAAAGGCTGCAAGGATCAGGAACTGGCGGCGTGGTGATGCGGTCGCAACTCCGACCACCATCCGATATGGCGTCCAGCTCGACAATGATCCCCAGAACGTCAGTCGTTTCCTATCCATGGTGTCATCGCCGCGACTAGTGCGTGGAGCGACTTCATCGCTCATGCCCGTTTCTCCCAAATAAGCTTCAAGCCCCTGCCCGCCTCGTGGCGGGCAAGGATGTTTCAACCGGTCAAAGCGGCCGCTCAGGCCGCTTTGATGGCTTCAACCGCAGGATCGACAAGCCCGTACTTCATCTCGTTCGCCTCTGCCCGGAAGAACTGCAGGTTCTCCAATTCGTCATCCGAGAACGACGTCGATTTCTTTTCAAGGTCCGTCAGGTAATTCGACGCATCCTTGTAAGTTGAGATAAAGCCGGAGGCCTTGGTCATCGACGCGCCGATTTCCGGAGACGCGAGAATGGCGTCAAGGAACTTGTAGGCGTTGTCCGGGTTGGGGGCGTTGTTGGCGATGTTGTAGGTGTAGACAAAGCCGTAGGACCCCTCCTGCGGAATAGTCATGGCCAGCGGGAAACCGTCGTTGATCAGCGCGGCCGCGGGGCCGTTCCAGCTATGTCCGAGAGCAATGTCCTGGTTGATGAACATCTGCTGCACTTCGGCGCCGCTGTCGTAATACTTCCTGACCAGAGGTTTCTTCTCGATCAGGAATGCCTTGGCTTCCTCGACAATCGCAGCCGCCTTTTCAGGGTCGTCGAGATAGGCGACCATGTTGCCGTCATAGCCCATCTTCAGCATGATGATCGACATCATGTCCTGAATGATATAGGCAGTCTGGCCTTTGTATTTCTCGGAGAAAAGAACGTCCCAACTCCTGGCTTCCTCGGGACTGACGAGCTCAGTGTTATAGGCCAACACCTCCATTCCAGACAGGATCGGCGCACCCCATTTATGCCCGTTGATCGTGGACCAGTCGCTTTCCGAGAACGTTGGATTGATGTTGCCCCAATTGCTCAACCGTCCTGTGTCGAGCGGAGCCAGAAGGTCGCTGTCGATGAACTGCAGGAAACGGTGACCGGCCACAGTCATGATGTCCACTGTGGGATTGGGAGCTTCGGCCGCCAGCAAGTTGAACTGCTTGCCCTGGTCGTCCACCAAGCGAATGTTCACCTTGATACCGGTGTCCGCTTCGAACTGCTTCTTGAATGCTTCAGGGACAAAATCGTTGTAGGTCCAGATATTCACTTCACCGCCCGAGGCGTTCGCGCGGCGGAGATAGGCAGGGCTGGCCAGAGCTGCCGCACCAACTGCAGCGGTCCCCAGGAAGCGTCGGCGGTCAATGATAAATTTGGTCATGTCAGCGTCTCCTAGTCGGTTAAATTTATTCCATCCTTTTTGAGTTATGTTTCTGGAATGGATGGTCAGTGCAGCACTCCCGTTCGGGACGCATGCTGCAAGTCGCAAAGGCCGTAGTTTTCCAGTTCCAGTGCATGGAGAAATTCGTTCTCGTGCGCGAATTCCCTGTCATACATTGCCGAGAACAGCCTGATGCCGGCTTCGTGTAGCGTGGCAGGCCTGTCCACCAGTCTACCCAAAACAACGGTTACCTGAAGTCCGTAAGGAACATCTTCGGTCACATAGCGGCTGTCTGCGGTTGCCGGACCGAGACCGCCATAACCATGCGTGTGCATTTGCTGGTTCATTTCGGAGATGGTGCCGATAGGCACATGAAAACTCTGGTGAAAGTGCTCAAATATGGTTTTCACGTTCAGGCTGAGCGCCCTGGCAATGGCGAGCCGCTCAAGATCGAGCTGTTCCAGCAGTCGCCCCACCTTCGGCGTAACGTTCAGGCCCTGGCTCCAGTCTTCGCCGCGCTCCATTCGGGTAATATTGCAAAGCGCGATCCCGAGATGGTTTTGCGGATTGAGGTTGGACAGCATGATGGCCAGCAAGCCGTCGCGGGGCATGAAACGGTCGCCAAACAGGATCTGGCACAACGCCAATCCGTCATCGGATCCGGCCTCCGGCACCGTGCAAAGATCAACCCGGTTGCGAATGGTGTTTACGCGTACCTTGTTTTTCTCCTGCCTCCGGCCGGAAACGATTGTGGTGCCCCAGGCGGTAACCGGGGCGTTTATTCCGCGCGCTGCCAACGCCTGTGTGAGGTAGACTGCGCCAAAGGAAGCGTGGGATGAGATGATAACGTGCTGCCCGTCGCGAATGTGCGGCGCCAGTTCATCCATGACGCTCTTGTGCCCGGTTGCTGGCAGCGCGATGATCAGTGCATCACACCCTTCGGCCAACTCCTGTGCCGAATTGGCCAGGTTCGGCGAAAATTCCGTTTCGATCACGCCGTGGGCCTGCAAGGGTGTTGTTTCAAAAACGGCTGTGCTTGCACCGGAAGGCGACCAGAGTGTCGGAATGTGCTTGTTTCGGTGAAGAAGTGCAGCTGTGCCGCACGCGATCGACCCGGCACCCGCAATGCCTATTCGCATTGGACCTTTCATGCCGTTTCCTTCCGTCTCACCGGATCACCCAACACGTGCATCAACCGATTGGCCCATCCGAACAACGATGAAGACAGGATCAGATCGAAGATTTCTTCGTCTGACAGTCCGGCTTTCGACAGCGCTTCAATATCTTCCGGTCCCGCAGATGGCGGCGCCTCGGCGGCCTTGCAAGAGAAATCGAAAATTGCCCTGTTTCGCGGGTTCAGATCAGCCATTTCCCCCTTGGAGAACAGCTCATCGGTAACGGTTTCGTCTTTTGCCAGCTTTGCGTGACGGTCGGCGTGAACGGCGGCACAATAGACGCAACGATTGACCATTGATGCGGCCAGCGCACCAAGTTCCCGTTCCTCTCGTGACATGCCGCCGCGGTCATACATGATCGCGTTGAAAAGAGGCGAGCGCACCGACAGGCTCTCGACATCATGGGCCAGGGTCAAAACGTAGTCCGACACCTTCGTGTTGGAAGGCGTGACCTTGAGCGCATCGAGTTGCTGCGGAGTGGCTTCCTCCAACTTGACCGGCACAACACGCGGCCGCCATTCGGGAACTCTCCGGGTGAACTTATGGACAACACGGGTCATGCGGTTTCTCTTTGCATCAGGCGCAATCCGGCGATTACGCGTATCTGGAAAGCCAGAAATGCGACCAGCTCGCAAAGCCGCACGATGTCAGCGTCGGCAACGCCGGCTGCCTGCAGTTTCGACACATCCTCCGCAGCGGCCTCTCTGGTCTGGTTTGCGACCTTGTCGACAAATGACAAAACAGCAGTCAGCTCCTCGTACTGTTCAGCTGGCTCCTTGGGTTCGGCCAGAGCAGCATATTGTCCCGCATCCGCCATGTAGTAGGTCGCCAGCATTTCATCCCCGGCCAGTCGGGCGACGCGCGCGGCAATTGCAGCGCGAAGCTCATGGGGAAATGCTCCGGTTTCCTTGGGACGCAGCACGGATTCTTCGGCGGTCTGTGCCATTCCAAGAATGTTGCCTCGCGTCGACACTACCTTGGACAACGCGCTGTCAGGCACGACGCCGGCTTTGCTCAGGATCGTCATGTCGGAGATATTCATACTGCCTGGCTCTCCTTTGGACGCATTTCGGTCTGCAGCTGGGTCGGTTCCCATTCGTCGCCAAGAAGCTCAGGCGTGTCGTAGTCCTGCATCCCCTGCCAGTGCGCTTGAATATCCTCACGGTAGAGCGAGGCCGCAACGGCACGAGAAAGCCACGCAGCACCGTCGCTGATCCCGGGAATGTCGCCACTCACCTTGCCCAGGCTTGCAGATGCTCCGTAATTGAAGCAGTAGACATTCTTCAGCCAGGGAGCTTTGCCCGGCGTTCGTTCCCGGAAGGTGAAGTCGGAGTTCAGATAGGGAAACCGTCCCAGATCGTCAGACTCCTCGCCAACTGGCGGAGCGTAGACATCGTGCCACAGAAGGATCTCAGAAGCGGTTTCGCCAAATTCTGTCCGGGCCATTGGATCAATGACAAATCCAGTGCCCAGGATGACGAAGTCCGTTTCGTATGATGTTCCATCCGCGAAATGGATGAGTGCGCCATTGCCGTATTGTTCGATACCGGTGGTGACTTTGTTGAAATGAAAGTAAGCGTTTGGATGACGGCTAACCCGCAATGTCGACCCGCGAGGGGATGGAGTTTGCGTGGCAAAACTGTATTGCATGAAGCGCCAACGCCACTCGTCGGGCAACTCGGCATAGCCGGCGGTGAAGCCATAACTGCCGATGCCCATCATCTTGTTGATTGTCGGCATTTCTTTGCGGCGAACCAGATGGCGAACTTCCGCCGCACCGTGTTCCAGGGCTTCGGCTGAATTGTCGACCGCTGACGCTCCGACACCGATGACGGCGACCCGTTTGTCCTTGAGTGCGGCAAAATCTATTTCGTCCGCACTATGCGCCCACAGATGTCGCGGCAGGTCCTTGATGAAATCGGGAATGTTCGGGCCACCGGTGCCGTCACGCCCTGTTGCAAAGATCAGTTTCCGAGTCAGGATCGTTTCTGTATCCGCTCCCGAAACAGTCAGTCTCAACAATTCGCCTTCAGGTTCTACGTGGTCGACAGAAATGCCGTTTTCGATCGGGATGTCGAGAACTTCGCGATACCAGCACAAGTAGTCCATCCACATTGTGCGCGGGATCTTGTCCAGTTCCTCCCAGGCTTCCGTCCCGAACTGGGCACGGAACCAGGCCTGGAACGTCAAAGAACCGTGTCCATGGGCGGGGCCTGTGAGAAATTTCGGAGACCGCAGGGTCTCCATGCGCGCATATCCGAGCCAGGGACCTTCATAGCCTTTGGCGGCCCGGTCCAGGATGCGCATGTTGTGTATTCCACCCGTCTTCAGCGCCAGCCAGGCGACCATGCCGCACATGCCACCACCGATGATGATGACATCCGCAACACCTTCCTGCTGCGGGATCCAGCTCTTGGAAGGATAGCAAAGCAGATCCAGATCATCCTTGAGCCGCGCTTCAAGCGCCGTCAGGCCTTGCGAGTCAATAGAAGACAATATTTGCGTCATCGTACATGCCACCCAAGATTTTCTTGCAAAAAGGCTATTTCGCACCGCTCTCCGGGCCGGAGTTGCGTTGTCTGCGCGATAGGTAAAGGTCGTGACATGAGAGGTCGCTGGAAGAAACAACCTCATCTGATAGCGCGCCTGCTGGCGCGTCTATGACGTCAGCGCGGGTTTTCTTCAGCTCGGACCTGAAAGACCCGGAGATAAACGCTTTCACACATCCAAATGTCATTGCACCGGTCCCCTTACCGATCGCACAGTAGCTTTGCTATGCTATTTCTGCATACTGATGCGTCAATGATAGCTTACCGTAATGATAGGTTCTCTAGTATGTCAACAATGAATAATGGGCGGCCTGACATTCGCTCAATGGAAGCTTTCGCAGCGGTGGTCCGGTACGGGTCCATGACCGCGGCCGCCCAGAAACTGTCGGTGAGCCAACCAGCCGTCACCAGAATGGTAAGAGACCTGGAAGCGCGCGTGGGTTTTGCACTTTTTGAACGCAACGGACCGAAAATCTCTCCCACAGCCAAGGGGATCAAGTTTTTCGAAGAATCGCAGCGTGTTATGGCGAACCTCTCGCAATTGACCGAGCGGGCACATGCGATCCGTGACGAGAGAATTGCCGCGATCGACATTGTCGCCACCCCCACAATGTCCGCAGGCCTTGTTGGACCCGTACTGTCGCGCGTCGCAGATGTCCTGCCTGATTTTGTTCACGTCGAAACGACCACTTCTGAACGGGTGCTGCATGCACTGCGTCAACGCACAGCCGATCTCGGATTCTCGGCCTATCCGAGCGAGCATGACCAATTGAAGTGTCTGGCACGTTTCGAGTCGCTCGTTGTCGCCGTGGTCAAGAAAGGGAGCCGCTATGATGGCGACGAACCAATTCCACTGTCTGTGTTCGCCGAAGAACGAATGGCGACCATCTGCAATGGCTATGGCATTCGTGACGCTATCAATCGAGCGCTCGCGGAGCAGCAAATCAAACCGTCCCGCGAAATTGCCACCAATTCATCCCTGAGTGCGGCAATGGCCGCACGGGCCGGGCTGGGTATTGCCTTGTGTGACCCGGTTACTGCCCTCGGAGTGCCGGTTGAAGGCGTGTCGATCCGGCCATTGTCCGCAAAAATTGGCTACGCCTGGGGCTTGTTTGCAAATGACGAGAACCCGCTGAAAGATCGTCTCAACTTGCTGGTCGACGCTTGCGTGAGGGAAAGCGAACAAATCGTCAAAAGCGTCAGCGAACTGGATCGGTGAAGTAGAATACACAGGTTACAATCTGTGCCACCAAGCGCTTTGCAAAGTCATCCCTTGTCGACCACAGCAACCGGATTGACGATTACACGCACTCTCGAACGGTACTCCCTGTTCAGGTTCGGCAATGCTGCTTCATCGTCTGAAATCACAGTGATAGAACGCGGACGATCCCACCCGAGTGCCATCAAATCGCGACGAAGTTGCTTCGCCGGCGAAGCGGTGGCTTGTGGCGCGAGGCCGAAGCGTCGACACGTGTCGTGGTTTTCATCGATGGCGCCCACAACCGCTGCAGGCCGGAGGGTGATGTCGGGTTAAGTCCGCTGAGGTAATTTTGGATAGATGCATGTTGGTCACTCAGCCACGCGCGCAACGGATCTCCAACGTGCGATGGCACCGAACCGATGCAGATGGACATTGTGGGCTGAGAGTTTCGAGAGACGTTGTGCAAAACTCCATCCCGAAAATCCCCGTCCTTCAGAGTGGGGGAGACGTTATTTCGCAGTACCGCACTGCGTGTTCGCCACGTTGTTGTTGCTCTCGACGGTGCCGTCATCGAGAAAGCACACGGACGATGCACATACAGCGTCCTAATAGGTACGCACCGCTTCCACGAATGCCTTGCTCCGCAACACGCATGGATTGATCCTTCTCCTTCATTGAAAGTGTCACCACCACTAAAAGGAGAGACAAAATGCGCATGATCACCACAGTTTCCGCTGCGGCCCTGACAGCTCTGGTCGGGTCGACGACCCTGGCGAATGCGGATTTGTTCGTGATACCCTTTGGCGCTTCCGACAGCGGATCAGGCACGGGACTGACGCTGAAATCAGGCTTGCCTTTCGGTGTTGGCGGGTCTCAAGGGATATTCGGTGTTCCCTATCCTGGCGTCCCACCGCTGGGTGTTGGCGGATCCCAGGGCATTTTCAGCCTTCCTTATCCGGGCTGCTATCCGGGCTCATGCCCGCTGGGTATTCCTTCAGGCACCTTTCCGTGGGGCATGCAGAGCAACCCTATTTGGGGAACACCCACCTGGCCTGTCGGTTCGCTGCAGATGCGTGATGGCGGTTTCTTCCTTCAGCAAATGCGTCCACCTCTCAGTATTTACCCGATGATCCCCGGTTATGGCGTACAGGGCGGCATGCAGCCCGGTCACAGCCTGCCGACTGCAATCCAATGCAAAATCAATACCGTTGGTGTTCTGGCGGCTTCCGTCCAGGATTGCGAGAAGGCCGGCGGCGAGGTCGTCGAAGCCAAAACACCCGGCGACTGCGATTGTGAGGCAAAGGCGGCAACTCAAGAATGATCGTCGATGCAGTAAAACGGTATGGGGCAAGCTTTATGCTTGCCCTTTCCATTGTCATTGCTACGCCAGTTGTTTCGCGCGCAGCAGATGATATCACCAGTCACGCCCTTCTTGTCGGCGTTTGTCCGCCCTGGAAAAAGGCAAAGACAGAACTTGTGACAAATCTGTGGGGTGACGCTTGTGAAAATACAGTCGAAGGCATGAAAACCGCTGCCATCGACCGGCTGGACGTTGATCACACCAGGGTCGCCGACCGACGGCACGCCCGTAACCGATACGGCGATTGACGGCGATATTGAAATTAACGGCGACGTGACGGATGCGGCAGCGGCCGCCGACGCCATTCATATCGGCGGAACTGTGGTCGGCGATGTGACGATTAATGCCAATATCAGCGGCGGGCAGGATGGCATTGAATTTACCAACGGTCTTGATGGCGATCTGGCCATCGAAGAAGGCGCAAAAGTCACGGGCGGAACCAATTCCGCGAATGGAAGCGCTATTTTACTCGACGTGCAAGGCGATGGTGTTTTGCCGGTAGGGTCCAGCATTGCCGGGGATATTATAAACCATGGCGACATCGCGGGCGCGCAACACGGCATTTACATTGAGACGCACCCGATCGGCAACATTACGAATTACGGAACGATCGTCGGCGATGTCGATGGCGATGGCATTGGTGCGGCGATCACCATAAAGGCGACTGGTGGCGATAACAACGTCATTAGCAACGAAACAGGCGGCGTCATTGGAACGCCTGGCGAGATCACCAAGGATGCATTCGATCTTGGTACAAGCAATGACTTGATCAGCAATGAACAAGGCGCTGCGATTTACGGCAATATCCATATGGGCAGTGGCGGCAACGGGATAAACAATTCCGGGCTTATCCAGGCCGGCGTCATAAACCAGACGCCGGAATTCGACGAGCCTGACGGTATCGATATTTACAATGACGAACTAGGCACTCTCGAAGCCACTGATTTTGAATTTGGCAGCGCCGATGACCGCGTCGAGAACCACGGTATTATGACGGTTTCCGGCGTGGCCGATTTTCACGATGGCGAAAACAACCTTTATAACAACGGCAATCTTACCATTGAAGAACTGGTTATGGGCGTCGGCGATGACGAGATCACCAATGACGGCGAAATCACTGGCAACGAGATTGCCTTGAAGGCCGGTCTGGATATCGTCACCAACAATGACACAATCGATGTCAATACCATCAAGCTGGGCGACGATGCCGACAAGCTGACCAATAACGGCCTTTTGACCGTCGGAAGGATGACCGCGGGCGAGGGCGATGACACGATCCACAACACGAACAAATTCAATGTCGGCGAGTTGGACCTCGGCGAGGGCAGCAATACGTTGTCCAGTTATGGCGGCATATTCACTGCCGATGAAATCATCAGCGGCGAAGAAGCCGATGAGATTGATATTCAGAACGGTGGCGCTTTGAACGCGGTGGAGATCAATCTTAGCGGTGGCAACGACAAGATTTTCAATAGCGGCACCGTGACAGTCGACGGGGAACTGGCTCTTGCCGATGGCGAAAATGAAGTTGAAAACGACGGATATTTTCAGGTCGGTGAGTTAACCGCCGCAAACGATGCCGATGTCATCGACAACAAGGAAGGCGCCACTTTCAAGGCGGATCTGGTTGTCCTGGCGGGCGGTGCCGATGAAATCAACAATGACGGAGTATTTGAAGTCGTTGAGTTCGATGCCGGTGCCGGCAGCAACAGTTTCAACAATCTGGCAACAGGCCAGCTGATCACCTACGATGTGTTCAACCTGGGCAACGATGGCTCATTGAACAATGGTGGTTTGCTCAATCCCGGTGGCTTTGGTGTCGTCCAGGTGACGGAAATAACCGGCGATTTCATTCAGGATGAAAATGGCATCACAGCCATCGATGTCATTCAAAATGACGCCGACAGGCTCAATATCAGCGGCAATGCCGATCTGGACGGCGTGATCGATGCGACTTTCCTCGTTGAAGAACCTGTTTTGACGACGCAATTTGTTGTCGTCGATGCCGTTGGCGGCGTTACCGATAGTGGTATCAAGTTGGACTATGACGGGATCTTGCCGGATTATCTTGACCCAACATTGCTCATCACCGGCACGCAGGCAATCATTGATATTGGCTTCTCGACGGCTGCCAACACCGTCACCGGCACGCTCAATCAAAACCAGACCAATATCGTCACGGCTCTGAATGATGCCAGCACCGCTGGAGGCTTGTCGACTGAATTCAACGATCTTTATTTCAACCTGTTCCTTATGTCCGACACGCCGGAACTTGCCGATGCGCTTGATCAGTTGAGCCCGGAAATATACGGCCACATGAGCAATGCGGACATTCTGTCGTCACTGGCGTTCACCAACGATCTGTTCGCTTGCGATGGTCGCGACGGCAGACAGGTTGCCAATGCGCAAGGTTATTGCTTCTGGCTGCAACCGGGCGCGCACCGCTCGCATCTCGACGCAACATTCGAAAATCTCGGTTATACGGAAAATCTGGGCGGCATTTCTGCCGGCGCCCTGTTCAGCGTAGCACTGAACTGGCGTGTCGGCGGCGGGTTTGACTTTGAACGCGGTACGCTTGATACCACCAGCACCGCCAACAATTCGTTCAATCGTTTTCAGGCTGGTGTGTCCATTGAATACACCAATGGCGCATGGCTTGTCGCGGTCGCGATCAGCGGTGGTATTGCTGACAATGAAACAAGCCGTGCAGTAAATTTCGGTCCGTTCGATCTCAATGCCACATCTTCGCAAGACAGCTATTTCGGCACGGCCGAGTTGCGCGCGGCCTACGTTGCCAGCATGAAGGATTTCTACCTGAAACCTTCGCTTGACCTGGCTGCAACGACACACAGCTACAACAGCTTCACCGAAACCGGTGCCGGTGTTGCCAATCTGACTGTCGACGGTACGACCGAAACTGTATTCACTGCAACGCCAACTGTTGAAATCGGTGTCGACCGCGAACTCAACGAACGCTGGAACGGGCGGGCCTTTGTTGCCGGTGGCGCGACCCTGTTTTCAAATGCATCGACAGATGTGGACGCCGCATTCAGCGCATTACCTGGCTTTCCGTTTGTCGTCACGGCCAATCGCGATCAGGTTCTCGGCAACGTGGAAGCCGGTTTTGAATTGTTTTCACAGAATGACTTTTCCATTGGTATATCCTACCAGGGTCAATTCGGTGAAAACACCGCGATCAACGCCTTTGAAGGCAGGTTGACCTTTACATTCTAGTAGTGACTGCTCTCCGTTTTTCAAGACAGAGAACAGTCATCGTTTTGACGATCGAGTTGCTGCTGCTTTGACCTGCTCCCCTGATTGTCCGCATTCAAAAGTTAGCTCTGTTCACGGTGTGATCTTCGTTGGACTTGGTTGCAAATTCGAATGGGGTGAGCCCGTCGAGGCTCGTATGCGGTCGGTTCAGATTGTAGTCGATCCTCCAGTCTTCAATGATGTCTCGGGCATGACGATAGCTGCGAAATCTCGCCGTTGGATGGTGTCGAACTCTTGCTTGATCTTCAGGAGACGACGACCCACCTTCGGTTCATGCCGCACACCAGCAACAACCGAATGTCTCTCGTGCGTTGACGTCGCCACCGCACGAAGCCTTGGATGACGTTCAGGTATGCGACATTCTCGTTCGTCCACTTGGGAATTGGCTTGCAGTCCTTGGGCAACGCCATCCAGCTTTGCAGGGGTGACGAAAGCCAGTCACGGAGTTCAACGATCAATGGCACGATGTGGACCTCATTGTTTCGCAGGAAGCAATCTTCAAGCTCCAAGAGTCGTTCCGTAATCGTGACTGACACACTCACTTTTTGAGGTGCCGCGTCGAAGAAAGTCAGCACCGCGAAACGCGAAAACCCGGATCCTGCGACTTGTTTCAGTATCAACCTCTGAGTATCTGTCTCATGCTGGCGAACCGTTAACAAAGGCCGGATCATGCAGGATTTGCTATTGGGAATTGATCTCGGGACAACTTCTGTCAAGGCAGGCATGTTTGCGCCCGATGGGTCACAGCTTGCGTGGTTTGTTGAAAGCTACCCGACTCGGCGTCCTGCTCCGGGTATTTGCGAACAGGACCCCGCAGACTGGATACGGCTCATTGATCGAGCGATGGAACAATTTCGCACTTCCGGCCTGTCGAAGTCGGTTCGCTGCGGTGCATTGACCAGTCAGGTCAATACCCATGTGTTTGTTGATCGAACCGGACACACTCTAAGGCCAGCCATCCTGTGGCAGGACACACGCGCGACGATTGAAGCGCGTGAGTTGAACGCTTACTTTACGGATGCGGAAAAGATCGCGCTTCTGGGCGCGCCGGTTCCAATCGATCCATCGCATCCACTGGCCCGGATGCTCTGGGTCAAACGCCACGAGCCCGAGATCTGGGACAAGACGGCTCATGTTCTGTTGCCGAAAGACTATGCTCTTCTTCATTTGACGGGCGAACTGGCGACAGACGCCCTGTCAAATATCGGCCTTGTCGGATTGGATGGAGATTACGCCCGCAAGATCCTCGACCTTGTCCCTGGTGCTATGGAACGCATGGCGCCGCTCCAGTCAATGACATCTGTCGTGGGTAGCAGCCGGGACGGTTTCCCGCTCGCCAACGCCACGATGGACGGTTGGATCGGTCTGGCAGGAGCAGGGGCCTGCCGGGAAAATGCTTTCGCTTACCTCAGCGGCACCAGTGAGATACTGGGGCTTTCTTGCCAGACAGTCACGCACAAGCCCGGCATCGTGGTCTTTGCAGAGGATCAAGGTCTGCGACTGCATGCAGGTCCAACGCAGTCAGGCGGCGCGTCGCAACAATGGTTTTGCGAGGTCGCGGGGCTGTCCATCCCTGAGATGGCGAGATTGGTTCAAAACAACCCCTTATCCCGTGCTCCGTTGTTTTTGCCGCAACTGGCTGGCGAACGCGCTCCGATTTGGAATGCCGATCTGCGAGGCGCGTTTCTGGGGTTGGAGGCCGGAATGCAAACAGTTGATCTTGCGCGTGCGGTATATGAGGGCGTCGCGTTGTCCGCCCGCCATGTACTTTCCGCGCTTGAAGCGTCTGGAGACGTGCAGTCCTCTTATATGACCTGCGCAGGGGGTGGGTTCAAGTCTGACATTTGGGGTCAGATCCGCAGCGACGTCCTGAACCGACCACTGAAACGCCTCGCAATCGCCGAAGCGGGCGTCGTCGGTGCTGCCTGTATTGCCTCTGTTGCCTCGGGCTCGAGCGAAACAATTGCGCAGGCACATGCGCCTTTTTCGAAAATCGACATGGAATGGGAACCCAATCCGGCCTGTCGTGAGTTCTATGACGACCTTTTTACTATCTATCTGGAGGCTCTGAAAACAACTGAAAGTCTCAGCAAGCGTCTGACTGCGCTGGCTCCGTGAGCTTAGCCTAACTCCAGACTTGCTGCCTGTCTTTGGCGACAAGCCGAGATCCAATTCGCCAGTTCGGGCGTTACAGCCAAGGTTACCGAAACAGATACAGTGCTGGTCACTGCGCGTCCGGTTGGTTTGAACATCCCTTCAGGTTGCATCTTTGGAGTTTGTGGAACCTGTAAGGTCAAAAAATACGTGGGCGAAGTGCATATGGTCCACAATGGTGAAACTCTCGGAAGCTGACATCGACACAGGCCAAATCCTGGCCTGCTGCTCACACCCGATTGGCAGGATTGTACTTGAAGTTTGATAAGCGCAAATTATCGCACTAGTCGTTTCGGTCCTTAGCCACCTGTTGGCTGGTCCGCTGGATGCAGCGACACAGCGGCGAAAATTACCAACGCAGACTTATCCGATTTTGGAATTTAGTGAAACTATGCTGCTGTACTCGAGACCTTGACTTCCGTAATTAATTCAAATCCTTGCAGGAGCACACGCTAAGAATGAACCACAGCGCCGATGAGTGGGGGTGATGACGGCAGCACCCCTCCGCTACCAGTTCTTCTCGCGAATATGGCTGAAATTCTCGTTTAGCTACTGCTCATTGCTCAGCTTTTCGCAAAGTCTGTTGCGGGCGGGGCCATCAGCTGCACTTTTTCCAAGGCCTTCTAGCGCCGCTCAAACATGTTCCAATCAACTCTCGTTGGTATCGGGTCCAATAATATGATATGCGCCCGCAAAACAACATCGGGAACATACCAGTGAGCGAACTGACCGTAGCGGATGCGACGAACCGCATTTATCAATCCCTCGAGGCAGACAATGAAGATATTGATCTGCATATCGCGGCACTCAAGGCAGCGCTGAAGGATGAGGGCTTGAAAGAGGCAGTCCTGGATCCGGCCAGGCTCGTCCAGAACAACCGCTCCGGGCGCAAGCTTCTGCAGGCTTACTTTCGCCAGCGCGGTGTGAAGGTCAAATTCGCGTCTTCGTAAGGCGAAGCCTCCATCGATCTGTCGGCGACCGGCTACCAGAACTATCAGCGCAACCGATCGATACCCATTGATCAATGTGGTACACGAGCGTTGTCGGATACATCAGGGTCATTTATCCGCTGTTCGATTAGCTACTGCTTCCGCAACTTCGAACTACAATCATAATCCGCGTATCGGGAGTTACAACCTATTGCGCAGCCCTCATCCAACTACGATTGAAAATTTAGATTGAGTTAATTCACTAGCCGTCAGGACTGCTGCAGTGTTAGGTCTTGACTGCACAAGAAACAACAGTATCGAAACTGGCGCAATATGCTGGCGGTCAAACGCCGGATCTACTTTAGAAAAGCCAATCGCGGGCAAATCGATCGTTTGAAAGCTATCAGGTCAAAGCCAAAGCAGTGGCCCTTAGTTTGCACTTCGCATCGATTTGCGCCGCGGATGAAGTGACAGGTACAATCCTTTCAGGAGTTCAGGGTCACACCCGAAAGTTCGCTGATGCCGCCGGTTGAGGCGGGTGGAATTCAGCGTGTTTTCTGTCTTGAAGCGGCTGTCTTTTTCAGCTTCTGCAACTGCTGGTTCGGCTGTTCGGTCTCGTGACCGGTTTGGGCAATTTCATCGACCATTTTTCCAATACAGTCTTTAAGTGCCTGGCCCTCAAGCCCCCAGCAATTCTGGCCTGCATTGGCAGCAGTCCCCTGTATCACAAAGGCGGAAAAAACGGCTGCTGATAAGATAGATGCGGTTTTCATTCCAAGTCTCCATTCAGTTTTTCTGACATCGGCGTTGCTGCCGACAAAACTGATGTGGGAACCGACTGTTTCCGCTCCGTTTCTTTGCATGTTGCAATTGTATCAACTCAAGGGATGACTGACACAATCGAAACTTATGGACACCAGAATATGCTCCTCGACGATCACCCGTTTCACATTTGAGCATTTCGTTGAACGCCCTGTTGTGCGCCACTTCAAAAGGGCTCCTGCACCGACCGCAAAAAAATCGCGGGGCGTTGCCTGAACAACGCCCCGCGAGTTCACGATATTCAATTCGTCTCAGTGACCGATCGCGGTCTCCGTCAGCGGCTCTTAGAAGTGAACCGACCGCGCACCAGCCGGCTTGTTGAGCGACGGAGCAAACTTGGTCAGGTCAATTCCCTCAACCGCTTCTTTGTATTCTTCCATGTCGGGTGTTCTGCCGAGAATTGCCGACAGGACGACCACAGGCGTTGAGGCAAGAAGGGATTCCCCTTTCTTTTCTGCCGAATCCTCAACGACACGTCCCTGGAACAGGCGGGTGGACGTCGCCAGAACGGTGTCACCCTTTTCAGCCTTTTCCTGGTTGCCCATGCAAAGGTTACAGCCGGGCCGCTCCAGATACAGGATGTTCTCGTATTCTGTGCGGGCAGTGTTCTTGGGCTTCAGGTCGTCAAACTCAAAGCCGGAATACTTCTGCAGAATTTCCCAATCGCCCTCTTCCTTCAACTCATCGATGATGTTGTAGGTGGGCGCCGCAACGACCAGCGGTGCATTGAACTCGACCTTGCCGGATTTCTTTTCCAGGTTCTTAAGCATTTGAGCGACGATTTTCATGTCGCCCTTGTGCACCATGCAGGAGCCGACGAAGCCCAGGTCCACTTTCTTGTCGCCCCCGTAATAGGAAACAGGCCTGATCGTGTCATGGGTATAACGCTTGGACACATCTGCATTGTTTACATCCGGATCCGCGATCATCGGCTCGTCGATTTCATCGAGATCAACGACGACTTCCGCATAGTACCTGGCATTATCATCCGGAGCCAAAGCCGGCTTTTCGCCGGACCTGATTTCGGCAATGCGCTTGTCTGCCTTTTCGATCAGCCCGTGAAGAGTCCGGGCTTCGTTTTCCATGCCCTTGTCGATCATGATCTGAATGCGGCTCTTGGCGATCTCGAGCGATTCAATCAGGGTATTGTCTTCGGAGATACAGATAGAGGCTTTCGCCTTCATTTCCGCCGTCCAGTCGGTAAACGTGAAGGCCTGGTCCGCAAGCAGCGTGCCGATATGGACCTCGATGATCCGTCCCTGGAAGACGTTGTCACCGAACTGCTTCAGCATCTGGGCCTGTGTCGCATGCACGACATCACGGAAATCCATGTGGTCCTTCATGCTTCCCTTGAAGGTCACCTTCACCGACTCGGGGATCGGCATGGTTGCTTCTCCTGTTGCCAGAGCAAGCGCAACCGTCCCGGAGTCCGCTCCGAATGCGACGCCCTTGGACATTCTCGTGTGCGAGTCGCCACCAATGATGATAGCCCAGTCATCAACCGTAATGTCATTCAGGACCTTGTGGATCACGTCTGTCATGGAGTGATAAACACCCTTCGGATCCCTGGCTGTGATCAGGCCGAACCTGTTCATGAAATTCATGAGTTTCGGGATGTTGGCCTGAGCCTTCAGATCCCAGACGGAAGCCGTATGACAGCCTGACTGATAGGCGCCGTCAACCGTCGGCGAAATGACCGTTGCAGCCATCGCCTCCAGTTCCTGGGAGGTCATCAGACCGGTGGTGTCCTGCGAGCCAACGATATTCACCTTCACCCGGACATCGGAACCTGCGTGCAGGACAGCTCCTTCAGCTACGCCAACCGCATTCTTGTTGAAGATTTTTTCTACCGCTGTGAGGCCCTGCCCTTCATGGGAGATTTCCTTGGACGGCGCGAATACGGGGGTCCGTTCCACACCGAGCGTTTCGGCCGCAAAGTTCTGAAGCTTTTTGCCGAACACAACGGCGTAAGAGCCACCCGCTTTCATAAACTCCACTTTTTGAGGCGTAAACGCAGAAGAGACATCAACAAGCTCTTCTTTTCCGTCTTCGCTGTAGAGTTTCTGCTTCTTGGTGTTGATGGTGAGAACGGTGCCGGTCTCGACGGAATAGGCCTGCTCAAGGATCGGGTTGTCGTCGTTGTTCAGGATGGGATTGCCATCGGAATCAAGTTTCTTGACCCAGTTTTTCAGATCGATTCCGATGCCGCCTGTCACACCAACTGTGGTCAGGAAGATCGGAGAGATGCCGTTGGTGCCGGCAACGATCGGAGCAATGTTCACGAACGGAACATAGGGGCTTGCCTGCTTACCGGTCCACAAGGCGACGTTGTTGACGCCGGACATGCGGGAGGAACCAACCCCCATCGTGCCCTTTTCGGCGACCAGCATCACCCTTTTGTCCGGGTGTTGTTGCTGCAGGTCACGGATTTCAGCCTGAGCGGCTTCCGAGATCAGGCACTTGCCGTGCAGTTCACGGTCGGACCGGGAGTGAGCCTGGTTGCCGGGGGAAAGCAGGTCGGTGGAGATATCTCCTTCGGCGGCCACATAGCTGACAACCTTGATTTCTTCTGCCACGTCAGGAAGCTTGGTGAAGAACTCGGCTTTCGCGTAGCTTTCGAGAATGTCCCTGGCGACCTCGTTCCCGTCGGCATAGGCTGCCTTCAACCGGTCCGTATCTGCCTCATAGAGGAACACCTGGGTTTTCAGAACGTCCGCTGCGCTCTTTGCAATGGACGCATCATCGCCGAGGGCCAGATCCAGAAGAACCTCGACAGAGGGTCCGCCCTTCATGTGGGACAGCAGTTCAAAAGCAAAAGACGGCGAGATTTCCTCAACAACGGATTTGCCAAGAATGATTTCCTTCAGAAACTTGGCCTTCTCGCCTGCCGCACTGGTCGTTCCTGGCAACGTGTTGTAGATGAAGAACTTGAGGGAATCTTCCCGGTGCTCGTTCGTGAGGTCCTTGATCTGAGCGACAATCTCGTTGAGAAGCGCGCCGTCCTCGATCGGCTTGGGGTGCAATCCCTGGTCTTTTCGAGTGTCAATCTCTTTCAGGTAGTCTGCGTACAAGCTCATGATTATCCCGGCGCGTTTGTGTTGGTTGTCGCTTAAACCGCGGATCGCAGGTGTCTCTGGCGAGCCGGGAGAAAGCTAGCTGAGCGCCGTAATATTTCAGTATACAATGGTATGCAATACGTTTTTGGCCATTTTATTCAGGATCGTTGCCAATTGTCGCGTCCTGTAACGCCCTCGGCCTTATCCTCCATCGGACCAGCACCTTGAAATACAGAAAGTTTCCGGCTTCGGCGCCTTACAGTTGAACGAATGAGACGCTTTTGTCGTTTCAGTTTTCTGACAAATGAAGGGTTCTTTCCGAGCCTGCCTCAAATTGCCGAAATCATCGGTCCAAAAGCTGGCTGATGCAGGAGTTGGCCCGCAATCGCCGCAGGCACCCATTTGCGATTACGATGCCGCTCTTCCCACGCTTCGTCGGGAATGACATCGGTAACTTCCATCGCATAGACGGCAACTTCGCAGGTCGCCCCCCATTTCTGGTAGGTGAATGTTCCCAGCGGTTTTTCGCCAACCTTCCCCGTGACGCCTGCCTCTTCCCTGGCCTCCACTTCGGCAGAAGCAGCCGGATCGAGGCCCGGTTCGACAATCCCCTTGGGTACAACCCAGTGGCGGCCGCTGCTGGAGCCGACGATCAGAATTTCCGTTTCGTCGCCTGTACGGCGAAACGGAATGACCGCCGATTGACTGTAGTAATAAGCAGGACGCTCGCGACCCTCTGGACCATCGGGCGCGGGATAGGGAAAGAGGTCCGGGAGATCCTTAGGATCAATCCGCTCAATCAGGCAGGTTTTCCCTGCTCTCTCAGCAAGCTGAAACAAAACGCCGGGCGCAGCTTCGGGATCGAAACCAAGCTTTTTCAGCAGCTCCCCCGCTGTCTTCGGAGGAAGGACCAACAAATTGGTACTCCCCTTGGACAAGGTGGGAAGACTGCCGGCAGAGAGCTCATCTGACCTCTTGACGTTGCGCGCGGTCCATCCCGCTGCCTTGAGGGTCTTTTGAGCAGTCACCCTGGACCTCAGGTCTGAACTTGTCAGCACGCGATCGGGAACCAGCCTGTGTTTGCCCAGCCAGGCGCCGATTTTCTGGGCCTGCCGTTTGCCTCGCGTGCGCAAAGGTCGGCTTGACTTCGGGCCGGACCAGGATTTGTCGGGCGAACCGGCACACAGGATCAGCACGTCCATCTACTCCTCCCTGTCCAAACGACCGGCAAATCGTCAACGCGAAATCTGATCTTGCGAATTATAGCGCGGAGCCGCCCTGCTGGCACATCGACAAGTCACTGCTTGACATGCAGCCACAACGGCTGTTTCGACGCAGCCTGGACCCGCCGTTTCAAGACGCCGGGGGGACTTTGCGGCTCGATATGTGGTAGAAATTGCCAACCGACTGACCCCGTTGTCATTTTCTTTTATCAGAGCCTCTGTAAACCCCGATGGAATCGCCGCCGAAAAACTTCTTGTCACCGATCCGCCCAACCGTGCGGGCAGTGATATTCCGGAACGGAGAACTCCTGGTGCAGGTCAAGAAAAAGACGGGACAGTCCCCCTACCTCACATTGCCAGGAGGCAAGCAGGAACCGGGAGAAAGCGCGACCGACGCGTTGAAGCGTGAATGTGCGGAAGAGATCGGAACTGAAATCACTGTGGGCCCTCTCATTCACGTTGCCGAAGTCTTCAAACCCAAGGAAGAAGGCATGCGCCATCAGCTTGAGTTGCTCTTCGCCTGCGATGTCCCCGATGACTATCTGCCGATCGTCGGTTCACACCCCGACCCTTCCCAGATCGACACTGTCTGGGCCTCGCCCGAAAAAGAGGCAACTGAGTTCCGCCCCGCCTACGCACATGCTTTGGCCGAAAGAGCCCCGCTCTATCTGGGGGTTTTTGATGGCTAAGCTGCCGCGTTCGATCGAAGAGAACCTCTATTTTTTGTGCGTTGAAATTGACGGGCAACTTTCAAGCCTTCAGGACTATTTCAAATGCCCTTCGCAGGCTGCAGCACAAAAGGTACTGCTGCGCGCCGGGCACTCCTACAATCTGGCCGCCAAGGTGGGCAACGCCGGCACACAAAGGCTGACAAACAAGAAGGTCAGCCACGAGGCCCAGAACCTGCTGCGCAACGTGGAACTCGTCGCCCGTAATCTCGACCTGATCAGCCGCCTGGCGCGGCGCAGCCTTACCCATGCAGAGGATGTTGCGCGCAAGGAGTATCTGCGGCCTGACGCCTATGCCAAGGTCATCACGCAGGTACGTACCGGCTTGAAACTCATCCAGCCCGCCCTGTCGCGTTCCGACAGCAAGTCCGCGGTGCGCATCGGCCAGACCAGAGAAAAGCTGGAAGATCTCTATGACCGGGTATTTCGCACGCTCACGGCGGACATGCGTAAATCCAAGCACACCGCAGATCTGGCCAACAGCCTGCTGGTGGCCAACGAGATGCGCCGGATCGGCGATGCCCTCCAGTCGATTTCTGAAGCGATACTGTCAGTGAACATCGGTCAACCGGTGCAGTTTGAACGCTATTTCACCCTGAAAAGCCTGCTACCCGACACCCGGGAAGATGATCCACCGGAACTGGAACCATTGGCGGAAACGCGTTCCGGCAACGCAATCTCCTCCGTGCGGTCGCGCGACGCTTCCGGTGAGACGGTGAATGCCGTGTTCAAAGGTGGCGAGCTGAGCAAGGTGAGGAACGAACGCGCGGGTGTTAAGAGCTGGCATTCGATCTATCCGGGATTAGCCCCCAAGATCCTGTCCTATGAGAAACGCGGGCAGTCGGCGGCGCTCCTGATCGAGCACCTGCCGGGGTACACATTTGAACAACTGGTTCTGAATGAAAAAGATGGGCTGCTTGCAGATGCGCAAAAAACCCTGGCCAAAACCCTCAACTATGTCTGGCGAAGCACGCGCATGGATGAGCCGGCCGAAATGTCGTCCATGCTCCAGCTCTCACGGCGTTTGCCCGAAGTCTACCGCGTCCATCCCGAGTTCAGGGTAAGATCGCAGCGGCTCGGCGCGTTGCAATTGACCGGTTTCGATGACCTCGTTCGCGCTGCCGCTGAGCGTGAGGCGCAGTTGGAAGCCTCGTTCTCTGTGCATATTCACGGTGACTTCAATCTCGATAATGTCATTTACGATCCGAGCGAACGGAGAGTGCATTTCATCGACCTGCACAGATCGCGCTACATGGATTATGTGCAGGACGTTTCTGTGTTCATGGTTTCAAATTATCGCCTGCAAATTCAGGATATTCCTGTGCGCCGGCGTCTGGCTAAGGTGGCCTGCGACCTCCAGGCAGTGGCTTCGAAATTCGCCCGATCGCAAAAGGACAGGACCTACGAGTACCGCCTTGCACTCGGGTTGGCGCGCAGCTTTGCAACGTCAACACGGTTTGTCTTCGACAAGTCCCATGCCAGACGCATGTTCAACCGGGCCCGGTTCCTGATGGAACTGGCGCTGAACTGCCCGGAGGGAAGCGAAGCCCGGTTCAAACTGCCAACCAGGGAGTTGTTCTTTGACTAATCTGAAGATCGGGGTGGTTGGCATTCCGGGCAAATGGTCAACCGAAGCACTGGCCGACGCTTTGGAAACCAGAACCGGCTTTCGCCTCGTGATCGATATGAGTGAGGTCGCCCTGGACTTGAAAAAGGGCTCCTTGATGTATCAGGGACAGGATCTTTGCACGCTTGATGGATTGGTCATCAAGAAGATCAGCGAAATCTACAGTCCGCACGTGTTGGACCGATTGGAGCTTCTGCGCTTGGCCGAGGCGCGTGGCGTTCGGGTTTTCTCCCGTCCCGAATCAGTATTGCGGCTTATCGACCGGCTCGCCTGCACTGTCAGCTTGCGCGCCGCCGGAGCCCCCATGCCGGCAACCGTGATCACCGAAGATGTACAAGCCGCCCTTTCCACGGTTGAACGATTTGGCGCAGCTGTTTTCAAGCCGCTTTATTCCACCAAGGCCCGTGGCATGTGCGTGATCGAGGCGGGCGAAGGAGCGCCAGCGGCAATTGCCGCTTTCGCATCCGAAAACCCGATGATGTACATTCAGGAGAAGCTTGATCTGTCAGGCCAGGATCTGGGCATGGTGTTTCTGGCTGGCAACTACCTCTGCACCTATGCGCGCGTCGGCCAGTCAGACAGTTGGAACACGACCGTCCATAGCGGTGGGAAATATGCACCCTTTACCCCCGACCCGGATCTGATCGAGCTCGCCCGGAAAGCCCAGGCACCCTTCAACCTGGACTTTACCACCGTTGACGTCGCCCTCACCGACACCGGGCCAATCATCTTCGAAGTGTCCGCGTTCGGCGGCTTCCGTGGTGCCAAGGAAGGCTGCGGCTTGGACGCTGCAGCGGCAGTTGCCGATCATGTCATCGCAAAGGCGGGCAAATGATCTGCGTTGCTGATGTTCTTGCCGGTCTGGACCGCTCCGCGCTACCGGACACGCTCTTCCTGGAAACCGGACCCGTTCGCATTGCTGTACGGTGCGACACCTTGATGGCCAATGAGTTGCGGCACCACTTGGCCGATGCTCTTGCGGCAGAGGGGCCCGTCTCCGCAGTTGTTGACGTTCTGAATGGGCAGAAGCTTGAAAACGATCCCGCGTGGATCGACTGGGCTCGAGAACCCGGCAAGACGGGGCGCAAGGACGCTTATCACGACCTTGAAGATGGCCGGCTGGTACGAAAAATCCGAACCGGCATGACCTTCTTACAGTCTCGAAAGGCTTTGTTGGCCCTTGGTCCTTGTCTCGAGTTTCCGAACCAGGTGATAAACTTCATCAACACTCAGATTCTGAACATCTGCAAGCGTGACGGCTGGGAAATCTGCCACGCAGCGGCTGTCACTGATGGCGTGAAAGGTCTGGCCGTTGCCGGGCTTTCCGGGGGCGGAAAGTCCACCACAATCCTGAGAATGATGGATCTTGCGACCAGCCGTTTCGTCACAAATGACCGGCTGATGGTTCGCGCAACAGAGGATGGCGTTACCTGTTTGGGAATTCCGAAGAACCCGAGGATCAACCCCGGGACCATTGTCGGCAATCCGCGCCTGGTGTCTCTTCTACCTGAAACCAGGCGACAGGAACTCGCCCAAATGCCAACGGACGACCTCTGGAGACTTGAGGAAAAGCACGACCTTTTCATCACCGACGTTTACGGACCGGGACGAGTTCAATTCACAATGCCGCTGTCCGAATTCTGGGTGCTGAACTGGAGCCGCCGGAGCGCTTCGCCAACCCGGCTGCAGGATGCCAATCTGGCAGACCGGACAGATCTGCTGCGGGCAATCATGAAAAGCGCAGGTCCTTTCTATCAGGACACACGGGGCAGATTTCTCCGCGATGATGATCTCCTTTGTCCGGACGATTACCTTGCCCAACTGAAATCTGTTCGTTTGCGCGAGGTTACCGGCACCATCGATTTCGATGCCCTCGCCCTCGCAGGACGGGAGTTGTTTTCATGAATGGTCCGCAAGCGGCCCTTATCCGGCATGGCGCCTATCATCAACGACCCGACGTCCCGAGCGCCTTGCAGCCCTTTCCGCTGACCGATGAAGGCAAAGCGCAAGCGCGTGCCTGTGGTGAAGAGCTTGCAGCACTGGTCGCCAAAGAAGGTTTGGCCCTTGATCCGGTCGTACATTGCTCCTGTCAGCTACGGGCATGGCAGACAGCACAGATTGCTTGCGGTGTCCTGACGAGCCACGGACACACAGTCGAGATCAATCAGACACCGGCCCTGGCCGAGCGCTCCCTTGGCAGCGCTGCGAACCTGACCGTCAACGAGATCGAAGCGGTTCTGGCTGCCGACCCCCGATATGCCGCTCCTCCACGGGGCTGGAAGTCGGACAGCAGCTATTGCCTGCCTTTGCAAGGGGCCGAGTCCCTGATGATGTCGGGGAAACGGGTGGCGCATCACCTTCGTCAGTCACTGGCGGGCAAAGCCCCCGGTTCATTGACACTGAATTTCGGACACGGAGCCTCTTTCAGGCATGCAGCGCACTTTCTTGGGATACTAAGCTGTGAAGAGATTGCCCGTTACAGCATGCACCATGCCCATCCGTTACAAATCCGTCACAATCCGGATGGTACATGGGCGCATTCTGGCGGCAGATGGAAGATCCGTCAGGCGAAGGAAAATGTCCTGGATTGAAGGAATAGGCCATGGCCGAATTGGCTGGCAACACCTCGGGCGCAGCTTCGTTGCTGCCTCCCGTGTTCGATGATGCATGCGAATTGACCGGCATCCCCCGTGATTTCGAGACCTGGCCCGTAAACGAAACCCATTCCGGCGGAAACCTCGACGCAGTCCGGGCAAGTTTGAGAGCCGCCGCATGTCACGGTGCCTGGAACTGGCCGGACAGGCCAGTGGTATTTGTGTCCGATCCACACGCCGATGCAGACGGCTTTTTGCGTTCGCTCGTCGCGGCTGGTGTCGTTCGCCGAAGCACGGGAAGACTTTCGCTGACGTCGTTCGGCCGAACCGCCAAGATCGTGATTGGCGGTGATTGCCTGGACAAAGGCCCCTCCAATCTCGACATGCTGGATGCGTTGCGGTGCCTGATCGACAGTGGCGTCGACTTGCATCTCCTGGCAGGCAATCATGATCTGCGGCTTCGGCTGGCGATAAGGGCTTTGACCCTGCCGCGCTCAACATTGACGGAACATCTGTTTGTCCGCATGGGCCGAAAGATCCTTCCGCTTCTGCGCGAGGTCAGGACGCGTTATGTCACCGCAGAAGATCTTGCGCGCATTCCGGACGAAAGGACCTGCCGCGATCGGATCTTCCCTTCAAAGGGATGGAGCAAGGCGTTTCCCGCCGAGGCGGCACCTTTCCTGACACAGGCCGGTATCGAAAAAGAGTTACGCAAGCTGAAAAAGAAAAAGAAGCAGTTCGCCAGCCAGGCCGCATCCGAAAACCTTTCGATGCGCGAAGTCTACGCCGCCGCCCTGCGCTGCCACGAGCTTTTTCTGGTGCCCGACGGCGCTTACAACTGGTTCTATTCCTCCATGGACGTGGTGAATCGCATCGGCTCCCTGTTGTTCGTGCATGCCGGGATCGACGACGCCATGTGCACGTTGCTGTGCGAGCAGGGCATCGACGCGGTGAACTGCCGCTACCGGCAGGAAGCCGAAAAAGACCCCTTTGCATTTTACACCGGCCCCGTCGCAAACCTTGTGCGCACGAAATATCGGCCGGTGGACATGCTGCTGACCGATGACGGGGTAAGCCGTCTGCATGAGGATGGGATCAAGATGATCGTCCAGGGTCACGTCAACAATCATCGCGGCCAACGGATCCTTTCCAAGAACGGAATGCTGCATCTGGAAGGTGATGTCACGCTGGACCGTTCGTCTCGACTGCTGGAAGGGCTTCCGGGTATCGGTGCCGGTGCCACATTGATATTTCCCACCGGAGATGTTGTAGGGTTGAGTTCCGATTATCCAAAGGCCAAACATTTCAAGCCGGAACAACATTTCTGGGAGGGGCATGATGCATAATGGTGACGGCAATTTTCGCCATGAATCGATCCAGAGCCGCAAGTCGATCAAGGCATTGCTGGAGGCCGTCACCAAAGGTATCGGCAAAGGCGAATTGACCCTCGGCGACGGCGAAGATGAACTGGTGATGGAACCCGGCGGGTTGATCACGCTTCGTGTCAGGGCGGAACGGTCGAACGGGGCCAACCGGATTGACCTTCGAATGACCTGGACCGAAACGGCTGAAACACCACCCATGAAGGGGGACCTGAAGGTTCGCTGACCTTTATGCCTATTCGGATAGGTAATCTCCCGACCCGGCGGACTGTTTTCCCACTCAGCGACGCTGAGCCTGCTCCTCGTATCGGTTCGGGATTATGCGGATTGGCCGAGCGATCTTCCACGCCATCGAAATGAACGGTCCCGGCGCGCAACAGAGGCGACAATTCGAACGATTTTCATTTAAAAATATTATATAATATATTATTACTGGAGCTCCGACCTTAAGCACGCGAGAGCAAGATGTTCACCCCAATCATAGACAACACGAAACTTGAGCCGGCAAACCGTGAGAAGTTTTCGATCCTGAATCCGGCAACCGGACAAGCATTTGCCGAATTCTATGGGGCAACGAAAGAGGACGCGGATCTGGCGGCGGAGGCTGCAAAACGTGCTTTTGTCGAATGGTCGTCAACATCACCGGCAGCCAGAGCCCGCGTTCTGGATGATATCGCAGCCAGAGTCGACAAACATAAGGAAGAACTGGCAGCGCAGATCACGCTTGAGCAAGGCAAACCGTTAGACGAAGCCCGGCTTGAAATGTCCGGCGTCGTCAAGATGTTCGAACATTTCGCCGAAATGGCGGACACAATGGACTTTTCCTTCGATCGACCTGGTCACGGTGCTGAACGCAGGATTGATATGGTCCCCGTCGGTCCGGTCATCGTCATTACCACGTGGAACTTTCCGGTCGAGACAGCGGCCGTTCATCTTGCGCCCGCGTTGGCAGCAGGCTGCACCGCTGTCGTGCTTGCAAACCATGACACTCCCTCTTCGGTTGCCATGCTGATCGAGATTGTCAATCAGGCGAACTTGCCACACGGCAGCGTCAATCTGGTAATGGGACGCTCGGCGGAACTCTCCGAAGCGCTGATCAAACATCCGGCCATGCGCCACCTGTCCTACACGGGGTCCGTCAATGTCGGCCGTGTCCTGGCCGCTCAATGCGGCGCCGAAATCATGCGCTGCACTCTTGAACTCGGCGGCAATGCTCCTGCAATCGTTTTGCCCGGGTCCGACATCGAGGCCGTCGCGCAGGAGCTCATTTCCAAACGCTTCTGGAATGCCGGCCAGGTCTGCACCGCACCAAACCGGATCTATGTAAACCGCGAGCAGCACGATGCCTTCGCGCTAGCTGCGGGCAACTACGCCCGCAAGCTGGAAGTGGGAGACGGCAGCGCCGGGGAGACAACAATGGGCCCGCTTGCGAACGGCGAACGGGTTCAGTCGATGGAAAGGATCGCGGCAGACGCGCTCGCAAATGGTGCGACCGCGGTCTTCAATGAACCTTCCCCTCACAACGAAGGTTTCTTTTCACCTCCCCGCGTCTTTGCAAATGTCCCGGACGATGCCCTTGGCATGAAAGAAGAGATTTTCGGACCGATTGCCTGCATTGCACCCTATGATGATCTCGATGACATCATCGCACGCTCGAATGCCTGCGACCTTGGCCTGTCGGGCTACGTCTATGGCCCGGACCAAAGTCAGGCGGACGTCGTTGCCGCCCGATTGCAAGTGGGCACCGTCGCGGTCAATCAGCTGACGACTGCCTACATCGATGCGCCGTTTGGCGGCATCAAAGTGAGTGGACTTGGATGTGTCGGTGGTGAAGCTGCCGTGAGTGAATATCTGTTTCCTCGCCTGACCGCTGCCAAAGGCTGAAGCGGGAAAGCAAAGACAACGGTTCCAATCGCCCTGTGTCAGATAATCGGATCTTTTTGAAAGTTTCTGTCGTCATCCCTGCACATGCAGGGATGACATGATCCGCAAAGTTGCAACACGAGGAGCCCCCGCGACCCTTTCATCGTTGCGCCAATTGCCAGTTCGGGTCCGTGTAATAAGGCAGGTTGGCTGCCGGCAATGGTGGTTTCCCCAGGACCATGTCGGCCGTTTTTTCGCCAATCATCATTGTGGGGCAATTCAGATTGGCCGAGGGAATGATCGGCATGATCGAGGCGTCCGCGACCCGGAGATTTTCTATTCCGTGTACACGGCATTGCGGATCGACAACGGACAAGGCATCCGTACCCAACTTGCACGTCCCTGACGGGTGATAGGAGGAATGGCAGTTATCGCGCAGCCAGGCCTCGATTTCGGCGTCGCTTTGCACCTGTGCCCCAGGGAAAATCTCTTCTCCCGTGAACGCCGCAAGAGATGGCTGCTCCGTCAATTCGCGCGACAGGCGCAACCCGGCCACCAATTCCTCAACGTCGTCCGGGTGCTCAAGCATGTTGTAACGGATGCGCGGTGCGGCGAACGGATCGCTTGAAGCCAGTTTTACGTATCCACGGCTCTTTGGCCGTTGATTGGTGAACTGCAGTTGAAACGCATGTTCTTTCAGAAAATCGGCTGACCCTTCGGCGACGGCGATCTGAAACAGCGCAATTTGCATGTTCGGAAAGCGGACACCCGCCTTGGTCCGGATGAAGCAGACCGCATCAAAGTGATTGCTGGCCAGCAGTCCCTTGCGGGTCAGAAGCCACTCGATGGCCCCCTTTGCCTGGCTGAACAGGTTCAGATGCTTGTACAGCGTGACCGGCTGAGTGCACTTCAGCTGCAGCGAGGTCAGCGGGTGGTCCATCAGGTTCTCCCCCACACCGGGAAGGTCATGAACCACGTCGATACCATGTTCCTTGAGCTGCGACGCCGGTCCTATGCCTGACTGCATGAGAATGACCGGGCTGTTGAAAGCACCCGCCGACAGGATGATCTCGCGCCGGGCCGTGACAGAAACTTCGCGGCCGTTCTGCCGATAGCGAACACCTTTTGCAATCTTGTTTTCTATGACCAGATTGCGCACCTGGCATCCTGTTTGAATGTCGAGGTTGGCCGGCGGGTTGCGCAAGTAACAATAAGCGGTGGAAGACCGGCGCCCGTCGGCAATGTTCTTCGGAAAATATCCGAACCCGTCCTGCTGCCGGCCGTTGACATCGTCGGTACGCTGGTAGCCGGCTTCTTCACCGGCTTTCAGAAACGCCTGCGTCAAGGGATTGTCCGAGCCCATCGTTGAAGCCCGAATACACCCCTTGTGCCCCTGATACTCCGATTTGCCGTCGACACGGGTCTCGAGACGTTGAAAATATGGAAGCACTTCGGCGTAGGACCAGCCTTGTGCCCCCTCTTCAGCCCAGCCTTCATAATCCAGCGGATGGCCGCGCAGATAAAGCTGACCGTTTATCGAACTCGATCCTCCCAGAACCCTGCCTCGTGGCTGCACGAGAACCCGATTGTTCAGATAGGGCTCGGGTTCGGTTTCATAGTTCCAGTTGTATTTGGGAGCGTTGTAGGCGTAGCGCATTGCCGCCGGGACGTGGAACAGAGGACTGTTGTCCTTCGGTCCGGCCTCGAGAAGCAGAACACTGTTTTGACCGTCTTCGGCAAGGCGAGCGGCGACGATGGCGCCGGCGCTGCCGGAACCTACCACGATGTAATCGAATTGCATTTCGGTTCAGTTCAGGTTTGAGGGTTGTCAGATCGACGGGGAAGCAGCAGCACTGACATCATTGTCTTCCTCGTCCTGTTCCAGTTCACTCTTGGCACGATCGGTTGCGCTGTCGATGTGACTGGTCATGAGCTTGACCGCCTGTTCCACATCCTGAACCTTCGCCGCTTCCAGGATTGCCCTGTGCTCAGTGTTCAGCTTCTCGATCAGGTTCTCGTGGTTCACCACCTTGAACTGAGACAGTCGCGCAATGCCGTCATACTGATCCACGATAATGTCCATCGACCTTTTCAGCCGGGTGGGGCCAAGGAGAGCCAGATGGAACTGCTTGTTGAATTCCACCATCTCCCAAGGGTCGGTCGCGCTGTTCGTTTGCTCGACAATGGCTTCGCAGGCCGCCAGGGTTTCCGGCGTGTGACGAAGGATGGCATCTGCCAGAACAATGGGTTCAAGAGCACCGCGTATCTGGTTGATCTCGATCAGATCGTTGACGTCGATACGTGCGATGATCGGGCTTCGACGCGGACGCAGTTCCACCAGCTTTTCGGCTGCCAGCATCCGGATGGCTTCGCGCAGAGGCACGATGGAAATATCCATTTCCTTCGCCAGCGGCATTATCTTCAGCTCTTCGCCGGCCTTCAGGTCTCCGACGATGATCTGCTGCTTCAAAACCTCGTAGATCGCCTTGGGTCCGTCACCGTAATTGACAATATGCTTCATGATCCACTGTTCCTATTCGTCAAACCCAAACGATCCAGTGTGGCCGCCACTGCCAGCACCGCCTGATCCTGCCCAAATGCCCCGACCGCCTGAACACCGACGGGAAGCCCGGACGGCAGCACCGCGATTGGCATGACATGCGCGGGCAAGTAACACAGGCTTCCCAGCATATGCAGCATGTGCTGCTTCAGGATCGGTTCTTCCTTGCCATTAACCGGTACAGTGCGAACGGTCACATCGCAATCCGGTCTCAACGGAGCTGCCGGTCCGGCTGCGGCGGGACACAACAGCAGGTCGAAGGCTTCGAAAAACGCTTCCAGTTGCCGGCACAACTGAAGACGTTCCTCGTGCAGCACCAGCCAGTCGCGATGACTGAGTTCATTGCCGCGTGCATTGAGCTCGGCATAACTGCCCTGAGGCATCGCCTTGCCAAATCTTGACCTGAAATGAGCTACAAGCTCTGCCTTGCGGGAAGTTTCAGCCCGAACAAGCAGGTTCATCAACTCGGTCGCCCGCTCGAAATCTATGTCGGGCGCAACACGTGTCACACACGCACCCACGGCCTGCAGTTTTTCGACAAAAGCCCTGATGGCATCGTCATAGCTGTCATCGATGGGGCAGCCCGGCAACCTCGGCATCACCGCTATTCGAAGGGTTTCGATAGCTTTCGGTTCGACCCGGGGCTGATTGCCGAGGACCGAGAGTGCCAGTGCGATATCACGTGCCGATCTTGCCAGCGGCCCTGCCACCCCGATGTCCGGTGTCCGCAATTCGCCAAGAGGACTGTGTCCGCGAAGCGATATGCATCCCCAACTCGGCTTCAGGCCGTGCACACCACAGTTATGAGCAGGGAAACGTATTGATCCGCCCTGATCGCTGCCGATGTCGATGTAGGACATTCCTGCAGCAACCGCTGCAGCAGATCCGCCTGAAGACCCTCCCGCGCTTCGATCGGGATCAGCAGGATTGCGGGTTGCGCCGAAAAGCGGGTTGGCGGTCTCCCAGTCCGACAGATAGGGCGGAATGTTTGTTTTCCCGAGAATAACCGCCCCCGCTTCTTTCAAAGCTGTGACCACCGCAGAGTCCCGGGAAGCCACCTTGCTTGCCCGTGCAGGATCGCCCCAGCTGGTAGGGTGGCCCTTCCAGTCAAAGCATTCCTTGATGGTAACGGGGACGCCATGCAGCGGTCCGACAGGCTCCGACGCTGCGTCGCAAGCCTCCGCCATCTTCCGGGCACCTTCCCTGTCCTGATGGACGACAGCATTCACAACAGGATTGCGACGGTCGATCACGGCAAGACAGGCGTCAAGCGCGGCGCATGCAGAAGTCCTTCCCTGCGCCATGGCTTCGCGAAGCGCCACCGCATCGGTCAGAATGCCATCAGGCAAGGGAGTTTGCGCCACCGCGTTCATGTCTATCCGGCCTCAAGCACTTTTGACAGGAACTGCTTCAGGCGCGCATTCTGCGGGTTGCCGAACAGATCGTCCGGCTTGCCTTGTTCGACCATCCTGCCACCATCAAAGAAACAAACCCTGTCAGAGACTTCGCGTGCAAAGCCCATCTGATGGGTCACCAGAAGCATGGTGTAGTTCCCGGACTCGGCCAGATCGCGGATCACTTCCAGAACCTCGCCGACCATTTCCGGGTCGAGAGCCGAGGTCGGTTCGTCAAACAGGAGAACTTCCGGATGCATTGCCAGCGTCCGGGCAATGGCAACGCGCTGTTGCTGTCCACCCGATAGCTGGCTCGGATAGTGGTTCGCCTTATCGGCGAGACCGACCATGTTGAGCAGTCGCATGGCCTCGTCCGTCGCCTCGGACTTTGATTTGCCCTGTGTATAGATCGGGCTTTCGATGCAGTTTTGCAGCGCCGTCATATGGGGAAACAGATTGAAGCTCTGAAACACCATTCCAATCTTGGAGCGAATCCGCCTGATATGCGCTCGGGACGCATCCATCAGCTGTCCGTCCACGAGCATCCGGTTCAATGGATCTTCGTTAACGTAGATCGTGCCGTCCTGAATTCCTTCCAACGTCATCAATACGCGCAGAACGGTGGTCTTGCCGGAGCCGGAGGGGCCGATGATCGAAACGACCTCGCCCTTGTCGACTGAAAAGTCCAGATCCTTGAGCACCTGCAAGGAACCATAAGCTTTCAGGACCTTGTCAAACCGGATCATTGGTTGGGTCAATGCAGGATACTCCTCTTGACGTAATTCTCGACGATGCGAATGAGCAGCGCTGCGATGAGGCTCATGATCAGGAAAAAGAGCCCGGCGATCGTGATCGCCTCGGTGAAGCGGTAGTACTCCGCGCCGATCAGTTTCGAAACTTGCATGATTTCCGCCACGGCCACGAAGGACAACAGCGGAGTTTCCTTAAAGATCGCAACCAGATAGTTACCGAGTGCGGGAATTATTGGCGGCAGCGACTGCGGAATGATCACATCCCTGTAAGTGCGATACGTGGACATGTTGAGCGCGATGCACGCTTCCCACTGCCCTCTTGGAACGGCCTGGAATCCGGCCCGGTAGACCTCGGCGCAAAGTGCCGAATTGTAAAGTCCGATCGCCAATATGCCGGTGGTCAATGGCGGCAGGGTGATGCCGATCTCCGGAAGCAGGAAAAACAGAAAGAAGATCTGCACCAATAGCGGTGTTGCCCGGATGACTTCGATAAGTTCCGTCGCCGGACGGCTGACCCAGGCCGAGCGATGCGTCTTCAGCAGCATCAGGATGAGGCCGCCGACAAGCGCAAGTGCAAAGCTTGCAACGGTTGCCCAGACGGTGACACCTGCCGCCGCCCACATCTTGGGCAGCACCACGTCGAAAGTGAAAGTCCAATCCCAATCCATGGTTCAGCCTCTCCTTCTCAGGTGACGCGTGTAATTGTCTTCCAGGGCCTCGCCGCCGAACCGGACGAATTGTGCCAGGCAGTAATAGAGCAGCAACGTGATCGTGAAGATCTCGACCGTTCGATAGTGAAGCTGGTTCTGCTGCACGGCGGCATAAGTGATGTCCACCAGCGTCACGGCAGAGACCAACGCGGTCGCCTTGATCAGCTCGATGGTCAGATTGCTCATGCCCGGAATCATGATTGCAATCGCCTGAGGCAGGATAATGCGGGTCATTCGCCTGTAAGCGGACATGTTGAGCGCTATCGTCGCCTCGGTCTGACCTCTCGGCACTGCACTGATTGCTCCACGAACGACTTCGGCTCCATAAGCGCCGAAGTTGAGACCGATAGCCAGAACACCGGCAAACAGCGGTGACAGCGTCACGCCGAATTCAGGCATGACGAAAAACATCCAGAACAGGATGACCAGCAGTGAAGTGCCGCGGAAAACTTCAATGTAAACGGTGGAAATCCACCGTATCGCGGTGTTGCCGTGCGATCGGCCGATCCCTGAAATGACGGACATGAACAGGAACAGGGCAATCGACAGGACGGAGACCTGCACCGTCACGACCGCTCCCTTGAGGATGGCCGGCAAGAACATGCGCACTTCGGAGAAGGTTGCGACCGACACACCCACGAGAAAGGCTATCAAGGCGGATACGACAGCGATACGGTTCATTCGCGCTTACCTGCTTTGAGAGTTGGAGGGCACGGCCCGATTACCGGGCCGTGCGGGTTCGACGTTAGCTGCCGCACAGCTCGGCTGTTGTGCTGATCGGCAACTCATCCCTGGTCATGCCGTGTTTTTCCATGATGGCGACATGCTCGGGCGAGCCAATGAATTCAGCCATCGCCTTGTTGAATTCAGCAACGAAATCAGCGTCATCCTTGCGGAAGGCGAATGCACCGTGGGAGACGGCCGGCTCACCGGCAACTTCGGCAAAGAGCGGGGTAGATTCCATGTCGCCGTCGGGAAGATTGGCGATGATCTGACGAACACCGGGAGCGGACACCGCCCAGGCATCGATACGTCCTGCACGCAGGGCCGCAACACCGGTTGGATTGTCCGGCAGTTCGGAGATCATGTTGTCAGAAATGCCGGCCTTGCGGGCGTATCCGGTTTGCGCTGATCCTGCGACCGCACCCACGCGAAGTCCCTGATCGGCCAGCGACTCGTAGGTCGTGACGCTCTTGGGATTTCCCTTCGGAACGAGCATGGCCTGCTGAATACCGAAGGTCGGCTCGGAAAACTGAACCGCGGCACAGCGTTTCGGGGTGACGAACATGCCGGCTGCAACAACGTCGAAGCGGTTCGCCTTGATGCCGGGGATCAGTGCTCCCCAATCAGTGGAGTCCGCTTCGGCAATCTTTCCACCCATCTTGTCAAGCACCGCCGTCAGTGTTTCCACGTCGGTGCCGACCAGGTTGCCGTCGTCATCCTTGTAGGCATAGGGCGCGAAGTTGTAGAATGCGACGCGCAATCCGTCGCCCTTGGCACGATCCATCAGGGTTTCGGCAAAGGACGCCGTGGCACTGACCGCCACTGCGGTAATTGCTGCAAGCGTCGTGAGCAGACGTTTACGGTTGATAGTCATTGGAAGGCTCCGTGTTGTTGTTTATCTGTTTCTTGTTGTATAGCCGGGCCGAGAAGCCTGCCGAATCCGGTCAGGTTCCCATCCAAACCCAGCATATCCAGCACTGACCAGACAACTGCCTGATTGCTGGAAATGGCGGGGTGTCCGGTTATTTCTTCGATTTCCTGTAATACGGTGAGCGATTGGAAGTCGGTGCAGGAGATGAATGTCGCTTCTGCGTCACTGTCCGGAAGCGATGTGGCAGCGGCCAGAATTGCCTCGGGTTTCACCCGGCTGATATCCGAGGAATCCTCCAGACCGAAATCGAAGCGATGTAGAATTTCAAATCCGCGCAAGGCGAAGGCTTCCGCAACATGGCCGGCAAGCTCGGGTTCATAAGGCGTGACCAGGTTCAGTCGCTTTACGCCGAGACGTTCAAAAGCGCTGCAGGCGGCATCAACCGGGTTGATCACCTGTGCAGTCGGGCAGATGCCTTGAACCGACGCTTTGATCTTGCCCGGACCTATTGCCAACGTTCCGGATGTGCAGCCGAACACGACGGCATCCAGTTCAACTTCCGGATTCAGCAGCCTGGCCGCATCGGATACGATCGGGGCCATCTGGGCCAGATCCGCAAGGGTGCACCTGCCGCCAAAGGCAATTCTGGTGGTGTAGGTCAACACCTCCTCAGGCAGCAGACGGGACAGGTCCCGCTCGATGACCTGGTCATTGGCAAGCGCGATCACTCCTATCCGGTAAGTACCCGGACCTGAACCCAAGATCTGCTGAATATCCACTTTCTTCACCCCCTTCAGACTGGAACCGGAAACCAGCTTCCGGTTCCGGACCGGTCAAATCAACTGTCTTGACCGGCCCGGGCAATCCTCAGCTTTCGCAAAGGTCCGAGGTGCTGCGGGAGGGAAGCTCGCTTTTCTGAAGGCCATGTGCCTCCATGATTGCTATGTGTTCGGGCGTGCCGACGAAATCAGCAAGAGCAGCGTTGAATTTCTTCACAAATTCCGCTTCATCCTGACGGAAAGCGTAAGCTCCGTGTGGGCTGGCCGGTTTCCCGTCCACTTCGGAGAACGGCTCGAGCATTTCGAAACCGGCACCGCCGTCACTGGCAATCGCCAGCCGGGCGCCGGGGGCATCGATCGCAAAGGCATCGGCCCGCCCTGCCCGTATCGCGGCCAGTCCGGTCGGCGTGTCCGGGATCTGCATGATCCGGCTTTCTTCCACGCCAACGCTTTTTGCCCAATCGACCTGTGCCGTACCGGCGATCGCAGCCATGGTTGCTTCCGTATTGCGGACGCTGTCATAGTCCGACAGCCCCTTTGGATTTCCCTCCGGTACAACGATAGCCTGCTGAATGCCGAATGTAGGCTCGGAGAACGAGACCTCAGCGCATCGCTTCGGCGTTACGAACATCGCAGCGGCCACGATATCAAAACGGTCCGCCTTCAGGCCCGGGATCAGGTTGCCCCACTCGGTGGAGATTTCGAGCCGGACTTTCAAACCCATTTTGTCCAGAACGGTGCGCAGGATCTCTACCTGTTCGCCGATCACTTCGCCGCTTTCGTCCACATAGGCAAACGGCGCGAAGTTGTAGTAGGCAACGCGCAGTCCATCGCCCTGCCCCCGTTCTTCAACGGTTTCCGCATCGGCGAGGCCCGGAACAAAAGCGGCTGCAACGCAGGCAGTGCCCAACAAGAAGACGCGTCGTAACTTGTCGAATTTCATTGTTTCCTCCCATGATAAAGTCCGAGGCCGCGTTCCCCGCGCGGCCTAGGTCAATGCTTAGGCTTCGACGACGGGGATTTCCCAGTCGGCAACCGGTGCAGACAGAAGATCAGGCTCGCCGGTTGTCACCGCCCAGTTGTCCTCGGCGTTGATGAACCCGAGGTGATTTGAGAAATTCGGATTGCAGGCAAAGACGTTGCCGACCTCGAACGTGATTTCCTCGAAAGCGGCAAGCGACGGGTATTCTGTTGTCTCGATACCGACACCGTGACCGACCCGGCCAACACCCATGGTCTTGAGCCCGCGCTCTTCCAAATAGGTATCGACCACCCGGATCACGTCGGCCGGCCTGTTGCCGGCAGTCAGCTGCATGTTGCAGTCATGACGAAGGCGCATCATCCAGTTGTAGAATTCGGACAGCTCTTCGGAAGGAGAGCCGACAGACGCGGTTCTGGCAAGGTCCGACCAGTAGCCCTTGTAGCTGACGCCAACATCGAAACCGAGGGTCTCACCTTTCTGGATCTTGCGGTCGGTCGGCAGCAGAACAATACCCTTGTCATTGGCTCCCGAGAGCACGCAGAGCAGCGAGATTTTCTCCGCCCCGTTCGCGATCAGGTTTTCCCTCAGGATCTGCGCGACCTCGTTTTCGGTCATGCCGGCACGAACCTGGGTGAATGTCTTCTTCTGGGCTTCTGCGGAAATGATCGATGCGCGGCGCAGATATTCGATTTCCCGCGGTGACTTCACGTTGCGCACGGTCAGGATGATGTCGGCGGCATCCACGAATTCGGCACCCGGCAGGCCTTTCATGACTTCCTGCAGACCGAGATATGAAATTCCCAGATACTGCTCGCGGCCAAGCTCCGCCCCAATGCGCGCCTTGGACAGACCCAGGTCCTTCAGAACCCCGATAATGAATTCCGGGTGCCCCATCAGACCACCGGTGGTCCGGATGTCGGTGATGTAGGAAGTCTGCTCAACCTGCGCGACTTCAAACGGCATCGTGATGAGGGTCGGCTCCCCATCCTTGGGCAAGATGACCATGTAGGAGCGGATCTTGTCCACCGCGCACTGCTCGGACCGATGCCCGGAATAATACTGGTAGTTCAAGCGCTCCGTAATCAGCATCGCATCAAGGTTTTTTTCAGCCATGAGCGCGCGGGTTTTGGCGTAGCGCTGTTCGAATTCCTCTTTGGTGAAGTCTGCAAATTGGGGTGCCATTGGTGCTCTGCATTTCTGTGTTGACGTTGTCGATATACTAGATAATATATTATTTAACGCAAGACATTTCTTCAGGAGTTCCGGGAATGAGAGTTTTTTCAGACGCCCAGGTACAAGAGGTTCTGCCTTGGAAAGCTTTGATTTCCGGGCTTAAGGAGACATTCGCCAAGGGCATTTCCCTGCCGCTGCGCACAGCACACACGGTTCCGGTACCTGGGGAGCCCGATGCCTCTTTCCTGGCGATGCCAGCTTGGGAAGTTGGCGGCAAACTTGCCGTGAAGATGCTCTACATCGTGCCGGGCAACTCGGTGCGCGGGCTCCCGACCATCAACGCCACCGTGCTGGTATTCGATGCCGTCACCGGCCAGGTTCAGGCTGCGATGGAAGGTGGTGAATTGACGGCCCGCCGTACGGCTGCGACTTCCGCTCTTGCCGCCAGCATGATGGCGCGTAAAGACGCCAGGTCTCTCCTGATCGTCGGGGCCGGCAAGATCGCAAGCAATCTCATTCCGGCCCACCGGACGGTTCGCGACTACGACGAAATCAAGATCTGGGCTCGCCGGCCGGAACAGGCACAGGCCCTCGCCGATCAATTCGACGACAATGTCACCGCGGTGAGCGATCTGGATGCGGCCCTGCCGCATGCAGATGTTGTCGCAGCTGCAACGTTCACCAAGGATCCACTGATCAAGGGCGCTCTCTTGAAGGATGGTGCACATCTGGATCTTGTCGGTGGATACACCACCGAAATGCGTGAGGCCGACAATGAGGCGATCAGGCGCGCTGCCGGCCACATCATCGTGGAAACCTTTGAAGGCGCCAGGGCAGAAGCCGGAGACATAACCCAACCCCTGAAGGACGGCGCGATTACCGAGGCTGACATTGCGGGGGATCTGGCCGGGCTCTGCCAGGGCAAGGTGCAAGCACGTACGGACGACAGCCAAATCACCTTTTTCAAATCTGTTGGCGCGGCGCTCGAAGACTTCGTCGCGGCCCGCATGGTGACCGAATCTCAAACCCAAACGGAAGATCAATGACCGAATTCAGATTCGCACGCCGATCAGCCATTCTCGGCAAGTCGGTATTCGACCACGCACCGGGGACGATCGCCCTCAATTCCGGCGCCGCCTATCCTCCTTGCCTGCCGGATGTCGTGCGCGAAGCGACGGAGGCCGTCGGCCCCCTGCGCGAGGAAGCCATGCAATATGCCCCCCTGATGGGCCTTGACGACCTGCGCGATGAAATCTGCAACTTCGTCGCCGAAGACGGCATTCGGGCCGGTCGTGACAATGTCCTGGTCACCTACGGCTCCAAAAGCGCCTTCGACCTGGCGCTGCGAACGTTCTGCGAAGCCGGCGACACGGTTATCGTCACCCGCCCGACCTATATGACCGCCGTTCATATCATGCGCACACACAATGTGCGCTTCCTCGATATCGGTCAGGACGAGGAAGGCTTTTGCGCCGACGAGCTTGAGACCAAGCTCCAGCGGCTGGAAAACAATGCGGAACAGATGCCTAAACTTCTGTTCGACGTTCCGGACTTTCACAATCCGACAGGTGTCACAACGTCGCTTGCCCGTCGCAAGAAGATGCTCGAACTGGCACAGAAGTACAATTTCGTCATCTGCGAGGACGATCCATATCGCCGGATTCGCTTCGAGGGCGAGGTCATTCCGTCGATCAAGTCAATGGATTCAACCGGCCACGTCATCAGCCTGGGCACGGTATCCAAGATCCTTGCCCCAGGTCTGCGTGTCGGCTGGGCAATCGGCGACGCCGGTGTGATCCGTCGCATGGCGATGCAGAAAGCCGATGGCGGCTCCAATGCCTTTGCCCAGCGGATCGTGGTTCAGCTGATGCGTTCAAACAAGATGGCTCATCATATCGATGAGATGATCTCGCAAATGCGGATCCACCGCGATGCGATGATCGACGCCTTTTCCGAACACATCCCCGAAGCCCGTATCCGTGCTCCTCAAGGAGGGTATTTTCTCTGGGCGGAATTGCCGGAAGGAACCGATGCCGAACGGCTCGTCGAACTGGGCATCGAAGAAGGTGTCGAAGTGTCCTCCGGCCGCTTGAGTTTCCCGAACGACGACCCGGGCAACTTCATTCGCATGGCCTACAGCTTCATCACCGTCAATCAAATCAAGGAAGGTATCGCCAAGCTCGGAAAGGCCTGGCGAAAGCTTCAATCCCAAGCAAAAGCGGCATAAGTCAGAAGGAATAGAAAATGCCCTGTCCAAAAGTAAGTCTGGCCCCATCCTGCGAAATCGATCTGGATGCGGAAGGAAAACAGCACGGTTACGTGCGTATCCAGTTCAGTTCGGACCGGTCCGCATATGGCTGGTTGCCGATGCCGATCATGTCCATCAAGAATGGCGACGGCCCGGTGGCCGTTGTCATCGGCGCCAATCACGGCGACGAATATGAAGGCGTCTCTGTCACCAACGGGCTCTATCAGGAGCTGAAACCTGAAGACATCAAGGGCCAGATCATCTTCCTGCCGGCGGCCAACGCTCCTGCCTTTTATGCCGGCCGCCGGACATCGCCGCTCGACTGGACCGGAGAAGCCAACCTGAACCGGATGTTCCCGGGCAACCAGTACGGCTCACCGACCGAAATGATCGCCTGGTACATCACCACGCAGATCGTTCCGCGCGGCGACGCCTTTTTCGATCTTCATTCCGCTGGCAAATCCATCGACCATCATCCGTCGGTCAAGATCCGCCTGATGGGCGATCCCGCCAAGGATGAGATGCAGATGAAGTTCCTGGAACTCTTCGGCGCGCCTCTTGGAATTGTCGGTGACCGGGTGCATGAAACCACCCTTTCCGGTGAAATTCTGCCCCTCGACAAGATCTATCTGTCCACCGAACTCGGTGGTGCAGGCAAGATCCGGCCATGGATCCGTGATTTTGCCTATAACGGCATGAAGCGCTGCCTGCGTGAACTCGGCGTTCTGGTCCGGGACGAGGAGTTGCCGGCACCGGAGCACAAGGTTGCGCTCAAGGCGATGCAAACCGGCGATCACTACATTTTCGCCCGCAAGGACGGCATGTTCGAACCGCGTGTCAACCTGGGTGACGTCGTCGAGGACGGCCAGTTTGCCGGTTATATCTGGAACCTGAAAGAACCATGGGAGGCTCCCGAGGAGCTCTACTTCAACAAGGGAGGCGTAGTTTTCTGCAAGCGCACTCCAGCGCTTTGCGAGATCGGCGATACGCTGTTCTTCACGCTTAGCGACTATGAAGGATAATCATGCAGCCACTGAGCATTGGTGTTTCGCCGATGCTCAGCCATGCAACGACCGGTCCGCGGCCTCGCCGCGGATCGAAGATGCCGAGCATAGGGTCGAACCAGCTGTTGCCCCACCTGAGCTGGAGCAGCGTACATTCGACTTCCTGCTGCTGCCGGGAGCCTCGATGCTGAGCTTCAGCGCCGCCGTCGAACCTTTGCGGATGGCAAACATGCTTGACGCTCAGGCGACCTATCACTGGCGCACGGTATCGCTGGACGGCAAGCCTGTGCTGTTCTCCAACGGAATGAGCGCTTCCGTCGATGACAGGGCGAACTCTGCCGGTGGAGCCGACTATGCCTTTGTCGTGGCCGGAGCCAGATTGGACGACCGTCTCGAAAAGTCCGCCGCCCACTGGCTTTATGCCAATCTTCGGACCGGAGCGCGTGTCGGGTCGATCAGTGGAGGAGCGCAGATCCTCGCCCGCGCCGGACTGCTGACGAACCGTGATTTCACCCTTCATTGGGAAGACCGTCTCGGGTTTTCCGAAAAGCATCCGGATCTTCATCCCCATGATTGCCTGTTCTGCGCCCAGGACAAGGTCATCACATGCGGCGGCGGCGCGGCGGCAACCGATCTGGTTCTGCATCTGATTTCGGAGCATTTCACCCGCCGTTTTGCCCTGACGGTTGCGGACATGTGCGTGCATTTCGGCATTCGGCAGGCGGAAGAGCGGCCCCAGAGCTCGCTTTCCCTGACAGTCGGGTCACGTAATCCGCACCTGATCGCGGCAGCCAGGATGATGGCGGAGAATCTGGAAGAGCCTCTGAAGCTGGACACACTGGCAAAACGTGTCGGCAAATCCCGCCGCCAGCTGGAGCGTCTCTTTACGACCCATACAAATTGCACGCTTGCAAAGTTCTACAAGAACCTTCGCCTTGAAAGAGGCCGAAAGTTGCTGCGTGACACCGACTACAAGATCGCGACGATATCGGCAGCCTGCGGATTTACCAACGCCACCGCATTTTCCCGCAGTTTTCAAAAAAAATACGGCATTCGCCCGGCTGAACTGGGAAGGGTTTGAGACATGAACCTGATTGAGCAGAACGCATTTGATCCGAACGCAGCGGAAAGGACCTTCTCCGGCCTTACGGATACGTCATCCGATTGCAGTTTGACGTTGGAGCTGAACCCCGGAGATTTCCATGATTGGGCCAGGCTGCTCGATTTCCTGAAGATTGCTTTTGCTCACACACAGGGTCGCGTTTCACCTCCCAGCACGGTCTACCAGATGACCGCGAAGGACGTTGCAATGCGGGCGGCACAGGAGGATCTCCTGCTGGCATTTTCGGGGAAAGCCTTGTCGGGTTGCCTGTTTCTCAAGGAAGAAGCCGATGCCTTGTTTCTTGGCCGGTTCGCAATTGCTGCAGATCATCAGGGCAGCGGCCTTGCCAGAAGAATGCTCTCGGTTGCCGAAGCAAGGGCTCGGGAGAAAAACCTCTGTCTCCTCAAGCTGGAAACGCGCGTATCCTTGAAAGAAAATCAGGAGAAGTTCATGCGTCTTGGATTCGATATCACCGGCAGCCGTTGTCACACGGGGTACTCGGAGCCAACGACCCTTATCATGTGCAAACACTTGTGAACCACCCGCGCCTTGCGTTCTGCCTGTGACGGCCCGGGGCCTTACCGGCAATTCTCTCGATGGCAGGATTGTCAATCACAAAACCGAAGCGTTTGCAGTGTCTCGGCACTCGTCATGCCTGTCCAGGTTGAACATGGTCGATTGTCCCAAAAAATGTACACCGGTTCGGCCACGCTGCCTCATTTTGTCCCTGCCAATACGTCACAAGAGACCCTCTGCCCGTGTCGCGCGCGAATACGGGAAAACAGAAGGTGTCATGGAATGCTTTTCGTTGGACTTGCCTTTGGAGCCGGTTTCCTTTTGGCAACTGACTTCGCCGCCGCTACAACGCCAATCCCGCCCAAACGTGAGGCGCCACAGCAACAGGTGGAAACGCAGGCGCCCCTTCTTCCCGAAAATACACGATTGCTGTCCGTCGGACTTGAGGCGGTCGACGGTAAGAACTTTTCAAAGTCGTTGAAGATCCGGAAGCAACTGACACCAGAGAGCGTCGAGCATATGGCCCTGACCTGGGCGATTGCGTCGGCAAGCGCACCAGCCGTTTCCGCTGCCGATCTGGCGGAGTTCATTGCCGAGCTCGACGGTTGGCCCATGCAGGCCCGAATGCGAACGAACTATGAGCGCGCCTTCCTCAACGATCGCCCCACAGCCGAGGCGATAATTGCCGAATTTGAAGAGAACGAGCCCATAAGCAACTATGCCAGGGTGTCTCTGGCAAGTGCGTATGTTCAGACCAAGCAATCTGAAAAGGCCAGGGATCTCATCCGCACCTGGTGGCCGGAGGCCAAGCTGAGCTCAAAACAGCAGGCCCGCTACGCAGAGAAATTCAAGTCTCTGTTTGAAGCGTCAGACCACAAGTTGCGCATGGATACGCTGCTTTACGAAGGCAAGACCAGGCTGGCGCTCAGGATGTCTGCCCTGGCGAAGGCCGAAAGCCTGGCCAAGGGGCGCGCCGCTGTTGTCAACAAGCGTTCGGATGCTGCACGCTCGCTCGGCAAAGTGCACGAAAGCTGGACCGACGACCCGGGATTTCAGTTCAGCAAGATCCTCCATGCAAGGCGAAAGGGTCAGTACGAAACCGCTGCGACCCTGCTGAGAACGACGCCTTACGATCCGGAAACTCTGGTCGATCCGGACAAATGGTGGGTGGAACGCCGTATCGTGTCACGTGAAATGCTGGAGCGTGGCAAGGCCATTCAAGCCTATGTCCTGGCTGCAGCACACAGCGCAACCGGCCATATTGCCGTTGCCGACGCGGAATTTCATGCAGGCTGGTTTGCCTTGCGGTTCCTTGAAAAACCCAAAGCTGCTGAAGAACACTTCGCCGCCGTCAAGGAAATCACCACGACCCCGATCAGCCAGTCCAGAGCACTCTACTGGCTAGGCCGGTCTGCCGAAGCCGATGAGCGCCCCGAGGATGCAACCAGATACTTCGAACAGGCTGCTGAATATCCGGGGACCTTTTACGGCCAACTAGCGCATGAACGCCTGGGCCGTTCTCAGCTTGAGCTGCGGAAAGTCTCCATTACCCATGAAGACCGTAAGGCCTTCAGCTCCAACATGCTTGCCAAAGCGATAACCGAATTCGAGAACATCGGAGATCAGAAGCGGGCCGCAAGATTGTATCGCCATCTGGCAAAGACACTCACCGATCCGGCCCATCTCCGGTTGCTGGCATTACGACTTGAACTGCAAGACAAGCACAATTCGGTCCTGATGGTCGGCAAGTCCGCATTCAATCGGGGTATCCAGATCGAAAAACTTGCGTTCCCGATAGGAGCCATTCCGAAGGAAATGGTTCAGTCCACACCCGATCTGGCGATGATGTATGCCATAGCCAGACAGGAAAGCGCCTTCAGGGTCGACGCAATTTCACCCGTTGGGGCCATGGGTCTACTGCAGGTCATGCCGAAAACAGCGCGGGCGATGGCCAAGGAACTCGAGTTGCCATATAGCAAGAACGCCCTTTTGCGCGATCCAGGTCTGAATGCAGCAATTGGGGCGGCATATTTTCACGAGCAACTGGACCATTGGAACGGTTCGTACGTGTTGACATTGGCAGCGTATAATGCCGGCCCCGGACGCGTTCAAGACTGGCTCAAACGGTTCGGAGACCCCCGCGGAAAGAGTACGGACGAAATTGTCGACTGGATCGAAAGCATCCCGTTTCCGGAAACCCGGAATTATGTCATGCGGGTCATGGAAGGCTATCAGGTCTACAAAACCCGGCTTTCTCAGCAACCGCTGCAACTTGAAGAAGACTTGGCTGCAGGCAGCTAAGAACCTTCCCGGGCAGACCAGGTTGACCTTGGTGAAGCACTTTTGCGCTGCTTGAAGATCAGGACAGCTGCGTTCGATCAGATATGTGTCCTCTTGAAGCTCGCAGGTGTTGTCCCTGTCCACCGCTTGAACGCGACGGAGAAGGCTGCCTGGTCTGCAAAATCAAGAAGAAAGGCGACCTGCGCAATACTGTCTTCTCCCAGAAGCATGCGTTTGGCCATGTCGCAACGGGCTGTGTCGGCAAGCAGTTTGTAACTGGTTCCTTCATCGGAAAGACGACGGGTAAGCGTACGCCGGGTCATGCAGAGCTCTGCTGCCACTTCGTCACCACTTGGCAAGTGCCCCGGCAAACGAGAAAAGACCAGCTTTGCAACTTTCTCCGATACGCCGTTCATATTCTGCGGCATCTGCCGAAGACGCTCCTCCCCGTGTTCAAGCAGGTGGTCAAGCAATGCCGGGTCAGCCGTCGGGATTGGATAGGCCAAACCGTTTGGGGGCAATTGCAAACCATTGAATGATTGCCCGGCTTCGATTTCACATCCGGCAATTTGGGACAGCTGCTCGCAATGTTCGTGATCACTGCACTTCAGGATCAGGGACAATTCACCGAAATCCGGGCCAGCGATCTGCCTGGTTCTCTTGTACATTCCGAACATCAGGAATTCCGTGTGTCTGGGGAACTCCTTTGCTCCCAGCATACCGCTGTCGAGGACGACGATAGGCCCCTTGGCACCTTCCCTTGCCGCAAACTTCATGTGCGGGTCTTCCAGCGCGTAGTATCTTTGCGCAAGCTGGAGAACCTGTCCCAGAGTTCTGCTTGCACGGGCCAGATAAGCCAGAAGCGTTTTTGATCCTTGCGTCGATAGCGCGGCGCGCGCGGCAAATGTCTTGTCGGACAGAGCCTGGCAAGCCAGTTCCACGACCCTCGCCTCATCAATCAGCTTGATTCTGCTATCCATCGTCGTGAGGACGTCCGGATCGATCCCCACTTCCCCGAGGACATCGGCGAACGGCACCGTGACTGCCGATTCGCTCTCATACACCCGCGCAAGATGCTTTAGCCTGTAGGCGCTGATCCGCGGCACGCTGCTGCTCCTCATTCCTGGCCTGGCATCAGTTTCAGCTCAATCGCCGGTCAATATTGCCCGATTGTCCAGAACAAAAAAACACGTGGCCAGAAGCCTAAAGAACGACCTCTGCTTTTTTCTTAATTCTGCAGCATCAGCAAACGGTGCTGCCGGGAAGGCAGCCAAAACCCAGAAAGCAAAGGATAATCGCTGTGAAATCGATCGTTTTGCCGGTCCTGCTGCTGGTCGGCACCATGACAACCAAAGCTGCCGCGAGCAGCGGAAACCCGCGATGGTGGGTCCAGCCCGGACAGGATGACTTTTATTCCCTTGTCGGATTGGTCGCCTTCTTCCTGGCCATTTTCCTGATCATGCATCTCTATGCACGCTTCGACCACTATGCGGAGCGCTTGGCCAAGGGAACACCGCTACGCACCACCGTGCCCGTGATGCTCACCGTCGCCCTCGCATACGAGATCATGCCGGCACTCGCTCACTTCAGCATTCTCCTGCCGGCAGCTCTGATTGCCACTGCCATCGCACGAGACTTCATGCTCTGGTGGCGCCCCGGACACGAGGAGCTGGCCAAATGATCGAGATTCTCGTCACTTCGTTTCCATTCGTGTTCAGGGTGATTTACCTGAAATGGCGAGGCATGCCCGTCACGCTCTACAACGTCCACACGGCCTTGTTCATGTGGTTCATTCTTGCGCTGATCGTGTTCTTCGCAGTCTTTTACTACTACCCCAAGTCCCATACCGGACTGGTCCCGTTTCGAACCGTCCCAGTGGTTGCCGAAAACGGCGGCACTGTCACCGAGGTTTTCGTCAAGGGTGGTGATCACGTAAAGGTTGGAGATCCGCTCTTTGCCGTTGAAAACTCTACAGAGCTTGCAAAGGTCGAGTATGCCGAGCGCAAGGTAGGCGAGATAGATGCTGCAATCGATGCAGCTCTTCTGGAAGTCGACACTGCCGAGGCCACGCTGGATGCTGCCGAAGCCTCCCTGAAACAGGCCGAGACCACCCTTGAGGATCATCGCGAATTGCAGGCACGTGGCTCAGCGGCATTCCAGTCGAGCCAACTGGAACGCGCTATCTCGCAGCGAGACACCCGGTCAGCTGAGGTTGAGGCTTCAAAGAGCCAACTGGCAGCGGCAAAAGTTCAGGCGGCTGCTGTTCTTCCCGCACAGCTCGAAAGTGCCAGGACATCTCTGAAGCAGGCTGAAATCGAACTTGAAAAGACACGCGTTCACAGCTTTGTCGACGGTACGGTTGAACAGGTTACCCTGAGCATCGGGTCACGAGCTGCCCAGGCCGCGATGAGCCCGGCGATGGTGATCATCCCAGACCGGAGCACAAGGGAAAGTTCCCGGATCGTAGCTGGGTTTTCACAGGTGTCCCGCACCGAGCTCTACGAAGGCATGGCCGCTGAAATTGCCTGCGAAAGCAACTTCAACATTGGTATGCGCAACACAGTGCTGCCTGCTCGGATCACAAGGATCCAGAAGCCCATCTCGTCCGGTCAGATGGCCCCGAGCGGGCGTCTCTTGGAACCGTCGGAACGCGTCAAACGCGGACAGATCGTAGCCCATCTCGATCTTGTTCACCCTGAACACGCAGAACTTCTGGTTCCCGGCAGCGGCTGCATCGTCCAGGCCTATACCACGGGGCTCAAGGGTTCGATGGAAGGCACAATGACCTCCCATGTCATCGAGGCGATGGGAATTATCAAGGCCGTAGGCCTGCGCATCAAAGCCTGGCTGGGATTGGCATCAGGCATCGGCCTGACAGGCAGCAGCCACTGATCCCGACCAGCATCTCACAAAACCGAACGTCAAACCGGAAACAGAATTCTTCCGAGCCTTGGGCCTGGCACGCAGTTGAAATCCAAGCCAGGCGCCGAGAACCCCGGAAGCTGACCCGAAGAGATTGGAAAACACCAGCTCTTCAACTTCAACCGACCGCAGTCTCAACAACAGCACTCACGCTGCGGTCATTTACTGAAAAGGAAAACTACAATGAAAGCCAAGATCCTCACCATCGCTGCAGTCGCATTCTCCATCGGATATGCAGGTGAAATTGACCTCAACTCCGCCGAAAACGGTTCTCCCCTTTCTCTTTCCATGGGCAAGGCGGAGGCACAGACCGCCTCCCAGAACACGGCGCGGCGTACCGCACGCAGAACCTCTCGCCGCGTCAACCGCCGGCAATCCATTTCAGGCTGCACGCCTTACAACGCCTATTACAATTGCGGCGGCGTCTACTATCAGGCTGTCGTTGAAAACGGAACAACCGTCTACGTCGTCGTCAATCCTTGACCCCGGCCGCCCCAGCCTCTTGTCACGCCAGTGACGGGAGGCTGGCCGAGCCTGTTCATGATCTGGCGCGGCTCAGACCTGACTGTTGCTGCGAAGGGTCAACTCCGTAATAGAGGCCGACAACATGTTCTGCTTCTGCGAAAAACAGCCAGCGGGAAGCAAAAGTCCCCACCAGAAAGAACAGAATTGCGATACCGGTCGTCGCTACATTGACCGGGAACAGCGCAAGGATCGCAAAGGGCAACAACACCATCCCGGCAAAGGCGATCACCCGAAGCTTCTGAGCGTGTTTCCGCCCGACAACATGCACCATCTCCTTCATGAGATAGTTGGTTCCCGTATGCGGCGGCTCGAACAGGCGAACAGCTCCCTTGTCGCCCAGTCCCGTCGCACTTCCGATCGAATGTCCGCGCTCCTCGAAGCGCCGATCTCCCAAAATCCAGGCAAGAAGCTGGGCAACCCCGGCACAGACAAGCAGAAGCAATGCTGCCGGTCCCTGTTGTGCCAGAATGGCGCCGCCAGCAAGAGAAAGCGTCAGGAAGTGAACCGGCGTTATCCAATGGTTCCACCTGGGAACCGTCTTCAACTGAGTGTAGATCATGGCAGTGGCAAGCACTGTCGCCACTGACAGCGCCCCGCCGAGCCATCCGAGAATCTTCGGTGAAAAGCCGAGGAACACGGCACAAAATCCAAAGACAGCCATAACGACCAGCGCCGTTGTAGACAGCCACGCTTCACGCGACAGCCAGCTGGTTTTCCATTGCGTGAACGCCTTCAGGGCCCGTTGAGGATTGCCGAGGTGAAACGTCGAGGCGACAAGCCCGGCAATCGCAAGTCCGAAGGCAATCGCAAAGTAGAAAAACGCCGACCAGCCCGACACTAGCGGCAATCCAAGCCCGAGAAAGGTCAACAGGCCAAAGCCCAGACCGGACAGGACGGTAAAGATGATGACGGAGGGTGCCGGATGCATCAGAGCGCCTCCAGTGCTTTGTCCAGCCAACCAAGAAAGCCCTTGGGTTCTTCGGCGACCGGTTTCAGAAGTGGAGATAGAACATCCGTATCAGCAAGCTGATCCTTCGGCCTCGGCGGCAGGTATTTGTTGGTCGGTTTGGTACCCTGCTCCGGCATCAGGTCAAAGCCGCCGCGCTCGGCGACCAGCCTTGAAACATTGCTGGCAGGATCTGCCAGGTCACCGAAATGCCGGGCTCCTGCCGGACAGGTTCGAACGCAGGCAGGAACGCGATCTTCCTCCGGCAGGTTTTCATTGTAGATCCTGTCGACGCAAAGCGTGCATTTTTTCATGACGCCTGCCGCAAGGTCCAGTTCGCGGGCCCCATAAGGACAGGACCAGGCGCACAGGCCGCATCCGATACAGGCATCTTCTTCAACCAGAACGATGCCGTCTTCCTGCCGCTTGTAGCTCGCACCCGTCGGACACACCGTGACACAAGGTGCATCGTCGCAGTGAAGGCAGGATTTAGGGAAGTGAACGGTCTGACTGCATCCGCCGTTTTGAGGCTCGACCTCATAGGCGTGCACCCTGTTCAGAAACGTGCCGACCGGATTGCTTCCGTAAGCATCAGTGTCGCTCAGAGGTTCGCCGTAGTTCTCCGTGTTCCAGCCCTTGCAGGCGGTCACACAGGCATGACACCCGACGCAGGTGTCCAGGTCGATGACAAGACCAAGCTTCTTTTCGGTTGTTTGCGGCAGCTGGGTCATTTGCTCACCTTCTGACGAACCACGGACGGTCCCTTTCCGACCGGCGACTTCTGAGCGCTGAACGCGGGCTGGCTTTCCTCCGGAGGCTCGGCCTTTTCAATCCGCACGCGAAGATCAAACCAGGCAGCCTGCCCGGTAACCGGATCGGAATTCGCCCATCTCAGACCATCGCCCTTGGAAGGCAACAGCTCGTGGATCAGATGGTTCAACAGGAAACCCTTGGTCGCTTCGGGAGCATCTTCATCAAGCGCCCAGGCCCCTTTACGCTTGCCGATGGCATTCCAGGTCCAGACCGTGTTGTCATTCAGCCCGGCCATGTGAGCAACCGGCACGGTGATTTCACCGTGAACCGATGTGACCCTTGCCCAATCGCCGTCTTCAAACCCGTTTTCCGTCCAGATCTTCGTCGGAACATAAAGCGGATTGTGACCATGGATCTGCCTTAGCCAGGCATTCTGGCTGCCCCAGGAGTGATACATGGCCATCGGGCGCTGTGTCAGGGCATGGACCGGATAGGCATCGTTGTCGACCAGCGTCTCTTCAAGGCCCGGATACCAGACCGGCAACGGGTCGAGACACTCGATAATCTGCTTGCGCAGATGATCAGGCGGCTGCCGGTCTCCATGACCTTCCGCGGCAAGCTGAAAACGTCTCAGGGGCTCGGCATAAAGCTGGAAGAGATAGGGCTGCGGCTTGTCGTAGAAACCGAGACCGACGGCCCAGTCTTGATAGGCCCTGTTCCAGGGCTTGTAGAATGCCGCCTCGTCCGGAACGTGCTCGACAAAGAAACTGCCGTTCTCGATGTATTTCTTCAACTGGTCCGGATTGACTTCGCCTCTGCCGGTCTTGGTTCCATCTCCGCGGAAGCCGGCAAGCGGTCCGATACCGGGTCGGCGCTGGTGATTGACCATATAGTCGGCATAATCTTCGTAAAGCGGCTCTCCGCTGTCATCGACAAAGCCGGGCAGCCCCAGTCTGGCGCCGAGATCGATCAGAACGGACTGAAAGCCCCGGACATCCCTGTCCGGTTCAATCACCGGCCAGCGGATCGCGTCCGCGGCAGCTTCGGCTTCACAGATCGGCCGGTCCAGCAATGAGATACAGTCATGCCTTTCCAGATACGTCGCATCCGGCAGGATGAGGTCCGCGTAAGCGACCATCTCTGAGGAATAGGCATCGGAATAGATGATGCGGGGGATGACATAGTCCCCGTTCTCATCCTTGTCCGTCAGCATATCCATGACGCCACGCGTGTTCATGGACGAGTTCCAGGCCATGTTGGCCATATAGAGGAACAGGGTATCGATCTTGTAGGGATCGCCGGCATGGGCGTTGGAAATGACCATGTGCATCAGCCCGTGGGCCGACAGCGGGTTTTCCCAGGTAAAGGCCTTGTCGATACGCGCAGGCGTTCCGTCTTCCTTCAACGCCAGATCTGCCGGGCTGCGCACAAACCCCAGATGCGGCCCGTCGAGCGGACAATCGGGCTTGGAGTGACAATGCGGCGTCGGATGCGCTTCAACCGGCTTGGGATAAGGCGGCTTGAAGCGGAAACCGCCTGGAACCTCGACTGTGCCGAGAAGGATCTGCAGGACATGCAGCGCGCGGCAGGTCTGAAAGCCGTTGGAGTGTGCCGAAATCCCGCGCATCGCGTGAAAACTGACCGGCCTGCCGATCATTTTCTCATGCCGTTCTCCGCGAAAATCCGTCCAGGGCTGATCAAGTTCGAATGCTTCCTCGAACGCTACCCTGGCAAGCTCGGCGGCAATGGCCTTGATCCGCCCCGGTTTGACGCCGCATTTTTCTGAAACGGCCTCCGGGCTGTATTCGTCCGACAGGAAGCGTTCGGCAAGATGCTGGAAGACGGTCCGATGCGTCACGCCATCGATTTCAACGCTTGCCGCCAGGTCGGGCTTCACACCAGTCTCATCGAACGGCTTGAGCGTTCCTGTCTGACGATCCATCACAATCGGCTTGCCATCGTTGTCGCGCAGCAGAAGCCCCTCTTCCGGAGATCCCTTGGTTTCGTTCAACAGGCAGGGCGCGTTGGTGAACCGGGCAAGATACTGCAGGTCGATCTTGCCGGCCTTGAGCAGCAGGTGAATGAGGGCGGAGATGAACAGCCCGTCGGTCCCCGGCGTTATGCCGACCCATTCGTCGGCGACAGCGTTATAGCCTGAGCGGATCGGGTTGACGCCGATGACCTTGCCGCCGCGGGACTTCAGTTTGCCGAGCCCCATCTTGATCGGGTTGGAATCATGGTCTTCCGCGACACCGAAAATCATGAAGAGATTGGTGCGATCCCAATCCGGCTGACCGAATTCCCAGAACGCGCCTCCCATCGTGTAGATGCCGGCGGTCGCCATGTTGACCGAACAAAAGCCACCATGGGCAGCATAATTCGGAGTTCCGAAATTCTGGGCCCAGAAGCTGGTGAAACTCTGCGACTGGTCACGCCCCGTGAAAAACGCCAGTTTTTCCGGTGACGACCTGCGGATCGGTTCCAGCCAGGAAGTCGCCAGCTCCAGCGCCTCGTCCCAGGAAATTTCCTCAAACTCTCCCGAACCGCGCGGTCCCGTCCGCTTGAGCGGAGTCCGCAGTCGTGACGGCGCATTGACCTGCATGATGCCGGATGAGCCTTTGGCGCACAAAACGCCCCTGTTTACGGGATGATCCCTGTTGCCCTCGATATAGGCGACCTTGCCATCTTTCAGATGCACGTTGATCCCACAACGGCAAGCGCACATGTAACAGGTTGTCTTGCGAACCTCGTCCGACACCTTTGGCGAGGTATCAAGCATCCGATCGGCGCCAGCCATCAATGTCCCTCCATCAGAGACATGGCATTTCGTGCAATCATCTCTTCCTCCTCCGCTGGCACAATCCACGCCGTTACGCGTGTCGCATCGCTGTGCAGCCCTGGTGAGCCAGCCTCGTTGGCCTTCTGGTCCACGTCAATGCCAAGCCAGTTCAATCCCTCAAGTATGCGCGCCCGCGTCCGCGCATCATTTTCGCCAATCCCGCCTGTAAATGCGATCGCATCCAATCCTCCCATGGCGGCGATCATCGAGCCTGCGTGGCGAATGGCCCAGTAACAGAAATGCTCGATTGCGAAGCGGGATTGCTCAGTTTCTAGCGATCTCAGCTTGCGCATATCGGAATGCCCTCCGAGCGCAAGGAGACCGCTTTCCTTGTTGAGTATCTGCGACGTCCGCTCCAGACCGTGATCGGCGACCATCTTGAGCACGACATTGCCGTCGATCGATCCGCAACGGGTTCCCATCGTCAGGCCTTCAAGAGGCGAGTACCCCATTGTGGTGGCAACCGACTTGCCGCCTTGAATGGCACAAAGACTTGCACCGTTTCCAAGATGCAGTGCCAGAACTCTTGCCGGGAGATCTCCGCCTGAAATGCCGGGAAACTTGTGCACCAGGCTTTCATAGGAAATGCCATGGAACCCATACCGTTCCAGCCCGGCCCGGGTCTCGGCTTCCGGAATGGCGTACCGCCTTGCAACGTCGGGGTTGTCGGCGTGAAATGCGGTGTCGAAGCTCACGCACTGCGGCAGGTCGGGCGCCACCTCGGCAACGGCCCGAATGGCGGCAAGATTGTGCGGATTATGCAGCGGCGCCAGCGGCACGCAGCGTTCTATTTCGTCAAGTACGTTCTCGGTCACCCTGCACGGTGCCTGGAGTTTCCTGCCTCCATGCACCACTCTGTGCGCAGCTGCGGTGAGCCGGGAAAGGTCGACACCCTTCCCTTCCAACGCCTTGAAGATCGCCTTCAGGGCCTGAACATGGTCGGCAAGCGGCATTTCGGCACCGCTTCCGTCCACGATCAGACTGGAAGCGCCGCCGATTTCAACGGCACTTCCTGAAGTTTTTTTCGACAAGTCTGCTGCGAACAGCGCGAATTTGATCGAGGACGATCCTGAATTCAGGACCAGTATTTCGTCCATAACGCTACGTGGCCGACGTCTTGTCAGGTCGCGGTTTGCGAACGCATGTCGGATGCCGAGATCCCGGCAACCTCGACCGGTTTCTTCATTGCATCGCGACGGAACGGCTCACCGAGTTCCTGGTTGATCAGGGCTTCGATCAAGGTCGTCTTGCCTTCCTTCATCTGCCGCTCGATCGCCTTGTCCAGCTGCTCGGTCAACTCGGTCATTGTGCGTGCCTGAACGCCTTCCAGACCACAGGCGCTCGCAATGCCCGCATAGCTGACCTGTTCGTCCAGTTCGGTGCCGACAAAGTTGTCGTCGTACCAGAGGGTCGAGTTACGCTTTTCAGCGCCCCACTGATAATTGCGGAAGACAACCATGGTGATGGCTGGCCACTCGCTGCGGCCGATGGCGGTCAATTCGGTGACCGCAATGCCGAAGGCACCGTCTCCGGCAAAGCCGACGACCGGAGTGTCGGGACAAGCGATCTTGGCGCCGACAATCGAGGGAAGGCCGTAGCCGCACGGACCGAACAGCCCCGGTGCAAGATACTTTCGCCCTTCCTCGAAGCTTGGATAGGCGTTGCCGATCGCGCAGTTGTTGCCGATGTCGGAACTTATGATGGCTTCTTTCGGCAGCGCGGCCTGAATGGCCCGCCACGCCTTGCGCGGGCTCAGCCAATCCGGCTTGGCCGCACGTGCACGCTCGTTCCAGGAGGTTCCCGGATCGTCGTCCTCATGGTCCATCGAAGACAGTTGCTGCGCCCAGCGCGACTTGGTCTGAGAGATCGTGTGAACACGATCTTCCCGTCCTTCGTTACCGGCAGTCGGGGACAGCTTTTCAAGAATGGATTCGGCAACCTTCTTCGCATCACCAACGATGCCGACGGAAATCGCCTTGGTCAGACCGATGCGGTTCGGGTTGATATCGACCTGAATGATGCTGGCATCCTTCGGCCAGTAGTCGATGCCATAACCCGGAAGGGTGGAGAACGGATTGAGACGGGTGCCAAGGGCAAGCACGACATCAGCCTTGGAGATCAGCTCCATGCCTGCCTTCGATCCGTTGTAGCCAAGCGGACCGGCGAAGAGACGATGCGAGCCGGGGAAGGCATCGTTGTGCTGGTAGCCGCAGCAGACCGGAGCATCAAGACGCTCCGCAAGCGCCATCGACGCCGGGATCGCACCACCGATAACCACGCCCGCACCATTCAGGATCACCGGGAACTTGGCATTGCTCAGCAATTCGGCAGCTTCGGCGATTGCCGTATCGCCACCTTCCGGACGCTCGAATTCGACAATTGCCGGCAGTGCGATATCGATCACCTGAGTCCAGTAATCGCGCGGAACATTGATCTGGGCCGGAGCGCTTGCCCGTTTCGCCTGCATGATCACCCGGTTCAGAACCTCTGCGATGCGGGTCGGGTCGCGAACTTCTTCCTGGTAGGCCACCATGTCCTTGAAGAGGTCCATCTGCTCCACTTCCTGGAAACCGCCCTGGCCGATGGTCTTGTTGGCCGCCTGCGGAGTTACCAGCAGCAGCGGCGTGTGATTCCAGTAGGCTGTTTTAACCGCTGTTACGAAGTTGGTGATGCCCGGACCGTTCTGGGCAATCATCATGCTCATCCGGCCGCTGGCGCGGGTGAAGCCGTCGGCCATCATGCCGCCCGAGCATTCGTGCGCGCAGTCCCAGAAGGTGATGCCGGCCTTTGGAAACAGATCCGAAATCGGCATGAAGGCGGAACCGATGATTCCAAACGCATTGTCGATTCCGTGCGCCTGAAGCACTTTGACGAATGCTTCCTCGGTCGTCATTTTCATGTCGAATACTCCCGTGAATTCAATGAGGTCTATACTGCTTAAGCAGTTCTGGTTCTTGTGTTGGCTCTAGTTTTAACTCCGTTTCCCTCATGTCTCTTAGGGCCAGATTGACAGCCTGCATATAGCCAGAGACGGATTGAACCAGCACGTGTGGCATCAAGCCTTTCATATGTAAGGCCTGACAAACGACGATAACTGGACCGATGGAGAAAATGATTTTGCAAAAAAAGCAGAACGCTGCCGCCAAAGAGCAGTCGAAAGAGTAGCTTGATCAATCCTCAAGAGCCAAATGCAGCGGGCGGCATCGCATTTGTGTTCACTCGTCCGGACACCAGAGTCAAAACGGACCAACCTCACGCTCATACCGTTGAAAATGCGCCACATGTTTCAACGCCATGCCCATAAAGCTGGCCCGTTCTGCTTGCAGTGCGCCCGGTCACCAAACCGTCCCGGCGGCCGGGTGCACTTCTGGTCAGACTTTTACCCGTTCGGATTTCGGATCGTAGAACGGTTTCAATGAAGCCTCGGCTTTCACCCGGACACCGGCGACTTCGATTTCATACGAGGAGCTCAGCAGCTGTTCTACATTTTCTCCGGCGCAGGGCACATAACCGAGTCCGACGGCTCCACCGAGCGAATGACCGTAGTTTCCGCTGCTCAGGAATCCGACCACTTCTCCGTCTCTGAGAATCGGTTCAGCGTGATAAAGCAAAGGCTCCGGCTCGGTCAGACGGAATTGGACCAGTCTTTTTTGCAGACCCTCCTCACGCTTGCGCAAGACCGCGTCCTTGCCGATGAAATCCGGCTTGTCCCGCTTGACGGCAAAGCCGAGTCCCGCCTCCAGAACATGGTCCTCGCAGGTTATGTCGTGACCGAAATGGCGGAAGCCTTTTTCGATCCGGCACGAGTCCATCATGTGCATGCCGCACAACCTGGCATTCATCTCCTGCCCGGCGGCGTGAAGCGTTTCGAAAACATGAGCCGCCATGTCGGAGGAGATGTAGATCTCCCAGCCAAGTTCCCCGACATAAGTCACCCGGTGCGCACGCGCGAGCGCCATGCCGATTTCGATTTCCTGGGCGGTTCCGAAAGGATTGACAGCATTGGTGAAGTCGTTTGGAGACACCGCTTGCAGCAACTTGCGCGAATTTGGCCCCATGACCGCCAGAACGGCCTCGCCTGCCGTCACATCGGTTATCACCACACGGAAGTCACCGGCATGGCGGCGCAACCAGGTTTCGTCAGCAAGGCGTGTCGCGGCTGGCGTAACGACCAGATAGGCCGTTTCGGAAAGCCGGGTCACCGTCACATCCGCCTCGATCCCGCCGCCGTTGTTGAGCAGCTGGGTGTAGACGATCTTACCGTTCGGCACCGAGTAGTCGCCACCTCCGACATAGTTCAGGAACGCTTCCGCATCCGGGCCTTCGACCCTGATCTTGCCGAAGGAGGACATGTCGTAGATGCCGACATTCTCGCGTACGGCCATATGCTCGCGCGCCGCGTTCTCAAACCAGTTCTGACGCTTCCAGGTGTATTTGTACTCTCTCTCCTGCCCTTCGTCGGCAAACCAGTTCGCGCGCTCCCAGCCCGCCAGCTCGCCGAACACCGCGCCTTGTGCCTTGAGATGTTCATGGAAGGGCGTCCGGCGAACCCCGCGTGCGGTCGCCTTTTGCCTGTAGGGGAAATGATCGGCATAGAGCAGACCGAGCGTTTCCTTGGAACGTTCGAAGAGATAGTGCTTGTTGCCCTGGAAAGGCTGCATGCGGGAGATATCGACATCACCCAGGTCGAACGGCTTGGCTCCGGTATCCATCCATTCTGCCAGTGCCATTCCAGCACCGCCCGCCGACTGGATGCCGATGGAGTTGAACCCGGCTGCCACCCAGACATTGTCCATCTCGGGCGCAAGACCGAGATGATAAGCGTCGTCCGGCGTAAAACTCTCCGGCCCGTTGAAGAACGTATGGATACCGGTCTCTGCCAACAGAGGCATCCGGTTCACGGCCGCTTCCAGAATGGGTTCGAAGTGGTCGAAGTCCTCCGGCAGCTGATCGAATTCGAAGTCGTCCGGAATACCCTTCATGCCCCAGGGTTTCGCATTCGGCTCAAACGCACCGAGCAGGATCTTCCCGGCATCTTCCTTGTAGTAGGCGCATTCATCCGGCACCCGGAGGACAGGCAATTGCTTCAAACCTGGGACGTTCTCGGTGACGATATAGAAGTGCTCGCAGGCATGAAGAGGAACGTTCACGCCCGCCATTCGGCCGAGTTCATGTCCCCACATGCCACCACAATTGACGATGTGATCGCACTCGATGACACCGGTTCCCTCGGCAGACTCCCATTCGACACCGGTTACCCGGCGGCCGTTCTTTTGAAGACCGGTGACTTTCACTCGTTCCAGAACCTTGGCGCCGCCCATACGGGCTCCCTTGGCCAGCGCAAGTGCAATGTTGCCAGGATCACCCTGACCATCGAGCGGCAGATAGACACCGGCAACAACATCTTCAGTGTTCAGATGTTCGTAGCGGGCCTTGACCTCATCGGGCGTGATTTCCTCCACTTCGACCCCGAAGGCGCGCGCCATGGAAGCCTGACGGAAGATCTCCTCCTTGCGTTCTTCAGTCAGTGCAACAGTGATCGAGCCACAGCGGCGGAAACCGGTGGCAACCTCGGTTTCCGCTTCCAGTTTGCCGTAAAGCTCCTGACTGTATTTGGCCAGTCTGGTCATGTTCTCGGTCGCACGTAGCTGAGCGATCAATCCGGCGGCGTGCCAAGTTGTACCGGATGTCAGCTGCTTGCGTTCCAGGAGAACGACGTCAGTCCAGCCCTTTTTGGTGAGATGATAGGCGACGGAACAGCCGACGACGCCGCCACCGATGACGACGACCCGGGCTTTGGAAGGAGGTGTCACGTTCTTGTCTTTCTGTTCTAGAATTCAAAGGTCAGGCGCAGCCCCTCAGGGCCGCGCAAGTTTCGCCAGCGGCAAGGCCGCCTGCAGGGCAGCTTCGGTTGCCGGGTCGATCTGATGGCCGTCTTCGGCCAGAATGCTTCGAACCCGATCCGATGCCGTATTCAACAGGATCGGCTTGCCACGCTCTTCCCATTCCTTCGGACTAGAGCGGTCGGCCAGCTCCGGATAGATGTATTCGCTTTGCATCAGCTGCAGAGTCTGGTCATGCCCCAGATAGTGGCCGGGGCCTTCCAGAACGACGGAACTCACCACTTCGAGGTCGACATATTCATCCTTGACTTCGATGCCACGCACGCAGCGCTGCACCTGCCCCAGCATGTCGTTGCCAAGAACGAGCGATTCCAGGCAGAAGCCGAGCAGCGAAGCATGCATTCCGACCGCCTCGTAGACCATGTTCAGGCCTGACAGCCCTGCCATGACGTTGCTGATCCCCTGCTCCCAACCGGCCTGCATGTCAGGCAACTTGGAATCGGCAATTCCGGCAGCAGCGCCGCCCGGTAAACCGTAATGCTGGTGCATCTGCGCACAGGCAGCACTCAGGAGAGCCTGCTCACCACTACCACCCGACATGGCCCCGGTGCGCAGGTCGCTGACGAACGGCCAGGTTCCGAAGATTGCCGGATGCCCCGGCTTGACCGCATTCACATAGACAACACCTGCAAGACACTCTGCCACGGCCTGCACCACCGCTGTGGCGATCGGCGCCGGCGCCGTTGCGCCGGCCTGGCCTGCAGAGAGCAGCAGCACCGGCATTCCGGCAAGGATGCAGGCCTCCATCACCTCGCAACTTTCCTCAGCAAACGTCAGCGGGGGAACCACGAAGCAGTTGGAGTTCGAAACGAAGGGCCGCTCGCGCCATGCCTCCTCGCCTCCTGCAATCTCGTGCAGAAGTTTCATGCAGCGCGCAACATTAGTCGCTTCGGTGAAGGACGTTCCGACGTGTTTCGTCGTACCGGCGCATGCCGCGTAAACCGTGTTCAGATCCAGCTCCAGCGGGTCGGCAAATTCGCGGCAGACGACCGGTCGCTGAAAGAAATGAACGTTGTCCAGACGCTGAACGATGCGTGCGGCATTATAAAGATCCTGAACCGAGGGATTTCGGTATTCTGCCGTATCCGGATCAACCATGTGGACCGCAGCACCCGCGGTGCCGAAATGCACATTGGTGCCTTTCAGATGCAGGTCATATTGCGGGTCCCTGGCGCACAGCGTGATGTCCTTTGCCGCTTTCGCCAGCATGTCCTCCACCAGTGCACGGGGGAAGCGAATACGCCCGTCGTCACCTTCAATCGCGCCTGCCGCAATCAGATACTCCCGGCCCGACGCCGGAGCGGAGCCCATGCCGATCTTTTCCAGCGCCGTAATTGCGGCTTCGTGGATGCGGCCGACATCCTCCTCCTTCAGAGGCCGGAATTGTCCCCCGGGCAAACCCGGCCGAACCGGCCTGACTGCCTCATCCAGGGGACGGGCCCTGGCCGCTGTACGTGCGGACCGTCCACCGGAACGGCGGCGTTGCTTCAGTTCACTTCCGCTCATGAACTCTCCTCCAAAATGAAGCCAAGGGGGTCGAAATCGTTCCGGGTGGTCTAAGCCCGGATACGCTCATTCTCAGGGTCCCAAAGCGGTGCGTCCGGCTGCACTGTCGCCTTGCACCTCTTGCCGTAGATTTCCACCTCGAGTTCGGTGCCCGGCTCCGCCAGATCAGAGCGGACAATGCCGAGTCCGATCGAGGCATTCACCCGGTATCCCCAACCACCCGATGTGATTTCACCGACCAGGTCATCGCCCCTCATGACAGCCGACATGTAGGGTGCGTCGCAGTCGCCCGCGTCGATGATCATCGTTACGAACCGACGCGTGGAACCTTGCTGTTTCTCGTTCATCAAGGCAGCTTTGCCCGGGAAGTCCTGAGGCTTGTCCAGCCTCACGAAGCGGTCTAGGCCACCTTCAAGGAGCGTGTAGTCGGTGGAAAGGTCCCCTTTCCAGGCGCGATAGCCCTTCTCCAGACGCAGAGAGTTGAGCGCATACATGCCGAACGGCTTTGCACCTGCGTCCAGAATTGCGGCGTAGATGGTCGGCATATCCTCGAAACTTGCGTGCACTTCCCAACCGAGTTCCCCGGCAAAGGAAACCCGAACCAGCATCGCGTCCTTGCCGGCCACGACGGCGTTCTGGTGAGTGAGCCAGCCGAGTGACAGGTCGGCTTCGGCAATCTGCTCGAAAAGGTCCCGTGATTTCGGACCACTCACGATGAGCGTCGTCAACTCCCGTGTCTGGTCGCTCAGGGTCAGTCCGTCTGCCAGATTGAACTTCAGAACTTCGAAGTCATGCCACTGGGCCGCGGCGGCGGTGATCAGTGTGAAGTCATCGTCGCCATGGCGGAGAACCGACATTTCCGTCAGAATGCGTCCACGTTCATCTGCGAAGTAGACAAGGTTCATTCGTCCGACTTTCGGCAACGCCCCGGTGATCCTTCCACGCAGCCACTCTGCTGCGTCATCTCCGCTCAGGCTGAAACGTGAGAAGCCGGGCAGATCCAGAACGCCTACATGATCGCGGACGGCTTCGCATTCCTCACGAACACGCGGCTCCCAGGGACCGGAACGGGTCCAGGTCTGCGTTGCTTCTTCGGAGGTGTCATCGCCGGGTTTCGCAAACCAGTTGGCACGTTCCCAACCGTTATAGACACCCATCTGGCCACCAAGTTCCAGCACCTTGGCATGGACAGCCGACTGCTTTCGATCACGTCCAGCTGGCCAGGTATGATGGGGGAAATGCATGGCATATTCGTGGCCATAGACTTCCATCGCCTTGTCGATGCAGTACTGATTGTCGGTGTAGTCGGTATACCGGCGAGGGTCGCACGACCACATATCCCACTCGGTTTGTCCGTACATGATCCATTCCGCGGCAACCTTGCCGGCGCCGCCGCCTTGCGCAATGCCGAATGTGAAGGAATGAGCTTCGAAAGCATTGGGTACACCCGGCATCGGCCCAACCATCGGGAGGCCGTCCGGCGCATACGGGATCGGTCCGTTGATGTTGCGGCTGACACCTTGCGTACCAAGGAGTGGCACGCGGGCCATCGCGTCTTCGATATACCACTCCAGCCGGTCAAGGTCGTCAGGATAGAGCTGGAAGCTGAAATCGTCCGGCATCGGATCCTCCGGCCTGATCCAGGCAGCCTGGCAGTTCCGCTCATAGGGGCCGAGATTGAAGCCGGTTGTTTCCTGACGCAGGTAATAGGAAGTGTCGACATCGCGCATCAACGGCAACTTGCGGCCGTTTCTTTCGCTCCACTCCGCGATTTCCGGTACCGGTTCCGTCAGAAAGTACTGATGGCTCATCACCGCCGCCGGAACCGGACGGCCTCCATAAGGGATGAACCACTCACCGACCCGCGGTGCATAATACCCGGCGGCGTTGACCACGTATTCGCAGCGGATCTCGCCCTTTTCGGTTTCCACTATCCATTCGCCGTTTTCACGCCGCACACCTGTTGCCGGTGTGAACCTGAGGATCTTGGCACCGTTCGCGCGCGCACCTTTTGCGAGCGCCTGTGTTACCTGGGCCGGATCGATGTCACCGTCCAGCGGATCCCAAAGCCCGCCTTCCAGGTCATGAAGCTCCATGAACGGATAGTGCTGCAGCAGCTCCTCGGGCGTGCAGACATCCATTTGCAGTCCCATGTGGCGTGCCATGGTCGCCGCATGTTCAAACTCCATCATCCGCTCGTGGGTATGCGCGAGGCGCACCGAACCGGTCACGTGATAGTTGATCGGGTAATCGACTTCATCCGCCAGGCCGCGATAGAGCTCAAGCCCGTACCGCTGCATGTTCATCACGCCGAAACTCATGGCAAAGTTCGGGCAATTACCCGCAGCATGCCACGTCGAGCCTGCGGTCAATTCGTTCTTTTCAAGCAGAACGCAATCTGACCAGCCGTCCTTGGCAAGGTGGTACAGCGTCGACACGCCAACGATACCACCACCGATAATAACAACCCGGGCTGTAGAGGGCACAGACATTCGAATGACCTTTTGTAAGGGTGTCAGTAAACGGGCGGGGAAATCACCCAGACGGCAACGGCCGGTTCCGAGTATGGATTTTCCCAGCGGTAGGAAGCGTCCCGGATGCGGAAGCTGTCACCCGTCTCCACGGTGAATTTCTCGTCATCAAGCCAGATATCAAGCTTTCCCGAGACCATGTAGGCAACTTCCTGAGTGGGCCGCGAAATCATCTGCACACGGCGTGAACCGGGCTGGAATGTCGAATGGATCATCTCAAAGCTGTCGGTAAGATCTGGAGAGATCAACGTCTCGACCAATCCCTGATCCCGTTCGCCGATCACCCTGCGCGCACCAGCTCGAACAATCCGCCCCTGTTCGTTTGCAGGCGCTTCGGTATTGCCGAAGAACAGCGACAGCTGAACACCGAAGATATCGGCGATCTGGCTGAGGTCCGACATCCTGGGCGTGGAAATGTCTCTCTCGATCTGAGACAGCCAGCCAACCGACCGCCCAAGCTTTTGAGCGAGTTCTTCCAGGGTCATTTTCCGGGCCGTTCTAAGGGCCCTGAGATCTTCTCCCAGGCTGTTGCTGGCATCCGTCATGGCGATCCATTCGTGAAAATTTGACGGATAATTTCACGCCACTTCATGAAAAAATCAACCAAAATTTCACGGTCGGATGAAATTCACTTCACGGCAGGAGCCAAACACGCCTGGACGGCTCAACCGAATTCAATTCAACATATTGAAAATGAACACTTATTCTCGAACCATCTTGCGAAGTAAAATCATCGCAAACACAGCCCCTCGCCGCCCCTTCATTGACCGAAAGACGATGCGCAGCTTCTCCTGATCCTATGAACAGGCATCTAATTATCAGTAGAATTAACGAGGAAGGCTATGCGTGTTTGGAGCCGACTTCATCGATCCCCTTGGCAATGAGTGAAATTCCCTCGGGAATACGCACCGAAGCGATGGAAGAATAAGCAAGGCGATAGAAACCGGGACGCTCCAGGCCATTCGCGAAAAACGCCCGCCCCGGCTCGATCAGCACCCCAGCCTGTTGCAATTTCAACGCCAGCTCGGAGCTGTCGATCCCTTCAGGCGCCTTCATCCAGAAGGAAGATCCGCCAAATGTGAACTGCCCCGACTGTGACAAGCCATTTTCACTCATGCACTCTTCCATGATGGATCGGCGCTTTCGATAGATCCGGCCCATGCGGGCAATCTGGGCGTCATAGTGCCCCAAAGAAAGAAAATAGGCGGCCGTACGCTGAATCAAACCTGGCGGGTGCCGCAGGACTAGCGAACGCAACGCACGTGCCTCGCGAATGAACGGCTCGGAAGCCACCAGATATCCCAGGCGCAATCCGGGAAACAGCGACTTGGAAAACGAGCCCACATAAATCACGGATCCCGTTGGATCCAGTGATTTCAAGGCCGGTGAAGGAGACTTCAGAAAAGAAATCTCGAACTCGTAATCGTCCTCGACGATGACAAAACCCTTGCGCGCGGCCAGCTCCAAAAGACGGTGGCGGCGTGAGACCGGCATGGTGGCGTTGCTCGGACAGTGATGGCTAGGTGTCGTGAAGACCACGTCCAGCGTGTCGGGCAGGTTTTCCGGCGGCAGTCCGGCTGCATCAACGTCGACCGACACCGTATTGCACCGGGTCTGGTTGAGGATCTGGCGCAGCCCCGGGAAACACGGATTTTCAATGACGGCGGTGCGACGCTGCGTCAGAAGGATCTGCGCCGTGATCCAGAGCGCGTGTTGCGCGCCCATCGTGATCAGGATTTCTTCGGGACGTGCAGTAATTCCCCGCCGGGGCAGGATTTGACGCAGGATGAATTCCACCAGCATGGGATCGTCCCGCTCATAGTAATCCGTCGCCAGAATGTCGAAATCCTTTCGCCCGACGGCTCTGAGCGCGCAGTTTCGCCAGTTGTGATGGTCGAACAGCCGTGGGTCTGATTGGCCATAGATGAAAGGATATTTGTAGTCCTGCCAGTTGGAAGGGCGAACAAGCGGCACATGTTGGGAAAAGCGCTGCCCGATGGCACGAGACCAGTCGATCTGGCCATCCTCCTCCTGGTCCGGCAAATCGAACTTCGGCCGGCTGGGAGCGGTCTGCGCAACGAAATAACCTGAGCGCCCTTTGGAGACGAGATACTCGTTTGAAACCAGTTCGGTGTAGGCGATTGTGACGGTAATCCTGGCGACGCCCAGATGATCGGCAAGCTTGCGCGTTGAAGGCATCTTCTCACCGGGCAAACAGCGACCGGACAGGATCGCCTCCACAACCAGCCGCTGTATCTGCTGCTGAAGTGTCGTTTCATTGTCGGGTTGAAGAAAGAAGGTCTCCGCCGGAATCGCCATAGCTGGCCCTAAAGTCTGATTTAACTGGACCTATTAAACAACCGGATTTTCGATTTGGCAAATTCGGTCGAACCGCGTTGTCACCGTGCCGGGACTTCCAGCACGGTCAGACCAATCGGCGTGACGGAGCTTGCCGTCACGCCGATTACAAACATGGGTCGCACGCCTGCAAGCTCAGGAGTGCCAAGACCTCATCAACCGAAAACCCGTGTCAGAGCTCCGTCGATCGCAGCCGTGATCTCATCGATGTCGTCAGACGTCGCGATCAGGGCCGGAGACAGGCAGATCGTGTTGTTCAGCCCAGGCAGTGAGCGGTTCGTGGCGCCGATGATGACACCTTGCGCGGCACAATCCGCAACAACGGCTTGCACAAGTTTTTCTGCCGCCGGCTCCTTGGTCGCTCTGTCTGCAACCAGTTCCGCACCACAGAACAGACCCTTGCCGCGCACATCGCCAATCACGCGATGCTTTTCCATGAGCGCATTGAGATTTTTCACAAGACGCTCACCCATGGCAGTCGTGTTGTCCAGAAGGCCTTCGTCTTCAATGATACGCATGTTTTCAAGCGCTGCAGCCGGACCCGCGGTACAACCGCCGAAAGTGGAGATATCCCGGAAGAAGCTCATCGGGTCGGATGCATCATCCTTGAACATATCAAAGACTTTTTCGGTGGTGACCATGCAGGCAATGGCGGCGTACCCGGAAGCGACACCCTTTGCCATGGTCACGAAATCCGGCTCGATGCCGTAGTGCTGATAGCCAAACCATTTGCCGGTACGGCCCACACCGCAAACCACTTCATCGATATGCAACAGGATATCGTATTTGCGGCAGATTTCCTGAACCCGCTCCCAATACCCCTTCGGCGGGGTGATGACACCGCCACCGGCCGTGACCGGCTCCAGGCAAAGCGCACCGACCGTATCGGGCCCTTCGCGCAGGATCACTTCCTCGATGGCATCTGCTGCCCGTTCACCATAGGATTCAACATCCCATTGTGCGCGGTACTCGCAGCAATGCGGCACTTCGACAAAGCCTGGAGTATAGGGACCGTATTGAGCGTTTCTCTCCGGCTGGCCACCGGCGGAAATCGCGGTGATCGAGGATCCGTGGTAATCCCGTTCGCGGAACAGGATCTTGTGCTTGCGCCCACCATAGCGCTTGTGCGCAATCTGGCGGACCATCTTGAAGGCTTTTTCGTTCGCCTCGGTTCCCGAATTGGTCAGGTAGACACGGCTCATACCCGGCATTTTCGCAATTAGCTGTTCGGAAAACAGAGCGCCCGGTATGGAACCGGCCGAATTGGCGAAGTAGTTCAGCTTGACCAGCTGCTCGCGAACCGCATCGGCAATGGATTCGCGGCCATATCCGACATTCACGGTCCAAACGCCTCCGGAAACGGCGTCAAGATGCTCCTTGCCGGTGGCATCCCAGAGCCGCATCCCCTTTCCTTCGACCATGATTTTCGGATCGTTCGTCTCCAGCGCCTTGTGCTGGAGCAGGTGATGCCAGACATGGGTGCGGTCGGCCTCAATGATATCGCTCATATCGTTTGGAGATGCTGCAATGTTCATGGCAACGGCCTTTCGTGTTTCATCGTCGTGGCAACGATTTCAGTAAGCTCGAAAGCGAGCAGGACTTGCTTGCAATCAGGCAATTGCCCATTATTGCAGCAGAGCACTGCTGGTTTCGAGTTCAGACTGCACGCACGAGCGGCGACATATAGGGCCAGATCTGGAATTACGTTAGAGCCAGTCGAGTGTTTTTATTGTCACAGCGCCGTTCTGCCGTAACCATTTTTACCTACGCAGGTAAGCCCAATCGAATAGCGGCATAAGACGGGAACACCCGCACGCCTGCAATCAACCAGGGAACAGTGGGAAAAACAATGACCATCAAATCAAAGCTTCTTGGCACTTTGGCAGCCTTGTCCTTCATGAGCGGCGTTCAGGCATCCAATGCTGCCGATGAACTGACTGTTGCTTACTTCCTCGAGTGGCCGATGCCATTCCAATATGCCAAAGCCACCGGCATGTACGACGAAGCGCTTGGCATTCCGGTAACATGGGTTTCCTTCGACACAGGCACGGCCATGTCCGCTGCCATGGCGTCGGGAGACGTGCAGATCGCCGTTAGTCAGGGCATTCCTCCCTTTGTTGTCGCAACGTCCGCGGGCCAGGACCTGATACTCACCGATGTTGCAGTCAGCTATTCCGAAAACGACAACTGCGTTGTCGCCGAGACCCTTGAAATCGACAAGAACAATGCGAATGAGCTGGAAGGCAAGAAAGTCGGTGTTCCGATCGGCACCGCAGCTCATTTCGGCTTCCTTGAGCAGATGAAGCATTTCAACGTCGACATCTCGACCCTTGAAATCGTCGACATGGCACCCGCCGACGGTGCTGCGGCATTCGCACAGGGCAACCTCGACATGGTGTGCGGCTGGGGTGGCGCTCTTCGCCGGATGAAGGAGCATGGCAACGTGCTGCTCACCGGTGCGGAAAAGGAAGAGCTCGGCATTCTCGTCTTCGACGGCATTAGCGTACCGGCCGATTTCGCTTCGGAAGATAGTGAGCTTCTCACCAAGTTCCTGAAAGTTACCGCAGATGCGAACGCAATGTGGAATGCAGGTGACAAAAAGGCCGAGATGCTTGAGGTGATCGCGAAGGATGCCGGCATGGACCCGGCCGATGCGGAAGCATCGCTCAACACCTTCTCGTTCCCGTCCGTTGACGAAGCCCTGAGCGACAAATGGATGGGCGGCAATGTCCAGACATTCATGCTCGGCGTTGCCAAGGTCTTCCAGGATGCCGGATCCATTCCGCAGGCGCTGGACACATATGTCGACACCGTAGACCCGAGCTACCTTGCTGCGACCAAAGGCCAGTAAGTCGTCATTCCTGCATAGTTTGGGGCGGCCATCGAGCCGCCCCTTCAATTCAACTCTCAAGCTGCAGGAGACGGCAGGCTATGGACGGCCTTCATATTGAGAATCTATCTATGCGTTTCGACCTGCCCAACGGAACGTTTGTTCAGGCACTACAGGATGTATCGATCGAACTCGCCACTGGCGAAATCATGTCGGTCCTGGGTCCTTCGGGCTGTGGCAAAACCACTCTGTTGAACATTGTCGCAGGCTTTCTTGCGCCCACCAGCGGCCAGGTTCGCATGAACGGTCACGTCGTAACGGGACCGGGAGCCGAACGCGGAATGGTGTTCCAGAAGGGCGCCTTGTTCGAATGGATGAATGTCCGCAAGAACGTGGAATTCGGTCCCAGAATGAAATCGATGCCAAAGGCGGAACGCGACGACATCGTCGACCACCTCCTGGAGACTGTCGGTCTTCAGGACTTCAAGGAAAAAGCGGTTTACGAGCTATCGGGCGGCATGCAGCAACGTGTTGCACTGGCCCGGTGTCTGGCAAACGATCCAGACGTCATCCTGATGGACGAACCCCTTGGAGCCCTGGATGCACTGACCCGAGAAAAAATGCAGGGTCTCGTGCTGAAGCTTTGGAAGGAAACCGGCAAGACGGTCATCCTGATCACCCACTCGGTGGAAGAGGCATTGCTTCTGGGCGAGAGACTTCTGGTCATGGCGCCCCGTCCGGGGAGGATCCACAAGGAATACCGGTTGCCCTTCGCGGAACGCGGCGTCGACAACGATTTGCGGGAGGTCAAGAAGAGTGAAGGCTTCGCCGAAACCCGCGAGGAAATCCTGTCCATGATCTGGGAAATGGAAGAGGAAATCATGGGCCGATCGGAGACCGCAGCATGACCGGACTTATCGTTTTCCTGATCTACGCCTCGCTGTTTCTGGCAGCCTACTTTCTTGTCACCTATGTCACTGGCCTCAGCCAGCGCAGACAGGACTTCACCAGCCTCAAGACCGTAACGTTCGGGGACGAGAGCGCCATTCGGCCAAACCGGGCAGCCTCGATCATCTCCATCGTCGTGATCTTTTTCATCTGGGGCGCGTTTACCGGTTCGAGCCTTGTCCCATTCCATGTACCGGGTCCGTTCGTTGGCGAAACCAACTTCACCTACACCGTGACCAATGATGCGGGAGAGACCAGCGAGGCGGCCGTAAACGTTGTCGTGCATGAAGTGGGCAACAAGATCAAGGCGCCGGAACCGGCTCCGCGCGACGGCTTCGCGCAAGACGATGCCGCCAGCGTTGGCGCGTGGCGTTCGGTCCTGTTGAGGGTCACGCGCAACGACGGCGATGGCGCCAAGGTCACAGCAGTCGACGGCACTCCGATCGCACCCGGAGAGAGTGTTGGCGTATCGAATGGCACGGTGACCATGACGCCCAAGGGGTCGTTGAACTTTCAGCCCGACACGGGTCTTCAAATGGAACCCATCTGGATGCCGTCCCCTGAAGCCGTCGTGAAACGCTTCGCAGACATCGCCTCTACGGGTTACCAGAACTTCACACTCTGGGAGCACCTTGGCTGGTCGTTGATCCGGGTTATCGGCGGTTTCATTGCGGGTTCTCTGATCGGAATCCCTCTGGGATACGCAATGGGCCTCTCAAGCTGGGTTCGTGGATGGTTTGACCCGATCGTGGAATTCATGCGTCCGGTTCCACCTCTTGCCCTGATCCCGCTGGTGATCATCTGGTTCGGCATCTGGGAAACGGGAAAGATCGTGCTCCTGTTCCTGGCGGCACTCTGGATCATGACCATTGCGGCAAGAGCCGGCGTCTCGGGCGTCAATATCTCGAAAGTCCATGCCGCCTATTCACTCGGTGCCAACAAGCGGCAGGTTCTGCGCTACGTGATCATGCCGAACTCGCTGCCTGAGATCTTCACAGGCGCACGGGTTGCCATGGGTGTGTGTTGGGGAACCGTCGTGGCCGCGGAGCTGGTCGCCGCCCAGAAAGGGGCCGGCATGATGATCATCGCCGCCTCCAAGTTCCAGCTAACCGACATCGTCATCATGGGTATTATCCTGATCGGGATTGTCGGTTACAGCATCGACATTCTGATGCGCATGGCCGAGCGGGTTCTCGTCCCCTGGAAGGGTCGTTCCTAAAACTCTGCCTTAAAGACCATCGACAAAGGGCCGTTCGATTTGAAAGAAGCGGACGGCCCAATTTTCTTGAACTTGCCCTCCAACCCTCACTGAATATTCTCGACGCAACGTTCTGAGGTTTGCAACAACGCCTCGAACCAACCCATCCGGCAGAAGCCCTTCGGCTGACTTCAGCATTTCAATTTCGCCAAATATCTTCTCGACCGCAGTCCGACGACAAGGGGCTGGCAACGAAGTCCCGATAGCTTTTTGCGTTGTTTTCCAGACTGTTGCGACGACCTGCGAACCACTTGGGCAGCGGCTGACTAATCTCCTAAAAACACAACCGAAAGGGGAATTCCGAATTCAGATCGTTCAATATTCTCCAAACGAAACAGTTTTTCCAAGCCAATCGTTTCCCTATGTGCAAAAAGGCACCAATGAGCAGAAAAACATAACAAACCACGATCTATTAATTTCAATGAATTCAGAAAGATAGAACAATAGCAGAAATTTAAACTGCAGCAGAAGCGCAGATGTAATCGTTTACAGATAAAGTAATACATTAATTTACATGACATATTCTTATCTAAGTTTTTATTAAGTTTTCAAGCGAGATAATATTTCTACATTCTTATTTTTTGATTCCTTGCCTACCTCAAGGCAACTTCAAAACATCAGGGGGGCCTATGCTTAAGAAGTTGAGTATTCAACAGAGGATAATGGCGGCATTATTTTCTGCTGTTTTCCTTTCTCTCACTCTCGTCATCGGGGCATCGATCTTCACTGCCAACAAGGCCTTGAACAGCGGTTCCGTGGAGATTGTGCAGAAGACTGCCGATTACTACTCTTCCAGAACATCGGAAATCCTGAACCAGTCCATGAACCTGGCAAAATCACTTGGCGACAGTCTGGAAGCCTTGCACAAGGCCGGCATCACGGATCGGGCTGTTTACAACGAAGTCATTCAAAACACGCTGGTCGCCAACCCTTCAATTCTCGGCGCATGGACAGGCTGGGAACCAGATGCACTGGACGGGAAGGACGCCGAATATGTCGACGCGGCCGGACATGATGCATCCGGGCGTTTCGTTCCCTACTGGTATCGCTCCGAAGGCAAAGCGATTTTGGAGCCTCTCCTTTCTTATGACCAGGCTGGTGATGGTGACTATTACCAGCTGCCCTTCACCACCGGCAAAGCGGTCATCCTGGAGCCCTATCTCTATCCGGTCGGCGGCGTTGAAACTCTGATCACCTCCCTCGCCCTGCCGATCCGCGTCGACAACAGGATCGTCGGGGTCGCTGGGGTCGATATCGCCATGACCGACCTTCAGGCCATCATGAAAGAGGCCAAACCTTTCGATGTCGGTTATGTCAGCCTGCTGTCGGAAAAAGGCACTGTGGTCGCCCATACCATTGAAGGGTCACCCGGAAAGAGCGCTGCAGAATTTGGTTTCTCAGTCACCAAGGCGGAAAGCCTGGCCGGTCGGCCAAGCTTGCTGAAAACCGGCATCATCGACCCCCAATCCAACGAAGAAATCCTGCGGCTTTATGAACCTCTCAAGGTTGCCCTGAGCGACAACATCTGGATTATCGCGATCTCTGTCCCCGAGGCCGTTGCCTTTGCGGCACAGCAAAATGCCCTGTTCATACAGCTTGGCATTCTGGCGGTTGCCCTGCTTGGTGCAACTCTGGCGGCCTGGTTGATCGGTCGCAACATCTCCCGGCCGATCGTATCGGTGACCAACGCCATGAACACTCTTGCCACGGGCGATACAGATGTCACCCTCGAAGGTGTCGAGCGCAAGGACGAAATCGGAGACATGAGCCGCGCGGTCGCCGTGTTCAGGGACAATGCGATTGAGCGCCAGCGCTTGATGTCGGAAGCTGACACGGAAAGAGAAGCTCAGATCCAGCGCCAGCATCAGATTGACGAGTTGATATCCGGCTTTGACAGCACGATCGAGACGACACTTTCGGCCGTGAGCGGCAACACTGACGAGATGGAGCAGACAGCCCAGGTCTTGTCCGGCATCGCCGACGACACATCAGGACGCGCCTCTTCGGCGGCAGCCGCCTCCGAAGAAGCCTCGACCAACGTGCAGACCGTTGCATCTGCCGCGGAAGAACTGTCGGTTTCCATTGCCGAGATCAGCCGGCAGGTGGAAGAAACCAAGAGCATCGTCGGCGGCGCAGCCGATGCAGCCTCCTCAACCAACCAGAAAGTCGTCAAACTGGACAGCGCAGCGCAACACATTGGAGAAGTCGTCAATCTCATTCGCGATATTGCAGAACAAACCAATCTGCTTGCTTTGAATGCGACAATCGAGGCAGCCCGCGCAGGTGAAATGGGCAAGGGATTTGCCGTCGTTGCCTCCGAGGTCAAGGAACTTGCCACTCAGACATCCAAAGCCACCGAGGAGATCTCCAGCCAGATTTCGGACATTCAGGGCTCTTCGCGCGAAGCCGTTGAAGCCATCGAAGTGATCACCAGCACGATGAACGAGGTCAATGACTACACCTCTTCTATCGCAGCAGCCGTCGAACAGCAGGGCGCAGCAACTGCGGAAATCAGTCAGAACGTGCAGCAGGCGGCCATAAGAACGCAGGACGTGGCGAAAAACATGTCCGACGTGACCAACTCGGCATCAGAAACCACGCAGTCCGCTGGCAACGTGCTGTCCGCTTCACAAGCCGTTTCAAAGGAAGCCACCAATTTGCGTGATGAAATTGCGCAGTTCCTCGAACGCGTGCGTGCCGCCTAACGGACAAGAAGGATACTTCATCAAACGATCCGCAGTATCGCATTCCAAACAATGACGGGCGGGGCCATGCCCCACCCGTCATTGTTTTGTCGAAAGGCTCGATACCCGAGCAAGTCCTTCAATTGTTCGCTCTGATGCAATGTCAGCAAAAACAGAAGCAGCAGCCTAATACCCTTCTAGTCGCCATCATATCCTTTGGGGTTCTTGCACACCCAGTTCCAGGTGTCCTCGCACATGCTGTGCAGTTCACGCTTCGCACTCCAGGAAAGCAGCTCATGAGCCTTGCCGGTGTCGGCAAAGCACTCCGCCACATCCCCTGCCCGACGCGGCGCGAAATCATATGAAATGATCCGGTTGGACGCCCGTTCGAACGCCTTGACCATTTCCAGAACGCTGTACCCATTGCCCGTCCCAAGATTTACCGCGAAGCAATTGTCCCCTCCTTCGAGATCTGACAGGGCGTGATAGGCCCGCAGGTGACCTTCAACGAGGTCAACAACATGGATGTAGTCACGTACGCCCGTGCCGTCCGCCGTTTCGTAGTCATTGCCGAAGACATGCAACTTTTCGCGCCGCCCGGAGGCAACCTGGGCGATATACGGCATGAGGTTGTTCGGAACGCCAAGCGGATCTTCGCCGATCAATCCGCTTCCATGAGCTCCCACCGGATTGAAGTAGCGCATTATTCCGATCCGCCAGCCTGGATCACTGGCGGCAAGATCGCGCAACATGTCTTCGACGATCAGCTTGGTCCGTCCGTACGGGTTTACAGGGCCAAGCGAATGTTCTTCGGTCAACGGCAATTCCTGGGGGTCACCATAAACGGTGGCGGACGATGAAAAAATGAGGTCCCGAACACCTGCGTTTGCCATCGCACTCAACAGTCGATGTGTACCGATAACATTGTTGTCGTAGTAGGACAGTGGGAAGCGCGTTGACTCGCCAACCGCCTTCAATCCGGCAAAGTGGATAACGGCCGAGCAATCATGCCGCTTCAACACGCCTTCCAATGTCTCCTGGTCGCGAACATCTCCCTGTTCAAACACCAATTTCCGACCGGTAATCTCTTCTACCCGCGTTAAGGAAGCCGGGTTTGAATTACTCAGGTTATCAAGAACGACCACATCATGCCCTTCATCCAGGAATGTGACGCAGCAGTGAGACCCGATGTAACCGGCTCCACCGGTAATAAGAATTGCCATGTTGGTTCAAATTCCTGTCAAAGAGCTCAGCACCACGTGAGCGGTAAAGAAGTTTCAATCAATTGCCAAGATCTGAAACCCTCATTGAGAAAACGGAAACAGCACCTGCGAGTGGGTCAGGGCCCTTCATTCAACGGAACAAAATAACGAAGGACGACCAACCGACTTGCCTCAAGCAAAATTGCCGGAAGATCACGATAGCGCGAGTCATCAGACTAGTATTTAGCATCTATATATAATTATGTAATTCATTCAAAAGCTTTATGAATTACAATAAGCAGGTAATGTGCAATTCACCCCAAACAACTGCCCTATGACTTCAATTCACTCCTGCAAGTCATAGGGATTTTTTCTGTTGGTGTCAGATTGAGTTTCTCCAAACCACCAATAGAAAACGAGTAGCGGGCAAAACGCGAAAATCCATCGCATCCAATGCACGTGCACTTCGAGCCCATTTCAGCACGCGCATGCATCAATTCATCGCGACAGCAAAACGCGCGCTCAGCTCCCTTTTGATCATCAGGCAACGTCGCCCTGCCCAATCCAATCGACAGTTCGAAGGGGTCACTGCTCTTTTGATTATACTTATTATTATATATTTCGAATTTTTCGGAAGAAAAATATACTTAACAAAACATAAATAACGCAAATCACAACCCTGCCCTTAACCGCAGTTAAGCTTTAGATTCGAGATATACATAAAGAGGCCTATGATATATTTCGTTTTATCTAAAGACAAACAGGAGAAAACATGCTGGAGTAGTAAATCATGCGGCAACCAACAGTATGTGTCGTCATCCCTGCGAAAAACGAAGCGCGAAATCTTCCACAAGTGCTAAAGAAAATTCCGGGATGGGTCGATGAAGTGATCCTGGTAGACGGAAACTCTGAGGATGACACAATCGAGGTTGCACGTAGCCTCATGCCGGACATCAAGATCGTACCCGAAGATCGTCCCGGCAAAGGCGCTGCTCTGAGATGCGGTTTCGCAGCTTCCCGCTCAGATATCATTGTCATGATTGACGCCGATGGATCCATGGACCCGGCAGAGATTCCCGCGTTCATAGGTGCCCTTTTGTCCGGAGCGGACTTCGTCAAGGGCTCACGGTTCCTGCAAGGCGGCGGCACCGACGACATGGAATGGTACCGCCGTATCGGCAATTGGGGTTTCGTCAAACTCGTCACCTGGAGGTTTGGCGGCAAATTCACGGACCTTTGCTATGGCTATATAGCTTTCTGGCGGGAAAGCCTCAGAAGACTGTCGCTTGAAAACGATGACGGTTTTGAAATCGAAACGAGCATGAACGTGCAAGCACTGCAGGCACGTCTAGCCATTTCGGAAGTTCCCAGCAAAGAAGCTCCACGTCTTCACGGTGTCAGCAACCTGAGAACAATTCCCGATGGGTGGCGCGTTCTCAAAACGATCGTTCGCCTCGGCTTCACTCCCGGGACAGCAAAACTGGCAGGTACTTCCTCCCCATTTACCCGCCGTCGCGTGACGACAACGTCTACTGACGTCCGCGATCCGACACGCTGAGGCACTACCATGAGCACAAATGTCACGATATCGGTGGTTGTCTGTGCCCATACGCTGGATCGATTGCGTCATATCAGCGAGATGGTTTCTTCCATCCGGGCGCAAACTTACCCGGCAGCCTCTCTCATCATTGTCTGCGATCACAGCGATGCGCTCTACAGAGTACTCAAGTCGGAATTTCAGACTGCTCAGATAGTCAGGAACGAGTTCGAAAAAGGGCTGTCTGGAGCAAGAAACACCGGCATCAAACATGCGCACGGCGATATCGTCGCCTTTCTCGATGATGACGCCGCAGCTAACCCCGACTGGCTTGAACAGATAGCCAGGGCCTACTCAGATCCGGCTGTCATGGCGGCTGGCGGTTTCATCGCCCCTGCCTGGTCTACTGAACGACCAAAATGGTTTCCCAGAGAGTTCGACTGGGTGGTCGGCTGCAGCTACCTCGGACTTCCGCAGATTCGCAATCCGGTCCGAAATCTGATCGGCTGCAACATGTCCGTCCGCAAGGCCGTTCTTGAATTGACGGGTGGCTTCAGAGCCGGACTGGGTCGCATCGGCAACAACGCTGCCGGCTGCGAAGAAACAGATTTCTTCATTCGCGCCAAAGCAAAATTCCCCGGTCAGACGATCCTCTATGAACCTGAAGCACGGGTCCGGCATCATGTGCCGTCTACGCGCGGCACCTGGAAATACTTTTTGGGGCGATGCTGGGCCGAAGGAAAATCGAAAGCGGATTTGGCCGACCTCTCAAATGCCGGTCATGTTCTGACGACAGAGAGAAACTACTCTCTGAAAACACTGCCCAAGGGATTTTTTCGCTACCTGGGCGAAACACTCAAGGGCGACATCAGCGGAATCGCAAGAGCGTCTGCCATTGCCGCCGGCTTTTTGGCTACGACGATTTCATACCTCCATACCCGATTGCGGCCGACCCGCCATCTCCGCACGCAGCCCCCTCCTCATTTCGCACCTATTCAGATCCTGGACTGGGAACTCGATGATCGTCCCCCGTCGCGAATGCAGGACCAGCTGAAACCGGACGCCTGGTGCGGGGGAGCACTTTGCCTGCTCAGATCAAAGGGCACGCCGGTGGCCGTGGAAGAGGTTCGCTTTGAGGACGATGTCGACATCAGCACCAGCGTTTCTGACGTCATGAAGCGACTGCCGAGTGCAAACATTTCTCATCTACACAGAGCCCCACAAGGCCCTTTCAGTCCCTGGGTAACAGTAGTCGTTGCAACACGCGACCGACCGGACAGCCTGCTCAGATGTCTGGACAGCCTTTTGAACCAAACCTACTCGGCCATGAACATCGTTGTTGTCGACAATGCTCCCTCATCAAATGCAACGGCCGATCTGGTCGCAGGGATTTTCGCGCCGAGTGGACGGGTTCACTACGCGCGCGAAAATCGCCCTGGTCTCGGCATTGCCCACAACACCGGACTAGCGCTCGCACTCGGCGACGTGGTCGCCTTTACAGATGACGATGTGATCGTCGACGCCGACTGGGTCAGTGCTATTGCATCTGAATTTGCGCTTTCGCGCAAAATCGGATGCGTCACGGGCATGATCATGCCAGCCGAACTGGAAACCCGTGCACAGTATTGGATCGAATGCCACGGCGGTTTCAGCAAGGGGGTCGATCGACGCATCTACGATCTGGAGGAAAACAAACCCTCGGATCCGCTTTTTCCATACGCTGCCGGAGCCTTCGGCTCGGGCGCCAATATGGCATTCCGCCGCGAAGTTCTGCTGGGCATCGGCGGTTTCGACGCAGCACTCGGTGCCGGCACTCCGGCGCGAGGCGGTGATGACCTGGCCTCGTTTGTCGCCACGCTCGAGGCAGGATATCAGCTTGTTTATTCACCAAGAGCCATTGTCTGGCACTTTCACCGCCGGGCAGAGGCGGGCATACAACGCCAGGCCTATGGCTACGGTGTTGGTCTAGGCGCCTACTTGACAAAACAGGTTCTGGACAATCCCGGAAAGCTGTTCCAGTTCGGCAAAAAACTACCAGCCGCTCTGACACACCTGCTTTCGCCGTCCTCAAGCAAAATCAGACGCTTGCCGTCCGACTATCCGCGCAACCTCATCTGGCGGGAACGTTTCGGCATCCTCATGGGTCTACCCGGCTACCTCAGGAGCCGGTTTGGAACGCCATGGCAATCCCACACACCAACACGCTCACCGTTCCTGGCGAGTGTCGACCGACCGGCGGAGTGAAGTCCTATGCGAACTCTGCCCATACTCATGTATCACTCCGTGGCCGGCGGCGTAGACGAAAGGTACAAGACCTGGTGCGTCACACCCGCTCGCTTTTCGCAGCATATGTGCGCGCTGGCCGACAACGGCTACACGGTCCTTGGCGTTTCCGCGGCGTTGAACAAGCTGGATGCCGGGGTGTCCTTACCGGAAAATGCCGTCGTTCTGACCTTTGATGATGGTTTGCGCGACTTTCTTGACGAAGCCTTTCCCGTTCTGGACAGACACGGGTTCCAGGCCACTCTTTATGTCGTCGCTGGGTTGATCGGCAGCAGAAGCAAATGGCTGAGACCACTCGGCGAAGGCGAGCGTGAAATGCTGCGAGCCGAAGAGATCAGGCACCTGCATGAATGCGGAATTGAAATTGGAGCTCACAGCCTGTCCCACCCGGAGCTGGACATACTGGACATCGCCTCCTGCGAACGGGAGATCCGCGGCAGCCGGCACCTGCTTGAGGAAATCACCGGCAGCCAGGTGAAGGCGTTTGCCTATCCGCACGGATATGCTTCTGCGACAACAAGACGATTGACACGCGAAGCCGGGTTTACGTCTGCGGTCCGCGTTCGTCATGCACTCTCTCACACATCGGAAAACCGTTTCGGACTTTCCCGCCTGATCATTACCCAAGACTACGATCAGACGGGTCTCATCGCCTTGCTGAACAGCAAGACGATCCCAACCGCGCCGCCACAGGATCGACTTGCCGGGACCTGCTGGCGGCTTGTGCGGCGTATTCGCAATCGACTGATGCCACCGCTGGTAAGCGATGGCCCGTACCAGCCTGCCAGGGGACCAATTTGATGAAACAGTGTGTTTGCCCGTCCGTGTTTCAACGCGGCTTTCTGATATTCGCAACCTGCATGGCAACCGGCTATGCGGTGAATGCAGCTGATGCGACAAGCTGGCAGGGAAATCCCGATCCTGCGGTAACAAAGGCGATAATGCGCATCGGGGACCTTTACAGCACCGGCAGCATTGACCGGGCTGGAGAGGAAGCAGCGCTCACATATTATCGGAACCTCTCGACCAGTAATGGCAGAATTCTCTCCGCCATACCGCCGGAGCAACTCGCTCCGGACCTTGCCTTGAGCACCCGCCCCGATGGAAAAAGCGCGGCGCGGGTCTACCAATTGGCGGCAAATCTCGGCAATCCGGATGCGTTTTTGAAATTGGGCGATCTTTACCTCAGCGGTGAATTGGTAACTTCCGATCCGGAAAAGGCTTTCTCCTTCTTTCAACAGGCAGCCGAGCTGGGCAGCGAAACCGCATCCGTAAACGTTGGTCTGATGATGATTGAGGGAACGGGCACCTCACACAACATCGGCGGCGGGATTGAACTGCTGACGGAAGCTGCGGAAAAGGGCAATGCCAAAGCGCTGATGGCACTGGGCGACATCTACAGGACCGGAAAGCCCCAAGGTGTCGACGCCGATCCAGAGCGCAGTTTCGGCTATTACAAACGCGCATCCGAGACCGGCAACATTGCAGCCGCCATCATTACCGCACGTATGCTGATTGACGGGGAAGGCACGCCATCTTCTCCTGAACAGGGCTATGAAATCGCCCGCCAGCTTTTCGAAGCCAGAGACCCCAGTGCAATGCTGCTGATGGGCGACATTCAGTTGAGCGGCCTTCCGGGCCTGCTAACGCCCGACGCCGGAAAGGCTTTTGAAGCATATTCCATGGCCAGTGAAGCGGGCAGCTCGACGGGACGCAAACAGACAGCCCTCATGCTGGTTCGCGGACAGGGTGTCGAACGGAATGTCGACCAGGGATTGCGCATTCTTCAGGACATGGTGGATTCCGGTGACGCATCCGCGATGTACATCCTCGGACAACTCTATGAAAATGGTGAAGAAAATGCCGTTCAGGCGGATGTCGCCAAAGCGTTCGATCTTTACAGGACCGCAGCGGCGTCCGAGGACCTCAGCTCCATGTTGAGAATGGCCTTCATGCAGATAGAAGGCATCGGCACTTCACGCGACGCCACGACAGGCGTGACGGTACTTGAACAATTGGCAGAAATTGGAAACTCCGATGCCAATCTGATGCTGGGCGAGTTTCACTCTGGCGCAATCGGTGAAGGCCAGTCCCAGGACCTGGAAAAAGCATTTGGCTACTATCAAGCGGCAACAAGTGCGGGCAGCGGCACCGCCCGGGTGCAGACTGCCTTGATGCTGCTGCGCGGTCAGGGGACGGAAGTGGATCGTGAAGCCGGTATGGCGCTGCTGCAGTCTGCAGCTGATACCGGTGACCCCAATGCGATGCTGGCGCTCGGCACGGTTCATGTTTCCGGCGAAGCAGGAAAGGTAGACGCAAACGCTGCGATTTCAGCCTACGAAGCGGCAGCTTCTCAAGGTGTTTACATGGCCTACATTCTGCTTGGGGACCTTTACAGCCGTGGTGAAATCCTGCCGGCGGACGGAGAGCTTGCCGTTCTTTACTACAAGAAGGCAGCCGGCATCGAAACAACGGACGAAAACGGCGTACTCACCGACGCCAACACACAATGATACGGCCAGCCTACAAACCAACGACTTTTGCCGCGCGCCCCTTGGTGCGCGGCATGGCCTTCGCGCTCTCGCTCTTCGGCGCCACTTCCTTTCCCACCATCTGTCATTCAGTGGTTACCAGCCCGCTTGAGGCAGCGGCGCTGTTTCGCCTGGGAGAGCTGATCCTTGACGGGAGATTGCTGCAGTACAACCCCTCACAGGCGTTAATCTACTTCTCGAAGGCTGCAGATCTGGGAGATCGAACCGCACGGCTGCGGATTGCGGAAATGTCTCTTCGGGGCATTGGAACAGAACCTGACATCGACCAATCCCTGAAGGAAATCAGGGAGCTTGCCGAAGAAGGCTCCTTGAGCGCGCTTGTCAGTCTCGGGGATGTCTATGCTCTCGGCTATGCCGGTTTCATCGACACGAACGCAGCCCAGAAAGCATACAAAAAGGCGTCAGAGGCAGGCAGCATAGCCGCGTCATTGCGCCTTGCCGAAATCCACCGATATGGGTTGTTTGGGCGAAAAAACGCAAGGCAGGCCTACCGATACCTTGCTCATGCAAAATCATTGGGAAACTCCTATGCGCTCTATCTGATGGGGACCGGCCTGGTTGAAGGTGAGTTTCGGCAAATTGGCCGCCCACGAAACGGGCTGGAGATGTTTCGCCAGGCGGAAGATCTCGGGGTTGCAGATGCCACTATCGCGCTGGCAATGCGGCGCAACAACCGGTCAGCTCAGCTCCTGCCCCGAACAAAATTGATCAACAAGCTGTCGGGCATGGCGGATAACGGCAATACCGATGCCGCACTTCGACTGTTTGACTATTACCTTGACCCGAAAAATTGGGGCGCACGGCAACCATCAACCCGGAACATCGATCGTGCCGGCACGCTGCTTCAGAAAATCGCTGACAAGATCGATCCGGGAGAACTGGACTATCGCTTGCTCCTGATTGATATCCTGAGTTCGAAAAAATCAGCCTATCCACCGCTCTATGAACGTATCGAAAAAATTCCACCCCGCAGTCGCCCAAGCCTGATGCGCAGAATATTGCGAAGCAATCCCAACACCTTCTTTTACTTCGTTCAGATGCGCCTTGCCGAAAACGGTCACTTCACGGGCAGGATGGACGGCCTTTTGAAACGGAGAACCATTTCAGCAATCCTCAACTACTGCGCCTCGCTTCGCGTCAAGTCTTTATGCCGAAGCGGACCTCTATCTGTTCAGACAACGCGCTTACTCATCCACGCTTTCTAGAGTTCATTGAAGGATAAGGAACCGAGCAGTGATCACGGATGAAGTTTTGAATGAATTTACTTTTTGACTAACGCAAATGCCATTCTTTGAACGCATTCGGAATTTATGGCCTGTAGAAAATTACGAACAATTTTTCCCCAAGATTTAATATTTTATACAAAATGCCAAGATGACAGCTACGGTATTTTTTAATATTATTACGTCGTTACAAACCGCAACAAAAAACAAGGAGCAAACCCCAACCAACGGCATCTTGCTCAATGATCTAAAACAGGACTGAAAGGCGAACGAGATGGATAGTGGGCAGCATCTCAGCGACGATTCAGACATTCGTCCTGAATTCGACCGAAAGTATCAGCCGGAAGATACATTCTGGTTTCATCTCAGAATGCTGACAATGCACGATTTAATGGAAAAGAAAAAAGCGTTGTTCCTCAATTATCACGAGGGAAACCCGCATAGCATCAACTGAAACGATCGGCAAAACCAGAAACAGCGGCATATGCAGTGTGCCGAAACAAACCAATAGCCGGAACCAAAGGCCCCACCGACTCGGACCAGATCGCCCAAGGCGGCAAAGTGCTGGTCAACACAGTTTCATTCGGAAATTTCACGCTTCTAACTCCGGCGGCGCAGCACTGAATTGGCGCAAACAGGACTTATGCTCACCGGTTAGCCAGGCACACATCGCCGACCACTGACCTGCCCGGAAGCGAACAACATCAACTCCCGAACATCCGACATCAACACCACAGAGCCGGCGTTGGCACGGCTACCGCTCCAGGCGCCGCCTTTCTTCAGTTTCATTTACCTGAAAGAATGCCGCCGCAGCCTCCGTACGGTTGGAGACACCCATCTTGGAGATAATGTGGTGGATGTGCAGCTTGATCGTATGCTCTGACAAGCTGAGTTGAGCGGCAATCATCTTGTTTTGCTTGCCCTGGGCAATCAATGCAAGAACTTCCCGCTCGCGGGGTGTCAACGCACCCACGGCACTATCGCCATTGACAACCATTTCTTCCGACTTGCGTGTTTTTTCAAGCTGCAGGTTCCGATCGATCTCCAGGAGTTCAACCAGATCCGGCGGCATGTAAGACCCGCCATGCAGCATGATTTGTACCGCAAACAACCATAGATCAAGTCTGAGGTTCATCGGCAGGATGTTGTGAATCACGCCGGTCTTGAGACACTCACGGATGTACTGTTTCGAATGGTAGTCACCGTTAAATGTCAGACACAGCCCGGTGTTGGGATACGTTTCCTGAAATTCTCTGAGGTTTGTGGCATTGGCCACTCCGTAGGCTTCGTCAATCAGGATCAGATTTGGACAAACTCCGTCGGCATCAGCCCTCCGGACCAATCCTCCCCAGTCGTTTGTGATTTGAACCGCCAAATCCGGCAGCTCCCGGATCAACGCATTTTCAAGTGGGTTCGGCAACCTGTCTCCGGGCCCAACGAAGTACAAATAACGCAATTGGTTCGACATTTGTGGCCTCCCATGTATTTGCCGCCTTTTAACAATCCGCATCTTACGCAGAGTAATTTGCGCACAAGGAAGTGCTAAACAGTCCTATTTGGCTCCACAATTCTGATAACAATTTATAGTAAGCAGTTTATACCAATAAAAAATCGCGAGACATAAATCAATATGTTACCCGATCAACTAAAAGTCGAACAAGATCAAGAACCCACCCTAAGGAAGAGGCGTGTCACCGATTTATATTTACACCAAATACATGATATTCTTTTTTTGTCAGTGATTTTACCTAAAACAACATGTTTACCATAACCCACTTAAATCAAGAACCAAGATAAACGCTATCGCACCAAACAATATCTGAAACATTTATTGATTTTAGACACAGGAAACTAAAATTTTTAGAAAAATAGAATAAAAATATATTGAGAAATTCTTCACAATCAAATGTTTTTGAGCAACACAATATCTTTATTTAGGCAGTCGAAATTATGTCTATATATCGATCTATTTATCGATCTTGCAATATATCACATCTAAAGCACGCAACTTGATGCTTGAAATACCTAATTAATTTTGACAGGTCTTGCAATAATCACCTCCCGGCAACCGGCGTGAAGCAGAAACTGAAGAAAGATTAAGCCTCGCAATACAGACCTGAAAGCTGAGGCAGGTTCAAGACAAACAATTTCCTCCTGGGAAGCAAATCCTCCCAGCAGACAGACAGCTCAGCCTCGATGATCAAGAAGTTCAAAGGCATTCATGTCGCCCCAACTCCGCAAAAATCACTAGTCAACGCGGCGTTTCTTTGCCTTTCCAACCTGCTCCGTCGTACACTCACACGACCAGGCCGACACAAGGGACATTCACAAGGCGGGGTTATGATAAATGCTTATCAAAAAAGTGATCTCCCCACCTCCGTCTACTGAGTGGCGCGAAGTGTTCCGCTCCGATGCGAGTGCGACACCATTTCAGTCACCGGAATGGATGACAGCAATAGAGCAGACCGGTCGCTATTCAAATGCCAGCCGCCTGTATCAAACAGCCGGTGGACGGATCATCGTGCCATTGGCCCTGAGGGCTTCCGTGCTTGGCCATCGAAGTGCTTCCTCCATGCCCCATGGCTTTGGAGCAGGCGGATGTATTTCCGACTATCCGATCGGAAAGGAGGACATCCTCACACTATTGGAAGACCTGGAAGACTTGAAGGTTCGTAAATTATCCATCCGGCCCAATCCGGTTCAGATCGATCTTTGGCCAGAAGAGCAAATTGGCTGGTCGGCATCTTCACGCGTTTCTCACGTTATCGATCTTACCGGAGGATACGAAAAAGTCTGGCAGGAGCGTTTTCGCGGCACCAAAAGAAATCGCATAAGAAAGGCCAGAAAAGCAGGAATGAGGATAGACAAGGGGAACGACACCGATCTCCTAGAAAAATACTTCTCGATCTACCTGCGATGGTCGGAGGCACGGGCAAGAAGGAGAAAGCTGCCCCCGCAACTCATACGCTTTCTGGCTGTCCGCCGGGAACCCAAGTGGAAATTTGAAAATGTGGCGAAAACAATGGGATCCCGGCTTCAGATCTACATAGCGTCAATTGACGAGACTCCCGTTGCCGGAACGGTGTTTCTAAACATGGGCAAATCAGCGGTCTACTGGCGCGGGGCAAGCGACCCGGATCTGCTGAGCAGGTTTCCTGGCAATGATCTTCTGCAGAACGAGATGATATTCGACGCTTGCCAGGCAGGGTGCTCCGCCTACCACATGGGAGAATCCGGCGGCGTCGACTCCCTTATGCGTTTCAAAAGTGATTTCGGCGCGGTTGCCATTCCCTATGCTGAGTTTCACCGAAATTCGCAGCACTGAAGAAACGAACGTTGCTCCGGAACAACAAGCCCGACATTCGGCGGTGTATAGGTTCGGACCGTGGATAACTCTTCGGATTTTAGCGCACCGGGAGATTTGCCCACCACCTTCAAATTCTTTCAGAAAAAACTGAATTTAAACGAGAAACCAAATCTCCAAACTCACCCGAATTTAGGGAGTTGAGGAAAAGTTAAAAATTTATTTGTTAACAATAATATTTAAAAGATCTACGAGTTATACTCATGTCATGATTTGCGCATACTTGTCAGACTAGATGATTGCGAATAACGGCGGGAATTTATGAAGGATCGCACTTTCATGGCAGGGCAGGTTGATCCCTCGATCCTCGAAAAATGGTTTGCATTGGTCAATCGCTGGCAGGATGTGGAGGCCGATCTTCGGGTGGCGCTCGAACAGCTTGCCCCTGACGATCCGGAGCGGGACACAAAATCCAGACTTGCGCAGGAAGAGTTTCAGGAAATCAAACGCGAAATGGACGCGCTCATAGGCAGCGCCAAACCTTCCAAGGATGCCAATTCACCGAGTTTCATTGCCGGTAGCATCAATGTCAGCAATACAAAACTCTAAGTCGGAATCAAGCAAGCGTCCTGCAGATTGAAACGATCAGTTCTGTGCTGAAACGATCGAAAGCAGAACCGCAACAATAACAATCAAGTTGATCGCGTAAAACACGACCGCGGTTCCGGACAATGCTGGACCGATTGATCTGCCCCGCCATCTTGCATCTGGTCCCGCACACTCTTTCAACACGATCAGCAGCATCGTCAGGACCGCGAGAACCGGCCCAAGCCCCGCCTCGCTTTGAAAGAAATGCGGCTCCGGCAATTTGTCGACCAAAGTGACTTCCACTTCCGCTGCCCCCGCAGGGACAGAGACATTGGAAAGTGACACGTCAACCCGATTGAACAGAGCTGTCTGCTCCAACAACTGCCGCAGCCGCGCCATTGCCGCTTCCGAATATGGTTCGCCTTCCTTCAAGGTACTGGAAGCAAACTCCGAAAGAAGATCGGCATGTCGCGATCCCTGGACCTGAACATCCCCAACGTGAGTGGATCGGCCCGGTAAAACCGCAAAGGAAAGTCCCACAAGACGAAACTCAGGTTCCAGATGTGGTCTCAATTGCAAAACGTCTCCGGAAGCGTAAGAAGCTTCACGCAGCCGCCAGATCAAACCTGCCTTCAATTGCTCAAGAGTTTCGGCACTTGCCGCGCTCCCGACAAACCGGGATGCAAGATCATCAAACCCTTCGAGCGTTTCTACCGACAACTCTTCCGGTAAACCGACTGCTCTGATCCAGCCTATGCGGTAGAGGGATCCAGGAACAGGGATCAGCTTTACGGTGCCGTCGGAAGACAGGTCATCAATGACCTCAACGCTCGCCTCGAGGTAGCCAAGAGTGTGCAAGATGCCTTCAAGTTTCTTCGCTTCGGCGGCAATCAGATCGTTTCGCCGCTGGAAAGTGACATCCGGCAAAGCCAGTGACATTGGCAGGACAAAGGCCTGCCGCAGTTCCTGTGCGACACCCGGGTCAGTTAACCGTTCAAGTTCGAGTTCGGAAGATGCGTGCGCGGTCGTCAATGTTCCCGATAGGCAAACGCAAGCGGCCAGCACAACTACGAACCGCAAGAAACATCCGCGGCACCACAAGCCGAAACAACTCACATTCACTGTCATCAGTCTTTGAGCCGATGGAAACACTCCCTCCTCCACGGCAACATTGATCAACGTGTAAATTAAACCAACACTTTCTGACACTAAAGTCAGCTAATAATTAGGTCTACGCGCTAATATACTTATCTATTTAAGCATTTCCCAGATTTGCTATATTTATTAAATATTTAAATAGAGCAACAGGATGTTGAACGAACACATACAACCTATTTCAAACGAAGTCGCATGGGAGGCTACAGCTTCGGCGTGGGACAAGATCTATTCCGTCGACCCGTTTGCCATGCCAACACAGTCCCGAAAATGGGCCGGTGCGATACTGCATGGCTCCGGTAGCAGGGAAGTCAGCCGACACTATCTTTTTTCCGACGGCCACGAAGCCATACTTCCACTATTCAAAAAGACACTGGTTCCTTTTACCTGCTCTATCCTGAACTCGCCCCCTTCCTCATGGGGGTTCGGTGGAGTACTTGCCAGGGAGCCTCTTGCTGCTCAACATCTGGAAGCGATCCTTGAAGATTGTTCTGACATTCCCGGCGCAGCCATCTCGGTACGGCCAAATCCGCTGCAGGCACGCGAGTGGCTGAAAGCGGCAGGTGCAAGAGGCTGGTCTGCGGTCCCGAAGACGTCTCACATTCTCAATCTGGAAGGTGGATTTGAGACCGTGCGCAGGACCCGGTTTTCCGGCAATACGCGTAGCAAGATCCGCCGGGCGGAAAAAAAGGGCGTCACGGTTGAAATCGGCAACAATGAAACCTTGATTGCCAGTTTTGAGCGATTGTTCCGGCGCTCGATCGACCGATGGGCAAAAAAGCAGCATGAGTTCGGTTGGCTGGCGCAGCTACGTGGACACATGCGGGATTCGTCCAGAAAATTTCGGGTCATGGCCAATTGCGCCAACGGCATATTTCAGGTGGCGATCGCTCGCCACAACGACAAACCGGTCGCCGGATCCATTGTCCTGGTGGACAGGAACGCACACTATACCCGCGGCGCAATGGACGAACGCCTGATCGGCCGAACATACGCAAACTATTTGCTTCAGGCCAAGATCATCGAGCTGGCCTGCAGCCGGAAATGTACGCACTATCACATGGGCGAGACCGGACTGTCGCGATCACTCGCTCAGTTCAAGGGGCACTTCGGCGCCGTCGCGGTTCCTTATGCAGAGCTTTGGTTTGAAAAGCTGCCCATTTTCTCGGCCGATCGAACGATGCGCTCAGGGATCAAACGGTTGATCGGCTTCACCGATGTTTAGCGGTAGGTTTCATCTTCTCCTTCTCGTCGTCGCGTCAGGGATGTTCGGCATTGGTCAGCCAGCCGGAGCAGTCGATGTTCTCCCTCCGGTTCCCGCTCCCCGCCCCTCCTCACCTCCTCTTTCACCGCTCGGCCCGGAGGGCAGGTTCGACATTGTTTTTTCGGATGAATTTGCAGATCCGGAACTGTCGCTGGATCGCTGGACGACCTGCTACTGGTGGGACAACAACGGTTGTACCAATCTCGGAAACAAGGAGCTTCAGTGGTACGTCCCTCAAAACATCCGCATTGAAGACGGAACCCTGATCCTTACCGCCAAGCCCGAAGAAGTGATCGGCCATGAGGGCATGACCTTTCCTTACACATCCGGAATGGTGACGAGCGGTCGCTACTACGAGGAAGGTCGATCAGATACCCGCTTTTCGGCCACATATGGCTTTTTCGAAATGCGCGCCAAGGTTCCATCAGGTCAAGGTTTGTGGCCGGCTTTCTGGCTTCTACCAGACAACCATACGTCCAAACCCGAAATCGACATCATGGAAGTTCTAGGTCATCGCCCAGGTGTGCTCGAATTGCACTATCACTACAAAAAAGCCAACGGCGATGTTCGACAGAAAGGTCACGAAATCGAGACGGACGACCTCAGCAAGGACTGGCATGTGTACGGCCTGGAATGGTCTCCGGATGAAATCACATGGTATCTCGACGGTGAAGAACTGTGGCGAATTGAGGATCGAGACCTGATTTCCAATGTCCCGATGTATCTCATCATAAACCTTGCTGTTGGCGGAAACTGGCCGGGTGCGCCGGATGAGAGCACAAAATTCCCCGCCGAGCTGAAAGTGGACTACGTGCGGGTGTGGCAGAGGTCGCCGTAATGAGCGATTTGCGCACGACCCTGCCCGGCCCCATCACTCCCGCCACTGCGAACCACTCAAACCTCATGCACAAGATCCAGAATGCACTGAAAACAGCACCGTTGCTTGTAAATGGCTATGCGATGATTGCCAGTACGGGCATTACCTCTGCGATTGGTATCGTGTTCTGGATGGCGGCAACCCGTTTCTACGATCAAAGTCAGGTCGGTCTCGGGGCCGCCCTGATCGCATTGATGGCACCGATCAGCTATTTCGGCCAAATGAACCTGGGAACGGTCCTGAACCGCTTCTTGCCTACTGCAGGACCTCAAGCCGGTTCACTAATCCTCAAATCCTATATCGCCGCAGGTCTCCTATCAGGTGCCATCGCCCTTGGTTTTGCACTCGGCATCGGCACGCTCACCCCTGCCCTCGCAGCTCTGAAAACCGATCCGGTCACCACGACGGTTTTCGTTTCTGGCACCGTCATCTGGACCATCTTCGCGCTCCAGGATGCAGCCTTGTCCGGGTTGCGCCTTTCAGTGATGATCCCGTTTGAAAACACAGCTTATGCGTTGCTGAAAATTGCCTTTCTGGTCGGCTTCGCATTTATGGCCACGCTGCCGGTCAATGGAATTTACCTCGGCTGGACAATTGCCCTCATTCCGGTTGTCCTGGTCATCAACGTGCTGATTTTCAGACACCTGGCGATAAGGAAACACACAGGCAATACAGAACAGATCGAGCTCAGGTCGATCATGAGTTTTCTCAGTTGGGACTATGCCGGAAGCATCTTTCTGACAGCAGGGTTTGGGCTCGCCCCCTTGATGATTGCATCTGTTGCGGGCGTGGAAGCAAATGCACCCTATCACATAGCCTGGACTTTCACTTATTCGGTTTACCTGATCGGCCGCTCAATGGGCATATCCCTTTTGGCTGAAAGCGCGGCATTCCCGCAGCGCATAGTCCGCCTGACGTCTGACGCCTTTTGCCATACGATGTTGCTGATGATCTGCGCAGTGGCGGTCATCTGGGTCGGAGCTCCTTATCTCTTGGAACTGTTCGGCGCGGCCTATGTCACGGAAAGCACGTCAATTCTCAGGGTGCTGGTCACTTCATGTCTGCCCTGGGCAGCTACAACCACTTTCATTGCAGCTTTACGGGCCAAGGGCAGGACGCAGACCGTTGCTGTGCTCCAGCTCGCGACACTCGTCATCTTCACGACCGCTAGCGCCCTGTTGCTGCACAGACTCGGCGCTCTGGGTGTCGCTTACGGGTGGTTGATTGCTCATTCGCTCGTGCTGGCAGGTTTCCTGGCTTTCAAACTTGTGCAGTCGAAACCCGGAACCGTCTCCGACATCACACTGCTTGTGGCAGCCTCTCTGGCGGACATCGCCAGCATGATCAAGCATCGACTTTTCAAACCGGCCTATTCCACCTGGGATATTTTTCCAGGCCCCAAGGGCGCGATCGGAAGTTTCGACCTCGGGCAACATGAACTGAAAAGAATGCCGGTATCGGCCACTGACAGCGCGACGCTGCTTTTGACACGCAAAGATGACGATCCACATTCCGGTGGAGATGTCACGGAAGCGGTCGTCAAATATGCAACAACACGCGCCGGGATAGCCGCCCTGCAACGAAATGCAAAGGTGTTGAAGGAGCTGCACTCCGATCAGCGTATCCGTGACCTTAAAAAATGGTTCCCGGAAATTCTTGGAGAAGACCAGCAGGGTGGTTTCTTCAGGTCGGTGGAAACTGCTCTGCCAGGAGAAGACGGCAGATCTTTCTTTGGCAACCTTGATCATCCCAAAGCTGCCGGCAACGCTGCGGTAATGCTTGTGACGAAACTGCACGAAAGTACTGCAGAACCTTCGATACTTGATCATGACTGGGCTGATCACTGGATTGATGCGCCAATCGGCACGATCGCCACGGCAACACGTTCCAGCTGGAGGTCAGAAGACCGGGCGGCCACCCTGGAATGCCTGCGCGAAGATCTCAGAAGAGCATTGATTGGCAGGGAACTCCCACTCGGTCGCGGGCACGGAGACCTGTGTCCCGGAAATGTCCTGCTGACGCATACGTCAAATTCTTCTTCCAAGATAGAGATTTCCGGTCTGGTCGATTGGGACAATTCCAGACCCAACGCACCCCTTGCACTGGATCTCTTTCACCTGGCGATCACCACCAGAATGCTGGGGAGCGGAGAAGAGCTCGGACAGATCGTCTCAAGCTGCGTTCTTGATGGCAGATTCGAACATGAAGACATCCTCGGATTTGCGTTTGCTCCGATGAAGTTCGATTCAACTGCCAAGGTGGACAGGGACTTCAACAAGAGCATGTTCTTGCTGACCTGGCTGCATCACGTAAAATCCAATTTGATCAAGTCCGAACGATACCATGGAAACTGGCTGTGGATGCGCGCCAATGTCGATCGTGTGTTGACTGCGATTGCCGCAAGAACCGGATGAGCGTCACATGAGTGTGGAAACGGTATCACGGGCAACGTTCAGAAAACCCAGGTTAGCCAAGAGGGACCGGGGCGCTCGGACTGAAAGTGCGCAGATCACCAGATTGTATCGCCGTTCGACCGGAACACGCTCTTCATCACGAATGTTCGGGGTCGTCAGGCTCGAAATTGCCTCCGCGACCAGCGCTTTTCTTGCCGCTGTCCTTTGGCTTGCAAGCCTTCCGCAGATGGACGCCGACCTTCTGGACAATTTCGGACTTGTTTCAATCCTGCCCATGTCCTTCTGGATCGGCCTGTGTCTGGCAACATGCAGTTTCGCGCTCAGTCTCGACACATCCTGCAGGTGGCCGGTCCTTCGTCCGCTGAACCTTGTCATCTTGATCCTTTTTCTTCATGCCACTGCGCCCGTTGTCTATGAAACCCTGAGATACTCCTGGGCGTGGAAGCACCTGGGAATTGTCGACTACATCCAGCGGCATGGAGGCGTGGACCGTGAGGCCCCTTTCCTGGCGGCCTATCATAACTGGCCGTTATTCTTCTGGATCTCCTCAAAACTAGCCGATCTTTTCGGTCTCAATTCCATTGAGATTGCCAATATCGTTCGTTTCTTTCCTGTCCTGGCCAATCTTTGCTACGCGGCGCTGCTCGTTGCGATCTTTCGGCGGTTTACAGACGACTTCCGACTCGTTTGGTCCGCGGCGTGGATGTTCCTGTGCGCCAATTGGGTCGGACAGGACTATTTTTCTCCTCAGGCTTTTGCCTACGGACTTTATCTTCTTGTTCTGGCCATTTGCCTCGGCCCGCTGAGGCTTCCAGGAAGCGCAGGTTCATCCGTTGCACACAAGAAACTTAACGAACTTCGAGCGCTCCTCACACGCGGAGCTCCAAGATTGCCGGAACCAAGGCGCTCGACCCGCGTTCTTCTGGTGCTGCTTGTTTGCCTCTCCATCTGGGTGATGGTTGCCTCGCACCAGCTGACACCGCTGATCCTGGTCGTCTCTCTCTCACTGCTGTCTCTCCTGTCCGGTCTGAGCATCGGTTATGCCGCCCTCACCGCCCTTGCTCTTGTCTCCTGGGTTATTTATCCCGCGGCTCCATTCACTGCCGTGGTTCTGCCGGAAGAAGTAGCGGAAATGCTGCGGTCGTTCAGTGGATTCACGGAAAAATTCATAGACACTTCCACCGTCGATCCGGAAGTTGCGATCGTCGCCTGGGCAGGCAGACTGCTTACTTTGGGGATAGCGGCCCTGGCCTGTCTGGGATGGTTGCGGCGGTTAAGCCACGGAGGGCGAGACGGCATCGCCTGTGCCCTGGCAGCCGCGCCACTGAGCATCATGCTGGTGACTTCTTACGGCGGCGAAGCCATTTTCCGGATTTTTCTGTTCTGCGTGCCATTCCTGTCCTTCTTTGCAGCAGCTTTGTTCTTTCCAACCAACATATCCGGACGCGGGCTTGTCCCTCGCCTCGTGTTTGCCGCGGTAACCCTCTTGATGGCCGTCGGTTTTTTCCTCGGCAACAACGGCAAGGACCGGCAGTACCGGTTTTCACCGGACGAGGTCGCGGCTTCCCAGTGGCTCTATGAACGGGCCCTACCCGGCACCCTGCTGGTGGAAGGCGCCCGCAGTTATCCGTCTCAGTTCCGAAACTACGAGAACTTCACCTATGTCCCGCTCTCCAACGAGCGACCGGATGCCAGAAATGAAATTCTGAGCGATCCTTCAGGCGTTCTGCGCCGCTGGTTCAGGAATGAAAGCTGGGCCGACGGCTACATTATCCTCACTCGAAGCCAAAAAGCCTATGTCGAAGCGCTTGGGATCATGCCGAAAGGTGCGTTGGACAACATGGAGATGGAGCTTCTTGCAGCTCCCGATTTCCAGCTCGTCTTCGCAAACAGAGATGCCCGCATATTCACGGCACGCAGGTTCCTTCAATCCGGACAGCCGCAGGATCGCCGACATTCACACGACGCACGACAGTAGGACCTCGACTGTCTTATCGTGACTCGCTTCTGCCATCGCTTTAACCAAATGCCCGCCGTCCTTCACCTCAACTGAAAACTGCTCAAATGTCCGGTGCATGGGTCGGTTTTCAGGTGAGACCAGATTTTCTGGATCAGGGGAGAGGTCGTATCCCGTTTCTTGTAGACCCAGATTTCAAGCTCCATGTCATACCGGCCATCTCCGGCCAATGCGAACTCCCCGGACCGGACGCTCTCATAAGCGCTGCAGGCAGGCAGCCAAAGCATCTTGCGGTCCATCAGAGCAAGACTTTTCATGAACTCGCAGGTGCCGCTTTGCGACGTGCAGACGAAGGTAGGATCCTGCGCTGTCATTTTCGAAAAGATAAGGTCTTCGACTTTGGAAAAATATCCTGTTTGTCCATAGCCGACATATTCGAGGCCACCTCTCGGCGGGTTATCGACGTCAAAGGCCGGACTTCCGTTCTCATCAAGTGCAGTACAAAGATGCATAGTATCTTCGCCCAACTTGATGGACTCGAACTCGTGGTGCTCGAAAAATGCAGGTACCTGTGGCTGAAAATAGAGCAGGACCAGATCCATCTTCCGGTCCGCCAGCATTTCGATCATTTCGTAAAAGTCATAGGTGTCGATGGAGACCGAAAAGTCGCCGCAGGTTGCCTTGACCTGACGGAGCCAGTCCGGGACGAAACTCAGGGCAAGCGAAGTTGCAGCCGCCAGACGCAAGTCGGGTGTTGAACTGGATTTGCGTCTCTGAAATTCAACCCGGTTAAGCTCCAGCTCTCTAAGCACATTTTGAGCTGTATCATGGAACTGTTGCCCTTCCTGCGTGAGCGTGACCGGGTAGCTGCTGCGGTCGAAAAGCTCAGCCCCCAACCAGGTTTCCAGCGCCTTGATGCGCCGACTGAAGGCTGATTGCGTGATGTTGCGCTCTTCGGCCGCCTGAGAAAAGTTCCCCTGCTTGCTGAGAACGAGAAAGTCGGTCAACCAGTTGGTGTCCACGCTAATCTCCTGAACCAATTGGCGAAATTATATGCAACGCAAAAATGTATGCAAAATTTGCATAACAAGCCTGTTGGTCGAATTCAACCTGTCGATATAAGCTAATCCGGTCATTTGAATGCAGGAACCTGGCTCGGAAAATGAAGCGGGCTGCATGCAAGATCGCCGGTGTTAGCCGGCATTTCGAAATCCGAGTTGTTTCAGAGGGGAAAAGTCGTGAAACTCCTACCATCTCTCAAGAGCGCGTCTCTTGCGGCAATTCTAGCAACATCCGTCGCATTTCCGGCGCTTGCGGAAACACCTAAAGATACATTCGTTATCGCCCGCAACACCGCGGATGCCATTACGCTTGATCCGGCGGAAACCTTTGAATTTACAGGTGGCCGTGTCCTCGCCAATCTTTATGAGCGTCTGTTCCTGTTTGAGCCGGACAACCTGACCGAGCTGGTTGGAGGCATTGCGGAATCTTACGAATTTTCCGACGACGGGAAAAAGATCACCGTCAAGCTGCGCCCTGGGCTGACCTTCCATTCGGGCAATCCGGTGACCGCAACCGACGTTGCCTATTCGCTTGGACGCGCAATCAAGCTCGACAAGACACCGGCTTTCATCATCAAGCAGATCGGCTGGACACCTGAAAATGTTGACGAGGCTGTTGTTGCCGTTGACGACAATACCGTCGAGATCAACATTCTTGCAGACATCTCTCCGGCGCTGGTGCTGAACCTGCTCTCCTCAAGTGTTGCCTCCATCGTGGACATGAAGGAAGTCCAGAAGCACGAAGTCGATGGCGACATGGGTTACGGCTGGTTGAAAGACCATGCTGCGGGCTCCGGTCCTTTCAAGCTGAAAACCTGGAAAGCCAACGAACTGTTCATTCTTGAAGCGTTCGATGACTATCGCCATGGCAAGCCGACAATGAACCGTGTCGTGATCCGCCACGTTGCAGAACCTTCAGCACAGCGTCTGCTGCTGGAAAAGGGCGATGTTGACGCTGCCATGGAATTGACCGCCGATCAGCTCAAGGGCCTCGCAGGCAATGCGGATGTCTCCGCACAGCAGTATCCGAAGGGATACCTGATGTATCTGGCGACCAACATGGAGCACCCGGTTCTTTCCAAGCCAAAGGTCCGTGAAGCGCTCAACTACATCGTCGACTACGACGGCATGGTCGGATCCATCCTCGATGGCCAGTACAAGATCCACCAGAACTTCTGGCCGTCAGGCATGTGGGCAGCTTCCATGGAGACGCCTTACAGCTACGACATGGACAAGGCGAAAGCTCTGATTGCCGAAGCTGGCGTTGAGCCGGGCACCAAGATCACCATCGATACGCTGAACAAATCTCCGTTCAAGGAAGTTGCACAGAACATTCAGGCCAGCCTGAAGGAAGTCGGCATCGATTCCGAAATCATCCTGTCCGATGGCAAGACCCTGTGGCCGAAGTACCGCGCCCGCAAGCATGAGCTGATCGTTGCCCGCTGGGGTCCGGATTACTCTGATCCGCATTCCAACGCCGACGCCTTTGCGCACAACCCCGACAACCGTCTGGAAGCAAAGCTGACCGGCAAGCTGACTTGGCGTAATGCCTGGGATGCGGAAGGCCTGACCGAGCTGACCAACCAGGCAGCGGCGGAATCCGATCCGGAAGTCCGGGCGGACATCTACGCCGATCTTCAGAAGAAGGTTCGCGAAGATTCTCCGTTCACCATCATGTTCCAGGCGATCGGGACATTCGGCCAGCGTGCGAACGTGGATGGTTTCGTCAACGGCGTTACGTCCGATCAGGCGTATTACCGCAACGTGACCAAGAACTGATAGCGGCTCGGCCGCGCATGTTGCACTCAGCAAACATGTGCGGCCATCGACAATGCGTAATACCGCGCGCCCGACATCTCCAGGGGCGTGCGGTTTTGCGTGGCTATCGATTGTTATCCGGGGGCGGATGCTTTGGCAGAAAATTACGGCAGGTTTCCCGGATTGCATTTCGGCGGGTGCAAGTTGCGGGAATATCTGAATGACTGACAGTTCCACAGTGCGAAGCGCGGCGGTGGATTTCAAACCTTATGTGAATGTGGCCAGAAAGATCGGCGGGGGCATCGTCATGCTCCTTCTCACCTTCATCGGTTTGACGGCCATTACCTTCATTATCGGCCGCATCATGCCCAATGACCCTGTGGTCGCGATCGTCGGCGATCGTGCATCCAAGGAAGTCTATGAGGCGATGTATCTTCAGCTCGGTCTCGATAAACCGATCTGGCAGCAATATCTGATCTTTCTCAACAACATCCTGCATGGCGATTTTGGCAACTCGGTCATGACCACCCGTCCGGTGATCGAGGACATCAAGCGTTTCTTTCCTGCCACTCTTGAGCTTGCCACCATCGCAACGATTGTCGGAATAATCATCGGCATTCCCGCAGGTGTTCTGGCGGCCGTGCGGCAAGGCAAACTGATCGACCATATCGTTCGCGTCATTGGACTGCTCGGCCATTCGATCCCGGTGTTCTGGCTGGGCATGGTTGCCTTGCTGATTTTCTACGCAAAGTTGGATTGGGTCGCCGGTCCCGGCCGTATCGACTTTTTTTATGACGGCATTGTCGACCCGATAACCGGGGTCATCCTCATCGATTCAGCGATTGAGGGCCATTGGGATGTCTTCTGGAACGCTGTCTCGCACATCATTCTGCCGGCTTCGATGCTGGCAATCTACTCACTCGCCTATATTGCTCGCATGACCCGCTCGTTCATGCTGGACCAGCTGAACCAGGAATATGTTCTGACAGCCCGGGTCAAAGGCCTGAACGAGGGTGCCGTTATCTGGCATCACGCCTTCCGCAACGTGCTGGTGCAGCTGATCACCATCATCGGCCTGACCTATGCCAGCCTGCTTGAAGGCTCGGTCCTGACCGAAACCGTGTTCGCCTGGCCCGGGATCGGTCAATACATCACCAATTCGCTTTTCAACGCGGACATGAACGCCGTAATTGGCGGCACCCTGGTCGTGGGACTGTCCTTCGTCTTCATCAACATGCTGTCCGACATTCTCTATCGAATTGTCGATCCGAGGGCCAAGTAATGTCAGACGCGTCCATCAAACCGAACCGCGGATTGACTGCCTGGCTGTTGGCGGACTTCCCCCAGAACGCCTTCCAGGCGCGCTGTCAGCGGGCCTATATCGGCTGGCTGTCGTTCAAGACCAACCCGATCGCAATGCTCGGGTTGTTTATCGTTTCCTTCCTTTGCTTTGTCGCACTGTTCGCACCCTTGATTGCGAGCGGCGACGGCACGACACAGGATCTTGCCAACCGCCTGGCCGCACCGAGCGCCGAACACTGGTTCGGCACGGACGAGCTCGGGCGCGATGTCTTTGACAGGATTGTCTGGGGGTCGCGCGTCACCCTCTACATCATCTTCCTTGTTTCGATCATCGTCATGCCCATCGGACTGATCATCGGAACGGCTTCCGGCCTCTTCGGCGGCATCGTCGACAAGGTTCTGATGCGCATCACCGATATCTTCCTCGCCTTTCCGCGCCTCATACTGGCGCTTGCATTCGTGGCCGTTCTGGGCCCAGGTCTGGAAAACGCGGTTCTGGCAATCGCTCTGACCACCTGGTCACCCTATGCACGCCTGGCCCGGGCGGAAACGCTGACCTTGCGCAGCAGCGAATACATCATGGCCGCCGAAATCATGGGGGCATCAAAGGCCCGCGTCCTCTTTGCCCATATCATGCCCATGTGCCTGTCTTCGACGATCGTCCGTCTGACCCTCGACATGGCAGGCATCATTCTGACGGCAGCCGGTCTTGGGTTCCTTGGCCTCGGTGCGCAGCCTCCCCTGGCCGAATGGGGCGCAATGATTGCAACCGGCCGCGATTTCCTGCTTGATCAATGGTGGGTGCCGACCATTCCCGGGATTGCTATTCTCGTGGTCTCCCTGGGCTTCAACCTGCTGGGTGATGGTTTGCGAGACGTGCTCGATCCGCGTAGTTCGGGAGGGCACTGAGCATGAATGAGATGAGGATGACTGGCTTTTCTTCAGAACCCTCGGGACAGGATCCGCTGATTTCGGTACGTGACCTGCACGTTCGCTTTACAACGCCCAAAGGGCCTGTCCATGCGGTGCGCGGCGTCAGCTTCGACCTTGGCCGGGAACGGCTCGGCATCGTTGGGGAATCCGGCTCCGGAAAATCCCAGACCGGCAGAGCACTGCTGCGCCTGACGGCAGGCAATGGCTCGATCGACGCCAGCAAGATGGAGTTTGACGGCCTGGATCTGATGAAAGCGAGCGAGAAAAAGATGCGCAGCATTCGCGGCTCCCGCATTTCAATGATCATGCAGGACCCGAAATACTCGCTGAATCCCGTCCTGACCGTTGGCGCCCAGATTGCCGAATCCTGCCGCCGCCACGAGGACATTTCCAAGGCGGACGCGAAAAAGCGCGCTTTGGCCATGCTGGATACAGTTCGCATCCGTGAACCGGAAAAGGTCTATAACCTTTATCCGCATCAGGTGTCCGGAGGAATGGGACAGCGCATCATGATCGCCATGATGCTGATTACCAATCCGCAGGTGATGATTGCCGATGAACCGACCTCCGCACTTGACGTGACGGTTCAGATGCAGGTGCTGGCCCTTCTGGATGACATGGTCCGCGAACGCGGCATGGGACTTGTGCTCATCAGCCACGACCTGCAACTGGTCTCCAGTTTCTGTGACCGTGTGCTTGTCATGTATGGCGGACGGATCATGGAAACGCTCGACGCCAAAAATCTCGACCAGGCCCAACACCCTTATACCAAGGGCCTGCTGAATTGCCTGCCGCGTCTGGACGGCAGGCACGATGACCTGCCGGTCCTGAAACGCGATCCGGCCTGGTTGACTGAAGGCGGCGATGCCGATGGAGGCCTGACATGATGATCGACATCAAGGACCTGAACATCGTTTTCGGCTCCGGTCACAACCAGATCCATGCCGTCCGTGACGTCAACCTGGAAGTCGCGGAAGGTGAAAGCTACGGGCTGGTTGGCGAATCCGGTTCCGGCAAGTCAACCATTCTTCGGGCGATGGTCGGCATCAATGCTCATTGGACCGGGTCCATCAAGGTTGACGGCCAGCTTCTCACGCCCAAGCGTACAGTTGCTTCACGCAAGCACATGCAGATGGTCTTTCAGGACCCCTATGGATCGCTGCACCCTCGCCGTACCGTAGACGACACGCTGAAAGAGCCGCTCGTCATTCATAATCTTGATGATCGCGACGAGCGCATCATCAGGATCCTGAAGGAGGTTGGCCTTGGACCGGAATTCCGGTTCCGCTACCCCCATCAGCTTTCCGGAGGCCAGCGTCAGCGCGTTGCCATCGCCCGGGCGCTCATTCTGGAACCAAGGGTCATCCTGCTAGACGAACCGACAAGCGCTCTGGACGTCTCTGTTCAGGCGGAGATCCTCAATCTGCTGTCGGCGCTGCGCAAAGCCCACGGACTGACCTACATCATGGTCAGTCATGATCTTGCGGTCGTCGGTCACTTGTGCAGCAAGATCGCAGTCATGAACCGGGGAGTGGTCATCGAGGAAATGACCGAGGAACAGATGCGCAGCGGCGAAGTCGCCCATGACTACACCCGCCAGCTCTGGACAGCTTCGCACGGTTATGACCGGGCGGCTCTGAAGACGTTCAAGGAATTTGCCTGACAGCACTCGAAAAGGGCGTGGCAACAACGCTGCCACGCCGTCTTGAAAATCGGATCGTCAAAGTCAGAACAATCTAGGTGAGCTCGCTGTTCAACCTCTTCTCCGATGCCCCCGGCGGCTGTGCCCACGAGGCTATGATCCGGTAAACAGCCGGGGTCAGGAACAGGGTAAAGATGGTCGCGAGCCCCAGGCCGCCGACCACAACCCAGCCAACCGCAATCCGGGCTTCGGCTCCCGCTCCTGAAGCAAGCACGAGCGGAATGCTGCCTGCAACGGTGGAAGCCATGGTCATCATGACCGGCTTGAGCCTGATCCGCATGGCATTGCGGATGGCATCGTCAACCGATTGCCCCTTCTGGCGCAGCTGATTGGCGAACTCGACGATCAGGATGCCGTTCTTGGCCATGATGCCGACCAGAATGACGAGGCCGATCTGGCTGTAATAGTTCAAACTGCCTCCAGTCATCAATATGGCAAGCAGGGCTGTTCCGAGCCCGCAGGGAACCGTGATCAGGATGATGCAGGCGCTGCTGAAACTCTCAAACTGTGCCGACAGGACCAGAAATACGATCAACAAAGCAGCAGCGAAGACCAGCAACGCAGCCGTTTCACCGGTATCCAGTGTCGCGGCTTCTCCAAGAAAGACCAGGCGGCCCTCATTGCCCAGAATGTCCGGAGCAATTTCCTTCAGCCGCGCGACTGCGGTTCCCAGGTCAACGCCTCGTCCGAGATTGGCCTGTGCGGTGACAGCCCGTTCACGGGCTTCACGAGCCAGCGTGGAAGCCGCTGCGGAGACCGACAGTTCAGCCACGGTCGATATCGGGACGAACTGGCCGTTGCTTGCCCGAAGGAACGTATTTTCCAGATCACCCTGATCGTTGATCGGACGCCCCCCTACTTCAAGCTGAACGTCGATGGCTTCGTTGTTGAGGAAAATCTCGGAAACCTTGTCGCCCTCAATAACCGTGTTCAAGGTCTCGACAACATCACGTGGCGCGATGCCCAGATTGGCTGCCTGATCCCGATTGACCTCAAGAAGAAGCTGCGGCTGGTTGACCTCATTGACAAGTTGCGGATTGGAAAAAGCAGGATCGCCATCCATCGCCGCAATCAGCTCGTTGGTAAGATCGCCGAGAGCGTCATATTCCTTGCCGACCACCGCGAACTGAACACCTCTCCCTGCTCCACGGATACCCAGACTGTTGGGACTGCGCAGGGAAATGAGAGCGCCGGGTATCCGGCTCAGCGGTCCCTGGATTTCAGCGGCGATTTCCTGCTGGCTTCTTGTCCGGTCTTCCCATTGCGCCAGTCGCACGAAAACCAGGCCGAAGTTGGTATTCCCGAACCCGATGATCGACTGGACCGCAACCGCCTCACCCGACTGAACATAAGGATCCAGGATCTTTTCGACGCGCTCGACCTGCTGGCTGGTGTAGTCAAGGCTTGCGGAGGCAGGCGTCCGCAGGGCAACCATGATGGTGCCGCGGTCTTCCGATGGTGTGATCTCCTGCGGCAGAGAGCCGTAAAGCGCCAGAGAAGCCGCCGCGAACGCCAGGGCAGCTGTTAGAACCCCAAACCGCCACCTGATGATGACATCGATCAGCCTGTCGAAGAGCAACAGAACACCTCTGTCCGGCTCATCCAGTTCTTCATCGGCGACAGTTGCATTGCCATTGGGTTTCCCCGGGTCCACGAATGCGCAAAGCGCAGGACAAAGCGTCAGCGCGACGAAAGAAGACAGGGCCACGGAAAAGGCCAGAACGAACCCGAATTCGCTGAAGATGCCGCCTGCCTGTCCGGGCAGGAAGGAAATCGGAATGAAGACCGCTGCGAGCGTCGCTGTTGTCGAGATAACGGCAAAGAAGACTTCCCGCGTTCCAACTGCCGCAGCGGCGAAAGCACCGAAACCTTCCCGTCTCCGGCGGACAATGTTCTCAAGGACGACAATGGCATCATCGACCACCATGCCGGTTGCCAGAACCAGCGCAAGAAGTGTGATCGTGTTGACCGAGAACCCCGCTGCCCAGATAGCCGAAAGGGTACCGACAAGTGCGATCGGTACCGCGACTGCAGGCACGATCACCGCCCTGACGGATCGCAGAAACAGAAATATCACCGCCACGACGATAAAGACGGCCATGCCGATGCTTGTGACAACACCGGCGATGGACCGTTCCACGAACACGCCGTCGTCGGAAACGATCATCAGATCGGCCCCGTTCGGCAATTCCTCCCGCAACTCGGCAACGGCAATCCGGGCAGCATTCGAAATCGACAGCGTATTCGCGTGAGACTGCCGTATGACGTTTAGACCGACGGATGGCTGACCGTTGATCCGAGTGATTACGGTCGGGTCGTCAGAGGTGAACTGGACGAAGGCGACATCGCCGATAACCGTTTCCCGGTTGAGGCGGATTGCGGAGATGGCTTCTTCGGTCGTGGTGGAAGCAACTGAGCGGACGATCAGCGCCTGCGTGTTGGTCTCCAGTGCTCCGAGCGGGATATCAAGGTTGGCACTGGCCAGCGCAGAGCGCATGTCGGCAAGCGAAATTCCACGGCTGGCGAGGGCAACCGGAGAGAACGTGACGCGCATGATCCGGTCGTAATCGCCAACGGTTTGAACTTCCGCGACACCTTCAATCGACAGCAGCCGATCCGAAACGATGCCTTCCGCAAGCGAGGCAAGGTCAGTCAAAGGCAGGGTTCCACTCAGAGCAAGCCTGACGATTGGGTCGGCATCCGCATCGCTTTTTTGAACCGTCGGCTCTTCCAGGTCGTCGGGCAGGTTTCGTCTTGCACGGGACACGAGATCGCGCGCATCATTGGCGGCATCGGTGATGTCGGTTGTGGAGCTGAGCTCCAGGGTCAGTCTGGCACTGCCATAAGTCGACGTCGCCGAAATGTTCTCCAGCCCTTCAAGCCGCGCCAGTGCATCTTCCAGAACACTGGTGACTTCCGCATCAACCGTGCTTGCGGAAGCGCCGGGAAAGGTTGCCCTGACAGAAATGACCGGCCGCGATACGTTCGGCAACTCCCGGACCTCGACACCCTGTAACGCGGTCAGGCCGGCAATGATCACAAGAAGGTTGACCACAAGCGCCAGCACCGGGCGCCCGACAAACGTCGCCGCAAGGCCAAGCTTTTCACGCGTGATCTTGTGCGCCGCATCCTCACCCATCAGAGCGGCCTGCCTCTGTCCCGGCAACTTCAATCGCGATGTCGGCGCCCTGGCTGACCTTGAAGGCTCCGTCCTTTACGACGCGGTCACCGTCGTTCAGGTCCGCTTCGACCCAGACATTGTCGCTTTGCCGATGCCGCAGAACCACTTCGATCCGTTCCGGCTTGTCATCCACGCCAAGCCGCCAGACATAGGCACCGTTCTGGTTCCAGAGAATGGAAACCGCCGGCACCATCGGCAGTGGATTGTCCGAACTGGCCAAACTGACGCTGAAGGTCATGCCTGGCAGCAGCAGGTTTTGAGGGTTCTGAACTTCCGCACGAACCCGAACGGTCCGGAATTCCTCATCGATGGAACTGTCAAAGGACTCCACGACGCCGCTGAAGATCCTGCCTTGCAAGGCAGGCGTCGACAATCGCACGGGAACGCCGATCCGGATCTGGGAAATCGACGTTTCCGGAACCGTGAACTCCACCAGAAGGCTGCTGGCATCGACCAGCGTCACGATTTCCGCACCTTGCGGCAGATAACTGCCGACCGTGAGATCGTTCAGGTTGATGCGGCCCGAGAAAGGAGCCCGGATGATGCGCCGATCGTACTCGTACTGAGCTTCCGCCACCTGGGCCTGGGCAACGGCAAGAGCAGCCCGCGCTTCGTCCACCTGAGCCTGAGAGACGGCGTTGGAATGCTGGCTCAGGAGCGTTTCGTATCTGGCGAAGGCAGCGTTCTGCTTTTCAAACTCCGCTTTGGCGCTGCCCAGCAGGATTTCCTGCGTCTTGCGCTCCAGCGTGACAATCGGATCTCCGGCCTTCACGTCCGTATTCGGCTGGACATGAATCTTCTCGACCGTTCCTGCTACATCCGCAGTAACGTGTATGGATCGAACAGCCTTGCCGGTCCCGATCGACTGTATGCGTGACCTTGGCGGAGTGAGCCGGACATCCTCGACGGTGACGAAGACGGCATTGGTCGGAAACTTTTCCTCAGCCTCATCCGGCTGGTTCTGGCCGACTTCCGACAAGGAGGACACCTGGGCCGGATTGCCTTTGGAGCCGACAAGCCCGCTCGACGATATCCAGAACCCAAGGATGAACGCGACCGCAATCGCAAGGATCACTCCAATACCCCGGTTCATGTGTTTCACCTCACATCGTCAAGGGACAGGTCAAAGTTGCAACCGTTCAAATCACATAAGACAGAATCGGCAACCAAAAGACCAGACACAAATTGGAGTATTTGTCTCAGAAATAAGAAGAAATTCGGGCAGAACGATTACATGTCGACTTCGATCACGCCACCTTCGTCAACCGCGCGAGACTGACAAAGAATAATCGCACCTTCCCGTTGCTTCTTTGAAAGGACAAAATCCCGATGTTCGACTTCCCCTGAAACGAGACCGCATTTGCACACGCCGCAGATGCCGTCGGAACACTTCACATCGACATTGATGCCGTTTTCGTTGAGGACATCCGCCGCTGTCTTGTCCGCAGGAACCTCGATCTGCTTGCCGCTGCGGGCCAGCTTCAGGACAAACGGATGGTTCTCGTATTCCGGCGTTTCCGGCACATTGAAGTATTCGACATGACATTCATCCTCGCCGAAGCCTGCCCGTTCGGCAGCCTCGGTTACGGAAGTCATGTAGCGATCCGGCCCGCAGGCATAGACATGATGATTGGCACTGTACTCGCCAAGGATCTTGTCCAGGATTGCTCGGCTGCCCTCGGAACTGAAATGCAGGTGAACCTTGTCCGACCAGGGAACCTGCTCAAGATCCTGCAGATATCCCGCGCCCTCCCGGTTGCTGCAGGAATAATGCACTTCGAAATCCGCACCGATCGCATGCAGCCGATGTGCCATGGCGATCATTGGTGTAATGCCGATCCCGCCGCCCATCAGGTAGGACTTCTCTGCATTTTCGCGCAAAGGAAAGTGGTTGATCGGCTTGGAAATGAAGATCTTCCGCCCTTCGGTGAAAATGCGGTGCAAAAGTCTGGACCCGCCACGTCCTTCGTCTTCCCGCAGGACGCCAATCTGATACCGGTTTCTGTCCGCGGGATCGCCTGACAGCGAATACTGTCGCAGGAATTCCGGAGCCACGACGATATCGATATGAGCACCGGCCTCCCACGACGGAAGCGGAGTTCCGTCAAGCGACGAAAACTCGTACTTCGTGACACCGTCTGCCATCTGCACCGCTTTGGTGATCTCAACGCGGATAACCGGTGCGTCGCCATCAATCCGGTATTCGTGCGCAAGCCCATCCGTTTCGCCCTTTTCAAGGCGGGCCTTGTACTGTTCGGCAGTGATCAGAGCCTGATAGGCTTCAATCCCCTTCTCCCGATCCATCGGAAATGGAAATGGCCAGGGGTGCGGCGCCAGGTTGGCGGGATAGACGGCCAGTGTCTGGTCTTCGTATTTGAGGTCGAGATCCTTCTGGAGGTCGCGTTCGTTCACCGGGAAGTCGGAGGGGCGGTAGGCGCCGTCGTCCTGCAGCTCAAGATCCCACCACCACTTCTTTACCGGATTACGTTGTCCATTTCCGGCGAGATCGTCGAGCCTGGCCAGCACCGGCGCGGCTTGCGGCACGTTCATTGCCACCCAGCGGAACGGAGCTTCTGAAAAAATGCCCTCAAGATTCCAGGGGCAGGTTTTCATGCATCGGCCACACATCGCTCCGCCCTGGTTGGTAATGCGATAGGTCGTGCATTTCTGGCTGTCGGATTTCCAGATTTCATAGCCGTTGAACATCAGCTTCGGACCGGCGGTGATGGCTCCGGAGGGGCACTCGCGGGCACATTTGTTGCAGTTCTCGCAAAAATTCTGCAACCCGAAGGAAATCGGTTTGTCATGCGCCACCGGCATGGTCGTTGTTACAACACCGGACTTCAGCCGGGGGCCGAGGAAAGGATTGAGGATGACTTCGCCGATGCGGCTGACTTCTCCAAGACCGGACAGAAGCAACAGCGGCGGCTGCAGCACCTCTCCGTCCATGACCGTATGCGCCTTGGCCTCGTAACCGAGATTGCGGATCTGTCTGGCGACGACACTGCCCAATATGGAAAACCGAAGATAGGCTCTCATGGACTGCGACACGGCAATCCAATCGTCGCCCGACGCCCCTTCCATGGTCTCGTAGCCCTGGTCGATGACCATCGAGATCGCCTGATCGTGAGGCGGGTCGATTGCGGCACCCGTCGCGTCATGCGAGTACCAGGTCCACTCAGGGCAGCGTGATACTCCGACGGCATCAACGCCAAGAAAGTAGGACAAGGCCTTCAGATTGTCGGCATTGGTCCGCGGATCCGTAGTCGAACCGGACCGTTCCTTTTCCGCATCCCCGTCCTGCAACAGAACAAAGGCACCAAGCGCGCGCCGTTGCGCCATGGACGGAGCGGACTTGCGCACATACTGACCATTGGTGGCGGCTTGCTGGTTCTTCCGCCCCATGTCACCGAACAGCGAGCGGGCAAACATGTCGGTGCGCTTCGGAACCCGCGGAACGCGATCCTCATCGATATAGGTCGTCGGCTCATCGACGCGTTTCAGCGTCTCGAACGGATGCGCACCGTCGACGTAACGGCGGTTGGCAAACGGTTCCAGATTGCGGGCGCTCTTTCCGGTCCTGTACCCGACTTTCCATGCGAAGCCGTGTGTTTTTGCCTTCGGCTGCTGGGACATGGGCAGCAACGGCCTGTCATGCGCGACCGGAAAGTCGGTGGTGACGGCAGCTATGGCAAACCCTTGCCCGAGATACGGGTTCACCAGCTGCCCGCCTTCCACCGTCGCCATTCCCGCGGCAACGGCAAGATGATGCAGATCGACATCCGACGTCGTGTGGCCGTGCGCGCATGCTTCGTGACCGAGCAACCGGATGTATTGCGCCAGGACGACGGCAACTTCCATGGCACGCAAGGCGGAACGATGTGCTCCAGCCCCTTCCAGCCAGGCATTGCCGGGCTCGTCCTGTCTGACCTCGCGCGGATGCTGGACCAGAAACACCAGGGCGTGCCTGTGATGGGCAACATCCTTTGCCGGCGCATTCATCGCGTCGCGAAGGTCAGCCATGATCATGTCGATGCCGGAAGCAAGTGACTTGGTCTGCGTGGTTCGCAGTTTTTCCGCCAGCCGGTTGACATCCGCGTTGCGGAATGGCGTCTCCAGGAACATTTCAGGCTGAACGGAACAGGTCCCTGCCATCGACACATCGGAGAAGTACCCGAACGCCTTCAGGTGGTTCTGCCGCTCGACAAGATCATCGGGAACGTCTGCCCTTGCCTTGTTGACCAGTCCATCCCGGATGGCATCAAGCATCGCCTGGGCTTCGCTCATCGCGTTGATGATGTTTTCGGGGCTGTCCGGACGGGAGAATGTCATCTGCCGGAACGCGGGCATTCCGGCCGTTTCATAACCGGTTTCGGATCGTGCCAGGCGTTCGAGCGGAAAAGGACCAAGGTGAAAGGGGCGTGTCTTGTCAGAGAAATACTTCACCGCGTTCACTCCGCAGTCTTCTGTGACAATTCAACGGACAGCAAGCCTCCAACCACAAACACTCTCTCCCCCTCTCTTCAACCCATCGCGTTCACAGACGCATTAGCTGAACCTGTTCGTCTTCCGTCAGCGTATCGACCATGTTCATGAAAAGCTCATAGGCAGCCTCATCCAGCTTGCCGGCGAAATGTTCGTTCAAATCGCGCACCAGAACATGGCAGGCCTTCATCTTTTCAACACCGAGTTCCGTCAGCGCTACTTCGGTGTAGCGCTTGTCGTCATTGATGCCGCTGCGTGCCAGAAGCCCGCGTTCTTCCATGGTCTTCAGCAGCCTGGAAACCGCAGGCCGGGCAATGCAGATATAATCGGCAAGTTCCGAAGGCGTCTTGACGTTTTCCATCCCGATCCCGCGTAGCGCGCACCACATCAACCGGGTGATCCCGTGTTCGGAAAGCTGCTTTTCCAGCCGGGCTTCCATGATCCTCGCCAGGCGGGTGACCTTGAAGCCAATCCGGTTGTGCAGCGTAAAGTCTTCAGACATTCAGCGCCTCGTCGATAAACCGGGTTGACTCGTAATTTCTCATACCCTCTTATGCAATTAACAATGATAATTATTCAAGTTAATTAACTGGATGACAATCACGGGAGGGAGAGTCAATGAAGGTAGGTGTGGGACACATCCGCACGAAGGCGATGGCTGCGATCGCCTCCGCCGCCATTGCTTTTGGCATTCAGTCGGCTAGTGCCGAGGAATTGAAAGTCGCTCATTTCATGCCGTCCATGCACCCTATGGACCAGGGGGTGATGTCACCCCTAGCGGAAGATATTGATGCGGCGACCGGCGGCGAACTCACCATGCGGATCTATCCGTCCGGTGAACTCGGCAAGGGCCCGGTACAACAGTACAAGCGCGTCGTGACCGGTGTTGCCGATATTGTCTTCGGAATACCGGAATACACCCCGAAGCAATTCGCCAAGACAGGTGTCGTTCACATTCCGGGTCTGTTTGCCAATGGAACGGACGCAACGAACGCGCTTTGGGACAACATTGCCCTCATCGAAGACGAATATGACCAGACGAAACTGCTCGGGCTTTGGGCAAACAACCCGTCGGTCCTGGTTACCAGGGAAAAGCCGGTCCGGACACTTGCCGACATTCAGGGCATGAAGATCCGCACGCCGAACCCTGTCATGGCAACGCTTGTCGAAGCCTGGGGTGGTATTCCGGTTTCCATGCCAACTACCGATGCCTATAACGCCATGAACACCGGCGTCATCGATGCCGTCATGATCGGCCCGTCCGGCATCCGGTCCTACAAGCTGAACGAAACCGCCAAATACGTCACGACCAACATCCCGACGGCACTGGACAGCTTTTATCTCCTGATGAACAAGTCCAGCTGGGACAGCCTCAGTGACGACCAGAAGGCAAAGCTGGACGCACTGACGGGTCGTGAAATCAGCCTGAAGGGCGCTGAAGCTTTCTACAAGGCAGGTCAGGCAGGGCTTGAGCTGGCCAAGGAAAGCGGTGTCGAGCTTGTCGAAATCACGCCCGAGGCAGAAGCTGAGTTCCGGGCCAAGATGACCGACGCCCTGAACACTTTCCTCGACAAGAAAAGCGAAGAAACCGGTGCGGACGCGCACGCTATTGCCGCAGCCTTGAGCGGCAAGTGAGCCGATGTCGCTGAAAAAGCCTGAAGCGTCCGGCCTGCCCCCGGCAGGCTGGCGCAACTGGATTGAAGTGCCGCTGGTCATTGCCGGCGGCCTTCTCGTTTTTTCACTGATGGGACTTTCGGTTTCCGACGCGCTTTTGCGGTCCTTCTTCAACAAGCCGATCTTCGGGGCGAACGACTACGCCCAGATCCTCCTGTCCTTTGTCGTCAGTCTCAGTTTTCCGCTTTGTGTGCTCGCAGGACGCCTGATCGCCATCGACACACTTGTTCTGAAACTGCCTTTGGCAGTTCAGATGGTGTTGGACTGGATGGTGACCGCACTGGGCACGGTTATGCTCGGTTACCTGTCCTGGCGAGCCTTTTCCAACGCGCTTGAGGCCGCGACATTCGGTGAATCCACCATGTTGCTGCAACTTCCCTTCGGCCCCTCCTACTACGCGGTTTCCGCGGGCTGTGGTCTTGCCGCGCTTGTTCTGGTACTGGAAAGAATTACAAGATGAGCCCTGAGCTCTATGGTTGCCTCGGCTTCATAGCCCTGTTCATTCTCTTAGGCCTTGGAACGCCAGTCGCAATTGCGCTGCTGGTGGTCGGCTTCTTCGGAACCGTCATTCTGTCCGGGTTCACGGCTGCCGCGTTTTCGCTTAGCGGGCAGGTCTTTGCCACCGTAACCGTTTACGAACTGACAATCATTCCGCTGTTCATCCTGATGGGTAACCTGGCTTCCGCCGCCGGTCTCAGCCGCGACCTGTTCGATGCGGCCCACAAGATCATCGGCCACCTGAAAGGCGGTCTGGCGGCTGCAACAATCATGGGCTGTGCGGGATTTGCGGCGCTTTCCGGGTCCTCTATCGCTTCCGCGATCACGATGGGCAGGGTCGCCTATCCGGAAATGCGGCGCTTCAATTACGGGTCTCGCCTGGCTACCGGCTCAATTGCTGCCGGCGGCACGCTCGGCATTCTCATTCCCCCTTCCACCGGTTTCGTGATCTACGCTGTGCTGACGGAGGAATCCATCGGACGGCTGTTCATGGCCGGCGTCCTTCCCGGCATTCTGCTGACAACCATGTTTTTGCTGGCCATTGCCGTTGTCACATTTCTGTGGCCGGAGGAAGGACCGCGCGGGCCGGTTTTCGACCGTCGCGAGAAACTTCAAAGTCTATTCCGCGCTACTGGTATCGGCGTCATCATTCTGATCACGATCGGCGGCATCTACACCGGTTTTTTCACACCGGTTGAAGCTGCCGGTGTCGGCGCCTTTTTTGCCTTCGTCATGCTGATCGCGCGAAGAAAGTGCACGGCTCGCACTCTATACGGCATCTGTGCGGAAACCCTGAAGACGACAGGCATGGCCTTCTTCATTCTGATCGGCGCGAATGTCTTTTCTCCCTTCGTTGCTCTTTCCCATCTGCCCGCGACCATCGCGGACGGCATGACCGGGCTGGCGCTCGGGACTTACGGCACGCTTTGTCTCATCCTGCTGGGATATGTGATCCTCGGCATGTTCATCGAAGGCCTGTCACTGCTGGTGATCACGCTACCGATCGTTTTTCCTCTTGTGGTCGGCCTGGGATTTGACCCGATCTGGCTAGGCGTCGTCATGGTCATCGTTTTGGAAATGGGACTGATTTCACCACCCGTCGGCGTCAACGTCTTCATCGTCAAGAGCGTCGTGCCGGATGTCAGGATAGAAACCATTTTTGCGGGCATCATGCCCTTCTGGCTCGCCATGATCGCAACGCTTGCCTTGATCGTGGCCTTCCCGGAGATCGCTCTGCTCATACCAAATGCGATGTTCAACTAGCCTTATTGAGAATGGGCGGAGTGGCGGCTCGATCGGAAACACCCCGTCCCTCCCCCCCGCCACCTGTCTGGAACACCTTTGCCGGTTTCTCAGAAACAGTCTGTTTCAACGTGGCTGATACAATTGATACATTCGACAAGGCTGAACTGATAAGTTTCGGCCTTATGTGCATTCAATTTGCCCGGCCGTGGCCGGGACAGGCGGGTGGGACCAGATGGTTTACGAAGGCAAGGGCACTTCGGACGATCAGGAAATCGACGCAACATTCGAATTGTCGATGCTTGAGATGTTGGAAGACGTGACCGGGGCATTGCCGGAAGGCTTTGCCCTCCTGGACCCCGAATTGCGCTTTCTCCTGTGCAACGATCGCTTTCTGGACCTAGCCTGGTCACCGGCGGACCTCCCGCCACAGAAAAACCAATCGGCCGAGACCGTTATCCTTCACATGTTTCAAACCGGCCTCTTTGTGTTGCCGGAGGGAGAGAAGCCGGCCGACACCGCAGAAAATGTCCTGAAAGCCATCCGCTCCGGTGAAGGGGATTTGGAGCTTCGCCGGAAGGACGGATGCACAATCAGGTTCACCACCAGAAAAACCGGCAAGGGACGCACCCTGATCTCGGCGCGCGAAGTGACAAGACCCCGGGAGATCGCCGACGCCGTGAGCGAATCCCTGGTACCACGGGATGAAAACAGTCTTGCAAATGCCCGGCTGAGAGATGCGGTTGAAGCGCTCAACGAGGGATTTGTCCTTTACGACCAGGAAAAGCGGCTGGTCTTCGCCAACACCCGCTATGCCGAAATGCTCGGCCCTCTCAAGGATGTTCTGATACCCGGAACGCCGATGAGCGACGTCATCGGCAAAGCTGTCGGATCGGGACAGGTCTCGATCACGAGAGGTCCGGAGGGCGGGATCTCGGGCATCTTCAAAGCACTTGAAACGAAAGGCGCTCTGAAGGTCGAGATCAATGTCGCCGACGGCTCGCAGAAAGTCATTACTCTCGTCAAGCTCGGTGATGGCGGTATCGTCGCCACGGTTCTCGATGTCACGGAACAGCGTACGACCCAGGCCAGGGCCCGCCAACTGCTCAATCACGCCATCGAAGCGGTCGACATCGGGATTGCCCTGGTCGACGATGACGACAAGCTTATTTTCGCCAACCAGAAGTTCCGGGAGCTTGCCGACCCGAACAACAGTTTTCTCGTTCCCGGTCACACAATGCGCGAAATTCATTCGCGGGCAATCGACGCTGGTCTCTTTCCGCTGCCGGCCTGGACTCCCAAGGACGAACTGCTCAATGAGCTCGACCGGCTCATCAGGCAATCGGCGAAGGGATTTTCGGTTCCGAACAACCACGGCCGGGAACTGGTTGGCAATGTCTACGAAACCGCATTGCAGGGCAGATTGCTCACCATTGAAGATGTGACGGAGCAGCTGAAGGCAGAACGCCTGTTTACCGACGCCGTTGCAAGGCTTCCTGTGGGCGTTGCGATCGAGGGCGCCGACGGCCGCTTCACACACTGCAACGAAGCATTTTCAGGCCCGTTCAGGCTGTCGCCTGAGGAATTGCTGAAGTTGTCCGACGAAGAGAGAATTTCCACGCTGTCGCCCAACATTGCGACAGTCCTGGGCAATCCGGTCGGCGACGATGCCGCTTCCGCATTTACGAAAGCCATCCTCCAACAGCGAACTTCTTTGGAACCGATGGAAGTCAGTTTCAAGGACGGACGGCATTACCTGGTCGAGCGGGCAGTAACGCAAGACAACGGACGGGTTGTCGTCGTCACCGACACCACCGCCCTGAAAAGAGCCGAAGCACGCAGCCTGGAAATGTTGAACGACGCCATTCAATCTCTCGACGAAGGGCTGGTTCTGTTTGATCCCGACCTCAACTTCGTCATGGGCAATCGCAAGTGGCACAGTATTTTCTTTGGCGGCCTGCGCTCACCCAAGGCTGGTGAAAGTGTCTTCGACATGATGGACCGGTTGATTGAAGCCGACGTGCTTCTGGTTCCGGAAGGAAGCAGCAAGAAGCAATTCATGGACGAGCTCGTGAGGCTCATTCGTTCCTACAGGAAAAGAGAAACCGTAAAGCTTGGCGGTGGCAGCATCCTGCTGGCCTCGGCGCACCAGACGGAACTGGATGGCTACCTGGTGTCTTTCACCGACATCACGGAACAGCGGCGCGCAGAGGAAGAACAGCGCGAGGCCGACATGCTCCTGCGCAAGATCGTCGAAGCCTGCCCGGCGAACTTTCTCGTCTCCAGGATCGAGGACGGCAAGATCATTTACTGCCCTCCCGCGTCACGCGAACGGTTTGGTGACATCGAGACCACCCTGAGTTTCTTTCTCACTCCCGAGGACAGGGAAAGATACCTGCAAGCGTTGCTTCCTACCGGGTCATTGGACGACTATCGCGTCCAGTTCCGGCGTGCGGACGGCTCTGTCATGCAGGGACTGACGGCCGCTCGTGTGACGGACTACAAGGGCGAAGACGTTATTGTTTCATCGACCCGGGACATCTCCGACCAGCTGGCCATGCAGGCTGAGCTGGAAAAGCAACGCGAAAAAGCCCATCAGAACGAAAAGCTTTCTGCGCTTGGTGAACTCCTCGCCGGGGTTTCGCACGAGCTCAACAACCCACTTTCGATCGTCGTTGGATATGCGCAGATGCTCGAAGGGAAGCTGGATGATCCCGTGCTTTCGAAACGGGTTGACCGCATTGCCCAGGCGGCAAACAGAAGCGCCAAGATCGTCAAGACGTTCCTGGCGATGGCCCGGCAAAAGCCTGCAAAAATCGAGCAGTGTTCCCTGAATGAAATCGTCTCCGTCGCACTGGAAGTCGGCGGATACGGCCTGAAAGCAAACGGCACACAGCTGCTCACCGAACTGGACGGCAATTTGCCGTTGGTTTCAGGTGATGGCGATCAACTGATACAGGTCTTCACCAACCTGCTCGTAAACGCCGAGCAGGCACTGGCACCGCAAAGGGAAAGCGGGGTCCTGACAATTCGTTCCTATTACGATGACGACAGCGATCATTCCGTCATTGAGATCCACGACAATGGACCTGGAATCGACAAGACCATCCAGGCCAGGATTTTCGAACCCTTCTTCACCACAAAGGATGTCGGTCAGGGCACTGGCGTCGGATTGGCATTCTGCCACAGGATCATTGACACCCATGGCGGCGTTCTCGAAGTTTCCTCCAGCCCTCGATCCGGAACAAGTTTCTTCGTCAGGCTCCGGGCGATCAAACCAGAGGTGAGGCAACTGCCCGATCGCCCGGAAAAAGCCATCTCTCTAAAGAGGAAAAATGTTCTTGTGGTCGATGATGAAGCCGATGTGGGAGAGCTCATTCGAGATCTTCTGGAAGACCTCGGCTGCCGGACGACCTTGTGCACCGATGCGAGAAAGGCGCTTGACGAATTGTCCCTCAATGCATTCGACATGATCATCAGCGACTTCAAGATGCCTGGAATGAACGGCGAAGAATTTTATAACACCTTGCAGCAGAGGTTGCCCGGCTACGCAGAGCGGATCGGCTTTGTGACCGGCGACTCCATGGGCAGGGATGTCACGCACTTTCTGTCTCGAAGCAAACGTCCCTTCATCGAGAAACCGATCTCGGGGAAGGAGCTTGAGATCTTGATCAAGAAGTTAGGCGCCGGAGAAACCAAGCCATGAACAGTGGAGAACAGCCGAAAAACATTCTGGTTTGCGATGACGAACCTCACCTGAGGGAGATGGTTGCCGAATATCTGAGCGAGCGCGGCTACCGTGTTTCCGAGGTACCGAATGCTGCCGATCTGAAGGTCAAGTTGGAAAGAGAACAACCGGACCTCATCGTACTCGACATCAATATGCCGGGAACCGATGGCCTGACCGCCTTGCGCGAGCTTCGCGCTTCATCGGAAATTCCCGTCATAATGCTGACGGCTGCCAGCGAAGTGATCGACAGGGTTATCGGACTGGAAATGGGGGCCGATGACTATGTCGGCAAACCCGTTGACCTTCGCGAGCTTGAGGCACGCATCAAGGCGACCTTGCGCCGTCAGACTTCGATTGACCGGCAGGTTGAACAAAGAGAAAAGCTGAACGGTACGATCGCCTTCGGCAACTGCCGTCTGGACCTCGATGGTGCCAGGCTCTTTGGTGACAATGGCGAAGAGATTGCGATCACCGCCATGGAATACAGTTTGCTCAAGGTGTTCGCTGAAAATCGCGGCAGGGTACTCAATCGCGATCAGTTGCTCGAACAGGCCCATAACAAGGGCTGGGAACCTTTCGATCGCTCCATTGACTTGCGGATCTCCAGGCTGAGGAAAAAGATCGAACCCAACCCGACCAAACCGGAGACGATCCGAACCGTGCGCGGGATTGGCTACGTTTTTGAGTAACGGCGTTTCAAGACTAATCCATTGGAATTGACTGTCTGCCCGCTAAGGTGTCTCGTGATCCGTCGGGCAGATTGGCCGGCAAAGGGCAAGGGCGGCAGGAAACCTGCCGCCTCGTCCTGCCTGGATATTTGTCAGATGATGAAAACATCGTTCTGGGTGAGTGCATGATGTCCCAGGAGCGAGAAAGTCAGATCGCTGTCGAGACCTTCGCCATCGCGCACATGGACATAGGTTACGTCCCCATATTCCTCGTGTTGGGCATGCTCAAAGTAAAGCTCGGCCCCTTCTTCGCCAGAAAACCCGGATTGCTCTCCCAGAAAGTCCGCAAAGAAACCTTCCACCACGATCAGGTCACCGCCAGTGCCGAAGTCTTCAATCACATCGATTGCGCTTGAAGAACCACCACTGTCACCGCTCTTGAAGTAGAAGATGTCATAACCGGCACCGCCGAGCATGTAGTCGCCAAGATCTCCATCTCCGTTGGTTCCACCGGTGATGTGGTCGTTTCCGGAACCACCCTGAATGTAGTCGTTGCCACTGCCGCCATAGAGCTCGTCGTTACCGTCGCCGCCACGCATGATATCGCGACCGCTTTCACCAAAGAGCTTGTCGTTGCCGGCTTCACCCCACAGCCAGTCGTTGTCACTTCCGCCTTTCAGGTTGTCGTCGCCAAGTCCGCCGTGAAGCCGGTCCTGACCGCTGTCGCCTCGCAAAAAGTCATTGCCGGCACCCCCGACCATGTTGTCGTCGCCGAGATCTCCTATGAGCGTGTCTTTGCCGTCTCCTCCATAGACATGATCATTACCATGACCACCGTGAATGAAGTCGTTGCCATCGGCACCAAACAACAGGTCATCGCCGTCGCCGCCCAAAATGAAATCCGAGCCTTCCTGCCCCCGTATCAAGTCACGGCCATCTCCGCCTTCCATATGGTCGTCGCCTTCACCACCATACAACCGGTCGTCGCCTTCGCCTCCCTCCAGGCGGTCATCTCCTTCCTGTCCCCAAAGGTGATCATCGTCGGCATGACCAACCAGAAGATCGTTGCCGGTTCCACCTTCCATGTAGTCATCACCCTGGTCACCAAACAGGGTATCGTTTCCGGAGTTGCCGTACAGCTTGTCGTCTCCGCGGCCGCCGTGAATGAAGTCGTTGCCGCTGCCGCCATAGCCAGTATCATCGCCGTTACGGAGTTCGATATGGTCATTTCCACCGAGACCATTGGCGATGTTCTTGCCATCGTTCCCGATGTAATAGTCTGTGCCCGACCAATCGATCCAGAAGCTGACAGGTTCAACGTCGAGAAGCGCACCCAGACCGCCTTGAGAAACTCCCGCGAGCAGCTTTCCTAAAAGGCTGCCGCGACCAGACCACGAAAATTCCATCGTCTCAAATCCGGTTCCGGGACGCTCTTCCGCTTCCTCCCGGTCCGCATACCGATCATCATCGTAACGGCTTCCCGAACTTTTGCGGCCCGGCGCAAACCGGCTGCCTGCCTCATCGTGCGTCGTCTGTTCGGTTTCTGCCCGGCGCGAAGACCGCGCGCTTGAGTTGCCACTGTCCTCAAGGGGAGCGATCGGCATGTCTTGGGTGCCGGATGCCTTGTCTTCGTCTGCGCGCCAGCCGGTGTCCTGTTTCTTGGAGATCGGTTTCCATGCAGGGGTTCTGGAAACCGACCTGAAAAATGAAAGTGCCATTATCTGCTGTCCTTCCAGCGCCTTGCAGCAGAAAAACTGCAAGCGCGATCATCTTCAGGGCGCAAAGCGCACCTGTTAGCCCACTGTGCAGACAGTCTAATTTTCAGGTATCAGCGGAACTTCACGCGGACGTGAAAACTGTAAGGATTGTGTCCACTCGAGCAACCACGCCACATCAATGGAAACACTTGATACGCAACTGACACATCGTCGCGTTTGGCATCCCGAAAGCGGCCGGACAGAAATTCTCCGGCCAACCACCATTCGTTCGGCAAAGATGTCAGGCTCGCTGCGGTTCCTCTCTCGAGGGGCAGAACCTCAACAGCGCCAGGGTTTCGTTCCCCGTCCGCTCGATGGAAAAGTCCCAGTCAAGCCGCTGCGCAATCCGGCTAACAAGCGACAGACCTATCCCGTGTTCCAGTTCGCCAGGAGCTTCCCCAACCGCTTCCTGCAGTGTCGTATCAACGTTTGATACACACACCGTGCCGTCGCGCACGGTAATCCGGATTGTGCCCTCTGCTGTGTGCTGGAACGCATTTCTGAGCATGTTGGACAAGACGATTTTCGTCGGGAACTCGGGCAGTTTCAGTGACGACTGGTCGAAATCCCTGACGACCGAAATCGATTTGCTGCCGACAAGGTATCCGAGTTCGTTTATCAGTTCCTCGATCACTACAGCCAAATCGATCAATTTGAGTTCGGGAGCCGGATCATTCTCCCGGCCAAGCCACAGCAAGGTCTCGACAAGTTGTTGCATGGAGTGGCTTGCCCGCTGGATCCGCTCAACGGCGACCCGGTCCGTGCTCTGCTCCTCTTTTCTTGCCAGTAAAGCCGCGTTACCCGAGATGATCGCGATTGGCGTCCGCAATTCATGACTTGCATGTCGAAGAAACGCCGCTTCGCGTTCGACAAATCCGGAGATCCGTTCAATTGACACCGCCAAGCGAGCCGCCACCGTATTGAGCTCACGGTACTTGAAGTCCGGCAGTTGGACCGAACCGGGATTTTCTCCCAGCGAGTCAGCCCAGTTCTGCAGTTTTTGAACAGGTGTCACCACCTTTTTGGCCAGAAGCCAGACAAGTATGTATGTCGCAACAAGGAACGAAATTCCGACCAACAAGACAACAAACCCAAGATGCTCTTGCAAATACGGCTCGAAATTCACCTGATCGTTCTCGTCCAGTTGAATGGATTGCACGAGGTATAAATCGCGCCCGTCCGCGAGCGGCCTGTTCAGGAGAAGATAAAGAATATCTTCGTCATCGGTTTCACCCTCATGAACATCAGAGCTCAACTCTCCCCGTTCAATCTCCTCCTCCGGGAAAACCTCTTTCACCTTTTCCGGGAGTTCACCGTAGCTCATCGCGACGGTGATGTTGGAGAACGTTCTCGGTAGATTGGGCTCTCGGGTCAGGGCCTCTTCGTAACTCGCCGCAATCACTCGAAGCTGGTAGGAACTGGCCCCCTGCAATCCGGAAAAGAAGTAATACACCAGCAAAAAACTGTAGGTAACGACCACCAGCGCGGCCAGGCTGAGCGCAAACAACCGGATGTCGCGCCGGATCGTGTTTTCACCGAAGGAAAAAAGACGTTTCAATGCACGGACCATCATGACTCCCTGAGGGCAAACCCTGCGCCGCTGACCGTATGTAGAAGCTTGCTTTCGTGCGGCCGCTGCACCTGCCGTCGCAGCTTGTAGAGGTGCACTTTGAGACTGTTGCTGTCCGGAACATCGTCGCCCCACACTGCTCGTTCAAGCTGCTCCCGCGTCACGACAGAAGGACTGTTTCGGGCCAGCGTCTCCAGAAGTGTCCAGCCTGTTGGCGTCAATCTTAGCGCGCGCCCGACCCGCTTTGCCTTGCGTTCATTGAAGTCGATCTGCAGATCACCGACTGTGAGATTTTGATCCCAGCCGGTTTTGCGCCTGACAAGAGCGCGAATCCGAACCACCAGTTCTTCGAAGGCAAACGGTTTCACCAGATAATCGTCCGTTCCAGCTTCAAATCCGGCCACCTTGTCTGAAAGCGTGTCTCTGGCCGTCAGCATGAGAACGGGGCAATTCACGCCACTTCTGCGCAATGTCTGGCAGACAGTCAGCCCATCGACATTGGGCAATGCAAGATCGAGAAGCACAACGTCATATCTGTTGTTCGTGGCCGCTTCTATGCCCGCCTGACCGTTATAGGCGTGGTCACAGTCGATCTCTTCAAGCGCAAGATAGTCGGCCACAGTTGCCGCCAGGTCCATGTCGTCTTCGACCAGCAGCACCAGCAAGGGATCCTTGTTCATAGTGCCTCCTGCCGACGCGGTGCAAACAAGTAGGAAGCCAATCGGAAGATATCGTCTCTGATCAGAAGGAATGTCGGGATCAAAACAAGAGTGATGACCGTTGCAAACAAGATACCGTAACCGAGCGAGACAGCTGCCGGAATGAGGAACTGCGCCTGTTCGGAGGTTTCGGTGATCAGGGGAGCAAGGCCGCAAAACGTAGTGGCACTTGTCAAAAGGACCGCTCTCATTCTTGTGCAGCCGGCATTCAGCAGCGATTCAATTCTGTCCATTCCATTTGCCCGGTTGGTGTTTGCCGTGGACACAAGCAAAAGACTGTCGTTCACGACAACGCCGCAGAGCGCCAGAATGCCGTTGATCGACAGGATACTGATGGGCAGATCATTGATCAAATGCCCAAGGATGGCGCCGACGATACCGAACGGTATGGCGGCCATGACGACGAATGGCTGGCTGTATGATTTCAAGGGAATGGCCAACAGTCCGTAGATCGCAACCAGAGTAATGATAAATGCCTGGACCAGGCCACCCATCGCTTCTTCCTGCCGCTCCAGATCGCCGGTGTAGCGGATCGTCAGCGAAGGGAAGTCTCGCTTGAGTTCCGGAAAGATCTCTTCGTCGAATATGACCTTCAGATCGTCGCCGGTCGCAATCGAGTTGTCGACATCCGCGGTCAATGAGGCGACCCGATTGCTGTCGAACCGTTTGACTTCATCGACGGTAAAGTCGGTGCGCAACCGCGCGACATCGGACAGAGGTACAAGGTTGCCGTCGGCAAGCCTGATATACATCGCTTCAAGATCTGCGAGGGTCCGCCTGTCTTCGAAGGGCAGACGGACCCTGACTTTCACTTCTTCGTCGGACCGTTGGAACCGCTGAACTTCGGCTCCATTGAGTGCACTGGCAAGTTGGGTCGCAACCGTTGAAGTGGCCAGTCCGAGAGCCTTTCCCTGATCGTTCAGTTCGACACGTACACGGCTGCGAGCAGCCTGAAAGCTGTTGGTTGCGGACAAGACACCGGTCAGTTCCGCCACGCGTTCCCTTGCCTTGCGGCTCGCCGCGATCAGCAGGTCTGGATCGTCGAGAACAAGATCCACTCCGAACTCGGGATCGTCGAAATCGTCGGTGGTGAACTCGAGGCTTTGCACACCTTCAACACCACCAAGCTCCTTTCTCCAAAGGTCCGCAATTCGTCTCAGTGGAAGGACGTCCTTGACCTCCGGCCGCAGGGCAACCACGATCGTGACGTCGCCACTTTCGCTCGCATTGGTCTCGATACTGGCGATCGGAGGAACGCTGGTCGCTTCATCCATGGCCAGTTCATCATTGACACGCCAACCAGCCTCTTCGATACGCAGAGCTTCTGCGAAAATGGTGCCATACCCGAGATCGGATTTCGCGACATAGCGGATTGTCAGCAATTCGCTAGGAATGTCGGGAAAGAAGACCGTTCGCACCATGCCCGTCTGTACAGTCCACAGGGATGCCGCAAAGCATCCCGCCGCGACGATCAACGCCAGATATCTCAGACGCAGGACAACACGGAGCGCAGGTCTGTAGAACCTTTGCGTCACGAACTTCAGTCCATCACCAATTGCCTTGTGCAGACCGCGCACGCCACGCGCCAGAACGTTCCTGCTTGATGACCGCTCACGGGCATGCGCCAGGTGCGCCGGGAGAATGAACTTGGATTCAATGATGGAGAACAACAGGCTGAAGATCACAACCCAGGCGAACAGGGAAAAGATTTCCGCCAATCTTCCGGGCACAAGCGTGATCGGAAAAAACGCCGCAATCGTCGTCAACACACCGAAGACGGCAGGAACTGCCACCTTCTTGACGCCCCGTATGACACTTTGCGCCGAGGCCCCATGTTTCTCCTTTTCCGCGTGAACGCTTTCCGCGACGATGATCGCATCATCGACAACGATGCCGAGCGCGATAATGAAACCGAACGTGGTGATTTCGTTCAGGGTCAGCCCCCAGATGCTGTCGCCCATCAGGATCAACGCACCGGCAAAGGATATCGGCAGTCCGAGCGACACCCAGAAGGCTGTGCGAATATCCAGGAAAAGGGCGAGAACAAGCAAGACGAGCGCCATTCCCATCAGGCCGTTTTTCGCCATCAGCGACAGCCGGTCATTGATGAATACACTCTTGTCGTTCCAGAGCGAGAGCTTGATTTCCTCAGGCAACCAGGTTTCTGCCCTGATTTCGTCGACGACATCACGCACCCGTCCCGCGGCATGGACGAGGTCGGCCTTTCCGATCATTTCCATTGTCAGCCGGATCGCAGGTGCGCCGTTGAACCTGTACACTTGGCGGTCGTCAGTGAACCCATCCCTGACCGTCGCAATTTCCCCCAACCTGACGCGCTGGCCGTCCCTTCCGCTGATAAGTTCGATGTTTTCAAAGTCCCGAAGCGACGTCCCTTGAGCGTCGGCTTTCACAACGATGCGGCCATTTTCGCTTTTCAGGAGGCCTTGTTCCTCCGTCACGGAAGATGCTGCAATCACATTGACCACATCCGCAAACGACACCTGAAAGCGCCGCAGGGTTTCCTGATCGATCTCGATGGTGACTTCCGGTGTCAATTCCCCCAGGATCGTGACACTTGGAATGGCCGGATCGGCCAGGATCCTGTCTCTGATCCTGCGCGCAACCCGCTTCAGAACGTCATGGTCAACGTCTCCGTAGATGTTCAGAAACGCGATTTCCTCGATTTCCAGCTCGCGTGTAACCACAGGTGTCTCGGCGTCCGCAGGAAGCGTGACGCCGTCTACCCGGTTCTTGACGTCGGTCAGCAATTTGTCGAGGTCGTAACCGCTGGTCATTTCAATGGAAATGGAAGACAGAGAGGACGAGGACGTGCTTGTAACTTCCTTGACGCCTTCCAGTCCCTTGAGCGCACGCTCGACTTTTGCGGTAACACCGCGCTCTGTCTCGAAGGCCGAGCCGCTGTCATAAGAAACGGAAATGGAAACCGAGCGAGGAGGCTGACTTGGAAAGCCTTCCGTGCGGATCGACAGAAAACTCATTCCCCCAAGAAGAAGAATGAAGATCATCAACAGGTTGGCCGCGACCGGGTTGCGGACAAACCAGGCAATCCAGCCACCATCATCTGACTTCTTGCCGGACATCACAGGTCTCCTTCTTCGATTGAGGAGAGAACGACATCCCCGGTGGCTTCAGTCGCTTCTTTCGGTTCAACTCTCTGTCCGGGCAGATAATCTGCGAGCGGGCTCATGACGACACGAAGGTTCGTCACCCCTTCCAGTTGATCCCGAGGAATTGCCACTAGTTCTCCCTTCTTGAACGCAGGCGAAACGGAATGGCGGACAAGAAGATTGTCGCGTGAGACCGACCATAGATATCCGTTGGGCGTTACCACTTCTGCCGGGACAAGAAGAACGTCCTGCACAGCTGTCGAACTGATGAGGACCGATGCGAAACTTCCGGGCTTGAGGTTGCCGGAAACCGAACCTGCATCGCTGACACTCAGCCTGAGCGAACGTTGCCTTGTGCTTTCGTCGATGAGCGCATCTTCGCCTTCGATGGCAGCAGAAAGCGTCTTGCCACCATCCAGCATAATCACTGCATTCAACGAGCCGAGGTCGAGATCATCCTGCCACCGGCCAAGTGCCTCCCATTGCTTGGCGGACAGTGGAATGGAGAAATCGAACCTGTCGAGTGAAAAAAGTTCGCCGACGGTTGTTCCCGCGGACACGAAAGCGGAAGGTGTCACGGAACGCGAAATGATCATCGCATCAAAGGGAGCGGCAACACGCGTTTTGGCAAGGTTGCTCTCTGCCAGCTCCAATTCCGCTCGGGCGGCTTCAACCTTGGCTGTCTCCACTTCCATCTGGGGCTTGCGAAGAACCAGCTCGGAGGCAGGATTTTCACCCAGTTTCGAGCGCTCCCAATCCTGCTTTGCCTGTTCCGCGCGCTGCTGCTCTTCAAGCAGTGTCAATTCAGCCTGCATCAGGTTCTGCCGGGCAGTCGCCACTGCGGACCGGTAGGCAACATCCTCCAGTTCCAGAAGAACCTCTCCCTGCTTTACCATTTGCCCCGGTTCGAACCGACCCGACAGAAACTTCACCTGGCCTGCAACCTCGGCGACGGGAGTCTGACGGTAATGCGCCCTCGCAATACCATATCCGGTCACTTCCGCGCTTTCTCGCGTCGTTGAAACAGAAGTCACCCGAACAAGCGGATAGGCCTTGTCTTCCTCCTGAACAGGCGTTTCGTCTTCAGATGGGACGACCGTTTCCTCTTGCGCAAATGAGGGGGAGACAAAAGCAAGGCTGGATGCATTCTTCAGCCAACATTCGCCGGGCAAACCGAAAACGGAAATCGCCTCAATGCACGCCAGAAGGAGCGCCAAATGACTGGTGCGAATGCCTAATACGGATTTTATTGACATGGCTCTTCCTGTCTTGAAACGCGAACTGAACTGGTTTCGCCTCACAGCCCGATGCCAAGGGCAAGGGCAAGATTGATCCGGTTTTGCAACCATTCCTGCTGAACCTGGAAAAGTGCCTGATGCGCATCGAAGGCTGCGCGTTCTGCAGTCAGCAGCGTTACGATGTCGGTCAGGCCGTCCCGGTAGCGGCGCTCGAATTGCTGGTAATTCTCCTGAGCATGTTCATAAGCACGGGCCAGTTGTGCCTGACGCTTTCTGAGAGAGAACTCCGCATTCAGGGCATTCTCTACTTCCAGCACGGTCGTCAAAAGGGCATCCCGGTAATCCAGCCACGCCCTGGCGGCGGCCAGATCCTGCTCCTTGGCCGTCGCTTTGCGCGCGCCCGCGTCGAAAAGCGGCGCGGTCAAGTTGCCCAGCAGTGACCAAGCCGGACCGCCCTGCAGCAAATCGGACAGGTCGGAAGCCTGATCGCTCAAGGTGAAACGGATCGCGAATTTCGGCAGCAAATCCTTGTAAGCCGCGGAAGTGCGGTAGTCCGCCGCGACGGCCCTGGCATAAGCCGCCAGGAGATCTGGCCGCCTGCCGATAGTTACCATCGGAAAGCCGCTGTTCGGAAGCTTGACCGTGGGCAGTTTGCCAGACGCTCTGAGTTTGGAACTCGGGAACTGTCCGGCAAAGACCTCCATGTTGCGAACCAGCTGGTCACGCTGAAGCTTGCGGTCCGTAAGGTTCGCCCGGGAGCTTTCGGTCGACGCGCGCGCACCTTCCAGATCCCCAAGAGATCCGAGGCCACGTGTGAACTGCTCCGAAATGATATCTTCGGTTCTTTTGAGGCTGGATATTCTGGAATTGTCCAATTGTATCAGCCGGTTCAAGGTAACCAGCTGGATCCAGTCCCGCATGGCCCGCCCCGCGGTCGACAACCGGGCAGCCTGAAGATCCTGAGCGGCCGCGTCCTGGTCCGAATAGGCCGCGCTTTGCGTGTCCGCCAACCGGCCCCACAGGTCGACTTCCCAGTTCAGAGTGGCGGACAGGTCGAAGCTGTTGGAATAATCTCCGGTCCTTCCTGTCTTGACACGCTGACGCTGAGCGGAGCTTGCCCCGTCAACGGATGGCCAAAGAGCACTGCTGGCGCTCACACGGGCAAATTCCGCCGACCGCAGATCAATGACGGACTGCTTGAGCTGAATATTCTCGGCCAGCACGGTATCGACGTAGGATCTGACTGCCGGTTCACTGACCAGTCCCATGAGACTGCCGATATTGCTCGCGGCAGCAGAATCCGTCTGGCTCCACCGCTGCGGCAGATCGTCCAGAATGTCCCGTCGCTCTTCCTGCGAAAGTTCACCTGCCGTCGACACGCAGCCAGCAAGCAGACCAAGAAGGGGGAGAAAGAAGAAATTTTGCGATATCCGCATGAACGCGCCTTACAGATCCATCTGAGCGCGCTTTCTTTCTCATTTGCCGGGTAATGCCGCGGTTAACGCATAAATATCTGTTTTTGCTATAATTTCTTGATCGACTGTATCCGGGCCAGTGCAAACTCAAGCAGCACTTTCATAAAATTTCACTTCGATGGACATGAATCGTCCTTGACCTTTACCGTCCGCCATCGAGCCTTTGGCGACAGCCTCTCACCTCATGCGTCAATCGGTTCATTTCACCGGCAACGACGTTTTCAGGACCCCTCCGGTGAAAGGGCCCGCCCAACGCACGTCTTCAATCCCAGGATTTCGCAATGCGTTTTTCTTCACCCGTCCAGAGTTCAGGGAACATTTGGAACGCGAAAGTCGACGAACGCACTCAACATTATGGCGGCAATGCGGCCAGCGCTACTTCCGCGAACGAAAAAATGGGTTATTTCCTTTAATTCCAATAACTTGATGAATAACCCATCGATTACCCGGAATGATCTAACTCTCCTTCGGCAAGCCTGGCGGACGGAAATCGGGTCCCCTCTGTCCACCAATGCCAGGTGTCACACCGGAGTTGTTTTTCATGAAGTGTCTTTCACCACTGTACCCTTGCAGTCTTCTTCTGCTGGCCGTCTCTTCTCAGCCCGCTCTTGCGGAAGATGTCTTTTCCACATTGATGCAGGGCGGTTTCCTGACGAAGGAAAACTGGACGGTCACCCTGGGTGCAGGTGCGATCTACGGTCCTAAATATGAGGGCTCCGCAGAATCGTCGGTCAGTCCGGTCCCGTTTGTGGAAATAAACTGGAACGACACCATCTTTCTCAGCCCCGGTGACGGATTGGGCGTCAATCTCTACCAGAACAGGGGTTTCGTTGTCGGCACTTCGGTGGGGTATGACGGTGGCCGTCAGGAAAGTGACAGCCGGTCCGAATTGCGTGGTCTCGGCGATATCGACGCCGGTGTCAGCACCAGCGGCTTCCTGAGCTACGAGTACAAATTCGTCAAGGCCGAAACGAAGGTTACCCATGTCTTCGGCGGCGCGGACGGAACGACGGTCGACCTGGGTTTGCAAACCTTCATTCCGCTTGCTCCGCTCTTGAAGGAAACACCCTTCTTTATCGGCACCGGTCCCATCTTCGGCTCCAGCCCGACAAACAAGGACGGTCCAGGTGGCCCAGCGCTTCTGCTTGGCGTTTCAACAACCTGGGCGGATGAAAACTATATGGATGGCTATTTCGGCGTTTCTTCTCAGCAATCGGCCAAATCGGGTCTGACGGACTTTGACGCCTCGGCAGGTTTCAAGTCGGTCTCGGGCGATGCAACGCTTGTGGTTCCGCTCACGGATCACATCAATCTGGGTACGAATGTCGGCTACACCCGCCTGATCGGCGACGCGGCCGACAGCCCCATTACCCGGGATACCAACCAGTTTAACGCCGGATTGTTTGCCACCTATACATTCTGAAAAACTTCGGCAAACAGAAACTTGGCTGCGGGCGTCGAAACGCCCGCAGCTTTTTTGCTTGTTCCAGTTTAGCTGCCGAGGGCGCGCAGAGCAGTGACGGATGCAGCCAGCTGTGCCTCAACGGCATCGCGGAAGCCATCTCCCTTGTCCGGAGTAAAGGGGTTCGGACCGGGCGCATTGCATTCCACAATGACAGGACCGGCATAGCCTATCTGGTCAAGAGCGCTGACCTGGGAAGCAAAGTCGGTGTGTCCCTGCCCGATGCCGCAACGGTTGCTGTCAGCAGCATGATAAAGACCTATCTTGCTGCCTCCAGAACGCAGGGCGCCGGCCGGGTCGCTTTCCTCGATATTCATGTGATAGGCGTCCGGGAGCAATGTCAGGTTGGTCGCCCCGGCTTTTTCCAGAAGGCCCAAACCTTCCGCAACAGTCCGGACCTGGTGCGTCTCGTAACGGTTCAAAATCTCGTAAACGACGTTGAGGCCGCGCTTTTCGGCAAAGGCACAGATCTGACGAACCGCATCAAGCAGGAGGTCGTCTTCCTCGGCCTGTGTGGCGACGGGTTTGATGCGCGTCACCTGACCGTGGCAGGAGATGAGCGGTCCTCCCAGCTGAACCGCCCAATCCATCAGCCTGTCGTAATAGGCCAATGCCTGCCCTCTCACATCCTTGTCGGGATGCGAAATGTCAGCGTCTCCGGGTGTGATCGAAAAGATCTTGAGATCGCGCGCTTCGAAAATCGCCAGTGCTTCCTTCGGGTCGACAGTATCAACCGCTCCGAAAAGTTCCACGCCATCCAGCCCGGCACGCTTTACCCGGTCCGCAACTTCTTCCAGAGCGGTGTCGCCAAAGATCCAGGTGCAACATCCAATTTCCCGTTTCATGTCGTATCCTTTCAGAGCGAAACCGAAACGGCTTCACCAGTCTGGTGGGACAGGGTGGCTGCATCCGCAACCGCCAGGGCCAGGACCCCTTCTTCCAGCGTGACAGGCATGGTCTTGCCCGTTTTCACCGCTGTTACAAATGCATCCCATTCTGCAGCGTAGGCACGCATGTAGCGTTCCAGGAAGAAATACTCAGGCTTGGCGGAAATATTGCCTTCGACCGTGATTTTCTCGACCGTGTTTTCCAGGACGTTCTTGGCGCCGAGCAATCCATCAACCCCGAGCAGCTCGACACGCTGGTCATAACCATAGACCGCACGGCGGCTGTTCTTGATGACCGCGATCCGGCCATCGGCCCAGCTCAGCGTGACAGCTGCGGTGTCGACATCGCCTGCGGCACCGATTTCAGGATCGACTATCGAACTTCCTGTCGCAAAGACCTTTTGAGGAGCCCCCCCCATGATCCAGCACGCCATGTCGAAGTCGTGGATCATCATGTCGCGGAACAGGCCACCTGAGACTTTCACGTAGGAAACAGGAGGAGGAGCCGGATCGAAGGACGTGACGGAAAGCAGTTCACTCTTGCCAATCTCGCCGGCATCGGCTGCCCTTTTAAGTGCAGAGAAGTTGGGATCGAAGCGGCGGTTGAAACCAACCATGACCGGCCGGCCCGTCTTTTCGGCAGCTGCCAGACAGGCCTTTGCCCTTTCCAGGGACAGGTCCACCGGCTTTTCACACAGAACCGCCTTGCCGGCAGCTGTCGCCGCTTCAATCAGGTCGGCATGGGTATCGGTAGAAGTGGCAACCAATACGGCATCAACTCCGTCGTCTTTCAGGATATCTTCAGACGGGCGTGCAGCTGCGCCATATTTGGCAGCCAGCGCCTGCGCAGCATCTTCATGGATATCGGACACGGCAACCAGTTCACTGTTCTGGTGACCGGCAATGTTCACCGCGTGCACCTGACCGATGCGTCCCGCGCCCAGCAAGCCAACCTTGAGCATTGGCATTCCTCCAAATTGAAACCTAGTTGGCGGACCAATGACAGCTCTTGCTCTCGAGAGCAAGCATATTTTGCTCTCGAGAGCAAAACTTGTTAGATGGTATCTGACTTGCACGAATTTCGAGACCAGGTGCGATGGCTGACAAGACAGAAAATCCACCGGTTCAAACGGTGACCGCAGACGATGTAGCCGCCGAGGCAGGCGTGTCCCGCTGGACGGTCAACCGTGCCTTCCGGCAAAATGCTTCCATTTCCGAGGAAAGCAGGAAACGGGTGAAGGAAGTCGCTGAAAAGCTCGGCTATGTTCCCGATCTGGCCGCATCCAGCCTTCGCTCCAACAATTCCCGGATTGTGTCCCTTCTCATCGATGACTTTGCAAACCCGCACAAGCTCGTCATGCTTGAACGTCTGACCAAGGCTCTGAGAAAGGCCGGATGGGACACGTTCCTGGTCAACATGCTGGATGAAGATGACGCGCCGGGGGCACTTTTGAGTGCCAGCCAAAGGCGGGTGGATGCTGCTGTTGTGATTGGTTCACGCTTCAACGAAGAGGTTCTGGAAACAGCCCTCGGAGCAAAGAGGGTGCGAAAACTGGTCACATTTGCACGCATGTCCCGCAATCCGAAAGCAATCTCGATCTGCTGCGACGACGAAGCCGCGATGCGCGAGATCGCCGATTACGTGCTGAAGAAGAAGTTTTCCAGACCGATGTTTCTCGCCGGACCGCAGTCCGATTCAGCTCATCTGCTGCGTAAGGAAACTTTCATGGCGGAATGGGAACGGAAAACCGGCCATCGCCCGGAAGTCGCGACAGCTGGTGTTTATGACGCGAAACAAAGCTTCGACACCGTTGCCTCCGCGCTTTCCAACCGTCGTGCCGGCGACCTTCCGGATGTCATTGTCTGCGAAAACGATGCTCTGGCAATCGGTGCGATCGACGCGATCAAGCATCGGCTCGGCCTCTCGGTCCCGAAAGACATTGCCGTAACCGGGTTTGACGACATTCCCGCAGCTGACAGTCCCAATTATCAACTGACAACCTACCGTCAACCGATGTCGGACATGGCGGAAAGCCTGGTGGCCTTTTTGCGGGACGAGACCGATGGAACCGGGCTGAACAGGTTTGAAGGAAAACTGATCGTTCGCCAAAGCGCCTGAGATCTCGCCCGGCCTCTCCCACTCAGCAAGGCAGATCACCTGAGTTCAATCGGGTGAGGAATTCGCGGTGACCAAGGGCCTTGGCTGATATCTTGCGAAACTGCTCCCGATTGTCCTCGCGCTGCAGGCGCGCGGCGCGCGCCATTCCGGCTGTCCGGGTCAAGGCAGCCTTGCACGGCGCCTTTGGCAAAAGCCCCAACCCATCAAGAACCGGCATGTAGAGCTGTTCCTGAACATGCGGCAAACCAGCGGGAAGCGTTGGAAAATGCGCTCGAATCGGGGCCTCGTTCGACCACAGCTCAAGGCGGTCCCGGTTGAGGTCGGAAATGCCGCATTCCGTCATATCCTGCCAAAAGGCGCTATCCCTTCGCCCGCCTGCGTAGTGCAGATTGATGAACTGCGCGAAATCATCGATCTGCTGATTGACCGCCTGATTGTAGTTCTCGCGCAAATCGGAAATATCGCCCCCAAGATGAGCGAGGAACCCCCCGGCCCCAAGCAAAAGCAGCTGAACCACCGTTCCGTGGATCGATGTCGCTTCCAGGGGTTCCAGAAAACACTGGGACAGCCCCAGTGCAATGCAGTTGCCGCTCCAGGGTTGTTTCAAGCGGCCTTCCTTGAAAGCAAGGTCTGCACGAGGAGTGATGCGGCACCCGAGGACTTGCTCGATTTCTCTTTGTGCCTCCTCCGGCGTCGTGTGCGCATCGGAATAGACATAGCCGCAACCAAGGCGGTCCGCTGTCGGGATCTGCCACATCCATCCGGAGCGCAACGCGCGTGCCGTCGTGTAAGGGGCAATCTCACCTGCCTCTGAGTGTTCAAGCCAGAAGGGCATTGCCCGGTTGAGCGGCAGCAACGAACCGTAGTGATGCCAGGAGACACCGAGTTCCGTCATCAATGCCCTCCGGAACCCTGTGCAATCGAAAACGAAATCCACGGCGATGTCCGGCTGCCCCTGACACTTCAAGGCCGTAACAAGGCCGGAACCGCTGTCTTTTTCAATGCCGGTCACCTTGGAAGACACCTGTTCGATCCCGTCAGCTTTCCGGCGCAGAAAGGCGCCGACCTTCGCCTGATCGAAATGGTAGGCGTGGTGATAGGGACTGACCGGCATCAGCTTCCCGCCCTGCTGCGCCCAAGGAGCACGCTGCCCCGTCATCAGGGGCGTGAAGACGTGTGAACGGATTGCCTGCTGTCCTGCTGCAATCGCGCTGTAGTGCAGCCATGGCCTGCCCTGTCCGGTCGGGTCAGGCGTCAACTGATGCGGGTCGTCAATCGGACCGAGATAGTCCGATCCCGGACCGCTCGACCGTGCACCCCAACCGATATGCCGGATACCATATTTGATGGTCGCACCGGTCTCGCGCATGAACTCGAACTCGTCAAAGCCGAGGTCGAGCAATACGTCACGGAATACGGAGGTCGTTCCCTCCCCGACGCCAATGGTGGGGATGTCCGGGTCCTCAATGACCGTCAATCGGCAGGCCGTATCGGTTTCGCGCGACAAACGGCGCAGCATGTGTGCCGCCAGCCAGCCGGCCGTTCCGCCACCGACGATCGCGATATGAGGTGCGGCTCCGCTCATGCGTCAGGCGACGACATCAAAAGCTGCGCGGACGAGCCGCCGCGTATAGTCCGTTTTCGGTTTCTCCAGCACCTCTGCGGTATTCCCCTCCTCGACGACGCTGCCGCTTTTCATGACGATGACACGATGGCAAAGCGCCCGCACCACCTTCAGGTCGTGGCTGATGAACATGTAGCTCAGATCGTGCTTGTCGCGAAGCTCCCGCAGCAGCTCGATGATTTGTGCCTGAATGGAAAGATCCAGCGCCGACGTCGGTTCGTCCAGAAGGATAAACTCCGGTTTCAACACAATGGCGCGGGCAATTGCCAGGCGCTGTCTTTGCCCTCCAGAAAACTCATGCGGGAATCGGTCGAGCGCATCGTGAGGCATCTGCACGTCGTCGAGCGCCTGCTTGATCAAATCCAGACGTTCCCTGGAAGACGCTCCGATACCGTTCACGATCAGCCCTTCTTCCAGGATCTGGCGAATGATCATGCGCGGATTAAGCGATGAGAACGGGTCCTGAAACACCACCTGAATGCGCGTTCTGTAAGGCTGCAGTTCCTTGCGCGACAGCCGCTCGATCCGATCGCCCTGAAACGTTACCGGCCCGTTCTGTTTCTGCCCGAGGCCGATGATGCTCATTCCGAAGGTCGTCTTGCCCGACCCGGACTCGCCCACGACACCGAGCGTTTCACCCCGGCGGATGGTTGCGGAAACGTCATTGACCGCGACAAGATCCACACTCTTGCGGCTGAAGAAACCGCCCGTCTTGAGCTTGAACGCCACCCGAGTGTTTTCGGCTGTCAGAACGGGCGGTGCGTCTTTCTGGATGGGCTTCGGCTCGCCCTTCGGCTCGGAGGCGATCAGATGCTTCGTATAGGGGTGCTGCGGATGGTGGAACACTTCCTGGGTCTCGCCCGTTTCGACAACCTCCCCCCGGCGCATGACAACCACATGGTCGGACACGGCCCGTACGACCGAAAGGTCATGGGTGATCAGGATCACCGCCATGTTGTGCGCTTTTTGCAATTGGCGCAGGAGCGACAGGATCTCGGCCTGCACCGTCACGTCAAGCGCGGTGGTCGGCTCGTCGGCGATCAGCAGCTCCGGATTGTTCGCCAGCGCCATGGCGATCATCACACGCTGCCGTTGGCCTCCGGACAGTTCATGCGGATACTGCAGGTAGCGCGCTTCCGGGTCGGGCAGTTGAACTTCCTTGAGAAGCCGGATCACCTCGGACTTCAGCTCGTCTTTCCCGAGTTTCCGATGCACCTTGATGATCTCGGCGACTTGATCTCCGACCCGGTAGATCGGATTGAGGCTGGTCAGGGGCTCCTGGAAAATCATGGATATGCGCCGGCCGCGAATGTCCTGAAGCTGAGGCTCGGAAAACGTCGCGATGTCTTCACCATCGAAGATCACCTGTGTTCCCTCACCAACGCGGGCGTTGGGCGCAAGCATCCCCATGATCACGCGAGCGGTCACGGACTTGCCCGAACCGCTCTCGCCCACGACGGCCAGGGTTTCCCCGTTGCCGACATCAAACGAGACATCGTGCACCGCATGACGCAATCCCGTCGCCGTCTTGAACGACACGTTCACGTTTCGAATGGAAAGCAACTTGTCAGTCATTGGAATAAGGGTCCATCGCGTCGCGCAGGCCGTCGCCCAACGCATTGAAAGCCAGAACGGAAATGACGATCATGCCGACCGGGGCCAGCAACCAGGGAGCTGCCGTCAGCGCCTGGATGTCGCGTGCCTGATTGAGCATCGACCCCCAGGACACCATGGGCAGCTGAACGCCGACACCGAGGAAGGAAAGGAAGCTTTCCAGCAGGATGATCTCCGGCAAGGTATAGGTCGCCCAGACCAGAATGTGGGACGACATGTTCGGAATGATGTGACGGCGGATGATCCGCCCGTCAGAAGCACCGACAGCGACGGCCGCCCTGACGAATTCAACCGACTTGATGGCAACCACCTTGCCACGAAGTTCGCGCGCAAGATCTGCCCAGCGCAACAGCACGAGAATACCCGCGAACATGACAAAGACCGCCATCGCGTCGGCACGGCGCGGCAGAATGGCGACCAGCGCCAGGTAAAGCGGCAGATCGGGAAATGATTTCACAAACTCGACACCGCGCTGCACGACGAGATCGTATGTTCCACCGAAATAGCCGGAGCTGACCCCGATCATGGTTCCGATGACACAAGCCGCCGCCATTACCATGACCGCCATCAAAATGGTGATCCTGGTGCCGTACATCATGCGCGAGAAAACATCGCGTCCAAGGCCGTCCGTTCCAAGAAGATGCACCGGCACTCCGTTGAGCGAACCGAACAGGTGGGTCTCGAAGGTCAGGCCGAGAATTTCGTATGGCTCTCCTTTGACGAAGAGACCAAGCGGCACGATCTTGTTGTCGGAGGGTTCAAAGGTGAACTCGAAAGTCACCGGGTCCATCTTTTCTTCAAAGCCGCGCACATAGGGACGGGTCAATTCCCCGTCCGGGCTGATGATGCTGATCAACTGGGGCGGCGAATAGATCGCATTCCGGTCTTTCGTCTGAGCTCCGTAGGGTGCAAAGAAACCACCGAAAATGGTGCAGCTGAGCACGATCAGGCACCCGATCAGTCCGGCCATGCCATATCGATTGGCCATGAACCGCCGGCGCACCAGCTGCCAGTAGGACAGAGAAACGTGGTTCGCGTTTTCCGCGTTCATATCAAGCTGGGTCAAGGCATTCATTCTTTGGTGAACTCCGCTCTGCGCACGCGCGGATCAAGGACCGCCAGCGCGAAATCGGCAATCAGGTTGCCAATGACCAGAAGGACCGAAACGAGAAGGAAAATGGCCGAGAGCACGTACATGTCGCGTTCGGTCACCGAACTCAGGATCAGGGGACCCAGCGTCGGGATACCGAGCACGATGGCGATTTCGATTTCACCCTTGATCATGTAGTCGAACCGGCCACCCATATTCATGATCACCGGATGCAGGGCGTTCGGCACTGCATGGCGGAACAGCGTCTTGCGGCGGCTGAGTCCCTTTGCGCGTGCCGTTTCGATGTATTGCGCGTTCATGACGTCAAGCAGGTTTCCACGCATCATCCGGGTCGTATACGCCTGACCGGCCCAGACCGAGATGAACAGGATCGGCCAGACATGGAGGAAGAAGTCCCACAGTTTGGCGAAACTGAAATGCTCCTGAAGAATGAACTCCGGAGAATAGAGCGAGCCGATATAGCTGGAGTTCCAGACATAGGCCATCAGGTAAAGGATGATGAGCGACATCACGAATTTCGGAATGACGATGCCGAGAAACGCGACCAATGTCGCGAGGTTGTCCCCCAGCTTGTACTGATGGGTTGCAGCATAGATGCCGAGCAGAACACCGATGCCTTGTCCCAGGATCAGCGTGACGATTGCCAGACCCAGCGTGCGCGGCAGGCGCAGACCGATGACTTCGGTCACGGGCTTGCTGTAGACAAAGGACTGGCCGAAATCGCCTGAAAATACGATCCCCTTGAGCCAAAGCACGTATTGGTGGACCAGGGACTTGTCCAGACCGAGCTTTTGCCGGAGCTCCTCCGCCTGGGGCTTGAGTTCGGCCGCCGACATTCCTGTCTGCGCCATGGTCTGGGCCATCCAGGAATCGACGAAATCACCGGGCACGGCAACAACCAGGCCGAAGGAGACGATCGATATCCCGATCAGAAGCGGGATTGCCACGAGGATCCGCTTCACGAAATAGAGCAAGAGCGCCATCAGAAAACTTTCAATTTTCCCGGATAGGAAATATGCGGCCCCCAAGGGAGCCGCATATTGTTTTACGGCTAAGTTTTATCAGTACTCAGCGATGGTGCCCGGCAACAGCTCTTTGACCTGCTCGGCTGTCGGTGTCCACAGACGCTCGCGAATGATCCCGTCTTCGGCCCACTCGAACATGTAGACCGGAGTTCCCGGGTGAGCGTTCTTGATCCGGCGATTGACCAGAAGTGCAGCCGGCGTCTGGATCGTGCCGATGACATAGGCGTTTTCTGTGATCAGGCGCTGGATGTCCCGGGTCATCTGCAGTTTTTCCGCGCTGTCATTGGAAGAAATGAAGGTGCGGTAAGCTGCCTGAATTTCTTCCTCGAACGGCAGCAGTGTCCGCTCACCGTCCTGGGATTGGTGGAAGAACGGGCAAGAAGCGCTGATGGGCATGTTGTTGCAAGGTTCGCGTGTCAGCGTCGGAAAGCCACGGCGGTTGATCATGCCGTTGAAGGCGCCGCCCAGTCGAGCCGTCTCAAAATTGGTCTTGTCCAGACCGCGGGCGATGATCCGGATACCGACTTCACCCAGCTGCGAGATGACGGCGTCCAGCTGCTTGCGGGTCTCATTTCGCCCGGAGTTGAAGATAACGTCGATTTCGATGTCGTCGCCACCGTTCGGCAGGTTCCTGATACCATTGCCGTCGGTATCCTGCAGGCCCAGCTCGTCAAGCATCGCGTTGGCTTTTGCCTGGTCGAAAGGCTGATACGCGGTGCTGTCGTAATCGAAGAAAGCCGACCCGGAGGTGAAACCACCTGTGTAAGGATAGGCAAACGGACCTCGAGCAACCGCCTGGCCGATCGCGTCACGATCAAGTGCATGGCTCAGGGCAATTCGGAAATCCTTGTTGCGGAACAGGTCCCGCAAAGCCAGATCGACTTCGTCTTCAGCTCCGATATCGGAGAAATTCAGTTCCAGCCGCCAGGCGAGCGCGCGCTTTCCGAAACGCACGGTGACCGGACTGTCGGGCGATTGCGACTGCTTCAGAGCCGCAACATAGTTTGCCGGATTTTCCATGTTGGAGAAATCACCGGACCCGGCGACGGCCTGGGTCGTGCGGTCATCCCAGGTGGACAGGCGGAAGTGCATCTCGTTGAAGTAGGGAAGCTGCTGCCCCTTCTCATCCACTTTCCAGTAGAACGGATTCCGGCGCATCACCACCAGTTCGTCCGGCTTGTGCAGAACCGGAACCCATGCCCCCATGACCGGCACCGGCAGGGCTTCCCCCGGCATCGCGTTGGTATAGCTCTCATAGGTAGCGTCAGGATTGTACTTCGGATGCTTGTCCTTCAGGGCATGGCTCGGTCCCGGACATCCCTGAATATAGGCAAGGTTCTCCACCAGGGTTTCCGACTGCGGCTCCGAGAATGTCCAGCGGAAGGTGTAGTCGTCCAGGATTTCAAGCTTGGCGCCCGGAGCGAGCGATCCCTTGCTCAGACGGGACGAAACATTCTCATCCTCAACATTATCTTCCCACCAAAAGCGGATGTCTTCAGTGTCGAACGGGTCGCCATCCGACCAGTGCGCACCCTCGATCAGGTGCATGGTCAGCTGGGTGTTGTCATCGTTCCAGCTCCAGGACTTTGCGAGATTGGGCAAAGGTCCGGTCTGATCTTCGCTCTTGATCTGCCAGCGCGGTCCCTGACGCACAAGGCATTCCTGGATGGCCATGTTGATGCCACCCCAGCCCTGATGCTGACCGGCAAGCCAGTTCCAGCCTTCCGGACGGCCACCGATCACGTGACGGAACACACCACCATACTCTCCGGTACCGTCGACCATCGCGCCGGTCTTGAACACAAGCGGTTCTTTCGGCAGGCGATCCTTGACCGCCGGCAGTTTCCCTTCGGCTGCCATGTCGGCGAGGAAAGGAGCTTCGCTGTAACTGTCCAGAGCGCGGTAGTCATATAGATCCGTCCGCCCGATCAGTTCGTATTCGAGGCCGGAGAGATCCTTCTCCGGGGGGAGTTTATCGGCAAGTGCACTACCGCCGATAGCGGTCAGGCACACTGACGCAGCCAGCACGTGCCGAAGCGAGTTGAGGTGGTTCATAAGTTCCTCCCAATGAATTTTACATCCATCACACTGACTGTCGCCCCATCCAAACTCTTCCTGTTTTCACACCTTGCATTCCTGTTTTCGGATTTACTCTTTTGTTTCATCGAAACTTCGTGGAACATGATCAGGACGGATGAAACGGTGGATGCCCCCATGGACGGTTTGGAATTTTACGACGAGGCCCCCTCGGAACTTGCCAGGAATGCGGTTCCGGAAAAGCACGGCGTTCTTCTGGAACACCACATGCCGGAGCGGATGGACGAAACGTTTCATTACCATCCCTCGATCGAGGTCAATTTTCTGAGCGGATGCGGAATGTCATATTCGTTTTCCGGGCGCGATGTGCACGTACAGCCTGGACAATTTGTCGTTTTCTGGGCCGCCTATCCGCACCGGGTGACCAACGTTGTCGGCCGTGGAACCATCACCAACGCCTATGTTCAGCTGAGCGAATTCCTTCAATGGCCGTTGCCGAAGGAATTCGTGAACCTGCTGCTGGCCGGAGCCGTCATCACCAACACCAAATCCGACGATTCGGACTATGCACTCACCCGCAAGTGGGCCGAAGAACGCAAGCTGCGCACGCGGCCCTGGCGGGCGGTTCACACATTGGAGGTTCAGGCGAGGCTCGCGCGTCTGGCGATTGAGGAACCGGAAATTCTCATGCCGCCGGTTTACGACCAGGAAATCGGACGCCACCACCAGAACCTGGTCATTCATTTCGACACCATGCTGCGCTTCATCGCCGAGAACTATGCGCGGCCGATTACGCAGATCCAGGTGGCGGAGGCGGCCAACATATCCTCCAATCACGCCACCACGATCTTCCGCAAGTTCCTTGGCTGCACGGTCAAGCAGCACATCAACAACGTACGGCTGTTCCACGCCAAGATGATGCTGGCGGAATCGGACGTGAAGATCCTGACTGTGGCCCTGGACAGCGGCTTCGGATCGGTATCGGCGTTCTACGAGGTTTTCCGAGATCGCATGGGTATGTCGCCTGCAGCCTTCCGTCACAAGAAGGACGCCGCGTGAACATAAAAAAGCGGGCCGCATACCGCTATGCAGCCCGCAGGTGCCCCAGATAACCTTCCGGGAAACGCGTCGGTTTTCCGGTCAGGTCACCACTGGGAGGACCTCGTTCAAGCGCGTGCCCATTCAGGCAACCATTCGCCATGAGCTTGTCTGAGCCGCAGAACCATGGCGCGGATCTGGTCCAGGTCCAGTTCGGCGGCCGTGTGCGGATCCATCATCGCAGCATGCGTGATGAGTTCAGGGTCTTCGTTCATCAAGGCATCGACCGTCAGTCCCTGCGCGGTGACATTGGACTGCATGATCGCCGCGAGTTGCGGCGGAATATCGCCGACAAAGGTCGGTTGCACACCGTTCCGGTCGACAAGGCACGGCACTTCAACCGCACAACCATGCGGCAGGTTGGTGATGAGACCGGTATTTGCAACGTTGCCGTAAATCACGCTCGGCTCCCCGGTCCAGATCGAGTTGATGATCTCCGAGGCATACTCATCGGTCTGCTCGACCTCGATCCTCTCATTGTTCATCAATTCACTGGATTCTTCATGCCAGCGTTCGATCTGCTGAATGCAGCGTGTCGGGTACTCGTCCAGCGGAATCTGGAACCGCTCGATCAGATCCTCGCGGCCTTCCTTAATGAACCACGGCACGTATTCGGAGAAATGCTCGGAACTTTCTGTGACGAAATAGCCGAACTGCTTGAGGATCTCATAGCGAACGATATTGGGGCAGCGCGGGTTTTCCTGTGCTTTTCCGGTGGGGAATTCGCCGTTCGCGTAACCATCCCTCAGGGCCGGATAAAGGTCGGTGTACTGCCCATTGGCTTCGACCTTGTGCAGATGCAGGAAGAACGCGATGTGGTTGATGCCGGCACAGCGGTAATGCATGTCCTTCGGATCGATACCCAGATCGACCGCCAGAGTGCGGGCGGTGTGTTGAACCGAATGGCAGAGGCCGACCTGCTTGATCTTCGGATACTTCCGTGTGATCGCCCAGATATTGATCGCCATCGGGTTAACGTATTGCAGCAGAGTCGCGTCCGGGCAAACCTCAAGCATGTCTTCGCAGACAGACCACAGGTGCGGAACTGTACGAACGCCACGCATGATGCCACCAACACCCAACGTGTCGGCAATCGTCTGGCGCAGACCGAATTCCTTCGGAACTTCGAAGTCGGTGATCGTGCAGGGATCATAGCCACCGACCTGGAAAGCCACGACGACGAAATCCGCACCGTCCAGAGCTTCGCGTTGATTGAGATGCGTTGTGATCCTGGCAGGCACATCGAGGGAGGTCACCATGCGGTTGGCAACAACCTCGGATTCCTGCAGGCGTTTTTCATTGAGATCCATGAGGGCGACATGTGCGCCGCGCAAAGCCCGGCGATGCAAAATATCGCCGACAATGTTCTTCATGAAGACGGTCGAACCCGCTCCGATGAAAGCGATTTTAGGGAAATGAACCATAATTCGTCCTCTGTTACTGCCCACACCATATGCGAGCCGTTTCAAAGGAGGCTTCCAGTTTTCACATGTAACCTTTCGGAAAATCACTTAGCCATGTTTCAATTGAAAAGTCGGGCAACTCGATGAAAATGCCTTCGAAGGCGACCAGATTAAGTTATATTTTTCAGATATTTAAAAGTGATTTCAATTGCCGGAAAGTTCGAAAATGCATCTGCATTTGCCAAAGCAAACATAAAAAAGACCATCCCCTTCAAGTGAGAACGGTCTTCCAATTTCAATGATGGAGTTTGTTTGAGTGGGGATAGCTTCCTGCAGAATTTTGTCTGTCAGGTGGCGCTTATCGTCTGACCCAATGCGGCGGCGAATTTCGCCTCAAGCGTCTCGAACCGTTCCGGATCGGCAACTGTCAGCAGAGAACCTTGGGTATAGTCCGTTCGGTACGCACCGCGACCGACCAGGCCGCTCCTGCCGCCAGCTTCCTTGACCGCAAGCAGACCGGCGAGATGATCCCACGGATTAACACCCGCTGAGAGAATGAAGTCCGAATGCCCCTGCAGAAGGGTCAGATATTCATAGCAGGCGCACCGAAGGCTTGTGACATGGCCGAAGGAAAGCGCCAGTTCGGCAAGGGGCAACTTTGCTTCTTCCGGGAACTCGAACGGCGAATAGAAACCAGACAGCGGGTTTTGATGTTGCGCGCCCAGAAGCAGCTTCCGGGGTTCTTTTTCAGGCTGGAACAGAAATGCCCCGCCTCCGGCTTCTGCCGCAACCCAGCTGTCATGGAGGATGTCATAGAGCATGCCGAAAACCGGAATGCCCTTTTCGACAACCGACAGGATCAGGCCGAACGTCGGCAAGCCACTGGCGAAATTCCAGGTACCGTCAACCGGGTCGAGGACAACACATCGGTCGGCTGTGGCGACGTGTGACAACAGTCCGGGATCGCTTGCGACCCCTTCCTCACCCACGAAGGTCGAACCGGGCAGAATGTCTGGAACTACCTGTGTCAGCCGCTGTTCGCAGAGCAGGTCCGCCTCCGTGACCAGATCGAACACGTGTTTCTTGGCCTTAACATCCACGTCCGCCGAAGACCGGAAACGTGGCATCACGACCTCCTGAGCGACGTCGCGGGTCACCGTAATCAATCGATCAATCTGAGCTTGAGACAAGGACATGTTCTGTTTCCTGTTCCGGTAGTGCCTGTTCAACCACAATCGTGCCTGCCTAGCAGACTCGACCTGAAGGCGCTTCCTGAAAAGAACACTGGCTTTCCGGAGAAACAGAGTTGGGAGCCGCCGGAGCAGGAAGCTCCGGCGGTTCAGTTCGTCTTACTTTTTCAGGTTGACCCAGATCTTGTCGTAGATCTCCTGGGTCGCCTGGTCACAGACCTCGATGAAAGAGGCCGGGCCGGCACCTTCCGGCGGATTCGCTTCCGGCAAGGTCCTGAGCGCTTCGTCAAGCAACGGAGCAACGCCTTCCACACCGGCTGAATACTGGGTCCAGTTGGTCAGGATAGCCGCGTTTTCAGGCTCCAGAAGAAAGTCCATGAACTTGAGCGCGTTGGCCCGGTTCGGGGCATCCTTCAACAGTGCCACATTGTCCATCCAGGCAATGTAGCCCTGTTTCGGGTAGGCGTATTCAACTGTCGCTCCCTCTTCACGGGCCTTCGCGGAAAACCCGTTATAGATCATTCCGGCCGCTGCATCTCCGGATACCAGAACTTCCTTGGCGGTATCGGAGTTGAACGACGCCCAGTGCGGCTTGGCACCCTGAAGCATTTGGTTCAGAGCCTTCAGCTGCTCCCGGTCGTTGGAGCACTGCGGAATGCCCAGGTGAAGCGATGCCATCGTGATGACCTCGCCCTGGCTGTCGAGCATGTTGATCTTGCCGGACAGCTCTGAAGGCGGATCGAACAGAATGTCGGTGGTATTGATGTCGCCCTCGTAGACGTTGCGGTCAACCGAGAAGCTGGTGGAGCCCCATTGATAGGGTATCGTCGACTGGCGGCCCGGATCGAACGGCACATCGAGCCACTGCTGTTCGATGTTGCCCTTGTTGGCCAGTTCTCCGTCGGCAATGGTATCCAGCAGGCCTTCATTGGCCATGATCTTGACCATGTAGTCGCCCGGTACCGACAGGTCGTAGGTACCGATTCCACCTGCTTTCAGGGAAGCCAGCATGGCTTCGTTGGAGTCGTAGGTGTCCATGACGACTTCGATACCGGTCTCGTTGGTGAACTTGTCAAGAAGCTCCTGCGGCATGTATTCGAACCAGTGGTAGAGAACCACCTTTTCTTCTGCGAATGCCGCGCTGGCTGTCAGCGTCATCACCGATGCCGCCACCGTTGCTTTCAGTAAGGATTTCATTGCTACCTCCGTCCTCTGGATTATTTCGTGTTGTCGGCTTTGCTGACGAAGTAGGAGATCGTGACGAAGATGATCGACACGCTCAGCAACATCGTCGAAATGGCCATGATGTTTGGTTTGATGCCCTGTTTCACCGCACCGAAGATCGCTGTCGGCAGCGTCTCGACACCGGCTCCCTTGACAAAGTTGGTGATGATGAAGTCGTCGAGACTGACGATGAAGGCCAGCAGGAACCCCGAGATGATCCCGGGCATCATCAACGGCAGCAGGATCTTGGTGAAGGCCTGCCGTCTGGTCGCATAAAGGTCCATCGCAGCCTGCTCATAGCTGTCCTCGATCCCCTGCATTCGCGCGGAAATCGGCAGATAGGCAAACGGGATGCAGAAGGCGATATGGGCCAGGAGGATCGTCAGCAATCCGCGCTCCAGGGCGATGGAGTTGAAGAAGATCAGCGTGGCCACCGCCGTGACGATTTCAGGCACCATCAGCGGCAGCGAGATCAGGCCGAAGGAAATGGTCCGCAGTTTGAACTGACCGCCCCTTACGATCGCGGTGGACGCAAGGGTCGCAACCGTCGTCGAAACCGTTGCGGCGATGATTGCGATCAGGAAACTGTTGCGGGCCGCCAGCTTGAAGGTTTCGCTTTCCGGTCCGACAAAGACATCCGCATACCAGCGCAGCGACAACCCTTCCCAGATCGTGATCGATTTGGAGGCGTTGAAACTGTAGACGGTCACGACGACAAGCGGTGCATAGAGCACGAACAGGCAAAGCAGCGTGATGGTTCTGAAACCGGTATAGGCTTTGATTTCGTATCGACGGGATGCCATTCCTCAGCCCTCCGCTTTCTGTGCTTTGGCCTGTTGGCGCGCGAAGATCATGAGAATGATCAGAACCATGGTCAGCAGGATCATCGAGGCTGCCGCGCCGAAGGGCCAGTTGCCTGCATTGCCTTTGAACTGTTCTTCAATCAGGGAACCGATCATCAGGTTCTTTGCGCCGCCCAGAAGATCCGGAGCCAGGAAGGAACCGAGCGAAGGCACGAACACCAGAATGCAGCCGGCTATGACGCCCGACTTCACCGCCGGCAGCAACACGCGCCGCAGGGTGACCCACTTGTTGGCATAAAGGTCTGCCGCAGCTTCGCTGAGCGCAAAGTTGTAGCGCTCGACCGCCGCATAGATCGGCAGCACCATGAACGGCAGATAGGAGTAGAACAGGCCCAGCTGCACCGCGAAATCCGTGTTCACGATATGGATCGGGCTGTCGATCAGACCGATGGAAATCAGAAGATCGTTGAGTGGCCCCTGGTCTCGCAGCAGGAACTTCATCGAAACCGTGCGGATCAGAAGGTTGACCCAATAGGGGATGGTGATCAGGAACACCCAGATCGGCCTGACATGCGCCGGTCGTGTGGCGATGTAGTAGGCGGTCGGGAATCCGATCAGCAGACTGAGCAGCGTTGCGGCCCCCGCTTGCCAGATCGATCGCCAGAAGATCGTGATATAGGTCCATTCGATTTTCGGCGGTTCGTCGCCGAACAGGCCGCGATCGAAAAAGAACTGGTCATAGGCCGCCAGCGAAAATTCCCAGATGACCCCTCCCCTGAACTCCTTGGTCAGGAAGGAATAGATCAGCATCAGGAACACCGGCGCCAGTGACAGGGCCGCCAGAATGACCCACGCCGGCAGCAGCAGCCAGTTGCGGGACTCCGCATATGTGTTGGAAGCAATGCTCCCGCCGCCTGTCGCACCCGCCGCCATCAGTCTACCAGGAGGCGTGCCGCCCCCAGCTCCATGTTGACATAAACTTCGTTGCCCGGCTCGAAGATCCGCTTGTTGCCGCGATCCGAGTTCGAGGTCCGGACGGTGAAATTCGGGCCATCAGCGAGGTCGATGATCGTGGTGATGTCCGTACCGACAAAGACATTATCCATCACCCGCCCCTTCAGGCTTTCGCTTTCCGTCGGCTCCTGGGAAATGAACAGTCTTTCGGGCCGGACAGACATATGCACCTTGGACCCGGCACCGATGCCGTCGACCTGGTTGCAGGTCAGCTCGTGGCCGCCGCCCAGATGACAGATCGCCCGTCCGTTGACGACCTGATCGACGGAAACTTCAAGAAGGTTGGTTTCACCGATGAAGTCGGCGACGAACATGTTCCTCGGGCTTTCGTAGATGTCCCGTGCCGCCCCCAATTGCTGCAATTCGCCCGCAGACATGACCGCGATGCGGTCCGACATGGTGAGCGCTTCTTCCTGGTCATGGGTGACGAAAATGAAAGTGATGCCTGTTTCCCGCTGAAGATGTTTCAGCTCCAGCTGCATCGCCTTGCGCAGTTTCAGGTCCAGAGCCGAAAGAGGTTCGTCCAGAAGAAGAACCTTGGGCTGCGGCGCGAGCGCCCGTGCCAGTGCAACGCGCTGCTGCTGTCCACCGGAAAGCTGCGAAGGCTTGCGCTGCGAGAACTGCGAAAGCTGGACGATCTCCAGCATCTCACCGGCTCGCTTGCGGGCTTCCGCCTTGGACTTGCCCCGCATTTCCAGGCCGAACCCGACATTTTCCAGGATCGTCATATGCGGGAAAAGTGCGTAGCTCTGGAAGACCGTGTTCACCGGACGCTGATAGGGCGGCAGGTTTGCGATTTCCTGGCCGTACAGGAAGATGTCGCCTTCGGTTACATCCTCAAAGCCGGCGATCATGCGCAACAAGGTTGTCTTGCCGCAGCCGGACGGACCAAGCAGCGTAAAGAACTCGTTGTCCATGATGGAGAGCGATATTTTCTTCAAGGCAGTGAAGGAGCCGTATCGCTTCACTGCGTCCTTGACTTCAATCGCTATCGAGTGTTCTGCGGACAATGACACCTCCCTCTACACTGCCGATTTCAGCTGAGTATAGGAACGCGGATTTCACTCCTTAAGAACTGTATTCCTCAGCGCATGTTAGCCTCAGCCTAAGAAGAAATACTGACACGGCTCAGAAACTTCCAAGCACGAGAAATCACCTAATAACATATTGAAAAATATTGCCTTTTAAGGAGTCTAATATTTACCTCCCGGGAAATTCATCAGCTCGGCGGCAGTCCATCTTGTGCCTTTTGCAACCTTCGAACGCGATCTCATGACGCCATACGTATTGTTTCGGATCTAGCTAATCCAAGCTGCGGAATTTTCGACTGTATTCAGGTGCCTCCCAATCCTACCGTGCCTCGAACTTTCAATGAAAATTCAGATGGCGATGTCTTCAGAAACAAGATCAGAAACCGATGCGATCGGCACGCTCGATGTTCCCGCCGGGGCTCTCTTCGGCATTCAGACGGCGCGCGCTCTTGCCAATTTTCCGATCACCGGCGTACCGCTTTCGCATTTTCCATCTCTGGTAAACGCCCTGGCCATGGTCAAATGGGCGGCAGCACACACGAATGCCGAGCTGAACACTCTTTCACGGGAAAGGGCTGAAGCGATCATCAATGCCTGCCGCAGGATCATCGACGGCAACCATCATGAGCATTTCGTCGTGGACATGATCCAGGGTGGAGCCGGCACCTCGACCAACATGAATGCCAATGAGGTGATCGCCAATCTGGCACAGACAGTTCTGGGCCAGCCGGTTGGAACTTATGTGCTTGTGCACCCCAATGACCACGTCAATCTCGGACAATCCACGAATGACGTCTACCCGACCGCGATCCGGCTGGCTGTGTTGTCGAGGATTAACCCGTTGTGCCGAGCCCTTTCCGGATTGCAACAGGCTTTTGAAGAGAAGGCGCACGCGTTCCGGGACATTCCCAAGGTTGGCCGGACCCAGCTTCAGGATGCGGTGCCGGTCTCTCTCGGCCTCGAATTCCAGTCCTACGCTCATACGGTCGGCGAAGACATTGAACGCCTGCAACAGCTCGGTCAGTTGCTGACCGAGGTCAATCTCGGTGGCACCGCGATCGGAACCGGCGTCAACGCACCCAGGGGCTATGGTACAAAAGTCATCGACACCCTGTCGGAGATATCCGGATTTCCGCTCAAGCAATCCGGCAACCTCATTGAAGCGTCTTCCGATCTTGGTGCTTTCGTCACGTTCTCGGGTGTGCTGAAGCGTGTTGCGGTGAAGATTTCGAAAATCTGCAACGATTTGCGCCTGCTCTCCTCGGGGCCGCGCGCCGGGTTTGGCGAGATCATTCTGCCACCGGTGCAGGCAGGGTCCTCGATCATGCCCGGAAAGGTCAATCCGGTTATTCCGGAGGTGGTCAATCAGGTCTGTTTCCAGGCAATCGGCAATGACCTGACGGTCACAATGGCTGCTGAAGCCGGTCAACTGCAGTTGAACGCCATGGAACCCGTGGTGGCGTACAACATACTGGAAACCTTGAGAATTCTGACAAATGCAATTGGCGTTCTGACCGACAGATGCATCACTGGAATTCAAGCCGATGCGGACCGTTGCGCGGCGCTTCTGAATGGCAGCCTGGTCCTGGCTACCGCGCTTGCCCCGCACCTCGGCTACGACAATGCGGCAAAAATCGCAAAGACGGCTCTGGCACAAGGCAAGAGCATCCGCGAAGTCACCAGCGAGAATGCCGCTCTTTCACCGGACGAACTGGACCGGATCCTTTCGCTCAAGACCATGATCTACGGAAACGCGGAATGACATTCTTCCGCCGGTAAAACTCAACTCCAGTCAAAGGAGACCAGGACATATGAAAGTGCTTGTGCCCGTCAAGCGCGTGATCGACTACAACGTCAAGGTTCGCGTAAAGCCGGATGGATCGGGGCCGGATCTCACCAACGTCAAGATGTCGATGAACCCGTTCGACGAAATCGCGGTCGAAGAAGCGATCCGTCTTAGGGAAGCCGGTCAGGCGAGCGAAGTGATCGCCGTTTCCATCGGCGTGAAACAGGCTCAGGAAACATTGCGCACGGCTCTGGCCATGGGTGCGGACCGTGCAATCCTAGTGATTGCCGCAGACGATGCGGAAACCGATATCGAGCCGCTCGCCGTTGCCAAGATCCTTGCCGGTGTCGTCGAAGCCGAAAAGCCGGATCTGGTTCTGTGCGGCAAACAGGCGATTGACAACGACATGAACGCGACCGGCCAGATGCTGTCGGCGCTGCTGGGCTGGGCCCAGGCGACCTTCGCCTCCGAAGTCCGGATCGATGACGGCAAGGCCGTGGTCACCCGTGAGGTCGATGGCGGTCTACAGACGATCGGCGTCAGAATGCCTGCGATCATCTCTGTTGACCTGCGCCTCAACGAGCCGCGTTACGCTTCCCTGCCCAATATCATGAAGGCCAAGAAGAAACCCTTGGAGGAGAAGTCTGCAGCCGATTACGGCGTGGATGTTTCCCCTCGACTTCGGATTCTGAAGACCGCCGAACCCGCGGCACGCAGTGCCGGTATCCGGGTTGCGTCGGTTGACGATTTGATTGCGAAACTGAAGGAAGCGGGAGCAGTTTGATGGCGGTACTTCTTCTTGCCGAAGTGAACAATGGCGCCTTGTCCATGAGTGCGACAGCAAAGGCGGTGACGGCTGCCGGGCAGCTGGGTGACGTCACCATCCTTTGTGCCGGTTCCGATTGTTCGGCGGCTGCCAGGGAAGCAGCAACGATCGATGGCGTTTCAAAAGTCCTCTGCGCGGAGGACACTGCGCTGGACAAGCTTCTGGCTGAACCGGTGGCAGACCTGATCGTCTCGCTTGCAGGCGACTACACCCACATTGCTGCCCCGGCCACCAGCAATGCCAAGAACATCCTGCCGCGCGTAGCCGCCCTTCTTGATGTGATGGTGATTTCAGATGCGTCCGGTGTTGTCGATGCGGATACGTTCGAACGGCCGATCTATGCGGGCAATGCGGTTCAAACCGTGAAGTCGCTGGACAACAGGAAAGTCGTCACCTTCCGGACCGCATCGTTCGAAGTGGTCGGGACCGGTGGCAATGCCCCTGTTGAGCCGATTGCGTTTTCCGGTCGGTCAGACCTGTCCGAATGGATTGAAGACAAGGTTGAAGTGAGCGACCGCCCCGAGCTGACCTCTGCCGGCGTGGTTGTGTCTGGCGGCCGCGGCGTCGGATCGGAAGAAAACTTTGCCCTGATCGAAAAGCTTGCGGACAAACTCGGCGCTGCCGTCGGCGCGTCTCGAGCGGCTGTCGATTCCGGATTTGCACCCAATGACTGGCAGGTGGGGCAGACCGGCAAGGTGGTCGCCCCCGATCTCTATGTGGCTGTCGGCATCTCGGGAGCAATCCAGCATCTCGCTGGCATGAAGGACTCGAAAGTCATCGTTGCGATCAACAAGGACGAAGAGGCGCCTATTTTCCAGGTCGCGGACTTCGGACTGGTCGCCGATCTTTTCGAGGCGGTCCCGGAGTTGACCGAGAAACTGTGATCCATGCCTGAAACGTCCCGGAGACCACTGTTACCGGCCTCCTCCGTGCCGGCGAGTGAAAATCGATCTTTAGAGATCATCCTGAGCGATGGGTTCTCGATGCTGACGCTGTCAGTCGTCGTCGAACTGCTCAGCAAGGGAAACACTCGGGAAAGAACGCGAAAATACTCCTGGCGTTTCACCAGCGTCGACGGTTTGCCGGTTGCCAGCGAAATCGGCACCTCTCCCGTCCTGGATGGCACCCTGGGGCAATGCCCCCGGGGTGCCGCCCTGCTGGTACTTGGGGCTGAAACCGAGCCAGCGCGTTCCAGGAAACTTTCAGCTCATATCCGTCAGCAATGGCGGGAAGGCAGAAAGATCATTGCGATCGACAGAGGAGTATTCGCGATTGCCGAGGCTGGCATTCTGGCAGGTCATTCCTTTACTGTTCACCAGGACTTTCGCACCGAATTCGACTTCAGGCACCCCGGCCTTTCGCCCTCCGGCGCAGCCTTTGAGGTCGATAAGCGAATATCGACCTGTGCCGGCGGGTTCGCGGTTGCCGACATGGTTCTGACCATGATGGAAGACGACCTCGGCAAGGCGACGCGTTCGGCCGTGGAAGACAATGTTCTGTTCATCAGCCTGTACAAACCGGGAACCCCGGCGACCTGCACGCCGCTGAGAACCCTTACCCGGGACAATCCGGTTCTTGCCAGGGCAATCGAGATCATTGCGGAGCGTCTGGACGAACCGGATATCCTTAAATCCCTCACCTCGGAACTGGGAATCTCGCGAAGACAGCTTGAGCGGTACTTCTCAAGTATTCTGGCAACAACGCCAAAGAAGTTCCTGACGGAGCTTCGGCTTGAAAAGGCGGCTCGGCTGCTGACAATCGCGCAGACCTCTGCACTCTCGGTTGCCTTTGAATGCGGCTTCGGATCGCAAAGCACGTTTACAAAGGCCTTCAAACGCAAGTATGGCGTTGCACCAAAAAACTATTGCTGAGAGGCACCCTTGGCTGCGAGGTTTCGCCAGATGGCGGCCATGGCGATCAAGAGAAACATGCACTCGATCAGGATCGCGGCAAAGTTTGGTCGGTCGATCAACGACATCATGACCAGCGCTCCACCAACCAGATTGGCGACATTGAACTTCAGCTTGTCTGCCGGTAGTCGGCCGCGAGTGGCAAGATAATAGGCAACGATGATGATGACCGAGCCCAGGAGCCCGGTCACATCCAGCCAGCCGAAGTCAGTCGGCACGCACGACCGCCAGGTAGGATTTCACCACCTTCTCGGAGCGAATGTCCCACAACACTTTCGTGCCCTTCTTGATGATCCAGGCATCGCCAGGACCGTAAACCTGGGTCTTGCCGCTTTCCTCATCTGTCAGGGCAACCTCGCCATCGAGAACCGTTGCGTGTTCGTCGAACCCGTAGGTCACGCGGTACTTGCCCTTGGATGCGGAAAACCGTCCACCAAAGACCGCGTCATCAGGACTTCCAAGGTCGAAACTTCCAGCGAGGGAAACCGCGCCTTCAACGGTTTCGCAGCCAATGTCTTCAGGTGTCCCCCAGGTTTCGAGCGAAGCATCGCCGGCTGACAGGAGGTAAGCATGCATGGTCATAGCAGGTCCTTAAGTGGTGATATCGTCAAGCACGCGATCCATCATCCGGTCGCAGGCTGCCAGTTGATCTTTGGAAATGAATTCATCAGGCTTGTGTCCCTGCCCTTCCATGGAGCCGGGACCGCAGACGACAGTTGGAATGCCGAGCGTGTCGAATACACCTGCTTCCGTTCCAAAGGCGACCTTGGTAACCCTGTCCGTTTCAGCCAGTTTCTGCCCCAACGCCACGATCCCGGCATCTGCCGGAACATCAATTCCGGGATAGGCGTTGTACCGGTCGAGCTCTATAGAAGCGCCTGAGCTGGCCTCTCGGTACCTGTCGCTCACACGGTCTGCCGCTTCTTGTATCCGGTCCATGATCCCGTCGGGCGGCTCCGCTGCCAGGTGTCGGTATTCGAACACCAGCTCCGCGCGATCGGGCACGATGTTCAACGCCGTTCCTCCGGACAACTTGCCGACATGGACCGTGCTGTAGGCAATGTCATAGGCCTCGTCACGCGTCCCATGTTCCCGCAACCAGTCCTGGATGCCTTTCAGCTCAACCACGAAGTCGGCCGCCAGATGCAACGCATTGACAAAGGTCGGAGCCAGGGCGGAATGACCACTTTGACCGTGGCAGACGGCCTTTATCGCAGCCTTGCCCTTGTGACCGATGGCAACCTGCATTTCAGTGGGCTCGCCGACCAGGCAGGCGCGCGGATTACCCAAGAGTTGCGACAGTTGCGCCGCCATCTTTTGAATGCCGACACAGCCGATCTCCTCATCATAGGAAAAGACCAGCTTGAGCGGCTCTTTGAGCTCTTTTTTCGAAGCCTGGTCCGCAGCGCTCAACATGCATGCAAGATAGCCTTTCATGTCAGTCGTCCCACGGCCGAACACCCTTTCCCCTTCATCCGTCATGCGAAACGGGTCCCGGGTCCATGCCTGCCCTGTCACCGGCACCACGTCCGTATGTCCCGAGAGCAGTATTCCGCCTTCGGTGGGACCGATTTCGGCGTAAAGACCCGCTTTTTGTCCGCCGTCGTCATCGATCCGGCTGAGACGAAATCCCCGTTCCTTCAGGAAGTCTTCAATGAAATCGACAATCTGAAGATTCGATTTCGCGCTGACCGTATCGAAGCCGATCAATTGCTCCAGCGTTTGGAGTGTCTGTGTCATCTTGTTCCCAACCGGTCCACGCGGGCAAACCGGCCTGACATGGTCAGACCGGTTCTCCAGGCTTTCGTCTTGTCATTCCGCCGCCAATTGCGTGATCTCGCGGCGGAACGGAAGGTCGTCGCCAATGTCGGCGCCGTCAAGTTCACGTGCGTAGCGATGGCCGGCATAGGTGGCCCAGGCGATCGGTCCGGGCGCATTGGCATCGCCGATAATCTTGACCGACTTGATCCCTGCATCCGCCCACTCAGCTTCGCGTGCCTTCAGGTTCAGATAAACGCTGTTGCTCTCCAGCCGCGATGCGACCATGACAACCGCATCACAGCCAAACTCCTGGCTCGTATCGGTATAGGTGCAATTGGAAACGACATGGCCTTTGCCGATCGCGGTGACACCACGGTTCAGGATGATGTTCACACCCATCTCGGCAAGCTTCTTGTGTATGGCATGCTGCTCCAGCGTGTTGACGGTCCAGTCGGACAGGTAGGCAGACGGCGTGATGATCGTGACATCGCAGCCTTCCTTCACGAGTAACTCCGCCATGACCCCACCCATGTAGTAGTGATCGTCATCGTAAATCACGACCTTACCGGTCGGCAGCTTGCCGTCCATGATGTCGTCTGGCGTGTAGATCGGCATGGAAGCATCCATGGCGAACGGCACCACATGCTGCCGGCTGACACCGTCGGAACGCCATTTCGAACCTGTGGCGATGCAGACGTTTTCAAAGCCGAATTCCAGAATGTTTTCCGCGTCCAGCTCACTGTCGAAATAGGTTTCGACATTTGCCTTCTGGCTGATCTGATACTCGCGATACTCCAGAACACGCCCCCAGGCACTCAAGCCCGGCAGCCGCCGTTCCCTGGCAACACGGCCACCCAGTTCGGTTGTCGCTTCGGCAATGGCAACGTCATAGCCCCGTTCGGCCAGCGCACGCGCGGCTTCAAGACCGGCCGGACCCGATCCAACCACGAGAACGTTGGAGCTGTCGCCCTTCTCGTTCATCCGTTCGGGATGCCAGCCCTTGCGCCATTCTTCCATGAAGGTCGGGTTCTGCGTACACCGGCTGATCGACATGGTCATGTCACCCGTTATGCAGATATTGCACCCGATACATTCGCGGATGTCTTCGATCCGGCCTTCCTCAATCTTCTTGGGCAGGAACGGGTCGGCGATCGATGGGCGTGCACAACCGATAAAGTCGAGGAGACCCGACTTGATCTGCTTGACCATGGTATCCGCCGACGTGAAACGGCCAACACCAACGATCGGTTTTTCGGTCAGTTCGTGAATGCCGCGGACCAGGTCCTGCTGCGCGGCCTCTTCCTTGAAGCGGGAGGGACCGGAGCAGTCTTCCCAGGTGCCCTGGGCAAGATCCCAAAGGTCGGGCAGATCCTTGTTCATCTCGATGAAGTCACGGACTTCCGCGTTGGAAAAGCCCAGTTCACCGATAGTTTCATCTAGGCTGACCCGCAGGGTGATGCCCATCGTGTCACCGACGGCATCCTTCATGTCGTTGATCACTTCGTTGACGAAACGGGAGCGGTTTTCAAGGCTGCCACCATATTCGTCGCTCCGTTGGTTGGTTGCCCGGCTCAGGAAGTGCTGGAAAATCCCGAAACCATGAGCACCATAAAGGCAGATCAGGTCGAAACCGGCTTCCTTCGAGCGTTTGGCCGCATTGACGAACCAGCGACGCAGATCCTTGATATCGGACGTGTCCAATGCACGCGCCTGCACGGGATCGTTGGTGAAGGTCCGGATCGGCATCGCCGAGACCGCAAGTGGCACTTCCTTGGTGTAAAGGTTCGGACCGTTGATGCCGGAGTAAGCGAGCTGAATGCCGGCAAGCGCACCGAATTCCTTCATTTTTTCGGACATCTTCCGCAGTTGCGGGATGTCCTTGTCCTCCCAAAGGCGCAGCTCGATGAACGGCGTGATTTCGGAAGTGTGGTGCATTTCGCACTGTTCGGTGAAGATCACTCCCCAGCCGCCCTGAGCCTTGATGCCACGCATGGCGGCGGCAGCCGACGGGTCCCGGTAACCACCCCCATTGCAGTGCGGAACCTGATAGAAGCGGTTCTTCGCCGTCACTGGACCGATCTTCATCGGCTCGAACAGAATATCGTAGCGGGGATCGCGCAATCTTGCCTCCTCTCCAAGCAGTTGGGAGTGAGGATAGCGACTGGTGGAGAAGACGAAAGACGAGCTTGCGGAAGCGTTGATTAGGACGAAGCTAATTCCGGACTTCTGAATTTCCGATCAGACACCAAGTCCGGCGAAGTCACCGTTTTTATTGAGCAATTGACAGTGCTCGACAAAGGCCCGCACGACGCTCGTCCGGTCTGCATCGTTCGACATCAAGAGCCCCATCCTCATCGGACGGACATCGCCGACAAGGGGAATGAATTTGAGTGGTTTGCCATCGGGCGAGCAGTCATTCAGGGGCCGGACATTGGCAATTGAATAACCGAAGCCGTTGGCAACCAGACTGCGCATCACCGCCATGTCGCGCGTGCGTTCGGCGATATACGGTTTCACGTCGATTTCGGAAAAGAAGGACAGGAAGTATTCCGAACTAAATGGCAGATCCAGGAGAACCATCGGATAGGCTTGCAGCTCTTCCACCGTGACATGGGGCGAGTTGGCGAGCGGGTGGTTCTCGTCCACGATAGCGTAAGGCGGCAGCTCCATAAGCGTTTCGAAGACAAGATCGGCCGGCAGGTCCAGATCATAGGTCAGGGCGACATCAATTTCCGCCCGGCGAAGGTTACTGAAGATCTCTGCCTGGTTCAGTTCGAACTGCCGGACGCGCACATCCTCAAACTCGTTTTCAAAACTCCTTCTAAGGGCGGGCAGAACCACCTGCGCGAAGGTCAGCAGGCAGCCGATTGCCAGTGGGCCGCGCACGGCCCCTGCAATGTCACAGGCCAGGTCCATGAGCTTGTCCGCTTCCTGCAGGACATATTTGGCCTGTTCCATCATCCGGCGCCCGGCGAGCGTCAGAGACAGCCCCTGCGCGTGCTGGCGCACGAAGAGCGGCAGGCCGAACTCCTTTTCCAGCTGGTTGATCGCAGCTGAAATCGACGGGGACGACACGTTCACTTTTTCAGAGGCAAGAGCAATGCTGCCGGCCTCGCCGACAGCAACAAAATACTCAAGTTGCCTGAGCGTATATCTCAGCAATACGCGTCCCCGGACTCTCATGTTGCGTTACGCTTTGTATTTTATCCAAGTTGTCTTCAAAGCGGTATACTTTTCAAGAGAGTGCAAAGACAGGTCGCGCCCAAAGCCCGACTGCTTCATGCCGCCGAACGGGGTCTGGGCGGACAATGCATCGACCGTATTGACCGACACTGTTCCCACATGAAGCTTTTCGGACACCCTGCAGGCACGGCTGAGATTGTCGGTCCACACCGACGCCGCCAGGCCGTAGACGGAGTCGTTTGCCATGGCGACGGCTTCGTCTTCGCTGTCGAAGGCAATGACTGACAGAACCGGGCCGAAGATCTCGTCCTTCGCAAGCGGGTCATCGTGCTTGACATCGTCGAAGATCGTCGGCTGAACAAAGCACCCCTTGCCATCAACCGTCACACGCTCACCACCTGCGACCAGGTTGGCCGATTGCTTGCCGGCTTCGACGAACCCCATGATGCCTTCGGTTTGTTTCCGGTCAACAATCGCACCCATTTTCGAAACGGGGTCGAGAGGATCGCCCGGCTGCGTGGCAGCTGCGCGCGCGATCAGCTTTTCAACAAACGCGTCCTTGATCGAGCGCTCGACATAAAGCCGTGAGTTTGCCGAACAGACCTCTCCCTGATTGAAGAAGATGCCGAAGGCTGCCATGTCCGCTGCAGCGTCGAGATCTTCGCAATCGGCAAAGACAAGGTTGGGACTTTTCCCACCGGTTTCCGGCCAGACCTGTTTCAGGTTCGATTGACCGGAATACTGCATGAACATCTTGCCGATCGCGGTCGAACCGGTGAAGGCCAGACAGTCCACGTCCATGTGCAGGCCGAGCGCCTTGCCGGCGGTTGCTCCGAAGCCCGGCACGACATTGAACACGCCATCGGGAACACCTGCTTCGGCAGCAAGCTCCGCAAGCCTGAGAGCTGAAAGCGGCGATTGTTCCGCAGGTTTCAGGACAACCGAGTTACCGGCTGCAAGCGCGGCAGCAGCCTTCCAGGTTGCCATGTCGAGCGGGAAGTTCCATGGCGTCACCGCACCGACGACCCCGAGCGGTACGCGCGAAACAAGCGCCAGATCGCCTGGTCCCGTTGGCGCAACTTCATCGTACACCTTGTCGATCGCTTCGGCATACCATTGAAAGAAATGCGCGGAGCCGGGTGCATCGATCGTGACGGCATCATTGACCAGCTTGCCCATATCCAGGCTGTCGAGCAGCGCCATTTCCTCGAGGTTTTCGCGGATCAGCTCAGCCAGTTTCAAGAGAACGGATTTGCGGTCTCCCGGCGCCATCCGGCTCCAGCGACCGTCTTCAAAAGCCCTGCGACCGGCGGCAACGGCAAGATCGACATCCGCCGCGTCACACTCGGCAACGGCCGCCAGAATACCACCTGTTGCGGGATTGACGCTGTCGAAGGTCCTGCCGGATTGCGCATCGACGAACTTGCCGTCTATGAACGCCTTGCCGCGAAATTCGAGCTGCGCGGCTTTCGACGTCCATTCCTGATGAGTGAGCATGTTATCTCCCTGAATTATTCGTCGCCCGGAACGCCATAGGACGGCGCTTCGCGTGGATCGAGCGCGCGCTGTACATAGGCGTCCAGTTGCGGTTTGTAGATTTCCCAGGCTGTTGCGACTGCTTCGATCGGACAGTCTCCGGTCCAGTCACACCTGAGATCGGCAACAGGCCAGCTGACCTTGTCCACCAGTTTCAGGCCTGCGGAATGTATCGGGCCGGCTTCTCCACCTGCCGCAAGACCGGCTCGCATCGCTGCAATCAGACGATCGCCAAGATGCCCGGAAGATGTCAGGAAACCGTCGACGATTGCCTGAGGAACCGTGTCGTTGGCCAGAAGATTGCCACCGGAAGCAACATTTTCAGCCTTCGCCTCCGTCCAGACGCCTAAGGAATTCGGCCCGGAGTGAATAGCGGTCTGCCCACTTCCATCCACGGCGAGTACCTGCCTGTATTCAATGAATTTGCCGCGTTGTTTCACTTCCGCGATTGCGGCGGATGCACCCAGGCCTTTTTCCATCAGATCAAGTGCAAGGGGCCCGAGTGTCGGGTCGGTCACATTTTGCGATGCCACCGCTCCGACCCCGGCGCGGGCATAAGAGCACCGCGCCGCGACGGCCGGGGAGGAAGAGGAAATCGCAACGCCAAACATTCCCGTCTCGGCGCAACGGGCTACCAGAGAGAAGGTCATGGGATCAGTCCGGGATGACGGCGGTGCCGTCAATTTCGACAAGCCATTCAGGGCGCGCCAGGGCCTGCACGACCAGGCCGGTTGAAACCGGGTGCACGCCCTTGAGATATTCACCCATGGTTCTGTAAACAGCCTCGCGGTGACGAACGTCGGTGATGTAGACCACCACCTTTACCAGATGTTCCATACTGCCGCCGGCTTCCTCGATCAGTTGCCGGATGTTCTGCATCACCTTGTGGGTCTGCTCCACGGGATCATGACTTTCGATGTTGACCGCGTCATCGAGATTTTGCGGACACTGCCCACGCAACCAGACGATCTTGCCACCTTCCGTCACCACCGCCTGGCAAAGGTCATTGTCCAGGTTCTGCTCTGGATAGGTTTCCTTGGTATTGAATTTCCGAATTCGGGTATGAGCCATTCTTAATCTCCGTCTGATCCGGTTCCTGAGGCTTCGGCGCCAAAGATTTGCGTGAAATCAAAGCGCAAAGAGACGGGTGATCCGGATCGATCCTCCACCGGCAAGGGTATGTGTGACGGTGAGGATTTCACACCCCTAGGCCTCCCCCAAGAACGGACTGGCTTACCATTAATTAGGAGCTTCCTAACCACACTCCTTTACTGGCAAATCCATGGCTTACAAGCGAACCATCAGGCGGCTAAAGGGCTGAAAACCGGCGCTTTGCATTGGAATTAGGCAAAGCCCAATCAACGCTTCACGAAATCATATTTTTTGCGATCCGGGCTCGTCCGTAGACTGACTGGCAATGCAGGTGAGTATCCCTGAATGTCAGAAAAAGGACGCTGAAATGCCAATTGAAAAAACAGATACGCTCGTCGTCGGCGCTGGCCAGGCTGGCGTCGCCATGAGTGAACACCTGAGCAATTGTGGCGTGCCTCATATCGTGCTGGAACGCAGCCGGATCGCGGAGCGCTGGCGGTCCGAAAGATGGGATTCTCTTGTTGCCAACGGCCCTGCATGGCACGACCGGTTTCCGGGCCTGGAATTTTCCGACGTCGACCCCGATGCGTTCGCCTCGAAGGAACGCGTTGCCGATTATTTTGTTGAGTACGCGAAGAAAATCAATGCGCCGATCCGTTGCGGCGTGGAAGTGAAAAGCGTTTCCAAAAACGAAGGCCGCAAGGGTTTCACGGTCGAGACCTCCGACGGTACGTTCGAGGCAAACAGCGTTGTTGCCGCCACCGGCCCCTTCCAGCGCCCGGTCATTCCGCCGGTTGTTCCTGAAAACGCCGACGTCCTGCAAATGCACTCAAGTGCCTACCGCAATCCCGATCAATTGCCTGAAGGCGCAGTACTTGTGGTCGGAGCCGGATCTTCGGGTGTCCAGATTGCGGACGAACTGCTGCAGTCGGGCAAGCGTGTCTATCTTTCCGTCGGCCCGCACGACCGACCGCCGCGCGCCTATCGCGGCCGTGATTTCGTCTGGTGGCTCGGTGTCCTGGGCAAATGGGACGCGGCTGCGCTCGACCCGGGTACGGAACATGTCACCATCTCCGTCAGTGGTGCCGACGGCGGGCGCACAGTCGATTTCCGGCGCCTTGCCCATCAGGGCATGACCCTCGTGGGCCTGACCAAGTCCTATGAAAATGGCGTCGTCACCTTCCAGTCCGACCTGGCAGACAACATTTCACTTGGCGACGAAAACTATCTGTCCGTTCTGGACGAAGCCGATGCCTACATCGCCCGCAACGGACTTGACCTTCCCGAGGAACCCGAAGCCCGCGCGATCGCCACCGATCCGGCATGCGTGACCAACCCGCTGCTGGAGCTGGATCTGGCAGAAGCAGGCGTCACGACGATTCTGTGGGCAACCGGCTTTGCGGTCGATTACAGCTGGTTGAAGGTCGATGCTTTCGATGAAGGCGGCAAGCCCAACCATCAACGCGGGATTTCCACAGAGCCCGGCATTTACTTCCTGGGGCTGCCTTGGCAATCGCGCAGAGGGTCCTCCTTCATCTGGGGGGTCTGGCATGATGCAAAATTCGTTGCCGATCACATTGCGACACAGCGCAAGTACCTGGCTTACAGTTCTGCAGAGGAGCGTCAGCTGGAAAACGCCTAGACCGGAAACCATAAGGGACGAAGGATGACGTTTTAATACCAACCCATACGGCTTCACCCTTTGGCTGCTTCAGTCCCCTCAAATGCAGCCCGCTGCTCAACAGAATGTGTGTGGCGCTCCCTCCCCCCGACTTGCCATTATTCAGGCGTCGCGGATGTCGATGACATGACATCCGCGTTTTTTTGACGTTCTGGATCGTTCCGCCATGGCCACACATGAAACACCTCGCTCCCAGACACTACTGACCGTCGGCGATGTTCTGCGGAGCAGCAACTGGTACGCAGATCTGCTCCAGCTGCAACCGCTCGGTAATTCGGCAGAGGAAACCCACGGCAACACCTACAACCGGCTTTATCACGGTGACACTCTGGTGCTGCAACTGCATGCCTGGGATGTCGAAAATCACCCCAACATGGTGGGCCGCGACCGAGGACCGGCAGGACATGGTGTTCTGATCTGGTTTGAAATCTTCGACTTCGAAGAGGCGATTGAAAGGGCACGCATCCTGACCGCTGATATCATTCAGGGTCCGCTTGAAAACCCGAACTCCGGCCAGCGTGAGCTCTGGCTGCACGACCCCGATGGCTATACGGTCGTCATTTCAGCACCTCACGAGTAATCGGTTCGATTGGTCATCGAGAGCTGCTTTCCCGTGGCAGTGACAGCAACTCCACTTGTCCGGCAGAGTTTCGGATCGGCAATCGTGTTTCAATGGAAGATAGTTGGCCAGGCTTCCTGGACTATCGGTCGAAGTCCAACGTTAGAGACTTCAACCTGTATACGGCACCGGGCGGATTGATCAATTGCATGAACAATCCGCCCGGAAGCCTTGGTCTTAAAACAGGAAACCGGCCGCATTCATCGCTCGAAAACTTGACGCCGAGCGACTTTGCGGCCCAACTGAATGAAGCCCGAAAAGTCGCATGAAGCCCGGACCAGAAACGGGGAGAGCTCCATCCCTGTCATGCACTAACAATCAAACGGACCACTCGAGTGGGGCTGATCAGAGCAACAACCATCTGACCTCAACCCAGAACCCCACCAACACCCGAACCTAAATCAAGAACTGAAGCACAAGACTTTGTAACGCTTACTTGGTTTGGGCACTGTAGATACCATCCCATTCTTCAGGCGGTGGAGAAGCCTGAAATTGCTTGATCCTGACCCGGAATGTCTCGGCCAGGTTCACAAGCTCCTGGTTCCTTGCATACTTCAACTCCTCGCAGACAGATAACGCGACAGACCAGTTTTGGAGCCGATAGGCTTCCAGCAACGTCTCGAAGCGCGACTTGCATTCCAGAAACTCTTGACTGACAGCCATGTCTTCGTCCCCGCAAAGGCAATAGATCCGCTCCGGTTCCTGTTTGCCCTTGACCCGCAAGCGGTCGATCTCAATGACCGCAAACTTGTCCTTGACTTTCTGCGCCGTGTTCTCACCCAGAATGATGGTCGTGCCATAGGTTTTCGTCTGCCCCTCAAGACGCGAGGCAAGATTGACAGCGTCGCCCAGCACCGAGTAATCGAAGCGGAATTCCGATCCCATATTGCCGACCACGCAGTCCCCGGTGTTGATACCAATGCCGACATTCAGCGGGAAAAAAGGTCGCTCTTCCGCCTCCGCTTCCCGTTTGCGGTCGCCGTTGATGGCATGTATGCGTTGAAGCATCGCCAGCGCTGCCTTGCAGGCGTGAACTTCGTGGTTGTCGTCGTTCAAAGGCGCATTCCAGAACGCCATGATCGCATCGCCCATATATTTGTCGATCGTTCCACGCTGATCCATGATGGCGTTGGAGAGCGGTGTCAGAAACCGGTTCATCAGGCTGGTCAGGCCCTGCGGATTGTCCGCGAAACTCTCCGAAATCCGGGTGAAATTGCGTACATCGGAAAACAGGATGGTCATACGCCGCCGCTCACCACCCAGCGTCAGGCTTTCCGGATCACTTGCGATCTGCTCGACGTAATCAGGAGCCAGATACTGCCCGAATGCGGAACGGATCTCCTGACGTTGCACTTCTTCGCGGCGATAATTGATGAACACGAGCAGAAGAAAGCAACTCAGGCTGGTGAGAAGTGGATAGCCGGCATCAAATAGCATGTTCTTGCTGGCAAACAGATACCAGCTTCCGGCTGCCCAGCTCGCTGCGAGTACGAAACCGAAGGCGAAGACCGGCAGAGCTCCGAGGATCGGCACAAGGTAAATCGTGAGAAGAGACAGGACCGCCGCAGCAACAAGCTCTGCTCCAAGTGCATAATTCGGTCTCGTGAGGAACGACTGGCTGAGGATGTTCTCCAGTATCTGAGCATGCACTTCAACACCCGGCATGGCGGGATCAAGCGGAGTTGCTTTCAGATCCAGAAGGCCGGTCGCGGAAGGTCCGATCACCACCAGATGATTCTGAATTCTGGCAGGATCAAAAGTGCCACTGGCAATGTCGTAGGCCGGCACAAAACGGTCCTTGATCGATGGCGAATAATGGATCCAGATCCTGCCATTACGATCGGTGGGAACCTCCACTCCACCCACCACGACGCTCCGGATCCCGGCTTCGTCGCTCTTTACCGCAAAGGCGTTTTGCCCGGTGGCAACGCGAAGAAGTTCTATGCTCAGCGCGGGTTGGATCTTGCTATCGGCAACTGCGACAAGAGCGGCCCGACGAACGATGTTGTCGGGATCCGGATTGACCGAAAACAATCCTTTACCTGTTGCTGCCTGTTCCAGGACATCGATGTTTCGCAGGAGTTTGGGATAGTCGAACATGAAGGTCGTGGGGTCCGGCCCCAGAAGGGCAACAGGTGTCTGGGATTGTTCCTGTCGCTCCGCCTCGGCAATTTCCATTCGCCCGGCCTGGCCGACAACCACGCGCATCTGCTGCATGGTTTTACCGAGCGTTTCGTCGGTGCTCGGCAGACCTGCCAGTTCATTGGCGATGTCGGCGCTCAAACCGGGTAAGGATCGTGCGTATTGATCAGGCGACAAACGATCTGGCTCGGCAAAAACAATATCGAAAGCGACCGCCACGCCACCCGCCTGAGCGATATTATGCAGCATGGTTGCGATCGTGGATCGCGGCCACGGCCATTGACCGAGCTCCGCCAGACTTCTTTCGTCGATGTCGACAATGACGACGGGCAGCTTCTGATAGGCCCGCGGTTTGACGACCTGATACAAGTCGAATGTTTTCAGGCGGACAAGTTCCACCAGAAACGGATCCCATACACGAACCGCAAGCAGAAGGAGCAGCAGGAGCAACGCAGAAAGCCGCGCGACCCCGAATACGGAGTTAATCTTTCTGGCAACCCGTTTCATCAACCGCCAGCGCAGGATTTCATTTGCATGTAGCCCCCCTCGCGGTGTTCCGTGTCACACAACAACACTCTCCGTTGATTGAACGCCATTGTCGGAAAACACGAAATCGATGACGCCGCCTGCTTCAACCGACTGGAGCACGACAACATCCTTGAAATCGGATGTTTCTCCCGCGCCATCCCGATCCACGCGAATGACAACATCGTCACCCTGTCGCGTTACCTGAATGTAGTCCTCGATATCATCCGGTTCGAAATTCGCGGCCAGAAGCGCCTGCAGATCCAGCCTGTCGACGCCTGCTTCGAAGTCCACGATGACGTCGGCCACATCTCCATGCCCGAGCACGAACGTGTCAGCTCCGGCTCCACCTGTCAGCGTGTCCTGCCCGGCTCCACCATCCAGCGTTTCCGCACGATCCGTACCGATCAAGACGTCATCGCCTGCACCACCCATCGCTTTTTCAATAATCGTGCCATACGCCAGACCGATATTATGGGTCATGCCATTGACGGAAGAATACGATCCCGGATTGAGATTGATAATTGCAGGAGTATCCCATCCGGAAAAGTCCAACGCATCAACTCCACCGGCGTCATAGATGGTCAGCACCGGATCAGTATTGGCCGAGAAGTCGTAAATCGTACCGGCTTCCGTACCGTTGAACCCGTAGACCGTATCACCTGCTCGTGTTGTCGGATTGCTGCCATATTCCGCCTGGATTGCAGCAATATCCTCTACCATCGGCGTTTGCGCGTAAACCCAGACACCTTCCGCGTTCCACCAGTCAACACCGATACTGTCCGGTGAGCGCTGTGACATGACACTTTGAACCTGGGTCAGGTCACCACTTTCGTGGTCCAGTCCCAGAGCATGTCCGGTTTCATGCAGAAGTGTCAGGAAACCGTATGTTCCGACCAGTGGCGACATGGTTTCCAGATAATCCGGGTTGGTGAGAATTGTGGCATTGCCATCAACCCTGTACGTCTCTGCATAGGCGCTGCCGGTGGAATTCATGAACCTTATGTTCGCGGTTTCGCCTTCTCCAGCCTCGACAAAGGTCAACCCGGAGATCTCCGCCCAGAGCGACAGTGCGGCGATTGCTGCAGCTTGCTGTGCCGCCGTGTATGCCGACAGTCCATTGGAGCCCAAGCCGGAAGAAGGGAAAGCGTAGGTTACCGTAGTCGACGGCAGCGGTTCACTAACCTCAAGGGCCGAACCGGTCGTTTGAACAGGCGCTGGGTCACTGTCTTCTTCAGCAGGCACAGCCCGGTCCGCAACAGGTGCATAGATCAGAGCCTCACTCTCGACCGTCTCACTCTCATCTGCTGCACCAACCACATCGACGGACGCTGTCGCGGTGGTGAAGCCTCCATTCCCGTCCGAAATTGTGTAAGTGAAGGTATCTGTTACCGTTTCACCTTCGCCGAGAAAATCGAACGCGCTTCCGGTGTCGTAAACCACCTTGCCATCGACTATCGAAACGCTCGCACCATAAGCACTCGTTGAGGCGACGCTGTGAAGAGTGAGCGTATCACCTTCCGGATCAGTGGCATTTTCCAGGAACTGTACTGGCTCGAATGTCTGGCTGTCGCCCGCCAGCACCCCTTTGCGCACAATGCCCGCCGTACCGATCACCAGCCGGGCGCCAACAAATCCGCCATCGGTTGCGTCGAAGCTGCCAATGATGAATTCGATCTGGAAATTGCCGTCTTCGGAGATCGGGACATCTATATATCGCGTCTCGGTCGAGCCGCCGACCGGAGTTTCCTCGAAAAAGACCAGAGTTCTTTCGCCGGTATCGACATTGATCAGAACAGCAGTGATTGAGGCAGCATCGCCACCGGCAAACGGGCGATAAACGAAAGTGACGATGTCGCCTGCATATCCGGCAAATTCGTTGCTGAGCAGGGAGGGGCCATAAACGGTTCCCCGGTCCGGACCGTCATTCCATTGATCCAGCCAGCCAGAGAAACTGATATCGGCCACGTAGTTATCGCCGTCGATCAGTTCGCCCGACTCATCAATGTTGAAGGAATATTGATAATTGCTGACAATTTCCTCGCCGTTCGGACCTGTCTGCGGACCACTGATCTGCTGCCAGTCCGCGAACCCGTTTTCAAATCCGCTGTTGTTGGTCAGGTTTGCGACGAGCACGATGTCCGGCACTTCCGGCGCCTCGTTTGTTCCGGTGACCGTTACGCTGACGGTCTGTTCCACGCTTTCGCCATCCGGCGTGACCGCCTGAACGGTGAAGGTTTCGGTTGCAATCTCCCCTCTTTCCAACGACTGTGCCGCATCGTTGTCCAGCGTGTAGATCCACTCTCCGTTTGTGGCGATTTCGAACGTCCCGTAAGCGCCTTCGACCCCGGTCTGAGCTACGAACGACGGGCTGTCTGCCGCATCGGGATCTGTGGCAAATAGAGTTCCGGACGCTGTCAGCACTTCGTCTTCGAAAACTTCACCGGTCGAAACTCCGGTGATCACCGGTGCATCTTCCTGGCCGGTGACTGAAATCGAGATCGTGTGTGTAACGGTCTCGCCGTCTTCCGTCTTTGCTTCCACCTGGAAAGTCTCAGTTGCAACCTCTTCGCCTGCCAGTGCCTGAGCTGCGGCATTGTCGAGCGCATATGTCCAGTTGCCTGCAGAGGTTATGGCAAACGTTCCGTAGACGCCCGCCGTGCCGGATTGTGCGGTGAATGTCGGTTCGTCGGCTTCATCGGCATCTGTCACGGTCAACGAACCCGAGGCGTTCGCGATACCATCCTCGGCAACTGCACCACTATCGGCACCGGCGATGACAGGGGTGTCTTCTTCTCCGGTCACTGTAACTGTGACAGATCCGGTGATGGTTTCTCCATCAGCAGTCTCAGCCTCGACCTGAAAGATTTCCGTCACGGATTGACCGCCGGCCAATGCTTGAGCGGCTGCATTGTCCAGCGTGTAGGTCCAGTTTCCGTCCTCAGTTAGCTCGAAAACCCCATAGGCTCCTTCTGTTCCCGTTTGAACCAGGAATGAAGGGGCATCGGTGGCATCCGCATCTGAAACAACGAGAACACCGGAATCCGTAAGTGTTCCATCTTCCTCAACAGAACCCTCGGCGTTACCTGAGATAACCGGACCGTCTTCCTCGCCGGTCACGGTGATGGTCACATCCCGGGTGACGACCTCACCGTCTTCCGTGGTCGCCTCGACGGTGAAGACCTCTTCGAACTCCTCGCCGCCAGCAAGCACCTGGGCAGCGGCATTGTCCAACGTGTAGATCCACAAGCCAGCCGCATTCACTTCGAACGTGCCATAGGTTCCGGTCGTGCCTTCCTGCGGCGTGAAGGTCGGGTTGTCGTTACCATCGACATCCGAGACAGAGAGATTACCCGTGGCGATGAAGACATTGTCCTCTTCGACAGACCCTTCAGAGTTACCCGTTATTACGGGCCCGTCTTCCTCGCCGGTCACGGTGATGGTCACATCCTGCGTGACAAGTTCGCCATCTTCCGTCGTTGCCTCGACGGTGAAGACCTCCTCGAATTCCTCACCACCTGCCAGAACCTGGGCAGCTGCATTGTCCAGCGTGTAGGTCCAGAGCCCTGCGGCATTGACCTCGAAGGAGCCGTAGACCCCGGCCGTACCTTCCTGCGGCGTGAAGGTTGGATTGTCGTTGCCGTCGGCATCGGAAACGGACAGATTGCCGGATGTCGTCAGGATCTCGGCGTCTTCGGCAACAGCGCCCTCAGCATCCCCAGTGATGACAGGCCCATCTTCCTCTCCGGTCACCGTGATGGTGACGTCCCGCGTGACAACCTCACCATCTTCTGTCGTTGCCTCGACGGTAAAGACTTCTTCGAACTCCTCGCCCCCTGCCAGAACCTGGGCAGCCGCGTTGTCCAGCGTGTAGGTCCACAGACCGGCCGCATTCACTTCGAAGGTACCGTAGGTCCCGGCTGAGCCTTCCTGCGGCGTGAAGGTTGGATTGTCGTTGCCGTCGGCGTCGGAAACGGACAGATTGCCGGATGTCGTCAGGACCTCGGCGTCTTCGGTAACGGCACCCTCGGAATTGCCGGTGATGACAGGACCGTCTTCGTCACCGGTCACGGTGATGGTGACGTCCTGAGTGACAACTTCACCGTCTTCCGTCATTGCCTCGACGGTGAAGACCTCCTCGAACTCCTCGCCACCTGCCAGTACCTGGGCGGCGGCATTGTCCAGTGTGTAGGTCCAAAGACCAGCCGCGTTCACTTCAAACGTGCCGTAAGTTCCGACCGTGCCTTCCTGAGGCGTGAAGGTCGGATTGTCGACGGCATCGGCATCACTCACCGACAGATTGCCTGACGTCGTCAGGATCTCGGCATCTTCGATCACAGAACCCTCGGAATTACCAGTGATCACCGGACCGTCTTCTTCGCCAGTCACCGTGATGGTGACATCCTGTGTGACAGCCTCGCCGTCTTCCGTGGTCGCCTCAACGGTAAAGACCTCCTCGAACTCCTCGCCACCTGCCAGAACCTGGGCAGCTGCATTGTCCAGCGTGTAGGTCCAGAGCCCTGCGGCATTGACCTCGAAGGAGCCGTAGACCCCGACCGTACCTTCCTGAGGCGTGAAGGTCGGATTGTCGACGGCATCGGCGTCCGAGACTGAGAGGTTGCCAGTGGCGCTGAAGACATTGTCCTCCTCGACAGATCCTTCGGCATCGCCGGTGATGACAGGCCCGTCTTCCTCGCCAGTCACCGTGATGGTGACATCCTGTGTGACAGCCTCGCCGTCTTCCGTCGTCGCCTCGACCGTGAAGACCTCTTCGAACTCCTCGCCGCCAGCAAGAACCTGGGCAGCCGCGTTGTCCAGTGTGTAGGTCCAAAGACCAGCCGCATTCACTTCGAACGTGCCGTAGATCCCGACCGTACCTTCCTGAGGCGTGAAGGTCGGATTGTCGACGGCATCGGCGTCCGAGACTGAGAGGTTGCCAGTGGCGCTGAAGACATTGTCCTCCTCGACAGATCCTTCGGCATCGCCGGTGATGACAGGCCCGTCTTCCTCGCCAGTCACCGTGATGGTGACATCCTGTGTGACAGCCTCGCCGTCTTCCGTCGTCGCCTCGACGGTAAAGACTTCTTCGAACTCCTCGCCACCAGCCAGAACCTGGGCAGCGGCATTGTCGAGCGTGTAGGTCCAGAGCCCGGCAGCATTCACTTCAAACGTTCCGTAGGTCCCGGTCGTGCCTTCCTGAGACGTGAAGGTTGGGTTGTCGTTGCCATCGACATCCGAGACTGAGAGGTTGCCCGTGGCGCTGAAGACATTGTCCTCTTCGACCGAGCCTTCGGTGTCTCCCGTGATCACCGGCCCGTCTTCTTCACCGATCACGGTGATGGTCACATCCTGCGTGACAATCTCGCCATCTTCCGTCGTCGTCTCGACCGTGAAGACCTCTTCGAACTCCTCGCCGCCAGCAAGAACCTGGGCAGCGGCATTATCCAGCGTGTAGGTCCAGAGCCCGGCTGCGTTCACCTCAAACGTGCCGTAGGTCCCGGTCGTGCCTTCCTGAGACGTGAAGGTTGGGTTGTCGTTGCCATCGACATCCGAGACTGAGAGGTTGCCCGTGGCGCTGAAGACATTGTCCTCTTCGACCGAGCCTTCGGTGTCTCCCGTGATCACCGGCCCGTCTTCTTCACCGATCACGGTGATCATCACATCCTGCGTGACAACCTCACCATCTTCCGTGGTCGCCTCGACGGTAAAGATTTCTTCGAATTCCTCACCACCAGCCAGAACCTGGGCAGCAGCGTTGTTCAGCGTGTAGGTCCAGAGCCCGGCTGCGTTCACTTCGAAGGTACCGTAGGTCCCGGCTGAGCCTTCCTGCGGGGTGAAGGTTGGATCGTCGTTGCCGTCGGCGTCACTCACCGATAGTGTCCCGGATGTCGTCAGGATCTCGGCGTCCTCTTCGACCGAGCCTTCGGCATCGCCGGTGATGACAGGCCCATCTTCTTTGCCAGTCACGGTGATCGTCACATCCTGGGTGACGAGCTCACCATCTTCCGTCGTCGCCTCAACCGTGAAGACCTCTTCGAACTCCTCACCGCCAGCAAGCACCTGGGCAGCGGCATTGTCCAGCGTGTAGGTCCAGAGCCCTGCGGCATTGATCTCGAAAGTGCCGTAGGTCCCGGTCGTGCCTTCCTGCGGCGTGAAGGTTGGGTTGTCGTTGCCATCGACATCCGAGACTGAGAGGTTGCCCGTGGCGCTGAAGACATTGTCCTCTTCGACCGAGCCTTCGGCATCGCCGGTGATCACCGGACCGTCTTCCTCGCCAGTCACGGTGATGGTCACATCCTGGGTGACAACCTCGCCATCTTCCGTGGTCGCCTCGACGGTGAAGACCTCCTCGAACTCCTCGCCACCGGCAAGAACCTGGGCAGCGGCATTATCCAGCGTGTAGGTCCAGAGCCCGGCTGCGTTCACTTCGAACGTGCCATAGGTTCCGGTCGTGCCTTCCTGCGGCGTGAAGGTCGGGTTGTCGTTGCCATCGACATCCGAGACTGAGAGGTTGCCCGTGGCGCTGAAGACATTGTCCTCTTCGACCGAGCCTTCGGAGTCACCCGTGATCACCGGACCGTCTTCTTCGCCAGTCACTGTGATCGTCACATCCTGTGTGACAGCCTCGCCATCTTCCGTCGTCACCTCAACCGTGAAGACCTCTTCGAACTTCTCGCCACCAGCCAGAACCTGGGCAGCGGCGTTGTCCAGCGTGTAGGTCCACAGACCGGCCGCATTCACCTCGAACGTGCCATAGGTCCCGGTCGTGCCTTCCTGAGGCGTGAAGGTCGGGTTGTCGTTACCATCCGCATCGGAAACGGACAGATTGCCTGACGTCGTCAGAACCTCGGCGTCTTCGGCAACAGCGCCCTCAGCATCCCCAGTGATGACAGGCCCGTCTTCCTCGCCGGTCACCGTGATGGTGACGTCCCGCGTGACAACCTCACCATCTTCCGTCGTCGCCTCGACGGTAAAGACTTCTTCGAACTCCTCACCGCCAGCAAGCACCTGGGCAGCGGCGTTGTCCAGCGTGTAGGTCCAGAGCCCCGCGGCATTGACCTCGAAAGTGCCGTAGGTTCCGGTCGTGCCTTCCTGCGGCGTGAAGGTTGGATTGTCGACGGAATCGGCATCACTCACCGACAGATTGCCTGACGTCGTCAGGACCTCGGCGTCTTCTTCGACAGAGCCTTCAGCATCGCCTGAAATAACCGGACCGTCTTCTTCGCCAGTCACTGTGATCGTCACATCCTGTGTGACAGCCTCGCCATCTTCCGTCGTCACCTCAACCGTGAAGACCTCTTCGAACTTCTCGCCACCAGCCAGAACCTGGGCAGCGGCCTTGTCCAACGTGTAGGTCCACAGCCCTGCGGCATTGATCTCGAACGTGCCATAGGTTCCGGCCGAGCCTTCCTGAGGGGTGAAGATTGGATCGTCGTTGCCGTCGGCATCGGAAACGGACAGATTGCCGGACGCGGTCAGGATCTCGGCATCTTCAGTGACGGCTCCCTCGAAATTACCCGTTATGACGGGCCCGTCTTCCTCACCGGTCACGGTGATCGTCACATCCTGCGTGACAACCTCGCCATCTTCCGTCGTCGCTTCGACGGTAAAGACCTCCTCGAATTCCTCGCCACCAGCCAGAACCTGGGCAGCAGCGTTGTCCAGCGTGTAGGTCCACAGCCCTGCGGCATTGATCTCGAACGTGCCGTAGATCCCGGCCGTTCCTTCCTGCGGCGTGAAGCTGGGGTTGTCGTTGCCGTCGGCGTCGGAAACGGACAGATTGCCGGATGTCGTCAGGATCTCGGCATCTTCTGTGACGGCACCCTCGTCATCCCCTGTGATGACAGGCCCATCTTCTTCGCCGGTCACAGTGATGGTGACGTCCTGCGTGACAACCTCGCCATCTTCCGTCGTCGCCTCGACCGTGAAGACCTCTTCGAACTCCTCGCCGCCTGCCAGAACCTGGGCGGCGGCATTGTCCAGCGTGTAGATCCACAAGCCAGCCGCATTCACTTCGAACGTGCCATAGATCCCGGCCGTGCCTTCCTGCGGCGTGAAGGTCGGATTGTCATTGCCGTCTGCATCGGAAACGGACAGATTGCCGGATGTCGTCAGGACCTCGGCGTCTTCGGCAACAGCGCCCTCAGCATCCCCAGTGATGACAGGCCCATCTTCCTCGCCGGTCACCGTGATGGTGACGTCCCGCGTGACAACCTCACCATCTTCCGTCGTTGCCTCGACGGTAAAGACTTCTTCGAACTCCTCGCCACCTGCCAGAACCTGGGCAGCCGCGTTGTCCAGCGTGTAGGTCCACAGCCCTGCGGCATTGATCTCGAACGTGCCGTAGATCCCGGCCGTGCCTTCCTGCGGCGTGAAGCTGGGGTTGTCGTTGCCGTCGGCGTCGGAAACGGACAGATTGCCGGATGTCGTCAGGATCTCGGCATCTTCGGTAACAGCTCCCTCGAAATTACCCGTTATGACGGGCCCGTCTTCCTCGCCAGTCACGGTGATGGTCACATCCCGCGTGACAACCTCACCATCTTCCGTCGTCGCCTCGACGGTAAAGACCTCCTCGAACTCCTCGCCCCCTGCCAGAACCTGGGCAGCGGCGTTGTCCAGCGTGTAGGTCCAGAGACCGGCAGCATTCACTTCGAACGTGCCATAGGTTCCGGCCGTGCCTTCCTGAGGGGTGAAGCTCGGGTTGTCGACGGCATCAGCATCCGAGACAGAGAGATTGCCCGATGTCGTCAGGATCTCGGCATCTTCGGTAACAGCTCCCTCGAAATTACCCGTTATGACGGGCCCGTCTTCCTCGCCAGTCACGGTGATGGTCACATCCCGCGTGACAACCTCACCATCTTCCGTCGTTGCTTCGACGGTAAAGACTTCTTCGAACTCCTCGCCGCCTGCCAGAACCTGGGCAGCGGCGTTGTCCAACGTGTAGATCCAGAGCCCTGCGGCATTGACCTCGAAAGTGCCGTAGGTCCCGGTCGTACCTTCCTGCGGCGTGAAGGTCGGATTGTCGACGGCATCGGCGTCGGAAACGGACAGATTGCCGGATGTCGTCAGGATCTCGGCGTCTTCAGTAACGGCTCCCTCGGCATTGCCAGTGATGACAGGCCCGTCTTCCTCGCCGGTCACCGTGATGGTGACGTCCCGGGTGACAACCTCACCATCTTCTGTCGTTGCCTCAACCGTGAAGACCTCCTCGAACTCCTCGCCACCGGCAAGCACCTGGGCGGCGGCATTGTCCAACGTGTAGGTCCACAAACCAGCTGCATTCACTTCGAAGGTGCCGTAAATCCCGGCCGTGCCTTCCTGTGGGGTGAAGCTGGGGTTGTCGTTGCCGTCCGCATCACTCACCGATAGTGTCCCGGACGTCGTCAGGATCTCGGCATCCTCTTCGACAGAGCCTTCAGCATTGCCAGAAATAACCGGACCATCTTCTTCGCCAGTCACAGTGATGGTCACATCCTGTGTGACAACCTCGCCATCTTCCGTCGTTGCCTCGACGGTGAAGACCTCCTCGAATTCCTCACCACCAGCAAGCACCTGGGCAGCGGAATTGTCCAGCGTGTAGGTCCAGAGCCCGGCTGCGTTCACTTCGAACATGCCATAGGTTCCGGTCGTGCCTTCCTGCGGCGTGAAGGTCGGATTGTCATTGCCGTCCGCATCGGAAACAGACAGATTGCCGGATGTCGTCAGGATCTCGGCGTCTTCAGTAACGGCTCCCTCGGCATTGCCAGTGATGACAGGCCCGTCTTCCTCGCCGGTCACCGTGATGGTGACGTCCCGGGTGACAACCTCACCATCTTCTGTCGTTGCCTCGACGGTAAAGACTTCTTCGAACTCCTCGCCACCTGCCAGAACCTGGGCAGCCGCGTTGTCCAGCGTGTAGGTCCACAGACCGGCCGCATTCACCTCGAAGGAGCCGTAGACCCCGGCCGTGCCTTCCTGCGGCGTGAAGGTCGGATTGTCGACGGCATCTGCGTCCGAGACTGAGAGGCTGCCAGTGGCGCTGAAGACATTGTCCTCCTCGACAGACCCTTCGGCATCGCCGGTGATGACAGGCCCATCTTCCTCGCCGATCACGGTGATCGTCACATCCTGGGTGACGACCTCACCATCTTCCGTCGTCGCCTCAACTGTGAAGACTTCTTCGAACTCCTCACCACCTGCCAGAACCTGGGCGGCGGCATTGTCCAGCGTGTAGGTCCAGAGCCCGGCTGCGTTCACCTCAAACGTGCCGTAGTTCCCGGCCGTGCCTTCCTGCAGCGTGAAGCTGGGGCTGTCGTTACCATCAGCGTCAGAGACTGAGAGGTTGCCTGACGTCGTCAGGATCTCGGCGTCTTCAGTAACGGCTCCCTCGGCATTGCCAGTGATGACAGGCCCGTCTTCCTCGCCCGTCACCGTGATGGTGATATCCTGTGTGACAGCCTCACCATCTTCCGTGGTCGCCTCGACGGTAAAGACCTCCTCGAACTCCTCGCCACCTGCCAGAACCTGGGCGGCGGCGTTGTCCAGCGTGTAGGTCCAGAGCCCTGCGGCATTGACTTCGAACGTGCCATAGGTCCCGGCCGTGCCTTCCTGCGGCGTGAAGCTGGGGCTGTCGTTACCATCAGCGTCAGAGACTGAGAGGTTGCCTGACGTCGTCAGGATCTCCGCATCTTCAGTGACGGCTCCCTCGGAATTGCCGGTGATGACAGGACCGTCTTCGTCACCGGTCACGGTGATGGTGACATCCTGGGTGACAACCTCACCGTCTTCCGTGGTCGCCTCGACGGTGAAGACTTCTTCGAACTCCTCGCCACCGGCAAGCACCTGGGCAGCTGCATTGTCCAGCGTGTAGGTCCACAGACCGGCCGCATTCACCTCGAAGGAGCCGTAGACCCCGGCCGTGCCTTCCTGCGGCGTGAAGGACGGGTTGTCGTTGCCGTCCGCATCACTCACCGATAGTGTCCCGGATGTCGACAGAACCTCGGCATCTTCAGTGACGGCTCCCTCGGAATTGCCTGAGATAACCGGGCCGTCTTCTGCACCGATCACGGTGATGGTCACATCCTGCGTGACAACCTCACCATCTTCCGTCGTCGCCTCGACCGTGAAGATCTCCTCGAATTCCTCGCCGCCTGCCAGAACCTGGGCAGCCGCGTTGTCCAGCGTGTAGGTCCACAGCCCTGCGGCATTGACCTCGAACGTGCCGTAGGTCCCGGTCGTACCTTCCTGCGGCGTGAAGGTCGGATTGTCGACGGCATCTGCGTCCGAGACTGAGAGGCTGCCAGTGGCGCTGAAGACATTGTCCTCCTCGACAGATCCTTCGGCATCGCCGGTGATGACAGGCCCATCTTCTTCACCAGTCACGGTGATCGTCACATCCTGCGTGACAACCTCACCATCTTCCGTGGTCGCCTCGACGGTAAAGACCTCCTCGAATTCCTCACCACCAGCCAGAACCTGGGCGGCGGCATTATCCAGCGTGTAGGTCCACAGACCGGCAGCATTGACCTCGAACGTGCCATAGGTTCCGGTCGTGCCTTCCTGCGGCGTGAAGGTTGGATTGTCGACGGCATCTGCGTCCGAGACTGAGAGGCTGCCAGTGACACTGAAGACATTGTCCTCCTCGACAGATCCTTCGGCATCGCCGGTGATGACAGGCCCATCTTCCTCGCCGGTCACGGTGATGGTCACATCCTGTGTGACAACCTCGCCATCTTCCGTCGTTGCCTCGACGGTAAAGACCTCTTCGAACTCCTCGCCACCGGCAAGAACCTGGGCAGCGGCGTTGTCCAGCGTGTAGGTCCAAGCTCCAGCGGAAGTTATCTCGAAGGTGCCGTAGATCCCCGGGGCGCCGGTTTGCGGCGTGAAGATTGGCGTATCGCCGGCATCTGCGTCGGAAACGGATAGCGAACCGGATGCGCTCGCGGTGCCATCCTCTTCGGCTACGCCGATTGCGTTGCCACTGATCACGGGAGCATCTTCCTGCCCAGTCACCGCAATGGTCACGGTTTGCGCGACGCTTTCGTCATCCGCAGTTGTCGCTTCGACGGTGAAGGTTTCCTCATAGACCTCACCACCGGAGAGCGACTGTGCAGCGGAATTGTCCAGCACGTAAGTCCACTCACCTGAGGCGGAAAGGTCAAAGGTGCCATATGTGCCAACGACGCCAGATTGCGGCGTGAATGTCGGCGTATCGACGGCGTCGGCATCGCTAGCCGTCATGGTACCGGATGCATTCAGAACGCCGTCTTCCGCGACATCACCCGCAAGTTCACCTGAGATAACCGGAGCATCCTCAGCGCCTGTTATGACAAAGTTCACCTGGTCGGTGTCCGTTCCTCCAAAATTGTCTTCAGCCGTGATCGTGTAGGAGAATGTTATGGTCTCGCCTTCCGCGAGGAAATCGAGATTGGCAATTGCATCATAGTTCCAGCGAAACCCGCCCTCTCCTTCAACCACAGCGAAACCGGCAAGAAGTATCGCTGCAAGGTCTGGGGAGATGGTATCAAGGTTTCCACCGCTCCAGACAGGTGCGCCGTTCGCCGAGAAGGTCACCGAAACACTGTCACCCTGGTCAACATCGCTGGCGTCTATTGCACCGCTGTCCAACAGGCGTTGCGCTGAAGCACTCGCGGCTTCGATAAAGCCGGCAGGCTCTTCGACTTCAACCTCCGGATCGTCGTTGACCCCGGTGACAGTGATTGTGACGAGGCCGGAACTGGTGGAAACCCGCCCTGTGCTGTCGACAGCGGTATATTCAAAGGTTACCTGCTGCGTGCTGTTTGCGGAAAGCGTCTCGAACTCGCCGGCCGTATCAAAGGTGAATGTGCCGTCATCGTGGACTGTCAGCGTGCCCATTTCGGGGTCAGTCAATGAATAGAGAGTGATCGTGTCGCCTTCGTCCGGATCCGACCCGATAAAAGGCGCCGTCACGCTGCCGTCTTCACTCACCTCCAGCGAGATGTCGAAGACAACTGGCGGATCTTCAACAGGCTCGATAGTGATAGGCACATCGGCTTCGACAGTTGAATTCCCGTCGTCAACGGTAATGTTCAATCCACCTTCGACACTGTCCGGTGACGGCGTGTACTGCATTCCCGACAAGGCCGCATTGATGTCCTCCTCGCTCCCGGAAAACGTCATTTCCTCGTCATCGAAGCCATCGCCATTGGTAAAAGTGAGCCCATCGACCTGGGCAAGCGTAACGGTTGATCGCGCAACGATCGTGACGGTGCCATCACCATCACCCGGAATTTCAACGGTGAACCCCGTCAGACTGACTGCCTCGTCTTCAGAAGTGACGACATTCGAAGGAAAGGCTACCGAAAGAGTGTCCTCAACCGGCTGCTCTTCGTCTTCAACAAGTTGCGTTTGCGTGGATGACCGTCCTGCATACTGGCTGGAACCGGAACCGGCGGGATCACTCGGGTCCAGGAGTTCCAGGCCGCTTTCGTCCTGACTGTCCAGCCCATTGTCGTTTTCGCCATCAGGTTCAAGCGGGACAAGGTCCGGGTTCTCGATCCCGTCCGGAGGCCCGGCATCGGTCTGATCAGGATCTCCGTCTCCATCATTGCCCGGCGACTGCCCGAGGCCCGCGGCCCTGTATGCGTCGAATGCCTGTTGCAGTTGACCCTGCTCCGCATCCACGTCGGATTGCGTCTTGGGCGTTACAATCGGAGTGGCCCCAACCGAAGCGACAAGAAAGGTTGAAGCTGTGGTATCGACGGTTCCAAGAAGCTGCCCCGTTACACGGTCAAACAACTGGTAAAGCCCTTGTTGACCGTCTGGATCCAAGGAAAGTGAGAACCTGGTCGATCCATCCAACGCACTTATCTGTACAATTGGTGTCGTGCCGCGAATACCCATTGTCGCAGTGGGTGTTTCAACGCGCAAGTTGCCTGTGGGAGCAACCTGACCGGTGACGAAGACAAAACTGCCCTGTACCAGGTTCATCACCATGGAGTTGCCGGAACCATTCGGCGTGTAAATCAGCTCGTCCAGAACCATCCTGGCGTCGGCGGAAAGCGAAAACAGCGTTTCATCGACAAACACGATCACCAACGAAGACCCGGCAGCGGTTTGCACAACGTCCCCTTGAAAGACCGGATCGCCCGTTGAAAGTGTCACCGCACTGCCGTCGGTCCTTTGGGCCGTCGCGGTTCCAACTGCAGTCTGGACCGTTCCGATAGGTGTTGCTGCCAGTCCGGTGCCCGCTTGCGCGTATTGTCCCGCGGCTTGGGGTCCTGCAAGTTGTATTGCCGTCTTGCCATCTACCAGACCGCCATCAACCGAGAACAGATTTGGCGGATCAGGTTGTATGAAGAAGTTCAGGACCCTGAGAGAGCCGAAATCATCGTGGCTGATAACCAGATCAGCACCTGACCTTGCGTATTCGCCCTGGAACAAAAGGGAGGAGTTGTCGATAGGTGGAAGCTCGACTGCAGCATCAATTACCACAGTCTCTGAAGTATCGAACGTAACTATTCCGAAATTTGGAATATTAGACACGACGCATACTCTTTACGACAGTTGCATCATTGCAAAAATTACGGATCTTAAAGGATTTCGAAAAATCTTATCACTTTTTTAATAAAAAGTCTTTGCCGGATGCAAATAAGCTGAGATAAGATTATTACGCAAACCAAACAAAACACCATCCCATTGGAATTTTTAACAAAACTAACGCTAGGTCATCAAAAAGCAATTTGTAAAGATTATTGCCATTAAAATGACCTACTGGTTTTTGGGCAGGGTACGATGTTACGCAAGTTGGTTGTTGCTAAGAGTTTTTCGGGATTCCGGCATAGTTTCGCGGATTGGTCGAAACCCGGTTGTTTTTTCCAGCAATCCTGTCTGATATTGATCTTGCTTTCCGGCACTTCGCCAACACATGCACAGTCGATGTCGCTGCAGGAAGCTGTGTCGCGCGCTGTTAATACCAATCCTCAGGTTCTGGCGGCGGCCGCCAACCGCCGTTCGGTAGACTACGAGTTCGGTCAGGCGCGAGGAGCTTACCTGCCCAAACTCGATCTGGAAGCCTCATATGGTGCCCAGTATGTCGATCGCCCCAACTCTCTGACCGTGACCAACAACCGTGAGTGGCGGAATGCCCGCGACGCGACACTTATCGCCCGGCAGGTCTTTTTTGACGGTTTTGCCCGCGCCAACGAAATCTACCGGCAGTCAGCGCGCGTTGACGGATCTGCGGCCCGCGTCATGGAACGAGCCGAACTGATCGGTCTTGATGCAACAGAAACGTTCCTGGATGTGGTGCGTCATCACCGCATCCTGAGAGCCGCTGACGCGAACATTCAGGAGCATGTCCGGCTCTTGAAGGTGGTTCGGACCAAAGTGCAAGGCGGCTCGGCAACGGAAAGTGAATTGCGCCAGGCGGAAGAGCGAGTTGCGGCGGTTCATGCGGTGCGTGCCGACGTGCTGCGTGAACTTGGAGCGGCAAAAGCCCGGTTTGAAAATGTCATTGGTGTTGCCCCGCCCGCCCTCAAAGCGCCCGGCTCGCCGAAAAACGTTCCCAAATCCGAGGCAATTGCCATTGCAACAGCGCGGAAAAACCATCCTTCCCTGAAGGCCGGGACAGCTGATGTCGACGCTGCGACAGCTGACTATGACAAGACCCAATCGCTGTTTATGCCGAGCATTGGTCTGGAGGGCGTGGCCTCCGTCGGCGAGGATCTGGACGGAACGCCCGGCCGGAACAATGAATTTGCCGTGCGCATGACCATGTCCTGGAACCTCTTTAACGGGACAATCGACTCCAATCGCCGGCGGCAGCTTGGTGAAAAAGTCACCGAAAGCAAGATGGAGCTCGACCAGCTGCGCCGCACCGTGGACGAAAGCGTCCGCAGGTCCTGGAGTGACATCACAAGCAATGACATTCGCCTCAAAGCCCTGAAAGAACAGACTGTTGCAGCGGATGCAGTGATCGTCAGCTATGAAAAGGAATACGAGGCAGGTCTCCGTGACCTTCTAGACCTGCTGATTGCGCAAAACTCCGCATTCACATCGCGGGTCCAGCTTATCAGCTCAGAGACCATCGCTGTCTTTTCCCGCTACCGATTGCTCGCCTCGACCGGTGACCTGTTGGCCTCCTTCGGAGTGTCGGCGCCCCCGGAAAGTCAAACCGGAACAACCGAAATTCCATGGTTTGTAGGGTCACAGGGTCTCATAGAACCGCTGCGCAAGTGGTGAAGGTGCCGACATGGACGGGAATGCAACAATCCAGAGGGATGAACATGCTTCCGGTCCAGGCAAGAACGAAAGTGCCGAAAATCCGTTTCCTGCTGGCGAAAATACCCAAAACGGACTTCTGGAAGCGCTGATACATATCTCCCGTCATCATGGCCGGATGGCGAACAAGGCTGAACTTGTTCGTGGACTGCCCCTGACCATTAAAGGCCTCCAGCTCAAAAGCCTGGAAGAAGCCGCGGGGCGCCTCGGGCTTGTCGTTCGCATTGAACAGCGTGACCTGTCGAAAGTTCCTGTTGTGACGCTGCCGGTGATTGTCGTGCTCGAAGGCGAACAGGCCGTCGTCGTTGAAAAGATCAATCGCCGCGAAGGCACTGCAAAAATCTTCGCTGCAGATATTCCGGGTGAACTCAAGACGGTGAAGCTCGACGACTTTACCGGGCCCAAGCTGCCGGTAGTGGTCTTTGTCAACTTGGCGGCGAAAGAACAGGCGGAGCAGAATTCTCCGGAAACACCAAGGGATTGGTTCTGGTCGGCCGTACGACGGTTCTGGCCCAATTACCTGCAGGTCATCACGGCGGCCTTCATCGGAAACATGCTGGGTCTGGCAAGTCCGCTCTTCATCATGAATGTTTATGACCGTGTCATTCCGAACCTCGCCATTCCGACGCTCTGGGTTTTGACGATCGGCGTCCTGATCGCTTTTCTGTTCGACTTCGTGCTCAAGCTGCTACGCATGCGCATTGTCGATGAGACGGGTCGCAGGGTGGACATGGCGGTTGCCGGGCGCCTGTTCGACCATTTTCTCCGTATCAAGCTTGCCGGCAGACCGGCATCGACCGGCGCGGTCGCCAATCAGGTACGTGATCTCGATTCCGTTCGCGACGCTCTGACATCCTCCACCGTCATCGCGGCAACAGATCTGCTTTTCATTGGTATTTTCGTCTGGGTCATGTGGTTTCTTGTCGGCCCGCTGGCCTGGGTTCCGGCTATCGCGGTCCCCATCGTCATTGCCGTCACAGCAATGGTGCAGTTCCCCCTGTCCAGAGCGCTCTCCGAGAGCCAGAGCGATGCCGCACGGCGACAGGCAGTGCTGGTCGAAACCATTTCGTCCCTGGAAACGATCAAGGTCAGCGGCAGTGAAAGCTGGTTCCGCAAGGCCTGGGACCGTTCGGTCGCTGCCGCCAGCCGCTCGACAACCCGGGCCCGGTACTGGGCCAACACGGCGGCCTCCTTCACCGGCGTCGTGTTCCAGCTCGTCTCTATCGTCATCGTGGTCTGGGGGGTTTTTCTGGTTCTGGAAGGACAGATCTCCGTTGGCGCGCTGATTGCCGCCAATATCCTGGCCGGCAGAGTTCTGGCTCCCTTGAACAACATCAGCCAGACACTCTCGCGCCTTCTGCACGCCAGGAGTGCCTTGCGCGGTCTGAACGCGCTCATGGGAACCGAGGCGGAAAGGGGTGTTGTCGCGCGCAGCATTGCATCACCGGAAGATGGCGGCATCACTTTCCAGAACGTGACCCTCACTTATCCGGGCAACACCATTCCTGCCCTTGAGAAGGTCAGCTTCTCAGTTCGAAATGGTGAAAGGGTTGGCATTATCGGCCGCGTCGGCTCCGGAAAGAGTTCTCTCGTCCGGGTTCTTTCCGGCCTCTATGAGCCTCAATCGGGCACCTACCTGCTTGGCGGGATCGACACCCGGCAATTTTCACCAGCTGACCTGCGCACAACTGTTGGGCTGTGTCTGCAGGATGCCGAGCTCTTCAACGGCACATTGCGCGACAACATTCTTGTCGGTGCACCTTTCGCAACCGCTGAAGAACTCGAAAAGGTGGTACAATTGGCAGGTGTCGACGCCTTTTCTTCACGCCATCCGGACGGGTTGGACATGCATATTGAAGAACGTGGCCGCAGCCTTTCCGGCGGACAACGCCAGGCGGTTGCTCTTGCCCGTTGCCTGATCCGCACCCCGAAAATCGTTTGTCTGGACGAACCGACCGCATATCTCGACATCATGTCGGAACGCCAACTCTGCGACCGGCTGAAACAGATCGCGAACACTGGCATTACTCTTTTCATTGCCACACATCGGGACGGTCCGCTGGATCTCGTCGATCGCATCCTGTTGCTGGAAAAAGGCAAATTGCTGATGGACGGCCCGAAGGACGAAGTTATTTCCCGCCTGAAGGCTGGTGCTCAATCTGCATCGGACAAACACTCATCCGTTTCCGGAGGCCGCGATGGCAAGGGTGGATGAGGACTTTGCAAATGATGTCCGTGCCGCGCTGGAAAAACGGAGGAATTCCGGCGTCTGGGGCCTTTTGCTTGCCCTTCTCCTTCTCCTCGCCGCAATCGCCGTCTGGGCTTATTTTGCCGAAATCGAGGAAGTGACGACGGGTGATGGCCGGGTCATTCCCTCCAGCCAGGTTCAGATCGTGGAATCTCTTGAAGGCGGCCTGATTGCCGAGATCTTCGTACAGGAAGGCGACGTTGTTGACGCCAACCAGCCGCTTGTTCGCATAGACGACACCGGCTTTGCCTCGGATCTTGGAGAACTGGCCCAACAGCAGGCGGCGCTGCTGATCAAGGCCAAGCGGCTGGAAGCCGAAGCACGCGGGCAACCTCTGACACTTGAGCCGGGCGAAATCGACCAGCCGGTGGCCGAACGGGAACTTGCCTTGTTCGAAGCAAGGAAAACCGCACTTTCCCAGGAACTGTCGGTCATTGAGCAACAGCTATCCCAGCGCGGGTTGGAGAAAGTCGAGCTGGAAACGCGCCTGAAGAGCACCCTGCAATCCGCGAAGTTGCTCGACGAAGAGCTACGGCGCGCCCGAGAGCTTGCCGAATCCGGGGCCTTTCCCAAGATGGATCTGCTGCGGCTGGAGCGCGAGGCACAGGGCGGTATCCTTGAAGTGGAAGTGCTCAAGGCGTCTATTCCGCGTGCCACCGCCGCCATAACCGAAGCATCCGCGCGTCTGGAAAGCGCCATCCTCGGATTTCGTGCAAAGGCACATGAGGAGCTCATCCTGACGCTGAATGAACTGACAATACTGGAAGAGACGATAAAGTCAGCAAAGGACAAGGTGCGCCGCACGGTTCTCAGAGCCCCGGTGCGCGGCATAATCAACGACTTCTCCATTGCAACAATCGGCGCCGTGGTTTCTCCCGGTGAGAGCATTTCGGAAATTGTTCCTCTGGACGACACGCTCCTGATCGAAGCGCAGATCAGGCCGCAGGACGTTGCCTTTCTTTTTCCCGGTCAATTCGCCCGCGTGAGGGTAACCGCCTATGACTACACCGTCTATGGCGACCTGACCGGTGTCGTTGAACGGATCGGCGCGGACACGATCACCAACGATGAGGGAGACACCTTCTATAGAGTGATCGTCAGAACTGACAGGAATTTCCTGGGCACGGAAGAAAGTCCGCTGCCAATAATGCCGGGAATGATTGTAAACGCCTCGATATTAACCGGAAATAAAACGGTCCTCGATTATCTGTTGAAGCCAATTGTCAAGGCGCGATCAGAAGCTTTACGCGAAAAGTAGAAAGTATCGATGCGCCTGAAACTGGCGGATGTCGATGCACTTTCTCGAAACTTGTCTCAAGAGGCTAACAATTCTCGGACTTGCCGCTCTGATATCGGGTACAATTCTGCCGTCTCCTCTTCATGCATTCGAGAAAATACGGTTTACCGAACCAGGCAATGCGAAACAGACTTCCGCTCCCTCTCACTTCCAAACATCGGCTCCAATCCTTGTCAGTTCCGACATTGGTCCGTCGGAACTGACAACTCGATCAGACTCCGTCCTCGCGCGGCGATGGGCAATGACCAGAACTCGTCTGGAGGCAGAGAAAAACTGGCTGAACTCGTGCGAGACAGGAGCTTGTCGCGACCCTCGGGCAAACATCTGGCATAGAGCCGTTTCACTGGTCCGGGTATCTCCTTCACATTCGCGTCCAGCACTCGTCCAGCAACTGATTTCCCGAGGCATCCGGTATGTCCGGGATGCGGCAAGAGACGATCATTGGGCAACTCCGTTGTCCACCCTGCTTCGAAAAGCCGGAGATTGCGAAGATCATGTTCTGTTGAAACAGGCCATTCTGGAAGCCGCCGGATCAGAACCGTCAGCTTCAAGGCTTCTCATCCTGAAAACAGCGCAGGGAGAAGGTCACATGGTGTTGCAAATTCTGGGTGATCGACCGGTCATTCTCGACAATCGGTTCCGCTACCCGGTTGATGCAAGGCATCTCGGGCAGGATCGCGTGGCCGCAGTTGTCACCGGCGACGGATATTTTGCTGCCGGTGAGCGCTCAAGTCAGAGCAAGTCCGATTTACGATGAAACAATCCGAATCGAACGATACCACCGAAAAAGTTCCAGCCACCGGCTCGCGATTGATCGGGCTTCCGTTTTCATCCAAAACGCACTTCCGGAACAGGTATTCCCGTTTCTATCCGGCAAAGCAAGTTGCATAGACAGCACAACCCGCTTAAGCAATTTGCAGCGAGCTGTGATGCAAATTCTCAATTGGAGACCTCGATGAACCGGAACCCCGTGCTTTATGACTATTGGCGGTCTTCTGCTAGCTACAGGGTCCGCATCGCGCTCAATCTTCTGGGCCTTGAAACCGAGCTCCGCCCTGTGAACCTGCTCACCGGGGCCAATCAGACAGAGGATTACCTGTCGATGAACCCGCAAGGCTTGCTGCCAACGCTCGTCATCGACGGCAAGCACCTGACCCAATCACTTGCGATCATTGAATATCTGCATGCGACGACCAAAGGGTCGAAGCTTCTGCCCGAGAAGATCGACGGACAGTATCAGGTCCGACAACTGGCTTATGCAATTGCCATGGAGATACACCCGGTCTGCAATCTCAGCGTCGCAAAGCACGTATCCGAGCTGACCGGTGGTGGTGATGAAACCAAGGTGAACTGGATGCGCCACTTCATCAACAAGGGACTTACGGCCTTTGAAGGGCTGCTACAGGATACGGACGGCCCCTTCTGCTTCGGTGACCAACCGACAATGGCTGACTGCTGCCTGATACCCCAGCTCTACAATGCGGACCGCTGGGGCGTCGACACGACCGGTTTTGCCAGGATCGAGACGGTCAGAAAAACAACTGACGGTCTGGAGCCATTCAAGGTCGCCCATCCTGATGCAGTAGGCGCGCCTCCTGCCGAATAAACGCAACAAATGAAAGGCGGGCGGTCTGCGCCGGAAGATCTCCAGCGCAAACTCTCGTCAAATACAGCGGCCGCCATCCACTTCCATCGCAACGCCCGTAATCATGCTGGCCTCGTCCGAGCAAAGGAAACAGGCTGCGTTACCCATGTCTTCGGGGGTCGAAAAGCGGCCGAGAGGAATGGTGGAGAGGAATTTCGCGCGGATCTCCGGCGTGTCCTCCCCCATGAAACTCTTCAGGAGCGGGGTTTCGCCGGCGACCGGACAGATGGCGTTGACCCGAACGCCATCGGGTGCCAACTCCACCGCCATCGTCTTTGTTGCGGTGATCATCCACCCCTTTGAAGCGTTGTACCAGTTGAGCCGTGGCCGCGGACTGAGACCTGCCGTTGAGGCAACGTTGAGGATGGCACCTTCTCCCTTTGCCACCATGAGCGGAACGAGATGACGGGCGGTCAGGTAAACCGACTTGCAATTGACAGCCAGAACCCTGTCAAATTCGTCTTCAGTTACTTCCTGCATCGGTTTCGGCAGGTGCGTAATACCCGCGTTGTTGACCAGGATATCGACCGAACCAAGCGTGGATACAGCTGTTTCTGCCAGTGACTTGACGCTGGCATTGTCGGCAACGTCCACCTTGACCGCAATACCCTCCACTTCGCTTGCAACGACTTCCGCAAGATCCATGTTGAGATCGGCGATGAGCACTTTCGCGCCTTCAGCAGCAAATTTTCGAACGATCCCTGCACCGAAACCGGAAGCTCCTCCGGTCACAATGGCTGTCTTTCCCTGCAATCTCATAAAGTCCTCCAAATACCTTGGCTTCCAGCTCGTTCTTTTCTCATGCCAACCCGGCAAAACGCAGTGAGAGCCGGGTTCCGAGAGCCTTGTTCTGTCAAATCGAACTGCTGCCGCTCATCACCCGGAACTTCGCTTTGTCGCGTCCGGGTCGGACTTGTTTCAACCGTGGTACGCGGCAACGGTCTTGAGTGTGGTAAAACCGTAGAGCGCCTCGAAACCCTTTTCGCGACCATGGCCTGACTTGCCCATGCCGCCAAAGGGAAGCTCGACACCGCCTCCGGCACCGTAATTGTTGATGAAAACCTGACCGCTGCGGATTTTCCGGGCAAGACGCATCTGGCGTGCGCCGTCCCGGCTCCAGACACTTGCCACGAGGCCATAGTCGGTTCCGTTGGCAATGGCCACCGCCTCATCCTCGTCGTCAAATGGAATGATCACCTGCACCGGTCCGAAAATCTCGTCCCTGGCAAGGACGTGCTTGGGATCGACGCCGGCGAAGAGTGTCGGCTTGACGTAATTTCCACCCTCCGGAGCGTCGTTCAAGACACCTTCGGCAACTCTTTCCAGATCGGCGCCACGATCAAGAAAACTGGAGACAATGGCCTGCTGCTTGGCCGAAATCAGCGGACCTACATCAAGATCAGACAGGGCCGGACCGACCTGCAGCACGGCATATCGCTCAGACATCCTTTCAACCACCTGATCCTGAATGGATCGGTGAACGAGAATACGTGAGGACGCGGAACAGGTTTGTCCGGCGTTCTGGATGCCGGCATTCACAAGGAACGGCAGGGCCGCATCCAGATCCGCGTCATCGAAAACAAGCTGCGGCGACTTCCCGCCGAGCTCCAGCGTCACCGGTACGACATTGCGTGCCGCCGCCATCTGGATCTGCACCCCGGTCGCAACCGAACCGGTGAAGCTGACATGGTGGACGCCCGAATGCGCCGACAGGGCAGCACCTGCCTCCGATCCCAATCCTGGAACGACATTGAGAACACCATCGGGAAGCCCGGCCTCCCGAGCAAGATCGGCAAAGGCAAGCGCAGTCAGACAGGCATCTTCCGCGGGTTTCAGAACGCATGCGTTTCCGGTCGCCAGCGCTGCACCAACCGACCGGCCAATAATCTGCATCGGGTAATTCCACGGCACGATGTGCCCGGTTACCCCATGAGGTTCGCGCAGAGTGTAAACCGTGTAGCCGTCGAGATAGGGAATGGTTTCCCCATGCAGCTTGTCGGCAGCTCCGCCATAAAACTCCAGGTATCGGGCAAGCGCGACCGCATCCGCCCGAGCTTGCTTCAACGGCTTGCCGACATCAATCGCTTCGATGCATGCGAGATCTTCCACGCGCTCGAGCACGAGCTGCTGAAGGCGGAAAAGAATGCGTCCGCGCTCAACCGCCGTTGTCCGGCCCCATTCACCGCGCCAGGCGGCATCGGCTGCCGACACCGCTGCATCAATGTCCTCTGAAGTGCCCCGCGCAATCGATCCGATGCGCTCTCCCGTCGACGGGTTCTGCAGAGGCAGCAGCTCACCGCTTGCGGGGGCGACCCACAGGCCGCCGATCAGACACTTTGTCGGGTCAAACCAGAGATCCGGAGACTGGGTCATGCGTTTTTCCTCCTGCGACATCGTCCGGCAAGACCGGAGCGGCTGCGACCAGTTTCCTGGTATATTCGTGTTGCGGATTGTCGAAGACGTCCTCGGTTGGGCCCTGTTCGACGATTTGACCGGATTTCATGACCAGCACCCGTTCGGTGATCGACCGGACAACACTGAGATCATGGCTGATGAAAAGATAGGTCAGACCGAGCCCGTCACTCAGATCCGCCAGGAGGTCGAGGACCTGGGCTCTGACCGAGACATCCAGCGCCGAAACCGCTTCGTCCAGAATGATCAGGTCAGGCTTGATGATCAGTGCCCGCGCGATCGCAATCCGCTGCCGCTGACCTCCACTGAACTCGTGAATGTATTTGTGACGGTCGGCTTCCCTGAGACCAACGCTCTCCAAAGCTTCCGCAATCGCCCTGTCGCGATCAGTCCCCTTCGGTGCATGATCCAACAGGTGAAAGGGTTCGGTAATCAGGCGCTCGACCCTCCAGCGCGGGTTGAAGCTTCCATACGGATCCTGAAAGACAACCTGCATGCGCCGACGCACCGCCTTGTTGGCATGATGGTTTGTAAAGACCGGCTGCCCGTCGAACAGGATCTCGCCGTCCTGCACCTCCTCCAGTCCGAGAATGGCGCGGGTCAGCGTGGACTTGCCGCAACCCGATTCACCGACAAGGCCCAGGCTTTCGCCGCGACGTATCTCGAAACTGACATCGTTCACCGCCCGGAATTGCGAACTTGATCCCCACAACCCATAGGAATGCCTGACATATTCACGCACAACATTGCGAACCTGCAGCAAGGCATCAGGCCTGGAATGACCGGATCTTTCGGGCACATGACCAGAGGCTTCCAGCAAGGCCCGCGAATACGGATGCTGCATGTTCCGGAAGAGGGTATCGGCCGGTCCGCTCTCCACCACCTCCCCCTGCCGCATGATCACCAGATCATCGGCGAGATCCGCAACCACTGCGAGGTCATGGCTGATCAGCATCAACCCGATCCCCTCCTCGGCGACGAGCTTCTTCAGCAACTTCAGGATCTGCGCCTGCGTGGTGACATCCAGAGCCGTTGTCGGCTCGTCGGCAATCAGAAGCCTGGGGCGCAGCGCGATCGCCATTGCGATTACGACGCGCTGGCGCTGCCCGCCCGAAAGCTCATGGGGATATCGCGATAAGGGAAACCTGTCTGGAGGCAGCTCGGCCCTGCTGAGTGCTTCGGCGGCGCGGCTTCTCGCTTCCGCCTTCGAAACCTTCTCATGGATCAGAATGGTTTCAGCGACCTGTGCCCCGATCGTCTTGAGCGGATTAAGTGCCGTCATGGGTTCTTGAAACACCATGCCGACATCCTTGCCCCGGATGTCGCACATCTGTGCTTCATTCAAGGACAGGACGCTCCTGCCGGAAAGCAGGATTTCTCCCTTGCAATCTGTTCCGTTTGGCAACAACTGCATGACACTGAAGGCAGTGATCGACTTGCCGGACCCGCTTTCCCCGATAACACCCAGAACCCGGCCAGGCTCCAGTTCCATGGAAACGTCCTTCAGGATAGGTTGACCATGAATGGAAAGGCTCAGTCCGTTTATCGTCAGAAGGCTCATGCGCGTGCCCTCCTCAGTTTCGGGTCGAGAATGTCACGCAGGCCATCGCCCAACAGGTTCAATCCGAGCACTGTCAAAAGGATGGCAAGACCGGGAAAGAGCGCCAGATGCGGGGCGAACGAAATCATTGTCTGGCTGTCTGCCAGCATTCGCCCCCAGCTGGCGACCGGCGGCTGAGCGCCGAGACCGACATAGCTCAGACCTGCCTCCGCCAGAATGCCGAGCGAGAACTGGATCGTTCCCTGTACGATCAGGAGGTTGGCGACGTTCGGCAGGATATGTTCCAGTGAAATGCGCGCAGGCCCCTTGCCCGCAACGCGAGCCGCCATGATGTAGTCCCTGCTCCAGAGAGACAGTGCCGCCCCGCGTGTCAGGCGCGCAAAAACCGGAATGTTGAAGATCCCGATGGCAATGATGGCATTGAGCGCCGATGCGCCGAAAACAGCAGTGATCATCACCGCGATCAGGAGGCTCGGAAATGCGAACACAAGATCGTTCATCCGCATGATGACTTCGTCCAGCAGGCCGCCTTTGCGTGCTGCCGCTGCAAGTCCCAGCGGCACCCCCGCCAGCATGCCGATACCGACGGCAACCAGCGCCACCGCAATCGAGGTTCTGGCACCGACCATGATCATGCTGAGGATATCGCGCCCGAACTGATCCGTACCGAACGGATGCGCCCAGCTCGGAGACTTGATCTTGTTGGCGATGTCCAGAACCGTCGTGTCGTAGGGGACCCAGAAAAGACTGACGATTGCAGCGCCGGCAAACAAGAAAGTCAGGGTCGCCCCCGGCAGCAGGGTCCGGCTGTGAAAAAGCAAGCTCATTTATCGCCGCCCCCGCAAACGCGGATCGACCCATGCATAGGCCAGATCAACTGCAAAATTGACCACGATGACCGCGAAGACGAGCAACATCACCACGCTTTCAACCACAATGAGATCACGCGCGCTGATCGCCTGAAACACCAGACGTCCAAGCCCCGGCAGGTAGAAGACGTTTTCGATGATGATGGCACCTGCCAGCAGAAACGAGAACTGAAGCCCCATGATCGTCAGGACCGGAATAAGGGCGTTTCGCAAGGCATGGCGCCACATCGCCTGGCCCCTGTTCAGGCCCTTGGCCCGCGCCGTGCGAATGAAATCCTCGTTCAACGTGTCGAGAAGGCTGGATCGCATCACGCGGGTAAGGATGCTGGCTTGAGGCAGGGCGAGTGCGATTGCCGGGAGAGTTAGCGACTTCATTCCGGAGAAGAACCCTGCATCCCACCCTGCAAAACCGCCAGCCGAAAACCAGCGCAGGTTGATGGCGAAGACCAGCACCATCAGCATCGCGAACCAGAAGTTCGGGATCGCGACACCCAGCTGGGTTACTCCCATGACACCCGCATCCACATAGGAACCGCGCCTGGAGGCCGCCCAGATCCCGGCAGGAAACGCAATCAGGGTGCTCAAGGTCAGGGCATAAAGCGCCAGCGGCAGTGAGACCCAAAGGCGGTCACCTATCATTTCTGAAACAGGTGTCCTGTAGGTATAGGAAATCCCGAAATCGCCGGTCAGAAGACCTCCCGCCCAAGAGAGGTAGCGCTCCAGAACAGTGCCGTTGAGTCCGAGTTGCTCACGCAGGGCGTTGAGCGTGTCTTCCTGCGCATTGAGGCCAAGCATGTAGGCCGCAGGGTCTCCCGGCACGACTTCAAGCGCCAGGAAGATCACCACGGACGCAGCCACGAGGCTCAGCGCCAGAGACAGCAAACGTTTCAAGAAATACCGCAGCATGAACCTGTCACACGCCCACCGGCTGTTTGTTCCCGTTGGAAGAAGAGAAAATGAAAGCGGAAAAGCAAGGCACCCGCGTTACCGCAGATGCCTGTGCGGTTATCGGTTCAGTCTTCCCAGTACACACCGGTCAGATCGGTTGCCTGTGTCGGCTGGTTTTCCCAAAGCCCCTTGACCTTCGCATTGGCGACCGTCGGGAAGGCCAGCTGGAACAGGTAGCCATTGACATAATCATTGGAGATCATTTCCTGGGCCTGCTTCAGAAGGTCGGATCTTTTTTCCGGATCGTTTTCCCTGGTCAGATCTTCAAAAATCTTCTGAAAGTCGGCGCTGTCATACTGGAAGTAGTAATCAGGCCGGGCATAAATGCCGATGTCCATGGGCTCGGTATGACTGACGATCGTCAGGCCGTAATCCTTGCCTTTGAACACCTGTTCCAGCCACTGCGCCCACTCAAGATTGGAAATCTCAGTTTCAATGCCAACGGCCCGAAGTTGAGCGGCAATGATTTCTCCGCCACGCCGCGCGTAGGACGGTGGCGGCAGCTTCAAGGTGGTCTTGAACCCATCCGCGTGTCCTGCTTCGGCAAGAAGCTTCTTAGACAGCTCCGGATCATAAGCACTGTTGGCAGTCAGATCGACATAGTCTGGATTATGCGGCGCAAAATGCGTTCCGATTGGAGTGCCATATCCGAACATCGCTCCGTCGATGATTGCCTGCCGGTCAATCGCATGAGCAATCGCCTTGCGAACATTGAGATCATCAAGAGGCGGCAGCTTGTTGTTGGTGGAGAGTATGGTTTCCCCCTCCGTCGATCCCACAAGCACCTGGAAACGAGGATCGGCCTCGAACTGCGGCAGGTTTTCCGGCGCCGGAAAACCGACAAACGCATTCACGTCTTCTGCCATGACAGCCGCAAAGGCCGCGGTCGGATCGGAAATGAACTTGAACGTGGCCTTGTCGAGCTTTGCCGGTTCACCCCAGTAGTCAGCATTTTTCTCCAACTCGATCCTGTCACCCTGAACCCAGTTGGAAAATTTGAACGCACCGGTTCCCACCGGATTGCTCTTGATGTCGGCGATGGTTTCCGGTGCTACGATGACCGCATCACCCCAGGCCATGTTGAACAGGAAACTGCCATTGGGGGCCGACAGGGTCACCTTGACGGTAAGCGGGTCGACAACCTCAACGCTTTCGATCCCGGAAAACAGGGCCTTCTGCGCATTGGCACTGTCGTCTGCACGCGCCCGGTCGAGACTGAATTTCACGTCATCCGCCGTCAGGTCCGTGCCATCATGGAATTTGACATCTGGGCGCAGCTTGAACGAATAGGTCTTTCCGTCTTCAGAGATGGTCCAGCTTTCCGCCAGTCCCGGATTGACAGAGCCGTCCGGACCGAAGCGGGTCAACCCTTCGAAAACATTGGAATAAAGCACGGAATCGATCGCCCCGGCAGCGGCGCTCGTCGGGTCCAGATGCGGCGGCTCCAACTGCATCGCAACCACGATATCGCTCTTGGCATGTGCCAGACCGATGCTTGCGGTCAGCGCCAGAATGCTGATCAGTCCACTCCCAAACTTGCTCAAACGCATAGCTCTCCCCATCTGTCGATGCCGCTTGCTTACGGCTTTACCAATAACTCAATCAAAGAACGGCCCATCACCTTGGCAGAATCGAGCATATCTTCCACGCCCACATATTCATCAGGTTTGTGCGCCAGATCCAGAATACCCGGACCATAAGCGATACAATTCTTCAATTTGCCGATCCGGTCGATATGTTTTTGGTCATAAGTTCCTGGACTGACAACATATTCCGCCTGTTTGCCCATGGTTTCCTCAATGGCCTTGGCAACGGTCTTCACAACCGGCGCCTTCTTGTCGGTCATTGTCGGCAAAACCCGGTGAAGCTCACGCACGTCGTATCGGAAGTCCTCCCGCCGTTCCTCGACGGTCTTCAGTACCTGAAACACCTCTTCCTGCACGTCATCGATATCTTCTTCAAGCAGGAAACGCCTGTCGATCACCATCCGGCAACTGTCGGGAACACACGGACTTGGCAGGCCGGTAAAATCGGCGTCGCCTTCAGCCTGCCCACCATGGATCGAGTTGATGTTGAGCGTCGATTGGCGCGCACCTTCGGGAACAACCGGCATATCCGTCCGTTTTTCCGCCAGAGCCGGAAAGAGGCTCTTTTCCATTTCCTCGACAACCGCCCCCATGTGCCGAACCGCACAGTCCCCCAGGAACGGCATGGAGCCGTGCGCGATCTCACCGAAAGTTTCGACCTCGGCCCACCAGACGCCGCGGTGACCCAGACAGATGCGATCCTTGTTGAGCGGTTCGGGGATGATGACATGATGGACGCGGTTGGGGTCGAAATAGCCTTTCTGCGCCAGATAGGCGACCCCGCCGTATCCACCCGACTCCTCATCCGCTGTCCCGCTGATTTCGATCGCTCCGGCAAAATCCGGATGGACCGCCAGAAAAGCTTCGGCGGCGATGATGCTGGCGGCAAGCCCGCCTTTCATATCGCACGCACCGCGGCCGTAGATTTTTCCGTCGACAAGCTCACCGCCGAACGGATCCTTCGTCCAGCCGTGCCCCACATCGACCACGTCAATATGACTGTTGAAATGAACGCACTCGCCCGTGCGCTTGCCTTCCCTGCGAGCCACAATGTTCCAGCGAGGATATTTCTCGCAATCGCCGGGAGTTCCATGGGCGCGGATCAGCTCGATTTCAAATCCGCTCCGCCTCAGTCGCTTGTCCAGATATTCGCAGATCTCGCGGTAGTTCTCGCCCGGAGGATTGAGCGTCGGAATGCGCAAAAGCTCCTGTGTCAACACAATCAGGTCGTCGCGTCTGGCATCGATCTCTTGGATCATCTTGTCTGTCTGCGGCATTCAGCTTGTTCCCTGGAGCGTTCCGCATTCTATCGGTGCGGATTTGAGGCCTTTGGTCTGACGAGACCGGCCGTTCTGAGCTCATACGTTTGCCAGCTAATCGCCATGGCAAATCTGTCAATAACTATGCTACCGTCTTTCTACGGTGCCAATACCGTAGGAACACGGTGAAAAATGAACGACCTCGAGCAACTTGCTTTCGACAACGCACCCATGGGCCTCGCCCTGACGGAAAACCGCATCATCAGGACTTGCAATGAAACTTTTGCGCAGATGTTTGACTATCGCAAGGAGGAGTTGATCGGCCAGAGTTTCAGGCTGCTTTACGGGTCGGATCAGGAGTTTCACGACATCCGGGACATCGGCCTGGAACCCTTGCGCAAGTCTCTGCCTTATACCGATGAGCGCCTGATGCGCCGGTCGGACGGATCGATGATCTGGTGCAGGTTCCGCGCCCGCACCCTCACACCCGAAACACCGCTTTCCCGCATCGTCCTGAGCTTCGCTCTGATCGACAATACCGTCAGCGGGCCCCAGCTCACACCGCGCGAGCGTGAGGTCCTGCTTTATCTCTCCAAGGGACAAACCAGCAAGGAAATCGCCCGTGCCCTCTCCCTATCGCCCAGAACCATCGAAGATGTCCGGGCACGACTTCTGAAGAAATTTCAGGTCAAGAACGTTGCCGTCCTTCTGGCCCGCCTGTCCGGCCATCAGACAGGCAAGGCACAGCGCTGACTTTTCAATCCGGGCGAAAAGGTTGCAAATGTTCTCAGACCACTCGACCAGGCGTCAGTCCATTCACTTTTTCGATGATCGAGTCCGCATCAATCCCGAAGTGGCCGTAGAGGTCACTGATTGATCCTGTTTGGCCGAAATGCTCTACGCCGAGCGGGATTGTCTGATGTCCACCGACACTGCCGAGCCAGGCAAGTGTTGCTGGGTGGCCGTCGATAACGGTGATCAGCTTGCAATGAGACGGCAGGTCCGCCATCAGGTGTTCGATATGGGAAACAGCTGTCCCGTTTCCGCGTGCTCGGGCGCGCTGAGCGGCGGTCCAGCCGGCATTGAGCCGGTCGGCGGATGTGACCGCCAGAACCCCGACATCTCGCCGGTTTCCGGCGAGTTGCCCTGCAGCCTTGATGGCTTCCGGCGCCACGACACCCTGATAGGCAATGACGATTTCGCAATTCGGGCCGGGTTTGCGCAACCAGTAGGCGCCATCAATGGCCCCTTGGCGGAAGTCTTCGTCCACTCGCTTGACCGGTTGCTCAATCGGATTGGTGGAAAGACGCAAGTAAACGGAGCCACCGGTTTCGTCGCGCAGCCATGTCCGCTCGTCCGGGTCGCCCTCCCCATCACGCTGAAGATAATCGAAGGCCCATGCCATGATCACAGCAAGTTCGTCCGCAAAGGCGGGCTCAAACGCAGCAAGGCCATCCTGGCTCATGCCGATCAGCGGCGTGCCGATGGATTGATGGGCCCCACCCTCGGGCGCCAGTGTTGTGCCGGACGGTGTTCCGACGATCATGAACCGCGCATCCTGATAGCAGGCATAGTTGAGGGCATCGAGACCGCGGCAGACGAAAGGATCGTAGACGGTTCCGATCGGAATGAGCCGTTCTCCGAAGAGCGAATGCGACAGACCGGCGGCGGCAAGCAGCAGGAACAGGTTCATTTCGGCAATGCCGAGTTCGATATGTTGGCCTTCCGGAGTGAACTCCCATTTTGCGGTCGAAGGAATGCGGTGCTCGATAAAGGCATCGGCCATGGCAGTGCGCGCAAACAGCTTGCGGCGGTTGACCCATGGTCCAAGATTGGTGGTGCCCGTCACATCAGGAGACGTCGTGACGATACGTTCCGCCAGTTTGCTGTCTCCTTTCGACAGGTCGTCAAGGACCTTGCCGAAGGCCATCTGCGTCGAGATATCCCGGTCCGACTGCAGTTCGATCGATGGCACATCAATACGGGCATCGGAGTAACGGCGCGCGCCCTTTGAAAAGAAAGGCACTTCAGCCAGAAACGACTTCAGGGCAGGAGCGTCCTGAACTGTTGCGAACGGTTCCCACTCCTCTCCTTCCCTGACACCCATATGCTTTTGCCATTCGGCCATCTGGGTCTTGTTCATCAACCCGCCATGATTGTCCTTGTGACCGGCAATCGGCGTTCCCCAGCCCTTGATCGTATAGGCGAGGAAACAGGTCGGACGATCATGATCGATGGCGGCGAAGGCTTCGGCCATTGTTTCGGTACAATTGCCACCGAGATTTTCCATCAGCTCGGCCAGTTCCTCATCACTGCGTCTGTCAATCAGCGCGGTCACGTCGCCCTGGTCGCCAAGATCGTCCATCAGGCGCTTGCGCCAGACGGCGCCGCCCATGAACGTAAGCGCGGAATATTCCTGGTTGGAACAGTCGTCTATCCACTGTCGCAGCCGGTTGCCGCCCGGTTCATCGAAGGCCGCACGCTGAAGAGCGCCGTATTTGACGCGCACGACCTCCCAGCCGAATGCATCGAAGATCTTCTCGACCCGGTCGAACAGACCCTCCCGAACGATGCCGTCAAGGGATTGCCGGTTATAATCGATGATCCACCAGCAGTTTCTGAGATCGTTCTTCCAGCCTTCCTGCAGTGCTTCGTAAACATTGCCTTCGTCCAGCTCGGCATCGCCCACAAGCGCGATCATGCGCCCGAGCGGACGATCCGACGACCAGTGTTTGGCATCTATGTAGTCCTGAACAAGCGAAGCAAAGGATGTGATCGCGACACCGAGCCCGACGGACCCGGTCGAAAAGTCGACGTCATCGATGTCCTTTGTCCGGGACGGATAGGACTGAACCCCACCAAACCCTCGAAAATTCTCCATTTTCTCGCGGGTCTGATTGCCCATCAGGTACTGGATAGCGTGAAAGACCGGAGACGCATGCGGTTTCACCGCAACCCGGTCTTCAGGACGCAACACCGAAAAGTAGAGCGCGGTCATGATTGACACCATCGAAGCCGAGCTCGCCTGGTGTCCACCTGTCTTGATATCATCTACTTTTGACCGAACATGATTGGCGTGGTGGATCATCCAGTGCGACAGCCACAACAGTCTTTTTTCGATGGTCTTGAGATGTTCGGCGCTCATCGTGAAGTCCCTGTAAATCCAACACTTTCGTTCAATTTAGCGATCCCGGGCAATGGATTCCTTGCTATTTCATACTCTCTTTGGCTAAATTTTAGTGATTTTCGCCAAAAGAAAGAAAAATTATGGCTAATTCCACCAATCTGGATGCATTCGATATTCAAATCCTGCGAGAATTGAGGACTGATGGCCGCATCTCTCTTCAGGAACTGTCCGAGCGCGTCGGTCTCAGCCCGACCCCCGTTTCCCGCCGCCTGAGGAATTTGGAAGAGCGCGGCATCATCACCGGCTACAGTGCGCTGATTGACGAGGTTGCCCTCGGGTACGAAGTTTCGGTTTTCGTTTCGGTTCAACTCGACAAACAGATCGATATCACTCTGGACCAGTTTGAGGACGCAATTCAGGCATTTCCGGAAGTGGTCGATTGCTGGCTCATGACCGGCAATCGCGACTATCTCCTGCGTGTGGCAACCACCGGGCTTGCAGCCTTCGAGACGTTCCTGACCGGAAAACTGACCAAGGTGCCCGGCGTCGCCAATATCGAAAGTTCGATCCCGCTAAGGCGGGTCAAGTCCGGTGTCGCGAGGACACCTTAGGCCGCTGCCGCAGTTGGCTTTTCGGGCATCGCCTGGACAAGATCCCCGAGAATGTCGTCTACATCCTCCAGACCAACCGAAAGCCTGACCAACCCGTCACTGATGCCGTGCGCGGCACGTTCTTCAGGTGTATAGGTGGAGTGCGTCATGGAAGCGGGATGCTGAATGAGCGTCTCCGCATCACCGAGTGAAACCGCGCGCTGGATCATCTTCAACCCATTCATCATGTCGATCCCGGTTTGAAGCCCCCCTTCGAGTTCAAACGCGATCATTCCGCCCGGCTGCGCCATCTGACGCTTTGCCAGATCGTGCTGCTCGTAACTTTCAAGTCCCGGGTAATAGACCTTTGAAACAGCAGCATGTGCTTCAAGCCATTCAGCAACCTGTTGCGCTGAGGAACAGTGGCGATCCATGCGAAGCGCCAGCGTCTTCAGCCCCCGCAAGATCAGGAGCGCATTGAAGGGGGCCATCACCGCCCCGGTCATGTCCTTCATTCCAACAAGACGGATTTCGGTTATCTGTTCCGCACGACCGACAACCAGACCTGCAACCACGTCACCGTGACCACCAAGATACTTGGTTGCCGAATGCAGAACGATATCGGCCCCCATCTCGATTGGCCGGGTCAGATATGACGTCGCGTAGGTGTTGTCGACAACGACAATCGCTCCGCTTTCGTGTGCGATCTCGGAAATCCGGGCAATATCGACCAAACGCATGTTCGGGTTGGCCGGCGTCTCGAAATAAACCACGCGAGTCTTGTCCGAGATTGCCGAGCGCAGGTTTTCGGGATTGGTCATGTCAACATGGGATATCGTGATGCCGAACTTCGCCAACCCGTGACGCATGTAGGCAAAGGTGCAGCCATAAAGCGTTTCATCAACGATGATTTCGTCTCCGGGGCTTACCAGCGTCCAGAATGTCGCCGTGATCGCTCCCATGCCAGAGGACAAGGCAAGGCCGGCTTCCGCGCCTTCCAGCGCTGCGATCCGGCGTTCCAGAAGATCAAGGGTCGGGTTGGAGATCCGGCTGTAGATGTGGCCTTCCCGTTCACCGGCAAACATCTCGCCACCAGCCTCTGCCGTGTCGAAAACGAACGTCGAAGTCAGATGCAGCGGTGGCGTCAATGCACCCTCGTTCTCCATCGGTTCATAAGCGTGGTGAATGGCACGGCTGGCAAAACCCTTGACCCGGCTCATGGCTGTCTCCTTCAATTTCTTTGACAGCAATATGCCCGAAGTCAGAAGGTGATGGATTTCAAATTCTATCATGTTTATGCTTGAAATTAGCAGTATCTGCCAATGAGCAAGAAAATGGATGCAAAAGACCGCCAGATCATCCGAGCCCTTCAGCAGAACGGACGGATGACCAATCAGGACCTCGCAGACAGCGTGAATCTGTCCCCCTCTCCTTGCCTGAGAAGGTTGCGCAACCTGGAAGTCTCCGGCGCCATTCGGGGGTTTGCAGTTGATGTCGACCCGGAAGCCTACGGGCTGCCGATCACGGTTTTCGTGCGCATCCGGCTGGAGCGGCACAATGAGGAAGATGTCCGGAATTTCGAAAGCCGGGTGCAGACCATTGACGAGGTATTGGAGTGCCACGTGTTGACCGGTGCGATGGACTACCAGCTTCGCGTTGTCGTTTCCGGACTGGACGCGTACGAAGATTTCATTCGAAACCGCATCCATCCGATCGGCGGGATCGCGTCCATCGATACAAGCTTCGTCTACGGAACCGTCAAGAAGACGGCCGTCTTTCCAGCGCTGGATTGAATTTGCCCTCGTCTGAAACCGGGTCCTGAACCTTGTTGCGGTCAGGCAGCGAGACGAACTCCGTCTGACGAGAAAAGGTGAGCCTTTTCAAGATCCAGCGCAATGTTGACAGGGTCGCCGACACTCAGTGGAAAGTGCCCGTGTTGACGAACCAGAACCTGACCGACCCCGGGCACGTTGGCGTGCACGTTCGTGTCCGAGCCGAGATGTTCGACCAGCTCGGCAAAACCGCTCATATGAGCATTTTCTTCCGGCACGATATCCAGGTGCTCCGGACGGACGCCCAGTTCATGAGCCTGCTTCTGTCCGGATGCCGTCCCGGTCTTCAGAACGGTGCCATCCTTCAGCCGAACTCCGCCCTCGGCCTGATCGACACTCAGGATATTCATGGTGGGTGAGCCGATGAACTGCGCAACGAACTTGTTGGAGGGGCGTTCATAAAGATCAAGGGGCGTGCCGACCTGCTGAATATCGCCGGCATTGAGGACAACGATCCGGTCTGCAAGGGTCAGCGCTTCCACCTGATCGTGGGTCACGTAGATCATTGTTGCGTTGAGCCGCTGGTGCAGGCGAGCGATTTCCAGACGCATTTCCACTCTGAGCGCTGCATCCAGGTTGGATAGCGGCTCATCAAACAGGAACGCGCTCGGATCACGGACGATGGCCCTTCCCATGGCAACCCGCTGTCGCTGACCGCCGGAAAGAGCCCGCGGCAGCCGCTCTGTAAGCGACGTCAGACCGAGCGTCCTGGCAGCCTCGGCAACCTTGGATGTCCGCTCTTCCTTCTGAGCTTTGCGGATCTCAAGCGAGAAACCCATATTGCGCGCGACATCCATATGCGGATAGAGCGCATAGGACTGGAACACCATCGCCATGTCCCGGTCGCGGGGCGGGATTTCGTTCATGCGCGTGCCGTCGATCATGAAATCACCGCCTGTGATCGGCTCCAGTCCCGCAATCATCCGCAACAAGGTGGACTTGCCGCAGCCGGACGGTCCGACCAGGACGATGAACTCGCCGTCTTCGATGGTGAGGTTGATGTCACGCATGACTTCGACGGAGCCGTAAGCCTTTGCAATATTGCTCAGTTCGATCCGTGCCATTGAACTAGCCTTTCACGGCGCCAGAGGTGAGCCCCTGGACCAGATACCGTTGAATGAAGATGAAGAAGAGACAGGAGGGCACGAGCGCAAGCACGCCGGCCGCCATCATCTGTCCCCAGTCGACGGAAAATTTCGAAACGAATGTGAGCAACCCGACTGGGAATGTCATCGTATCGTTCGAGTTGATCAGCATCAGTGCAAACAGAAGCTCACTCCACGCCGCGGTGAAGATGAAGCCCAGCGTCGCCCCGAGACCCGGCAGGGTCAGTGGAAGAATGATCTTGCGCAGGGCTTCGAACCGGGTGCAGCCATCGATCATCCCGGCCTCTTCAAGGTCCTTCGGAATACCGTCGAAAAAGGACTGCATCAGGAAGGTCGCGAACGGAATGTTGAAGGCCGTGTAGACGATGATCAGGCTGGTCAGCGAGTTCAAAAGGCCCAGTGCCGCAACGATCTTGTAGATCGGTGCAATGATCATCAGCAGCGGAAACATCTGGGTGATCAGCATGATCGCGATCACAAGACGCTTGCCGTGGAAATCGAAGCGCGAGAAGGCATAGCCGGCAGCTGCTGCGATACATGTTGTGATCGCGGCCGTTCCGATCGACACGACGAGACTGTTGCGGAAGTAGGCGAGAAAATCCGTCTGCAAAAGTACAGTCTGAAAGTTCTCGAACGTGAACCTGCTGGGAACCAGTGCGGTGCCTTCGGAGAAGATAAGCTTGTCCGGTGTGATCGCAATCTTGGCCAACCAATAGAGGGGGAACAGCGCGAAGATCACATAAAAGGCCAGCGCCAGATACTTTCCGGTCACCATCCACGGCGAGCTTGGTCGAAGAGTTCTCATGATAGCCCTCAGATCTTGACGAGCTTGCGTCGCAGCACCAGCAGGATCACCGCATAGATCAGCAGCAGTCCAAGCAGGGCGACGGCAATGGCCGATGCGTATCCGAAGTCCAGCTTCCGGAAGGCCGTCGTAAAGATGTAGGTGGACAGGATCTGCGTCGAATTGGCGGGACCGCCACCGGTCATGACAAAGATCAGGTCGGCGAAATTGGCGATCCAGATAGTGCGCAACATCACGGTGATGGCAATCATCGGCGCCAGGAACGGCAGCGTAATCTTCGTGAACATCTGCCAGGGGCTCGCACCATCGATTTCAGCGGCTTCATAAAGTTCACCCGGAATGGACTGCAACGCGGCGAGAAGTGTGATCGCGAAAAACGGAATACCGAACCAGACATTGGCCGTGATCGGCCCCCACATGGCCAGGTTCGGGTCGCCGAGAATGTTGAAAGGTTCGGAAAGAATGCCAAGCGCGGCGAGCCAGTGCGGCAAGGGTCCGATGGTCGGATTGAAGAGCCACGCCCAGGTCAACGCCGACAGGAAGGTCGGAACCGCCCATGGCAGGAAGACAAGGGCCTGCACAAGTCGCTTGCCGTAGAAATGTGTGTTCAACAGCAGCGCCAGGCCGAGGCCGAGAAAAAACTGAAAGGTGATGGAACCGATCGTCCACCAGAAGGTATTGGTCAGCGCGAGCCAGAATTTCCTGTCGCTCCACAGCGCCTGGAAATTCTCAAACCCGACCCAACCTGACTGGAAGGGTCGCAACAGATTGACTGCCTGAAAGGCATAGGAAATCCCGATGGCAAGCGGCACCAGCATCACAAGTGCAATCAGGATGATTGCCGGGGACAGGTAGAGATAAGGCTCCACCATGTAGCGGAAGTAAAAGGAGCCGCGCGCCCGGGTTTCCCCGGACGCGCTGTCAGCTATTGCTGTCATTGTGACTTTTTCCAGCGTGCATATTCTTCCGTCAGGAACTCTGCCCACTGATCGGCAACATCCTGAGCACTCACCTGACCCAGAAGGGCTTCCTGGCTGGATTCCAGAGCAATGGAATCTGCGAAGTAACCGAACTGTTCCAGATAGGTCGGCATGACCGTCGGAATGTACTGGTCGCCATTGAGGGTTTCGAACCAACCGGCAAACTGCTCGGTCTTGAAGTGCGGATCCTGCTCGGCACCTTCATGGATCGGGATGACGCCAACGCGCTTCGCCCAGGTCTTGTTGGCTTCAGGGTTGGAAAGATGCGCAATCAACTTCCAGGAGAGATCCTCGTCCTTGGTGCTGTCGAACATCGCCCATCCGGCAAATCCGATGGTCGGGAAGGCCTTACCGCCAGGTCCGACCGGCATCGGCACGACGGCAAAGTCATCTGCATCCATGCGCTCGGCAACGGCAATCAGGGCATCCGGATCCTGATCCAGGAACGCACAGGTACCGGAATAGAAACCAGCAACGATTTCGTTGAAGCCCCAGCTGACGGCATCCTTCGGAGCATAGCCCTTCTGGTAAAGATCGATCAGGAACTGGATACCTTCAACGGACCCTGGCTGATTGAGAGTGCTCTTGCCGTTTTCATCGAAGAACGTGTTGTCGCCGTTCATGGTCGCGGCCATCATGATCCAGCCGTTCAGGCCGCCCGGACCACCGCGCAGGCAATAACCGTACTTGCCGTCCAGCTCGGAAACCGCCTTGGAAGCCGCCATGAACTCTTCCATGGTTTTCGGAGGTGCTTCCACGCCCGCTTCCTCGAGCAGTTTCTTGTTGTAGAACAGCGCGCGCAGATAGAAGCCGTACGGGATCATCCGAGCGGTTTCACCATCTGTCTGACGTCCCATGTCGAGCGTCTTCTGGGTCAGCGTTTTGCCGTGTTCCCAGTTGGCGATCTTGTCGTTCAGATCGACAAGCTTGTCCTTGTAGATCCCTGCCCAGCGGTCAGGCATTTCCACGACATCCGGGATATCGCCACCGGCCACCATAGTTGCGAACTTTTCGAACGCCTGTCCCCACGGCAGCGAAACGATCTCTACTTCCGTTCCCGGATTTGCGGCTTCGAACTCATCGACCAGACCCTGTAGAACTGCCGTGCGTTCCGGGCTGGTGATCACTTCAACCAATTTCAGGGTTTCTGCATGCGCTGCAGTTGTTGCCATGACGGCGATCGCGCTAATTGCGCCAAGTAACTTTCTCATAATCTCCTCCACTTTCCCTGATGTGTTTTTCGGTACGCCTTATTTTCGATTGACGCTTTGACTGAGGGCCTGCTCAAAATCGGCCCAAAGATCGTTTGGATCCTCCAATCCAAGACTGAGACGCACAATCCGCCCCGAAACTCCGAAGCGTTGCAGAGAGTTCTGCTCGCCAGATTGATTGAGAGCGATCTGCGTCGGCAGCAGAAGGCTTTCAAAACCTCCCCAGCTGACCCCAAGCCGGAACAGTTTCAGGGCGTCCGCAAAGCTGGGAATATCGACAGCCTCGTCGAACTCCACTGACAACAGGCCGGAACGTCCCGTGAGACCGGGTACGGTATTGGGCCCCGGTGACATCACCTTGCGAACCAGTTCATGCTGCGAGAGCCGGTCAATGAATGTGTTTGCGGTGGCCTGGTGCTGACGCATGCGCACACCAAGGGTTCGCAGCCCCCTGGTCAGCAGAAACGCTTCGAACGGCGCCAGCTTTCCGCCCAATAGCGAGAGCGAAAGATCCCGGATCCTGTCAATCAGCTCCGTCCGGGAAATGACGATGCCAGCAACCGTGTCCGAATGCCCCGACAGGTATTTCGATGCGGAATGAAGAACGATGTCGATCCCAAGCGTCAGCGGACGCTGAAAGACGGGTGTCGCCCAGGAGTTGTCGATCACCGTCAAAGTTCCGTGCCTCCTGGCGTGAGCAGAAACCTTCGGCAGGTCCATCGCCTGGAAGACAACCGTGTTCGGACTTTCCAGATAAGCCAGTTTCACGCCGCGAAGCAGGTCCGAATTGTTTTCGAATTCCTCGACCGGGTGGTAGGTAACTTCAACCCCGAATGGGCGCAGCAAACGCTCAAACAGACGGTACGCATCCGGATAAACATGTTCGACACAGGCGATCCGGTCACCCGGACGTACGAGCGCAAGAACCGTCGACGAAATCGCTGCCATGCCGGAAGCAAAACCAACGGCGGCCTCGCCCTCTTCGGCTTCGGCCACCATTTTTTCCAACACCGCCACGGTCGGGTTCTGCACACGCGTGTAGAGAGGATCGCCGGAGCGACCTGCCATCCGGTCTTCAAACGCCTGGTAATTGTCAAAGGAAAACAGCGACGTCTGCACGATCGGCGGCACAACGGCCCCACCGAATCCGGTTGCTGCGGCTGCCAGCAAAGTGTCCATTGAAAATCCGTCCGAGAAATGATCAGCCATTGTGTTCCTCGGCAATTTCCTGCGTTTCGGCACAAACCATGTCGATGATGGTTGCGGTCAATTCCGCAGCCCGGTCTTCGTCCCCGGCGATGATCGCGTCTGCCAGAGGCCGATGCAGTGGGATCGACGCCTCACCCAGATGAGGCTTTCCGAATGGCGTTTCGTAAATGTCGTGAAAACACTTGAGAATCTGCTCGATAATCTGCTCGAACAACGAATTTCCGGTCGCCTCGTGCACTGCCTTGTGGAAGCGATGGTCGGCAGGCCGCCAGTCTTCGCCGGCTTCATAAACGGCCATCAACTCCGCTGCACGCGCATTGATGATCCGGCGCTGATCCGGTGTGGCAAGACGTGTGGCGATCCGTACAGCTTCGATCTCCAAAGGCCGACGCACCTGCTGCATGCGCAACAGGCTTTCAGCTTCATGCTTGATCGTGAGCGCGACGCGGAGCGTGTTTCTTGAGACTTCCGCGATCAGCCTGGTTCCCGCACCCTTGTTGCGGCTGACCACGCCCATGCTTTCCCAGGTCTTCAGTGTTTCACGGATAGTCGAACGCCCGAACCCAAGCCGGCGTACAAGCTCCAGTTCCGGTGGCAGGCGATCACCGACTTTCAGCCCCTCCTCCTCGATCAATTTGATGAGGGCATGCGGAACATCGCGAGGCTCTTCGGCCATCTCCGCGCCAGTGGCGAGATTTTTCTGCTGTGATTTTTCCGGCATGGACCGCGTTCGACCTTTCTTGTAGCTGTCAAAACCATATCACTTTGTCAGACATTGTAAACATTATGTCAGACATAATTTTTCACAACGCTTAAATCTTATATAAGCCTCTGTTTTAATTAATTTTTTTGAAAACGTAAAAACTGAAACTGAACCAGAGGACGCATAACAAGCGAAAGACAAGCGCTCTCCGGACCAACATGTAACGCGCAAGAACACTTGGCCAAAATGGGCTTATCCGGGATTAAGTGATTTTTGGTGGATTTCTGCCGTTCCCGGGCACTTTGTGGGAAGACAATCGCGTAACTTCATTTGGCCCAAAATGGCCGAAATCAGCGATTATTTGGGAAAATCGGAAAAATGTTCAGTCTCGAAGGTAGCAACTTTGAGATGCTGTAAGTTCCAACTTCCAATCCTTGGTACGAACTTAGAAACAGCTTTCACCAACAGGGCAGGTTCGGAGCCAGTTAGCAAAAAATTATGCGGATAGCTAAAATGGAATATCGTCTTTGATCCTGAACGGGGTTTCGATTTCAATCTCGTCGGGGTCATCGATTACTGTGTATTCACCATCCGTTTCGTTCCAAATTTCAGGTGGATTGTCGATATCGAAGGTGCAATTGTCAAACTCACATCTTTCTATAGACCAACGATTTATTTCTGCACCTGAAACATCACTACGAACAAACCTGTGGTCTCCTCCAAGGAGGTCCAGATCGAGTTCAGCGAATTTGAAACCCAAATAGGTGTTTCCTTCTCGACTCGCTATTTTCAATGGGGGACAAGTCTTCGCGAATGGGTAGGCTGAAGAGAACTCCGTCTCGTCGCAGTGAATGCCCCCACTTTCAAGGTACCTGCTAAATTCCACAGGGCTGGACGAACGTATTCTGGTCCCACTAATTGAGGATATCGGAAAGTGCTCGTAATACTCAAAAGTCTGGCAGACTTCCGCCGCCCCCCAATTTTACACCTGACAAGTCGAGTAGCCGTTTTTTTTAGGCTTCGGTTTCGTTTTATTCGTGCCTGCTCAAATGAACGATTTATTTGGTGCAAATTGCGCCTAGCTACACTGACCGGAAAGTTATGATTTATGGCGATTTGATCAAAAATCACTTCGAGAGCAATCAAAGCATATTCTTCTTGAGAGCCTAGCGCGACAGTCTCGAGCATTGCTAGCCCGACGCCAACTTTTTGGGGATCGTTACCACTTACAAAATCTATCGCTTTCTCCAACAATAGAACCATTTCCGCATCATCGCGGCTATCGTTCTGCCGTTATTGTTCTTCAGCTTGTCTGGTTGCGATTGATCCTCTCCAGAGGACTGTCAGCAAAGTCACAATGGCGATTGCAGCCGTAGGGAGAGGGCTCGCAGTTCTTGACCGATCTGCGTGCCAGCAAAGTCTGAAATCACATTTGAAACGGCTTCACTTACGGTCAGTGTCGGCATGCGCTCAATAGCCTGTAGAAATTGTCTATGCGCTTCAAATTATTGACACTTCACTCTGAGTTGCAAGCGAGAGCTGCAGCGGCTAAGTTAATGAATATTAACACTCGCGTCGGCCATCTCGAGAACAAAACAACGGCTGACTAGGCGAGGCTTTACAGTTAACGCGAGCGATTTGTTTACGTCGCAGGCGCACTGGAGGGGCAAAGAATAGTTACTTTAGTTTCGTGAGCCCGTGTCGCCTTAAGCGCTTTTGCCGACTGAGACAAGGACGCCGGATTAGGCAAGGTCTTGTTTTCTTAGACAACACGAGCTTTGGATCGCTCGATAGCTCGAAAAGAGACTTTAGAAGGTCTCGTTCAGTTTACGCTATAGACGACGAATTTTACATATTAGTTTCTGGGGAGAGATGTTTTGGCACATTACATAGTCACGACGCATTTGGACGAAACATTTGAAGACAACGGGCTCGATAGCTCAGATGGTTCTGGTCTTTCGCTTCGGGAAGCCATTGGACTTGCTAACAAGACCGCAGAACCGGACACGATTTCCTTCGGTGGCGCTTTTTCATTCTTGGGCGGAGATAGCAGCCTGATCCGGCTTGAGCATGGCATCATGCAGATCAGTGAAGATCTTACGATTGATGGCACAACTGCACCAGATATTGTCATTAGCGGAGATACTGACGCGGATGATGAGACGCTGGCTGGCAGCAATATTACCGATCTTTCTTCGATAAGCGATCGCAACGCACCAGACTTCATGTCTGACAATTCCCAAATATTTTCTGTTTCGGGCGCAACTTTTGTCTTGAAGGACCTCACTCTGACGGGGGGGCACGCTCAAGGAAGCGGTACGACCGGAGGGGCGATAACAGGGGCTGCTGACCTGACCCTCGATCAAGTGAACATTGTTGGCAATTTGGCCTCTTGGGGTTCTGGTGGGGGAGTAAGGGTCACAAATGGCAGTCTTACGATCCGCGACTCTGAATTGTCGAATAATATCTCATTTGGAGGCGGCGGTGGCGTATCGACATCCAATGCTGACGTGCTTATCGAACGCTCCACACTCACTAGTAACAAAGCTTTGGGGCTCGACACAAATGGTGGCGGAAGCGCAGGCGGCGCAGTTAGCACGGCTGATAGCGTCTTCGTGCGCGATAGCGTTATCTCAGACAATCAAGCTACCGGAATGGGCGCTATCGGTGGCGGTATACTTGGTGCGACGAGTATTACGGTTGAAAACAGCACTCTGTCCGGAAACTCTACCAGTGGTGAAAGTTCAGCAGGAGGTGCACTTTATGCCTCAACCAGTTCGGGCGAGATCACCATCTCAGACTCGACCATTACAAACAATTCCACTGACGGGCGGGGAGCATCGGGTGGAGCATTGAGAAGCTTGGACGTCAATGTCACAAGCAGCGTCTTAGAGAACAACAAGACGCTTGGAGACAATTCACTAGGTGGTGCAATTTCAGCTACGACCGCAGTAATCGAAAGTTCTGAATTTACTGGAAATGGAACAGAGGGTTTCAGGTCTGGTGGCGGCGCAGTCTACACGGGACTCCTAACGACTGTCACAAATTCCAAGTTCACCAACAATTACACTCTAGGTCTAGATTCTGACGGCGGAGCTCTGGCCGGAAGTTCTTCTTCAGACGTGTCAGTGATCAAAAATTCCGAGTTCGTCGGAAACCACACATCAGGTGATGACAGTGGTGGAGGCGCAGTCTCCATTACCAGCGTTTCTATCGTGAACGCGACATTCGCTGAAAACTTCACAACTGGTGAAGATTCCCGCGGCGGTGCACTCGCTGGTGCGAAGAGCCTAGTCAATTCTACCTTTGTGGACAATGCGACGTTCGGAGATCGATCACACGGTGGAGCAATCAGTTCTGCAGACAGCATCGTGAACAGCACTCTGACTGGAAATAAGACGCACGGAGCAGATTCTGTCGCTGGAGGAGTGTGGAGCTTCTTCAATATTGCCAATAGCATTATTTTGGGCAATGACAGCGCACAAACTGATTTCAATGAGCTTGGTGTCACGGGTGTTACAAACAGCAATGCATCCAGTTTCACTGGTTTCAACTTGATCGGCACAAATACGCTTGGTTTCAACGCGAGTGGAAGCGATAACGTCGCCAACGCAGCGGCGAGCGATGTTTTTGAGCAAACCAAAATAGTCGCAGGTCTAGTATCGGGTGTCCTGAGCGATAATGGAGGACTGATTCAAACGGTTACATTGAACCTGTCGGGGCCGGCAGTTGACGCTGGTATTGTTGCAAGTCTTCCGTTGGACACCTTGGACGTTGATGACAATGCAAACACTGCAGAAACTCTGCCAATTGACGCCAGAGGTGTTCCGCGACTGGTTGGTCAAAGTGTCGACCTGGGAGCAGTCGAAATTGGTGGCGCTGTGCAAACGGGAACCAATTCCGTTGACACACTAATAGGTTCAGGTGTTGTCGATTGGTTATGGGCTCGCTCTGGTAACGATTTGATCTCAGCCTTTGATGGTGACGATGTTCTGTTTGGTGAGGCAGGTGACGATACACTTCTGGGAGGTGCCGGCAACGACGCTCTGAATGGCGGCACGGGAACGGATACGGCGTCTTACGAGAATGCCTTGGGGGCAGTGAATGTCGATTTGCGGTGGAGCGGTCGCAATGTAGGCAGCGGGGAAGGCAAGGACAGCTTCGATTCCATTGAAAACCTGACCGGATCGGACTTCGGTGATCGTCTTGCCGGAACAACGGGAAACAACGTGTTGGACGGCGGCGACGGCAATGATGTTTTACGTGGCCTCGGCGGCTCCGACACGCTGTTGGGCGGCGACGGCGACGACAATCTCAGAAGTGGCGATGACGTTGATGATCTGTCGGGCGGCGCGGGCGTTGATGCGCTTGTTGCCCTCGGCGGCAACGACACGCTGTCAGGCGGATCGGGCAACGACTTCCTTTATGGTGGCCAGGGCGATGATCAGCTGTTCGGCAACCGCGACGATGATCGCCTGAAGGGCAACCGCGGCAACGACACGATCGACGGCGGCAACGGCAACGATAGCATTTACGGCGGCGGCAACAACGACACGATCACCGGAGGTGCTGGCAACGACTGGATCGTCGGCGAAAACGGCAATGACACGATCACCGGAGGTGCCGGCAACGATATCCTGCGTGGCGGCTCGGGCGGATCGACCGGCGACGGCTACAAGGACACGTTTGTGTTCAAGGTTGGGGACGACAGCGACACTATCAAGGATTTTGAAAACGATCGCGATCAGCTTGATGTGACGGATTTCGCGCTTGCGGATTTCGCAGCCCTGCAGGCACTGGCCAGCGACCGTCCCTCCGGTCTTCGTCTTGACTTCGGAGACGGAGACATCCTGTTCATCGACAATATGAGCCTGGCCCTGCTCGATAGCGGCGATGTGATCCTTTAGGACCCTCCTTGGTGATTATGGCAATCGCAGTGCGGTTTCTTTAAGCGCTCGCGTTCGCAGTTCCACAGATCGCAAACTGCTCCGAAACATGTGGCATGTGGTTGCCTTTCGTCCATCTAGAGCTAACTTTGCCAACTTCCAAAATATGAACCTGAGCGAGCATGGTGACATCAACGCTGGCACATTTACACCAAGCGAATAGGCAAGTTACGCTGCTCCCGCTGTCGTCGCCCTTTTGGAAAACTCACCCTTCAGCCTCGCTGGGTTGAAATCACTCAAAAACTGTATGCCAAGTGAAGTTGCGCGATTTGCCAAATGAAGTTGCGCACTACATCAGCCGGTTTGCGTGCCGTCACGGGATCAATTTCGGAAGTCTGATTCCATGTTTTCCAACAGATCGAAAATCAGCGTCTTCATTAGAAATGCCTTATGTGAAAAGACGCAAGAAGCACCGAAAAACATCTAATGGAGTCTAACCAGAAATCTCGTTACCGCCCCAACGGTATCAAGACTGCCTTTTTCGATGAAAATTGCCCGAGAAACCAAGAAAAGTGAGCACTTTCGATATCCTCAACCGGCATCGAAAATGGTATTCTGTCCAGTGATAGCTGGATGTTGCTTATTTTCCTTATCCCATACTTTACGGGACTTTCGAGAAATGCAGCCGGCGAGGTGAGGAAAGCGCCATGCTGGAGCTTTGGAAAAGCTGGCGAGCCAGACGGGCCGCTGTCACAACCATAAAACCGTTGGTGGAACGAACTCGCTTCGACAACGGACACATTACCGATGATCGCTGGATGGATGCCTATATGGTTGGTTTCCTGACCATGCTGATTACCTTGATCGCCCAACGGCGCGTCCATTCAATCGGATCCGAAGCGCTTGGCAACGTTCAGGCTGACGCCTGGCAGGACATCACGGGTCTTCCCGGTGAGCTCGTCGGAGAGGAGGCGTGTCTGTTAAGTGCAAATGGCCATCGCGATTTTGTGCGCGGCTGTCAAAATGCCGGAAAACTGGAAAATGCCCTGACGGCCCAAGGAGGGTTTCAGTGGTTCAGCTCCGGTCATTCGGATTTTGACGTCACGGCAACGACCAGTGAGCCCCGCCGCATGATGGATGACAATGACATTCGCGAACTCTGGTCGGAGTATTTCGAACGCCCCCTGCTCAGCATTGCGCATCCGCAGGATCGTCACGAGAACTGGTATCACTAAAACAATGCAGCCGAAACCCGGGGAAACCCTTGAGCCGGCGCGTCAGCTCGCGCTGAAAAGGATTGGACTGCGTAGTGAACGCCAGACCGCCAGTAAATATCAAACGGGATTCTGAAAATGAGACTTTTACGTCTCGGAGTGCCAAGCAGTTTGCCCCCGGGCTTTCCTGCTACTTGATTGTCTGACCGCCCTGTCACTTCCGAGCTTCATCACCACCAAACACGCCCTAACAAGAAATACCGGAGGCAATCGCCTCCGGCGCATTCTTTTCCATCCTAGATCTCACGGAACGCCCGTGACATGGAATCCTGGATAGGCTTGGTCAGGTATTCAAAGAAAGTCCGATCGGACGTCGTTATGAAAACCTCCGCAGGCATACCCGGTGTTGGAGTGAAATTCTGAACAATTTCCCGGGCCGACGGATCAAGGCGGATACGGGCAACGTAAGCGTCCTCGGACCCTGTCTGCTTGGTGGTTGTTATATCATTCGGCAGAGCGTCGGCAGAGATATAGATGACCGTCCCCTCGACCATCGGTGTAACGCGCTGGCTCAGGGCCGTCAGGCGAATGGTTGCCCGCTGTCCGCTGCGCACGTTATCGATGTCTTGCGGCCGGACCGGAACCTCGATCAGCAGCTCTTCCTGAAGCGGCACGATCTCAAGGATGTTCTTGCCCGCTTCAATAACACCACCTGAAGTGTGGTAGCCCAGTTTCACGACGATGCCCTCGACCGGCGCGGTGATATTCACGCGGTTCACGACGGCGCGCGCGGAACGAACCCGCTCGCGCACATCGTCAAGCTCGGAATGAACTTCGTGCATCTGATCGACGGCCTGTTTGATTGCCGTGTTCCGGGCCACCTGGATCTGCTCGCGAATACGGGATATTCGCTCGCGAGCATCGCCGATCTCACCTGTCAACCGGCCGATTTCACCATGAAGGTTGGCTTTGGCCCGGCGCAAGGCCAGAAGTTCCGGCTTGCGGATCAGGCCACTCTTCAGCAGTGCCGACTTGTCGACCAGTTCTTCGTCAATCAGGGCCAGCTGGTCCTTGACCGCCTGAAGCTGAACGGTGCTGCCGGTGATACGTTCCTGCAGCGCATTGATACCGTCTTCCAGGGTCGCAATCTCACTGACCAGCGTATTCCGCCTGGCCTGGAAGGTCAGGCTCTGGGCATCGATGATCGCAGCCACTTCGCTATCGTTCTCACGCTGACCGACAATCGCCTCGGGCATGCCGATTTCCGACTCCCAATTCATTTCGGCCTGGAAGCGCGCCTCCATCGCTTTCAGTCGCGTATAACGCAGCTCGAGACGCCGCAGTTCGGCGCGCGGCGCAACATCGTCCAGAACGATAAGGGTCTGACCCGGTTCGACACGGTCGCCCTCTCGAACCTTGATATCCTTGATCACACCGCCTTCAAAATGCTGAACGATCTTGTTTTCACCTGTTGCCACAAACACGCCGGAGGCAACGACCGCACCGGTGATGGGAGCGGCATTGGCCCAGATCCCGAAACCGAAGACGCATGCTCCAAGCAGACCGTATCCGAACATCTTCACACGGCCGTTTGTTTTAGCAATCTGACGGTCCCAATCCTCGCACATAGCCAGATAGGACATGACTTCAACACTCCTGCATCTGCAAACCACATAGCCGGACTATGTGAAATTCAATTGTGCTTACTGCGGCGGCAAGCTGTTGTTGTTGTTTTCGATTGCGCCGCTGTTATTTCCCTTACGCAACACTTTCAGCATCTCGTCGCGCGGACCGAATGCATGTACGGTGCCTTCCTTCAACATCATGATCCGGTCGACATTCTTGAGCAGGCTGGGACGTTGCGTGATCGCGATCACCGTGATCTCCTTCGACTTGGCGCGTGTCAGCGCCCGGGCAAGCGCGCGCTCACCAGGTACGTCGAGATTGGAGTTGGGCTCATCGAGAACAACCATCCGGGGATTGCCGAAGAAGGCCCTGGCGAGACCGATGCGCTGTTTCTGCCCACCCGACAACGGCGCGCCGTCGACGCCGATCTGGGTTTCGTATCCGGCAGCAAACTGAGAAATCATCTCATGCACATCCGCGGTTTCCGCTGCCTCGAAGATCTGATCATCATTGGCGTCCTCACGCATGCGCGCGATGTTGGCCTTGATGGTCGCCGGGAACAGCTGCACATCCTGCGGCAGGTAGCCGACACTTTCACCGAACTGACGCGGATCCCAGTTGCGAAGATCCATATGGTCGAGCCGGACATTGCCCGCAGTGGGAACGATCGATCCGACCAGCATGCGCCCAAGCGTCGATTTGCCGGACCCCGAAGCGCCGACGATCGCAAGCGACTCGCCAGGCTCAAGGTGGAACGAAATACCGTTCAGAATAACCTTCTTGGTCGGTGGCGGCACATAAAGAATGCGCTCGACCGTCACTCTCCCCTTGGCGCGCGGCAACCGCAGCCGTTCCAGATTCAGAGGCGAATTGAGCAGCAAGGTGCGGATGCGCGCATAGGCGGAACGCGCCTGGATGAAGCCACGCCATCCTTCGATCGCACCTTCAATTGGCGCAAGGGCACGGCTGCCGACGATAGAGGCTGCGATCAGCATACCACCGGTCAGTTCATTGTTCAGCGCAAGCCACGCTCCCCAACCAAGCAGTGCAATCTGGGTACACAGCCTGACGAACTTGGAGATCGCCGACATCATCACGTTGCGGTCCTGGGCGAGAACCTGGGCCCTGAGAGACTCCAGAGTTTCCTTGCCCCAGATCTGAACGCCTTCGGGGATCATGCCCATGGCGTTGATCACCTGGGCGTTGCGCGACATTGCATCGGCCTGCAGGTTCGCCCGCATGCCATACGCATTTGCCTGACCGAAGGGAACGGCTGTTACCTTCTGGTTGATCAGCGCGATCACCAACAACGTGAGACCGGTGCAGGTGACGATGTATCCCAGCTGCGGGTGAATGAGATAGACCGCAAGCATATAGAGTGGGATCACCGGAATATCGAACATGTTCAACAGAACCGGACCAGTGATGAAGCTGCGCATCTGCTGCAGGTCACCGAGCGTCTGGTATTCGCGGTTCGAGCCGTTCTGGGAGGCCTTCGCCGCGGCACTGAGCACCGACGGCCCGAGCCTGGTTTCCGTTTCAACCGCAATGCGCATCAAAATGAGACGGCGGGCCATATCCAACAGTACGTGAACCAGCAGGAAACCGGCGACCAGCACCGACAGCATGACCAGCGTGTCCAGGCTGCGGCTGGTCAGGACCCGGTCGGAGATCTGGAACAGATAGATCGGGATTGCCAGCAAAAGAGCGTTCACGAAGAAGGAAAAAATGCCGACGGTAATCAGACTGCGCCGGCACCGGGAAAGACCTTTGGTCAGGACTTCACGGAAGTTCTGATCGTAGTGGCGTTTACCCAGATTGGAATCGGATGACGAACCTCCGCCGCCCGAACCGCCACCACCGCCGCCACCGCCGCCGCGGCCTTTTCCCCCACCGGTCCCATTTCCGCCGCCTGCGTCTGTTTGCCGGGCAGACGGCAGGCGTTTCTTGGTGCTCTCGTCCGGCATAACAGGAGGAACATTCGGTGCCGGACGATCCTTTACCGGTTTTGGTTCAATGCGCGCTTCAGCCTCAACGGTTGGAGCCTTGGCTTCCACTTCGATCTGAGGAGCCTCCGACGGAGTATCGTCGCTTTTGTCATCGACGAGGCGAAGCTGAGGCGCGTTGTCCTCCCGCTCGCCGGCGGGATTAATGGTGATTTCTTTAGGTTGTGCGGCCGCTACTGAAGCAAATGAGGACGTACTCCCCGGCACCGCATATGCAAGATTGCTGAAATTGGCAGGCCCTGCGGACATCGCGGCTCCAGCCTGAGAAACCTGCTGTTCCGTCTCTTGCGTGTTGAGATTGGCTGCAACAGAAGAAGTCTGAGCGGTTTCGGCTTTTGCCGTTTTGACCACCTGCTCCGTTTCCGCAGATTGTTCTGAACTGATCTGACCGGTCGCATTTCGGATCGCAGGATATTGATCAACAAACGACGACGGATCTGAACTATCAGAAAGTGGCCAATCAGAAGGCTGTTTCTCGGCAGAAATGGTCTCGTCCGCCCCGGCCTTTTCAGGTGCGTCCGCTTCGATTTCAATGACCTTTTCCGGCTCCGGCCCCACATCGTTCTCGATCTCCGGCTCCGCATCATTCTCCATATCGTCGTCGGATTTCAGATCTTCATCGGCAGGTGAAGGAACATCAGCGTCGGGTTCGGCGCTTTCCTGGTCATCGGTTGCTTCGTTATCGGTTTCGGGTTTTTCAGCGTCGTGCGTTTCCGTCTGGTTTTGTTCGCGCATGCGCTTGACGAGCGACTGGATAATCGCATCTCCCTCAGTGGGAGCAGAGGCTACCTCTGTTGCGGTTCCGTCATTTTCTCCGGCCCTGAGGCCGGAACCTTCGTCATCGAACCTCATCAATAGTCTCCCAAATCCCCACCGGTATTTTTCTTTTGTTTTGGCGGGTTCACGAAAAGTGCTGTTTCAAAAATAATTGGGTTGACGGTTTGAATGTCCGCCAACCCGACTTGTGTCAGGCCATCAACTGCCCGAGTTCATCGCCTGAGGACGACGACGCAGGTGCAACACCTGTTTCGGTCTGCTCGCTTTCCTCTTCAGGCGCGTAGGCGAATGCGACGACTTCGTTGGCAAGCTGTTCAGCGTCGCCGTAAACAACTTCATCGTCTTCGGAACCGATGACGTTGGTCTGAACCAGCGTCCATTCCTCATAAACTTCGCCGCCGACATACTGATCGCCATAGGCGTCGACATCGATGATGGTTGCAAAGTTGGTCAGGGTGTTGCCACCGGTCGAAAGGAACTGATGTGAACCATCACCTCCGACCTGCATGACCGCATCTGAATCAGCAATGACGTTGAGCTGCTTGATGAAGTTGATGTCGTAGTAATCGCCGGTCACGAACAGGACGTTCATTTTCCCCGAGCCTGAGCCCGAGAACGACCACCAGTCTTCAGGGTCAATGCGGTTGCTTGTTTCCAAGCTGCGCAAGAAAGCCTCAAAACCGGCGGAAATGCTTCCAAAGCTATCAAGTCCATAGGAAGTGATTGCCGCTTCGTTCGAAAGCTCGTTCTGACCGCCATAAAGGGTTTGCGATCCTCCCACACCCGGAGACGCCATCACGACCCAGTCGTTGTCGAGCAGAACGTTGGTCTGGTGAATGAAGTTACCGGAGAAGTAACTCCCCAGAACCACGATCAGGTCATAGCTGTTTCCCCAGTCTTCAACGATTGCGGCATTGGTCTGGCCGTTGGCGTCGACCATTACGCGCTGGTGAGAGGCAGTCGACGTCTGATAGAGGATGTCGTTGGAGTAGAGAACGTTTTCCTGATACAGGCTCTTAACGTCGTAATAGTCGCCGTATGAGATATCGATGTTCCAGAAAAATCCGGTGAAGCCACGGAAGTCGATTGCTTCGTCCAGAAGAGATTCCCTGGAGAAATTGGCGGAGTTTGTCGTTACATTCCCGTCAAGCGACAGGGAAAGCGAGAAACCTGCTCCGGGATTGCCGATCTGGATGTGATCGCTATCGGAGTAAACGTTGACCTGCGCTATGGTGTTGGTCCGGAAATAGTCTCCGAAAACAACAAAAGTCCCAACACCTTCGTCAGCATCGACAATGACAGCTGCGTTGTAGACCGTGTTGCTGCCGGTTTCCGCCCCAACCAGTCCTGGATCGCCCGGCGCCCAGCCATCCGGCTGCTCCGGAATGGGCGGCGGCGCCCCTTCTCTGCGATCATCCGCATCGGATGTTTCCGTTTCGGTCTCTTCCGTTTCTTCCTCGTCCTGCAGGACGCCGTTGACGTAGAGACCCATTTCCAGGGTCGAGGGCTCTTCCCCGGAATTCAGCTTTGCCAGCTGCGCTTCGGCAAGATTCGAACCGACAACATGAATATTGCCGCCACCTTTCGGGAAAAGGTGCTCGGGGATCGCTTCTTCAGCGATCTCGCGCATCGTCGCCATTTCGTAATGCACGTTGATACCGGAGACTGCGTAAAGGCTGAGTCCCTCACGAACACCGAAACTGTCGTTGTCGTTCAGCATATTCAGCTGATCGAGATCGACATTGGTTTCGTGCCCCCATTCCTGGCGTGTGACATTGGGGCCTTCGACATAGTTGAAGGAAAAGGGAATGCTAAAAGGGAAAAATGGTTTGAAGTAAGGATCTGATCCGAGATCAAAGGTAAAGCGCTGGGGATCGGTCGTCAGGAACCGGTACCAGGCTGGATCGACAATCTGGGAAATCTGGTCAAAGCTTGGCCAATGGACATCTGTCCTTCCCGAGCTAAGTTGTTCCAGTTCACCCGGATCTGTTTCGTGACCTGTTTCATCGAACTGGAGTTCCAGTTCGTTGCGCATCGCTCTCAGGTCTTCGTACTGAGATCGTGCGCGAGCTAACTCATCTGTTAAGTGAAGATATCCGGCGAAATGCCAGATCAGTTCGGTAACACCATTTTGTAACATAATACTTCTCCCGACTGCATGGTTCCCTGCAGCGAGAACGGGACCTGTTCAACGCCTGGCGCCGAAGGTCACTTGGGCCTTCTACCGCGTGCACAATAAGAGCCGGTCCGCGCGGAGGTCGCGCGAACCGGCATTGTTTTATGACTTAGCCCATATCGCCATCGTCAGATGTTGTGGAATCTCCACCTACGATATTTGCGCTGTTGTACTGCAGGTTTGCACCCTGAACGATGTTCTGAGTGAATGCTTCCTGATTGACGACGCCGTCTGCCGATGCCGCACCAACGCCGTCGTTGTTGCCGTCATCGCCGACGCGAGCGGTTGCACCGTTCGCATAAGCTGTGCCGCCATCAGCGTATGCAGCCTGAACGAAACCGCCGCCCAGGTCGTCATTGCCGATGCCGATATCACCAACAAAGCCAAATCCAGCCGCACCACCGTCAAATCCGACGCTGGCATAGCCCTGGAAGTCGTTGTCGGCCATGTTGTTGATCTGGTCGAGGTTGAAGTTGTTGCCGCCGTTTCCGGCTTCTTGAACAACCGCGTCAACCTGTGCAACGGAATCGTAAATGTGGCCGATTTCCATGTTTTCCACGTCGATGACATCGTCATCGTCGGGAAGCGTGGAAAGATCGAGATCGATTTTGATGTCAACTTCGATTTCGGTTTCAACTTTGGTATCGACTTCAGTCTCAACCTTGTTTTCAACCTTGTTGTCCACATCGTTGTCGATGTAGTTGATGTTGCCGTTGGCATTCAGGTTGCCGTTGGCGTTGCCATTGGCATTACCGTTCAGGTTGCCATTGCCATTGGCGTTGCCATTACCGTTGGCGTTGCCGTTACCATTCAGGTTGCCGTTGCCATTCAGGTTACCGTTGGCATTGAGCGACGTTGAATGCATGCCCTGGGACTGATGCTGACCCTGGCCCTGACCCTGGCCTTGTCCCTGGCCCTGACCTTGTCCCTGACCCTGCAATTGACCCTGAAGCTGCTTCTGAAGTTCAGCCTGTGCCTGGCCCTGCAATTGACCCTGCGCTTCGCCTTGTACCTGGCCTTGTCTACCACGTGACATCGTAGTTCTCCCAAATTGGACGCACCTCTCCCGTCATCGGGCGCCGCATCTTCAGGCCCAATGCCGCATTCTAAGGTGCTGATTTAGGACAGCCCGGCAAATCGTCTTCTATCGAGTTGCATTGAGCTGTCTGCCTCTGGTTGGAACGCTTCCGTTCCGGCCTCAAATGGAGGAAAGTCAAAGACCTCCCGTTCACAGCAATCGACAAACGTCGTTTGCTGCGCCATTTACTTTCAGCGGGTGAGATTAGATCAAATATAGGTGCTATCTAAGCATCGAAATTATTTCTTATCTATATCCAAACCGCCAGCTACGACAATGGCAGACTTACCGTCCCGAAATAAGCTGGAAATGTTTACTAAATATTAACCAACTCAGCCCCAACGAGTTCCAGACAGGTAAATATATCAAACGATAGTGGAAAAACGGGAGAAATCTGCAAATTACGCTACGTTAGAAACATGAATATACCAAATTATTAATATAACCATTGAGCGATTTAATATATATCCTCAGAATTGAAACAGGAACTAACTCGCAAAAGCGGTCCGAGAGGTACATTTACCCTGCAAAAAATCATATGCGATTCTGGAAAATAGACGATAGACATAAACTAAATCATTGAAATTTATTTCCAATATTATCTCTAAACTCGCAAGGCGATAGGCCCTTGGCATTCCAAAAAATCATCACCATCTAAAGTGGACGTAAAGGAAGTTAGGATCGAATCCAGACATCGAAATCAGAAAAGGCAAAAACTCGACATAACTATTTTGAAATTAGAAGTACGTTTTATTTTTTCATCTGCTCAATGGAGGTATTTTCAACATGAGCAGCATCAATTATGACAAAAAAGACTCGATTTATTATATCGGCGCTAGAGATAAATTTCCCAAAGAACTCGAAGACTGCATTGACCGCGAAATCAATGACAGCAGTTTTATTCGAATTAGCGACAAGAGCGATCTGTACAGGTCCGAAAAACAGACCGAGTTCGCAAAGCGCCTCTTCTTGATCGACGATAGTTTCGGAGCAGAACGCAAAGACGTGATTGCATGCCTGAGGAGAAACTTTCCTGATGCAAATCTGTGTCTTCTGATAAATGACGATCACGCCTTTCCGAAGATCATTCGAGAGTATTTTCAAAACGGCCTGATCAAAAGCGTCCTGCAGATGAACTTGAGAGTGGATCTGTGGCTCGGTGCGATCAGGCTCATGCTGAACGGTGGACATTACCTGCCTGCCGACGCCATCAAGTTCATGCATTCCGCCAATTCGAATTCGCAAATTGATCAAGCGGCAAATCAACGGAGCTTCAATTCCCATGCCGGATTGTGCAAAAAGCTCACGAAGCGCGAGTCTGAAGTTCTCCATCTGATTTCCGAAGGCTATCAGAACAAGAACATCGCGGACCGCCTTTCCCTGTCGGAACATACGATCAAGTTGCACATTCATCACATTATCTCCAAACTCGGTGTATCGAACCGGACTGAAGCGGCAGCGATCTATCTTCAGTCGGATCAAAGGGCAACGATCATCGAGATGTAGAAATGAGTTCGACGGAGACAGGCGAATTCAGTGATGACTTTCAAACGTTCCTGACCCTGGTCGGACGATTGAATTACACTTGGACAAATACGGAAAGTCTGCTGATCCATATGATCGCAGGACTGACAGGTGTCAGGAAGGACGTTGCAACTGTCATCTTTCTGACGCTCAACACCTCGCGCGCAAGAATTGATCTGGTTGAGCGCCTGGTCAAAATGGAAGGGCAGGACCCTGCATTGCGCGAGGAAGTGCTTGAGCTGACCCAGTCGATGCACAAGACGCTAAAGCTCAAGAACAAGTACAATCACTGCATCTACTCGTTCGACAATGAAGGCCGCAATGCATCTACAATCCTTATGCGTATCAGTGACCACAAGGATGCGATCAAGTTCGGAAAAATGAGTCCGATCAACAAACGGGAAATTTCGCTGGTGAAGGAAACGATCCTGAAAACCGAGACCGTAAACAAAGGTCTGTGGGACTTTTTCAGGCGGCGCAAGTTTCCAGTGTGAATTCACTTAAAAAGGGGCCGGCTCGGGGAACTTGAGCCGGCCCACAAGCCCGACAAAATTTGTCCGGCGCGAAGTTACGCGATCTTTGCGGCTATGCTTTTGGTCTTGCAGTAGCTTGCAAGTCCCTCAAGCCCCTTCTCACGCCCGAATCCCGATTTCTTGTTGCCACCGAACGGCACCTCAATCCCTCCGGCGAAGTACTCGTTGATGTAGATTTGTCCAGCATCGATCTTGCGGGCGAGCTGGTGAGCTTTCGCAAAATCGGACGTGTAGATTCCGGCAACAAGACCGTATTGGCAATCGTTGGCAAGCCGGAGTGCATCGTCGGCGTCTTCGGCAACTTGAACCGTCAGGACCGGTCCAAAAATCTCTTCCTGCGCCAGCTCATCCTTATCGGACACCCTGTCGACAATGGTCGGCTCGAAGAACCATCCCTTGCCCGATGCCGGATCATGGGTGGCAGATCCGCCGGTCAGGACATCTGCGCCCCGCACCTTCGCCCGATCGAGGAAACCTTCGATCTTTGCAAGATGCTCAGCAGAATTGACAGGCCCCAGGTCCGGTTTTGAAAGACCGTGCCCAAGTTGGAGCGATTTCGTTCTCGAGACGAGCTCGGCGACGAACTCTTCGTGAATGCTCCTTTCGATTACCAGCCGCGACCCTGCAGAACAGATCTGCCCGGCATTTTCGAAAATTGCACCCAGAACTCCGTTGAGCGCCTGATCCTTGTCACAGTCCTTCAGAACGACAACCGGAGACTTGCCTCCAAGCTCCAGCACCACCCGTGTCACCTCATCCGCAGCCGTTTTCATCACCGTGCGACCGGTCTGCACGGACCCGGTGAACGTGATGTGGTCGATATCGGCATGACGTGTCAGTGGAGCCCCGACTTCGGCGCCGGTTCCGGTAACCACATTGCAGATACCTGCGGGCAGGCCGGCCTCATACAGCAACCGGGCAAGCAAAAGCGCCGTGAACGGTGTTTGCTCAGCGGGTTTGGCGACCACCGCACAACCGGCCGCAAGCGCTGGCGCAAACCCGCGTGCTGCCGTCGAGATGGGAAAATTCCACGGGATGATATGTGCCGTGACACCGACCGGCTCATGGATCGTGTATCCGACGTAGTCCGGACCGAGCGGGAAACTGTCGCCCTGCAGTTTGTCGCAGGCTCCGGCGTAATATTCAAAGGTCCGCGCCGCACCCTTCACGTCTCCATAGGCCTCTTGCAACGGCTTGCCGCTGTCCAGAGTCTCTGCCACCGCCAGAAGGTCGAGATTTTCCAGGATGAGTGCGGAAGTACGATGGAGAATACGTGCGCGTTCTACTGGAGATACGTCCCGCCAGGACGTCTCGAACGCTCTTTTCGAAGATCGGACAGCCTCATCGACATCCCCTTCCCCGCCCGCGGTGAAGCGTGCAAAGACCTCTCCCCTTCCCGGGTCGTAGCTTTCCATGGTCCGGTTGTGGGCCGGGCGGGCGAAACTTCCATCGATGAAATGACCGATCGGCAACGCCTCCAGGGTGCCGGTCTTCTCATATTCGGCAATAAGCTCGCTTGCGTTCAACATCTCAGCGCTCCAGGGAACTGATTTTGTAGGTAGACTTGGCCAACCAGTCCGGGTTGATCTCGACCCCCCAGCCGGGCGCATCCGTCACGGTTGCATGGCCGTCGACAATATCGAACGGCGATGACGGGAACAGGCCGATCTGCCAGGGATAGTAATCTTCCTGCTCGATCGCGAATTCCAGATATTTGCCTGCGTTCGGGATCGCGCGCAGCAGGTGCATCGTGAACAAGGTGACCAGCGACAGGTTGGCGGCGTGCGGCGTACAAGGAAGACCCGCTTCATGAGCCATTTGCGCCACTTGCATGGTGCGCACCATCCCGCCGAGATAACAGACGTCCGGCTGGATGATGTCGACGACCCGCTCATCGATCATGCGCTGCCAATCGACCAGCGAGCAATCCTGTTCTCCTCCGGTGACGTCGATCTCAAGTGCGTCAGTTACCTGCTTGGTCTGGTCGTAATGCCAGTAGGGGCACGGCTCCTCATAATGCGAAATGCCGTTATCCTGCAGAAACTTTCCAACTTCGATCGCCTTGGCAGGTGAGTAACAGGAATTGGCATCCACCAGCAAAGCCGTTTCATCACCAAAGGACTTGCGCATGGTCGGCACGATTTCTTCGGTGCGGCCCGGCCACTCGTCCTGGCCCCGGCCACATTCAGCGCCGATCCTGAACTTGAATGCCGTGAACCCGAATTCATCCTGCTGCTTCTTGAGGCGGTCAGCTTCGTCTTGCGCGGTAATATCCCTCTTCATGGAGGAGCCATAGGCCCGCACCTTGCCCGGTGTTCCGCCCAGCAACTCGCAAACCGGCTTTCCTTCCAACTTGCCGCGCAGATCGAACAAGGCCGTATCGAGTCCCCCCATCGCACGGCGAAGATAGGACCCCGGAAACTTGTGCTCGCGGTCGGGGATGATGTCCATCAGGCGGGCAATGTCGAATGCATCTTCACCAAGCGCATAAGGAGCAACCTGCCTGTGTACGACCTCCGCCGTGATGTCCGCGCAGTAGGGCGCAACCTGCCCCCAACCGGTAGCTCCGCTGTCCGACGTCACACGGACGAAACAGACGAACTCATTCGTAAACGTTTCTATGGATTGAATTTTCATATCAGTTTCAGGTCCTTGAGCGGCATCTCCGCCAGGCGTTGTCATGGTTTGGGCGATCAATCTATCTGAAATTGGACTTGAAATAAGGTCCTTTTTGCGGAAAAACTCATACCAATTTGGAGAACGCAATGAAACGGCACGCCGGCGCTGTTCTGTCATCGATCAAGATCGACAAGACCGCAGAAAAAAAGCTCTCGATCCAGCTATACATGGCGCTGAGGGACCTGCTTCTGACCGGGGCGCTGACACCGGGCGACCGATTGCCGGCAACCAGAACCCTGGCGCAGGAAATCGGCGTTTCCCGGACAACTGTCATCGATGCTGTCGACCGTCTTATTTCCGAAGGACTTCTGGAAGCCAGGGTCGGCGCCGGAACCTTCGTCAGCGAAGCGTTGAATGCGCGCCTCGCCCCCAGACCATCTGCCGATACGAGCGACGCAGTAGCAATTGAGCCGAGACTTTCACATGCGACCCGACACGCCATTCCGGATTTCGCCCCCCGCTCACGTCTACCCCACAAATCCCAGGCTTTTGTGACCGCCCTGCCCGCGCTCGATGCCTTTCCCATGGCGCAATGGGCAAAGCTGTCCGCACGGCATTGGCGCAAGGATCGTGACCACATTACCGGATATGGCGAACCTTTCGGCTACATGCCACTGCGAAGGGCAATCGCCCGTCAGCTCAATGCGTCAAGGGGCATCAAATGCGCGCCGGAGCAGATCTTCATTACCAATGGCGCGCAGCGATCTTTCTCTTTGGTCGGCGGCATGCTGGTCAATCCGGGAGAACCGATTTGGTTTGAAAACCCCGGAGCCATCGGTGCACGCAACGCGTTTATCGCAATCGGCGCCGCTCCGGTTCCGGTCAGGGTCGACGAGGAAGGGTTGTGCGTCGATGACGGTCTGGCAAAGGCACCTCATTTCCGCCTGGCTTTCGTAACTCCCTCGCATCAACAGCCCCTCGGCCATGTCATGAGTCTGTCCCGTCGGCTGGCGCTTCTGAAAGCCGTGAACGATGCCGATGCGATGGTCGTCGAAGACGACTATGACGGCGAGTTCTACTACGGCGACCAGCCACCACCAACGCTCAAGAGCATCGACACCCATGGCCGCGTGATCTATGTCGGCACCTTTTCCAAATCCCTGTTTCCGGCCCTCAGGCTTGGCTTTGCCCTTGTTCCGGAAGGTCTGGTTGAGAGTTTCGAGCGGGTCTGCCTGACCTGGCTCAGCGGCGTCCCGACAGTCACGCAGGCCATTGTCGCCGACTTCATGGACGAGGGCATGTTTGCCACTCATATCCGGACCATGCGCCAGCTCTACAAGGAGCGCCACGACACACTCATGGCGGAAGCGGAATGCCTCTCGGGCCGCATCGATCTGCAACCGACACGCAGCGGTTTTCACGCGGTCGGCTTCACGTCTCCCGAGTTGGATGAAAATGAGATAGTCGCAAAAGCGGCAGATCGCGGCATCACGACTGCCCCCCTCTCCCGCTATGCTCTGACCGGTCTCTCACAACGCGGAATCGTGCTTGGTTTCGGCAGTTCGGCGCCGGATGAAATCCGAAAGGGCATCCAGGTTCTGAACGACATTCTGCCCGAGTGCTGCACCACCTAACAACGACACCATCAGAATTGGACTGTTAAATTATCTGCAATGGATATATTTGCCAGACCAATTCAAACCTAGGCTTTCTCTCCGTTCGTATGCTGCGTTCGTTCAGGGAGGAATAAATGCATTTCAAAACAACGATAACCGGCCTTTTGGCCGCGACAATGCTTGCCGGAGCAGGCACCGCACAGGCGGAAACCCTACGCCTCTTGACCTGGGGATCCTATGCACCGGAAGAACTCATTCAGAAATTTGAAGCCGAAAATCCTGACATTGATGTTGAGGTCACCTTCTCCAACAACGAAGAGATGATCGCCAAACTGCGCGCAACCGGCGGGGCCGGCTTCGACCTGGCTCAGCCGAGCCATGACCGCATCTACGCCGCCCAACTGGAATACGACATCTACAAGCCTCTCGATCTGTCGAAGATCGACACGGACGTGATGGAAGCAAAGCTTCTTGATGGAGTGAAGGAAAACACAACGATCGACGGCGAGGTCTATGCGGTTCCGCATCAGTGGGGCACGTCCGGGTTGATGGCCGACAAAACCAAGGCACCCGACTTCAAAGGCTGGGGTGATCTGTGCGATCCGGCCTACAAGGGCAAGACCTCGATGCGCCTGAAGCGCACCATCCTGCTCGGAACGGCATTCGCCATGGGTGAAGACCCGTTTGCCGCCTATTCCGATCTGGACAAGTACCAGGGCATTCTGGACAAGGTCGCCGACAAACTGATCACCTGCAAAGACAACATCAAGGCGTACTGGAAGGGCGGCGATGATCTTTCGGCCATGATGCTTTCCGGTGAAATCGTTGCGTCGGAGACCTGGGACTCTACCGCCTACAAGCTCTATGACCAAAACGAAAACATTGTTTTCGTGCCACCGGAAACAGGCGCTCTTGCCTGGATCGACACCTTCGCATTGCCGCGAAAGGGCAAGGCGGATGATGCCGCCTACAAGTGGATCAACTTTGTTCTTCGCCCTGAAAACGTCACCTTGATGTCTGCAAGCACCGGAGCGATTGCGGCCGTCAAGGGCGGCAAGGACCTGTTGCCGGAAGACAAGAAGGCCGCCGTCAACGCCGCCTTTACCGATGCCGACATCGACAACTTGAAGTTCTTTGCCAACATTCCTCCGGGTGTCGAGGACATGGAAGGCAAGACGCTCGAAAAGATCAAGGCGGCGACCGGCGGCTGATCGAGAAGATCAGAAGGGGCGCTCATGCCCTGAGGTGACGAGCAAGACAGCTCAAGATCACTTTGCAAAAGGGGATGCCGACAAGACCGGCATCCCCTACCTACCTGTTCTCTCCAGATGGTCGACTTTCATGACAAACAGTCCGGACTATGACCTCGAATGCCTCGACATCTCCAAGAATTTTGGAGCTTTTCGCGCGGTAAAGGATGTCTCTTTCAACATTCCAAGTGGTTCGTTTTTCTCCATTCTCGGACCATCCGGATGCGGCAAGACCACCTTGATGCGTATGATCGCCGGCTTCGAGGAACCCTCCGGTGGAGACATCAGGATCAAGGGAAAGTCCGTGCTGGGCACGCCGCCGAACCGGCGCAACGTGAAAATGGTATTCCAGCATCTGGCACTGTTTCCGATGATGAATGTTTACGAGAACATTGCTTACGGCCTCAGATGCAACGGCGTCAGCAATGATCACATCAAGCGAAAGGTGCATGACGTGCTGGAGCGGATCGCGCTACCTGATGTGGCCGAGCGGGAGATTCATCAACTCTCGGGTGGACAGAAGCAGCGCATCGCCATCGCCCGTTGCATGGTTCTGGACCCTGACGTTCTGTTGCTTGATGAACCGCTGGGCGCATTGGACCTGAAACTGCGTGAAGCGATGAAGATCGAGCTGAAACTCCTTCAGCATCAGTTCAACACCACCTTTGTCTATATCACGCACGACCAGTCCGAAGCTCTGGTGATGTCCGACAACGTCGCCATCATGAATCAGGGTGAATTCGAACAGATCGGCACGCCGCAGGACCTCTATCACCATCCGAAAACCGCATTCGTCGCCGGATTTGTCGGAGACAGCAACCGGTGGACGGGGACGGTCAGGGCAAGCGATGGCAGTGGCGGCAAGGTGGAAACCGCTCAAGGCTTGCCGATGAGCTTCAGCTCCGCCTCACAAACCTCCATTCAGGAAGGTGCCAAGGTGGACATCTTCGTTCGTCCGGAATTCATCAGGACGCTTCGCACCGCAGAGGCCGCCACACAGGGCTCTGACGGCGACACCACGATGGACGGTGTTGTTGACAGCCTCCTCTTCAACGGCGCCAACAGCCGCGTCCTGGTCCGCACCGGCAGCGGCGAACTGGTTGAATCAGACGTGACCCTGACCGGTGACAACGATCTCAAGCCCGGTGAAGACGTACGCCTTGTCTGGTCTGCAAGGCAGGCCATGTGCTTTGCCCATCAGGAGCAGGCGTAATGCAGAACAAGGACATCAAAAAGCTCTCGCTGATACTGCTGTTCGCGCCGTTCACGCTCTGGATCGCGCTGCTGATCCTCCTGCCGCACATCGGCATGGTAATTCTGTCGTTCCGCGAAAAGGTAGCGCCGCGTGTCTATGAATACAGCTTCGCCAATTACCTGGAATTCGTGAACGAGCCGATCTACTGGAACACATTGCTGCGCACCGGGTCCATGTCACTGCTCGTGACGGCGCTCGCGCTGTTGATTGGTTTTCCGATCGCCTATTACATCGCCAAGATTGCCGGTCCGCGCTCGCGCGGTGGCCTGTTCCTGCTCTGCCTGATCCCGCTTTGGGTCAGCGACCTGATCCGGGCCTTCGGCTGGATCCTGCTCCTGCGGGAAACCGGTGTCATCTCCAGTTTCCTGCTCTGGACCGGGTTGATCTCGACACCGATCGAGTTTCTTTACAACGACGCCGCGGTGATCATCGGCCTGGTCTATACCGTGATCCTGTTCATGATCGTTCCTCTCGTATCCACTCTCGATGGGATGGACAATTCCATGATCGAGGCCGGTTACAATCTTGGCGGCAACGGTTTCACGGTTCTGCGCCGGATCATCATTCCCTACGCCATGCCCGGTATCGTCGCCGGCTGTATCGTGACCTTCATGCTGACCGCCGGGTCCTACCTGACACCGATCCTGCTTGGCGGCAAGAATTCCAGCTGGTTCACGGAGCAGATCTACAACCAGTTCATCACCCGGTTTAACTGGGAGGGCGGCGCCGCCTTTGGCATGCTGCTGCTTGTCTTCACCTCGTTTGTCATCTGGCTCGGCCTGAAGCTGAGTGGCCAAACACTGGCAAACACGGTTGCCAAGAGCTGAGGAGGCTGACAATGCTTGCGAAAAACAAGACGACGCCATTCCTCTTCGGCTATCGGCTCTATGTCCTCGCCTTCTTCATCTTTCTGGCTGCGCCGCTGATTTCGGCCGGGGCATTCGCCTTTAACGACAGCCTGTTCCCGGCCCTGCCCTGGCAGGGGTTTACTCTGGACTGGTTCTTCGGCGACACCGAACCGAAGCTGGGCATGTTCCACGACAGGCGGCTGTTGCAGGGGCTCTATTACTCGTTCGTCATTGCAATTTTCGTGTCGCTCCTGTCGGTTTTCGTCGGTACGACAAACGCCTTCCTGTTCGTGCGCGGCGAATTTCCGGGCAAGAACTTCTTCTACATCCTGATGGTGATCCCGCTCGTCATCCCAGGCGTGATCCTCGGTATTTCCATTCTGGTTCTGGCAAGTGACACGGCAAATCTGGTCGAAAAACGGCTTGATCTGGAACTGGAGTTCCTGCGCCCCGGCATTCTGCTGGTGGTCCTGGGTCAGTTCTCCTTCATCGCCACGATCACCTCGCTGGTGATCACCGCCCGGCTGAAGAAGTTCGACGCGACGATGGAAGAGGCGGCCTTCAACCTGGGGGCAACACGTGCCCGCGTTTTGAGGACCATCACCCTGCCCTTCCTCCGCCCGGCCATGATTGCAGCGGGCATCGTCGCTTTCCTCGTCTCCTTCGAGAATTTCAACACTACCTTGTTCCTGGTCGGGTCCGAAGCACCGCTGACAATCACCATGTACGATCGCATGGCCAAGGTTGGATCCACTCCGGTCTTGAACGCCGTGTCATTCTTTCTGATGGTCGGTTCCGGTTTGCTTGCACTTTTGTCGATCGCCATTCAGCGCGATAAGTCGGCTTGAGTTGGAGAGATTATGTCTGAATTTGACTTTGTGATCGTCGGCGCCGGTTCTGCCGGTTCAGTTCTCGCCGATCGCCTTTCAGAAGATGGAAAATACACGGTCTGCCTTCTTGAAGCCGGCGGTTCCGATCTGAATTTCTGGATCTGGATGCCGATTGGATACGGCAAGGCCTTCTACAACCGTCATATCAACTGGATGTACCAGACCGAACCGGATCCCGGGCTCAACAACCGGGCCGGTTACTGGCCACGAGGCAAGGTGCTCGGCGGTTCCAGCTCCATCAATGCCATGGTCTACATTCGCGGACAGCATGCGGATTTCGAAGACTGGAAAGCCATGGGGAACACGGGTTGGGGCTGGGATGACGTGCTGCCCTATTTCCGACGCTCCGAAACGAACGATGCCGGCGGCAACGAATTCCGGGGCAGCGATGGACCCTTGCATGTCACCAGCGTCGAGGAGGAAGTTCATCCCCTTTGCGACAACTTCCTTCGGGCGGCTGAACAGGCCGGCTTTCACCGGAACCCGGATTTCAACGGCGCCGACCAGGAAGGCGTCGGCATCTACCAGATCACGACCCGGAACGGTTTCCGCATGTCTTCCGCACGCGCGTATCTGTCGCGGGCAAAAAAACGCAAGAATGTCAGCGTTATCACAAAGGCGCACACCACCAGGCTGATTGTGGACGGCAATCGGGCAACCGGCGTGGCATACAGCCGCGATGGCGGTGAACAAACGGTCAAGGCCCGCCGCGAAGTGATCATGAGCGCCGGCGCGGTAAACACACCGCAGACCCTGATGCTGTCAGGCATTGGGGATGGTGAAAAACTGCGGGCGAAAGGCGTCTCGCCCGTCCATCACCTTCCAGCCGTCGGCCAGAACCTTCAAGATCATCTTGGCCTGGATTATCTCTACCGGTCCAAGGTGCCGACCCTCAATCAGCAGCTCTACCCCTGGTGGGGCAAGCTCGCCCAGGGTATCCGCTATGTCCTGACACGCAGCGGCCCCCTTTCGCTCGGCGTCAATCAGGGTGGCGGGTTTGTGAAAAGCAATCCCGATTGCAGCCGCCCGAACATGCAGCTGTTCTTCTCACCGGTCAGCTATACGAAGGCACCCAAGGGCAAACGGCCACTGATGAACCCCGACCCGTTCCCGGGTTTCCTGCTCGGCATGCAACCCACACGTCCGACCAGCCGGGGTCATATCGACCTGAGATCCGCCGACCCGTTCGACACACCCGAAATTCATCCCAATTCGCTCAGCACCAATCACGACCTCAATGAGATGATCGAGGGCTGCAAGTTGCTGCGGAAAATCGCACAGAGCCCTGCCTTGCAATCCGTCATAGACAAGGAGATTGCGCCCGGACCGCAGATCGAAACCGATGAGGACATGCTGGAAGATGTCCGCAACCGCTGCTCAACAGTGTTTCACCCTGTAAGCACCTGCAGGATGGGAGCGGACTCGCGTGAAAATGTCGTCGACAATCGCCTGAAAGTCTACGGTATCGACGGATTGCGCGTGGTGGACGCTTCGATTTTTCCGACCGTCACCTCCGGAAACACAAATGCACCGGCCATCATGGTAGGCGAAAAAGGTTCAGACATGATCCTTGAAGATACCAGAGCCGCTTGAGGAAACCATGCGCTCGGACCTGTTTACCGACGATTTCAAGACCTCGCCCTACTGGCAGGATCGCGCTCCTGACATCCAGCTACCCGCTTCGGAGTTACCGAATGAGGTCGATGTCCTGGTCGTCGGCGGTGGCTACACCGGACTGAACGCAGCGCTGCAAACAGCAAGGGAAGGATTGGGGACACTTGTCCTGGATGCCGAGCGGCCTGGCTGGGGTTGCAGCATGCGCAACGGCGGACAGATCTCAACCAGCCTGAAGCCATCCTTTGCCAGGCTTGTCAGCCGGTATGGCAAGGAAACAGCAACGAAGCTGTGCCGGGAAGGACAAGCCTCCCTGGATTACATGCACCACCTTTCAAGGGTGGAAGGCATGGATATCGGATTGCGGGAAGTGGGCAGGTTTCACGGCGCTCACAAGCCTCATCTCTACGAACGGCTCGCCAGGGAATGCGCCCTGGGACATCCGGTCTGGCAGACGGACGCACACATGGTGCCCAGGGCGGACATGGCTTCGGAACTTGGAACAGATCAATATTGCGGCGGAATTGTCTATCCGCACCACTGCAGTATCGACGTCTCCAAATACCACCCGCATCTGATGGACAAAACACTCCAGGCAGGAGCCTTAATCAGAGGTCACTGTCCGGTACTTACGATCGAGCGCCAAAAGTCGGGTTTCAAGGTCCAAACAGGCGATGGCGAGGTTGTTGCCGGAAAAGTCATTCTGGCCACCAATGGATATTCCGGACCTCTGTCCCACTGGCACCAGCGTCGGATCATACCGATCGGCTCTTATGTCATTGCCACGGAAGAGATCTCGAAGGAGGTCGTCGATCGGCTGTTTCCAACTGACCGGATACTCTCCGATACCCGCAAACTGGTTTACTACTACCGTCTTTCCCCTGACCGAAAACGACTTCTGTTCGGCGGCCGTGTCTCGCTTGGCGAAACAGATCCCCTCAACAGCGCCCTGAAACTGCACCGGGATATGGTTTCGCTATTTCCGGAATTGGCCACCGTCAGGATCAGTCATGCCTGGATGGGATTTGTCGGTTACACTTTCGACACGCTGGCCCATTGCGGCGAGGACAAGGGTCTCTACTACGCCATGGGCTATTGCGGCGCCGGCGTCGGCATGGCGAGTTACCTCGGTATGCGCATTGGGCAAAAAGCCTCCGGCATCGAAAAGTCCGCCTCGGCCTTTGATCGGATATCCTTTCCGACCCGTCCACTCTACAGCGGCACTCCCTGGTTTCTGGCTCCGTCTATCCTCGTTTACCGGTTGCGCGACCGTTTCGGCGTCTAGGCATGTTCACGGTCGCACGCCTCCTGATGCAGATCGCGCCGCCGCGTTCAGGGCGTTAAAACTCCCGAGACCAAACGGGCTAGGTATGGGTAACAACAGATCTTGCTGCACAGGCTCAAAACAAAATCAACCTTCCGAGCTTACCCACCTGGCAATGGTAAACCGCCGCGTGAAGGTGTGAGCTCTATCTATGCCCGAGATCGATCACTGATAGTCAGCGAAGGGGAGAAGATGGTGTTGTTATCGAGGTTTGTAACTTTATATGCTCGACCTTTCGACTTAGCAGACATATGAAAATAACACGTATCCAGACATTACGTCCGAAGAATACACATCACCAATTTAGTCAATATGCTACGAATGGCGTTCGTATTTTTCACATTACTCGATCAAAAATAAATAACTCATACGATTGCTACCAATATTCTATAGTTTAACACTTCCACACATCATCTTACTTTGAGCTATAATCGCGCAACAATGAGTACTCCATAAGAATTTTTACACAAGACGCGAAGACTACCTCTAGGAGAGAAAAGCCCACCCCGACACGAAGTGAATTGAAGATTCAAGTCCGGACATCATCCTGAAAAAGCAGGTCAAAGACTGAGAATGCCTCGGAAGACTTCAATAGACCTCGATATTGAAAAAGGCGAACGCCGCCAGATTACTGCGCTTTTTTATGACATGGCCGGGTCCACGACGCTGGTCAACAACATGGACCTGGAAGATTTTCGCGAGATCCAGCACGCGATTCATGCTGCGGCACACCGCGCCATTACGTCCCATGGCGGGCATCTGGACCTGTTGATGGGCGACGGTGGATCAGCCTATTTCGGATATCCGGTCCCGGACGAAGACGCCCCGCAGCGAGCCGTCGACGCAGGCCTGGCGATTCTGCAGGAATGCAAGCTCGTCCAAAAGGAACTGGACAACGACGTCCAGGTCAGGATCGGCATTGCAACAGGATCGGCAATTTCCGGTCAGGCCGGCAGTGGCGCCCTTGCTGAACGCGACGAGATAATCGGCATCGCCCCGACTTTGGCAGCCCGCATCCAGGGAGCAGCCAAGGTCGGGACTGTGGTTGTTTCCAATGCGACTTACAGGGCAACGCGCCGCCTCTATCACTACGAGAGCCTGGGTGCGATCGAACTGAAGGGTTTTCCTCAGCACCAGGCCCTTTGGCAACCGCTGAGCAGGCGAAATACCGGTGACCGCTTTGAGATGCTGCGCGATAGCGCCCAGCCTTTTCTTGCACGAAAAGCCGAGCTAGAGGTTGCGAGAGCTAAGTGGCGGGATGCCCGTGATGGCCGTGGCCAGGTCTTCTATGTTCACGGCGAGGCGGGGATAGGCAAGTCGCGCCTGTGTCACCAGATCATGGAAAAGGCACTCAAGGAAAGTGCGCACTTGCTCGAATTCCAGTGCGAACCCTCATTTCAGGACACACCCTACTACCCGATTGTCAAAAGCCTTAGAACCGAGATCAAAAGACGGGAACCGGGTTTCGATTTCCACACCCCCTCAGCCAAGGCTTTGAAGAAGATCCTGAAGCTTCCCGGGGTCCACCCCATCGGCATTTATGAGGCGCTCGCCTTTCTGCTTTCTCCGTTGCAACAATCACCCGCTACCGAGGAGTTCGAAGCGCCGAAAATAGCGGACTCAGCCGTTTCGCTGATGGTGGATGCGGTGATGGCGGTGGCTTGCGAGAAGCCGTGTGTCATCAAGCTGGAGGATCTGCACTGGGCGGACAGCCAGACTCTGGAATTTCTCGAGCAACTGCTCGACCGTGTCAGTTCGGCTCCGGTCCTTGTCGTTGTTTCCTCGCGGGAAGCACCTGGCAAGGATTGGCATAAAACGGCCAACTTTACCGCAGTCGCGCTTTCGCGCCTGAATGAAGACAGCATCCTCGAGCTGGTCCAGAACTTTGCAGGCGCAACGACGCTGCCGCCGAGACTGGCCAATGCAATTGCAACTCGCTGTGAAGGTGTTCCTCTTTTTGCGGAAGAACTCACTCGCTTTGTTCTTGATCGTGGAGCAGAAACCGACTTCGACGAAACCGCATGGGAGAAGCTTTTCGAGTCAGATGAGACAGCAAATCTCCAGGACTTGCTGGCCGCGCGCCTCGGAACCCTTGGCCCGGCAAAGTTCGTTGCCCAGGCCGCGAGCGTAATCGGCAGAAGCTTCAACATTCTCACCCTTGTTGCCCTTCTGGCCTCCACCGGCGCTCAAGCCTCGGCGGACGAAGCACTCGACCGCCTCGTTTCCGGCGGTTTCATCGAAGAACAATCAAGCGAACTGGAGACCTCCTACCGCTTCCGTCATTCACTTCTCCAACAGGCTGCCTATTCCGGATTGCTTCGCTCCAACAGGCGCACGCTCCACACCGCGCTTTATCATCTGGCAGTAGAAAACGGCAATCTCGGTCATCCGTTCACCAGTGCGGAGCTGGCCGGACATGCGGAAGAAGCGCAGCTGCCGCTGGAAGCCGTGCACCACTATATCGATGCAGCAAGAAAGGCTTCGATCCAGTCCGCCCTGAAAGAAGCCAAGGCACTTTTGAACCGCGCGCGGCAGTTGACCGATAAACTCAAGGACGAGGCAACTTCGACCGAACTGGAACTGGAAATCCTCAAATTGCTGGGTCCGGTCGTTGCAACCATGGACGGCACCGGATCGGAAGAAGCTTCCACTCTTTACAGCCGCGGCGTGGAGTTGCTGCACGAGGTTCCTTATGCCGACCGCGCAACGGGATTTCCGCTTTACTGGGGATATTGGTTCACGGCGGGCAACTTCAAGATTCAGAGAGAACGGGCCGAGCTGCTGCTGACCGATCTTGCCGGATCCAATAACAGGGAGGTCGAACTGCAGGCTCATCATTGCAGATGGGCGACCGCCTTCAACACCGGCAACCACAAGGACTGCCTCGACGCCATTTCCAAGGGACTGGAGCTTTACAGCGAAGAAGAAGCTCTCGAACATCGAACCAGATATGGCGGACATGATGCCCGCGTGTGCGGGCTCGGCGAAAAAGCCCTTTCTTCTTGGTTTATCGGTCAGACCGAAACCTCGGTGAAATACATGGAAGAAGCTGATGACTGGGCCCGCCATATCGATCATGTCGGAAGCAATTGTCACGCACTGGATATCGGGATCATGCTCTACCGCTACCGTGCCGATATTGATCAGGTGGCCAATCTGGCTCGCCGCATGCACACCATCGCCGGCGAATATGACCTCAAGTCACTGGAGGCAAAAAGCCTGATATTTGCGGGATGGGCCGATGGCATGGCCGGAGATCCCGCCCGCGGCAGAGCAAAACTCTCCCAAGGCCTGACAATCCAGCGGGAAATCGGCACTGAAGAAGATTTCCCCGTCTACCTTGAAATGGCGGGGGAGCTGGACGGACAGCTCGGCCAGTGGGAAGACGGCACAAGATTGCTTGCTTCCGCAATAGAGCGCGCCGAAGAAGCCGGGCACGCATTCTGGCTTGCGGAGCTCTATCGCCGTCGTGCGCGCCTCTACAACTCCATTGGACATCGGGAGATGGAAGTCTCGGCGGACTTGTCTCGGGCCGATGAAGTTGCGGCCCGGCAAAGTGCCAGCGTGCTTGTTCTAAGAGCCCTGACAGACAGGATAATCCTGCTTCCCGACAAGGTCACACCAGGTCTGATCGATCGGACAAGGGACATTCTTGAAGACCTGGAAGCAGGGCCGGAACAGGATCGTGCGAAAAGCCTTCTGTCCGGCATTCTGGGTTGACGGGCATGTTCGGACGGGAGCGCCATACCGGGTTGATGGCAGAACGTTCAAGGGAAGTGGGAAGACCAGCGGGCACTCGAAATGGAAGGCATATTGCGCTGTCCGCAAAGCACTCTCCCGAAGACCAAACCGAGTTCGACGATTTGCTGGACGATTGTATCAAGTACGAAAAAGATCAGACCTGAGCCAGGAGCAGACCAGCAAGCTTATTCCGCGCGACTGGCCGGGACAGCAACCGACTTGTCATCACGCGCTTTGTCCTTTTGATCCAGGATCCAGTCTCTGACCTTCGCGCAGTTCTCGTTGAGCGGTTTCTGTTTCGGGTTAATGACGTAATAAGCGTTACCCGTCCTGAAGGTGTGATCGGTTACTTTGCGCAAGCGATCGCTTCTCAGGAAACCGCCAACGAGGTGCCGCCACCCCAGGGCGATTGCGTCGCCATCCAGCGCCATCTGCAGCACTGCCACATATTCGTTTGCCCGCATTCCGCGAACTTTGTTTGCACCGCTGACGCCTGCCGATCTCAGCCAGTCGCGCCAGGTCGCCGCATATCGATACGGCTCGTCCAGATGTGCGAGATGGTGATCGAGCAATTGATGCGGATGCTCGGGCATGCCGTGGGTTTCAAGATAGGCCGGTGAAGCCACCGCGATCAGCTCTTCGACCGCGAACTGATCACAGTGGTATCCTGGCCAGTTCTTTGGCCGCCCACCCCGAATGCCAAGCGGAATGTCTTCAGCCGCAATATCCAGATCCCGGTCCGCTGTGTGAAGTCTCAGCTCCACATCCGGCAGGTCGGTGCGCATTTGCTGCAGCCGGGGCGCGATCCAGAGTGTTGCGAAGGCAGTCGAGACCGAGAGGGTGACGACATCGTCGGGCGGTTTCGTTCGAACCGCGCTTATGCCCTGTGCCAATTGATAAAGACTGCTGGTCACCTCGATATGCAGGCGGCTCCCGGCCGACGTCAAAGTGACGTCTCTGTGCCCCCGCTCGAACAAAGGCTGCCCGATTTCGTCCTCCAGTGTTTTGATCGAATAGGAGACGGCGGACTGGGTCATGCCCAGTTCCTGGCCTGCACGCGTGAACGACCCGAGCCGGCCGGCTGCCTCGAACGCGACCAGCCCACGAAAGGAAGGAAGAAGCTTGCGCAAGTTTGTCATGAAAAAATCTTATGCAAAGTATGACAATTTTCAAGCGTCACAAGGCTCCTCAAACGACTTAGCATCGATTTCAGTGCTACCAGTGGAGGGCGTGATGACCGAGACCCATGCAGCGCAGACTGAAGAGGGACCTGTCGAGACAAGAACCCAGACGCGATCGGGAGGACGTGCAGGGAGACGGGCCAAGCGGTCCACCGCGCCGACTTCCATCTCTCGTCCCTATATCGTTCGTAATCTTCCTCCCCATGACATACTTTCCGAAGAGAGCCTTGTTCGCATTGAAGACACGGCAGATGCGATCCTGGCCGAAATCGGCATCGAATTCCGTGATGACCCGGCTGCACTGGACCTTTGGAAAAAGGCCGGAGCGGAAGTGGACGGTGTTCTCGTCCGTTTTCCCAAGGGATTGATCCATGAGCTTTTGAAAACCGCGCCGGCGGAATTCACTCAGCATGCACGCAATCCGGCCAACAACGTGATCATCGGCGGGTCGAATGTCGTGTTTGCCCCTGCCTATGGCAGCCCCTTTGTGATGGACCTCGACGAAGGCCGGCGGTACGGCACCATCGAGGACTTCCGCAATTTCATCAAGCTCGCCCAATCCTCTCCCTGGCTGCACCATTCCGGCGGTACGATTTGCGAGCCGGTGGATGTCCCGGTCAACAAGCGGCACCTCGACATGGTTCAGGCGCATGTCACCTTGTCCGACCGTCCGTTCCTCGGGTCCGTGACTGCAGAGGAACGCGCGGAAGACTCCATCGACATGGCAAGGCTTGTTTTCGGCAAGGAATTTGTCGAACAGAACTGCGTCATCATGGGCAATGTGAACGTGAATTCCCCGCTGGTCTGGGACGGCACCATGACCAGGGTGTTGCGGGCTTATGCCCGGGCCAACCAGGGCTCTGTCCTGGTGCCGTTCATCCTGGGCGGCGCGATGGGGCCGGTGACCGTCGCAGGTGCGATTGCCCAGGCCCATGCCGAAACGCTGGCCGGATGTGCCCTCGCCCAACTTGAACGTCCGGGTGCTCCCGTCGTCTACGGCAACTTCCTGTCGTCCATGAGCCTGAGATCAGGCTCACCCACCTTCGGCACCCCGGAGCCCGCGTCCGGATCACTGGTTGTCGGTCAGCTGGCACGAAGGCGGAAGCTGCCGCTGAGATGTTCCGGCAATTTCACCACATCCAAGCTGCCGGACGCCCACGCCATGAACGAAGGCACGATGTCGATGCTGTCGGCAATCAACTGTGGTGCCAACTTCGTTCTTCACTCCGCTGGTTTCCTGGATGGACTGCTGTCGATGTCCTACGAGAAATTCATGATGGATGCCGACTTCTGCGGGTCTTTGCATACGTTTCTCGACGGTGTCTGTATCGACGACAATGCGCTTGCCCTCGATGCGTTCCGAGAAGTTGGCCCTGGCAACCATTTCTTCGGCTGCGACCACACAATGCGGAATTACGAGACCGCCTACTTCGACTCTGCCCTTGCGGACAACGATCCGTTCGAAAAGTGGCAGGAAGGCGGGTCGGTCGACGCCGCAACCCGGGCGAACACTGCCTGGAAGAGGACGCTTGCCGACTATCAGGCCCCTCCCCTTGATCCGGCGATCGAAGGCGCCTTGAACGATTTCGTCGCCCGCAAGAAAGCTGCATCCGAAGATCTCTGGTACTGAGGCCTGCCCATGAAAATCACAAACATTCGCGTGACCCACGTCAACGTTCCTTTCGACGCGCCCTTCTGGTGGACTGGCGGTCTTTATCCGGGCGCTTCCAAATCGATCATCGAAGTCGAAACCGACGAAGGCGTTGTCGGCCTGGGCGAAGCGCCCTGGTATCACTTCGGTGAAGTGATCAAGAGCGAGATTGCGCCGGCCCTTATCGGCGCCGACCCGCTCGACATCGCCGATTGTGAAAGCCGATGTGTTCCTCCCTGGCAGATAACCGCCAACACCGGTGAAGGAGCAGCCTCAGTCGCCTTCGGTGCGGTGGAGGTCGCGCTCTGGGACATCAGGGGCAAGGTGTTCGGACTGCCACTCTTCAAACTCCTTGGCGGAGCCGTACGCAAGCAGATCAAGTTTTCCGAGTACTTCTCCTTCCGGCCCGAGCACAACGGCGCCGGGGGTGAAATGACCGCTGAAGCCATTGTCGACTACTGCCAGAGAATGCAGGAAGAACACGGATCAACGATTTTCGAAGGCAAACTGATCCTGGGCGATCCGGAGCTCGAAATCAGAACCGTAAGGCTTCTACGCGAAAGGCTTGGCGAAAAAGCCCAGATCAAGCTTGATTCCAACATGCAGTATTCGCTCACGACAGCGCGCTGGCTTCTGCGGGAACTCGAGCCGTTCAATATCCGCAATTATGAAGATCCCGTCGCCACTTTTGAAGAAATGGCGGCACTCCGGCAGCACAGCATCATTCCGTTTTCCACCCATGTCCCTGACCTGAAACGCGCTGTCGCGCTTGGAGCGCCGGACAATTTCGTCTGCAATTTCGCGGCCCTGGGCGGCATCTCGAAAACACTGAAATTCATTGCGGCCTGCGAGGCTATGGGCAAGGGTTTCTGGTGTTACTCGAATGACCTTGGCATCATGACCGCTGCCTATCTCCATGTGTCGGCAGCGACACCGCTGATTACGGAAAGCTCTCAATCCCTGTTTCGCTGGCAGGTCGGCGACGTGATCAAGAATGGCCCCTTCCGGCAGACGAACGACGTGGTCACCGTTCCGGAAGGACCGGGGCTCGGGGTCGAACTCGACCCCGATGCCATAAGGCACTGGGCATCTGAGTTTGAGAAGAATGGCCCGATGAGCCATTTCCATGATCCGGCCAATCCGAAACATCACCGGACACTGCCGCTGAACTGACTTCAGTTTGAGCCGGGCATTTCGATCGAACCAAATGTGTGTGGGACCGCTCAGTCGATCTGGGCGGTCGCCTCAATTTCAATCAGCGCGTCGTCTTCGATCAAACCGGCAACGACGACAACGGACATGGCCGGGAAATGGCGCCCGAAAACCCGGCGATACGCGGCCCCGACATCCTTCTGGCGAGCAAGATACTCACGCTTGTCGGTAATGAACCAGGTCAGGCGAACAATATCAGTCACCGAACCACCCGCTTCCTCGACAATGGCAGCGATGTTCGCAAGCGTCTGTTCCATCTGCCCGACAAAGTCGTGAGTTTCGAACACCTGATCCTTGTTCCAGCCGATCTGACCACCGACATGCAGTGTCTGCCCCTTGGTCAACATGCCGTTGGCATAGCCTTTCGCGGGCGCCCAGCCTTCCGGTTGAATGGTTTTGCTCGTCATGGCTCCTGACTTTCCTTGTGTTGTTCCAGTCGCGCTTTGACCTCTTCAGGCCAGGGGGCCGATCTTCCTTCAGCCGATACGTGCACGAGTGTCAGCTCGGTCTCAAAACGCATTTCATATTCACAGCTGCCGGCAATGGTCAGTGCGCAGCTCGTCCGCCCGACCTTTGCAACGCCGAGTGACAGAACCAGCTGATCCCCGTGTCGGCTCGGTGTGGCGAAACGGGTTCTGATTTCCGCTGTCGGCACGGCCGCTTCCCGGTGGATCTCCTGAAACGGCCAGTTCAGGACCTGCGAAAAGAACGCCTCGACACAATCGTTCATCATCTCGAAATAGCGGGGATAGAAGACGATCCCCGCCGGATCGCAATGCTTGAACAAGACTGGCTGATCGAGGCGAAACATGAGATCAGACCCCGATATAGCTTGCAGCGACGTCGTCGTTGAGCTCGTCAAGCGTGCCGAACCAGACCGATTTGCCGCGTTCAAGGATCGTCGCCCGGTCACAAACGCCCTTCAGCTCGCTGAGTGATTTGTCGATCACCAGAATGGACAAGCCGGTTTCCGCCTTGAGACGCCGGATAACTGCCCAGATCTCCTGGCGGATGATCGGGGCAAGTCCTTCGGTCGCTTCATCCAGGATGAGCAGCTTCGGGTTGGTCATGAGCGCGCGCCCGATCGCCAGCATCTGCTGTTCGCCGCCTGACAGGGAATAGGCATGCTGGTCACGCCGCTCTCCCAGTCTGGGAAACAAGTCGATCACCCGCTCGAAAGTCCAGGAACCGCTTCTGGCCGCCGCAATCAGGTTTTCGTAGACTGTCAGCGTGCCGAAGCAGCGCCGGCCTTCCGGCACAAGTCCCAAACCGAGCCGGGCGGCACGGTGACTGGGCAGACGGGTCAGATCGTGACCATCGAATTCAATCCTGCCTTCCGCCTGCAGCATTCGGCAGATGCATTTGACGGTCGTGCTCTTTCCCATACCGTTGCGGCCAAGAAGCGCGAGGACCTCTCCTTCACTGATCTCAAGATCCACCCCGAAGAGCGCCTGGCTGGCACCGTAGGACGCCATGACATTTTCAAGTCGCAAAAGGCTCATGCATCCTCCCCGAGATAGGCTTCGCGCACCGCGGCGTCGGCCCGGATTTCTTCGACGGTTCCGGTTGCAATCACTTCCCCGTAGACAAGCACGCTGATCCGGTCGGCGAGTGCAAAGACCGCGTCCATGTCATGCTCGACCAGAAGAATGGGGGCTTCATGACGCAACTCGTCGAGGAAACCTGTCAGGCGCTTCGAGCCTTCCGAGCCCATACCCGCCATCGGCTCATCCATCACAAGCGCTTTTGGGCGGAGCGTCAGGGCCACGGCAACTTCCAGTTGACGGCGTTGACCATGGCTGAGCTCAGCCGTTCTCACACGCGCATGATCTTCCAGTCCGACCCGGACCAGAGCTTCTTCAGCCGTCGCACGCAGGTCCTGGTCCTTCAGTACATCTTTCCAGAAACGCCACGGATTACCGCTTGCGCCAAGAGCACCCAGCAGCGCGTTTTGCAGGACAGTATCTTCCATTGCCAGAGACGAGATCTGGAATGTCCGTCCCAATCCTGCCCGGGCGCGCGCACGGGCAGTCTGGTGTGTCACGTCCTGACCGAGCAGTTCAACACTCCCCGCATCAGGTTTCAGCGTGCCGCAGATCTGACCGATCAGCGTCGACTTGCCGGCACCGTTCGGACCGATGATCGCATGAATTTCACCAGGAAACAGATCGATCGAAATGTCGCGGCTGGCTCTCAGAGCACCGAAGCTCTTGCAGATGCCCTTGGTCCGCAGAACTGGATCAGTCATGCACAGCCTCCCGTCCCGAAAGCATTCCGATCAACCCACCACGTCCGAACAGGACAACGACCAGCAACAGAAGGCCAAGATAGATGTGCCAATAGTCGCTCAAGCCCCCAAGCCAATGCTCCAGAGCCACAAAGGCGAGTGCCCCGATCACCGGACCGAACAGACGTCCGACACCACCCAGAATGATGAAGATGATGATTTCACCGCTCAGTTGCCAGCTGAACATGGTCGGGCTGACAAACCGGTTAAGATCGGCAAACAGCGCACCGGCCAGTCCGGTGATGACGCCCGATATGACAAAGGCGATCAGCTTCAGTCGCATCGGATCAAGACCAACGGTTTCAACCCGCATCGGCGCCTGACGCGCAGCGTTAAGTGCCAACCCGAAGGGCGACCTGGAAAGCTTCCAGGCAAAAAGCAGCACAATGACCAGCAGCGCAAGGCAAAGCCCGTAGAACTGGATCGGCGCGAGCGTGTTGAGGCCGGGAAAACCGTTCCTGACATAGATCGACAGACCATCTTCACCGCCGTATTCAGCCCAGGAGATGGCGAAGAAGAAGAACATCTGACCGAAGGCCAGGGTGATCATGATGAAATAGACACCGGTGGTTCGCAGCGACAACGCGCCGATGATCAATGCCGCCAGGGCCGACAGGCAGACCGCCACCAGCCAGATCACCGGCATGGACTTCGTACCCTCGATCAGGAACGGCCATTCAGCCAACGCAGTATAGGTCTGAGCGTGATGCGCCAGTATTCCCATCGCATAGCCACCGATCCCGAAGAACACTGCATGGCCCAGACTGACGAGACCGCCGATACCGAGCGCAATATTGAGTCCGATGGCTGCAATCGCGAAGATAGCGGCACGGGTCATCAAGGTGATGGTGAAGGGCTCGTCTGCGTAAAGTGCCCATGCCGGTATCGCAACAAGGGCCAGTAGCGTCAGAGCATTTACATGAGTTTCCCTGATCATGCGCGCGCTCCAAACAGACCCGCCGGACGCAGAACCAGCACCGCTGCCATCAGGATGTAGATGGCCATTGAGGCCAGCGAAGATCCGATCGACGTCGCCGTTGATGGATCAAAGAAGAGTTTCAGCAGCTCGGGCAGAAAGATGCCGCCGAGCGTGTCGGTGAGCCCAACGAGAATGGCTCCGATCAAGGCACCCTTGATGGATCCGATACCGCCAATGACGATGACAACGAAAGCAAGAATGAGAACAGGCTCTCCCATGCCCACCTGCACCGACTGGATGGCACCGACAAGCGCGCCCGACAGGCCCGCCAGCGCTGCACCGAGGGCAAAGACGATCGTATAGAGCTTGGCGATGTCGATCCCGAGCGCCGCGATCATCTCGCGATCGTTTTCACCGGCGCGGATCTGGACACCGAGCCGGGTCTTGGAGATCAACAGATAAAGCCCCAAAGCAACCAGAAGACCGACCACGATCAGCGTGAGCCGGTAAAGCGGATACTCGATCCCGCCCGGCAGAGTGACCGGTCCGGACAGGAAGTCCGGAACATCGAGGAACAGCGGAAAGGAGCCGAAGATCCAGCGCGTTCCTTCCGAGAAGATCAGGATCAGCGCGAAGGTCGCCAGTACCTGATCCAGATGATCCTTGTCATACAGTCGCCGGATGACGACGAGTTCAACAAGGGCTCCGGCAATAGCGGCTCCTGCCAGCGCGGCAATCAGACCCAGAACGAAGGACCCGGTTGCGGCAGCAACGGCAGCGGCACAGAAGGCGCCGATCATGTAGAGCGAACCATGGGCAAGGTTGATCAGACCCATGACGCCGAAGATCAGTGTCAGACCGGCGGCCATCAGGAACAGCATGATGCCGAATTGCAGGCCGTTCAAGACCTGCTCAATGAGCAATATCAGAGACATTGATTTCCCGTTGAGAGCACCGGCGCGAGGAACCGCGCCGGTTTTCGGTCAAGACTTACATGTTGCAATCGGACCAGTACGCGTCGGCATGACTGGTCAGGGCCGTACCGATGATCTTGTTGGTATAAACGTCACCTTCCTTCACAACTTCACGAACGTAAATGTCCTGGATCGGATGATGGTTCGGACCGAACTTGAACTCACCTCGGGTCGATTGGAACTCGGCAGCTTCCAGTGCAGCGCGGAACGCATCCGCATCCTTGACGTCGGCTTTTTCCATCGCAGACAGAAGCAGGTTTGCGGTGTCAAAACCCTGAGAGGCATAAAGCGAAGGCAACCGGCCATATTCGGCCTGGAACGCTTCCACGAACGCCTTGTTGGCCGGGTTTTCGATGTCCTTGTTCCACTGGCTGGTGTTGATGATACCGAGCGCCGCGTCCCCGACTGCCTGCAGGATACCCTGGTCGAAGGAGAAGGCAGGGCCGACAACCGGAAGGTCGACACCGGAGTCCTTGTACTGCTTCAGGAAGGAAATCCCCATGCCGCCCGGCAGGAAGAAGAACACGCTGTCGGCGCCTGAGGCCCGGATCTGTGCGATTTCTGCCGCATAGTCCGTCTGTCCCAGCTTGGTGTAGATCTCACCGGCCAGATCACCCTTGTAGAAACGTTTGAACCCGGTCAGAGCATCCTTGCCCGCCGGATAGTTCGGCGCGAGGATGAAAGCATTCTTGTGACCTGCAAAATTCGTGTAGGCACCGGCAGCTTCATGAAGATTATCGTTCTGCCAGGCGACGTTGAAGTAATTCGGATGGCAGCCCTTGCCGGCCAGCACGGACGGGCCGGCATTCGGTGACAGATAGAACTTGCCCTGGGCAGTCGCAGCGGGAACAACCGCCATCGCCAGGTTTGACCAGATGATGCCAGTCAGCACATCCACCTTTTCGGACTGGATCATCTTGTCGGCCAGCTGAACGGCGATATCCGGCTTGCGCTGGTCGTCTTCGATGACGACTTCCAGGTCTTCATGTCCGGCCTGCTTGACGGCAAGCATGAAGCCGTCCCGTACATCGATCCCGAGACCGGCACCACCACCCGACAGGGTCGTGATCATGCCAACCTTCACCGGTTCGGCCATCGCGCCGGAAAGTCCGACCGCCAATGCGGCGGCTGCCGCCATTGTCACCAACTTCATAACTTGCTCCTATTGGTCTTTACGCCTGCAGTTCCCACTCGTTTTTTATTTCAGGCCAATGGCACTTGTATTAACAAGTTTCCAAAAGCATAGGGCAATCAATTGTTTATTGATCTCCTGCGTGCCCCTTTCCGCAGAAGTTGATGGTGTTATGTCTTAAGCGTCCGGCCGGAGACGGAAACGCTGGATCTTGCCTGTTTCGGTCTTCGGTAATGTATCGGCGAACACGATCGAACGCGGATATTTATACGGCGCGATCGTTGCTTTGACATGATCCTGAAGCGCTTTGCACAGCTCATCGGACGGTTCGGCATCTTCCGCCAGAACCACATGCGCCTGAACGATGGCTCCGCGCGCTTCGTCCGGCATGCCGATGACAGCGCATTCCAGCACGGCAGGATGGGCCAGAAGCGCAGCTTCGACTTCCGGACCGGCAATGTTGTATCCGGCGGAAATGATCATGTCGTCGTTGCGAGCGGCAAAATGGAGATGCCCGTCCTCGCTCATCGAGAAGCTGTCCCCAGTGATGTTCCAGCCGTCAACGACATATTGAAGCTGGCGGTCATCGGCCAGATAGCGGCACCCTGTGGGACCGCGCACCGCCAATTTGCCAACCTCACCGCCGGCAACCGGCTCGCCGTCCTGCCCAAGGATCTTTACCTCGTATCCGGTCACCGGTTTGCCGGTGCAGGCGGGCTTGTGGTCTTCGAACCTGTTTGAAACGAAAATGTGCAGCATCTCGGTTGCACCGATGCCGTCCAACATCGGTTTACCGGTCTTTTCCATCCACGCTTCGTAAACAGGAGCCGGCAGGGTCTCACCCGCTGAAACGGCGGCCCGAAGAGACGACAGGTCGGCCCCTTCTTCCATGGCACGCAACATCACCCTGTAAGCCGTTGGCGCGGTGAAGCAGACCGTGGCTTTGTATTTCTGGATGATGTCGATCATGTTCGGCGGCGATGCGTTTTCCAGCAACGTGGCGGCGGCTCCAAAACGCAGCGGAAAGATTGCCAGACCGCCAAGGCCGAAGGTGAAGGCAAGCGGCGGAGATCCGACAAAGATGTCGTCGGGAGCAACCCCGAGAACTTCCTTCGCATATCCATCTGCGATGATCAGCAGATCGCGGTGAAAATGCATGGTCGCCTTCGGTGTCCCGGTCGATCCGGACGTAAAGCCGAGCAGCGCCACATCGTCCCGCCCGGTCGGCACAGCGTCATAGAGAACCGGCTTTTCCAGTGCCAGACGGTCGAGTTCGGCATCATGATTGGAGGTCCCGTCAAACCCGACAACCTTTTTCAGGAAAGACGATCCCTTTGCGCAGCTCACCAGTTCCGTCATCAGACGCGTGTCACACAGGGCAAATTCAATTTCCGCCTTGTCGACGATCTTGGCCAGTTCACCTGCGCGCAGCATCGGCATCGTATTGACGACGACCGCACCGGCCTTCGTTGCCGCCAGCCAGCAGGCGACCATGGCCGGATTGTTCGCAGAGCGGATCAACACCCGGTTACCCGGCTTGACGCCCAGATCTTCGGTCAGAGCGTGAGCCAGACGGTTGGTCCAGTCTGCGAGCTCCTTGTAGGTACGACGTCTGCCGTTGCCGATCAGGGCGGTGTGATCACCAAAGCCTTGCTCGACCATCCTGTCGGTAAGCTCGACACCTGCGTTGAGGCGCTCGGGATATTCAAAACCTTTGAGCAGAAACTCTGGCCATTGATCTTCAGGCGGCAGATTGTCCCGCGTGAAGGTATCGGTATGAGCGGAAGGACCAAGCATGGTTCAGTCTCCCTGGAAGGCGCCAAGTGTCTGGCGCGCAATTATGATTTTCTGAACGTCCGATGCACCTTCATAGATGCGCAGGGCTCGGATCTCACGATAGAGTTTTTCAACCGCCGTGCCGGACCGGACGCCGTCGCCGCCGTGAAGCTGGACCGCCTTGTCGATCACCTGCTGCGCCTGGTCGGTGGCAAACAGCTTGGCCATGGCAGCTTCGCGCGTCACGCGAGGCGCACCGCTATCCTTTGTCCAGGCAGCCCGGTAGATCAACAATGCCGCGGCATCGACATCCATCGCCATGTCGGCAATGTGCCCCTGGACCAATTGTAGATCGAAAAGCGGCGCTCCTTGAATCTCGCGTACCGTCACACGCTGCAGCGCTTCATCCAACGCCCGCCGGGCAAAGCCGAGAGCTGCTGCGGCGACCGTCGAGCGGAAGATATCCAGAACGGACATGGCAACCTTGAAGCCGCTGCCCGGTGAACCGATGAGGTTTTCCTTCGGCACACGGCAATCGGTAAAGCGTAGTGTTGCCAAGGGATGCGGTGCAATCGTCTCCAGCCGCTCCACCACTTCAAACCCGGTCAGATCCGGCGTCACGATGAACGCGGAAAGACCCTTGGCGCCGGGAGCCTCACCCGTGCGGGCAAACAGCGTATAGAGATCGGCGATACCGCCATTGGATATCCAGGTCTTCTCGCCGTTCAGAACGTAGTCGTCGCCATCTTCGGTAGCGGTCATTGTCGAGTTGGCCACATCCGAACCGGACTGCGGTTCCGTCAGCGCAAAGGCTGATACCGCTGATCCCGAACGCGTACGAGGCAGCCATTCGGACTTCTGCGCGTCTGTCCCGAACAGGGAAATCGCCCCGGTTCCAAGGCCCTGCATGGCAAAGGAAAAGTCAGCCAACCCGTCGTGGCGGGCCAGCGTTTCTCGGATCAGGCACAGGCTTCTGACATCGAGGTTTCCATCCGGATTGCCCGAATGCCGCAGAAACCCTGCGGATCCAAGATCCTTGACCAGTTTTAGGCACGCGGCATCGGTATCCCCATGGTCCACATGCGCGAGATTGGATTTCGCCCAGCTCTCAAGCTCAGCCGCCAGATCTCTGTGCCGGTCTTCGAAAAACGGCCACTGAAGGAAGGTTTTGTCCGCCATCAGTCGCCCTCGAACACCGGTTTTTCCTTGGCGACAAAAGCTTCATAGGCCCGGCGGAAGTCATTCCCCTGCATGCAGATAGCCTGCGCCTGCGCTTCGGCTTCAATGGCCTGTTCCAGGCTCATCGACCATTCCTGTGCCAGCATGGTCTTCGTCATGGAGTTGGCGAATGTAGGTCCTGCAACGATCCGGTTCGCCATCTGCATGGCAGCACCGTCCAACTCATCGGCGTCAACGATAGAGTTGAAGAACCCCCAGGAGTAACCTTCTTCGGCTTTCATGGACCGACCGAGATAGAGCAATTCCGCAGCACGTCCCTGACCGATAATCCGAGGCAGGATCGCACAGGCTCCCATGTCGCATCCGGCCAGCCCGACCCGGTTGAACAGGAAGGCAACCTTTGCATCCTGCGTGGCGATCCGAAGATCCGACGCCATCGCCATTATTGCGCCGGCACCTGCGCAAATACCGTCAACGGCGGAAATGATCGGCTTGCCGCACCCCAGCATGGCCTTGACCAGATCACCGGTCATGCGGGTGAACGCGAGCAACTCCTTCATGTTCATGCGCGTCAGCGGGCCAATGATGTCATGCACATCCCCACCGGAGCTGAAGTTGCCGCCGTTCGGCAGTATCACAACCGCATGAACGTCGTCAGAGTAATGAAGGTCCCGAAACCAGTCACGCAGCTCTGCGTAGCTTTCAAAGGTAAGCGGATTCTTCCGCTCCGGCCTGTCCAGAGCAATCCGGGCAATCCCGTCTGCAATGTCACAGCGAAAATGTGAAACGTCACTGCGCATGATCGCTTTCCTTATCTGAATGATGGCTCAGGACCACGTCGAGCGCCGCTGAAACGGCGTCGATATCCTCAACTGCCCAACCGTCCAGCAGCTTGTTGATCCAGTCTTCGTGATGATGGGCCAGCTCTTCAAAGGCCTGCAACCCTTTCGGCGTCAACTGTGCGAGCTGCGCCCGCTTGTCACCCGGCACCGCAACACGCAGGGCAAGTCCTTCTTCCGTCAGCTTGTCGACAATGCCGGTCACGTTGCCGTTCGACACCTTCAGGAAATTCGACAGGTCGCTCATCTTGAGACCATCGGGAAATCGGGCCAACGCCGACATGACATCAAAGCGCGGCAATGTGGTTCCATGCTGGTCACGCAGGTTCCGGCGAATCTCCGCTTCAATCCCGTTCGCGGCCTTCAAGAGCTTCAGCCAGATGCGCAAGCGTGCCTTGGAAAGGGGCTCCTGCCTTGATGTCGTTTCAAGCGTCAAAGCTCACCTCCCGAAAGGCTCAATGCCTGACCGTTGATGGAAGTTGCACCTTCCGAGCAAAGCCAAAGCGCGGTCTCGGCAACTTCGGAAGGTTGAATGAACCTGCCCTGCGGGTTGTCTGCCCTAAGAGTGCTGGCGGCTTCTTCCCGGCTCATGCCGGTCTTTGCAACAATGTTGTCGATCGACCGCTCCAGCATCGGCGTCTCGACGAACCCGGGACAGATCGCGTTGACGGTGATGCCGGTTCTCGCCAACTCCTTTCCAAGCGCCCGCGTCAATCCGACGACTGCGTGTTTGGCGGCACAATAGGCACTGACATAAGGATAGCCCCTGAGACCGGCGGTCGAGGCAACGGCGATCATCCGCCCCCAACCACTCCCCTTCATATCCGGCAAGGCGGCCTGCCACACATTGGAGACGCCAATCAGATTGACCGCCAGCATCGACTGCAGCACCTCGGCGTTCATTTTGGCAAAGGGAACGCTTTCAGCCGCTCCGGCATTGGCGACAACCACATCAATTGGCCCCTGCTCCGCACGTGCGGCATCGCAAGCCGCGGCGACAGCCTCTGGATCGGTAACGTCACACAGCTGGTAGGGAAGTGATTGCGCCGCCAGCTTTTCTTTCGTGCGACCGAAAATCGTGACTTTCGCCCCCGAGTTCGCAAAGGCCCGAGCGCAGGCAGCGCCGACGCCGCTACCGCCACCTGTAACAAGAATATGCCGGCCCTTTACAGTCATGCCCGCAGCATCTCCGCTTCCCGGTCCGCAAGCCGCCACGTCTGATCGCGTCCTGCCAGATACGGCATCGGCCAGTCAGTGGCATTCCGATCACCGATCTTGCTGGCCTCATGCAACGTCCAGTAGGGATCTGCCAGATGCGGTCGGCCAACGGCCACGAGATCGGCGCGCCCGGCCATCAGAATGGAGTTGGCATGGTCAGCTTCATAGATATTTCCAACCGCCATGGTCGTCAGTCCACCGTCATTGCGGATGCGATCAGAGAACGGCGTCTGGAACATACGACCATAGACGGGTTGCGCGTCAACAGAGGTCTGCCCGGCCGAAACGTCGATCAGATCGACCCCGGCCTCATTGAACATCCTGGCGATTTCAACAGCGTCATCCGGCGTGATACCGGCTTCGCCGACCCAGTCATTGGCAGAGATGCGCACCGACATCGGCTTGTGTTCCGGCCAGACGTCCCGCATTGCCCGAAAGACTTCCAAGGGCCAGCGCATCCGGTTTTCAAGCGAACCGCCATACTCGTCCGTACGCACATTGGAGACCGGTGAAATGAAGGATGACAGCAGATATCCATGCGCCGCGTGCAGCTCGATCATGTCAAAGCCGGCCCGGTCGGCCATTTCGGCAGCAGATACGAACTGAGCTTTGATTTCAGCCATTTCATCAAGGGTGATTTCGCGCGGTACAGCATTGTTCTCAGACCACGGGATCGCCGACGCGGACACGAGCTCCCAGTTGCCGTCTGCCAGAGGTTCGTCCATGCCTTCCCAGCCGATATTAGTCGATCCCTTACGGCCCGAATGGCCGATCTGGCAGCAGATCTTGGCATCGGTCTCGGAATGCACGAAATCCGTCAACCGCTTCCAGGCGGCTTCATGTTCCGGAGCGTAGAGACCGGGACAACCCGGTGTGATCCGCCCTTCGGCACTGACACAGGTCATCTCGACAAAGACCAACCCGGCTCCGCCCTTGGCGCGCTCGCTGTAGTGAACGAAATGCCAGTCGGTCGGCGCTCCGTCGACTGCCTTGTACTGAGCCATCGGCGACACGACCATCCGGTTCTTGAGCTCCATATCCCGCAGCTTGAAGGGCGTGAACATGGGCGCACGCACGGGAGCATCCGACGGGACGCCCGCCTGGCCCATGAACCAGCGTTCCGCCGATTCCAGCCATTTAGGATCACGCAGGCGCAGGTTCTCGTGACTGATCCGCTGAGAACGCGTGAGCATGGAATAGTTGAGCTGCACCGGATCGAGATGCAGGTAACGCTCGACGTGCTCGAACCATTCCAGCGAGTTCCGCGCGGCTGACTGCAGGCGCAGGACTTCCAGCCGGCGATCCTGCTCGTATTTGTCGAAGGCAGACTGCATGTCCGGCTCGCTGTGCAACAGATCGGCCAGCGCAATTGCCGATTCAAAGGCAAGCTTGGACCCGGAACCAATGGAAAAATGCGCTGTCGCTGCCGCATCACCCAGGAGAACCACATTTTCGTGGCTCCACTTTTCACAAAGCACCCGGGGGAACCTGATCCAGGCGGACCCGCGAACGTGGTTCGCGTTGGTCATAAGGGCATGACCGCCCAGATGATCCTTGAAGATCTCCTCACAGGTCCTAATGCTTTCCTGCTGGCTCATCTGACCGAAGCCGAAGGCATCGAATGTGTCTTGAGCGCACTCGACAATGAAGGTCGCCGTATCATCGTCGAACTGGTAGGCATGCGCCCAGACCCAGCCGTGCTCGGTTTCCTCAAAGATGAAAGTGAAGGCATCAGAGAACTTCTGGTGCGTTCCCAGCCAGACGAATTGGCACAGCCGCTGGTCGATGTCGGGCTTGAACGTATCGGCGTAAAGCGTCCGCGTCTTGGAATTCAGGCCGTCGCTGGCCACCACAAGGTCATAGTCCTGGCGATAGTCTTCAGCGCTCTCGACCTCGGTCTCGAACTTCAGATTGACGCCGAGTTCACGCGCTCGCTCCTGCAACAGGAGCAGCAGCTTCATCCGGCCGATGCCGCAGAACCCGTGCCCGGAGGAGACGAGACGCTCTCCCTTGAAGTGGAGCGCGATATCATCCCAGTAAGCGAAGTTTTCGCCGATGGCTTTGGCGCTGACCGGGTCGTTCGCCGCGAGGTTCTCCAAAGACTCGTCGGAGAGCACCACGCCCCAGCCGAACGTGTCGTCAGGGCGATTGCGCTCGATCACGTCGATCTCGTGAGACGGATCGCGCAGCTTCATGGAAATGGCAAAATATAGCCCGGCAGGCCCACCGCCCAAGCAAGCAATCCGCATGGTTTCCTCCCGTTGCTGCGAACAGGAATAGCGAAACACAGATCCGAATTTCCTTCAAGCCTAAAATTTCAAACTTAAAATATACTCATGAATTCAAATCACAGCCGACTTCCTGGGCGGGGTCTCCAAGGCAAGTGTTGGAACGTAAGGCGCTGACTTTAAAAGGATTGTCGTTCCCGCTAAGGCAGGATTCCAGGTAATATCAGCAAGCGTTATTTCGTGACACGGGCGTAGTAGCCCGGGTCTCCCGGTGGTCGCCCGGGATGACAACGGAGCTGGAAGTTTCTCAAACTCGGATTTGGCTCACCCCTCATTCGGGGCATAGTCCGCAGGATCAACACTGTCCGGCCGGCCTTCCAGTGAAAGCTGTGTCTGGCGAGCAGGAGTTGTCGCGATGACATTCCCCCCCTTCACAACGGCAAGCCGCGTCGCCTTGAGCCGGATCGCTTCGATCGTGTCGCGTGCCTGAAGCAGGACGAAGTCTGCCTTGCAGCCTTTTTCAACACCATATCCTTCCAGACCCAGGGCCCTTGCCGGATGGGTGGTGACGCATTCATAACAATATCGGATCGCTTCCCGGCTGGTCATTTGCGCAACATGAAGACCCATGCTGGCGACTTCCAGCATGTCGCCGGACCCCATGGAATACCAGGGGTCCATTACACAATCATGGCCGAAGGCGACATTGATTCCATAGGAACGCAGTTCCGGAACACGTGTCTGGCCGCGCCGCTTGGGATAGGTGTCATGCCTGCCCTGGAGCGTGATGTTGATCAGCGGATTGGCGATGGCATGAACCTCAGCCTCCGCCATGAGAGGCAGGAGCTTGGAAACGTAGTAGTTGTCCATCGAATGCATCGAAGTCAGATGCGAACCCGCGACCCGGCCCTGCAGACCGAGGCGCTGGGTCTCGTAGGCCAGTGTTTCGATGTGCCGTGACATCGGATCATCGGTTTCATCGCAATGCATGTCAACCATCAGGCCGCGATCTGCCGCAATCTCGCACAGACGCTGAACGGATCTGGCACCGTCCTCCATCGTCCGCTCGAAATGCGGAATGCCGCCAACGATATCGACCCCCATGTCGAGCGCCTTCAGCAGGTTCTGTTCCGCATTCGGCGAGCGGTAAAGACCGTCTTGCGGAAAGGCGACCAGCTGAAGATCGATGTAGGATTTGACCTTCTCCCGGACTTCCAGCAGCCCCTCGACCCCAGTCATCCGATCGTCGCAGACATCGACATGGCTGCGGATCGCGAGAAGACCTTGAGAGACTGCGAGATCGCAGTATTTCAATGCTCGCTCGACGACGGCTTCGACTGTGAGGATTTCCTTCAGCTCGCCCCAGAGCGCAATGCCTTCCAGCAAGGTCCCGCTCTGGTTCATACGCGGCAGGCCGAGAGATAGCGTCGCATCCATATGGAAATGACTGTCGACGAATGGCGGTGACACCAGCTTGCCGCCCGCATCCAGCACATTGCCTGCGTCTGCTTCTATTCCCGGCTCCACGGCTTCGATACGGCCGTTCCGGCAGCCAATATCCACGCCTGTTCGGCCATCGGGAAGGTTTGCATTCTTGACGAGAAGATCAAAACTCATGGGGCAATCCTGTCAGCGTTGACCACGGAAATAGGGAACAAGCAGCGCCCGCGGATAATCCGCCTTGCGTGCGACAACTATCAGCGCAGCGATGGACAACAGATAGGGCATCATCAGAAACACCTGCCCCGGAATGAACGTGCCGACTTCGGTCTGCAGACGAACCTGAAAGGCATCGAACGCTCCGAACAAAAGCGCTCCGAGCAACGCCTTACCCGGTCGCCAGGAGGCAAAGACCGTCAGGGCGATGCAGATCCAGCCACGGCCATTGACCATGCCGAAGAAGAAAGCGTCAAAGGCTGACATTGTCAGAAACGCTCCGCCCAGCGCCATGATTGCCGAGCCGACCACAACAACACCGATTCGAAGGCCGTAAACGGAGAGCCCTTGCGACTCCACCGCGGAAGGGTTGTCGCCAACGGCCTGAATGGCAAGACCGAGTGGCGTGCGATAAAGCACATAGGCCGTCACGCCGACCAGCAGCAAAGCCAGAAAGGTAAGCGATGTCTGTTGAAAAAGGGCAGGCCCGATAAATGGCAGATCCGACAAGATCGGAATGTTCAGGGGTTCGAATTCATCGATACGTGGCGGCGACGACACATCAGGCAGTGCCGTACGATAGATGAAATAACTGAGCGATGTCGCAAACAGTGTCACCCCCACCCCGGACACGTGCTGCGAGAGCCCCAGCGGCACTGTCAGGATGGCATGGATCAGGCCGAAGAACGCACCGGCGAGCGCAGCCACCAGAACGCCGCCCCAAAGGCCCGCCCCCAGCCAGACCGCCATCCAGCCCGCCATGGCACCTGCGGTAAAGATGCCTTCGATGCCAAGGTTCAAAACCCCTGCCCGTTCACAGACAAGAGCTCCAATGACGCCAAAGATAAGCGGCGTTGCGATCCGCAGGGAAGCCGCCCAGAAGTTTGCAGAAATCAGAATGTCCAGAATATCGCTCATTCTGCAGCCTCCTTCGTGCTGGCGGTGCCAACAAAGCGGATCTTGAACCTGAGAAACAGGCCTGAAACCAGAACGCATAACAGCGCCATGGCAACGATCAGATCTGCCAGGTAATTGGAAACGCCGGTTGCACGGGACATGGAATCGGCACCGACAAAAATGCTCGCGATGAATAGCGCGGCGAAAACAACGCCGATCGGCGACAGTCCGGCCAGCATGGCAACCACGATGCCCGAATATCCGAAACCGGGTGACAGGTCAGCGGTGAGATATCCTTTCAATCCGGCAACCTCGCCGACACCTGCCAGTCCGGCAAGCGCGCCGGAAAGAAGCCCAACGCGGATGAAAGTTACGGTGACCGGAATACCCGCATGGCGGGCAGCAGCGGCATTTTCCCCGACGGCGCGGATCTCGAAACCCCATATGGTGCGCTTCAAAAGGAAGTAGACGCCCAGCGAGGCAACAAGCGCCAGGATAAGCCCCCAGTGAATGCGCATGCGCGCCATCAACTTGGGCAAGGCCGCTTCGTCAAGGATAGGCTCTGACTGCGGCCACCCCATGCCCATAGGGTCCTTCATCGGTCCTTCGAGCATCATCTGAACGAACAGCAGGATGATGAAATTCAGAAGCAGCGTCGTGACGACTTCATCGACGCCAAGCTTGGTTTTCAAAAGCGTCGGCCCGAGCATGACGAGCCCGCCGGCAAGCGCACCGGCCAGAACGACGGCAGGGATGAGAATGTAGGACGGACCGGACAGGAAACCCGTGCCAACGGCGACAGCTGCCAGCGCACCGGCGTAAAGCTGCCCCTCCGCCCCGATATTCCAAAGCTTGGCTCGGAAGGCGACAGCTGCCGCAAGACCAGTCAGGATCAGCGGCGTCGCCCGCGTCAGCATTTCGGTGAAGGCAAACATCGACCCGAAGGCGCCCTTGGCCATGAGACCGTAGGCTTCAAAGATGGAAAGACCCGCAAACAGCATCGGAATCGCCGCCAGGATCAGGGCGGCCACAGCTGCGATAATCGGTACGGCAACCATCCGGGAAACCGCGACCGGACCTCTAGGTTCAAAGCGGATCATGCAGCGTCCTTTCCAGAATGCCCGGCCATGCGGAGACCGAGTGTTCCGCGATCGAGTGTTTCCGTCGGCTCCGCACCTGACAGATGTCCTCGGTGGATCACGGCGATCCGGTCGGACAACCGCATCAATTCGTCGAGATCTTCAGAAATGAGGATGACCCCAGCGCCTCGTGCACGGGCGGCAAGAAGCCGCTTGTGAACGTCTGACGTCGCACCGACATCCAGCCCCCTGGAAGGCTGGGCCGCCAGCACCACCTTGGGCTCGGTTTCCAGTGTGCGTGCAAGAACGATTTTCTGGATATTGCCACCCGACAGCAACCGCGCGGGACTGTCTTCACTTTGACAGCGAATGTCATAAGCCTTGATCAAGCACCTTGCCCGCTCGCGCATTGCGGCGAATCTGAGCAGTCCATAGCGCTGGTTCTCCGGCTTCCGAATGGATTCAATGGCGAGATTTTCAGAGACACTCATGGCCCCGACGATGCCATCGTGGTGCCGGTCTTCGGGAATGCGGGCCAGACCTATATCGATAATCGTGCGGGCACTGGCATGATCAAGATTGACGTTTTCCAGCGTCATCGTGCCCTTGGCCGGGGATTCGAGGCCTGAAATCACCCGGGCAAGCATCGCCTGCCCGTTGCCGGATACACCGGCAATTCCAAGAATTTCGCCGGACTTCAGATCGAGGTAGATGTCATGCAGCGCTTCACGGCCCTGACCGGCCGATATACCGCTCATGACAAACAAGTGCTCACCGGCCTGTCCCGGCTCCCGCACCGTTTCGGTAATCTCGTGCCCGACCATCAATTCCGCAAGTTGCCGTTGATCACATCCTTCCGTCGGCAGATCGGCAACCTTGCGGCCGCCCCGCAGCACGGCGACGCGATGGGAGGACGCAATGACTTCCGCAAGTTTGTGAGAAATGAAGATGATGCCGAGCCCTTCCGCTGAAAGCTTCTTCAGCGTGGCAAACAGCGTCTCCGATTCCTGAGGGGTGAGAACCGCAGTGGGCTCGTCAAGAACGAGCACTCTTGCATCCCTGTATAAGGCTTTGAGGATCTCGATCCGCTGCTTTTCCCCCACCGAAAGCTGGGAGACCCTTGTGTCGAGGTTCACGGACAGACCGGAACGCTCCATCAGGTCGGCCAGTTTCGCGCGCGCAGGTGCTCTTGCCGACTTCAATGCGGACAAAGGCTCGGTACCCAGAAGGATATTGTCGAGCGCGCTCAGGTTTTCCGCCAGTGTGAAGTGCTGATGAACCATGCCGATACCGGCTTCCAGAGCCGCGTGCGGAGAACCGGGTTCAAGGTCCGACAACCCCTGTCCTTCCCGCGCAACAAGCACTTTGCCCTCATCGGCCACATAGTGACCGAACAGAATATTCATCAGCGTGGTTTTGCCAGCGCCGTTCTCACCCAAAAGCGCAAGGATTTCACCCTGCCTCAACTCAAGGGTCACATCACCGTTTGCTGTCAGCGCACCAAAGCGTTTGGTGATGCCATCCAGCTTGAGAACGAGCGGGGCGTCGCCTGGCGAAAGCGCCATACCGACCTCCGGAAATTATTTGAAGCAAATTTGACCGGCCGCGGCTTCACACACCACGGCGAAAGAGGTCCGGCGGCTTTCAAGCCGCCGGCCGTTGACTGAAAAGCCAGATTACATGGTCGACTTCGGTTCGCTGTCGTTGACGTTGACCCGGAAGAGGCCGTCCATGATCTCCTGTTCCTTTTCCTTGGCAGCGCTGACGGCATCTGCCGAGGCCAGACCTTCGTCAACAACGAAGCTTCCGCCGCCATAGGCCATGAAGCTGTAGGGACCGTAATCCGCAGGTTCGAAATTGTCGGCGGCCACTGCATCGACTGCGCGGTCGATGGTCGGTTCCATGTGCCAGAGCGCGGAAGACAGGATGGTTCCCGGGTAATCACCTGCCGTGTCGATCACGTTGCCAATGGCCAGAATGCCCTTGTCCTTCGCCGCATCGGAAACGCCGAAACGCTCAGCGTAGAGAATGTCTGCGCCATTATCGATCATCGCATAGGCAGCTTCCTTTGCCTTGGGCGGGTCGTACCAGGAGTTGATAAAGGTCACGAGGAACTTGACGTCCGGGTTCACGGAAGTCGCCCCTTCCATGAAGGCATTCATCAGCCGATTCACTTCAGGAATGGCGTAGCCGCCAACCATGCCGATCACGTTGGATTTGGTGGTTGCACCGGCAATCATGCCGGACAGATAGCTCGGCTCGTGGATCCAGTTATCGAAAACCGCAAAGTTGGGCTGCGCCGGTCCGAAGGAGGAGCCCATCAGGAAGGCGGTGTCCGGATATTCGGCGGCAACCTTGCGCGCCGCCCGCTCAACGGCAAATGCTTCCCCGACAACCAGGTCCATGCCCTGCTCGGCATATTCGCGCATGACGCGCTCGTAGTCGGTATTGGCAACGTTTTCGGAGAATGTGTAGGTGATTTCGCCGCGGTCCTGGGCGGCCTTCAGAGCCTTGTCGATCCGGCTGACCCACTGCTGTTCCACCGGAACGGTGTAGATGGCCGCAACCTTGATCGGGTCGGCCGCTTCGGCTGAAGGAAGAGAAACACCGGCGGCAACTGTGACGGCCAGAGCAGCCGAAAGCATGGCCCTCCGGGCCCGTGAAAACGGTCTTGAAGTGAACATCTGAAAACCCCTGGAAGTATTTTTTACAATGAAAGATGATCACAGATTTTGCGTGCTCACAAGTTGAGCAGGCCCGTAAAGTCGAAATTTTTTGAACAAATGGGAAAATTTCAGCAGTGTTTCGCTCATTTGCCGACGAATTAATCAACCGGGAAAAATCACGTCGAAAAGTCAGTTCAATTGCGAGGGCACCAGGTATCCGGTACTGGAATCACAATTTTCAAATGACGAGCGAAAAGGCCCGCCGGAGGGCGGGCCTTGAAACTCAGATATCGAACTTGACGCCTTGAGCGAGCGGCAATTCGGCCGAGTAGTTCACGGTCGATGTCTGACGGCGCATATAGCCTTTCCACGCATCGGAACCCGATTCGCGGCCACCGCCGGTTTCCTTCTCACCGCCGAATGCACCACCGATTTCCGCTCCGGAAGGACCGATATTGACGTTTGCAATGCCGCAGTCGGATCCCGTGGCCGAGAGGAAGGTTTCCGCTTCACGCATGTTCAGCGTGAAAATGCAGGATGACAGGCCCTGCGGAACATCGTTCTGCAGATCGATGGCTTCATCAAGGTCTTCATACGCCATGACATAGAGAATGGGAGCGAAGGTTTCGGTTTTGACCGTCTCGGTCTGCCCGGGCATTTCGACCAGCGCCGGCGCGGCATAAGCACCACCCGGCACACCCTCGCTCACCGGCTCACCGCCGTGAACCTTGCCGCCCTCAACCTTCGCCTTGGCAATGGCAGACTGCATGGCGTCAAGAGATGCTCCATCAATCAATGGTCCGATCAGCGTACCCTCCTTGCGCGGATCGCCGATCGGCAGGCTGCCATAGGCCTTTGCCAGCTTGGCAACGAGATCGTCCTTGATGGATTTGTGCACGATCAGGCGGCGCAAGGATGTGCAGCGCTGACCTGCTGTGCCCACAGCGGAAAATACGATGGCGCGGACGGCCATCTCCAGATCGGCAGACGGCGCCACGATCATGGCATTGTTGCCGCCGAGCTCCAGGATCGGACGGCCCCAACGCGCCGCAACCTTCGGCCCGACAATCCCGCCCATCCGGGTCGACCCGGTTGCGGAAAGGATCGGAACGTCACGGGACGTTACAAGCGCTTCGCCGATTGCAGCGCCGCCGATGACGACCTGCATCAGATTTGCCGGAGCATCATCTCCGAACCGGGCGACGGCCTTCTCAAAAATCTTCTTGCACGCAAGCGCCGTCAGCGGGGTCTTTTCGGACGGCTTCCAGATGACCGGATTGCCGCAGACAAGCGCCAGCGCCGCGTTCCAGGACCAGACCGCAACCGGAAAGTTGAAGGCCGTGATGACACCACACGGTCCGATCGGATGCCAGCTTTCCGACATTTTATGCCCCGGCCGTTCCGAGGCGATTGTCAGACCGTATAGCTGACGGGACAGGCCGACGGCGAAGTCACAGATATCGATCATCTCCTGGACTTCACCCAGCCCTTCCGATGTGATCTTGCCGGCTTCCAGAGTAACCAGAGCACCCAGCTCATCCTTGGCCGCACGCAATTCTTCACCGAGCAGTCGAACCAGCTCGCCGCGACGCGGAGCCGGAACGGAACGCCAGGCCCTGAAAGCATCTTTGGACCTGGTAATCACCGGTCCGATTTCGCTGGCAGGTGTTTCCTTGATCCTTGCGACTTCTGCACCGTCAATCGGTGAGCGCACACCCAGCGTTCCACCGGAAAGTTCCTCACCGCTGAAACCAAGTGCACTCAATACCTGTGCATGTTCCATGTTCATCTCCTGTGACAATCGGTGTTCGTTCACCGGTTTGTTTCTTCATTCGACATCAGCTTGCCGACCGCCACCGCGATTCGGTCCAGCCCCTTTTCCAGATCGGACCTGGCATAGGCGAACGAGATCCTGGCGTGCCCGGGCAGGCCAAAAGCACGACCTGGAACGATCGCGACATGCGCTTCATTCAGGAGCCAGTCGCAAACTTCCGCATCGCTCGAAAACCTCCCGGCCTCGATCAGTCCTTCGATGTTCGGAAAGACATAAAAGGCCCCATCGGAAATGGCACATTCGACCCCCGGAATGGCGTTCAGTCCATCAACGACCAGGTTCCGCCGTGCTTCGAACTCATTCCGCCGGTCGCTGAGAAGACCTTCCTCGCCCTCAAGGGCAGCAAGTGCCGCAGCCTGCGAGATCGAACACGCACCTGAAGTCACCTGCCCCTGAACCACAATCATGGCCTTGATCAACTCCGCCGGTCCAATTCCCCACCCGATGCGCCACCCGGTCATTGCCCAGGCCTTGGACACTCCGTTGACAATCAGCAAGCGGTCTTTGAGCGCAGGCGCCGCTTCCGCAAAACTGACGAAAGGCTGGTAGCTCAGATGCTCGTAGATCTCGTCGGCGAGTATCCAGACATGTGGATGGTGCAGCAGGACATTGGCCAGTGCCTCAATCTCCGCAGCCGAGTAAATGGCACCGGATGGGTTTGACGGCGAATTGAGCATGACCCAGCGGGTTCGCGGCGTAATCGCAGCTTCCAGTTTTTCCGGGGTCAGCTTGAACTTCTCCGCCATGGAGCAGGGAACGGTAACCACCTTGCCTCCGGCCATCGCAACGATATCGGAATATGAGGTCCAAAACGGCGTCGGGATGATGACCTCGTCCCCCGGATTGAGCGTGGCCAGCATCGCGTTCGCCAGAACCTGCTTGGCTCCGGTCGACACAACCACGTTCTCACGCTCGACACAGGCTCGTTCGGCGATTGCGTCTCTCAGGACGACCGTTCCGGCGGTTGGCGGATATTTGGTCTCACCCTTGGATGCTGCCTCGTGCGCTGCGGCAATCACGTGCTCCGGGGTCGGAAAATCCGGCTCCCCGGTGCTGAGTGCTATCACATCATGGCCTTCGCCACGCAGCATTCTCGCCCTTTCGGAGATTTGTACGATCTCCGAAAGAGCAATGCCGCTGATGCGTTCGGCCCGCCGAAACAGGACATTCTCAGCCATTGTAGCGAGCACCGTTCCTGGTCTTCAAAAAGGCCTCTAGGGAAACGTCTTCCTGCTTGAGGAAACCTTGAGCCGGGAGCGTCCCTTCGCGGACCATTTCAATCACGGCAACCACCGAGGAGGCGGTCGTCCAGGCGATGGCAGTGCGTTCCTTGCCGGCAATTTCAACAGGCTTCAGGCCGCGAACGAATTCCTTGCGCTGCGTGCGCCCATTCAGTTCTCCTTCCGCCGCCACATGGATATAGACAATATCGTCGCTGACCGGAGGCTTGGCGTTGACAAGGATCTCACCTGCGTCCTTGCGGCGGTCACGCATCAGAAGCTCGTGGAAGAAAAAGTTCATCAGCTGCACGTGACCGGGATAGCGCATGGTCTTGTAGTCCATGTTCGGCACCCGATCCTTGTAGGTTTCACACATGGTGCCAAGCCCACCCGATGTTGTGAACGCTTCCAGCTCGATACCGCCGATGACGATCTTTTCGATCCACTCCATCGGCGAAACCCATTTGATTTCACCGTCTTCCAGAACTTCGCAGTCGTTGAGATATTCGTTCACCACGCCTTCGGGAGACCAGTTGAACGAGTACCCCATCAGGCCTGTCGGGTTCTGCGGCAAGGCACCGACGCGCATGCGGCAAGAACGGCAATTGTCGAATTCCTCGATCAGGCTGGCACCGACGATGCCGACAAAACCAGGCGCCAGACCGCATTGCGGCGCCATCAGGCCTTTCGACGTTTTCGCCAGCTCCATGATTGCCTTGGTCGTCGGCACATCTTCGGTCAGGTCGAAGTAGTGAAGACCAAGCTGGTGAGCGACATTGGCAACGCCGATATTGAGAAAATACGGCAGGCAGGACAGAACCGCGTCGAACCCGGTGAGCGCAACAGTCAAAGCTTCAGCATCACTGACGTCGATCGTCTGTGTTTCAAAGGGCAGACTTGCACCGGTCTGGGCGTCAAATCCCGTTACCGAAAAGCCGCTCTCATGTAACAGCTCGCTAGCAAGCGTGCCGACCTTACCAAGCCCGAGGACTGCTATCTTATGCATGTTCGATTTTTCCCTGAACGCGTTTAGAGGTTAGATTACCCCCACTTGACCGGCACAAAAACACCTGAAAAATAGTTATATCCATGATCAAAACTCATGAATAAGCCGAGACTCCAATGAAACGCGATATTCCGATCCCAAGCATTTCCGTGCTTCGCTGCTTCGAAGCAGCCGCCAGATACCAGAGTTTCACTGCCGCTGCCGAGGAGCTGGGCCTGACACAGAGCGGCGTCAGCCGCCAGGTCAAGGAACTGGAAGACCAGATCGGAGCAGCTCTGTTTCGCCGTGAAGGCCGCGGAATTCGGCTGACTCATGCCGGAAAGTCACTCTCCGATAGCCTGTTTTCGGACCTGACCAGATTGCGCCGGACGATCTCGCAGGCTGTTGCGGCAGGTGAAACCCAGGAGCTTTTGTCCATTGCCGCCCTGCCGACATTTGCCACCCGCTGGCTGGTACCGCGGCTCAAGAATTTCAAGGCAAGACGTCCCAATCTGGATCTCATGGTCTACAGCCGGTCCGAGCCGTTCGATCTGGTGGAGCAGGGCACCGATGTTGCCATTCACTTCGGCACCAACGACTGGCCCGGCGCCAAGCTGACGCCGCTTTGCCCGGAAGATCTCGTAGTGGTCGCGGCGCCTGCCCTGATCAAGGCGAACCCGATATCTGAAAATGCCGATATCCTGAACCTGCCTCTGCTTCACATGACGTCCCGTCCGCATCTTTGGAAAGCGTTTCAGAAAACCGTCCCGGAAACGACGACGCATGTTCAAAAGGGAAGTTACTTCGACCAGTTTTCCCTGATCATAGCCGCTGCAGCCGGTGGCATGGGCGCGGCAATCCTGCCGACCTACCTGATAGAGGTCGAGCTGGCCTCGGGTGCACTTGTCGAGCTGGGAACCGTCGAGGATGGTTCCGGACACAACTACTACATTGCCACGCCGCCAGGCGAGTTGAGCCCGCCTGCGGCTGAGTTCGTGTCATGGATCCGAAAGCAGGTCAGCCGCCGCGTCTGATCTCCGGCGGCCGACTGGCACTCTCAGGTCTTCGTGATTGTTTGCAGGATCGTCTCCGTCGAAGCCCGCATGGCCGGTATGACCGACTTCAGTATTTCGATGCGATCGAACAATTGCGGTTTCTCATCCAGTGTTTCGCGGAGCGCGCTTCCGAAAGTCTGCCTCAGTTCTGTTCCCAGATTGAACTTGCAGACCCGGCTTTCCCTCGCAAGCCGCTGGCGAACTTCTGTCGGAATACCGCTGCCGCCATGCAGAACCAGAGGCTTGCTCGTGACCGCTTCGACGGCTTTCAGCGCTTCAAAATCGATGCCGTCGGTCTTTTCGGTCTGAAGGTGCACATTGCCGACGGAAACTGCAATCGCATCCGCCCCGCTTTCACGATCGAACCGGTGGGCCTCGGCAGGATCTGTAAACGCGGAACCGGCGCCTTCGGCATAGCCGACAAAACCAACCTCGCCTTCCACCGAAACACTAGCTGCATGTGCCTTTTCGGCAAGACGTGCCGTCAGTTCGATATTCTCCGAAATCGGCAGCCTGGAACCATCGAACATCACCGAAGTGAAGCCGTGGTCGATCCCCGCCAGGCAATCTTCCAGCGTATAGCCATGATCAAGATGACAAACGACAGGAACGCTTGCCTGATCGGCCAGGTAGCGCAACATCTTGCCGATAACAGGGATCGGAGTATGCGCCCGGCACCCTGGTCCTGCCTGCAGAATAACCGGGCATCTGGTATTCTCGGCAGCCTCGACAAAGGCAACGGCATCTTCCCAGCCGAGAACCACCAGACCGGCCAGCGCATAGCTGTCCGTCATGGCGGGTTCCAGGACCTCATTCAGAGTGACTGCGGTCATTTGAACTTGGCGATCATGTCTTTGATGCCTGGAATGGTCTCGATCTGCCAGGCGTGATCCGGTTGGAAGTACTGAACAAGAGAGCGCTGCGACAGACCGCCGAGGATCGTGAAGTAATACATTTCATAACCCGGAGCGACCACGCACGGATGGTACCCCTTGTCCAGAACGATCGTGGATCCATCGACAATGTGATAGGCATCGCCAACCTTGCCGTCTTCGCGCTGGACGAGCTGCATTCCGAACCCCTTGTTCGGCCGGAAACGGAAATTGTAGGTCTCGTCGTGACGGGATTCTTCCGGTAGCCGGTCCGTATCATGTTTGTGCGGCGGAAAACCCGACCAACCGCCCTGCCCGACTGTGAACAGCTCGGAGACAAGCAACCGACCAACCCTGTCATGGTACTTGGTGCCGAGAATATGTTTGATCTTGCGGTGGGTCTTGGTGTCGTCCGACCCGTATTGAACGAGATCGATATCCTTTGCACGCACGTCGAACGGTTCCAGAACCTTGTCGTATTTGGCACCGGCAATGAAGACCTCCGCTTCGTCACTGACGCAAACAAGCTGCGCCTTCGCGCCAGATGGCACATATACGCCCTCCGGTTCACCGTCCCATACGTCGACACCGCGCAGTCCGACAGCTGGGTAGGCTTCGCCTTCCACGATGACGTCGACACTGCCGGTTGCTGGAACCACCGCCGTTTCATACCCCGGAACGGCGTATTCGAACGCCTGGCCGCGGGTCAACTTGACGATGTTGAAGTAGTTCAGCGGAACCCGGCTGTCCTCGACATTGATGATGGGCTCGTTCTTGTTGTCATAGGGGGGGAAATGCATGACAGCCTCCTCAGGTCTGTGGGGCGGAGTTTTGAGATACGAATGTGTCGAGTTCAGCGGAAGTCGGCATTGCCGGAGCGCAGCCGAACCGGGACACGACCATTGCCGCGGCGGCCGAACCGCGCAAAACCGCATCTCTCAAGGAATGACCGGTCGCCATCGAAGCCATGAGGGAAGCCATGAAAGCGTCACCCGCACCCATCGGCTTGACGGCGGTTACCGGAAAGATTCCGGTTTCGAACGTTTCATCCTTCGAAAAGACGATCGATCCCCTTTCGCCCATCTTGTAAACGATTGTCATTTCGTCCCGACCAAGTTCCATCGCCAATTTGCGACCATCCTCGTGCGTTCCATTGGCCACGACCGCGAACTCATCGTCATTGCCGACAACAATATCCGATGCCTCAATCGCGGCCCGATAGGTTTCCGAAGCTTCATGGGCGCCTGGCCATGAATAAGGACGGTAGTCAAGATCGATGACGACAAGCGCATCGGCGTTGCGGGCATGCTCCAAAGCTCGAAGCGTTGCCGTGCGGGACGGATTGGACGCGAGCGCAGTGCCTGTGACGATCAACGCGTCGAAATCCTCGAACGCCACTTCCGCGATCAGGTCCTCGGTCAGCATAAGATCGGAAGCGTTGTTGCGGTAAAGCGTGTTCTGCGTGTTTTCGATGCGCGTTTCAGTAACGGCCAGGGAAGTCCGTGTTTCTCCCGGCAGCACGCGCACGTGGGACGCATCGATACCGTATTTTTCAAGCTCGTTCAGAACGAACCGGCCGACGGCATCATCGGAAACGCAGGACAGCAGACTAGTCGCGAGATCGTGACGGGCGAGACCCGCAGCAATGTTGCCCGATGATCCGCCAAGCGCTGTCGAGAACTTCGTTGCAACCTCGACTTGGGTGCCGGGAGGATCCGCATAAAGGTCCATACCGGCACGGCCGAGAACAAGGAACTTCGACTGCGGTAAAAGAAGTGCCGACATTCTCAGACGCCTTTCCTCTGCGCGGAGCGGCCTGCTTCCCAGTCTTCATGCGCCTTGCGGACGCGCTCGCTGCTGGAGACTTCTGGCGTACCGACTTCCCACCAGGTGTGACCTTCCTGGGTCCAGCCTTCGAAGGCATCAACCTGCAGGGAAATCACATAAGTGCGGTCGGACTGCTTTGCTCTGCCGAAGGCTTCCTTTAGCTCGGCAATGGAATGAACGGTTTCGCCGTTTGCTCCCATGCTGCGCGCGTGTGCTTCGAAATCGACGGCAAAAGGTTCAACTGCCAGCTTGCAGTCGGAAATCAGGTTGTTGAATGACTCGTTGCCTGAGTTGTTCTGCAGCTTGTTGATGACGGCAAAGCCGCCATTGTCGCAAACAACGATGATCATCTTCGAACCGGCAAGCACCGATGAATAGATATCGGAATTCATCAGCAGGTAGGACCCGTCACCGACAAAGACGATCGTGTCCTGATCAGGGTTCTTTTCCTGATGTCCGAGCCGTGCGCCCCAGCCGCCCGCAATTTCATAGCCCATGCAGGAAAAGCCGAATTCGACATCGACACTGCCGATCGATTTCGTCCGCCAATTGGCGGTCACTTCGGCCGGCAATCCTCCGGCAGCGGCGACAACACGGTCGTTCTCGTGGCAGACCTCGTTGATCGCACCAATCACCTGCGCATAGGACATCGGACGATTGCTGCCGTCCCTGGTGGTCGGTGACATGTTGTCGTTCAGATAAGCATCCCACGTGGTTCGTTCGCTCCCAGCCTTTTCAACCCAGCCGGACGGCGCCCGATAGGAGCCCAAGGCTTCTGAAAGCAAAGGCAATGTCAGCTTTGCGTCGCCGACGACCGGCTGTGACATGTGTTTGCCGGCATCGGTTCGACCGACATTGATCGAAACGATCTCGGCATCTTGCCCAAAGGCCGTCCAGGAACCGGTGGTGAAATCCTGCAGGCGCGTGCCGACGGCAAGGATCACATCGGCATCCTTGGCAAGACTGTTGGCGGAATTCGAGCCGGTGACACCGAGCGGGCCACAGTTAAGGTCATCGGAGTAGACAAGGTTCGCACGACCGGCAATGGTTTCGACAACCGGGATCTGGTGACGATACGCAAATTCCTGCAACTCCTGCGTCGCCAGCGAATACTGAACGCCGCCACCTGCGATAATCACCGGCCGTTCTGCGGTCTTGAGGCTCTCGGCCGCCGCCGCCAGTTCCCTCGCATCCGGAGCCTGCCGACGCAGGTAGTGGATTTTCGCCTCAAAGAATTTAATCGGATAATCATATGCCCAACCCTGGACATCCTGCGGCAGACCCAGGAAGACCGGACCGCAATCCGCCGGGTCGGTCAGCGTATTGACCGCTGCCGGGAGCGATTGAAGCAGTTGCGCCGGATGGGTGATCCGATCCCAATAACGGGTGACGCTCTTGAAAGCATCATTGACTGACAGGCTCGGATTGCCCGGATGTTCGACCTGTTGCAGGACCGGGTCCGGCAGACGGGTGACAAAAGCATCGCCGCACAACATTAGCAGGGGAAGACGATTGGTGTGCGCGATACCGGCGGATGTCAGCATGTTCGTCGTGCCGGGTCCGGCGGAGGACGTCGCGAACATGAACCGGCGGCGCAGCTGCTGCTTGGCATAGCCCACGGCAGCCATGGCCATGGATTGCTCGTTCTGCCCGCGCCACAGCGGCAACTCTTCCTTGTGGTTGTAGAGCGCCTCTCCGAGGCAGGTCACGTTGCCATGACCGAAAATACCGAATCCGCCTGCGCATAGCCGGACCGTCTGACCGTCGATCTCGACGAATTGCGCAGCAAGGTATCGGACAAGAGCCTGAGCCATGGTCAGGCGAACTGTCTTCTCGGCCATGAGCCTCAAATCCTCCAGGAAAGCAAATTATGGGTGCAGCCCCTCCCGGGGGCCCTTGACTGTGAAAGCTAATGGGTGTTTAGCTATTTTGCAAGCGGTTGCAAAAACGGATCAAGAAACAGATGAAAAAGCGTAAGCTTGGCATAGGCATCGTCGGTGGCGGCTACATGGGCAAGGTTCATGCCGTGGCAATGCATTCGGTCGGAGCCGTTTTCGACACGAACTTGCGCCCGGTGCTGGAAATGATCTGCACAACGACGGAAGAAGGTGCAGCACGGAAGGCAGCGGAACTTGGTTTTGCCCGTTCGACCGCCGACTGGCGGGAACTTGTCACCGATCCGAAAGTCGAAGCGGTGGTCATCGCATCACCGCAACACACCCATCTGGAAATCGCGACCGCAGCATTCGAACTCGGAAAACCCGTCTTTTGCGAAAAGCCTCTCGGCCGGAATATTGCGGACAGCCGCGCCATGGTGGCCGCCGCCAGGATCTCGAATTGCGTCAACATGGTCGGGTTCAACTATATTCGCACGCCGGCCTCCCAGCTTGCCCGAGAAATCATTCAATCCGGCGAGATTGGCGACGTCACCTATCTGCGCGGGGAGCACACCGAGGACTTTTTCGCGGATCCCAACATCCCTGGCACCTGGCGGGCGCAAGGCAAATCAAACGGCAATATGGGTGACCTGGCCCCGCACATCATCAACGCCTCTCAGGCTCTCGCTGGCCCGATGGAACGGGTGCTTGCGGAAATCGACACCGTTGTGAAGGAACGCCCGTCTGACAATGGCATGGTGCCGGTGACCAACGACGATCAGGCGCAGCTCATGTGCCGTTTCACATCCGGCGCGATTGGCTCTCTCTATATCAGCCGCACGGCTTTCGGCCGCAAGATGGGCTATGCTTACGAGATCTACGGCACGAAGGGGTCGATCCGCTTCGACCAGGAAGACCAGAACGCACTCTGGCTCTTTGAAGGCGACCAGCATCCCGCACGCGAGGGGTTCAAGAAAATCCTGACCAGCCCTCATCATCCGGATTACATCAATTTCTGCCTGGGACCAGGGCATGGCACCGGCTACCAGGAGCAGATAACGACAGAAGCCCGCGATTTCCTGAAGGCAATCGAAACCGGCACCAATGTCTGGCCAACCTTTGAGGACGGCCTTTACGTGAACCAGGTCATTGAAGCGTCCTGGCAATCGAACGAATCCAAAAGCTGGATCAACCTCGACGAAGTCTAGGAAACCTTTGGCCCTGGACCGTCATATCTGGACAGATCAGATGACAATCAAAATAGGAAACGCCCCCTGCTCGTGGGGTGTCGAATTTGCGGATGATCCGCGCAATCCCGCGTGGCAGACCGTTCTCGACGAATGTCGAGGTGCAGGATATCGCGGCATTGAACTTGGACCCGTCGGGTTCATGCCAGAAGATCCGGCCGAGCTCGGCGATGCTCTTGCGGCACGCAATCTGGAACTGATCGGGGGCGTTGTATTCCGCCCGTTCCATGACCCGCAGAAATGGGATGACGTCAAAGACGGCGCCGTGCGGACCTGCAAGGCGCTGAAAGCCCATGGCGCGCGCCATCTCGTCCTCATCGATTCCATCTCTCCTCGCCGCGCACCCACGGCAGGGCGGCCGGATGAAGCGGAAAAAATGTCGGCATCAGAGTGGGCCGACTACCGCAACAAGATCCGCGACATAGCCAGGATGGGAACCGAAGAATACGGCCTCACCACCGCCATCCACCCTCATGCGGGCGGTTTCATGGATTTCGAGTACGAAGTCGAACAGCTGCTTGAGGAAGTGGATGAATCCATCCTGAAAATTTGCCTGGATACCGGTCACAGCATCTATGCAGGCTTCGACCCGGTCGCCTTTATGGACCGGCACATGGATCGTATTTCCTATATGCACTTCAAGGACATTGATCCGGCAATCCGGAAGAAGGTCGTCGCCAATCGGACGGATTTCTATGAGGCCTGCGGCGACGGGATTTTCTGCAATCTGGGCAAGGGTGCAGTTGACTTCCCGACCGTGAAGGCGCGCCTTGAGCAGGCTGGCTTCGACGGCTGGTGCACCGTGGAACAGGACTGCGACCCGGAAATGGCACAGTCCCCGCTCGACGATGCCAAAGGCAACCGGACCTACCTGCAATCCATCGGCTTTGAGGACGCAGCATGACCAGACTCAATTGGGGAATGATAGGTGGCGGCGAAGGGTCCCAGATCGGTCCGGCTCACCGCATCAGCGCCGGACTGGACGGACATTTTCACCTCACCGCGGCCGCACTCGACATCGACCCGGAACGGGGGAAGTCTTTCGCAAAGCAACTGGGTGTCGCTGAAGACCGTGCCTATGGCAACTGGCAGGAAATGCTGGATGGTGAAAAGTCCAGGCCGGACCGGCTCGACCTGGTAACAATCGCCACGCCGAACGCCACGCACTACGAGATTTCCCGCGCCTTTCTGGAAGCCGGTTTCCACGTGCTTTGTGAAAAGCCGCTGACCATGACGGCTGATGAAGCCGAGCACATTGTTGCGATTGCCAAGGAAGCAGGCAAGATCTGCGCCGTGAACTACGGCTATAGCGGTTATCCCCTCGTTCGCCAGATGAAGGCCATGGTAACGAATGGCGACCTCGGCAATATCCGGCTGATCAAGGCTGAGTTCGCACACGGGTTTCATGCCGATGCCGAGGAAGCCGACAATCCACGTGTTCGTTGGCGCTATGACCCGGCACAGGCCGGCACTTCGGCTGTCTTTGCAGACGCCGGCATTCACGCCTTTCACATGGCCTGCTTTGTTGCCGGACAATCACCTTCCAAGCTGTCCGCCGATTTTGCGTCCCTGGTGGGCGACAGGCAGCTTGAGGACGATGCCATGATCAACATCCGCATGGACGGTGGCGCCCTGTGCAGGCTCTGGACAAGTGCGGTTGCCGTCGGACGTATGCATGGCCTGACCCTTCAGGTCTTTGGTGAAAAAGGCGGCCTTTCCTGGCAGCAGCAGCATCCGGATCAGCTGTACTGGACACCGCTCAACGGCAGGACACAGGTTCTGGAACGCGGTGACGCGACCCTGTCGGAGCAAGCTGTGCGGGCATCCCGGATCGCAATCGGACACGCCGAGGGCCTGCCAGTTGCCTTTGCCAACATCTACCATGACCTGTCTGAAGTCCTGAAAGCATCGAACGCCGGCAACGCGCCGAGCCCACTGGCATTGGACTACCCGACGGCTGTCGACGGTCTCTGGTCGATGAAAGCGATCGAAGCTGCGGCAAAATCCGCGAAATCAGGCGGTGCATGGGTGACCGTGTGATTGCTGAAGCGGGGTGACAACACCCCGCAGCATGCTCAGGACCTGGAAACTGGCCGCAAAGACCCTCTCTCCACAACGGAACAGGGAAAAAGCCGGATTTCCGGGCTCCTCGCCGGATTTTCCACCATGCCGACAACGAGTTCGACCGAGCTCATGATGATATCGCGGATCGGTTGGCGAATGGTCGTCAACGCATAGGCATCCCAACCGGCCATGGCAATGTCGTTGAAGCCCAGAAATCCTATATCTTCCGGGATATTCTTGCCGGCGGCCCGGGCGGCATCCATGGCGCCCATGCAAATCAGGTCATCACCGCAGAAGACAGCCTCGACGGACCGATCCTCCATGACTTCTCCCATCGCCACGCGACCGGACTGATAGGTATAATTCTCTGCAAAACAAGTCTTGGCGACCTCGAGCCCCAACTGCCCAGACGTGCCGACGAAGCCGGCTGCACGGTCCTGGGTAGAGGTTGCCGTCTCCGGACCACCCAGCAGTGCTACCTTTTTGTAGCCGCGCTCACAAAACGTGCGCGCCGCCATGCTGCCGCAGAACTCGTTGTCGATTCCAACCACATGCACATTGGCATTGGCCTGATACTTGCCGAATGTATGAATGACCGGGATCCCTGCCGTCTGAAAGGCATTGGCGAAACTGGTCGGAAGTGTTGAGGTGGCAACAATCACACCATCGACGCTGTATTGCTTGAGCAATTCGACAAATTTTTTCGGTGAAGTGTCTCCGGACAAATTGACCAGAAGCGGCCTGAAACCACGCTTCTGCAGCTCGCTGGTAAACAGATCGAACACATCGAGGAAAGCCGGATTTTGGAAGTTGTTCGCGACAAGGCCGATCAGTTTCGTCCGGTTTGTCGCTAGACTGCGCGCAATCAGCGACGGCTTGTACCCCAGCGCCTTTGCGGCTTTCTCCACTTTTTCCCGCGTGCGCGCCGAAACACTGGCACCGTCCGTGAAAGTGCGCGAGACGGCAGATCGCGACACACCCGCCAGCTCTGCGACTTCCTTCAATGTAACCGCCAAGTCGTCAACCCAATCAATTCATCTATCCGTTTTCATCGTCGAAACTACACGATTGCTCCAAGGCGTCAATTTTTTTGCAACCGGTTGCAATTTTGCGACGATTGTGTTTGTCTTGGAACAGGCACGGGCTTCTCACCGAAGAACCCCGTATCGAAGTGCCTGTTTCAAGGGAGGAACACATGAAGAAGACTCTATTTGCGATGGCCGCCGCTGCCATCGCTTTCACTGGCATGAATGCTCCGGCGTCTGCAGATGGCGAGCGTTTCGTTCTCGTCAGCCACGCACCGGACAGCGACAGCTGGTGGAACACCATCAAGAACGGCCTGGCCCTGGCAGGCGAACAGGTTGGCGCCGAGGTGGAATACCGCAACCCGCCAACCGGTGACATTGCCGACATGGCGCGCATCATCGAGCAGACGGCCGCGTCCAATCCCGATGGCATCATCACAACGCTGGCAGACCCGGACGTCCTGTCCGGCCCGATCCAGAATGCCGTTGCAAAAGGCATCCCTGTCATCATCATCAACTCCGGCACGCCGGAGCAGGCTGCTGAAGTCGGTGCGCTGATGTATGTCGGTCAGCCGGAGTATGATGCAGGTCTGGCGGCCGGTCAGCGCGCAAAGCGCGACGGCGTCGGCTCGTTCCTTTGTGTCAACCACGTCGTATCCAACCCGGTCGTTGGCGAGCGCTGCCGCGGGTTTGCTGACGGTCTGGGCGTGGAACTCGGCGACAGCATGATGGACAGCGGTCAGGATCCGGCTGAAATCAAGAACAAGGTGAAGGCTTACCTGTCCGCAAATCCCGACACGGAAGCGGTTCTGACCCTCGGCCCGACCTCCGCTGACCCGACCATAGGCGCTCTGCAGGAAATGGGTAAAGCAGGCGACATCTATTTCGGTACGTTCGATCTGGGCACCGAAATCGTCAAGGGCATCAAGGACGGCACCATTCAGTGGGGCATCGACCAGCAGCCCTTCTTGCAGGCTTACCTGCCGGTCATCGTTCTGGCCAACTACCAGCGCTTCGGCGTTCTGCCGGGCAACAACATCAACTCCGGCCCGGGCTTCATCACGAAGGATGCACTGGCCAAGGTTGAAGAATTCGCCGGCGAGTATCGCTAAGACAAAAAGTGGCAGCCACGGCTACCCACTTGAGGGGCGGTTCATCCGCCCCTCCCTTTACCGGCAATACGAGCGGGCCGGACATGCCACTCGGAATGACAACTCAAGACAACTTGTTCTGCGGCCGGGCCGCATTGCCGCGGCCGGCCATTCGGCACGCAGGAGGAAACCATGGCTGAAACGACGCAACCGGCGGCCGCGCCTGACAAGGACGAGCGCATCCGCGAAATGTCACCACTTCGTAAGGCGTTGATCCGCCCGGAACTGGGCGCGATCTGCGGCACCATCCTCGTCTTCATGTTTTTTCTCGGCATTGCCCGCGACAGCGGCATGTTTGCAGCCGAAGGCATCATCAACTGGGGCACTGTTTCCGCTCAGTTCGCGATCATTGCCGTTGGCGCCTGCCTGCTCATGATTGCAGGCGAATTCGACCTTTCCGTGGGGTCCATGATCGGGTTTTCCGGCATCATAATCGCACTCATGAGTGTGCAATGGGGATTTCCGATCTGGTTCTCCATCCTGGTCGCATTCGCACTGGCGCTCTGCATCGGTGCGCTTAACGGTTATCTCGTCATCAAGACAGGCCTGCCCTCCTTCATCGTAACCCTGGCCTTTCTCTATATCCTGCGCGGCCTGACGATCTTCATCGCCATTGCAACCACCCGCAAGACGATCATTGGTGGTGTCAGGGATGCCGCCGAGGGTGATCCGATCGCATGGCTCTTCGGCGGCAAGGTCTTTTCCGGCCTGTTCGTCTGGCTTGCAGATCTGGGTCTTGTCGGCAAGTTCGTCGCCGGCCCCAAAGCCGGTCAGCCAGTCGTCGAAGGTATTCCGATGCTGATGATCTGGGCCATCGTTCTGATTGTCTTTGGTCACATCCTCCTGACACGCACCCGCTTCGGCAACTGGGTCTACGCGTCCGGCGGCGATGCACAGGCCGCGCGCTACGTCGGCGTACCGGTGAACAACGTCAAGATCCTGATGTTCATGTTCTCCGCTTTCTGCGCAACAGTCTTTGCCACTTGTCAGGTGATGGAATTCGGCTCAGCAGCGGCCGACCGCGGTCTTTTGAAGGAGTTCGAAGCGATCATCTCCGTGGTCATCGGCGGCGCCCTGCTCACCGGCGGTTACGGTTCGGTCATCGGAGCCGCGCTTGGTGCCCTTATCTTCGGCGTCGTTCAACAAGGCTTGTTCTTTGCCGGGGTCGAAAGCTCGCTCTTCCGCGTATTCCTCGGCGTGATCCTGCTGCTTGCCGTGATCCTCAACACCTACATCCGCCGCATGATCACGGGAGAACGCTGACATGTCTGAAGCTCTGATCGAACTTGTCGACATCGAAAAACACTTTGGACCGGTCATCGCCCTCAACGGTGTTTCAGTCTCCGTCAACGCTGGTGAATGTCACTGCCTTTTGGGCGACAACGGCGCTGGCAAATCCACCTTCATCAAGACCATGTCCGGCGTTCACAAGCCGACCAAGGGAAAGATCCTGGTGGAGGGCCGGGAGGTCAGCTTCGACAGCCCGCGCGATGCCATGACCGCTGGAATTGCGACCGTCTACCAGGACCTCGCCATGATCCCGCTCATGTCGGTGACGCGGAATTTCTGGATGGGCCGGGAACCGAGAAAGCGCGTTGGCCCTTTCAAGTTCTTCGACTTTTCGGAGGCGAACGAAGTCACCATGAGCGAAATGGCCAAGATGGGCATTCACCTGCGTTCGCCCGACCAGGCTGTCGGCACGCTTTCCGGGGGTGAGCGCCAGACGGTTGCGATCGCCCGCGCGGTCTATTTCGGCGCTAAGGTGTTGATCCTCGACGAGCCGACTTCTGCCCTCGGGGTACGCCAGACGTCCAATGTTCTGGCAACCGTCGATAAGGTTCGCAAGAAAGGCATTGGTGTCGTCTTCATTACCCATAATGTGCGTCACGCAATGGCGGTTGGTGACCGGTTTACGGTGCTGAACCGCGGCAAGACGCTCGGCACCGCAGCTCGGGGTGAAATCCAGGCCGAAGAGCTTCAGGAACTGATGGCCGGTGGCCAGGAGCTTGCCGAACTGGAGGGTTCCCTCGGCGGCACGGTCTGAGTTCAACTCCGAAACCAAGCCGCAACGCATGCGTCGCGTGGAAGTCCCAGGTTCCACGCGGCGCATGTTGCATTGAAAAGTCGGAATTCCTTGCCTCCCTGAGAGTAAGACGCAAAAAAGCCGCCCGATGTTGCGTGGACATCGGACGGCAGTCATCTTCAGGCAGGCTGGGAGGCCCTACCCAAAGGTATTCTTGAAGCTTTCAATGCACTGACGGAAACCGGCTTCGAAGTCGCCATTGCCCGGGTGATAGACGCTTTCGAATGAGATGACGCCGTCATAGTTGTCGGCGCGCATGGCATCAGCCATCGGCTGGAAAAGATCGGCAAGCTGGCCCTCACCCATCCGGCGCACTTCCAACGTCGCACGCGGCGTGTCGACTTTGACATCCTTGATGTGAACATGACCGAGATAGCCACCGCGCAGCTCTTCATAGCCGTCCGGATAAGCCAGCTCGTGGCACCAGCAGTTGTTTGCCGGGTCCCAGAGAACCTTCAGCGTGCCCTTGGCATCCAGATCATCAATCAGCTTGCGGCCGGTGTAGCTGGAATTGACCATGGTGCCGTTTCCGGTCTCCACCACCAGCGTCAGACCTTCCTTTTTGGCCAGTTCGACGGCAGGCGCGATCAACGGCAGCGTCGCGTCCCACGCCCCCTTGGCAACGTTCCACTTCTCGGCACCGCCTTTGCCCCAGAGGATTTGCTCTTTCTTATTGGTCATGAGCCGCACCAGCGGTGATCCGACGATATGCGCCATTTCCATGACGCGCTTCAACGCGTCCATGTGCTTGGTATGCAGCTCGTCGCCCGGCTTGTTGGCCGTGGTCATACCGGCGAAAACGTGCCGGGAAAGACAGCTGACCGGCTTCCCATGGCCTTCAAGCAGTGCCTTGATCTCGGCAATCTCGTCTTTTGTATGGTCGCCAACTTCCTTTTCGCCGACGAATTGCAGTTCGGCATATTCGAGCCCGAACTCGTCCATAACGTTCAGCGTGTGTTTCAGGTCCCGGCTGATGCCGTCGCAAATGACACCCAGTTTCATATTTCTCTCCAGCCTCAGCGATGCAGTTCAGCGCCGATGATTTCTTCAATCACCCGGGTACAGACCCAGTTGTCGCCATTCGGATATTTGGATTTGCCAGCATGGAAAATCTGCATGGCGGTTGAGGCGGTCTGCATCGGCACCTCCAGCTGCTCGGCCAGATCGAGCGCAATGGTCAGATCCTTGTGCATCGTCGCGATATGGCTGCCGGTACCTTCAAACTTCCTGTCGATAATGTTTTCGAGCGCGGTCTTTGAAACCCCACATCCGGCACCGGACGTCGAAAAGACGTTGTAGATGACTTCGCCCGGAACTCCGGCCTTGGCCGCAAGAGCTGCTGCTTCGAAGGTTGCCGAGAAGATCGAACCGATGAGAGACTGAAGACAGGATTTGACGGTCTGACCGTCCCCGGCCTTGTCGCCAACCACATGAATAGTCTGGGAAACGGCTTCCATGACAGGGCGGGCCGTTTCCAGAACAGACGGTGTTGCAGCTGCCATCATCGTCAGCGTACCACCCTGTGCCCCGGGGAAACCGCCTGACACCGGGCTGTCGACCAGTTCGATGCCGGAGCCAGCCATTCCCGCTCCGATTTCACGTGCTTCGGATGGTTTGATCGTTGCGGTCAGCACGACGATGCCGCCCTTGGCCATGTTGGCGACAAGTCCGTCTTCGCCAAGGATCACCTGCTTGGCCTGCCCGCCATTCATGACCATGACGTAAACGACGTCCGCGTTCCGGGCGACTTCGACAACACTGCCTGCGGCTTTGCCTCCCATCTCGCGGAACGCGTTCAACCGCTGTTCGCTGAGGTCAAATCCGGATGTTTCAAAGCCGTTTTTGATCAGGTTCTTGGCAAGCCCGCTGCCCATATCCCCCAATCCAATGACACCTGCGCGTAACATTTCCACTTCCTATTTCATCCGGCGCGCCGGAGGTTCTTGTCTGGCACCCTTCATCGGGTGTCGGCTCTTGCGGGGGTTTCGGGCGCCTCAGGCGCCGGGCAGGTCCAGAAGACACCCCGCTGCCCAAAACTCTCCTCAGTAGAACAGGCTCGGAATCCAGAGGACCAACTGAGGAAAAATGCACATCAGGATCAGCACGAGGACGTTCGCCATCAGGAACGGGGCTGCTCCAAGAAAGATCTGGCCGATCCCCATTCGTGCGATCGCCGCACACACGTTCAGACAGTTCCCGACGGGCGGCGTACACGCCCCGACCGCCAGACCCGACACCATGACCACCCCGAAGTGAACGCCGGAGATACCGACAGATTGTGCCGCCGGTAGCAGCACCGGCGTCAACAGAAGGATGGCCGGGCTGACATCGATGAAAGTTCCAGCAATCAGGATCACCACCGTGATCACCAGCATCAGGGCAATCGGACCGAGGTCCAGACTGATCACGTATGCAGCAAGGGCATCCGGTATGCGTTCCAGCGCCAGCACCCAGATATAAAGCTGGGAGAAGGCGATGATCATCATGATCTTCGCGCTGGTCAGGATCGCGGCCCGCATGGCATCAGGCAACTGCTTGATGGACCCGAGACCGACAATCAGCATGCCGATCAGCAATCCGTAAGCCACGGCCATGCCGGCCGTTTCGGTCGGTGTCGCGACACCGAAGACGACGGAGCCGACGATGAGCAGCGGCATGATTGCGACCACAGCCGAGCGACGGATCTGCCGCCAGGCTTCTGCAAGGGTGAAAGGCACCACTTCAGTCGGATAATCGTTCTTCTTGGACAGATACCAGACGATCCCGAGCTGGAATATACCCACCATCAAACCAGGGATGACGCCGCCCAAAAACAGCTGACCGACCGATTCCTGCGCCGCGATGGCATAGATCACCATGGCAACGGACGGCGGAATGATCATGCCCATGGTCGAGGACGCCACGGTGATGCCGGCGGCGAAATGCGCCGGATAGCCGCGCTTTTTCATCTCCGGGATCAGGACGGATCCGATGGAGGCCGTATCCGACGCCGCAGAGCCTGAAATCCCGCCGAAAACCATGGAGGCGACCACGTTCACGAGGCCGAGACCACCTTTCAGGCGCCCGACAAAGAAATTCGAAACATCCAGCAGACGGCCGGTGATACCGCCGGAGTTCATCACGAACCCCATCAGGATGAACAGCGGCAGTGAAATCAGGGCATAGCTGTTGATGCCGGCAAAAAACCTCTGCGGCAACACACCGATCAGCATCGGTTGCTCGACGATGAAATAGGCCAGCGCCGACAGACCCAGCGCATAGGCAATCGGAACCCCGATGAAAAGCAGAACAAACAGGCTAAGAAGCAGGATCAGCATCGCGTCAGTCCTCCGGCATCCAGAGAATTTCGATGCTCTCCCGACCCGCAGCAGTCAGGATGATTTTCACCACGCAGTAGAACACTGCCAGGCCACAGCCAATCGGTACCGAGGCATGCACCAGTCCCTGCGGCCAGCCGAAAGGTTGCCAGGGATTGTGGCCGGCCAGTGAGATCCAGCCGATCGAGTAATACACCATGGCGCCATTGATGACTCCGACGAGGGCAAGGCCGAGTATGTAGGTCCATTTCTTCGCCTGGTAGGGCAGCATGTCGATAAAGAAGGTGATGGCGATATGCTCACGCTTGGTGATGCAGACCGCTCCTCCGATCGCGCTGGTGAACAGAAAGGCAATGGTGATGAATTCGTTGCCGCCATAGATCGACGAGGCGAAACCGTATCTCAGGACGACCAGCAAGCAGACCAGAACCAGAAAGACCGCAAACAGCGCGATGAGTATCCATTCAAGAATGCGCGTGAGTTGCCGGTCCAGCGCGGCGAGAAAATCCATGCTCCCCCCCAATAACAAGAAAATACCCGGCCACCGATTGGCGGCCGGGCCAGGTGCTCAAGGGTTAGCTGCAGGATGCAGCGGCTGCACGAGCTGCTTCGACGTCGGCGGCCGAGAAGTGTCCGGCTTCGATCATCTGATCATAGACAGGCTTCACCGCTTCCTGGAATCCGGCCAGTGCTTCCGGTGTCAGCGTGTTGATCTCCATGAACTTGCCCAGTTCATCGATCACCTTGCCTTCCGCGTTCCGGTAAAGGTCGTCGGACTTCTTCATCGCCTCAACCGCGACTTCGTCGAAGATCTGTTTCAGGTCGTCCGGGAGGCTGTCATACCAGGACTTGTTGACGATCAGCGGATCCGGACCGGTCATGTGGTTTGACAGGGTCATGTACTTCTGAACTTCGTGGATCTTGAAGTCCCAGATGTTCTGTGGCGGATTATGCTGACCGTCGATCACGCCCTGCTTGAACGCCTGATAGGCTTCGGAGAATGGCATGGCGATCGGATTTGATCCGATGGCCGTTCCGGTTGCGATCATCAGGTCGCTCTGTGGTTCGCGGATCTTCAGGCCGCTCAGGTCCTCAACCTTCGTGATCGGACGAACATTGTTGGTGTAAGCCCGGAACCCCTGGCTGATGCCGGTTGCCGGAACGTGATAGCCGTTTGCTTCCGCGCCCGTTTCAATGCCATCGGTGAAGTCACTGGCAACCAGGCACTGCATTTCGTCCCAGTTGGCAACCAGGAACGGCAGCTGGTAGATATTGAAGGCAGGGTTGGCATCAGCAAAGAAGCCGCCGCGCGTGCCCTGAAGGATACCGGTGGTGACCTGATCCATCATTTCGCGCTCGTTGCCGAGCACGCCACCAAAGAAGTTTTCGACTTCGATACGGCCGTCGGAACGCTTCTCCAGCTCCTCTTCGAAGAACTTCATGGACTGCGAACGAATGGCGCTTTCCGGCTGTTCGTTTCCGTATTTGAATGTGAAGTCGGCGGCGCCGGCTCCGGACACCATCAACGCAGTTACAGCAACGCCAGCAAGGTATTTAAAACCCTTCATCATCTGTTCTCCTCCCGATGTAGACGATGATTGTTCGATGCCCTTTTTCTCTGCCCAGCTCGTCTGGGAAGCAAGTCAAAAACACCAATATGACGTAATTGATGTTTTTTGATGCTTTTCAACATCGTGAATTATGTCATTCTGATTGAAATTGATGGAGTAGCGATGTGTCCAATCCGGATCAACTCAAACGCCGCGCCAAGATTACCGAGATAGCCCGCCTGGCCGGCGTGGGCACCGCGACGGTCGATCGTGTCCTGAACGATCGCCCCAATGTCAGTGCGGCGACTCGACAACGGGTGGAACAGGCAAAGGCGGCGATAGAATCGGGAGAGCCGATCAAGACCCGGTCACGCCCGTGGAGGCTCAAGGTGTTCCTGCCAGGCGAAGCCGGCCCGTCGACGGAATACCTTGCCGCCTGCTTTCAGGAGTTTGGCGCGAAGGGCAATGCCACGATCGAATGCGTCTTCACCAAGAAGATGGAACCGGCGGTTCTCGCCCGAAAACTGCAGGCATGTGCCGGCCAGGGCATTGACGCCATTGCGTTCCAGGCACTCGACGACCCGCGTGTTCGTCAGGCGGTCGAAGACCTTGCCCATCTGGACATTCCCTGCCTGACGCTCATTTCTGGCCTGGAAACCCCGGCCCTTGCCGGGTTTGTCGGCATGGACAATCGCGCCGCAGGCAAGACCGCCGGTTACATGATGGGACGGTTCGAACGACAGAAGGGTGCTGTCGCCGTTGTGTCAGGGGGGCAGATCTACAGGGTTCACGAAGACCGGGAAATGGGGTTCAGAGCCTGCCTGAGGCGAGACTTCCCTCACCTTGAAGTCGTGTCCACCTATAGCGGTCATGACGACATTGACGGCAACTACACCGAAGTGAAGAAAATCCTCGAAAGCAAACCGGATCTGATCGGCATCTACAATGTCGGCGGCGGCAACGAAGGTATTGCCAGAGCCCTCAAGGAAGGTGGCCGTGAGCACGAAATCACGTTCTTCGGACATAACCTCACGCCGAAGACCCAGGGGTATCTGATCGATGGAACGATGGATCTGGTTCTGCACCAGAACATGAAACGGGCAGCTGGACGCGCCGTGGATGCATTGATCGCCCGTCTGGAAAACCGCCCCTACCGCATCAAACTCATTCAAACCGAAATCGTCACCAGGGAGAACATGGCAGGCACGACATTCGGTTGATTTTCATGTCCTGGCACTTCAGACATTTTCCGGCGTTATCAACCTGAACTCGATAATTTCATTCGAAAAGCCAGACCTCTTGCCGGTTAGCACACGCTCCATGAGGGACAGGGACCTGGTGACAAGCGTTTCAACAGGATTTTCAATCAAAAGATCGACAGTGCCGTCCAACAATCCTTCATCGGCATGCGGGCTTTTCTCATGACAGATGTAAAAGACCTCCTTGCCTCTGCCTGATTCCCGCAAGGCCTTGATGACCCCGCTAACCCCTCCCCCACAATGATACAGCCCCTTCAGATCCGGCGCGGAATTCAAAAGCTCCGATGCTGCTTCATAGGCGACAGCTGAATCATCGAGATAGACCAGGGAATCTCGCAGTCGTACGTCCGGCGCATATTCGCGCAACGCGCTGCGGAATCCCGCCTCCAAGGCCTCGTGCCCCAGATACCTGTGCGACCCGACCAAGATGCCGATTTCACCCTTTTCCCTGGAAAACCGGGCCATTGCCCATCCTGCAGTTCTGCCTGCCTTGCGCCCATCAATGCCGACATAACCGGAGACTTCCAGCGAGCTCAAAGGGCTTAGCAACGAAAACACGGGAACATCCTTGTGCGCGCACTCCTTGATGGCCGCGTGCACCTTGGGATGATCGATCGACACGAAGGCAATTGCATCTGCCTTACCGGCCATTTCGAGCAAAGCCTGCGATAGATCGTTGGGAGACAGGCTTTCGACAAACCGAATTTCCGCAGTCGCCCGGATTTTTTTGAGCGCCGGCACTGCCCCCATCACGCCATCGGCAAGGGCCTGATAAAACCACTTGCTCTTTTTCTGGAGAATGAAACCCAGCTTCTTGTGCGGCACGAGCTGCTCGACCCGCCTCTGCATGATCCCCTGTCCGTGATAACCCAGCTCCCTGGCCGCAAGCAGAACTCGATCGGCGGTTGTTTTCCTCACGGGTGCCCTGCCGTTCAGTACCCTGTCGACCGTTGCAACACCGACACCAGCTCTCTTTGCGACGTCCTGAAGGGTGACCCTGCTGTTCATCTGAAATCCTGATAGATCATATCATGAGCGGTTGAGAGTATTGTGAGAGATTTGATAGTTTCTATCAACATCACATTGACCCTTCGTCCGTTCTCCACGATCTTCACGCTACATTTTGACGCATTACCCAAGGGAAATCGGGAGAGGAGAACCATGACGGCAACCGCCGCGGAAAAGCGCGACTACAGCCTGACTGGACCGAATTCGGGACCAGGCTTTACGCCAAGCGAATGGTACAGCACCAGGATCCCCAGAAAGCGCTTGAAGGAACTCATGAAAAGGTCCGACCGGCCAAGCCTGATCAATTACAGCATCTGGTTTGGTTCGGTGCTGTTTTTCGGCACGTTGCTGGCGCTCACCTGGGGTACGGTCTGGACCATCCCCGTCGCCGTCATCTATGGCGTTTTCTACGGGTCGGGCGCTGACAGTCGCTGGCACGAATGCGGACACGGGACCGTCTTCAAGACCGCGTGGTTGAACAACTTTTTCTATCAGCTGGCATCCTTCATGTCGCTCAGGAACCCCTATCTCTGGCGTTGGAGCCATACAAGGCACCACACGGACACGGTCATCGTCGGCAGGGATCCGGAAATCGCCTTCCCCCGCCCGCCGAGCATCGGTGCATGGCTCCTGAACCTCCTCTACATACCAGCGCTGAGCAAGGAACTCCTCAAGATGGTTCGCCTCAACTTTGGCCTGCTGAGCGACGAGCAAAAGGACTATCTGATCGCGGCGGATCGCAACAAGGCTTTCTGGGCCTCCCGCTGTCAGCTCGCGATCCTGTTCTCGGTCGTTGGTCTGTCGGTTTATCTTCAAAGCTTCCTGCCGGTCATGCTGGTCGGCCTGCCGACATTTTACGGCTCATGGCTGCATCACCTCATGGCAACGACCCAGCATGCCGGACTGGCTGAAGACGTTCCGGATCACCGGATGAACTCGCGCACCGTCTACCTCAACCCGTTCTTCCGGTTCATCTATTCCAACATGAACTATCACGTCGAACATCACATGTATCCGATGGTTCCGTTCCATGCGTTGCCTGCGCTTCATGAGGAAATCAAGAACGATTGCCCGCCTGCCTATCCATCGCTTCTGGCAGCCTACAGGGAAATGATACCGGCAGTCGTGAAACAGCAGCGAAACCCCAATTTCTACATCAGGCGGCATCTGCCCGCGACCGCAGAGCCAACCCCGGATTACCAGCGTCCCGTCTTGCAGGCAGCGGAATAGGAGAACAAGAACATGCCGAATTGGATCAAGGCCTGCGATGCCGACGACGTTGAAAACGAAGACCTCATCCGGTTTGACCATGAGGACCGTACCTTCGCGATCTACCGCAGTCCGGATGACGAGTATTACTGCACTGCAGGCCTTTGCACCCATGAAGAGGTTCACCTGTCGGATGGCCTTGTCATGGACCACGTCATCGAATGTCCGATGCATAACGGCCAGTTCGACTACCGGACCGGAGAACCGAAACGGTCCCCAGCCTGCATCAAGCTGAAGACCTATCCCGTGAAGGTGGAAAACAAGACCGTCTTCATAGATATCGGAGATCAGGCATGAAGCGGATTTACGATTGGGACGCGAAGTTCTCCTTGCGCAATTACACCGTTGCGGATCTGCAGGCGCTCAAAGGAAAACAGAAACTCACACAGACAACAGCCAACTCGGCAGAAGAGGCAGCCGCAGCTTCAGACGCCGGCATTGACCTGATCATGGGTAATGCCCAGAACACAAGAATGGTTCGGGATGCAGCGCCGAACCTCTTTTTCACGGCGGCCATCGGACTGCCCGATTTTCCGACGGAAACAGATGTCCTGAAAGCCGCCTTTCAGGCGATGAAGGACGGCGCCGATTCCATTTACACCGCACGCGGCCCGCACATTGTCGAATTGCTCGCAAAAGAGCAGATCCCCGTCATGTGTCATCTGGGCCTGGTCCCGCGAAAATCCGGCTGGAACGGCGGGTTGCGTGCCGTTGGACGCACGCGTGACGAAGCTCTCGAGTTGTGGAACGCCTTCCGCCGAATGGAGGACGCCGGTGCATTTTCCGTCGAGGCGGAAGTCATTCCGGAGCGTCTCTTCTCGGAAATCAGCCGCAGGACATCGTTGATCACGATGTCGCTCGGATCAGGGAACGGCGGTGACGTTATCTACCTGTTTCAGAACGATATCTGCGGCGAACAGACGTCGCGACCGAAACATGCCCGGGCTTTCGGCGATCTGCATTCGCTCAACGAGCAGATCAGGTCCGAGCGCCGTGCGGCACTCAGTGCCTTCAAGGAAGCCGTGCAAGGCGGTAGCTACCCGGCAGAAGCGGAAACGGCAAAAATTCCCGATGAAGAGTTCGCTGATTTTCTGGATGCGATTTCATCGAAAGAGGCGGCCGAATAATGCGTGTTGTCGTGATTGGCGGTGGCCAGGCTGGAGCGTCTGTCGCCTCGAAGCTTCGCAACCTCGGCTTTGAGGGCGATATCCTGCTCTTCACCGACGAGAGTGAACCGCCCTATGAGCGTCCGCCGCTTTCCAAAAAACACTTGCTGCAGGACGCTGCCGACACCCCGGTTTCAATCCTAGCTGCCGGATTTTGGCAGGAAAACCAGGTGGACCTGCGATTGGAGACAAAAGTCGATGCGATCGATCCGGTGAAATGCTCCGTCCTGGTCGGGCCAGACCGCTTTCCCTACGACCACCTTGTGCTTGCGACCGGATCTTCCGCACGCCGGCTGCCAGTCGAAGGCGCAAGGGATCGCAAGAACATGTTTCACCTGCGGAGCCTGGCCGACGCCAATGCTCTTCGTGCTGAGTTGAAACCCGGCAAATCGATGGTTCTCATCGGTGGTGGCTATATCGGCATGGAACTGGCTGCCACCGCAAAAATGCGCGGATTGGAAACCACAGTCATCGAGCGAGACGAACGTATCCTGAACCGGGTGGCTTCAGCCGCGCTCTCCAACCGCATCGCCGAATGGCACCGGGGTCAGGGTGTATCGGTTTTTGAGGCGGTAAAGTCGGTTTGCCTGTCTGGAGAGACCGCCTGCGGCGTTGTGCAACTTAGCAACGGAACCGATATTCCAGCTGACATTATCGTTGCCGGGATAGGAGCCGTACCGAATACCGGACTTGCCGAGGCCGCCGGCCTATTTCTCGATAACGGCATTGCCGTGGACAGTTTCGGACGAACAAGCCAACCGAATATCTGGGCCGCAGGCGACTGTGCATCCTTTGTCTTCGACGGTCTGAGAATTCGGCTGGAAAGCGTCCAGAACGCGATTGACCAGGCGGAGACGGTTGCACAGAATATCGTGGGTGCAAGTATGGAATACGTTCCGACGCCAACATTCTGGTCGGCGCAATTCGATCACTTGATCCAGATGGTCGGTCTATACGATTCGGACATGGAAACCGTTTGCCGCCGGGCCACTTCCGGCACGTCCTACTGGCACTACCGCAGCGGCATACTGAAGGCAGTTGAGGTCATCGACGACCCGAAGACCTTTTCCATCGCCAGGCGCCTTCTGTCAGACGGAATGTCTCCATCACCTGAGCTTGTCGCTTCCGTCGACAGAAACCTGAAGGAGATTCTCAAGGCAGCGCGGGAACCTGCTGCTGCTTGAGTGCGTAAATCCTGAAAGGAATGGAGCAGGATAAGCTTCGGCTCTTCCAATCCATTGACTGAGATCAAGAGAATTCGTCCCCGAAAACGGTAGTCTTCCATTTAATTTGGGGCCAGACCCGGCCCAGGGAAATTGAACTGGAAGCACGTCAATGGAACAGCTTGCTCAAACCGGTTGCTGCGATCGCGACACGGACAAAGGACAGACGCTCTCAAGCATCGAAAAGACGATTGAGCGAGCCTTGGAGCTTTGCCCCAGGATTTCCGAGACCGAAGTTGTTCCGCTTCCAGAAGCGGTTGGACGGGTCAGTGGCGGTGATACAATCTCGCTGTTTTCCTTACCCATCCATGACCATTCCGCCGTTGACGGCTATGCGCTTGGCGGCAGTGGCAGGAAATCTTTCAGGATTGTGGGGCGCCTGACCGCGGGCGACACTCCTCAGATGGCGCTCAAAGACAACGAAGCCATGCGGATCATGACCGGCGCGCCGGTGCCCGAAGGCACGACCTGCGTTGTCATGCAGGAACATGCGGTGGTCGAGGACGGTTTTGTCAGCCCCACTTTCGACGTTCCGAAAGGTGACAATGTTCGCCGGACCGGCGAGGATGTGAAGGCATTTGATACGTTGGTGCGCGCCGGTACACGGCTCGACGCCCGCCACACGGCGATCATGACGGCCAGTGGCCTGCAAAACGCCGGCGTGGTTCGCAAGATCCGGGTCGCCATTCTTTCCACCGGCAACGAACTTCGCGATACGGGCGTCGGTATGGGGCCGGGCCACATCTTCGATACCAACCGGCCAATGCTGCGCGCCCTGCTGTCTTCCAACCGCACCCAGGTCACCGATCTCGGCATTGAACGCGACAATCTGGAAGCCATTACCGAAACGCTTCGCAAAGCGTCGAAGACGCACGACCTCATCATTACATCCGGCGGTGTTTCAGTCGGTGAGGAAGATCATTTGAAACCGGCGGTGATAGCTGCCGGCGGCAGCATCGAAAGCTGGCGCATGGCTATCAAGCCCGGCAAACCGGTCGCACTCGGCACCATGGGAGAGGCGGTCTATCTCGGCCTGCCGGGCAACCCGCTTGCCTGCTTCGTCGACTTCCTGCTTCTCGGCCGCCCGATTATCGATGGCCTCAGCGGGGCAACACGCCGAGATGCCCTGGTTCAAAATGCAAAGGCCGCCTTTGAATGGTCGCGCCGCCCGGGTCGCCGTGAATTCTTCCCCTGCAACATCGTCGGCACATCCGAAGAAGGCCTGCCTCTTCTGGAAAAGACAGGGCGAGCCGGATCAGCGCGTCTATTGCCGCTGATCGAAGCAGACGGTCTTGGAGTGGTTGAAGCCGAGTGCACGGATGTCCAGCCAGGAAACCGACTGAAGTTCTATCCGTTCCGCGCGGATATGGGGCTCTGATCGGATCGGAGCCTCGCGGCCTCCCTGAACGTCCAAAGAGACAGGCCTGCGGATTTCGGTCAGCAAGCCTGAGCCTGTTACTTCTTGCGGGGACGATGGGACTTGAGAACAGCTGGGTCGGTATCGAGGAAACCTGCACCGATCAACTCAAGACAATAGGGAACGGCAGCAAAGACCGCATCGAGGCAGACCTCGATGCTTGCCGGAGACCCGGGCAGGTTCAAAACGAAGGTCTTACCGCGTACACCCGCTTCCTGTCGGGATAAGATCGCTGTCGGAACATAGTCCAGGCTCGTGCGCCGCATCAATTCTCCAAACCCTGGAAGCGGCTTCGTAATCACCGCCTGCATGGCTTCCGGTGTCAGGTCCCGCGGTGCCGGGCCGGTCCCGCCAGTGGTCAGCACCATGCCCACCTGTTCCTGATCGCACAGCTCGATCAACGCGTCGCGCACCACTTCCACACCGTCCGAAACAATGCGGCGTTCGATCTCGATCGGAGTTGATACGGTCTTTGTCAGCCAATCCTCGATTGCCGGGCCGCTGATGTCTTCATATTCTCCGCGGCTTGCCCTGTCCGATATCGTCAGAATCGTGATGCGCATCTTTGTTTATCCTCCAAGCGTCGACATGGCGCGGGTAATGCCGTTCACGTCGTGCTCGCCAATGTGAAACTCATGTCCGCGTGGTTTCTCGAAAACCTTGTTGCGGATCAACTGGGCAACGGTTTCGTTACCGTCCGACTGTCTGAGAGCGTCTTTCAGAGACAGGCCGCCCTCCTGCCCCATGCAAGTATAAAGCTGACCTGTACAGCTGAGCCGGATCCTGTTGCAATCCGAACAGAAGTCGCAGGACATCGGCGTGATGAAGCCGATTTTGCCGCCGGTCTCCTGAAGTCTCACATATTTCGCCGGACCGCCCGTCGTTTCACTCAAGGGTTCGAGTGTCCACTGCGCTTCGAGCCTTTGACGAAGCTCCCCTAGGGACAGGAAACTGGCACTTCGGCAGGAGGCAGAGCCGCCGAGCGGCATTTCCTCGATAAGAGTCAGATCCATGTTGCGGCCATGGGCAAAGCGGATCAGATCGTCCAGCTCACGCTCAAACTGACCCTTCTGGGCAACCGCATTCAGCTTGACCTTCAAACCGGCGTCCTGAGCTGCGTCGAGACCGGCAAACACGCGGTCGATCTTGCCCCAGCGCGTGATCGTCCGGTAGCGCTCTGCATCAAGAGTATCCAGCGACACGTTCACCCGTTCAACGCCGCAATCTGCAAGCCCTCCGGCATAACGCGACAATAGCGATCCGTTGGTCGTCAAAGTCAATTCGTCCAGCTCTCCACTCACCATGTGGCGAGAGAGGTTCTCAAAAAGACTCATGACGTTCTTGCGGACAAGCGGCTCACCACCGGTCAAACGAATTTTTCGAACACCATGATTGATGAAGACGGTCGACAATCGGTAGAGCTCTTCCAGGGACAGAACATCCTTGCGCGGTAGAAACGTCATGTTTTCCGTCATGCAATAAGTGCAGCGCAGATCACATCTGTCGGTCACCGAAAGGCGAAGATAATTCGCGGTTCGTCCGAATTGATCTTTAAGGGCGGCACAGGAATGATTGGCGTCAACCATGGGAAGATTTCACGTTAGTCGTCAAAAGGATGCGGCAGTCCAATTTTCTGCCGCGGACATCGGAAAATTCCGGCTTTGATCCGGTCAACTCGGGTACTTTTCACCCAACTCCTTCAGCAACAGTTCCAGTTTCTGACCTGCGCGCCCGGGAAGGGTCCTTGTCCAGCTGGACGGAGGGTTCTTCCAGGTTTCAGGTTCTCCGACCGCGATCAACATCACCATGCCGTAACGTCCGTGCACCTTGCAGGTCAGGACATAGAGACCGGGGACATCCATGATCCTGGTTTCAGATGCGGTGTTGGCAATCGATATCTTTTCAACCCCTTCGGGAATCAATCCCTTGGCGCTTTTGACCGTGTGCTGGCCACGGGAATTGTTGAAGGTCACACGCCCGCCGACAGGCAGGCTGACGAAATCCGGTTCGAACCGGAACATGTCCAGGACAAATTCGGCGGTCGGGTCACTGATCTGGTCGATTTCCTCGCCGGGATCAGCCGACTGTGCAGCGGCTGCATATGACATCAGAAGAACCGGCAATGCTGCCAATACAGCTGCCCGCAATTTTGAGAGAATGGTCTTCGTCATATCGACGCCTGCTCCTTGCTAGAGATCGTCTGATGATTTGGCAGCTGCGGCATCAACCAGGCCATGAGCTGTTCCGGCTCGGCCGGAAGATCGGCTGCCAGGTCAGCACTGAAGGCTTCCCACTCGGGGACGTAGCGCTGCTTCACGGCAGTCAGAACCGGTATTCCCAGTTCAACCGCCCGCTCGATGACGGGCCTGAACCCGCGGCCTTCCGATTCGCCCCTGCCGAAACGGTTCAGGATCAGGATGTCCGGACGGCTTTCCAACTGACGTGACAGGTCTTCGGCGGCATTAGCCAGAGCGCCTGGATCCAGCCGGCAGCCGGTCGAACCCGAACCAAGCGGCTGGGTAATGCGAGTGCTGGCACCGCTGGCCAGGTCCTCCAGATGAGAGATCGGACAGCAGCTGCCACCATCGGGCAATTGCCGTTGCAGACAACCCACCATGGACACTCCGAGCGACCTGAGCTGTTCGACAAATGCGTTCAGCGCCGGATCGACATCCGGGCCGTGTCCGTACCTTATTCCTGCAAGAGGTTTCGTTTCCTTCATGAGCATAGCTCCTCAAACACCGCGCTTGCGCGGCCGGCCGCCATTGGCGATCTGCCTGAGGCGGTGAACATCTTCGATCGTCACCAGGTCGGCTTCGGGCAGACTGATGACACCCTCATTGGTCAAGGTGGTGAAACCACGGCTGACGGTCTCAGGCTGAAGGCCGAGATAGTCGGCAATATCCCGACGCCCGAACGGGATGGCGACGGTATTGAACTGCGTGCTCCTTCTCGGCAGCGTCCTGTTCTTCAACTCGAAAATGAAAGCCGCAATGCGCTCGATCGGCGTCTTCTTTGCCAGATCGTTGCTGTGGTCCAGAAGCTGAAACAGGAAGCTGTTCGTCTGATCCAGAAAATGTTCCCGAGTAATATTGGACATGCGCAGCAAGCGGTCGAAAACCGACTGCTCCATAACCTGAACCGCACTTGGAGAAAGAGCGATGATTTCGCCATTCAATTGACGGCGCAAGGAAGCAAGATTGATGTAGTCACCGGGGAAGAACAACCCGGTAATAGTGCGTCTGCCGTCGCTGAGATGCGCGACGATTCCAACAGAACCCGTGAGAACACCGATGACCGGAGAATTGGGCAGAGTGTCCGGTTCAATTTCCTGACCGGCGTCGAGTGCAAACCTGTGCGCTCCCTTGGGGAGCTCTGCGCCAAAAGCCGTTCGTAACTCGGTGCAAATGCAGGCTTGTGCATGAAATCCGCAGCTATGCTGCAACCCGCAGGCACTATCCGCTTCCCGACTGGCTTCACTGTAGCCACAAACCTCCGACCCGCTTAGAGATCGCATACATTGCCCCCTTTAAAGTCGGGCGGAGTATATGAGCACACCTATTTGGCTGATTTGACATTGCTCAAACAACACAGATAATTGAAATTTCAATATTTTCGAATTTATGAATTTAATTCGCAACCTTCTAAAATATACGTAGGAATACACAAAAACCGCGATCACTGATTGCAATCAATGCCCTGCTTCTTCAAAGGCGAATACTGGCCGCAGTAGGGGAGAAGCAGGACGCCCCGGCCTTGGGCCGTCTGATTGTTAATGCTCCCCTCCACAACGGAGGGTCCTATGCGCCTAACTGCAAGTATTGCAGCTCTGCTTTTAGCCACCACGGCCGCCTGGTCTGCTGATCAGGGCCCGGTCACGCCGCTGGAGGTGAATCCGGAGCTGGCCGAACTGGGCAAGCGTCTGTTCTATGACACACGCCTGTCTGGAGACACGAATCTATCCTGCGCGTCCTGCCACCAGCCGGACCTCGCATTCACCGATGGCGAAGCCCTGTCAACTGCCTACAGCGGTTCAGAAGGTTTCCGCAACACGCCGACGCTCGCCAATGTCGGCCAGCGCGCTGCATGGATGCATGACGGCCGCCTCGGTACCAACCTGAACGACGTATCCCGTGAAATGATCACGGAAGACTACATCATGAACATGGACATGCGGATGATGCAGGAGCGTCTGAAGCAGGATCCGGTCTATGTGAAAATGTTCAAGGCCGCCGGCAAGGGCGAACCGTCCAACGGCGGTGCCCGTTCCGCGCTTCAGGAATTCCTGAAGTCGATCGCTTCTTCCGGAGCACCGTTCGATACGGGTGAAATGAGCGAAGCCGCCAAACGCGGTTACGTGAACTTCAAGGGCAAGGCCGGTTGTACCGACTGTCACTCCGGTGACCGCTTCACCGATGATCAGCCCTACAACATCGGCGTTCCGAACAATCCGGACATCTGGTCCGATCCGCTGCGCCACCAGACCTTTGTCGGCTACGCGAAGTTCATGGGTGTCGAAAACTACATGAACGTCCGCGAAGACCTGGGTGCCTACGTTCGCGATCACAAGGAAGAGTCCAAGCGGACCTTCATGACGCCAACTTTGCGCGAGCTGACCTACACCGCGCCTTACATGCACAACGGCATGCTGGCGACCCTGGAAGATGTGGTTGAGTTCTACAACCAGGGTGGCGGTGACGACCCGAACAAGGACCCGCGCCTGAAGCCCCTCGGTCTGACACGCGGCGAAAAGGCCGATCTGGTCGAGTTCCTGAAGTCGCTCTCCGGAACCAGCTACAACCAACCTGCCTATGTCTGGGAACAGGATGACTACGAATACGAAGTCGTTCCCGACTGGAAAAACGCGACGAACTAAGGAGACAGGATCATGTCAAAAGCCATGAAGAAAACCGTCTCCGCATGGGCTCTCGCAGGCGCTTCAGTGCTTGCGATCGCCACCGGAGCCATTGCTGCCGACCGGCCTGCCGAACTGGCACCGCTCGGTGACCCGCCCATCCCGGCCGACAATCCACAGACAGCGGAAAAGATCGAACTCGGCAAGTTGCTGTTCTTCGATCCGCGTCTGTCCGGCAACGGCGCAATGCCTTGCTCGGCCTGTCACCTTCCGGATGCCGGTTGGGACTTCCCGGACAAGATATCCCTCGGGTATCCCGGCACAGTTCACTGGCGGAACTCCCAGACCATCGTGAACTCCGCCTATTACGGCAACCTGTTCTGGGCCGGTTCTTCCAAGTCTCTGGAAGCTCAGGCCAAGTCGGCTGCCAAGGGGGCCGTTGCCGGTAACGGTGAAGACGACATGATGGAATCCCGTCTTGCCTTCATTCCGGAATACCGCGAGCGTTTCAAGGACGTCTTCGGCACGGAATATCCGCGCCTGAGCCACGCATGGATGGCCATTGCAGCGTTTGAACGGACCCTCGTCCAGACTGACACGCCGTTCGACAACTACATGCGCGGTGACGACAACGCCCTGGACGATGCCCAGAAGCGCGGGCTGGAACTGTTCACCGGCAAGGCCGGATGTTCCGAGTGCCACAACGGCGCTCTTCTCACCAACGAGAAGTACTACAACCTTGGCGTCCCGCCCTACGACGGTTGGGAAACCGATGAACTCGCTCAGATCACCTTCCGCTATGAGCTTTACGCAAAAGGCTCCACGGAAGAAATGTACCGGTCCTACAAGGACGATCCGGGCGTCTACTTCCGTGCAAAGGACAAGGAACACCTCGGCAAATTCCGTGTGCCTTCCCTGCGCTACACCAAGTACACCGCGCCTTACATGCACAACGGCATGATCGCGACATTGGAAGACGTGGTCGATTTCTACAACCAGGGCGGCGGCGAAAACCAGTTTGCCAAGACCAAGAGTGAGCTGATCAAACCGCTCGGTCTGAACGATCAGGAAAAAGCCGATCTTGTAGCCTTCCTGGAAAGCCTTTCCGGTGAACGTATCGTCATGGAGGAGCCTGAGCTCCCCGAATATGACGTGCTTCCGGCGGCTTCGAATTAAGGAGACGGATTATGACGAAGCACCAAAAACCACTTGATCCGGCTCTGGTCGAGGCCATCAACGGCCCGACCGAAGTTGCCAAGACCGGCAAGCGTTGCCTGATGAACCGCCGTCAGTTTCTGCTGACATCGGGCATCACCACCTTCACCGTGATGGTGGCGCTGAAATCCGGCCCCGCCTCGGCGAAGGTCCCGGCTGTCGTGTCGACCTACGAGCGCAAGCACATCGGCAAACTGTCGGAACTCAAGGAAGACGAACCGCTCGACTTCACCTACCCGGATGATGGCGCGTACTCGGAATCGATGCTCGTGAAACTCGGCCGCGAGGCCGGTGGCGGCATCGGCCCGGACAAGGACGTGGTTGCATTCAACTACACCTGTACGCACCAGGGCGGTCCTCTGCAGGGCACCTACAAGTCTCAGGACAAGGTTCTGGGTCCCTGCCCTTTGCACCTGACCACCTTCGACCTGACGCGTCACGGCATCTTCATTTCCGGACAAGCCTACCAGAGCCTGCCGCAGGTTCTGCTCGAGCTGGATGGAGATGACATCTACGCCGTCGGAATGTTCGGCCTGATCTACGGCCGTTACGACAATCTCAAGGGCTGAGGAGACCGATAATGTCCACACCCTATTACATCCCAGAGACGAATATCCCTCTGCCGCCGGTAGATGCGGATGTGATCTCAACGGCTTGCGACTACTGCATCGTGGCCTGCGGGTACAAGATCTATCGCTGGCCGGTTAAAGGCGGCAAGGTCGGAGGCGAAAAGGCGGAAGAAAACGCATTCGGCGTCGACTTCCCTGTCGACCCGCTCGGCCCGTGGGTCGCTCCGAACCAGTACAACGTTGTCCTGCACAACGGCGAACCGCACCACGTCATCATCATCCCGGACAAGGATGCCGAGTTCGTCAACCCGAACGGTAACTCCTCCATCCGTGGCGGTGCGATCGCACAGAAGGTCTACAACCCGCAGACCCCGACCCGCGATCGCTTGAAATCTCCGATGGTCCGCATGTTCGGCGTCCTGATGCCGGTCACATGGGACTTCGCCATGGAGATCGCCGCGGAAGTCGGCAAGTACGTGATCAAGAAGCACGGTGAGAACGCCTATTGCGTCAAGACCTTCTCGTATGGCTACATGGAAAACACCTATGCCATCACGAAATATGCCTTGAACAGCGTCAACACGGCGAACTTCACCTTCCACGACACGCCGTCCGACGTGACGTCCACTCCGGGCTTCCGTGACGCCGGTTTCGACAACTTCGGCCCGTCCTATGAGGACTGGAGAGACGCCGAAACCCTGCTCGTTTGCGGCACCGACCCGTATGAAACCAAAACGATCCTCTTCACCGACTGGATGATGCCAGGCATCCAGAACGGCCAGAAGGCGATCTTCATGGTTCCGCGCAAGACCGGCGGCATTGCCTACGCAGAAAAGAACGGTGGCATGTGGCTGGATATTCAGCCCGGCACCGACCTTCTCGTCGTCAACGCCATCGCCCGCGTGATCGTGGAAAATGGCTGGGAAGACAGCGACTGGATCCAGAAGTGGGTCAACAACAAGTGGGAAAGCTCCTCCGGCTTCGGCCAGGGCACGCGTAACACCCCTTGGCAGTGGCGCACGACCTGGGGCAAGTTCCAGACTGCCGGCTTCGAGGACTGGAAGAAGTGGCTCCTGTCCCAGGACGAGTTCGCTCCGGAAAAGGCAGCCGAAATCGCCCAGGTCGACGTCGAGAAGATCTACACCGCCGCCGAATGGATGGCCAAGCCGAAGGAAGACGGTTCCCGTCCGAAGACTTCGGTCATGATCGAAAAGGGCTTCTACTGGTCCAACAACACCGGCAACACCCAGGCGATTTCCGCACTCGGCATCATCGTCGGTGCCGGCGGCCGTCCCGGCCAGGTCATCGGCCGTGCCGGCGGTCACCAGCGCGGCGGTCTGCGTGGCGGCAAATATCCACGCAACAAGTCGCCTGAGAAACTGCCGGGCCGTCGTCGTCGTGCAATGGATACCGACAGGTACCTGATGTCCGGCCACACTCGCTTTGCCCATGTGATCGGCAACACCTGGATCCAGTCCATGTGCGGCTCCCAGTCTCTTGGTGCGAAGTTCGACGAACTGACTGTGCAGAACCCGCACCAGATCAGCTCGTTCGACAAGCAGGAGATCATCGACACGCTCAAACGGCGTGTGGACAGCGGCGGTATGGTCGTCGTCAACCAGGACATCTACCTGGTCGATCCGATCGGTGCCCGTTATGCCGACATCGTCTTCCCGGCCGCCGGCTGGGGCGAAGATACCTTCACCCGCGCCAATGGCGAGCGCCGTATCCGGCTTTATCCGAAGTTCTACGACGCACCGGGTGAAGCCAAACCGGACTGGTGGATCATTGCCAAACTGGCAACGGCCATGGGCTACAAGGGCTTCGACTGGAAGAGCTCCAACGAAGTTCTGGAAGAAGGTTCCCGCTTCTCACGCGGCAGCCGCAAGGACTTCCACATGGTCAAGGTCGTCGCTCAGCGCGAAGGCAAGACGCTTCACCAGAAGCTGGCTGAGTTCGGCACCAACGGCATCCAGGGCCCGGTCCTGCTTCAGGACGACGGCACTCTGGTCGGCACCAAGCGTCTGCACGACACGGAGCGCAAGCTTCCGGTCGACGGACCGTCCGGTGCGAACCGTCTCGGCAAGAAGCTGACGCACTTCAACTCGCAAACCGGCAAGTGCAACATCCAGAAGTCTCCGTGGAGCCTGTTCTCCGACTACTGGGCATGGCTGAAGCCGAAGGACGACGAGTTGTGGGTCACTTCCGGCCGCATCAACGAGCGCTGGCAGTCCGGTTACGACGATCGCCGCCGTCCGTACATCGTTCAGCGCTGGCCGGAAAACTGGGTGGAGATCCATCCGGATGATGCGGCAGAGCGCGGTATCGAGAACGGTGACTATGTCATGATGTACTCTGACCGTATTCCGGTTCAGAAGGACACCATCCTCGGTGTTGAAGGCGACGACTTCACCTTCACCAAGTTGATGGAACATGGCCACATCGAACTGACTGAAGGTGCAATCACCGCAGTTGCCATTGTCACGCCGGCCGTGAAGAAGGGGCTCCTCTACATGGACTTCCTGCACACAGCACAGCCTGCAAACGCACTGTCCGGACGCGTCGTCGACTGGATCAGCGGCAACTACAACTACAAGATGGGTGTCGGCCGTATCCGCAAGATCGGTACATCGCCCTACAAGACCAGCTACCGGTCCATGTCCTTTGCCCGCCGCGATATCGCTTAAGGGCACAAGGAAAATCTGATCAAGATCAAGGCGGGGATGTATGTCCCCGCCTTATTCTTTGCGCAACGAACAACGGTACAGGTCCGCTGAAATGACCCTTGAAAATCCAGCATTGCACGCAAATTCCGAGATCCTGACCCTGAACAGGGACGTTCAGGACAACTTGCTGGAAATTGCCAGAACGGGCACACCTTCAGAGCAATGTCTCGCGATTGAAACCGCTGGTGCCTGGAAGCTCTCCAGTGCGCGCGAAGTGCTTCTTGAAGCAACCCGCAACGACGACCCGGATGTACGTGTCGATGCCTTGCAGACGCTCGTCGCCCTCAAGGAAAAAGGGCTTGGAAAAGAGTTGTTCTGGAGCCTTGAAAACGACCCTGTCGGCGATTCCAAGGTTGCAGCAATCAGAGGGTTCCAATCCGAAGACCGCGATTTGGTTGCCCCGCTCCTGCGCAAACTCGTTGTCGACCGTTGCGAGGACGATGTGGCCTGGGAAGACGACAGCGCCGATTGGGACGACTGGCTCGACATTCAAAAGGAAGCCATTCGCGCAGTTGGCCGCCTGGGGGTCGAAGAAGCCGTCGACGATCTCCTTAAAGCCGCCAGCGACGAGTTCGGCCAGGATCTCTGGAATGAGGTTCTGGATGCTTTTGCCGGGCTCGGTCGTCCCGGACTTCTTGCATTGATCGATGCAGGCCAGAGCCAGTCCGAACGACAGCGTGCGCGCGCTGCACGGGCGCTGGGCTCCTCCAACGACCCGCTTGTCGTCAAGGCTCTGGATGCTCTCAGCCAGGACACGAATGCTGAGGTGCGCCTTGCGGCGCTTGAAACCCTTCTGGAACGGAATGCTCCCATATTCGATGCCCGGCTGATCAAGGATCCATCCGCACCAATTCGAGCCTTTACTGCCTCCAAATCACCAACTGTCGCAACCGATGATCTGATCGACCTGGCGATTGCCGATGAGGACAAATCGGTGAAACTCGCCGCGATCAAGCGCCTGGCGGGACGCCATCCGGCAAATGCTCAAGTCGCAAGACTTCTCGACCACGCCAAAGTGAAACTCAGAAACGAGCCGGAAGACTACATTGCAGCCCTGGTAGAAGTTCTGGGACGCAGCGAAACGGACGAAGCCCTTGATCTGCTGCTTGAAATCAAGACCCGCAATCCAAAGCCGGAAGTCCAGCGCGCCATTCACACGGCACTCGCCAACTTCGAACGTCCGCAATCTCTTGAAAGCCTGACCGACGGCGTGACCAGCAAAAGCCAGATGGTGCGGCTGTCAGCCCTTGCGTCTCTGGCAAGTCTTTCCGGCAAAGAAGGGGAAGTCGCCGACAACGCTGCCGCCGTCCTGCTGCTGGCGGCCCGCGGAGACCTCGCTTCCGAAGAGGAAGAAGCCAAGGAAAAGGAAAAAGAGGACGAGAACGAGCAGGAAAAACAGTTCGGTGCCCGCGCCAGAGATGACGAGGGTGGCAACAGAAACCGAATCGTGCTCGATCGCGACGGCAACGTCGTGCCTCAGGAAAAACCGGAAGACCCGGTAAAGCTAAGCGACTATCGCAATCCCGACGAGACAACTGGTAACGAAGAAGAAACAGCCGGCCTTGAAAGCGAAGCGGTAGCCGGGGAAACTGAAACCTCGCCAGCCGAAGACACCGCCGATGTGGTGGAATTCCCGCAAAACACCCTTGCTGCCATTCTCCAGGGTGACGAAGAACAGCTCGCCTTTGAAGAAGAAAGTGTCGAACTTTCTCATCAGGACCTGAAGTTCCTTGAACTTGCTCAGAACACCCTGCAGAAGAAGCGCGTCCGCCCGGACGTCGCTCCGAGCACCGCAATCGACATTCGGCGCATCGCGGTCCGGCTCATAGGGGAGCAGGCACAGCCTGTCTTCACCCAGGCGCTTCTGGCCTGCTGCTCGGCGAAGGATAATGAGCTGCGCACATCAGCGCTGGTCTCGCTGCTACGTCGGGCTGAACGCGGCATTTCCCTTTCCGATGACACATGGGAAAAGCTGTTGAACCTGCCGCCTGACAACCATCCACCTGCCCGCATGACTTTCCTGGAACTACTGGCATTTGGTCCGCGGGATGCTGCGCGGGCGCGGCTCGAAAACGCTCTTTCAGGCAGCAACGACGCCGATCAGATCGCAGCCTTGAACGCCTGCGCCAGACTGGGTGTCAAACCCGATCAGTTAAGCGGTTTGCTGAATTCCGAGAACCGGTCGACACGGCAGGCCGCATTGAAATTCGCATGCCAGTTTGAAGATGCCCGGTGCGCAACTGATCTCATGCAGGCAACCTTCCGTGAAAGCGGAGCGCTCGGGTCCGTGTTGGCTAAAGCGATTTCCAGCCGCGGTGCTTGCGGTTTGAGCGATGAAGTCTTGTCGAGGCTGAAAGATGCCTGCGATCAAGGCGGGACCCAGCGTCTTATCGCGCTGCAGATCCTCTCCCAGGCCGGCAAGGAACTGGCCGCATAAGACGCCCTCAACCGCAGCCTGAAATCCAGCTAAAGCCTAGAGCCCCTTCATGTCTCAAACGGTGTGAAGGGGCTTTTTCGTTCCGGTTCCCAAGTAAAGGCAATCTGGCGGCCGGATTTGCGTGCGAAACTGTTTGTCCCAGGTGCCCGATATTGTGAAAGCTGGCAATTCTCTCAAGAACGGACTCATAATGAATTCATAGCCCGACCTGTGACACCGGATCACTCGGAACCATGACCACTGTTATCGAAACCGTTGATCCTGCCTCCTCAACATCCCCGCCGACCCTGCGCATTCTGTTCTTCATCTCCATGCTGAGCGGCTTCATCTACGGTTACAATGCCGGCGTCTATTCCGGTGTGATGCTGCAGATCCGGGATGCTTTCGACCTTAGTGACGATGACATTGCAGACCTGATCGCCCTGTTTGACTTTGCCGAAGTGACGGGAGTGTTTCTTGTCCCACTTGCTGACCATCTCGGCCGGAAACGGTTGATGACGATATGTGCAAGTGCACTCGTCGCCGGGCCTCTTCTGGTCTTGATCCATCCCTCGGTATTTTTCCTCGTCATCGACCGTTTCATTGGCGGCTGCGCAGCGGGCATCCTGTTCATGACGGCAATCGTTTACGTCGCTGAAATTGCGACCGAGAAACGCAGAGCCCTGTTATTGTCAGCCGTCCCGGTCGGTGTCAGCGCGGGATATGTCGGAGAACTTCTCCTCTCTCTCGCCTTTGTCGAAGGCAGCGGCTGGCGCATTGCGATTGCCGGCTCGGCACTTCCTGCCCTCGTCCAAATTGCAGGACTGACGCGCCTTCACGAGTCTCCTCATTTTCTCCACCGTACCGGTCACAGGCAGAACGCTCACAAGGCGTGGACCTGGTATGGCTTGCCCGCACCTTCCGAGGGAACCGAAGACCCGCCCAATCCGCCCTGGTATCACGCACCAAAACTCCTGTTTGCGACGGCGGAAAGCAGGAGAGGTCTCTTGTTGGGATCAATTATCGTATTGGCAGCGACAACTTGCGGTTCCGGCATAATTGCCTATGGCCCCCTGCTCTTCGATTTTTTCGGACAGCACGACACTTCTGTCACCCTGCAGATCCTGGCGGTCTACACGACGCTCGGCTTCCTCATGGCGATGGCGGCACTGAAACTGATAGACGAAGGACATACCGACAAGATCCTTGTCGGCAGTCTTCTCGCCATGGCAGCAGCGCAGTTCCTGCTTGCGATAAGCGGTGGCTGGACTGCGATCCTGCTCTTTGGCGTCGTCCAGCTGGCCTTCAGCTTCGGCATCAGGACGACTGCGTTTCAAATCCTGCCAGGTTTCCTGAGCGATGCGACACGAACGAGCGGGGTTGCGTTTTTCAACCTCGTCTTCATGAGCCTTTCAGGTATCAATGCCGAGATTGTCCCGCGTGTTCTCCAGGACTCGAGCGTGCTGCTGTTTTCGCTCTACTCGGCAATTGCATTCGTACTGGCGGGCTCATGCTGGCTGATTCTGAAGACGAAATCGAAACGGGAATCACCCGGTCTCTGAGCACGGTTACTGCTGTTGGAGCGCATTCGCGGCCTTTTCCAGTGCCCTGTCCGTGGCTTCAAGATCTTCCTCCGTCAACGCAAGATGCGCATAGAGCTTGCTGTCCGGCTTCAGGATGCCGCTGGCACGAAGGCTTTCGTTGAAGATCTTCGACTTGGCGGCATCGTTGTTGAACATGTCCCGATAATTTCTGATCGGCTGGTCCGTGAAGACAACATCAAACAGCATCGGTTCGCCGACCAGCTGGTGCGCGACACCAACACGATCCAGGTGCTTCTTGAAGCTGGCCATCAATCGCTCGCCGTTCTTGCGCAGTTCGTCATAGGTGCCGGGACGCTTGAGGATCTCGAGTGTTTTCAGGCCGGCGACACTCGCTACCGGGTTGCCGCTGAGGGTACCGATCTGGAAGGTGAAGCCCTTTTCACCGACAATCGCCTTGTCGAAATGTGCCATGATCTCCGAACGGCCGACCACAGCTGCAAGGGGAAACCCTCCTCCCATGATCTTGCCGAGCGCACAAAGATCCGGCACGACGCCGTAGTATTCCTGAGCACCGCCATAGGCAAAGCGGAAGCCGGTCACGACTTCATCGAAGATCAGGACAATGCCGTGCTTTTGGGTCAGGTCGCGCAAGGCCTGGAGGAAACCCGGTTCCGGCGGGATCAACCGCTGCAGCGGTTCCACGATCACACAGGCAATTTCATCCGCATGCTCTTCAATGAGAGACTTCGCGAAATCGACGTCGTTAAAGGGCGCGATCAGCATTCCATCGCGCACACTTTCGGGAATGCCAGCTGAATCCGGTACTGCCTGCGGAAAGTTGACGAGGTTCTTCGGAGCAAGGCTCATCAGCGCCTCGCCGGACATGCCGTGATACCCGCCTTCAAACTTCAGGACCTTGTCGCGGCCGGTGAAGGCCCGGGCAAGTCTCATGGCGTACATGTCCGCCTCGCCACCGGTCGACACATAGCGGACCTGTTCGGCGCAAGGGACCGCCTCGACCAACGCTTCCGCCAACTCGATGCCGCGCGCATTGTTGGTGAAAAAGGTCATTCCCTTCGAAAGCTGCTCCTGCACGGCTTCCAGAACTTCAGGATGACCATGTCCCAGGATCATCGGGCCGGATCCAATCAGGTAATCGATGAACTCGTTACCATCTTCGTCCCAGACATGGGCCCCCTTGCCTTCACGGATGACAACACCCGGATCGAAGTTGCCAAACCCGGCGGCAGGCAGAACTTCAGCTGCACGAGCTCTCCAGTCCTGTTGAGAGATTGAGGTTTTCATTCGTGCCTCCTTCAGGCAGCCAAAGCAAGAACGGGTTCCCCCAGTTCGGCAAGGTTTGGTGAAACGCCGAGGCCGGGACCGGTCGGCGGAGAGATCCGGCCATTGTTTCGCACCGGAGCTTCAGGATCTAGACGCGGTGATACGTAGCCCGACAAATCACAAACATTCAAAACCGCTTGAGGTGGCGTCGCGGCAGCAACATGCAGCGCGGCCGCTGTCGTAATGTCCGATCCCCAGGTATCCTCGATGCACATCTTTGCACCGACGTGGAGACACAGGTCGCGCGCCTTGCGCAATTCTGAAATGCCGCCGAACTTGGAAAGCTTCAGCGCGACAGCATCCATACAGCCCAGCTCATATGCCTTCAGCAGGCTTGCTGTGTCATGCGCGTTTTCATCCATCTTCATCGGCAGGCCCGTCGATGCGCGCACTGCGGCGCATTCTTCCATTGTCGCGCAAGGTTGCTCCAGCATGATGTCGAGACCGGCCACAGCGCGGCCGACACGTGTGGCATCTAATCGCGTTGCGCCGCAGTTCCAGTCTCCATAGACCACCGGCCCGCTTCCGACCGCTTCGCGCACCAGCCGCAACCTGGCGACGTCAGCCTCCCAGTTGTTATCCGCTCCCAGCTTGACCTGAAACTGGCTGATGCCCCGTCCCAGAGCCTCTGTTGCAATCCGCGCCATCTCTTCGGGCGCAACGCAGGTGATGGAATGATAGAGCGGCAGTTCGTATGAATGCAGTCCGCCCAGCAACGTGTGGACCGGCACACCGCAGACCTTACCTGTCAGGTCCCAGAGCGCGATATCGATGACTGATTGCACATACGGGTGCCCCTGCAGATAGGACCGGCAGGTCGCCATCAGAGCGTCCACTCCCATCGGATTGGCGCCGATCAGAACCGGAGCGAGTTCTTCAATTGCCGGAGACACTCCCCTGGCATAAGCGGGCAGATAATGCGGGATCGGGCAGACCTCGCCCCAACCGCTGACGCCTTGCTCGGTGTCTATCCGCAGCACCATGCTGTCGATCGTATCGCAGGTTTTGCCCGCCGCCATGTAGTAGGTTTCATGACTGGTCAGCGGCACGCGCCAAAGCGTCAGGCCGGAAATTCTGAGATCAGAGCGAACACTCATGCACCGCCTCCATAAATGGCGACCGGTTCGCCCAGAAGGGACGGATCGGGTGTGATTCCGATCCCGGGGCGATCATCAAAGTGAACCAGTCCGCCCCTGTTGCGTCCTCCCTGACCAGGAACCGGGTCGATCCCAAGATGAGCGTGGCAAAGCCAGCTCGCGAGCCGGTTGGCGTCTGGTGTCGTAGCTGCCAGCTGAAGCGCTGCGCTGTCGGCGAAGGCGCTGCCTCCGGTATCTTCGATATGCATCTGCCAACCGACGGAAACGCCGAAGTCCCGGATCTGCCGGGCCCTGGTCAATCCGCCGACCCGGTTTGGCTTCACTTTCACGCCTTGGCAGCTGCCGCGTTTCCAGGCCTCAAGATGGTCCTGAAACGAGTGCAGGCATTCATCCAGCATGATCGGTTGAGGCACCTTGGACGCGACCAGCGCGCACTGGTCGAGCGTTTCGCAAGGTTGCTCAACCCAATCCCTTGCAGTGACCGCGTTCAGAACCTGCATGGCAACGCCAGGCGTCCAGGCCCTGTTGACGTCGTAGGTGACCTGTTCGCCCTTGGGCAGCGCCGCGGAAATCGCCTCGATCCGCTCGATATCGGCCGAGAAATCACTGCCTCCGATTTTGGCTGAATGGGTACGATAGCCTTTCGAACTGGCCTCCTTGATAAGGGCAATCATCTCTTCCGGCGTCCCGGTGGAAATGGAAGAGTTCACCGCAACGGCTGCAGGCTGCTCGGCCCCAAGCAATCGCCAAAGCGGTGCCCCCGCCGTTTTGCCCAGAATGTCCCAGCACGCAATGTCCAGCGGTGACTTGGCATAAAGATGGCCTGGCAGCTGTATGTCCATGGCCCGGTTGATTTCATCAAGAGCACGAGGATCTCGGCCAATGAGGGCGGGCGCCAGAACACCAACGGCGGCTCTCAGCCCCGGTCCGTGCGCTGGCAGATAGGTGTGTCCCCATGGGCAACCTTCGCCCCATCCCGAGACCCCTTCGTCCGTGTCGATGCGCACAAAAGTGCTGTCGATCGCCTCGAACTTCAGCCGCCCGCCGGAAAGCCAATAAGGCTTGGTGAGCGGCAGTTCGATTTGCCAGACCGCGATGCGGCTGATCCTCATGCTGCCTCCCCATAGGTTGCGACGGGTTCGCCCAGGCTTGCGAAGTCGGGCGTGACACCCAGTCCCGGCGCATCGGAAGCAAAGAGCTTTCCTTGCTCGGTTTTGGGCCCCGGCGCCCCGGTCGATCGGGTGTTGTAATTGTGTAGGTCCGTCGTGTTCTGCAGAAACTCCCGCGGTGTTGAGGCTGCAAAATGCGCCAGAGTGGCGGTTGCGATTTCACCGCCCCAGGTGTCTTCAGCCACCACCGGAATCCGGTTATCAACAAAGAAGTCGCGCACGCGCCGCGCCTTCGACAACCCGCCCAGATTGGAAATCTTCAGGCAAACGAGGTCGGCGCCGTGATCGGCAACGATCCGCTGCGCCGCGTGAATGCCTGTGACGCATTCATCCAACTTCATCGGCAAGTCGATACGTATGCGGACCTGCTGACACTCTTCATAGGTCCGGCAGGGCTGCTCGAATATGAAGTCGAGATCACGCGTTGCCCGTGCGACCCGCAAGGCGTTGTCGACACGCCAGCCCTGATTGGCATCGGCCATGGCTTTCTCGCCGGGTTTCAGCAGCGGAACAGTTGCCCTTATGCGGTCGATATCCACCGCCCAGTCAGCTCCGACCTTGATCTGGAACTGCCGGTAACCGGCGGCCCGGTGCCGCTCCAGCTCCGCGATCGTTTCTTCCGTTCCGCGGTGAGGTGCGACCCGGTACATCGGAGCGCCGTCGGTCAGTTTGCCGCCAAGCAGCAGCCAGACAGGAGCATCGAGAGCCTTGCCCGCGATGTCCCAGCACGCGGCATCGAAGGGCGCTTTGGCATAGCCGTGTCCCTGAACCAGGTGGTCCATGATCTGTTCGATCCGCGCGACCTGTCTGGGGTCTTCGCCAATCAGTGCGGGAGCAACCAGACGGGCGAGAGCTTCAACGCCCTCCGAATGCGCAACCATGTAGTTTTCACCGCAAGGTGTGAATTCACCACAGCCCGAAAGTCCGGCATCGGTGTCGACAACCACGACTGACGCCCTTGCAACCGTGATGGCGTTGCCTGCTCCCCAACCATAGGAACCGTCAACATAGGGCAGATCCGTCTTGAAGACACGGATACGCGTGATCTTCATCTGCCTCACTCCATATGCGGCAGTCCGCTCAGTCCCGGGCCGCGCCAGAAAATGAGCGTGAGGATGCCCTCGTTTCGGGTCGTCATGGCGTGCCGCTGCCAGGCCTGATGAAAACGGGTGGCACCCCGTCCCAGAACGGCTGTCATCCCGTCCTGCCGGTGAAACTCTCCCAAACCGGACACGATGACATAAAGCTCTTCTGCCTCATGATGATGCCAGTCGTAATAGAGCTCGGGTCCCCAGTAGGCGACATAGACGCGCCCTTGATCAGTTCGAAAATGTCCAGAGGGACCGAACAATTCAAAATAGCCGTAGTTTTCAAGAAAGTGCGCACCGACCTCCTCCTCGGTATAGGTCAGGCGCCAGGCAGCTTTCGGCGCGGCGGCGGCAATGGCCTGATGCAGTTGGGCCATCGCAGAACTGTCATTTTCCAGCCAACCGCAGACATGCCTGGCGACCGGCAGGTTCTCAGCCTCTATTTCTGTCCAGTCCAGCCGACTGGGCCAGGGAGCGAATGCGCCCAGTTCTGCGTCGCCTTCATAAATGGTCCGAACTGCGGACAGCAAGCGGTCGAACGCGTCACGGTTCATGGAACCACCACAATGTTACCTGTGTGCTTTTTCTCGATGAAGGCGGTCTGTGCAGTGTGAAAGTCCTGCAACGGATAGGTTGCGGCCAGCACAGGCCGGATTTCGCCGCGTTCGATGTATCCGACAAGGTCTCCGAAAATGTGCGGCGCAACGACCGTGGACCCCGTCAGCGTCAGGTCGCGCAGATAAAAGGTTCGAAGATCCAGTTCCACCATCGGCCCGGCGATTGCACCCGAGCAGGTATAGCGCCCGCCGCGCTCCAGAACGTCAATCAGCGTGCCCCAATAGGGCCCACCGACAATATCGGCGACAACCGACACCGTGTCCTTGCCCGTCGCCCCTTTGAGTGCTGCCTTCAGATCTTCAGGTGCGCGCTCCAGAACCACGTCTGCTCCAAGAGCCTTCACATCATCATGCTTGCTCGGTGACGCCAGCGCGACAACGGTTGCTCCACGGCGCTTGGCCAGCTGAATGAGTGCGGAACCGACACCGCCGGAGGCACCTGTCACGAGCACCGTGTCGCCAGCCGTAACGTGCGCCCGGCTGAGCATGCCCTCACCTGTCGTATAGGAACAGGAAAAGGTCGCCAGTTCCGCGTCGCTCAGGTCCGAGCGGATGACGGCAACATTCCGCGCGTCGACAACCGCATATTGCGCAAAACCACCATCGCTTTCCGAGCCGAAATAGCCGGTCTTGTCGCGATTGTCAGGATCGGACCAGTCGCGGAGCCAGCAATCGACCATCACACGTTTGTCCATGAGGTCGGAAAGCGTTCCCTCGCCCAGACCGACGACCGTGCCGACAGCATCTGCGCCCTGAATGCGCGGGAACGTGATCGGCCTGCCGCCCCAGGTCGGATCCTCTTCGCCGACATCCTGATAGGCACCACCGGTGGTCGCATCGGATACCGTTTTGGAATACCAGCCTGATCGTGTGTTGACGTCGGTATTGTTCAGCCCGCAGGCCCCAACCCTGATCAGAACTTCACCCGGTCCTGGACGGGGTGTCGGCCAGTCTTCGTGCCAGACCAGCCTCTCGAGACCGCCATGTCCTTCCAGAACGATGGCTTTCATGGTTTCCGGTACGGTCATTCTGCTGCAACTCCTACAGGTGTGTCGGTGCGCGGAAGCAGGCTTTCGGGATCGTAGGCGGCGGCTTCGAGCACCCGAGCGTTGCGCGGCCGGTTCATGATGACAACTTCCAGTTCCTGCCCCGGCCGGGCGGCCTTCAGCTCGACATAGGCAAAGGCAAGGATCTTGCCGACGGTATGTCCGTAGGCGACCGAACTGGTTGCGCCTACAGGTTGACCGTCAAGCAATACGGCTTCGCCGCCGTGACCGTCTTCAACATCATCCGGTTCGATTTCCAGGTAGACGCAGATCCATGGCAGTTTCTCACTGGCAGCGCTTTCTGCCGTCTTGTCCCGTCCCAGAAAATCTCCCTTGTCGAGCTTTGCGAAGCGCATGACATCGGCTTCCGGCAAGGTCACTTCGTTCGTGAGTTCCCCGGCTCCCTTGAAACCCTTCTCCAGACGTAGTGCATTCATGGCGAATGATCCGTAGTCCATGAGCCCGAGCGGTTCACCAGTTGTCCAGAGCGCCTCATAAACCTCAAGCATGTCCTCTCTGGCGACATGAAGCTCCCAGCCGAGCTCGCCGGCATAAGACATGCGGAACGCCCACAGCTTCTTGCCCACGACTTCTATTTCCTGTGCCGTGAGCCACCGGAACGATTTGTTGTCGAGCGCTGATGAGGTGTTTGGCGCAAGGATCTCGCGTGCTCTTGGCCCATTCAGCGTCATTGCTCCCCACTCGTTTGAGCGGTTGCGGACCGTCATAACTTCTTCGGCCTGGTTCCGTGCAAGGTGATCCAAAAGACGCTGCTCGAAAAACGCCGCGCAGACCAGATAGAAACGATCCTCGGCCAGGCGCACAACCGTCAGTTCCAGTTCGATCCGGCCTCTCCGGTTCAGCATGTGCGTCAGCACGATACCACCGGTTTTCTTCGGCAACCTGTTGGCAACAATCCTGTCCAGATAGGCTTCCGCGTCCGGACCGGACAGCTCCACCTTGGCGAAGGCCGAAATATCCATGATGCCGGCCGCCGTTCTCACCGCGTTCATTTCGGTGCCGACCGCATCATGCCAGTCAGCCCGTCTGAAGGAATAGTAGTCCCGTTGCTCAAGACTGCCCTTGGCAAACCAGCGCGGCCGCTCGTGACCGTAAACTTCCTCGTAGACCGCACCTTTGTCCTTCAGCCGTTCATAAAGCGGACTCGGTTTGATCGGCCGCCCCTCAAGACGGTTGAAATGCGGGAACGGAATTTCGTGGCGAAGGCAGTAATCCTCTTTCGCCTTGATAACCTGCCAGTCCTTCCCGGCATAACCACCGAACCGGCGCGGATCGAATTCGCGCATGGAGATATCCGCAGAACCGTGCACGATCCAGCGTGCGAGCTCCCGCGTCAGTCCGGGCCCCCAGCCAATGCCGATCTGGGTGCCGCAGCAGCACCAGTAGTTCTTGACACCTGGCGCCGGACCAATCAGTGGATTGCCATCCGGTGGATGGGAAATCGCGCCGTGAACTTCACGCTTGATGCCGAGTTCTGAAAATATCGGCATCCGGCCCATGGCGTTTTCAAGCCACGGCATGATCCGGTCATAGTCGGCATCGAACAATTCGTTTTCAGCTTCCCAGGGGCAGAAGTCTTCCCAGACCGTATTGGGATTTTCCTTCTCATAAATACCGATCAGTCCGGATTTCTGCTCCATGCGGATGTAACCGGACACGAGCTTGTCGTCGCGAATGACCGGCAGTTCCCTGTCCAGTTCGAGAAACTCCGGAACAGTGTCGGTAACGATGTAGTGGTGGGTCATGGAGGTCATGGGCAGCTGCAAGCCGCTCCACTCCCCCATTTGACGGGCATAAGTGCCCCCGGCATTGACCACATGCTCGCAGGTGATGTCGCCAAGTTCGGTGGAGACTTTCCACTCGCCATTCGGCTGCTGTTTGATATCTGTCGCCCGGCATCGTCGAATGATCTTCACGCCGAGTTTCCGTGCCCCTATCGCGAGAGCCTGGGTGACGCCCGAGGGATCTGCATGGCCATCATCGGGCGTATGCAGGGCGCCAAGCACACCGTCGAGATTGTAAAACGGATGCAGCTCGCGAATGCGGTCCGGACCAACCAGCTCCATCGGAAACTTCAGCGCCCGCCCGACGCTCATCGTGTGGCGGAGCCAGTCCATTTCGTCTTCGGTATAGGCCAGTCGGAAGGAGCCGCAGCCATGCCAGGTCACGGACTGGCCGGTCTCCTCCTCAAGCTTTCCGGCATAAAGGTCGATGTTGTAGCCGACACATTTTCCCAGGCCGAAGCTGGAAGTCGAATGGGTGATCTGCCCTGCCGCATGCCACGTCGACCCGGAAGTTAGCTCCGCCTTTTCCAGAAGCACGACATCCGACCAGCCCTCATGGGCCAGATGATACGCCAGGCCGCAGCCCATGATGCCGCCACCGACGATGACGACCCGCGCCGAAGACGGCAATTTCGAGGTTCCAGCTTCCGACACGCCTTGTCTCCCAGGCCGGTGATTTTTCGATAGACAGCGTAATTGTACAAATGTACTCTCGTCAATCATGAATGATATGAATGTACCAAAATCAGATTTGAAAGCCCCTCAGGAGGTATTGGACGACCTGGCCTCCGAGCTTGAGGAACTGACGCCCGAACTCAAGAAGGCTGCAAGCTACGTGCTTGAAAACCCGAACGATGTCGGTGTCAGTTCCATTCGGGAAATTGCCGATGCCGCCGGAGTGAAACCGAACACGTTCGTGCGCATGGCGCGGTCCGTTGGCTTCGAAGGCTATGAGGATTTCCGCCACCCGTTCCGGGAGGCGATCCGCAGCCGTGGTACGGATTTTCCCGACCGGGCCCGCTGGCTTCAATCCCTGGCCAAGGGTGGTCAGCTGGGAAGCCTTTTTGCCGAAATGGCGGCCTGCGCAATCTCCAATATCGAAAACACCTTTGCGGCAACTGACGACGCAGCCATGAAGGCAGCGGCCGAGGCCATCGTGAAAGCCCGCCACACATATGTTCTTGGCGTTGGCGTCAACAATTCCAACGCGCGCAACTTCACCTACCTCGCGGACATGGCAGTCGACACTATCTGGACCATTCCGCGCCTCGGATCTGTGGCGACCGATGACCTTGCTCGCGCCGATGAACGCGACGTGCTGGTTGCAATGACCTGTAAACCCTACCGAACCGATGTAATAACCGCCGTTGAGCTTGCGCGAGAACAGGGTCTGACCATCATCGCCATTTCCGACAGTCCGGCCTCCCCCATCGTGGTCGGCAGCGACCACGCCTTTATTGTCGACGCGGAAACGCCGCAGTTCTTTCCCTCGTCGGTCTCCACCATCGCGCTTTTGGAAACACTGCTCGCCTTCGTCATCGCCGATGCCCCGGAAGACGTCATTTCCAGCATCGAACGTTTTCACACCCGCCGCCACAAGATGGGGCTCTATCAGGAAGAGTGGAAGGACCGCTCATGAACGTACACAGCCAGCTGATCCATTCGCTAGAAGCGTGGTACTACACCGACCCGTCGCACTTTGAGACGGAAAAAGCGGGATTGCTGGCTCGAACGTGGCATTTCGCCGGGCACGGTTCACAACTGGAAAAGCCGGGTGACTATTTCACCGTCGAAATTGCGGGGGAAAGCATCATCTGCCTGCGGGACAGGGATAACCGGCTCCAAGCCTATTACAATGTCTGTCAGCACCGGGCCCACCAGCTTGTTCAGGGTGAAGGCAACACCAAACTGCTTGTCTGCCCTTATCACAGCTGGACCTATGAACTCACCGGAGGCCTGCGCTCAGGCCCCAATGTGCGTTCCGTCCCCGGCTTTGATCGTAACAGGATTTGCCTGACCAACGTTCGCATCGAGGACTTCTGCGGATTTCTGTTTGTGAACCTCGATCCGAACGCAAAACCAATGGACGATTGGTTTCCGAATGTGCGTGAGGAGCTGCGTTCCTTTGTACCGCACATCGACCGGCTCAAGCCGCTCGAATGGGTGGAAATCCCGGAAAACTGCAATTGGAAAGTCTCGGTCGAGAATTATTCTGAATGTTACCACTGCCCCATCAATCACCCCACTTTCGCCACAGGTGTCGTCAAGCCGGAGACCTATGACATCCAGCCTCAGGGCTATTGCCTGCGACATACAACCGAGTGCCAAAATCTCGAAAGCATGACCTATGAGATAGACCTGGCAGCCAATGAGCACGCGGGCGACTACTCTTCCTGGTTCCTGTGGCCATTGTTCTCATTCCAGGTGTATCCGGGAAACATCCTGAACACCTATCACTGGCGGGCGATCGATGCCGGTCAGGTGACCGTCTGGCGTGGCTGGTACACGATCGACGGCGTTGATTCCGAGACTGTACGCCGCCTCGCGATCCAGGACAGGTCAACAACGGTGGAAGAGGACATCTATCTGGTCGAATCCGTTCAAAAAGGCCTGAGAAGCCGCGGCTACCAACCAGGCCCTCTCGTTCTCGACCCGTCCTGCGGCGTGAACTCGGAACATTCTATCAAGACATTGCAGAGCTGGATGCGGGAGGCCTGATGTCTGGAAACACTGCCCCTCTCGGCATGCCGGCCGAATGGACACCGGAACAGAAACTGTTTCCGCATCAGGTCGGCTTCACCTGTCCGCCTCATGACTGGGACGCAGCGCCTTCGGATTTCCTGCGCATTGCCCCAGCTTCGGTCGGTGTTCACGGCTGGATGCTGCATGTGCCGGATTATCGCCACCGCCTCGACCAGCGTACCCGCAACTTCGACATGCTCGAGGACTTCGCGTCGGTCATGGCCAACAATGGCGCCGATGTTTGCGCTCAGGTCGGCTCCAACTGGGTCCACGCATCAGGCCTCGGCGTTCAGGGAATAGCCGATTTCTGCAAGCGGCTCAGTGACAGGCACGGACTGGCCTTTCACATGGCCGGTTACGCGATGGTCGAGGCCCTGCGTGCAATGAATGTCGAGAAGGTCGCGCTGAACGCCGTTTACCACTGGCCGGAATGGTGGCAGGGCACGGCAGGCTTCCTGCGCGAAGCCGGATTCGATGTTCTGTGGGCCGGTAACTTTGTCGATCAGGGCTGGTTTGAAACTCAGGACGACGTGAACGCCCTCCGCTGGATTTTCGGCGGTGACCTTGCCCGCAAGAGCTTTGAATTTGTCGCCGACCAGGCACCAAATGCGGATGCCTATCTGGCTAACGGTATGGTCAATTTCAGGAGCGGTCCGAATGGCCAACCGGAAAGAATGCTGCACGTCACCCCAGACCTGGAGGAGATGCTCGGCAAGCCGGTCATTGCCCACGACACCGCGCTCTACTGGCGCATTTTCCACTCCCTCAACCTTGCTCCCGTGGGTCTCCACGGACGTTTGCTGGAGTCCTTGCATGCATAAGATTGTTGCGCTTTGGGCCGTACCGCGCTCTACCTCGACCGCCTTCGAGTGGATGATGCGCCAGCGCGGTGACCTCGACTGCCTGCACGAACCGTTCGGAGAAGCCTGGTATCAGGGTGAGGAACCGTTCTGGCCGAGATGGAAATCCGGCGACAAGGTCACTCCCGGACTGACGCTTGAAAGCGTTTGGGAAGACATCCGTTCACGGGCTGAAAGCGGTCCGGTCTTCATCAAGGACTTCCCTCACTACATCAACCACATGTGGGACGCGGAATTCCTGTCTCACTTCACGCATGCCTTCCTTATCCGTGACCCGGCCCTGACCATCACTTCCATGTACGACAAGTGGCCGGATTTCGATTCCGGCGAAGTCGGATTTCCCGAGCAACGCGCGCTGTATGATCTCATCACCGCGATGACGGGCACGGCGCCTCCGGTCATCGACAGCAACGACCTCCTGGAAAATCCGGCAGGAACCGTATCTGCATTTTGCGAAGCCGTAGGCATACCCTTCATCGAACAAGCACTCTCCTGGGAACCGGGCGCCGACACCGACCAATACAGCTGGTGGGATGGTGGTTCGTTCCACGCGAACCTGAGAAGCTCCACGGGACTGCAACCTCAGAAACGCAAATATGTCGAGCTCTCGGATGCACCGGACAGGGTGCAACACGTCTATAAGCGGATGAAACCGCATTACGACCGGCTCTATTCAAACAGGATCAGACCGCAGTGAGCGAACTACCCGCCTATTGGCAGAACTTTATCGATGGCAGTTTTTGTGACGGCGGGGCTGGCCGCCTCACCGTACTGGACCCGGCTAAGGGCGAACTGCTCGCCGAGCAGGCGCTTGCAGACGAAGCCGATGTCGACCGGGCTGTGGCTGCGGCCAAGGCCTTGAGCGACAGCGGCGCCTGGTCAGGCCTTCGCCCAGTTGAACGCAGTCGTATCGTGCGCGGAATGGGCGACTACCTCCTCGAGCGGATCGACGAAATTGCTCCCATCCTGACCCGGGAAGCCGGCAAGCCGCTTTGGGAAGCAAGGCTCGAGATTGAAGGCGCAGCCCGATATTTCGAGTATTACGGCAACCAGGCCGAGACGATGGAAGGCCGGTCGATACCGCTCGGCCAGGGCTATTTCGACTTCACCACCCATGAACCCTATGACGTGTCTGCGCAGATCATTCCCTGGAACTATCCGATGGAAATGACGGCGCGGTCCCTCTCCGCTGCCCTTGCGGTCGGGTGTTCCGTTGTCGTCAAGACGCCGGAACTCGATCCGCTCACCAATAGGTACTTTGCCGATGCGGCTTTGGCCTGCGGCCTGCCGAAAGGTGCACTGAACATTCTCTGCGGGCTAGGCAAGGACACCGGCGCAGCTCTCGCGGCGCATCCTGACGTCAATCAGATCGTTTTTACAGGTTCGGTCCCGACAGGAATATCCATTGCAACGGCGGCAGCCCAGAATGTCGTGCCCTGCGTACTGGAGCTCGGAGGCAAATCGGCCGCTATCGTCCATGACGACGCGGATCTCGACGCCTTCCTGTCCGACGTTCGCTGGGGTATCTATTTCAATGCCGGCCAGGTGTGCTCGGCCATGTCGCGCGTGATTGCCCACGAGCGCATTCACGACAAACTGGTCGACGGCATTGTTGCCATGGCAGAAAACCTCAAAGTCGGTAGCGGCCTCACTTTCCCGAGATTCGGCGCGAACATGGGTGCCATGATTTCAGAAGGTCAGTGCCAGCGCGCAGCCGGCATGGTATCGGCGGCGGAACGCGAAGGCGCACGCGTTGTCACGGGAGGCCGGCGACTGAACCGGCCCGGTTACTTTCTTGAACCGACCGTGATCACCGACGTCTCGCCGGATATGTCGATTGCTTCAGACGAAGTCTTCGGCCCGGTTCTCTCAGTGCTGAAATTCAGCAATGAGAATGAGGCTATCCGGATCGCCAACGGCACGCCCTACGGGCTGGTGGCAGGTGTCTTCACCGCCGACATCGACCGGGCAATGCGAGCTTCAAAACAGCTTCGAGCCGGTCAGGTCTTCGTCAACGAATGGTATGCCGGAGGGGTTGAAACGCCCTTTGGCGGCTTCGGCAAATCAGGTTACGGTCGCGAGAAAGGCCGCGAGGCCCTGTTGAACTATGTTCAGACCAAGAATGTTGCGATCAAGCTGAGGTAAAAATGGACCAGGATCTTTTCGAAAAGGGTCTCGCACAGCGCAAGGCCACTCTCGGCGCGGAATATGTCGAGAAAAATCTCGCTGCTGCCGACGACTTCACCAAACCGTTTCAAGAAGCCATGACCGCCTGGTGCTGGGGGTTTGGATGGGGAGACGAAGTCATTGACGCAAAGACCCGCTCAATGATGAACCTTGCGATGATTGGTGCGCTCGGAAAGATGACCGAGTGGGAAACCCATTGCCGGGGCGCGCTGACCAATGGTGTCACCAAGGAAGAGATCCGCGCAATCATCCACGTCGTTGGCATCTATTGCGGGGTACCGCAGGCGCTCGAGTGCTTTCGTGTTGCCAAGAAGGTGCTGGCGGAACAAGAGGCGTAACCAGCCGGACTTGAAGGAACCCTGTTGACTGCCCCTATTGCCCGGATTTGGCAAGCGGGACGGTCAGGATGAATTGCGTTCCCTTCGATTTCTGAGATCGGCAGGTAAACTCCATGCCGTTCTCCCTGGACAATTCAAAGCAGACGGACAGCCCAAGCCCCTGGCCGTCTGACGCTTCACCTTTTGAGTAAGCACGTGAATAGGCGGCGATTTCCGCTTCGCTCAATCCCGGACCGCTGTCCAGCACACAAAGATCAAGCCGCGCTCCGCGATTGCGCACACCGATGAGAACGCCGCCGGTCTCCGTATATTTCACCGCATTGGAAACAAGATTGCTGACGATCCGCATGACAATCAGCGGCGGAACGGACACCTTCCTGCTTGACGAGACCCGCTTCAGCTCCAGTCCCTTGGACACCGCCTCTTCGTGAAACATCTGATAGACGGTATCGAGAACAAGCGAGATTTCATAGGCTTCCGCTTCCCCTTCGGTATGTCCGGCGGCAACATCCTGGCCAGCTTCGTCTTTCGCCTCGGAACCTTCGTCCGGCGTGGTCTGCCTCAGGTAGTCATTGGACAGCGCCTCGATGTAATTGAAAGCTTCCCTCAACCGCTTGCGAACATCCGGCTCAAGAGTGCTTGCCAGCGCGTCGACATTCATGCGCAGTGAAGCAATGGGCTGCTTCAGATCATGTGACGCCGTTGCAAGTTGTCTCTGACGCAAATTGGCGAGCTCACGCGCCCGGGAATAGTTCCGTTCTGCAACAAGCAGTTCCTGACTGCGCTTGGCTTCTGCTTCGAGCGCGGAGAGTTCAGCCTGAACCGCCTTGGAGTGTTTCCTGCGCAAATTGATGATATGCGCGGTCAACCCCGTCATCGTGGCCACCAGCAGGATCGAGAAGATGCCTTTTACGGCCGTGGCCACGGGGATCACTTCAGCACGGCTGCCGACGACCACGATCGCAATGAGGGTCACGATGAGCAAGGTGCCGAGACCCGAAATCAACAGACCGGAGAAATGAATGGCACCTTCCGTTCGGCGCCAGCTGTTGCTCGCGGCAAAGACCGCAACAAACATGAGCCCCAAGAGTACATAGCCGAACAACGCAACATAGGTGCCCGGCGAAAAGAGAGCGGCGAGAAAACCCGCGACAGAGAGCAGCGACAATGACCGCAGGATCAATGAAAGTCTGGTCTCCTTTCCCCCCTCACGGACGGACTGTCCGGAAATGAAGAACCCCAGACCGGACAGCGAAAACAGCAGGAAGAAACCGACAGGCGATTGCAGTTCGGGCGCGCCGGGATAAAAGAACCGGAACCAGAGGCCGTCCACGTAGGCGATCAGCGCGAGCCCGATACCGAATTGCACCGCGTAGAGCAGTCCGATCCAGTTTTTCATCGCAAGATGGAATCCGAAGAAGAAGATCAACGAAGCAATGGCAAAGGCGTAAAACGCGGTGTGGGAAATTCCGGAAGCAAAGGCGGATGCTTCAAGCTCAACCGGTGTTTCAAGTGCGACTTTGAACGTTTGGACCGGGCCAAACTTGAAGTTGACCAGAACGATGACGCTTTCCTGCGGTGCGATGTCGAACTCGGGAGTTCTGAGCCTGGTAACGGAGTGATCCTCCGGCACGAAGGGCTCAAAGATGGAGTATCTGATCAGGTTTTCCGTAAAGCCGCTTTCGCGGATGACATAAGCATCGACCGCACTTACCAGTGGCAGGTCGATCGTCAGCACGAACGGATCGGCACCGCGGCCATCATCCAGAGTGGCATTGAAGATTTCGACCGCCGCCCATGCTTCCGGCGCATAGTTCCAGTCCAGCATGGAGGCAGATAGATCGGAACCGAAATCACCGGCGCGGTAGTGCTTCAAAACATCGCCGAGTGACGCGCCCGGATCGCTGAAATAGGTCATCTGCGGCCTGAGATCACCGACACCTCGTCCTGGCTGCAGGTTGACTGTTTCCGCCTGCGCGCTGACCAGCGCAAACAGGCACATCGTCAGGGCGGCGCCCATGATCGACAGGAGCCGGTGCGATTGCTGCAATCTGGTCATTTGCAAAAAGGCATGTCAGGTTTACCTGAATTCTGTTTCAGGGATAGTGGGCCGTGAGCGAGCAAAGATACAGCGCAATTATTGCGGACGACCATGCAATTGTTCGGGCCGGGCTCAAGGATGCACTGGAAAAACCCGGTCTTATCGAACCTGAAGGGATCAGGGTTGTTGCAGAAGCCGGTGACGGCCTCAGCGCGATTGCCGAAATTCGTCAGCACCGGCCAAGTCTGCTGCTTCTGGACGTATCGATGCCCTTGGCCGGAGGGGTCGAAGTTCTCGTCGAGGCCCGCCGCTGGTCAAAGGAGACCCGGGTTGTGGTCCTGACCGGCATTTCAGCTGTCGGTCTGATTTCCGAATTGATTGAAGCAGGGGTCGACGGGCTATTTTCCAAGGCCTCCGATAACACGGAATTTTATGAGAAACTGCCAGGAGTTCTTCGAGGTCAACGACACATCTCGGAGCATTTCCTGAAAATCCTGGAAGAGACACCCAGACCTCCTGTTCTGACCGACAGGGAACGGCAGACCCTCAACATGATCCTGTCGGGCAAGTCCAACAAGGAAATCGCCCAGGGCTTTGGCATTAGCATCAAGACAGTCGACAAGCACCGCACCAGCCTGATGCAGAAGCTCAATGTCCACTCGGTTCCGCAACTCATTTCACGGGCGCTCAAGGAGGGATTGATTGACCCGTCGAAGGAGATTTGATCGCTACCGGATGGGGCATTCACCCCATGGCATCACAGAGACAGACGTCTGACAATTCTGGCAGTGACCAGATGAAAGGACCGTGACCATGCCCTCCCAATTCACACATGCTGCCCCACTGGTTTTCAGCCTTGCGCTCGCAGCCCCATTGTCCTCCGGCCAGGCAAACGCCCAGGGGGCGATCGACGCAGAAGGATTTCGCGAAATTCGCGTTGGTCCGGGTGTCGCGACCGCGCCTGATTTCATTGACGTTCTTGTGCCGTTCTTGAAAACCCACCCTGAGAGTGCCGAAGGCAGTGCCGGGATGGATCTGAATATTCGGAAGGAAGGCTCCGGTTACCACGTCAACATTCGACTGACCGGATATCTCGATGACAGTGTCTTCGGCGAACACTTTCGCGGATATGTCATCCGCACGAGCACAGGCGAATGGGAGTTGCTTTCCATGTCCGTGAAGACATTGTGCGCGCGCGGGCAAAACGTCAACGGCGTCTGCACCTCCGCTGCGCAGCCGCCGAAAATGTTTCTGACCCCGGGTGCTTCCCCGACAGGCGTTTCAATGTGCGTCAACGTGGCTGAGGACGACGTCTTGAATGTGCGGGCAGGCCCTGGAACCCGCTTTGAGCCACTCGGGGCTCTTACCCCTGGTGACTGTAGTGTTGAACTTTCCGACATTTGTGAAAGCAGGTGGTGCGAAATTCGCGCTGACACGATTTCCGGCTGGGTGAATACCCGTTATCTTGCACCGTCAAACTGAGTCAACTTGTCACTCAGCCGGAAGGAAACGACCGGCTGACAATTGGAATAGTCAGTCAGATCAATGTATCGCCGAGACACGCGAAATTCCCTTGTTGTTGTCCTGTCTTTCCTTGCGGGAGGATGGATGGCCGCCATGTCCGGCACTACACTCGCCGCTGACTTTCCGGCCCCGACCTTTCTGGAAAGCGGAGACAATGACCTGATCCGCTTCCAAAAGGGCGAAGTTGTCGACCAGGAAATTATCCCTCCTCCCTCCCTTCAGAAAATGGCGCCGCCAGTTGCCAAGCGTATGTCTGCAGCGCGCCGGCAATCGCCTGAAACAGAAGCCCCGGCTCCACAGGATCAACCGTTGAGCGAAAGCAGTGAAGAGGTTACCTCTTCCCTGTCGGCGCCTTTGATGGACAGCGCATCAGATCAGGTTGGCGAGGAAAGCGACATGGCGCCGCAAGCACCTGCTGCGATCCTGTCAGCTGAGGTACCTGCTGTACTGAAGCCTGAAGTTGCCTCCGGTGGACTGGATGAAGCAATTGATGCGCGTCTTGTCACCGTCTGCCTGAACAATCCGGCACAAGCCACGGGCGCCAAGGCGTTCGACATTCGCCGCGATTCACCGCCCAGATATGTTGCAGATATCGGTGCAACTTCGTGCGCCCGTTTCGAACCCACCCGGCACACGCTTTATCTCTGGAAGACCAACGACATCGGCGCTTTGTCTCTGATACTCTCCAGCCGGCTGGATCTGAACGACTCCGACGGAACACAAGTCACGCTTGACTGGCTGAAAGACCGTTGAGCCACACAGGCAAAACAAAACCGGCAGGTCCGAAACCTGCCGGTCTTCTTGATCTGGTGATGTCGGCTTATCGTTCGCTCACCTGTGCAAGCCTGACAAGGTTCAGGAACTCGGAGCGATACCCGAAACGATCTGAACCACGATTTTCACTTGCCAGCTTTTCGACGTCCTCCATCGTCCAACTGCCGAGATAGTCACTGCCCTTAAGCAACTGCCCAAAGGCGGCCACGGATGCAGCGAACAGCGTCTCGTTTCTGGGAATTTCGTTGGCATCAGCACTCACCGGCGTCTCAAGCAGACGGCTCTGTTCTTCTCCCGGCTCCTTGTAGCGCAGCTTCACATAGGCCAGCTCGCCTGAAAACGAGGTGTTGAGGTTATCAGGCGTTTCCTTCTGCCCACCGTAGCGAAGATCGGAGAACTTTTGCGCAGGCGAACCGACCAGCGTGACTTCATACAAAGCCGTCACGTTGTGTCCGGCACCGATATCCCCCGCATCGACCTTGTCGTTCTTGAAGTCTTCCGTTTTCAGGGCTCGGGTCTCATACCCGATCAACCGGTACTCGGCGACGGTCCAGGGATTGAATTCCACCTGGATCTTCAAGTCCTGGGCAATCATGGAAATCGAACTGACCACCTGGTCGACCAGAACCTTTCGAGCTTCGGAAAGAGTGTCGATGTAAGCTGCAACACCCTGCCCGTTCTGCGCCAACGTCTGCATCAGTTCGTCGTTGTAGTTGCCGCGTCCAAATCCGAGAACCGAAAGAGCGGTTCCCTGTTTGCGCTGGTCGGCGACAAACCGCTTCAGGCTCTCGTTGTCTGACAGACCGACATTGAAATCGCCATCGGTGGCCAGAATGACGCGCGTCTGCTCACCTTTGCCCGTCATCTTCTCTGCCAGGGCATATGCGCCCTTGAGGCCGGCATGCCCGGCGGTGGAGCCACCTGAGGTGAGCGCGTTGATCTTTTCCAGAATGAGTGTCTTGTCCGCCACCTTGGTCGGCTCAAGCAGCACGCCTGCGTTGCCGGCATAAGTCACGATCGCGACTTCGTCCCCATCCCTGAGTGTCGACAGCAAAAGCCGGAAGGATTGCTGCAGCAGAGGCAATTTGTTGGCATCTGCCATGGAACCTGAAGTATCGATCAGAAACACAAGGTTCTGGGGCGGCAATTCGTCGATCGGGACCTTGTAACCCTGAATACCGATCTGCATCAGTTTTGTATGCTTGTTCCAGGGCGTATCTGTGACTGTAACGCTGGTTGAAAACGGCGCTTCCCCGCTGTCGGGAACGCGATAGGCGTAGTCGAAGTAGTTCACCATTTCCTCAACGCGCACTGCGTCTGGATTTGGCAGGACTCCGTTGTTCAACCCGGAACGGACGAAGGAATAAGACGCGGTGTCCACGTCAATTGAGAATGTTGAAACCGGGTCCTTGATAACCTGTTTCAGAGGGTTTGGTTCTTCAGAAGAAAACCTTTCGCGATTTGGCAGCGGAGCGACCTGCATTGCGGTGTCCATCGCTCGTTTTGCCATTGGTGCACCTGCTGGCGTGCTTGAATAGAGAGACATTTGGCCCACCGCGTGCCGACCTTGCGAGCTCGGTTGGGCCTCGGCAGCAGGTCGGATCACGGGAGAAGTGGCAGGAGTCTCCGTCAGCTGATCAGCCAACTCCTGAATAACCGGACCTTTCTCCTGATCAGCTTCGACAAGATCCGTGAGTTTTTCTCCGACGCCGTTCCAGTTGATTGATTGTGACGCAATTCCGACAAAGGCGAGCGTGACGATGGAAGCGGAGCTGATCAGAACCGCTTTCGGGAGATGTTTGCTGAGCATGATTTGGACATCCTTCTGGCCGCCTGAAGGAGGCTGCCTCTTGGCACCATCCAGTCAGGTTCGAACTTGATTTGATTGAGAGAGAAGTGGACCACCGCACCCCTGCCGGTGCGGCGTTTCAGATCCGGTTGCGATCAGCGGAAAACAATCTTGAAGCTTTTACCGCGAGAGCAGGTTTTGGTCGCTGAATCCGCATACCAGTACTTCAGGCGTTCCCATTTGCCGTTGGACTTCAGTTTCCGGAACTGAACGCGAACAAAGGTCTTTGCATTGTTGACGCCTTCCAGATTGCGTCTCACGCTGTACTTGCCGCCGTGAGGGATGACACGGTTGGAGATGTTTTCCGAACGCCATCTGTTTGATCCGAGGTCACGATAGTCGAGGTCGAACAGCTGGATTGGCTTGCCGGTGTTGTTCTGCACCGTGATCTTGACCTTCTTGCAGACATCGAAAAGCGCATGGGCGGGATCGACGGTCGCCATCGAGGCCATTCCGGCAACGGCAAGGACGGCGGCGGCGGCAGTGGTTTTTGCGAAAATTTTCATTGGTCTATTCCTTTCTTCAAATCTGCTCTTTCGAGCGGGGCATCGATGTTTCGATGAAAGAAAGGTGGCAGGTCGGGCGGATCATCTGTATGGGGTCGATACCCCATTCGCGCTCTGCCAGTTGATCCCAAGACCTCATTCAGAAGATGACGACCTCACATCCAATCGTTTTTTTCTGGACCTTGAGGCGACGCTGACCTTAGATCCTCTCAGGTTCTAGAGATTCAACCCCACCAATCTGCAATTGCAAGATGAAGACCTCTCCTTCCGACACGATCCAACAGCGAGACCCGAGCGGTCGGCTTTACAATCCGGATCTGGCTCCTATTGAACCAGCCGCGCGCAGGTGGGGCTGGTTCGCAATTTTCAATACCTGGTGCAACACGGCGCAAAGTCTTCTCGGTTACACGTTGGCCGCATCGTTGTTCTTCGACTACGGATTGAACGGCTGGGCCGTTTTCGCGGCAATTGTCCTGTCCGGTTTCGTGATCATGTTTCTGATCAATCTGGCCGGCAGACCGAGTGTGCGCTACGGCATTCCCTATCCGGTCATGGCCAGAGCAAGCATGGGCGTTTATGGCGCCAACATCCCGGCATTGATGCGCGGGATCGTGGCCATATTCTGGTACGGTGCGCAAAGTTATGTCGCTTCAACGGCGATCCTTTTGCTGCTGACTGCACTCTTTGGTGAAGGGGCAAAGGAGACTTACCTCGGGCTTACGCCTATGGGTTGGATCGCGCTTGTCATCGTCTGCGCAACGCAGATCGTTCTCTTCTGGAAAGGAATTGAATGGATCCGCATGTTCCTCAATTGGGCGGGTCCAGCAGTCTATGCCGTCATGGTAACATTGCTGATCATGATCTGGGTGCGAACCGGATCGTCTCTTCCCGCTGAAGTCGGGTCCGTACTGAAAGGCAACCCCCAGGCGACTGGCAGTCACGTCTCCAACTTTTTCGCGGTGATGGGAACAATGATCGCCTTTTATGCTGCGATTATTCTGAATTATGGTGACTTTTCCCGTTACGTGCGGACAGAGAGGGAAATGAAACTTGGCAACATGCTCGGGCTTCCGGTCAACATCACCGTCTTTGCCTTTCTGTCTCTTTTGATTTCAGCCGGCACGATTGCCCTTTTCGGGGAGCATCTGACCAATCCGACCGAAATCATTGCCCGTATCGACAACACCGCACTGACGGTCGTGGCCGCGCTCATGTTCTTCGTCGCGACCGTCGGCATCAACGTGGTTGCCAATTACGTTCCACCCGCCAACGATCTTTCCAATCTCTGGCCCGGCCGGATCAGCTTTCGGGGTGGTGGAATGATTGCAGCCGCCCTCGCCTTTGTCGTCAGCGCCCTCTGGGTACCGGTCATTTCCGTTTTCGGTATCTCGAAATTCGTCAATACGCTCGGTGCATTCCTCGCACCTGCCTACGGCATCATGATCGCCGACTTCTATCTGCTCAAAAGGCAGGCTCTGTCTGTTGAGGATCTCTACAGCCAGTCATCCGGCGGCGTGTACTACTACCACAAGGGGCTTCATGTTGAGGCAATCGCCGCACTTGCCCTTTCATCGGTATTTTCGGTCTCTGCCGTCTGGCTGCCTGCACTCGGGTTTTTGAGCGGCTTCGACTGGATTATCAGCGCGGGGCTTGGCGCTGTCCTGTATCTGTTTCTATCGAAATTTGGTGCCGCGAAGTGGGCTGAAACCTGAGATATTCCATGCCTGAGGGCCCAAGGCCTGCGGCCAGCGAAACATCGTCGCAAACAGTGTTGCGGTTAAGGATTTCTTCTTCCTGCCGAGTGGTTTGTTCATTAACTTGTAATTGTATTTCTACTAAAAATCGCTACATAAAGTACGCAATACTCGGAGATATTTGGGAAGGGGCAAATGGCGGATTTCAACGCTCAAATCGAAAAGTCCAAGCAGGAAGTTGCAGCTGCGCGTCAGAAGATCGACGAACTCACTTCCAAGATCGAAACGGCACACACCAAGATGAGTGCCGGCCAGGATATTTCGATCGATATCGAAAACGCGACGCTTGACGATGTTCATGCCCACACCGAGCTGATGGGCGCCAATATTGCCGAACTCATCATGGGTCTTGACGATGTCACCGCGACCTTCTCCAAGGAATTCGACGCCATGCGTTCGAAGACCGGATGGGAAACCTTTATCGGCTTTTTCTCCAAGAACAGATCGGACAGCATCCGCCAGGAGCGCATGCGCAGCGCAAGCATCGACGACAAACTGCAGGATCTGATTTCCAAGTCCAACACCATCGGCCACCTGCTCCAGGAGCAGCTCAACACCTTGACTGAGCACTCCAAGCGGGTTGAGACCAACCTCGGCGATACACTCGCCCAGCGGGAGCAATCCGTTGGGGCGCTTGAAGATATCAAGAAACAGCTGGTTGCGATGGATCCGGAAATCATCGCCCTGGAAAACAAGATCTCGGTGGAGACCGATGCTGCCGCACGAACCAAGCTGGAAAGCGAACTGGCGGAAATGAACGCCAAGTACAACCAGCTTGCCCAGGACGAGCAGGTCAAATTGGCGGAAAGCCAGACGCTTGAACGTTACATTGAAAAAGGCAAGACCTGGGTCGACAGTCTTCAAAACCAGGCGGCCACCCAGATGGTGCTGATCAACAAGCTTCAAACGGATACCAAACAGCGCGTCGTGCTTTATGATGCCCTGGTCAAGTCGCTGAAAACGGCGCAACAGCAAGACGTTGCTCACAAGATCAACGAGATCGGCGTGGCAACGGACAAGGAAGCGCAATCCGCAATGGCGGCCATTGGCTCGGCCACCAACCAGCGGATGGCCGACATGATGGAAGCTCACGAAGACCACATGGTGTTCGCGCGCAAGGTCCTGGAAGAAAAAGCAAAGTCGGACGAGCGCTTTGCCCGCCGGTTCCAGCAGATTGTCGACAAGCACGACAAGAACGCGTATGGCGCCTGAACTACTGAAGTCTGAGACGCTGAGGGTAGAACCTTGGATCTGACCCTGGACCACAGAAAACTGGAAGAAGCGCATGAAACAAGGCGCTACTTCGCAAAGTTTGAGCGGATCATCTCTCACCTGCAGGGGGTCGCCGAAAGCGTCGTGTCCGAAAACACGGCGCTGGCGTCGGAAATTCCGATCCTCCAGGGGTATCTTGAGGCTTTGGCGGGAACGTTCACTGCCCTGTCCTACAAGTACCTGCTGGCCGGCCGGGTCTCCGACAAGCTGCCGAACCTTCTAAGTATCGATCGTCAGGACAGCGGTTTCCCGATCTATCAGGAACTGCTTGAAATGGCGAACGATGCCATGCAGGCGAAAAACCACCTGAGGTCCCTGCCCTCCATGCGGGACCTGAAGCTTGCAATGGTGGACCACATCCTGCGGGAGCAATCCGCCCCTGTGAATTTGCAGTTCGCCGCGTCGGAACGGCAGTACTATGAGCAACTGACCACAGCGTCGCTGTTCTGGGCGCGCAATGACCCTCGCGCAGCCTGGACCGGCAACGTTTCTGAGAAACGCAGAAAGTACCGCGTGCATTGGGCGGTTTATGACAGCCAGCAGAACATCCCGCTGATTTACGTCATGGACCTTGAAGACAGCGGCAAGGAACCGCTGTTGAAGGATGAACGCCGCTGGCCACGTGTCCAGAGCCATCTGACGGCGCAGTCCTCCTCCGCTCTGAAGCTGGTGACGATCGCGCGGGGATTTGACCGGGATTTCTCCGATCTGCATCCGAAGCGATTGCGCAGGTTCTACCTCGGCCCGATGTACAGCCACACATTCACTCAGCAGTCCGGCCCCTTGCGCGACGTGCTCAGTCAGGCAGGTCAGAAGCCCGGAGATGACTGGGCGTTGGCCTGGACGACCGAAACGCTGGTTGCTTCAGGCACGGAACAGGAATCATCAGGATTCTTTTCCAGTGTTGAACGGCAGGTCTACGCGCTGGACCCATTCGCGGCACCGGGCGATGACCCGCAGGAAACCGCCGGTCACACCGATCGCCAACGTTCCCTCATCCTGCCACAGCGCCCTTACCAGATCCTGGAGGAACTCGAGCCTCCGGGATTTGCGAACATCCGAAAATATGCCGTCAGCCCCAAGGGCAAGATACTCAGCTACAAATAGGTTTCACGCGTGACCATTTCCAACGACCTCATGGAATTGAAAGAAGACAAGATCCGCGAGAAATACCAGTTCGCGGAATCTATGCTCGAAGGGTTCGACCACACGCCGCGGATTGCCGCAAAGCGCGAACCCGATGTCGTCAGGGAAAGGTCAAGCGGGTTGGGCACAAGACGCCGGTTCCGCTCAACGACACCCGGACTGGTCACCCGTTCCACCGCACGCCCCGAAGGTGTTCAGCTGTCATCCCGCATACTGGAGGCCGATGACGACGCTCTGACCACTCCGCTCCAGGCAAGCATTCTGCGGGCCTTGCGGAGAGCCTTGTCCGTTGCCCAGGTGACTTCCGATCAGTTCGCAGAACAATCCGGATTGAGTGATCTGAAACGCAGCAACCTGGCAGGCACGCTCGACGCCTCACAGAAGGACAAGTTTCAACAGCTGCTGTCTGCATCGGCGCTCATTTCGCTTCATGTATTTGCCAACATGACGGACTTTCTGATCTCCGGTCTGGCCGCGGAAACAGGCGATATCGAAGGTCAATGCGGTGAAGTGGAAGAGATCCTGCTGGACAACGACCAACTCGCCCTTCACGGCGCCCTTTGGGAGCTGGATCAGGAGATTTCGGCCGCTTCGGTCCATTCGGATGCACAGCTCATTGGCATCATCACCTCTTTCTGCGAACAGCTGATGGAGAAAGTAACCCTGCGCGCTGAAGGATCGGTTCTGCTCCAGCCTTTCGCACAGGCCCGCTTCCGGGTGGAGGTGGACGACTTCGAGATCACCGGTTTCACACCGGCAGCCCGGGCCCGATCCACCAGCCTGACAATGGCATTCAAGAAACCGGAAGAGGTCGTCGGCAACCACATCGCCAAGTATCAGGCAATGAAACTTGCCAAGATGTTGATGGCCTACGATTTCGAACGCAAACTCAACCCGTTTGCGGAACTGGGCGGTTTCATCTTCACGTTTATGGGTGACGGCAAGCCTGGCACCGGCAAGACCACGCTGATCCAGATGATGGCCGGCCTGATCAACGATTATTGCTCCAACGCCGGCTATGCCTTCCGCTATCAGAATCTCTCCACGGATAGTATCGACAGCTACCAGGGCAAGTCTGCGCAAAATGCCAAGGCTTTCATCAAGAACGTCACCGACCCGAATGTGATCGGGTTTGGAACCATTGATGATATCGACCAGCTTGCGGGCAAGCGCGGTGACAGGCAGTCGTCCGCCGGCCAGCTGGAAATCACAGCGGTTCTGATGGAAAGCTTCGCCGGAGCCAATACGGTTGTGCGTGGCAACTGCACCTTCGGAATGTTTTCCAATTATCCGGAAAATGTCGACGATGCCTTGCGGCAGCGCGCAGGTGCGCGGTTTCTGGTCGATGGCCCGCAGACGCGTGAAGACTACATCGACATTCTGCATCTTCTGATGGGCAAGAACCACTCTATCCCCGTCGGAGACCATGACCTGTTTGAAGCCCAGGTCATCAAGAAAGCCGTCGCTGCGTCTTACGAAAGTCATTCACGGCCGCAGGAAGATGCGTTGATGCGGGTGTTCGACCGGATCAACGGTGAGATCGGCAGTCTCGACACCATAGCCAAGCTCGGCGCCTACCTGAAAGCGATCCAGGAAGCGGACGAACGTTTCACCGGCCGCGCCATCAAGAACATCACCGATGCCATCAAGGTTCGTGCCATGGACTTTGAACTTCCGGACGAGTGGATGGAGAACCCGGACCTGTTCCTGTTCAAGGACTATGAGACGAAGAAGTCGATGATTGCGGATCTGGCGCAGCCGATCACGATCGACATGGTCATTCAGGAAATCAACCGCTACGCGGACAGTGAGTTCCGCTATGCGGACAAGTCCGACGAAGTCGCCATTGAAAACGCAGTGCGCGAAATGCAGCGGATGGAAGAAGCCAAGCGGCGCTTCATGGAGGCGTCCCGCCCATGATGCGTCTGGTTAAACACGGGCTGATGTATGGCAACCTTTTTCAGGTTTCTTCACCGTCCCTTGTCGGCCGTTACAACCGTGCGCTTGAACATCTGACCGGCAAGACCACCAGCCTGGAGGAGTTTCATGTCGACATTTCCGGGTTTTCTCCGGAAATCGGCGATGAACTGGGCGACCCGCTTTACCTCAACCCCAACGGTTGCAATCGTCAGTTCATTCTGCTGTCGACCACGCAGAAGACGGCCCCGCTGCTAAACGCCAGTTTCTCGACATCACGCTCGATCCTGCGCCGTTTCATCGATGACAATGAAGAACAGCTGTTCGCACTATCCATTCGAGATGCCGTGGTCGGCGAACTGGTCAACACGGTCTATGCGATCAGAACTCCCCGCGATCTCTTCGACATCCGCACCATAGATGTCGAAGCGGACACCGTTGGCGCACATGCCGAGGCCAGCGACGAGCTCAGTGAGAAAATCCACCGGTTCATGACCGAACCGGATGGCTGGTGGGACGACGTCCTGATTGCCGAGATGGTCGAATTGTCGAAGCATACCGGCGACATCATCAGGACGCCGATCAGCCTCAACTCGGAAAGCTTCGAGCAGGGCAATTTCTACACCAATCACTATGGCGGCCTGTACATCTTTCGCGAGGTCAAGCAGACAGCCTGCATCTCTTCGAAGGAATTGCAAGGACAGCATGATCTGCCGGTCAGGTCCGTCCTTGACCTGAATGACCGCAAGGCCATTGCCTCTTTCCTCAAGCGGAACGGATTGGTCGAACCGATCCTCAAGGGCAGAGACGCCGACGCGGAAGGGATCCTTCGCCAGAAGCTCGATTTCATTGTAATCGACACTGCAGCCAACAGCGGAGAAGATCTGTCCGACGTGTCCCGTCGCGATTTGCGCACTCTCAAGCGCAAGTACCATCGGGAATTTCCGGATGAATATCACGCTCTCGACGACGTGCTGCGCCGGATGAAAAAGCGTGGTGGCCAGCAATGGCCGGAGCCCGACAATCCCGCCTATTTTTATCTCCTGAGATCGAAGAACCACCGAGACAAGCAGCTTGTGAACCAGCTGCTCGCGGAACTGACTCCCCTCGATTTCCGCCAATTGTTCATCTGCCACAAGGATGCGTTCTATTCCCATTATCAGGGCTGGAGCGATGCCAAGAAGACCTATGCGGCGCAATTCCTTGCCGACGAGTACATGGTCGACAAGGTGGGAACCCGCGAGGAACTGTTCGGGCCGGAACCGTCCATGCATGACGAAGAGCCCGATATCGGCTTCGGCCTGCGCATGGGGCCTTGGGGAGCTATTCCTCGGGACGACGATGATGATGATGATGACGACGACGATGAGGACGACGATTGACCAAGTATCTTAAATGGATTGTGGGCATCCCTTTGCTGCTCGTCTTCGTCCTGTTTGCGCATTACACTCTTCCGGGACGCGACGTCGTGCGCATCGTCGGCACCGACGTCAAACGCATGGACATTGGCTCGTCTTCCTGGTTCTGGGCTGCTCCGGATGCCGGAACGAACAAGAACTGGACCCGCGACGTCCGGTTCGTGAACACCGTCTGGCCAAATGGCGAACCGAGAGTTTACCGGAACGAAGACACCGATTGGGGCTGGCCGCCCTATTTCAAGTTCGACAGCAGCAATGTGACGGCACAGGCGCAGGATCTGGCCAAGAAAAACGGTGAGGTCTGGGTTGCCATCACGCACTATGGCTGGCGGATCAAGCTCTTCACGATCTTTCCCAATGTCATCAGCATCACCGAAGTTGCGGAGCCCAATGTCCTTCTGATCCCCTGGTTCAACATCGCCTTCTTCCTGATCCTTGCCGGCCTCGCCTATCTGATTTACAGGGCCGTGAAGACATTCAAGGAAAACAGGATCGATCCGGTCGTGGAGAATGTCGACGGCTTCATGGACGATGTCGGAGAAAACGTGGACCAGGCGCGAGAACAGGCCCAGAAACACGCAAGTGCCGCGACGTCGGGCTTTCGCCGCTGGTTCAAGCGCTGGTTCGGCTAGCGTGGCAAGCCTGTCACTCCAGATCAAACTGCACCAACGTGCCACTTTCCTTTTGAAAGTTAGAGCGAAAGCCTGCTGAAATATTGTCTCACGGACACCGGAAACCGACCAGGCGGGTTTGCCCGGCGCAGCCCCTCTGCGCCTGTGCAAGGTAAAAACCGATGAAATCCACCTCCGGCTGCCTCCTCCGCTTCGAAGTGTGCGAATTGAAGTACGGCCGTTCCGAGCAGCGTCGATGCTTCTTGACCCATCCGAACAAAAGTTTCTAATGTAAACAAAAAAATTTACACGCGGAAAGTTTACATCGATTTGCACGGACCACGGACGCAAACCGGCAACGATCAGGACAAGGCAGAACGTCAAGGCAATCTGATGACGGATCGAAAAATCAAGAATATGGAGGAGTTTGCCTCCGTCAGCGGCATCTCCAGACCGACCGTTTCAAAATACTTCAACGATCCGGAGAGCGTCCGGCAGTCGACCCGCGACCGAATTGAGCAGGCCCTTGAGCGCTATGACTTTCGCCCGAACATTTTCGCCATCAACCAGAACAGGCGGCTGACCAAGAACATCGGCGTGGTCGTCCCTTATCTGGCCGATCCGTTCTTCGCGGAAATCGCCCGAAACATCGAACGGCGCTGCATCGACGCCGGTTACTGGCCCACGTTGTTCAGTTCTCACGGGCAACAAAGCCTTGAGAATGACATTCTCGGCAGCCTTCGCTCCATGAAACCGGCCGGCGTTCTGCTTGCCCCGCTCGGCCGGGCTTCGGACCGGGGATACATCGAGAAGTTCTGCAGGGATGTTCCAACCGTTCTGTTTGACAGTAACCTGGAGGGTATCGGCGAAGCCTTTGTCGGATCAGACAATTTCAGCTTTGTTTCGCAAACAGTTGAGTACCTGACCCGATCGGGTGAACCACCCTGCTTCTTCGAGATGAACACACCCGCGAACCCCAATGCTAACAAGCGGCGCACAGCGTATCTTGAAATGATGGACCGGCTCGGGTTCGAACCGCATGTGGTCAAGATCGACGGCGAAGGCTGGGCGTTCGAAGAGATCGGCCGCGAGGGAGCGCTGCGGATCCTGGAAGTGCACGGCTTTCCAACCAACACAATTCTGTGCAGCAACGACCGGCTCGCCATCGGCCTCTTGTCTGCCTGCTATGAAAAAGGCTTTCGGGTCGGGCGCGGCGAAGGCTGCGCCCTTCGAGTTGCCTCACATGATGACCACCCGTTTTCCAAGTTCACCTGCCCGTCATTAACCACCGCCGCGCACGACTACGATTCCGTTGCAAACCACGCTTTCAGCACTTTGATGAATCTGATCGAGGCCGGAGGTACGTTCGATAACCGGCAGGAAACCTTGTTTGCCGCCCGGTTGGTGTTACGCGCATCTGCTTGAAATTTTACGCGCGCTAATTTTTTCTTGACGCCAGACAAATATTGCCTCAAGGTTTGGTCAACATCCAAGCCAGGGAGGACACAGGATGTCTTTAAAGAACGCATTATGTGCGGTCACAGCACTTACTTTGATCACCACGTCCGGCGCCTTCGCGGAAACAATCACCATTGCCACCGTGAACAACGGCGACATGATCCGCATGCAGGGCCTGACCAAGGACTTCACCGAGAAAACCGGCCACGACGTTGAGTGGGTCACGCTTGAGGAAAACGTTCTTCGCCAGCGCGTCACCCAGGATATCGCCGCCAAGGGCGGCCAGTTCGACATCATGACCATCGGCATGTACGAGACACCGATCTGGGGTAAGCAGAACTGGCTGGTCTCTCTTGACGATTTGCCGGACAGCTATGATGTCGACGACATCCTGCCGGCCATGCGCGGAGGGCTCTCCGTTGACGGAACGCTCTATGCGGCACCGTTCTACGGCGAAAGCTCGATGATCATGTACCGCACCGATCTCATGGAAAAGGCCGGGTTGGAAATGCCCGATGCCCCGACCTGGGAATTCGTCGCCGATGCAGCCCGCAAAATGACCGACAAGGACAGCGAGATCTATGGCATCTGCCTGCGCGGCAAAGCTGGCTGGGGCGAGAACATGGCGTTCCTGACCGCCACGTCCAACGCCTTCGGCGCACGCTGGTTCGATGAAGACTGGAAGCCTCAGTTTGACAGCCCCGAGTGGAAGGAAACACTGTCCTTCTATATCGACCTGATGAACGAAGCCGGCCCTCCAGGCGCTTCGACCAACGGCTTCAACGAAAACCTGTCGCTGTTCCAGCAGGGCAAATGCGGCATGTGGATCGACGCGACTGTCGCGGCATCCTTCGTCACAAACCCCAACGACTCTACCGTCGCTGACAAGGTCGGCTTTGCTCTGGCTCCGGACACCGGCCTCGGCAAGCGCGGCAACTGGCTGTGGGCCTGGGCCCTTGCAATTCCCGCCGGCACGCAGAAAGAAGCAGCCGCCAAGGAATTCATCAACTGGGCAACTTCCAAGGACTATCTGGAGCTCGTTGCTGCGGAAGAAGGCTGGGCCAACGTTCCTCCGGGAACCCGGACCTCTCTTTACGAGAACCCGGAATACGCCAAGGTGCCTTTTGCGAAGATGACGCTGGACAGCATCAACTCAGCTGATCCGACCGCTCCGACCGTCAAGCCCGTGCCCTATATCGGCGTTCAGTTTGTCGCGATCCCCGAGTTTGCGGGCATCGCCACCCAGGTTGGTCAGGAATTCTCTGCCGCTCTCGCCGGTCAACAGTCCGTCGACGAGGCGCTGGCCAAGGCGCAGTCTCTGACCGCAGAAGAAATGGAAGCCGCAGGCTACTAAGGGTCTCCTCCCTGACTGGGAGGGCGACATCGGCTCGCCCTCCCGATTTTTTGTCCGCACCCACCTCATAATCCATACTCAACGGCTCAAGACCGTCCACAGAGAAGGTGTGTCCATGGCGACCCAGCATTCGCGCTCCGCAGCCCGCATAATGATGGCACCGGCCGTCTTCCTGCTCCTCGGCTGGATGCTCATCCCGCTCACCATGACCTTGGTGTTCTCCTTCAAGAAATACCTTCCACTGCGCGGCGGTGATCTGGGATGGGTGGGCTTTGACAATTATGTCCGGTTTGTTTCGTCCAGCGCCTTTTGGCCAAGCGTTCAGACAACCCTCGTTATCGTCGGTGGCGTACTGGTCATTACCATCGTCCTGGGTGTGCTGCTTTCGATCCTGCTGGATCAGCCCATGTGGGGTCAGGGGATTGTCCGGATCCTCGTGATCGCGCCGTTCTTCGTCATGCCAACCGTTTCGGCATTGGTGTGGAAGAACATGTTCATGGACCCGGTCAACGGTCTGTTCGCCCATCTGTGGCAAGCCTTTGGAGCACAGCCGATCGAATGGCTCAGTGACGCTTCGCTGCTGTCGATCATCATCATCGTTTCCTGGCAGTGGCTGCCTTTTGCCACCCTCATTCTGCTGACCGCCATCCAGTCTCTCGACAGCGAACAACTTGAAGCAGCCGAGATGGACGGCGCTCCGCCTCTGGCGCGTTTCGGCTTCATCATTCTGCCGCACCTGTCCCGCGCCATCACGATCGTCATCCTGATCCAGACGATCTTCCTGCTGGCGATCTTCGCCGAGATCTTCGTTACCACGGGCGGCGCTTTCGGGACGCGGACACTAACCTACCTGATCTTCCAGCGGGTGCTGGAAAGCCAGAATGTCGGCCTCGGCTCGGCCGGCGGTGTCTACGCAATCATTCTCGCCAACATCGTTGCGATCTTCCTGATGCGCATCGTCGGCAAAAACCTGGACGCCTGAGGAGGGAACGAAATGGCCCGCGCAGTCACCACCCGCCGAAAGACGATCAACACCCTTGCCGCCTGGGCAATCGGTCTCCTGATCTTCTTCCCGATCCTCTGGACGATCCTGACCAGCTTCAAGACCGAGGCCCAGGCGATCAACGACCCGCCGCTGTTCCTGTTCTTCGACTGGACACTGGAGAACTACGCAGTCGTGCAGGAACGCTCGGACTACATGCGCTATCTCTGGAACTCGGTGATCATTGCCGGCGGCTCGACCCTTCTGGGGATCTTGATCGGTGTTCCGGCGGCATGGTCGATGGCTTTCGTACCTTCAAAGCGCACCAAGGACATCCTCATGTGGATGCTGTCAACCAAGATGTTGCCGGCGGTCGGCGTGCTTTATCCGATCTATCTCCTGTTCATCGAGCTCGGTCTTCTCGACACGCGTGTTGGACTGACGCTCGTCCTGATGCTGATCAACCTGCCGATCATCATCTGGATGCTCTACACCTACTTCAAGGAAATTCCCGGGGAAATCCTGGAAGCCGCGCGCATGGATGGCGCGACGCTCAAGGAGGAAATCCTCTACATCCTGACACCGATGGCCATCCCCGGCATTGCATCGACAGTGCTGCTCAACATCATCCTGGCCTGGAACGAAGCCTTCTGGACCCTGAACCTGACAGCGGCGAAAGCAGCCCCCCTGACCGCCTTCATCGCCAGCTATTCCAGCCCGGAAGGCCTCTTTTACGCAAAATTGAGCGCGGCCTCGACCATGGCAATCGCCCCCATTCTGATCCTTGGCTGGTTCAGCCAAAAGCAACTTGTGCGCGGCCTGACCTTCGGCGCGGTGAAATAGGAGATCCCGAAATGGGCCAGATCACACTCAATCAGATTACAAAAAGTTTCGGGGACGTTCAGGTCATTCCGCCCCTGGATCTCCAAATCGACGACGGAGAGTTCGTCGTTTTCGTCGGACCTTCCGGTTGCGGCAAATCCACACTCCTGCGCCTGATCGCAGGACTGGAAGACGTCACCAGCGGGGAAATCGACATCGACGGGCGGGACGCGACGGAGGTCCCACCCGCCAAACGCGGATTGGCCATGGTGTTCCAGTCCTACGCGCTTTATCCGCATATGTCGGTACGCAAGAACATCGCTTTCCCGTTGCGGATGGCCGGTCTCGACAAAGCCGCCCGGAACGCCAAGGTGGACGCAGCCGCAAAGGTCCTGAACCTTACGGATTATCTGGATCGCCGCCCCGGTCAGCTGTCCGGCGGCCAGCGCCAACGCGTGGCGATCGGCCGTGCCATCGTCCGCGAACCTGCTGCATTCCTGTTCGATGAACCGCTGTCGAACCTTGACGCTGCACTCCGGGTCAACATGCGCTTGGAGATCTCGGAACTTCACCAGTCGCTCAAGACAACCATGATCTACGTTACCCACGACCAGGTGGAAGCCATGACGATGGCCGACAAGATCGTTGTGTTGCAGGCCGGTGTGATCGAGCAGGTCGGATCACCACTGGAGCTCTACCACACGCCGCGCAACCGATTTGTCGCGGGTTTCATCGGCTCCCCGAAAATGAACTTCATGATGGGAGCCTTTGCGGCCGAGTTTGACGCAGCCACCATCGGCATCCGCCCGGAGCACATTTCCGTTTCCCGCAGTGAAGGCAAATGGTCAGGCAGGGTCGGTGTCTCCGAGCATCTGGGCTCGGACACTTTTCTTTATGTCGAAGTGGATGGTCTGAGCGACCCTGTCACCGTCCGGTCGACGGGTGAAGTCGGTTTCCGTCACGGCGACACTGTCTATCTGACGCCGGACGCCGGCAAGATCCATCGTTTCAACAATCAGGGCCTGAGGATTGCATGATGCGGCTTGAAGGAAAATCCGCGTTGATCACCGGAGCTGCCCGGGGGATCGGCAAAGCCTTTGCCGCACGGTATGCGGAAGAAGGCGCAACGGTTGCCATTGGCGACATCAATCTGTCTGGCGCGGAGGAAGCCGCAAACGAAATTGGCCCAAATGCCTACGCTGTTGAACTTGATGTCACCAGCCAGGCCTCAATCGATGCAGCAATAGCGGCTGTTGAGACAAAGGCAGGCGGCCTCGATATCCTGGTCAACAACGCCGCACTGTTCGATCTGGCACCAATCGCCGAAATCACCCGTGACAGCTACCAGAGACTGTTCGACATCAACGTCGCAGGAACATTGTTCACGATGCAGGCGGCCGCCCGATCCATGATCGCCCGCGGCAAGGGCGGCAAGATCATCAACATGGCAAGTCAGGCCGGTCGCCGCGGCGAAGCTTTGGTTGGGGTCTATTGCGCGACGAAAGCCGCCGTGATCAGCCTGACCCAATCTGCCGGGCTCAATCTCATTCAACACGGCATAAACGTGAACGCCATCGCACCAGGAGTGGTCGATGGCGAACACTGGGACGGCGTCGATGCGCTTTTTGCAAGGTACGAAGGATTGAAACCCGGTCAAAAGAAAGCCGAGGTCGGGGCTGCCGTTCCATTCGGTCGCATGGGCACCGCCGAAGACCTTACCGGCATGGCCGTCTTTCTGGCTTCAAGCGACGCGGACTACGTCGTGTCACAGACTTACAACGTCGACGGCGGCAATTGGATGAGCTGACCAATGACCAATAAACTCGACAACAAAGCATTTGCAGCGCCCCCCTCAGGCGTGCGGTCAGCAGAATACGACCGGTCGAAACTATCCGCCGGAATACTGCACATCGGCGTCGGCAATTTTCATCGTGCCCATCAGGCCATCTACATGGACCGCCTGTTTGCGATGAACGAGGCCAGTGACTGGGCCATCGTCGGCGCCGGCCTGAAATCCAATGACCATGTAATGCGGGAACGACTGAAGGATCAGGACTGGTTGACGACTGTTGTCGAGTTGGACCCGACGGGTTTGAACGCGCGGATCAGCGGCGCGATGATCGACTTTGTCGATGTCGATCCCGCTGCATTGGTCTCCAGAGTGTGTGCACCTGAAATCCGCATTGTATCTCTGACGATCACCGAAGGCGGTTACTTTGTTGACCCGAATACGGGCGGCTTCGATGCCGGCCACCCGGATATCCTGTCGGATCTCGCAAACCCGGATCAACCTCAGACGGTCTTCGGCATTCTCGTTTCTGCCTTGCTGAGAAGAAAAAAGAGCGGTGTTGCACCATTTGCCGTCATGTCTTGCGACAACCTCCCTGAAAACGGTCATATGGCGAAACAGGCCGTGGTCGGTTACGCCAGAGCGCTGTCGGAAAGTGCCGCCCGCTGGATTTCTGAAAACGTCGCCTTTCCAAATGGCATGGTCGACTGCATCACACCCGCAACCGGTGACCGGGAGCGCGCGCTCGTTTGCGAAAGGTTCGACTTACGCGATGCAGCACCGGTTGTCTGCGAACCGTTCCGCCAGTGGGTACTTGAAGACAATTTCCCTTCCGGCCGCCCACCACTGGAGAAGGTCGGCGTCGAGTTTGTCGACGATGTTGCGCCGTACGAATTGATGAAACTGCGTATCCTGAACGGCGGGCATGCTGCTATTGCTTACCCGGGCGCCCTTCTTGGCCATCACTTCGTTCACCAAGCCATGGCAGATCCACTCATTCGCACCTATCTGAGCAAGCTCGAAACACAGGAAATCCTGCCGACCGTCCCGGAAATCCCCGGTGTTGATTTCAGAGACTACCTGAAACAGGTCATGGAACGGTTTTCCAACCCGGCGGTTGGCGACACGATCCCGCGCCTGTGCCTCGACGGTTCCAACCGTCAACCGAAATTCATTCTGCCGGCGATCCAGGACAGGCTCGACAACGGCGGCACAATAACCGGCCTGTCCCTGGAAACCGCGCTCTGGTGCCGCTACTGCCTCGGATATGACGAAGCCGGCAATGAACTGCTTCTGGAAGACGAAAATGCCACACAATTGAAATCCTGGGCACAAAGCGTGTTCAAGACCTCAAACGCGCCGATCGAATGGCCTGAGCAGTTCGGATCTCTCAGTTCAAATCAGGAATTCCTTTCCGCTTTTGCGGACGCCACTCACGAAATTGTCTCCAATGGGGTTGCGGCAACGCTCACATCCTTTGCGCAGGGTCACAATGGTAGCGCCCCAGCTTTGGAGTCAGCAAAAGTCTGAAAACACCATTCAGTTTTCGCTGGACCAAGCCTCTGAAAAACTGACCATTTCAGCGACCCGCTTCAGACCTACCCGGGATGTGAACAAGCGTGAAGTTGCCTAACTGTCCGGACCGCTTACCTAGGTGGCAGCGGTCAAACGTGAGAGCGGTGTCCCGCTTGAAGGTGACCAGGTTCAGTTTAACGACGGGGTTTCGAAATGGTGAGGTTGAATCGACGGGAAATTCTGGCCGGCTGTGCTGCACTGGCAGCGACAAGTCTTCCTGCAATGGCAGCGGATGAAGCGCACCTGCAGTTTCTTGGACTGGCAAAACCTGCACTCGCGATCGACACACCCGAACTCAACATTCCGGATCTGGCAGGCAAGATCCACCAGGTTGGCGATTACAAGGGCAAGACAGTGCTTGTGTCCTTCTGGGCGACCTGGTGCCCGCCCTGCCGAAAGGAAATGCCGACCCTCGCCCGTCTCAGCCGGGAACTGGGCACTGATGACTATGCGGTTCTGGCTGTGAATATCGGCGACAAACCCGAAAAGATCGCTTCGTTCCTTGATCAGATCGATCATGAAGGCATGCCGATCCTCATGGATCAGAATTCGGAGCTGCCAAGCAAGTGGTTTTTGCGCGGCCTGCCCGTCACCTATATCCTCAGCCCTTCCGGCGAAGTTGCTTACGGCGCAATTGGTGAAAGGGTCTGGGACTCACCGGCCATGGTTTCGGGCATCAGGTCCATTCACGAAGCTTCGTGAGATCTGAGAGGCAGCCTTTCTATAAAGTTTGCAAGCAGGCGAAACAGTTGCTGCCGCCTTCCCTCAACGCCCGGTAACGGGAACCACGATCGGTGCACCGGCGACGGCGCATCTGGTCAGGGTCAAAGGAAAGTCGTAGGCGCGAGAGAGAAGGTCGGTCCGCATGACCTTTTCGCTTGCCCCGAAGGCCAGAGTCTCACCCTTTCGCATCACCAGAACCCTCTCCGCAAAAGTCAGGGTCAGGTTGAGATCATGCATCACGGCGACAACCCCGCCACCTTTTTCGGCAAAGTCGGCGGCAAGCCGCATGATCTGGTACTGATGCTTGATGTCCAGACTGGATACGGGTTCGTCCAAGTAGAGCCATCGCGGCGTCCCGTCGTCAGACACCGGCTCCCAGACCTGGCAGAGCACTCTGGCCAGTTGAACGCGCTGCTGTTCACCGCCTGAAAGATCCTGATAGCTGCGCCCCTCAAATCCAGCCAATCCGACCTTCGACAACGCTTCTGCAATTCTCAGAATTCTCTCTCGTCTCGTTTGTTGTTTGTCGAGAAGACCGAGGCCGATGACTTCCGAGACGGTCAAAGGGAACGAGATCTGGCTCAACTGGGGCAACACACCTCTCATTTGAGCCTGCGCTTCCGGCGGAAGCTTGTTTACTTCCAGCCCGTTCAAAAGGACGTGCCCGGTGTATGACAACTCGCCCGTCATCGCCCGCAACAGTGTCGTCTTGCCCGATCCGCTTGGACCGATGATTGCCAGTATTTCGCCAGCATTTGCCTGGAACGATACATCACTGACGATTGATGTCTTGCCGATGCGAACGCTGACGTGATCTGCAAGAAGCCCGGCATTCGACGGGTCGACGGCTTCGATTTTCTGGTGCTGCATCTACAACTCCCTAAAGACCGGTCAAGCCGCGTCTACGCAACAGGATCCAGAGAAAGAAGGGCGCACCGGCAAAGGCGGTTATGATCCCGATGGGCAATTCCGCAGGTGCGACAATGGTCCGGCTGAGCGTATCTGCCGCAATCAAAAGGATTGCGCCGAGCAATGCCGCGGCCGGCAAAAGGTACCGGTGGTCCGGGCCTATGGTCAGGCGCAGAAGATGCGGCACGACAATGCCGACAAATCCGATCCCACCGCTCACAGCCACTGACGCCCCTGTGGCTGCGGCAACCATCAGAATGCTGATGTTCTTCAGACGCTGGACCCTGACACCGAGATGTGATGCCGCCGCCTCCCCCAATGTCAGTCCGTTAAGCCCACGCGCCAGAAAGGGAACGCTCACCAGCATCAACACGATGATGGGCGCAGCGGACAAGACCTTTTCCCAATTGGCACCTGCCAGAGACCCCAGCCCCCAGAATTGCAGATCGCGCAATTCCTGGTCATCTGCCACATAAACCAGAACGCCGGTCATTGCTCCGGTCAGGGCGCCCAGGGCGATTCCCGCCAGCAGCAGAGTGGCGACTGATGTGATCCCGCCGCGCGTTCCGATCCGATATAGCAGAAGCGTCGTGATGAGGCCGCCAGCGAAAGCCGCAATGGGAACGGCATAGATCCCGAGTACCGCAACAACGGGACCGAGCACCGTGTTTCCAAGGACGATGAACGCTGCAGCTCCAAGACCGGCTCCTGCCGACACGCCAACAATACCCGGATCCGCCAACGGGTTGCGAAAGAGCCCCTGCATCACCGCGCCCGAAACCGCAAGCGCGGCCCCGACCAGGGCACCGAGGACGACGCGGGGCAGACGAATGTCCATGACGACCACCCAATCGCGAAGTGAAACGCCTGCCGGCGCTCCTTCGATCTGCGTGAACAGACGCGCCGCGATTTTCGGAAGAATGTCGAACACGGGTATGGCAATCGGTCCGATGGCCAGGCTGCCAAGCATGGTGGCACCAGTAGCAAGGACCAGAACCACAATCACCGTTCGGGCAAGCTGTTCCCGGTTTCCATTCCTTGCCTCGGCAATCCCGAACCAACTTCCGGTTCTCGTTTTGCGCACTGGTATCGCTGCTTCGCTCATGCGCCGTATCAGCTCCGCAGATCCGTAAGCTGTTTTGACAGGTCACGTATGGCATCTGCAGTGCGCGGGCCGAACCCCAGCAGATATTGGCCACCCATGACAATGACCCGCTTGTTCTGGCCCGCCGGCGTCTGTGCCAGCGCCGGATGATTGAAGACTTCCTGCGCCGCGACATCGTGATTTGGTCCGCGTTGCATCATCAGGACGACATCGGGTGCAGCGCTCAAAATGGCTTCGTCGCTCAACTGCTTGTAGCCGGAGAAGTCGGACACGGCGTTCTGCGCGCCTGCAAGATCAATGATGCCGTGGGCGGCCGTGTCGGTTCCGGACGCCATGATACGCCCGCCCCTTGCCATGAGAACAAAGAGCACCCGCAATTCGGTCGAATTGCTTTCCGCCTGCTTTCTTGCATCCTCCAGGTCGGCGCTCAGCTGATCGGCCAGATCTTCTGCCTTGTCCGGCACGCCCAGAGCATCGCCGACAGCCCGGACTTTTTTCAGGATGTCTTCTTCAGTGAAACCTTCCGGAATATCGGCAATCGCCACGCCGGACTTCTTTAGAACGTCAACCGATTCTTGTGGTCCGCTGCCTTCAAGCATCAGGATCAGGTCCGGATCCACCGACATGACCCCTTCCGGCGACAGCGCCCGGATGTAACCAACATCGGGGAGTTCCGCCGCTTCCTCCGGAAAGTTGCTTGTCGTGTCCCGGGCGACGAGACGCTCCTCCTCACCAAGCGCGAAGACAATTTCCGTCACGGCGCCACCCACGGCAACGATGCGGTTGGCAGCGTTGGAGGCTGTTCCCTCGGCGAAAAGAGGCTTGCTGGGTGCCACAAACGCGGCAACCGTCAAGGCACAGGCTGCAAGAACGCTGCAGGGTCTTGAAAAAATCCGGGATCTCATTCCGCTGCTCCCAGGACAATCGAGCGTTCGAGGCGAGGCAGGTTTTCAGCAAGACCTCGCCAATCTGATCGCTCTGCATTGCCTTCACCTCGCACACCAAAAAACTGAATGATCTGTTCGCCATCGCTGTTAAAGGCTTCCACCGAAGTCACGTGGCCGATATCGGCCGGCTTACGCACTGCCCAGACTTCGTAGATGTGATCGGTTCTGAGATGCAGATGGAAGTTGGGGTCCATGACGTTGATCCAAGGGCCCTTGTCCATCACCGTTTCAACGGGACCGGAGTGAATCTGGATGCATCCCCGGTTGCCGACAAAACACATGATTGGAATCTTCTCCAGAGCCGCCAGCCTGAGCAAGGCCGGCACCGCTCCCGTGTCCAAAGGCCAGGCCCAGGCATCACCGGCAAGCTCAAAGGCGCTGACCCGGTCTATGTCGAGGTCTCTCAAGAGGCCATGGAACTGGTGCGGATCGGTCATGGCCTGCCATCGTTCTCGCAACACTTCATCCACCCCTTCCGCGGGAAGCTTGCGGGAAAAGGGATCGGCAGGTGTCAACTCGGGCAGGACATCGGGCGTCTGGTTGTCCAGCTTGAGCTTACCGACCAACTCGTTCCACGCGGCAAGGTCTGTGTCTGCACGCGCATGAATTTTCTGAACCGCATCGCCGTGGGCATCGAAAAACTGAAGGGACCGGCGCACATCATTGCCGTCCGCCTTTTCAACTGCAAATCCGTAAACCCAATTGGTTGGGAACATGCGCGTGTCGATCTGGCCTCCCAACATCAAGGCAGCGCCTCTTCCGTTGATGAACCTTTCAAACGGACCGACTTTTTCATGCACAGCGCTCTCGTTTCGAGTGAGCGCCATGACTTCGCCAACCCCTTGAAGGCCGGGAAACAGGTCTTCAAACCGAGGCTCTATCCGGTGAACGCCCTGACCGACAAAACTCGCGACGAATTCTGCTTCGCTGATGCCCAGAACTTGAGCCAGATCCCGTTCCCGCATCTTGGGATTTTGAGCTCGTGCTTCGCGAATTTCCACGGCGCTCGGTTTTGTTTCAGAAGAATTCTGATCGACGGTCATCGGCCCGGCCTTCACTAATTGACTTCACTTGTCGCAAGTTGAGTTTGCACCACACATCTAACACTCTGATATGTATGGATATTTTTGAACTCTTCTAAAGAAGAAGAAATCACTCGAACCCGCAATCTAATACTTGACTCTTATATTCATGTTTTTTATTGACCGCAATACCTGAGTCATTGATTCATGTTTAAAAAATGCTGATCGAGGGGCAGCAAGACGGACGCGTCAACGCGCACTCTTGGAGAATTTAATGGGGCTCAATAAAACCAATCGCACCCGGCTCATGGGTGGTGTCGCCCTTTGGGTATTGGCTTTTAACGGTGAGGCAATCGCACAGGATACAACGGCCGAGACACCGGCATCCGAAACACCGGAGACGGTCGTGGAAGAGTCCTCGACAGGCGAAATTGTCACGAAATTGCAGCGCATCGTGATCGGCAGCGGCGTCGACAAGGTGGCAATCGATACACCGCAGGCCGTTACGGTTCTCGATCAGGAAGCCATTGACGACGAACAGGCAATGACAATCGGTGATTTGTTCAGGGAAGTTCCCGGTGTAACAGTCATCGGCAGTGACCGGGCGGCAGGCCAGTCCTTCAATATTCGCGGCATCGGCGATCTTGGTTCTGCGGACGAATCCAAAATCATCGTAACCGTCGACGGAGCGAACAAGTTTTATGAACAATATCGCGTCGGTTCGTTTTTCTCCGATCCGGATCTCTACAAGCAGGTTGAAATTCTTCGAGGTCCAGCTTCCTCAACGCTTTACGGTTCCGGTGCAATCGGCGGTGTGATCAACTTCACCACCAAAGACCCGAGCGATTTCCTGCAGGATGGCGAAACGGTCGCCGTCAACGTCAAGGGTATGTACGATTCCAACAAGGACGGTTTCATGACCTCCGGAACGGTGGCCGGCCGGATCAACGAACGAACCGAAGTACTCCTGAACGGCATCTACAGACGCTCTGACGACTACGAGACCGGCGACGGTACAACGGTCTCTGGGTCAGCCTTCGATTCCTTTTCAGGCCTGGCCAAAATCGTGCACCATTTTGGTGAAAACGAAGAGCAATCCGTCCGCCTCTCCTATCAACGCTGGCAAAGCACGGCGGACGATACCGACTACTCACAAACGGGTACGTTTGACGCTTTTGGCACGATCGATCGTGATATTACCGACCAGACGGTCGTTTTCCGGTATGACAATCCAGCTTCCGGCAATCCGCTTCTCGATCTCAGCGTGAACTTGTCCTATTCGGACACGACCATCAACCAGGAAGACTCTTCAAACGCCTCTTCCAGCTCGCAATTATATGACGACACCGAATACGCCTACCGTACCTGGCAGGGAAAAATCGAAAACACCTTCGAGCATTCCGGCGGAAGTTTCGAAAATTTCCTGACCATCGGTACGCAGGCATCCTACCAGACGCGTGTAGCGGATGCCGACAGTGGTGCAATTGGCTTCCACCCCGAAGGCACCGACATGAAATTCGGTTTCTTCGCGCAAAACGAGTTCATCTGGAATGACAGACTGACCATCATTCCCGGCACACGTGTCGATTTCATCAACCTGTCGCCGGACAGCTCCGTCTCCGGTGCATCCGATCAATTTGAGGTCGCCTTCTCACCCAAACTCGCGGCACTCTACAAGATCAACGACACAATTTCTGTCTTCGGGTCCGTCGCGCACACAGAACGTGCGCCGACCCTGGACGAAATGTTCTCAACAGCAGGAACATGTACGCCCGGCCCACGATGCAGCTATCCCGGCGGCCGCTCGGCAAGCCTGAACCTGGAAAAAGAACAGTCGAACGCTGTGGAAGCGGGTTTTTCCCTTTCATTCTGGGACATTCTTCAGGAACAGGACGGGCTCCAGTTCAAGACAACTGCATTCTACAACGACCTGAAAGATCTGATCTCCAGCAATCCGGACACCGGCCAGAGCACGGCAGTGCCCTACTACGTCAACATCGACGAAGCTGAGATCTGGGGCATTGAAGTAGAGGCAGCCTATAACTCCAGATACGTCTTCAGCACGCTGGCATACAGCCTGGTGCGTGGCATCGACAAGGAGACCGGGGACACATTGAACTCAATTCCGGCCGATACGCTCGCCATGACAATCGGTGGCCGTCTTCCCGAACAGGACATCGAGTTCGGCTGGCGTGGACTGTTTGCTACCGGCATTGAAACAGGTTCCGGAACGGGACCGTTCCCGGGTTATGGCGTTCACGATGTCTTCGCCAACTGGAAACCGCAGGAAGGCATGCTCGCCGGTTACGAGTTACGTGCCTCGGTCGAGAATGTCTTCGACAAGGATTACCAGAATAATCTCGCAGGTGATCCGGCTCGTGGCCGGACGTTCAAGCTGACCATGAACAAACAGTTCAGCTGGTAAGGTGTCCGCTTGAACATGCCCGCCGCCTGTCCCCGCGGGCGGCGGGTTGTCCGCAGGACCATCCTCTGTCGAAGGCTGGAGCAAGCGACCTGAAGCGCTTGTTCCCTCTGGTGTTCCCGTCAGCACCCCATTTTCTCCCCGGCCTTCCACAGCTGGTAGGCCCGGTCGATGAATTCCCCGACCCTGCCTTCATCGACCTGTTTCGTCTTTGTGAAACGGACACACCCCTTGCCGAGGTTTAGGCCGCTCAACAATTCACCGGCCGGGTCGATCCTGGAGATGTTTCCGACATAAAGACTTACGTAGCCGCTTTGGGCGTTCAGGTGAAAGGCGAAAGTGGTGCCATCTCCATAGCCGAGCATCTTGTAGTGGATGCTCTCTTTCAACTCCGGCGCGACGGATATGATCAGGTCCCGCAGTTCCAGCAGCTTTGAACGCCGCCAGTCGCTATCGAGCTGGTCGAGATAGTCCTCTGGGGTCTTGGCGTCATACTGCATTTCCGAAATCCTTCATCCCACGCTCTTCGTTCCAATCCCACTGGCCTGAACGGAAAGGTCAACGGCAATGCGATAGTCGCACAGACCCATACGGTGACCTTATCACGGTCCTGGAAAGGTCGAACGCCAACGCCTCAGAAAGGTCTCGCGGGTCAGCGCATCGAGTGCGACCATGAGTGAAGGAGACAAGCCAATCGGCCGGAGTGCTGTCGGGCTCAGCGCTTCGCCTTCATTACCGTCTTCCGATTCCAAAAGCGGGCTGATCAGCAAGGCGTTTCGAAGCGCGAACGTCCCCTGCGGCGAGAGCAGAAAGTCCAGAAACTCCTTCGCTCCATCCATGTCTTCCGCCTGTTTCGGGATCATCAGCGCCCTGGAAAGGACGAGCGTATAGTCCGAAGGCAGAACAATCCCGATGCGGTCGTCGGTCTGCTGGTATCCTTGTGCATACGACCCCAGAACATTGTAGGCGATCAGATAGTTGCCTTCGGCGACATTTCTGATGATGTCCGCAGAGCAGCAGGTCGAAATCGCCTGTGTTCTGCCAAAGGACTCCTGCAGGGCGCCGAAGGTGGACGCTTCCTGGGAATCGGAAAACGCAAAGAGATAGCCGAGACCGGACTCTTCAATGTCATAGGTTGCGATGCGCCCAGCATAAGGCGAATTGGACGGTCTCAGAAGATCGAGCAGATCGAAACGTGTTTTCGGAATGTCCCGGTCGGGCACCAGCTCGCGATTATAGACCATCACCGCGGGTTCCCGGGTGATCCCCCATAGCTCGTCGCGCCAGTTGAGGGCGGCCGGCAGCTGCTCCGTCAACCGCGACCGATAGGACGCGGCGCACGCTTCATTCACAAGCTGCACCATCTGGTGAACGCCGGAGCTGATTACAATGTCGGCGCCCGGTTTGTTTTCACGACATTCCTCCCGTGTCAGCCGGTAGAGCTCGTTGGATCCCCATTGCTCATATCGAAAACGAATATCGGGCCTGGTGCTCAGGAAAGTTTCCACCACTGGTCCGAACACGGCAATGTCGGTGGTTGAGCGCAGCACCAGTTCTTCCTGGGCCGTTTCAGAACCGAAAATCTCAACCATTTCCTGCGCAGTCGCTGCACCACCGGAAGCCAGGAAGAGCAGTCCGGAAATCAGGGACAGGATTCTGTCAGGCCTGCTCATTTGAACGTCTCCCCGGCCCCTGAAAACACCAGAGCCGCCCTGAACCGGCCGGTGCCGGTCTTTTTCAGCACGAGTTCGCCGCCAAAGGAAACGGCAACGGAATGCGCAATCGCGATACCGAGCCCAGAGCCGGCCTTACGGGACAGATTGTCCTTGTTGAACCGCCCTCCGAGTTCGGAGAGAACCTCCTCACCTGGCCCCGACCCCGCATCTTCCACCCAGATCGCCGCTGCGCCTCCGTCCTGTGACGCTCCGATCCGCACGGGCGACCGGCCATAGCGAAGCGCATTGTTCAGGAGGTTCTTCAAGGCCTCCTCCAATGACGGCACATCCGCCAGCACCGTGACAGGCTCATCACCAATATCGAGCATGACGTCGGCTTCCGGATTGAGAACCGTATGGTCACCGCTCTCAAATACGTCGAGGGCAATATCGCGCAGGTCCACCAACTCCCGGCGTGCGCTGTCGCCCCGGTGGATGACGAGCGCCTGACTGAGCATCTGGTCGAGCAGCCGTCCGAGGCTGGCGGAGCGCGTCTGGATGCGTTCGACGATCTTTTCCTTGCGGCCGATATCCGGCTCGTCCGTGAAAAGATCCGCCTGGGCCCTCAACGCCGCCACCGGCGTCCGCAGCTGATGCGCAGTGTCGGAGATCAGGTGACGCATGGAGTTCATCTGCCGGTCGAGCCGCGCCATGAACCCGTTAAGCGCGTTGATCATGGCAGCGGTTTCCTTGGGAACGCTCGTGTCAACAGGGGTCAGGTCATGCGGGTCGCGCGCCGAAAGGCCACCCGCAATCTTTTCCAGCGGTCTCAACACGGACCTGACGACAACGACGGCAAGCAGGATCATCGCCAGGCCGGAAGCAGCCAGAACGTAGAGCGCCTTGCGCGTTATGTCATAAGCCATGGAGTTGCGTGCCTGCAGGGTTTGCCCGACAACCACCTTGACGGTGCCGTTCAAAGTGCGTTCCGCAAAGCGCCGGGAGACGACAGCGTAGCGTGCGGGTTCGTCGAAAAAACGGCTGTCGAAAAACCCTTCATCGATCTCCCGCCGCCCTTCGGGCAGGGTAATTTCTTCGTACCCGGTCAGAGTTTCACCGTCAGGTCCGATGATCCGATAGCCGATCCTGTCATCCGGCGCAAAAGCGAGAAGTTCGAAGGCTGAAACGGGCAACTCGATGACCGGACGGCCATCCTGCACGGTGATCGCCGAGGCAATGTCGTTCGCTGCTCCCAGCAGCAACCTGTCATAGGCAGTTCGGGCAGCCTCCCGGCCATAGGCAAATGCGGCAATCGAAACGATGACACCACCAATCATCAACAGCAGCGCGATCCCGAGTGCAACACGGGCCGTGAGAGATGTGTTCGCCAGCCTGCGAATGAACTCAGTCATCAACTTCCAGCTTGTAGCCAAGCCCTCTTTGCGTTTCGATCCTGATTGTACAGCCGGAAAGCTTCTTGCGCAGGCGGGCGATGTAAAGTTCCAGCGCGTTCATGCTGACATCCGTGTCCTGAAAGCTGAACACGCCTTCGAAGAGCCTCTCCTTGCTGACGGTCTTGCCTCGATTGCGGATCAGCAGTTCCAGGAGCGAAAACTCCCGGCGTGTCAGGTTGATCGGGCTGTCGCCCTGTCTGGCGACCCGCGCAGAGGCATTGAACGTCAGATTTCCCAGCTTCAGCTCTTCGGCCTTGTCGCTCTGTTCCCGGCGGAACAATGCCCGGATGCGCGCTTCGAGCTCCCGGTGATCGAACGGTTTCACAAGATAATCATCGGCACCCGAATTCAACGACGACACACGGTCATCGACCGAAAACTCAGCGGTCAGCATCAGGACCGGCGTGCGATCTGCACGGGAGCGCATCTCCTTCAAGAGCTCGGTTCCCAGTCCGTCGGGCAGGTTGATGTCCAGAACGATAACGTCGTAACGCTGAACCTCCAGGCAGGCGCGTGCCTGCTCCAGCGTTTTGGCCAAATCACAAGCAATGCCCGACCGCTCAAGCCGGATCATGATCGCTTCGGCCATGTCAAAGGTGTCTTCAACGAGCAAAAGGCGCACAGATTTAGTCCTCCCGCATAAACTCTTGCCCCGGCTTTTTCCCGCATGCAAGCGACCTGACACCTGGTGACAGGTTGGTGACAGGGTTTCGCGCTAGGCTGAAGTCACATCCGTTGGGAGGGCCAGCAAGCTGGGCCAACGGATACCAAGGCCAGAAAAAGCCTGATCATGTGGAGGAAACAAATCATGGCATTCAAATCGACCCGCCTGCTTTTGGCGGCAGCACTGCTTGGTGCGTCCGCGTTTGGCGTATCAGCAGCGGACTTCAAGCCGGAAAATCCCGAGTGTATCGCTCCGGCAAACCCGGGCGGTGGCTGGGACTTTACCTGCCGCCAGGTTGGCAAGTCTCTTCAGGACCTCAAGCTGCTCGACAAGACCATGCAGGTGGTCAACCTTGCCGGTGGCGGCGGCGGCGTTGCCTTTGCTGAAGTCGTCAACAAGCGCGACAGCGACAATGACCTGATCGTGGCGGCGTCTTCTGCAACCGCGACCCGTCTTGCCCAGGGTGCCTATCCGGGCAACACCATGGACCAGGTGCGCTGGCTCGCATCAATCGGCGCCGACTACGGTGTAATTGCCGTTGCAGCTGACAGCCCCATCAACACGCTTCCCGAACTGCTTGACCAGATCAAGACCGATCCGGCTTCCGTCTCCGTCGCCGGTGGTTCCGCGGTCGGTGGCTGGGATCACCTCAAGGTCCTGATCGCAGCCAATGCTTACGGTATCGATGACGTTCGCTCGGTCAAATACATCGCCTTCGATGGTGGCGGAGAAGCTGTTACCCAGCTGCTTGCCGGATCCGTTCAGGCCTTTACCGGTGACATTTCCGAAGCAAAGGGCTTCGTCGACAGCGGCGACATCAAGGTGATCGCCGTACTGGCTCCAGAGCGTCTGCCGGGTGAGTTTGCCGACTTCCCGACGGCAAAGGAACAGGGCGTTGACGCCATCGGCGCGAACTGGCGCGGCTTCTACGCTCCGGGCAAGATGTCCGACGATGCCTATAATGCGTGGGTCGGCAAGATCTCCGATCTTTATGCAAGCGATGAGTGGAAGGGCGTCATGGCCGCCAACGGCCTGGCACCGCTCGACCTGCAGGGCGAAGAGTTCCAGCAGTTCGTGGCCGAGTCGGTCGCGCAGATCCAGCAGATCTCCAAAGAGATCGGCATCATCAAGTAAATCTGCCAAGTCCGGAATTGGGGGCACCAACGGTGTGCCCCCAGTTTCTTATCTGAAGACACGTTATCAAGCGGTCTCCTGATCAAGAGCCGACCGCTTGCTGGAAGGTATCCATGAGCGACCGCATCTTTGGGGTGGTCGGGCTTCTCCTCGCACTCGGATATGCCTGGGCTGCTCTTGTCATCGAAGAAAGCTTTCTCTCCGACGCCGTCGGCCCGAAAGCCTTTCCCCTGATCATCGCAACAGTTCTCGGACTGTCATCCCTCGTCATCATTATCAAGCCGGACAAGGCTCCGGAATGGCCGTCTTTCATGCGCTTCATGGAAGTGGGAGCCGCCATTGTGGTGATGATCCTTTACGCGATCTACCTGCCTGAAATCGGCTTCGTGATCGCAACCGCACTTGCCGCCACCTACCTGACCTGGCGTCTCGGCACCCGGCCTCTGTCATCAGTGGTCTCCGGCTGTCTGACATCCGTCGGCATCTACGCGGTGTTCCACCTCGTCCTCGGCCTTTCGCTGGCCAAGGGTCCCCTGGGATTTTAACGGAGCAACCCCATGGAAACTCTTGCATCTCTGGCCGACGGCTTCGCAATCGCCCTGACCTGGCAGAACCTGCTGCTTGCGCTGCTCGGCTGCTTTCTCGGCACCATGATGGGCGCCCTGCCCGGCCTTGGACCGTCAAACGGTGTCGCGATCCTGATCCCCTTGGCCTTCACGCTCGGCCTCGGGGCAACCCCATCCCTGATCCTGCTGACCTCGGTCTACTATGGCGCGATGTATGGCGGACGTATCTCGTCGATCCTCCTGAACATCCCGGGCGACGAACCCGCCATGATGACCTGCCTCGACGGCTATCCCATGGCCAAGAACGGACGAGCGGGTGAAGCCCTGTCGCTTTCCGGGGTCGCCTCGTTTGTCGGTGCGTTTCTCGCAACCTGGGGCCTGATCCTTCTGGCTCCGCAGCTGGTCAAGATCGCGCTGCTCTTCGGTCCTGCAGAATATTTCGCCCTCTTCACTCTGGCCTTCGCCACGCTTGGAGGTGTCGCCTCGACCAATCAGGCGAAAACCGCCTTCGCAGCGGCCATCGGCATCGGTCTTGCCACCGTCGGGGTCGACACCCAGACCGGTGTACCGCGTTTTACCTTCGGCGAAGTGCACCTTTACGACGGCATCGACTTCCTGGTCGCGATCGTCGGCCTGTTCGCCCTGTCGGAAGTGTTCCTGTTCCTTGAACATCGCCACGGCAAATCAGATGCCAGCGGTCACAAGGTTTCCGTCGGCCGGATGATGCCAAGCTTCTCCTTGTTGAAGTCCTGCACGCCGACCATGCTGCGCACAAGCTTCCTCGGCTTTATCGCAGGCGTTCTGCCCGGTGCGGGTGCGTCTCTCGGGTCCTTCATTTCCTACACCATGGAAAAGAAACTGGTCGACAAGGAGAACACCTTCGGAACCGGTGACCCTCGCGGGGTCGCAGCACCTGAAGCTGGCAACAATGCTGCCGCAGGCGGAGCTCTGGTGCCGATGCTGGCGCTCGGTGTCCCGGGGTCCGGTACCACAGCTGTTCTTCTGGCGGTCCTGCTCGCGCTCAACATCACGCCGGGTCCGTTGCTGTTCACCCAGCAACCGGACGTGGTCTGGGGCCTGATCGCGGCGCTGTTCATCGCCAACTTCATGCTGCTTGCCATGAACATTCCGATGATCGGCCTGTTCACCCGCGTTCTGCTGGTGCCGCCGCGCATTCTCATGCCGATTGTGGCGATGGTCAGCTTCGTCGGGATCTACGGTATTTCCGGTTCCTCGTTCGATCTCCTGGTGATGATCGGCTTTGGTGTCGCCGGCTGGATCCTGCGCAAACTGGATGTGCCGCTGGTACCGATCATTCTGGGCACGCTGCTTGGCAACGCCATGGAGAACAATCTCCGCCGTGCGATCACAATCAGCAATGGCGACTGGTGGACACTGGTCGACAGCCCGCTCTCCATCACGCTCTGGGCGCTGGCGGCCATCGGTTTCGTCCTGCCGATCATCTTCGGCAAGGTCCTCAAGACCCGCATGCGTCACATGGCAAAGGATGAAGAAGGTGCGGTGATCGACTGATCGCACTCTGAACTCAAGAAGAAATGCGAAACGCCCTCTTCTAACGGAGAGGGCGTCAGACTGCTGACAAAGTCTCGGCAATTTTGTCGTCATTCCGGCCAAGCGCAGCGAGAGCCGGAATCGGAGAGCCACAGGTCTTTGGATCTTATCGAGTTTCAATCCGACCGCTTAGAGCCCACCGGTCCCGGCTCGTCGCTCCGCTCCGTCCGGGACGACGATTTCAAGGGTTTGTCATCAAACTCACGCCCTCTTCTAACGGAGAGGGCGTTTTGTCTCATTCAGCAAGTCCTGCTGATGCCTGCTTTGCGCCCCATATCGGACATGTGTCCGTTTTCCCCTCGCTCCCGAACGCTGATCTACACCGCAGACGGATTGAATTCACAAGTTGCGCGTGGAATGCCCGTTCATTGTGGGTCGGATGAAGATCTTATGTGCCGGTCTCTCCAAACCTCTTCAGGGGCGCTATCTGGGGCGCTTTTTCAGGTACGCTTTTTTGAAAGGCGGGGAGTTACCGACAATGCGCAGATGACATATATTGGTCTGGAAGAATGAGTGACCAGACAGAGACCGGAGACTGATGTGTCGCCAAGCAAGGGCCGCGTTGAGAGACTGATTGATACGATAGGCGCAGAGTTCCAGTCTCATCTCATCGACTTGTGGAACACCTCCACAGTCTTTGATATTCAGGACGGCGCCGTTCAAAAGATGATCTCACGCGAAGCACCATTTGGTGTCATCGGGATCAAGATCCTGATGCGCAATCCGGGGGACACAGATCGTCTTTTTGAGCACCAATGGAATTTCAGCATCGGGATCACCGGATGTGAATTCAAGCTTTTGGATGTCGATTACCAGAACGACGTTTGGATCGGTGATGCCAATTCCGCCGAATTCGCCGGGCACGAACACATTGCCTTCAAATCGGTTGAACACATGATTGCCTTTCTTGGCGACGATTTCGGCGTCGGAAAAGTCTTCATCGAAAAAATTGGTGCTCTCTGCCCCAGCCTGCTTGAAAAGCCACCACTGTTCTTTCGACTGCCGCGCAGGGCGCCACCCGCCTATAGATTTACAGAAGCCCCCCGGGCCATTCGCGAGGAGATGGGCCTTTCACCTGATGACGGCATGGTTCTGATTGAGGCGATGATCAAGGAACACGGGATTGACCCGTACAAGATCCTTCTGTCCTTCCAGTCTGATGAAAACTTCTGGCTGGTTGATCTCCCCGAAGCGCTTGTCGACCGTTACCAGCATGGCCTGATTGATCCGAGCCTTGGTGAACACCATTCAAATCTTGAGGTTGGGGTATCCATTACAGCAGAGGCTCTGAGGAACAGGGTCCGGCAGAAGTCAAACAGCGCTGAGCGCGATAACGGCGTCTTTTTCTCCATGTCCGGAAGCGGTTCTGCGTCAGGTTATTTGAACAAATTGAATTGATTTTACGTTGGCCGGGGGCCTCTTTTTTGCCGCGAGAAAGCGCGCAACTCCTGACAGTCTCCTCTCTCACTCCAAACCGACCTTCGCTGCGAGTGTACTGAACGGCAACTTCGCCCCCCCCCAAACCGGTCAGCAAGCGTACAACGAATCCTCGTCGGGCGTACAACTTTCGGGACCCGTATTGCGGACCTTCGATCAGTGATCCGATCATCCCAAATCGGCCAACAATTTATCAGCAATTATTAGATCTGGCATTCCGGCCCCTTCCGTAAATCGGGCGCGCAATGGTTCTAGCCGGTCGCGTGCCTTTTTGCGTTCGCCGGCCTCAGCCCACAGCACCGCGAGATCGCACATTGCGCGCAGTTCGAGCGACAGAGCCTGCTGGCCGCGAGCTATCTCAATTGCCCTGAGAAGTTCACGTTGAGCCTCATCGGTCAGTCCCGCGCTTTTGCGCATATAAGCCAATGCGCGCAATCGATGAATGTCGGAGGCAAAAGGCTTGTCGCAGCTTTCATTCAGAACGGCGAACGCGTTGGCAAACAGCCGGTCCGCATCGTCGTGACGACCCAGCGCCGACTGAGCATCGGCAGCCAGACTCAAATGGAACGCTTCCAGCCGTACCGCACCGATTTGCCGGGCAGCCTCCAGGCCGGATAACAATTGCTCGACACCTTCGCCTGGAACACCCTTAGACAGTGCCCAGCCCAAATAAATGCGACCCCACGCACCCCAAAGCGCGAGCGATTTTTCTTCGTCAAGTCTCACGGTTTCTTCGGCCGCTTGCCTGACACGGTTGACATCGCCCAGCCAGATATTCGTCAGGCAAACACCGTAGCAGAGCGAAAGACCGATCGTGTTGGGATGATTGATTTCCCACGCCCAATCCAGCGAGGCTTCCGCTGCCGACCGAGCCTGCTCCATGTATCCAAGATGCCAGAGATTCCACGCCTTGTAGTTTGTCGCCGCCACCCGGGGGTCATGCGCATAGCCGAGGGCGAGGTCACGGTGACGGTTTTCGTCATAAATATCGAGCGCCCGTTCGACCAGATCGAGCGATTGGCTGTACTGCGCCTCATGAAAACGCTCAAGCGCCAGCATGCGGGCGGATATGCACTTGGCGCCATCGTCATCTGTTGTCGCAACGATATCTGCCATCCTGTCGGCAATTTCCAGAGACGGCTTGTTGCCGATGTATCGGCCGGCCCAAAGGCCAAACAGACACGGAACCAGAAGCTGCGCCTCGCCAATCGCCTCCGCGAGTTCCAATGCGCGCTCAAATGCATTCATTGCAGCCGGCGCCTGGTAGCCAAGATTTGCGATCAGTGCCTGACCAAGCTTCACCTGAAGCTCCAGTTCCCGGCGCTGCCATTCCGGACCCTCTTCAAATCCCTGAATAAGATCAATCGCTGCTTGATAACTGGATATCGCTTCCTTGTAGGCAGGGCGATCCATCGCCAGCGCTGCTGCCGCAGACCAGTGCCCGATGGCTTTTTCCGCCATGCCGGCGGCTTCGGCATGGCGGGCAAGAACCTCCGGAATGACGTCTTCGCGCCGCTCCAGTACGTCAACCAACTTGCCGTGGAGTTCCTGTCGCTTGCGCTTCAGCAGGCTTTCATGGGCGGCATCGCGAACCAAAGCATGTTTGAAGATGAAGCCGCCTGCCGCTGTTGAACCGCGCCGAAAGACAAGTTCGGCGGCAATGAGCCGATCCAATGCCGATGCCAGTTCCGGTTCCTTACGGTCAACGATCTGTACGAGCAGGCCAAAATCGAACTCGCGACCAATACAGGCCGCCGCCTGCGCGACTTCCTTTACATCGGGGAACCGGTCCAAACGGGACATGAGCGAGTCATGTAAGGAGGCTGGGATCGTGGTTTCACCCGTTTCGAGCACTGCCTTGGTCAATTCCTCGACAAATAACGGCACGCCATCGGTCCGGGCGATGATGGTTTCTATCGTCTCTTGCGGTAAGTCTTCACCGCCTAATCGTTTGATAATGTCCTTCAAGCCAGCACGGCCAAGTCGATTGAGCGTCAGTCTTGTGACATGCGGATGGCCCGCGAGTTCGGGTTGGTTATCCGGGCGACTGGTCAACAATACCAGGACAGAACAGTCCCCAACGACATCGAGGCTCCGTTCGATCATTTCCAGGGTGGTTGGATCGATCCAATGGGCATCCTCAAGCACCACCAGAACGGGTTGATGCGCGGCCAGTTCGGTGAGTTGGTTGATCAAGGCTTCCAATGTCCGCTCACGTCGCACTGGAGGTGCGAGGTCCATTCGTCGATACCGCGGGCTCTCGTCCAACCCGAGCAACTCGGCGAGGAGCGAGATGTCTTGCTCAGACGCGTGCGTTGCCAGCAACAGCTTTTCCAACTTCGCAAGCTGTGCAGCAGGATCATCCCCGGCTTCAATGCCGGCAGCATGGCGCAATTGCTGCACGACCGGCCAAAATGCACTGCCTGCATGAAACGGTGAACATTGATAGCGGATGCGTGTATGTGCCTGGCTCGTCAGACTGTCCATCAAGCCTCCAACAATGCGCGATTTGCCGATGCCCGCTTCCCCTACAAGAAGAACACCCTGGCCTTCGCCGCCCTCGACCTGGGTCCAACGCTCCATTAACAAAGCCAGTTCCTGATCACGCCCGACCATTGGCAAAACTTGAGAGCCTCTTGCCTCATAGCGGCTTTCAACGGAGCGCTGGCCGGTCACTCGAAACACTTCAATGGGTTCGTCGATGCCCTTGATCGTTTTGCTACCCAAAGAAACGTAATCGAAAAGTCCTCCCGCCAGCAGCCGGGTGGACTTGGCGATAACGACCGAGTTCGGTTGGGTCAGTTCCTGGAGCCGGGCAGCGAGGTTCGGTGTTTCGCCGGTTACGGCGGCCTCTTGCGCGGCTCCCTCGCCGACTATGTCGCCGACGACAACGGGGCCGGTGGCAACGCCGATGCGAACTTTCAAATGCTCTGTCTCGCTTCCGACAGGCTCGATTTGGGATACAGCGTCCACCAATCCCAGCCCGGCACTCAAAGCGCGTTCCGCTTCGTTCTCGTGACCATGTGGCCAGCCGAAGTAAGCCAGGACCCCATCTCCCATGAACTTGGCAACATAGCCGTCATAACGGGCTATGACGCCGGCACAGACATCCTGATACGCGCGCATCGCTTCGCGGTAATCTTCCGGATCCAAACGGGTTGATAGCGCCGTGGAGCCCGCAAGATCGCAGAACATAACGGTTAGCTGACGCCTCTCGGCCGTCGCATGATGTTCAGCAGATTGGCCAGCGTCATCGCCTACTGTTGCGGGTTCGTAGTCTGCTTCCGATCGCAGGGCTTTGAGTATCCGGCGTCGTGGCCCGAGAGGCAGTCCGATATCCTTGAGGTCTTCGTCGCTCAATTCGGCCAGGTCAGCAAGCTCGACCTCATTATCGGCAAAATTTGAGGCGTACTTGCCAAGCCCCAGCGCTTCGAGCCAATTGATCAGTTCAGACATCGCCGTCCTCCCTGGTTGCCAGTTTACATCCGGAGGTCCGTCTCTGAAAGCGGCGCACGTAAGGACGACTGGTGTTACCTTTCACCCTTCACAATGGCGACTGAAATCGAACGGCTACCCAGCCACCCATAGTCCGTGACCTGCTCCCGTGTGAATGTCCGCTTCGACTACTCAGCGCCGAAAACCCGACCTTCGCTGCGAGTGCACTGAACGGCAACAATACGCCGCCAATTCGTACGTTCAAGGATGGAATGGACTTTCCAAAAGCAGCCGTTAGCCGCGAGTCTATCTAGTGCTTGAGATTGGAACGCCGCAGTCGATGAGAAGCGACATTCTCGCCTGGTCGGTGCAGAAGGACGTGATCAAAAGGAAACATCTGAAGACTGACAATCGATAACCTTTTCACGACACGTTTTGAGACGGCGTCTACGGTCTGGTGCTGACTTGGCCAGTTCTGCACGAAAAAGCGTTTTAGAGACCGCTCCTTCCGCTGGAAAGGCGGTGGCTGATTTCCTTCGGGTGCACGTGGTTACTCATGCAAGCCCCAGTTCCGTTTCTCGTCGTTCCTAAGGTTGAACGCATGTTTATTCCATCGCGAGTATCTTCTGGAGGAACGGATCGAAGAAGGCCTGCACTCGGTCGAACTCCTTTTGCCGTAGAACTTGCCGCTTCGCCTCGCCGTAGTTGGCGATGATAACACCTTCGATATTAAGTTCTGAAGCGTCTTCGATCGCAACAATGGTCTGCGAGTTGTCTGGAGCGTGATCGAAAATAAACTCCACCATCTGAGGAAGATGGACCTTGTCCTGACCCTGCTGGTTCGGGGCGTCAATGACGACAGGAAACCGAACGTTCGTTGTGAATTCGATCTTGGTGTGAAGGAAGGCGTAATAGTACGCCAACAGCGCTCGCGGCCCTTCGCTGCCTCGCGCCACATTGATAGAAGCAATTGACTGCTTTTCCGGATCGTCAAGATGGACATCTAGCTTCTGCGAATACATCGAAAGCCTGGTGCGATAAAACTTCATGATCTCCGAAGTGCGCGTTTTGTCGGTGAACTCCTTCATCGAGGTGCGCAGTGAGTCGGTTCTGCTTCTGGAGACGTCCGCCGCCACTATCTTCTCATTCAACGAGCCTCGAAGAAGCTTGGCGGCTTCGGTCTTGCCGGCCGCCACGAGCACGTCGTTAAGAGACAACGATTGCTTCCGGACTTCGAGGATCTTCTGGACACGTGCCAGACTCGCACCGATTGCGTCAAGTTTGCTGCGCTCTGCCCGTTCCTTTTCAATTAACCTTTCCAGCTTCGACTGGGCGTCGATCAGCGCCTTGGACAGGACGCCCTCGTCCTCGATCAACGCGAATCTTTCCGCAAGGGAGTTCTGGTACTCGTGCCCGCAGGTGGGGCACTCGACCTGTCGTGGTAATGAAGACGCTAGCTCGAATTCTCCTCGCATTTCATTGAGGGTGCTCTTTAGGAGGACCGCTTCGGCCCTGACGAGATGAGATTCCTCGTGTAGATCTGACACCGTCCGGCGATGAGCCGCTTGCAGGACAAGAAGCCGTTCGCTTTCCGCGACGAGGTCGTCGCATTCGCGGGCGAATTCCTGCAAATCGTAGATCGGAGTTGAACCTTCGATTTCTACGATTTGCGACATCGCCTGGCGGAGCGTCTCGATGGCAGTCTCCAGGCTGGCAAGGACGAGCTTCTCCTTCGTAAGCTCTGCCTTGGCGGCATAATAGCCGTCCGGCCGTATTCCTGAATGATAGTCTGCAAGCGTGATCGGACTTCCCTGCAGGTAAAAGTCCCTGCGGAAAGAAACCCAGGTATTCTGCCAGCTTCCGTCCTGGTCGATGTAGAACGGAGCGAACAGATACGCGGGCGGTGGTATCAACGTCTCTCCGTCTTTGTCCACCATTTCCAGCTTGAACTCGAAAAAATCAGCGAGCTTTGGTCCCCAGTCCTTAACAAGCCGCTGGCCCCAGAACCGCCTTTTGCCCGTATCGTCGAAAAGTGAGTGGACCCCGTGCGCCTTGACTGAGAACCAAGTCGCGCCTTCAAATTCGAATTCGAGGCAACTCGAAACGTTGGCATTTTTCCAGCGATAATCAATCTTGTTCGGTGTCGCCCCCAGAGCTTCGTACAGGCTCTTCATTATGACCGATTTTCCAAAGCCGTTTGCGCCTTGGATCAACAGCTTTTGTGAGTGCAATGGTACGTGCAACGCTCTCTTTTCGACCTGCGACAACAGGAAGAGATTTTTGAATATTACCCTTGGCATTTCTGCTCTCGCTCAGTTTTCTAAGGACGCGCCGCAGTCTTTTGGTTTCGTCGTTTGTCATGCCACAACTTCCATCAGTTCGACGATCATCGCAGACTGAAGATCGTAGAGTTCAGATGAGGGTTCAACGAGGCCGTGGGCTTTCAAGGCTACGGCAGCCTCAAGTACGCTGTCCATGTCGCCCACAGCCGTTTTAGCGATGGCGTCGCCTATCGCGGCACATAGCTCTGCGGCCGTCTTGTCACCAGCCCGACGGGCGCTCGCGTAGGACATACACTTGTTCTTGATGCGCTGGATCTCAAGCGCCCGCATGCCGTCGGCAGCGAGTTCCTCGTTCACGGTCGACCACCACTCGACAAGATTTTTCGACCTGTTTTGAACCCGGACGATCAACCGACTAACTGCCTCGCGATCCAGCGCGACACGCTCGCGCAGTTCCTCGACCGTTGCTGATTTGGTCTTGTTGCCGGTGCAATCACCCACTGCAGCGAGGAGCGCCGTGTAGAATGGACTGGAAACCGCGACGAAGTCCGGATGGAGTTCTTCGAGCATTTCGACAATTTTGCCAAGGACAGTAGTGCGATAACTTTCTAGATCGAACGGGACACGCTCGAACGTCAAAAGTGGCGCGTGTGTCTTGTCAAAGCCGACCGGGAAGTCGGCCTTCAGCGATTTTAGCAGCGTGTCCTGATCGGTGGAGCAAAGATCGGCGATTGAAAGCTCACCATCGTGAAGGTCGGATTTGGTGGCCGTCGCCAAAGTGGCGCTGAGTGGCTGGTTTGATAATATTGATGCCCGGCGAATTTTCGGTCCGAACTGTGCGACGTTGTAGTAGGCCTTGCCGATGATGGATTTCGGTAGTTCACCCTTAGGGCTTCGCTTCGCAAGTCTCTTCGCCGTCCATGTCAGCTTGCTGCTAGACTTTACCTGGTAAAACGAGAGCTCTGAGTTCTCCCCTTCACCGACGAAGACGACGAGGTCGTCGTGGTGGTCGAATAGAGCGACGAATTCCTTGCCTTTTCTGAAAAGGTCGAGAACCAGAGCCATTGAAACGTTGGCTTGGTAGTCAAAGGCTCTGAATGCGGCGGGCCCCGCCGTTTCGCGAGGCTGTTTCGATGCAACAGTCGTTAATGTGGGCTTTGACAAGACGACTCGTTTCAGAAGTGGTTGAATCTCATACTACTTGATGCAAAAAATTGAGAAGAAATGCAATCAGAGGTGTAATTCAAAACGGTATCTAGCCCTGCTGGCGACAATCACACGACCTGAAGCTGATACCGTTATCTGCGTGCTTGATGCAACGTTATGCGAATGCCGCAATTCAGCAGCCATCGAGAATGACATCAAAAACAGAGGCTCGCGATTGAGAGTCCGCGTCGTCGCTTGCCCACGTGGAATGTGAACGGACGGATTTCCGAGCGATAAGTTCCCGCCTACCGTTGATTCCGACGTTTGATCCGGCAAGTCTTTGTCATGGCCGTCTTCCATGCCAAAAGGCCATGGGTTCGCGAAACTGCGGGTTCGCTAGAAGTCGGATATAGCATCCGCAGTGTAGCCGAGATTGCCCAACTTATTGCCGTCCGTATAGAAGACGACCGCGTTGACGATTCAGACGTCACTGTTGAGGTCGGAGATACCGATCGAGCAACCGCGGCCAGATCAACGGCAGCATTTTGTCACATGTCACCGAAACCCGCCGGTCCGCTCGCAGCCCCATTCAGCACACACCTTTCAGCGCCAAGGCCAACCCCTTCCCCCTCAGATCTCCGTGCGCATGCGATAGCCGGGAGCGAAGATCAGGCGGACATGTGTGATCGGCACCTCCCCTGACCAGGTAATGCGCTCCATCGCGAACAAGGCCGACCCGGAAGCTGTGTCCAGTTTTCGAGACAGTGTCTTGTCTGCATTCACCGCAAAGAATGACAAGTCGCCGTGGCTGTAGGGCGCGTTGTGCACCAGCCATTCGTTCGCGCTGACGTCTTCGAAAGACATGTCTTGAGCGCCGGGCGCAGCTTTCAGATTGATGTAGCGTTCTTCAAAGGCATATGGCCGGTCGTCGGCAAAATGCAGTGTTTTCAGGAACAGAACGTTTTCACCCAGTGAAACCTGAAACGCGCCATGCAGCATGGGTGGCAACGGCCTGAGATCCCGCTCCAGCAAGGAGTGCCTGTAGGTCCGGCCGAGCGCCTCGACCTCTTCACGGATAATCGGAATGGTCAATGTTGCCCGCTGAGGCGGATTGAGTGCCACGCGGGTTCCGGCACGGCGCTTGCGGATGACAAGGCCACTCTCAGCCAGGTCCCGCAAGGCCCGATTGACGGTGGTTCGTGCGCAGCCAAATTCCTGAGCCAGGTCCGCCTCATGAGGGATCTGCTCCCCCGGTTGCCAGACCCGGTCGTGGATCCTCCGCAAAAGCACTTCGCGGATGCCTGTCCAGGAATTTGTATCGGTCAGCGTCAAATCGGTGCCTGTTCTCTCAGAGCCTGTTGCGCAGCGAGGCCATGGTTGCCCGGTATCTCGCACGGATGGCGTCGCCTTTTACATGTTTTCCGTGCTGAACAACATGCCTTCCGGCAGACCAGACATCCGAAACCATCCGGTCGTCGCCTGCGAAGATGTAAGTGTCGAGGATTTCATCACCTTCGCGGTCTTCAAGATCGATGGCCTTGTCATCCAATGCGAGGAAGTCCGCGTAGGCCCCTTCCGCCAGCACGCCGGCCTTGCGCCCGGCGGCCTGCGCTCCACCAGCGACGGCGCCTTCGAAAATGACGCGGCCGGTCGACTTTTCCGGAGTTGCAACGGAAGCCCGGCACCTGTCTCTGAGGCGCTGCGAATATTCCAGCGTGCGTAGCTCTTCCGACAGGGAAATCCGGATATTGGAGTCCGAACCGACACCGAAGCGGCCGTTATTTGCAAGATACCGAACCCCATCGAAAATGCCGTCGCCAAGACTGGATTCAGTGATCGGGCAAAGGCCTGCAACTGCACCGGATTTTGCAAGTCCAACCGTTTCTTCCGGCGTCATCTGCGTGCAGTGGATCAGACACCAGTTGGCTGACACATCCTGGTTGGCAAGCAGCCATTCCACCGGCCGTTTGCCCCAGGCGGCCTGAACTTCGTCGACTTCAGCGACCTGCTCGGCCAGATGCATGTGCAACGGACCTGCGCCGGCAAGGGTCACCGCGTTCTTCAGGTCTTGCTGGTCGACTGCGCGAAGGGAGTGGGGCGCAACACCGATAACCGCGTCGGACGGCAGTGACTGAATTGCTTTTGATGCCAACTCGTGCAGCTTCTGGAAACGGTCGAAATCATTGCCGAACCGGATTTGTCCCGGTGCGAGCGGCCGACGGTCGCAGCCGCCATACTGGTAGAAAACCGGCAAATGCGTCAGACCGATGCCGGTATTCTGTGCCGCAGCAATGATCTTCTCCGACATCTCTGCGAGGTTCTCGTAAGCGGCGCCTCCCGCCTGATGATGCAGGTAATGAAATTCGCCAACGGCCGAATACCCCGCTTCCAGCATCTCCATTTGCACGAATGCGGCGATGGCTTCGACGTCTTCCGGTGTCAGCGCATCCAGGAAGCGGAACATGATCTGGCGCCAAGTCCAGAAACTGTCCCGCGCTTCGACTCCGCGCCGTTCGCTCATGCCGGCCATTGCGCGCTGGAACGCATGGCTGTGCAGGTTGACCGGAGCCGGCAGCAGAGTTCCGGCCAGCACGCCTTCCGGCTCAGCCCCTTGCCGGACGGACGTGATCACGCCCTTTTCGTCAAAGGTCACCGCGACGTTTTCGGCCCACCCTTCAGGCAGAAGCGCCTTGCCTGCAAAAACCGTCGCACCACTGACTGTCGACATGCCGCTATTCCTTCGTTGACACGTTAATATGTGCATGCATATTATCGTATAACGCAATCTAATCAAGCCGGAGATCACTCGTGTCCCAGCGTGTTCTGACCAACGCCACACTGGCAACGCTCACCGAAACAGGTGAGTCCTATGGTTTGATTGAAGACGGTGCGCTGGCGATCGAAGACGGGAAAATTTGCTGGTGCGGCAAAGGTTTGGAGCTTCCTGAGCGCTATTCCGATTGGCCTTGCGACGATCTTCAGGGAAGGCTCGTCACGCCTGGTCTGATCGATTGCCACACCCATGTGGTTTTCGGAGGCGACCGGGCCCGCGAGTTTGAAATGCGGCTCGAAGGGGCTTCATACGAGGAAGTCGCCCGCGCAGGCGGCGGCATCGTGTCGACCGTCAAGGCAACCCGCGAAGCCAGCGAAGACGAACTGCTGCAGCTTGCGCTGCCACGCGTCGACGCCCTGATCGCCGAAGGCGTCACATCCCTTGAGATCAAGTCCGGCTACGGCCTGGACCGGGACACTGAACTCAGGATGTTGCGTGCCGCCCGGCGGATCGCCGTTGAACGGCCAGTGAATGTCCGCACCAGTTTCCTCGGCGCCCATGCCATTCCGCCCGAATTCAAAGACCGCCCGGACGACTATCTGAAGGAAGTCTGCCTTCCCGCTCTGAAAGCTGCCCACGCAGAAGGGCTTGTTGATGCGGTCGACGGTTTCTGTGAAGGCATCGCGTTTTCACCTGCGCAAATCGCCCTGGTGTTCGACAAGGCTCGAGAGCTGGGCATTCCGGTGAAGCTTCACGCCGAGCAATTGTCCAATCTCGGCGGAACGGCGCTTGCCGCATCCTATGGCGCTCTTTCCGCCGATCATCTGGAATATCTTGATGAAGCCGGCGTCAAGGCAATGGCCTCAAGCGGCTCGGTTGCCGTTCTCCTGCCAGGCGCCTTCTACACGCTTCATGAAACGCAGCAGCCACCTTTGGCGTTGCTTCGGCAGCACAAGGTACCGGTCGCACTGGCAACGGATTGCAATCCGGGCTCCTCTCCGCTCGCTTCGCTGCTGCTGACAATGAACATGGGCTGCACGCTCTTTCGCATGACGCCGGAAGAAGCATTGGCGGGTGTCACCCGCGAAGCAGCCAAGGCCCTTGGCCTGAACGATCAGGGCACGCTGAAAGCCGGAAACCGCGCCGATCTGGCCGTCTGGAACGTTCGTCACCCGGCCGAACTCAGCTACCGGATCGGCTTCAACGCACTTGAAAAACGCATCTTCGGAGGCTCTGAATGAGCGCCCTAATCCTGACACCGGGGTCCGTCACCCTGGCCGACCTGGAACGCATCTACCGGGAACAGCTTCCCGTGCGCGTCGACAGGTCTGCCGAAGCGGCAATCAATCTGGCAGCTGAACGCGTTGCCAGGGCAGCACAGGGCGACGACGCCGTTTATGGTGTCAACACCGGCTTCGGCAAGCTTGCCAGCGTCAAGATTGCCGCTGACGACACCGCGACGCTGCAACGGAACCTGATCCTGTCTCACTGTTGTGGGGTCGGCGAAGCACTGGACCAGACAACGACGCGGCTGATGATGGTGCTGAAGCTGCTTTCGCTTGGCCGCGGGGCGTCCGGGGTTCGCTTCGAGGTCCTGAAACTCATTGAAGATTGCCTTGAGAAAGGCGTGACACCCGTCATTCCTGCACAAGGCTCTGTTGGTGCTTCCGGCGATCTGGCTCCGCTTGCACATATGACAGCGGTTCTGATCGGTGAAGGCGAGGCCGAATTTGCGGGTGAGCGGATGCCGGGCGGCGAAGCCCTCTCCCGGGCCGGACTGACACCGGTGGTGCTTGGACCCAAGGAAGGTCTCGGCCTCATCAACGGCACACAGTTTTCGACCGCCTGTGCTCTTGTCGGTCTTCTGGAAGCCTGGAGGCTGGCCGAAGCAACGCTGGTATCGGCAAGCCTTTCCACCGATGCAATCATGGGATCGACCGCGCCGTTGCTGCCGGAAATCCATGAGTTGCGCGGCCACCGGGGGCAGATCGAAGTTGCCCGCACCATGCGCGAAATCATGGCCGGATCGGAAATCCGGGAAAGCCACCGGGAAGGCGACCAGCGCGTTCAGGATCCCTATTGCATCCGCTGCCAGCCGCAGGTTGCCGGTGCCTGTGTTGACCTCCTGCGCATGGCGGCTACCACGCTCGAGATCGAGGCCAACGCGGCAACGGACAATCCGCTTGTCCTGATCGATGCCGACCGGATCGTATCGGGTGGCAACTTCCATGCCGAACCGGTCGCCTTCGCAGCGGACCAGATCGCTCTGGCGGTGGCGGAACTCGGTGCGATCGCCCAGCGCCGGGTTGCATTGATGGTCGATCCGACCCTTTCCTTCGACCTGCCGCCATTCCTTGCCAAGGACCCGGGTCTCAACTCCGGCATGATGATTGCCGAAGTCACCACGGCAGCCCTGATGAGCGAAAACAAGCATCTCGCCAATCCTTGCTCGACCGACTCCACACCGACCAGTGCCAACCAGGAAGACCATGTTTCCATGGCAGCTCATGGTGCCCGGCGCCTGGGCCGGATGAACGTGAACCTTTCTCACATTCTCGGTGTTGAACTGCTTTGCGCGATTGAGGGGATCGAGCACCGCGCACCGCTGAAAACCAGCCCGGCGCTGCAGTCCATTATCGATGCACTTCGCGCGCACGTTCCGGCATTGAAGCAGGATCGCTACCTTGCGCCTGACCTGGAGAAAGCCGCAGACCTGGTGCGTTCCCGCGCGCTTGTGTCCGTTCTTTCGGAAGATCACATGATCAAGCTTGGAGGCGCCTATGCTGCCGGTTGACATATTCCGGGGCGAGAGCCCGATTGTTCTGGGTGTTCCGCATACCGGCACGCATGTTCCTGCTGAAATCTGGGAAAGATTGAACGCAACCGGTCAGAAGCTTGCCGATACCGACTGGCATGTGGACCGGCTCTATTCCGACCTGCATCCAGGTGCGACGATGGTGCGGGCGAATTTCCATCGCTACGTCATCGATGCCAACCGCGATCCGGAAGGCGTGAGCCTCTATCCCGGTCAGAATACGACTACGTTGTGCCCGACCACCGATTTTGACGGCAGCCCGATCTATCTTGAAGGACAGGAACCTACCGCTGCCGAGATCGAATCCCGCCGTCTCTCCTGGCACGCTCCATATCATGCGGCCTTGCTTGCCGAACTGGAGCGGGTAAGGGCGAAGCACGGCGTCGCAATCCTTTACGATTGCCATTCCATCCGCTCGGTTGCGCCCTTCCTGTTTGAAGGAACGCTGCCGGACTTCAACACAGGCACCAACAATGGTGCGACGTGTTCTCCGGCGATCGAAGCTGCCGTTTACGAAAGAACTGAAGCTGCTGAAGGCTATACCTGCGTCTTGAACGGCAGGTTCAAGGGCGGATGGACAACACGCCACTACGGCCGGCCCGAAGAAGGCTTTCACGCCATTCAGATGGAACTTACCCAGAAAACCCATCTTGCAACCGAAGACACGCCCTTTGCCTATGACGAAGAAAAGGCAGAGCGCCTGCGCCATTATCTTAAGGACATCCTCGGTGCGCTGGAAACCCTCACACCGACACTCGCCGAACAAGACAAATAATCTCCAGGGAGCGAACGATGACAGATCGCCGCCACAACGCCCGCGACGTATTTCCGCCGACCGGCACAGAACTCAACACCAAGTCATGGTTGACCGAAGCCCCATTGCGCATGCTGATGAACAACCTTCATCCGGATGTCGCGGAAAACCCGCATGAGCTGGTCGTCTATGGCGGTATTGGCCGCGCGGCCCGTACCTGGGAAGATTTCGACCGCATTGTTTCCAGCCTCAAGACCCTGAACGAAGACGAGACGCTTCTGGTTCAGTCCGGCAAGCCTGTCGGCGTCTTCAAGACCCATAAGGATGCTCCGAGAGTTCTGATCGCCAACTCCAACCTGGTGCCGAACTGGGCAAACTGGGATCACTTCCACGAGCTCGACAAGAAGGGCCTGGCCATGTACGGCCAGATGACCGCCGGTTCGTGGATCTATATCGGCACACAAGGCATCGTTCAGGGCACCTATGAAACCTTCATGGAAGCCGGTCGCCAGCACTATGACGGCAATCTGAAAGGACGCTGGATCCTGACAGGCGGTCTCGGTGGCATGGGTGGCGCTCAGCCCCTGGCAGCGGTTATGGCCGGGGCCTGCTGCCTTGCCGTTGAATGTGACGAGAAAAGCGCCGACTTCCGTCTGCGCACCCGCTACGTCGACGAAAAGACCCATTCGCTCGATGAGGCTCTTGAACTGATCGATCGCTGGACGAAGGCAGGCGAAGCCAAGTCCGTGGCACTCATCGGCAATGCGGCAGATGTTTTCGCAGAATTGGTCAGGCGCGGTGTGAAGCCGGACATCGTCACGGACCAGACTTCCGCCCATGACCCGGTCAACGGCTACCTGCCGCAAGGCTGGACCGTTGCCGAATGGCGCGCCAGGGCCGAGACCGATCCGAAGGCGGTCGAGAAAGCCGCCCGCGCCTCCATGCGTGTTCATGTCGAGGCAATGGTCGATTTCTGGAATGCCGGAGTGCCGACCCTCGACTACGGCAACAACATCCGCCAGGTCGCTCTGGAAGAAGGTTTTGAAAACGCTTTCGACTTCCCCGGTTTCGTTCCGGCCTATATTCGTCCGCTCTTCTGCCGCGGCATCGGTCCGTTTCGCTGGTGCGCGCTCTCAGGCGATCCGGAGGATATCTACAAGACCGATGCCAAGGTGAAGGAACTGATCCCGGATGATCCGCATTTGCACAACTGGCTGGACATGGCCAGGGAGCGGATTTCGTTCCAGGGTCTTCCGGCACGCATCTGCTGGGTCGGCCTTGGCCAGCGTCACCGTCTGGGCCTTGCCTTCAACGAAATGGTTCGCAACGGCGAGCTGAAGGCACCGATCGTGATCGGCCGCGACCACCTGGACTCCGGTTCCGTCGCCTCGCCGAACCGTGAAACCGAAGCCATGCAGGACGGTTCCGACGCCGTCTCCGACTGGCCGCTTCTCAACGCCTTGCTGAACACGGCCTCGGGCGCGACCTGGGTGTCGCTGCACCATGGCGGTGGTGTCGGCATGGGCTTTTCACAGCATTCCGGCATGGTGATTTGCTGCGATGGCACGGAAGATGCCGACCGCCGCATTGAACGCGTGCTTTGGAACGACCCGGCCACCGGCGTGATGCGTCACGCCGATGCCGGTTACCAGATCGCGCTTGATTGCGCGAAAGAACAGGGGCTTAACCTGCCGGGGATATTGGGCAATTAGAACCCAAGGCAGAACGCTCTTATCCGGAACCTTGAAACGAGGGGAATTAGTATGAAAAGACGTGATTTTCTGAAAGCCGGTGCAACGGGAACCGTGGCAGCCGCAGCAGCAACAACTCTGGCCGCTCCCGCCATCGCCCAGGACGTACGCCAGTGGCGCATGGTCACCGCATGGCCGAAAAACCTGCCGGGCCCCGGTGTCGCAGCACAAATGCTGGCTGACCGCATCACCGCCCTGTCCGGTGGCCGCATTGAGGTCAAGCTGTTCGCTGCCGGTGAAATCGTACCGGGCAATGGCGTCTTCGATGCCGTCGGTCAGGGAACTGCCGAGCTGTACCACGCGGTTCCTGCCTACTGGGGCTCCAAGTCAAAGGGTATTCTTCTGTTCGGTTCCCAGCCATTTGGTCTGACGGCACCGGAACAGGCAGGTTGGCTGATCCATGGTGGAGGTCAGGCGCTCTATGATGAAATCTACGGCCGCTTCAACCTGAAGCCATTCCTGTGCGGCAACTCCGGACCGCAGTGGGCTGGCTGGTTCCGCACCGAGATCAACAGCGTTGATGATCTCAAAGGTTTGAAATTCCGATCGACCGGCCTTGCCTCCGAAATGTGCTCCAAGCTCGGAATGGCCGTTCAGGCCATGAGCGGCCCGGCAATGTTCCAGGCCCTGCAGTCGGGTGCGCTCGACGCGGGTGAATTCATTGGCCCGTGGACGGACAGTGCCCTCGGCTACTACCAGATCGCAAAGAACTACTACTGGCCGGGCGTTGGTGAACCCTCATCTGCAGAAGAGTGCGCGGTCAACCTGGAAGCCTATAATGACCTCCCGGACGATCTGAAGGCAGCCGTCTCCCACGCATGCGCCAGCCTCTACAACGATGTCCTGACGGAATACAACACCAAGCACGCCCAGGCCCTGACCCAGCTGGTCAACGAGCATGACGTGATGGTGCGCAAGCTTCCGGACGATGTCATCGTCGCCATGGGCAATGCAGCTGGCGAAGTGATTGCCGATCTGCGCGCAAGCGACGACGAGCTCGTCCAGCGGATCACCGAAAGCTTCCTCGCCTACCGCAAACTGATGCGTGAATACATGCCGTACGCCGACAACGGTCAGATGAACGCACGTCTGCTCGACTATCAGTACGACTGAGCAAATACGATCGAGTGAACTGACCAAGCTCACAGTGGAGGGACTTTTCAGCCCCTCTACTGCCTGAATTGCCATCCCTGCGAAGGCGGGGATCCAGTACCACGCCGAATCGTGCTTATGCTACATCTGACGACCCGGATTACTGGATCCCGGTCTTGCCGCTGACGCGTCAAGACCGGGATGACAATCAGTGCAAAATTGTTCCCTATTCAGACCGAGCATGTCGGGCGACGACACTTTAAAACGGCAGGACCAACTGCGATGGAAAGACTTGCGGGCGCGCTGGAGCGCGTCAATGCCGTAATAGGCCACACGCTTTGCTGGGCTGCGCTTGGCATGCTGTTGCTGCAATTCGTGATCGTGCTGCTACGCTACGTCTTCGGGTACAGTTTCATTTTCCTTGATGAAGGCGTGCTCTATTTCCACGCAGCGATCTTCATGCTGGGCGCCGGATATACGTTTCTCGTAAACGCCCATGTCCGGGTCGATATCTTTTATGCCAAGTGCACCAGACGCTCCCAGGCCTGGATTGACCTATTCGGCCATCTGTTCCTGCTCACACCGGCACTTGTCGTCCTCATGTGGTTTTCCTGGCCGTATGTCCGCGGAAGCTGGGCCATCTTGGAGGGTCCGATTTCAGTTGGCGGAATTCCAGCCTCCTTTCTTCTGAAATCTCTTATTCCGGCCTATTGCGTCCTGCTGCTTGTTCAAGGCCTGGCGGCACTGATCCGTGACATCTTGCGCCTGAAAGGCCACCAAGCATGAGCCTGCCTCTCGACCTCATCATGTTCGGCGCACTGATCGCCTTCATCCTGCTTGGCTATCCGGTTGCCTTCACCATTGCAGGTGTTGCCACCGGCTTTGCCCTTCTTGGCTGGATGCTCGGCGACTTCAACATTCAGCTCATGGGCGCCATGGGCCAGCGCTTTTTCGGGGTTCTGACCAATCCCGTCCTGACGGCCATTCCGCTCTTCGTGTTGATGGGTGTCATTCTGGAAAAAAGCCGGATTGCCGAGGAGCTACTGGAAACGATGGGGCGCCTCTTCGGCCGCATGAATGGCGGGCTTGGAGTGTCCGTTGTGCTTGTCGGTGCCTTGCTCGCCGCCTCAACCGGCATCGTCGGCGCAACGGTTGTTGCCATGGGCCTGATTGCCCTGCCGACAATGCTGCGCAACGGTTACGACCCCAAACTTGCCTCCGGCATGGTCTGTACCGCGGGAACGCTTGGCCAGATCATTCCGCCTTCGACGCTACTGATCATTCTCGCCGATGTCATGTCGAACGCCTTCCAACAGGCGCAGTATGCCCAGGGCAAATTCACCATCGAGACCATTTCGGTGGGCCAGACCTTTGCCGCTGCCATGGTACCGGGCTTGCTGCTCGTGGTCGTTTACTGCCTTTACATCCTCGCCCGTGCACGGCTGTTCCCCAGCGACGCGCCGGCAATGAAAGAGCATGTCGACCAGCCCTCGACCAGAGAAATCGCCGCCGCAATCGTTCCGCCCATTCTTCTGATCATCGCGGTTCTTGGGTCGATCCTTGGCGGCATCGCCTCCCCCAACGAAGCGGCTTCGGTCGGGGCCATCGGCGCGATTCTTCTTGCAGGTCGCCGTCTGGGTGTTTCCACCCGCCTGATCGTTCTGGCAACAGCCGCTCTTCTTTTTCTGGCCGTTGCGGCAACGGTAATGCCTGTTCGACTGCAACGGTCTGACATCACTATCGGCGGCTACATTCTTGCAGCGGTATACGCCGGATTGGCCATATTCTCGCTCGGCGTTGTCCTGCGCATCCTGAAAGCCGCTTTTGCCGACGGTCTTCTGAAGGCCTCTCTTCTGTCGACCCTGACCGTCACCTCGATGATCTTCGCGACCATCCTGATGGCCAGTTTCTTTTCCCTCGTCTTTGTTGGGCTCGGCGGTGAAGACCGCGTGCATGACATTCTCAACGAAATGCCGGGGGGACCGACAGGCGCGCTCATCTTTGCGATGCTGTTCGTCTTTGTTCTCGGCTTCTTCCTGGATTTTGTCGAGATCTCGGTGATCCTGCTGCCGGTGCTGATCCCGCCGCTTATCCTGATGGGCATCGACCCGATCTGGCTGACGGTCCTGATCGCCATCAACCTCCAAACCTCGTTCCTGACCCCGCCTTTCGGCTTCTCGCTGTTCTATCTGAGAGGCGCGGCACCGAAGGAGATCACCACCGGACAGATCTATCGAGGTGTCGTGCCTTTCATCCTGTTGCAGATATTGGCGGTCGGCATTCTCTGGATCTTCCCGATAATCGCGACATGGCTGCCACGAACGCTCTATTGAGGGTCGCGTCCTAAGGCGCGAAACCTTCCGGCAAGGTCAGCCGCGGGCGACGAAGCAAAACATCTTCATCTTCGGGCATCCGGTTTTGCCGGTTGTCCGCTCCCACCTCTGGCACGGCGGCTGAAGAGCGATCGGGGCCAGGTTTCGGAACCGGAGGCAACGAAGTTGCTTCCAGGCGACGCTTCAAAGCGCGGATGCGCTCATAGGCTGCCTCTATCTTTTGTTTGAACTTCGGATCCGTTCCGGCGGCTTCGGTTAGAATAGTGGCAACCTTGGCAGGAATTTCCGGATCGGGGCGCTTGTCGTTCGCAAACAGGAGAATATCGGTACCTGCATTCACCGCGCCAACAACTGCATCGGCAAACGTATAATTTCTGCGGATCGCATCCATCTGCAAATCGTCCGAGATAATCACACCTTGAAATCCCAGCTTGCCGCGCAAGACTTCTGACAAGGCAGTGGCGGAAAGCGAGACCGGGACTGTTTCGGCCGGCTTCTGCAATGCCTTGTTATGGACATGAGCCGTCATGATCAGATCCGCTCGCCCTTGCGAAATCAGACGTTTGAACGGCTCCAGCTCTTTAGGTGACCATGTCCTGGAAACATCGACCATTCCCTTGTGACTGTCCCGCCAGCTGGATCCATGGCCGGGGAAATGCTTCAACGCCGTCATCACGCCTTCCCTGCGATGCCCGTCAATAAAGGCCGCGCTGTAGCTGATCACCACTTCCGGATTTCTTGAATAGGACCGCCCGAGACGACCGATGATCGGGTTACGTGGGTTGATGTCGAGATCGACAACCGGCCCGAGATTGAGATTAAAGCCCCAGTTCGACAGGTCCTTCGCCAGAAGGCGATAAGCAGTTGTCGCCTTTTCCAGATTGCGCGCCCGCGCCATCCGCTTTGCAGACAAGGTCGGAGGGAATCCATGCCACCGCTTGAGGCGTTGTACTTTGCCTCCTTCCTGGTCGATCGCGATGAGGGGCGGTGCATGCGCAGTAGCAGCCCCCTTAAGCCCTGCGTTCATTCGCACGATTGTGTCACGGTTCCTGAGGTTCCTGCCGAGATAAAGGACGCCGGTCACTTCGCCGTTCTTCAATTGTCGTTGAACCAACTGGTAGCCGGATTGTCCCGTATCGTTTCCAAGAAAGCCGACAAGGATCATTTGGCCGATCTTGAGCTTGAGTTTCCTTTCAGATTCGGCTGTTGCAACTGCTTCGGCTCTTTCCGGCTTCGGAGCGGGCATTGCGACAGCAGGCGGTTCGGAGCCCGTATCCTGCTGTGAGATGGTTCGAGAAGGCGCGACAGCCCCATCTGCAACAGCCGTTCGGACTTCTGCCCAGACAAACTGCAGGGCAAAAAAGATACCGGTACTCAGGATGCACAAGCCCTTCACAACCGGCACCGCCTTTCGAACCAATCAACTACAGGCCAATTTCAGCTGAAGAAATTTTACGAAAGCTCCCCTCTCGAAGCAACTTGCGCCACCAGGAGGTGACATCCTGGATTTGCAATCGCAGCTCTCACCATGCCTGAATCTTTTTGAGTTGAACACGACACTACGGGAGCCGATCGCCCTCTAAAAGGCAGCACTCGCACCATCCTATCAGGCACATCGGTTACCCATACAGCAGCTATGGCGCTTTTGATGCTGAATGAGGCGTGTTCAGCTTTTATTTTTATGCATTTTACGTTATTTTTTCCCATGAACGGGAGGAAATGCAGGAATGGACAGTTTCTGGAGCGTGCTTGGCGGAGCATTCGGCCTTGTTTTCGCGCTTGATCCGGACCTGATGGAAATCATTGGCCTGTCCATGCGGGTGACGCTGACGGCTGTCTTTTTCGCCTGCCTGATTGGCCTTCCCCTCGGCGCTGCTGTTGGAGCCTTCCGGTTCCCCGGTCGAACATTTCTGGCTGTTGTCCTGAATGCTCTCATGGGGCTGCCCCCGGTTGTTGTCGGCCTCCTAGTTTACCTGATGCTGTCTGCGACCGGTCCTCTCGGTCCGCTCAGGTTGCTTTATACCCCAACTGCCATGATCATCGCGCAGATGGTTCTGGTGACACCCATCGTTGCCGCCCTGACGCGGCAACTCGTCGAGGATCTCTATCGTGAGTATTCCGAGCAGTTTGCCTCGATGGGCGTCGGCCCGCTCGACCGGTTGACGTCGCTCCTGTGGGATGCTCGTTACAGCCTTCTCACGGTTGCGCTCGCCGGCTTTGGCCGCGCCGTTGCAGAAGTCGGAGCCGTAATCATCGTTGGGGGCAACATCAACCACGTGACCCGCGTCATGACGACGACAATCGCGCTGGAAACCTCAAAGGGCAATCTTCAGCTTGCCCTGGCACTCGGCGTCATTCTCCTTCTGATCGCCTTTGTCGTGAATGCCTGCGTCATGGCCCTTCGGGCATCAGCCGCGAGGGCCGCCTATGCGTGATCTTGCTTTCGACACGACATCCGCACCTTCCTCGTCGCAGCTCGCCCACCAGGAAGCTCCTCTTCTGGAGGCCAACGGACTTACGTTCTCAGCCGGCAAGGAAGTTCTGCTCGAGGGTGTCGACCTTCAAATCGGGCAAGGCACGCGCACATTGATCATGGGCCCCAACGGAGCAGGCAAAAGCCTGTTGCTACGTCTTCTTCACGGGCTGCTCAAAGCCCAGCAGGGCGAGGTACTCTGGAAATCGAAACCGTTGAGTACGCAGGCACGACGTTCCCAGGCAATGGTTTTCCAGCGCCCGGTTCTGCTGCGCCGTTCTGTTCTGGCCAATCTCAAGTTTGCGCTTTCTGTTCGCGGGTTGCGCGGTGGAGAACGGGCCGGGAAGATCGACAAAGCCCTCGCCTCGGCAGGCCTGTCGCATCTGGCGCAGCGACCAGCCCGCCTGCTTTCCGGTGGCGAACAGCAACGCCTTGCCGTGGTGCGGGCGCTTGCATGCGAGCCTGCTCTTCTCTTTCTGGATGAACCGACAGCCAATCTGGATCCAGCTTCCACCGCAGCCATTGAAGACCTGCTGGTGGATGCCAATGCCCGTGGCGTAACCATTGTTCTGGTGACCCATGACGCCGGTCAGGCCAGGCGATTGGGCGAAAACGTGATCTTTCTGCAGGACGGCAAGGTTGCCGAGACCGGTTCAGTCGAAGAGGTTCTCAATTCTCCTCAAAGCGAACCGGTACGCGCCTGGCGCGACGGTCGTCTCTATCTTGGACCCAACACCCAAATTTTGCGTGATCACTCCGGGAGGATCCGTTGATCAGACGAGCTCTTCTGGCGCTCCTCGGCGCCGCCATGATTTTTCAACTAATAGGTCAACAGGCAGAGGCAGACGAGAAATTCATCATCGTTCAGTCGACCACCTCTACCCAGAATTCGGGTCTGTTCGATTATCTTCTGCCCAGGTTCCAGGACAGGACCGGCATTCAGGTCAGGGTGGTTGCCGTTGGCACCGGACAGGCCATTCGAAATGCGGCCAACGGCGACGGCGATGTCCTGTTGGTTCATTCAAAACCATCGGAGGAGAAGTTTGTCGCCGACGGATTTGGCGTTGCCCGTTCAGACGTCATGTACAACGACTTTGTAATCGTGGGCCCGGCCTCCGACCCGGCGAAAATATCCGGTTCGAACAATGTGATGGAGGCACTGCGAAAGATTGCCGAAGCAAAAACCCTGTTTGCGTCCCGCGGCGACGACAGCGGCACACACAAGGCAGAGCTGCGACTGTGGAAGGCCGCGAACATCGACGCTGGCGCTGCTTCTGGCGACTGGTACCGGGAAACCGGTTCCGGCATGGGCGCAACCCTGAACACCGGCACCGGAATGGGTGCCTATATCATGACCGACCGCGCCACCTGGATCGCCTTTGGAAACAAGGGCGATTATCAAATCATGGTCGAGGGCGATCCGAAGATGTTCAACCAGTATGGCGTTGTTCTGGTGAACCCCGAATCCCATCCGCATGTGAAGGCGAAATTGGGACAGGCTTTTGTCGACTGGCTCCTATCGAACGAAGGCCAGGCGGCCATTGCTTCCTACAAGGTGGACGGGCAGCAGCTGTTTTTCCCGAATGCGAATGACGGGTCCGGCTGACTTCATTTTATGTGGGGATTTCCAGTTGCGAGCGGATGAATTTACCCCTGCTCGTAACCAAATTGGGTGAGGGCTGACACTCGGCGTCGCGAGTGCCAGCCCTCTTACCCGCTCCCTCTCCTCCCCACAAGGAGAGGGAGAAGCCTTCATGCCAACAGCGCCTCGCTGTCGGCGCCTAATCTCCCAACCGGACGGAAGAACTGCTGGTCTGCTCGGCACTGGAAAAACCCAGATGCTCCAGGGCCTGGTTGGCCCCGATCGCAATCACTGCGATTGCGACAAAGGCAAGAAGCATGGTTTTCATTGCGTTCCTCCACCAGTTGCCCCGGCGTTCGTTGCCGTTTTCAGGAAGTCTATCAGATCATCGCGGTCTTCAGATCCGGTTATCCGTTGCATGGGCATTTTGGATCCCGGAATAAAGTGATCCGGACCATCCAGAAACAGCTGATTGATCGTCTCTTCCGACCAGATGATATCAGATCCGGCCAGGGTTTCTGAATAGGGATAGCCGGTCAGGGTTCCCGCCCTTCTGCCAAAAACCTTGTAAAGCGTCGGCCCTGCCTTGCGGCCGCCATCAGCGGTCAAAGCGTGACAGATCGAACACTTGCGCGCGAACTGCCGTTCCCCGTTGGACATGTCTTCGGGTTTGCGCAGAAACTGCGGTGTTTCCTGGACCATCGGATCGTATGACGCAAGATCCGCGACCGGCCAGGAATAAACGATGTTCTCGATCCCGCCCGCATGCAGCACCTGGCCGTCCTTCGAAAACGCCAGCGCCCAGATCGGGCCTTTCAGCGCCGCCTTGAAATCCTTTTCGATCGACCAGGTCTTGGTGTCGATTACGGTGATGAAACCGTGTCCGTCACCTGTTGCCAGCCGCGAACCGTCCGGGCTGAGCGCCATCGCCAGGATGGGGCGTCGTTCCAATGCAAAGTCGTGAAGCCTCTCATCCGTCGCCAGATCGACAATCCGGGTCACACCGTCTTGCGAACCATAAGCGATCCAGGCAGCCGACCCGGCCTTGTCTCCGCCGAGCACCATGACGTTTATGCCAAAACCATTCCGGTCGATGATGCGCTTTTCGGCATTCTCTCCAAGCTTCCATAGCTTGATCGAACCATCGACAGAGGCCGAAAAGAGCCATTTGCCATCCCGCGAAAACGCAATCTTGTTAACGCCAGCCGTGTGTCCTTCAAGAAACACCGGCGCGCCTCCTTGCACTGGCCAAAGCCCGATACGGGTGTCCCAGCTGGCGCTGGCGATCAATTGACGATCAGGAGAGACGGCAAGCCCAATCACCTTGGCCGTGTGTCCCTCCAAGCGGTTCTGCGTTCCGGTCTCCAGATCCCAAAGGATCAGGTCGTTGTCATCGCCGGCAGAAACGATGCGGGTACCATCGACAAACCGGACCACCTTCACGGCCGCTTCATGCCCCTCCAGCCAACGAGGCGTCCGGCCCGACCAGACTCCAACGGAATTGTCGAAACTGGCCGTCGCGACAAGTCCGTTTGTCGGTGAAACGGAGATATCCATAACCGGTCCACCGTGCCCCTTCAGCGTCTGGAACTCCGCTCCGGAACTCGGCGAACTCAAGCCGGCGCACAGCAGGACAACCAATGCTGCAACCATGGCAGTTGGAGAAATCCGCCAGTTTTCGGCAACGCCCTTCGGGCTGCCGAACGGCAAACCAGGGGCGCAGAAAAAACGCATGGTTTCTCGCGCCTATTCGGCCGGTACAGCGTGTTTGGATTCGGCCTGCCTTTCGGCTTCCTCAACCTCTTCCACCCACAGGCCATGGTGTTCGCGCGCCCATTGCAGTTCGACCTCACCGGAGCCCATGGCATCATACGCGCCTTCCATGCCGACCGAGCCGATATAGATATGCGCCAGGATCATCGCCATCATCAGGAAGGCGACAATGGCGTGCCATAGCTGCGCGAATTGCATCTCTTCATGCGGGGCAAGTTGCGTCGGCAGCGTGCCGAAGCCCAGGAGCTGAGGAATGCCGGTCGCGTTCAAGACCTCAAAGGTGGCCGCAAACATCGGGAACTCGAACGGAAAGAGAAGCGATATTCCGGAAACGGAGATGGATGCTCCCAGGACGATGACACCCCAGAAAATGAGCTTCTGGCCGAAGTTGAACTTTCGTGCCGGCGGATGCACGCCTTTCTTGAGCAATCCTCCACCAACAGCAATCCATTTCAGGTCCGTCTTGTTGGGAATGTTATGAGAAACCCACATGACAAAAACCATGATGAGGCCAAGTATGAAGGCCCAGGCAACATTGTTGTGGATCCACTTTGAAGCCAGCGCGACAGGAGCAAAGGCATCCTTGCCGATCAGCGGGATAATCGCGAACCGGCCGAAAAGCGTCAGCAACCCTGTGATCGCAAGCAAAATGAAACTGCCGGCAAGCAGCCAGTGACTGAGCCTTTCGACCGCCTTGAATCGGGTGATGGTCTGGCCGGTTTTCTGTCCGTCGATCCGAATGCGGCCGCGGATGAGATAAAAGAGCGCAAGAAATACGAGTGTTCCGAGCAGCAGATAGGCACCGTAAGTCGCCAACGGCCCCTTGCGCCACTCCAGCCAGCGCATACCGCCATCCTGCATCAGAACAGTAGCCGGTTTTCCGCCGGACGATACGGTGATGTCTGCCGTGCCGTACCGCAGAGCCCTCCAGAGCTCCGGGTCGGACACTCCACCCAGCGTGCCCAGTTGTGATGAGATCGCTGCGGCTGAATTCGGGTCTCCGGTGGCACTTCGGCGGAAATCATAATCCACCTTTTCACCGCGTTGACGCCGCATGATGTCTTCCAGGGTCTGCGCACCGCCGGTCGCGGCCCGTTCAGCTGGCTGTTCCTGGCCTGGAGGCTGATCCTGCGCAAATCCTTGTGTCAGGAAAGCAAGAAGAACGACAGCCGCCAGTATCAAACGCTTCATGACGGGACCCTCACACCTGAAATCAACGGAGACAGACGGGGCGGCACACACGCCGACGCATGCCGGCAAGCACCGCCCTGTCTAAAAATCGTTTCTGCCGGCTCAACGGCCGCGGCTCCCCGCGTGAACGGGTAACCGCCGCCTTGAGTTCTGGTCAGCCGCCTTTCTGGCCGTAGGCCGTACCCCAGCCCCAGGCACCGGAACCGAAGCCGCGTGCAACGACGCGTTCGCGGTAAATGGCTGAAACGACGTCGCCATTACCGGCCAGCAGGGCCTTGGTGGAGCACATTTCCGCACAGAGCGGCAGTTTGCCTTCGGCAATGCGGTTGCTGCCGTACTTTGCCTTTTCGACAGTCGAATTGTTTTCTTCCGGACCGCCAGCGCAGAAGGTGCACTTGTCCATCTTGCCGCGCGAACCGAAGTTGCCCGCCTGCGGGAACTGCGGTGCACCGAACGGACAGGCGTAGAAGCAGTAGCCGCAGCCAATGCAAAGGTCCTTGGAGTGCAGGACCACACCTTCTTCGGTCTGGTAGAAACAATCAACCGGGCACACCGCCATGCAGGGTGCGTCCGAACAGTGCATGCATGCCACGGAGATCGACCGCTCGCCGGGCTTACCATCATTGATGGTCACGACGCGGCGTCGATTGATCCCCCACGGCACTTCGTTTTCGTTCTTACATGCTGTAACGCAGGCATTGCACTCAATGCAGCGTTCGGCATCACAAAGGAACTTTGATCTTGCCATTGCGTCTCCTCCTTACGCTGCCGAGATCCTGCAGAGAGTCGCTTTGGTCTCCTGCATTTGCGTCACCGAGTCGTAGCCGTAGGTTTGAGCGGTGTTACTGCTTTCCCCCAGAACATACGGATCGGCACCTTTCGGATACTTGGACCGCTGGTCCTCGCCCTGGAAATGACCGCCGAAGTGGAACGGCATGAAGGCAACGCCTTCTCCGACCCGTTCGGTCACCATTGCCATGACCTTGACCTTGCCGCCTTCCGGACCTTCAACCCAGACCTGCGCGCCGTCCCGGATTCCGAGATTGTTGGCATCCCTTGGATTGATTTCGACAAACATGTCCTGCTGAAGTTCGGCGAGCCATGGGTTCGACCGGGTTTCGTCCCCGCCACCCTCATATTCCACGAGGCGTCCGGAGGTCAGGATTATCGGAAACTCTTTCGAGAAATCCTGCTTCTGGATCGAGGCGTAAAGGGTTGGCAGACGATAGAACTTCCGATCTTCGTAGGTCGGATAGTCCGCCACCAGGTCCCGGCGGTTGGTGTAGAGCGGCTCGCGGTGGAGCGGTATCGGATCCGGGAAGGTCCAGACGACCGCACGGGCCTTGGCGTTACCGAACGGCGCGCAGCCATGCTTGATCGCCACTCTCTGGATGCCGCCGGACAAATCGGTCTTCCAGTTGGTCTTCGGACCGGCAACCGCTTCAATGGCAAGCCGTTCCTCTTCCGTCAGATCGCTGTCCCAACCCAGGTCCATCAGCATCTGCATGGTGAATTCGGGATAGCCATCCTGGATTTCCGCACCCGGATTGGAAACACCGTCTGCAAGCAGGTTGTCGCCGTCCCGTTCCACGCCGAAGCGCGCACGGAAGCACAACCCGCCCTCACCGACAGGCTTGGACATGTCGTAGAGGTTCGGCGTACCGGGATGTTTCATGTCCGCGGTTCCCCAGCACGGCCACGGCAAACCGTAGTATTCGCCGTCATTCGGGCCGCCGACAGCCTGAAGCGTCGTCCGGTCGAATGTGTGCTGGTTGGCCATATGCGACTTGATCCGCTCGGGCGACTGACCGGTATAGCCGATCGTCCAGAGACCACGGTTGAACTCCCGGGTGATGCTCTCGACATTCGGCGTTTCCGCATCTTCCATTTCGATGTTGCGGAAGAGACGATCGGCCCAACCGAACTTGTTCGCGAACTTGGCCATGATGACTTCATCCGGCAGGCTCTCGAACAACGGATCAACGATCTTGTCGCGCCACTGCAAGGACCGGTTCGACGCGGTCACCGAACCGCGGGTTTCGAACTGGGTACAGGCCGGCAGCAGGTAGACACCATCGGTTCGGTCATGAAGCACGGCGGAAACGGTCGGATAGGGGTCAATCACGACCAGCGTATCCAGCATTTCCATCGCTTTTTTCATTTCCGTCATGCGGGTTTGGGAGTTCGGAGCGTGCCCCCAAAGAACCATCGCCCGCACGGCGTTCGGCTGATCGGTGTTTGCCGGATCTTCCAGAACACCATCGATCCAGCGGCTGACCGGGATGCCGGTCAGGTTCATGAGGTTCTTCTCTTTGCCGTCCGCTCCGGTCACCGTCGCGAACTGGCTCTTGAGCCACTCGGGGTCTTCTTCCCAGACACGGGACCAGTGCCCCCAGGCACCTGCGCTCAGGCCGTAATAGCCCGGCAGCGTGTGGCTGAGAACGCCAAGGTCGGTCGCGCCCTGAACGTTGTCGTGGCCGCGGAAGATGTTGGTGCCACCGCCGCTCGTGCCCATGTTGCCCAGCGCAAGCTGCAGTATGCAGTAGGCACGGGTGTTGTTGTTGCCATTGGTGTGCTGCGTTCCACCCATGCACCAGATCACGGTGCCCGGACGATTGTTTGCCAATGTGCGGGCAACGCGTCTCAGCTGGCTTTCCGGCGTACCGGTCACCCGCTCGACTTCATCCGGCGACCACTTGGCGACTTCCTCGCGAATCTGGTCCATGCCCCAGACACGGGTGCGGATGAACTCCTTGTCTTCCCAACCGTTTTCGAAGATGTGCCACAGAATGCCCCAGATCAGGGCAACGTCCGTACCCGGACGGAAGCGCACATACTCGTCGGCATGAGCCGCGGTGCGGGTGAAACGCGGATCGCAGACGATCAGCGGTGCGTTGTTCTGTTCCTTGGCGCGCAGCACATGCAGCAGCGAAACCGGGTGTGCTTCCGCCGGATTACCGCCGATGATGAAGATTGCCTGGGAATTGTGGATGTCGTTGTAGCTGTTGGTCATGGCGCCGTAGCCCCATGTGTTGGCTACGCCGGCAACCGTTGTCGAATGGCAGATACGTGCCTGGTGATCGACGTTGTTGGTTCCCCAGTAGGCCGCAAACTTGCGGAAGAGATAGGCCTGCTCGTTGTTGTGCTTCGCCGAGCCCAGCCAGTAGACGCTGTCGGGGCCGCTTTCTTCGCGGATCTGCATCATCTGGTCGCCGATCTCATTGATCGCCTCATCCCAGCTGATCCGCTTCCACTCGCCATCCACCTTTTTCATCGGGTATTTCAGGCGGCGCTCGCCATGGGCGTGTTCACGCACCGAGGCGCCTTTGGCGCAATGGGCGCCAAGGTTGAACGGGCTGTCCCATCCCGGCTCCTGGCCGGTCCAGACGCCGTTCTTGACTTCAGCAATGACCGTGCATCCCACGGAACAATGCGTACATACGGATTTTACGAGATTGACCGCATCGTTCGCGGATTGTGCCTTGGCTTTGGTTACGGAACCGCCTGTGGCAGTAATGGCGGCCAGGCCGCCTGCGGCAAGACCGGATCCCTTCAGAAAGGTTCGGCGATCTACCGATTTATGTGCAGCGTCTCTAAGGATACTTGCACCCTGGGGGCGTCGCGCAACCCCATTGGTCTTTTTCCTAAGCATGTTGCCCTACCTTGCTTGTATCAAAATTGATACGGCTGGGTTTTCAGTGAACCGGCCATCGGGCGTCACGCAACCATCGGCCGGGGGTACTCACAGGGTCCAGTTAGAACCGGGCGCTGTCGAAATAGGCGCGTGTATGCGCAGTGTCCTGCATTTTGGTTGATGTGGGATCAGCTTCAGCCGCTTCGGCTGTACCGCTGACTGCAGTCGCAGCCACGGCAGCTGGTGCCGACAAGGCAGCCAGTTTCAAGAAATCCCGGCGTCCAGCCCCCTCCTTGGGCTCCGCCTGGTCGGGTCGTTTCATCGTTGCAATCCTCCTCTCCTTGCGGCGGCACCCGCCGCCTAAATTGCCAACGCGAATATCAATTGGGCAGCATGCCGAAAGCTTCGGTTTCAATCTCCATGAAATGCCGGCCAAGTGATCCGATTGCTCCGTAGAACACGGAACTCTTCGTTGCTTCCAAATCAGTGAAAAAATGAATGGCCCATGGTTCGACATGAGCCTTGAAAAATGCGCGTTGCTCGCCGACCGAGGTCACCGATCCGAACCGGCCGACGATCATTCCACCCATCATTTCCATGAGAGATGCGATGTTGTCTTCCGGTTCGTGTTTTCCCTCGGCACGGCTGATGCCGCGTTTCGCCATATCCTCGCGCAGGTTGGCCAGCGGCTTTTCGTTCAAAAACCCCGTCAGGTAGTGGCTGGCATAGGGCAGCAGCTCACCGCGTCCCAGACCGATGAACAGGGCGTTGAATTCTCTTTCCGCAGTTTCAGGTGAAGTCACCGAGGCAATCTTTGCCAGCACATTGAGTGCGTTTCCGATGGGAGTGTCATCACCCTGCAAGCCGGCAAGCTTCCGCAACAGCTCGGCATCGGCAGGTTTGACAAGGAGAAGCCCCAGAAAGTCATAGAGATCCGCTCGTGCCCGATCTTCCGGATCGATCACGTATTCCATTGACACTGCGGACATCCGCGATGCACCTCCCTCAAACGCAGCAGTAACTTTACTTTCAGCCCGATATTCGACTTTAGTATTATGAATAGTCGAATCGTATTCGGCGCCTCGATGGACGAGGTTCTTCTTCAGCATCAACTAGGGCGGAATCTGGTAAGTCAAGTGAGTCGGCCCCTTGTTTTCTAGAGTGCACGAGTTCGTCACTTTGCGTCAATTGCATAGATGTTTTTCTTTTTTGTAAAAAATCATTGTGCGACGCAGTATTTTCTTCGTGCCGCAACTCAGAACCGCTTTCCAGACTTCCCTCAGCTTCGATGACTGCGGCAGTCCCGGCTTCCGCATCTTCTGCCTCTCCGTCTACAGCAAACCGATCCAGCATACCCTTGCCGATCTTGTAGACAGTCTGAAGATCTGGAACGACCGTTGCCGCATCCGTGTAGTCCTCGGCATATTCGACAAGACCGTCCAGATTGGCCAGAACCGGGTTCAGCGCCCAGAGCCGGCGCAATGCCCGGCGGCGCAGACGCTCCGGCACCGCGCCATCCAGGAACTTGGAAAAATCGTCTCCCTCGCCAAGTGTGTCCGGGTCCGGCAATTCCAGCTCCTGCAGAATTTCCTCATCGGTCTTCTGCTCCAGTTCAGCCCGGGCCTCCGCCTGCACTTCGGCTTGTTTTTCGGCCTGCTCCGCCTCTTCAGCCTTGCGCACCGCTGCCTTGCGGCGGGACCAGAAATCCGTGCCCGTCTTTTCAGGTCCGCTCATCGCTTCCACCCGATCACTGCAAAGTGTCCTTCGGCTTGCGGCCCGGTGCCCGGTAAACATCGCTGAGCTGCCGGATTCTCGGATCTCCGACACCATCCTCCACCAGATCGATCCGCTTTTTGTCCCGCTTTCGCTTGATGAAGATTTCCTCTTCATGATGCGCTTCGACAAATTCCCTGATCCAGGCAATCAAACCCGGGGGCATCGGCACTTTTTCGACCATGACATCGCTTGCATCCGCGTAATCCTGCCCTTCATAGGCGGATGCAGTCAGAAACATCACGTCCATCGGCACGTCGCGTTCGGTCTCGTCGGCCGAACGCATGACGACGTAGATTGAAGGCACCTTGTCGGATAGCGCGGTCAGATAGGCTTCGGTATCCGTGCGGTGCAATTCAAGGCTCAGGGTCGCAGCGTGGTACTCTACCGCGTCTCCCTCTTTCCGAAGCACCGTCCAGTCTGCCTCCTTGGCTCCGGGCAGAAGCGATACTGGCCGCCAGGACCACTTCTGCCAGCGTGTCACACCGGGCAATCGTCTGACTACAACACCGACCGGCATTGTACGTGTTCGTTCGCTTGTCACTGCGGATCGTTCCTCCCACCCGCCGGTTTCCATTTCGTTTTTTGTTATTTGTCCTACATGCTGTAGCAAGCCGGACAAATTTCAAGCCCCGCAGAAGTCGAACTTGACGCGGACGGACAACCGCCCTTGTTATGTCAGTCGGACAAATCGACTTTCCATGAGGAGAATTGGGAGGCGATGGTCCGGGGGGAGAGGACGCGCAAGCGATGACATACAGCAAGATTCTGCTGTGCGACTGCCTGAAAAGTCAGTCAATCGACGCAGAACGGATCGAATCGGCAACCGGTATTTCGTGCTCGAAAGTCCATTCCGAGCTCTGCCGGTCGGAAGCGGCAATCACCGAGGAAGCCATCCGGGACGGCAATGTGATGATTGCCTGCAGCCAGGAACAGCACTTTTTCGAAGAGATTGCGGGCGACCTGGAAACTGACGCGCCGGCAACGGTTGATATCCGGGATCGCGCTGGCTGGGCGGAAGAAAGCCGTCCGCCAACCGCGAAGATGGCGGCCCTGATTGCAGAAGCTGCCTTGCCGCAGCCGGGCGAAAAGGTCGTGGATGTTACCTCCGGCGGCACCTGTCTCATTCTGGGGGATATGGAAACGGCGCTTTCAGCTGCCGAAGACCTTTGCGAAATCCTGAGCGTGACGGTTCTCCTTGATCCGGATGCCGAATTACCGCTCTCGGATGATCGCCGTTTTGACATTGTCAGAGGTCGGATCAAGTCCGCGAAAGGTTCACTCGGTCAGTTCCAGCTCTCCTTCGATGCCTTGCAGGAACGCATTCCGGGTGGACGTGGTACCTTCAGTTGGACATCCCCCCGCAGCGGTGGCAGGACCGAATGCGACATCGTTCTTGATCTTGGACGAGCGGTCCCGTTGTTCCCGGCACCGGAGAAGCGTGAGGGTTATCTGCGCGCTGATCCTGGCAGCATCCAAGCCCGAACGAAGGCCTTGCTGGAAGCCTCGCAGCTTGTCGGAACCTTTGAAAAACCGATCTATGTCAAGCTCGATGAGCATCTTTGTGCTCATTCAAGAGCGCAGAAAACAGGCTGCACACGGTGTCTGGACCTGTGCCCAACCGGAGCCATTACACCTGATGGCGATCATGTTGCCGTTGACGCCATGATTTGCGCCGGTTGCGGCAATTGCTCCGCGGTCTGCCCTTCCGGTGCCATCTCCTACGATGCACCACCGGTGGAACATACCTTCAAGCGAATTGAAACGCTTACCTCCACCTGGCGGAAACTTGCCACCAATGCCCCGCGCCTCCTGGTTCATGACAGTAGTCACGGCGCCGATCTCATCCGTCTGAGTGCCCGTTATGGCAAGGGTTTGCCCGCAGATGTCATACCGCTGGAGATGACGGCCTTGGCCAGTTTCGGCCATGCGGAAGCTCTCGCTGCACTGGCGGGCGGGTTCGCTTCCGTGACCATTCTGCTGTCTCCGAAGACTGAGAAGGAAGGCCTGCCGCTTCAGGCAGATCTGGCAAATGCCATCGCCGGTCAAGAACGTGTCCAGCTGATTGAACCGTTAGATCCGGATGCGCTGGAAAATAACCTCTACAGCGACCCTGATGAGGTTCCGGCCACCCAACCCATTCTGCCTCTCGGTTCGCGCAGACAAGTGACCCGGCTGGCGGCCAAAGCACTCAATGAGTCCGATGCTGTGATTGCGCTGCCGTCAGGGGCGCCTTATGGCGCTGTCAATCTGAACGTCGATGCCTGCACGCTGTGCCTCTCCTGCGTTTCGCTGTGCCCGTCCGGTGCCTTGAAGGAAAACCCGGACATGCCGCAGCTGCGTTTCCAGGAGGACGCCTGCCTGCAATGCGGCATCTGCGCCAACCTGTGCCCGGAAAGCGCCCTGACGCTGGAACCGCGTCTGAACCTTGGCGACAAGGCTCTTGCACCAGTTGTCCTCAAGGAGGAGGAACCGTTTTCGTGTATCGAATGCGGAAAGCCTTTCGGTGTGCGGTCAACCGTTGAACGGCTGACGGAAAAACTTGCCGGCAACCACTCCATGTTCCAGGACAACAAGGCAATCAAGCTCATCCAGATGTGCGACGACTGCCGGGTGAATTCTGTCTATCACTCGCAAGACAATCCCTTTGCCATGGGGGAACGGCCGCGCGTTCGCACGACTGACGATTACATCAGCAAACGGCGTGACCATTGACACCGTGTGGACCCGATCAATCGTACTGGATTGGCGCCCCGAGATCCGCCGGCTGGATCTGCGAGACGAAAGCCAGGATGGCGTCAAGCTCGTCAAGCGTCAGCTCCAGGGGAACGATTGAAGGTGGCCGGCTGACGTCAAAAGGCTCCGTAACGCCTTCAACCTGGGTGAAGGACGGATGCGGGTTGAGCGAGAAAAAGGCCTCAAAGCGCACGCGCCAATCCGAAAAGTTTCGCATGATCGCAAATGACGGCGTCGAGCCGATCGTGGTCAGGCGTGTCGTTTCGTTGACCATATGGCAGCGCCCGCAATGGAGAACTGCAAGCTTTTCTCCGGAAACGACATCTCCGGCAATCAATTGCGGGCCTTGGTCTTTGGGTTTGGCGACAGCGGCAGTAAAGACCGCTTTCCCGTCAGCGCGAAACGCGTCGATGGTCTTTCTGCCGACCTCACCGGTGATCCAGTCCCTGAACCGGATCACGTGTTCATTTTCCCTGGAGATCACCAGAACCCATTCGCTATCGAGCCCGGAAAACACTGGGACACCGTCAGACGAGCTTGAAAACCGCGCGTCTGCATCTGTTGCCTCGGGAACGATCTCAATCTTGACGCCGGTCTTGAGAGAAAACCTCGGCAGCAGGTGCTTCAAAAACCCTGACGCAACCAGCGCTTCCGGAGCACTCAGCCGGAACATTCGCGAGTTGGCCTTGCCAGATGATATGAATCCGGCACTTACTATCAAACTGAACAGGCACAAGACCAGAAAACGGCCGCACACGCGCTCCTCCCTCACGTTGCTGGCAAGTGGCCATAGGTTAGGAGCCAATTCCACGAGCCGTCAATGCACCCCGCCATCACAAGGAGAACAAGATGAGTGACGATTTCAACATGTCGATGCGCAAATTCCTGAAGCAGGTGGGCGTTACCTCTCAGCAGGCGATTGAAGAAGCTGTCCGCAATGCCGGCCCTGCCGACGGCAAGACGTTCAAGGTCAAGGCCGTCGTTACGATCGAGGAGCTCGGTCTTGAACATGTGGTTGACGGCGAAATAGAGGGGTAAGCCGAACGTGTCCCTGACGCGCGAAACCGTTCTGAATACGCTGAAAACGATCGCTGACCCGGCCACGGGCGACGACATCGTTGCCTCCGGCATGATGCGCGCCCTTCAGGTGAACGGTGGCAATATCCGCTTCGTCATGGAGATTGACGCGGGCCGCGTCGGCGAGATGGATGACCTGAAGCTGGAAGCCGAGCACAGGCTGAAGGCTCTGGACGGATGCGAGGACGTGCAGATCATCCTTACCTCGCATTCCGACCAGCCCCCAGCGGCTCCCTCATCCGCGTCAGAACCGCAGCCTATCAGGCAGCGGCCGGCTCCCGCCGGTGCATCAGGACCGCAAAAGGTGCCTGGGATCGACAGGATCATCGCCGTGGCTTCGGGCAAAGGCGGTGTCGGCAAGTCCACTGTTGCGGCCAATCTGGCCTGTGCGCTTGCCGCTGAAGGACGCAAGGTCGGCCTGCTGGATGCGGATGTCTATGGCCCGTCCCAACCGAAAATGCTTGGCATTTCGGGCCGCCCGACCTCGCCGGACGGCCAGATGATCCTGCCCCTGCGCAATCACGGCGTGACCATGATGTCGATCGGTCTGATGACTTCCGGAGATCAGGCTGTCGTCTGGCGCGGCCCAATGCTGATGGGCGCCTTGCAGCAGATGGTCGGCCAGGTGCAATGGGGGGCGCTTGACGTACTGATCGTCGATCTGCCACCGGGCACAGGCGATGTCCAGATGACCCTCAGCCAGAAATTCATCGTCGACGGCGCGATCATTGTTTCTACACCCCAGGACGTTGCCCTTCTGGATGCGCGCAAGGGGATTGACATGTTCCAGCAGATGAACGTTCCACTGCTCGGCATGATCGAGAACATGTCGACGCATATATGTTCCAATTGCGGGCATGAAGAACATGTCTTCGGCCATGGCGGCGTTGCTGTCGAAGCTGAAAAACTCGGCGTTCCGCTTCTGGCTGAAGTGCCGCTTCATCTCAACATCCGGCTGGCGGCGGACGGTGGCACGCCCATCGCGGTGAAATCCCCCGATGCGCCTGAGGCAAGTGTGTTCCAGCAGCTTGCCGGGAAACTTGTTGCCGGAGGTCATGCATGAGCGACCTTCAGTTCCCGCCTCTCTTTCAGGGCGAGCCCCTGACCGGAAACGCGGATCCCTTCGAGCGGGCCACAGCACTGGCGATCACCGGAACCGATCCTGGGACGGTCGTCTACAATCTTTCCGGCGATGTCCTGTGTGCGAGCCTGATTTTCGCGCCGGAGGTCCCGCTTGAGGAGGCCATGGCCACCCTTCCAGTCTGCGGGCTTGGACTTCAGGCAGCCCTTGGAGCGCTTGCACCGCCGGAAGTTGCCGTTCATCTGGGGTGGGACGGCACCATTCGCGTCAACGGCGCTGTCTGCGGAAAGATGCGCGTCAAGGCATCGACGAAAGAACCGGACGCTGTTCCCGATTGGCTCGTGCTGGGGCTGGACCTCAACATGAAAAGCTCCGAGCCCGACCCGGGCGTTGCCTCGGACCGGACTTTTCTGTCCGAAGAAGGCTGTGCGGACATCTCCGCGGATCGTTTGCTCGAAAGCTGGGTGCGTCATTCGCTCTACTGGATCAACAGGTGGCTCGACGAAGGTCTGCGGCCCGTCCATGCCGATTGGCGCGGAGTGGCATCGAACCTCGGCGACCCAATTGAAATCGATGGACAGTCAGGCACTTTCGTTGGTGTCGACGAACATTTCGGCATGTTGCTCAGGACCGGTGACGAAACGATCCTGATCCCACTCTCCAGCCGACTTGAGGGATAACCCATGAAACTTGCCCGTGCCGTTCATATGGATGACAGCGACCGTAACGTCTATTTCTCCCCTGCCCGCACCGGCGAATGGTGCCTGTCCGGCGGATTTGAGTTTTCCGACTGGACGCAGGCAGACCTCACCGGCAAGGCCCGCCAGGCCTTTACCAATGGTTGGCTGGGGCTGGAGACTTTCGGCCGGGTGACCTTTGTTGCCATCACACCAATTGAAGAGCCCGAGTTCAACGCTCTGATTGACCGGCTGGCGCAGCATTTCGTCGATGTCTATGGTGCTCCGTCAGTCGAGGCCGCGCACAGCGTCGCGGCCGAGGAACTCGCCTACATGGCCGAACTCTGCGAAGAGCATGACGAAAACACGCTTCTGGCGGTTCAGCGGGAACTGGCGGAGGAAGGTGTGAAGGAAAGCTACAGCGCAATTGCAACGCAGGCAGCAGAACTGGATCTTGTCGCGGTTCATGGGCAGTTGGAGTGAGTTTGAATTGCAAAAAGATCAAATCCCTGACTTAGTGATCGCCAGTCACTGAGCACTCAAGCCCACTTCAGAAAGACACCAATGACTTTCAGATCCGTCGTTATAGTGAACAGAAGGTGCATGGACCGGTAGCGGCATTCATATCCGTTTCCCATGCGCCCCCGACCAAGTTCGGGGGTATTTTTTTGAAAGACCCAACCAAGTGATTTCCAACCCCAGAACGCCACCTCACCTTTTGACGATCATATTGCTGACGGCATTTTCTCCGCTTTCGCTGAACATGTTTCTGCCTTCGTTGGAGAACATTGCCCGCGACCTGAAAACCGATTATGCGCTTGTGAGCGTGGCAATTGCCGGATACCTGGCGGTCACTGCCGTCATTCAGTTGATTGCCGGCCCCTTGTCCGACCGCTTCGGGCGGCGTCCGGTCCTTCTGGTCGCGCTCACCATCTTCTGCATCTCGTCGATTGTCTGCTCCCTTGCCCAGAACATATGGGTGTTTCTGACTTTCAGGATGCTGCAGGGAAGCGTCACGGCGGGTTTCACTCTCTCGCTGGCGATCGTGCGTGACACCAACCCACCACGCGAGGCAGCCGGCCTGATTGGTTACATCACCATGAGCATGGCGATTGCACCCATGCTCGGACCCGTTCTTGGCGGGATCCTGGACTCAACGTTTGGCTGGCGCACAAGTTTCTATTTCTATGCGTTCTTTGGAATTGTGTTGTTGTTGCTTTGCTGGTTCGATCTTGGAGAAACGCGAAAAGGTCATGGTGACGGCGAGCAGGAAGAACGCGACAATTTCACCGCCTTGTTGAGAGAAAGACGGTTTTTTGCCTATGCGATCTGCACGGCATTTTCTACCGGAGCCTTTTATATCTTTCTGGCTGGCGCTCCTCTGGCGGCAACCGCAACCTTCGGAGTGACGACTGTCCAGCTGGGTTTCCTGATTGGCAGCATAACCATGGGATTTTCTGCCGGCGGTTTCCTGGCCGGCCGGTTTGCCGCAACGGTCTCCCTGCCCACGATGATGCTGATCGGAAGGATCGTGGCATGCTCAGGCCTGACGTTCGGATTGTTGCTCCTCATCTCCGGCTGGTTATCGCCCTGGGTGTTCTTTGGCAGCACGCTCTTTGTCGGAATTGGAAACGGCCTGACAATGCCGAGCAGCAACTCCGGGGCGATGTCGGTGAGGCCGGATCTGGCCGGAAGCGCAGCTGGCCTGGTTGGCGCCTCGACACTTGCAGGAGGCGCTATACTGACCAGCCTGACCGGAGCAGCAGTCGTTGAGGACAGTTCACCGGAGATCGTCATTGCGCTGATGCTTGCAAGTTCCCTGATTGGCCTCATCGCAGCAACCGGGGCTTTGATTTTCGAACGAAACGGAAGTATCGCGACGCATTAAGATCTGTAATACACGTCACATTTCCGGTAACAGTTCATTCACAAAATCGCTATTCAAGGCCACATCGAGTTGAGTGCACGTTATCTCGATAACGACTAAATAATAGACGCAGGAAGTTCTTTTAACAGGAAAGCAAAAGCGCCATGAATACGATCAGCTCTGACACTCGTCTGGTGGGCTCTTTGCCGGCGGTAAACACCAATACGCTCGGGCTCATGTTCATCTCGGGCTTCTTTGCCACTGTCGCCTTCGACCTTTGGGGCCAGGTCATAAGCCCGGCCCTCGGTTTTGCAAACCTCTCACCTCACGGCCTGGCCAGAAGCCTGCTCGGCAGCCTTGGCCTGCCCAACGGCAACTTTGCAGGATACTTCGTTCATTTCTACATTGTCGGCCTGATTGGCTATCCTATCGGCTGGATGTACATCTTCGCCCCGATCTGGCAGCGGGTCGTCGGCAACACACACTGGTTCCTGCCTTCGGCGATTTACGGCTTTGGCCTGTGGCTTTTCGCAATCGGCGGCATCACCTCCGTTGCCGGCCTGCCCTTCTTCCTGAATTTCACCGGCATCGTCTGGGTCGCCCTTGTCGGGCACGTTCTCTACGGCATCGTGATGGTCGCTGTTCTCAAATACATCGAGCGTCAGCATAGTGCTTGATTGCCAAGGGTCGCATGACCAAATTCTTGGCTAGTTTGAAAAGAATAAGTAAGCGCGCCTCAGGGCGCGCTTCATGTTGCTCACGGGGCCTTCATTTTTTGTCGTCACTTCGGTCAGCGTGGCGCTATGGCGCCATCGCGGGAACCGGAATCCACCCTGCACCGTTCAATTGAGTTGATGACGGGTCCTAGGGCTTTAGCATGCCGAAGCGCGCCAGCGAGTGGCGCGCTCCTGGATCTGAAACAACTCAGACCTTTCCGGATTGGGCTCTGTCGAAGATCTCCAGAGCCCCTTCCTTGGTCAGCTTGACCGGGTTGCCGCCTGCTGTCGGATCGACAATGGCCATTTCAGCAATCAGATCACGTTTGCTGTCATCAACATTCAAGCCGGCCAGCGTGTGCGGCACATCAAGGTCGTCGCGCAGCTTCAGGATCGCGTCCAGAACGCCCTGGTATCCACCTGAAATTCCGAGGAAGCCTGCCAGCCGGTCAAACTTCTGCTCGATCGCAGGTTTGTTGAACTGCAATACATACGGCATGAAGACTGCATTGGTCATACCGTGATGTGTGTCATAGAGCGAACCGACGGGATGGGACAGAGAGTGGATCGCGCCCAGGCCTTTCTGGAAGGCAACCGCACCCATGGCAGCCGCGCTCATCAAGTGGCCGCGAGCTTCAAGATCAGAAGCGTCCGCAGCGACTTTCGGCAGGTTTTCCAGCACCAGGCGCATCCCTTCCAGGGCAATGCCTTCCGACATCGGATGGTACATCGGTGCGGAATAGGCCTCCAGGCAGTGTGCCAGGGCGTCCATGCCGGTGCCGATAGTGATGAAACGCGGCATACCCACTGTCAGTTCCGGGTCGCAGATCACGATTTCCGGCAACATCTTCGGATGGAAGATCACCTTCTTGGTGTGGGTTTTCTCATTGGTCACCACCCCCGCCCGACCGACTTCCGAGCCGGTTCCGGCGGTCGTCGGCACGGCCACGATTGGCGCAATCCCATCAGGGTCGGCGCGGGTCCACCAGTCGCCAATGTCCTCAAAATCCCAGATCGGGCGTGTCTGACCGGCCATGAAGGCAATCAGTTTACCGGCATCAAGTCCGGAACCACCGCCGAAAGCAATCACACCGTCATGACTGCCCGCTTTGAACACTTCGACACCGGCAACGATGTTGCTGTCGACCGGGTTCGGCTTTACGTCAGAAAAGACAGCGGCAGAAAGACCGGCTGCTTCAAGACTGGCAATCGCCTCGGCGACCATGGGCAATCCGGCAAGACCCGGATCGGTCACCAGTAATGGATTTGACATGCCGGTTGCCTTGACGGCCTCCGGCAGTTCCTTGATCCGGCCGACACCAAAACGGACGGAGGTCGGGTAGGACCAGTTTACAGAAGGAAGTGAGCTCATGGGTGTCTCATTGGTTGATATTGAATTGCGTTCGTCGAAAAGCCGGGCTGAATCTCAGTTTGAATGGACAGGCTTCCTCCAACTTGTCACCCCTGCGCAAGCAGGGGTCCAGTAACCGTCAGGCAAGGCGTGTCGTAACAACTTGCCAACCAGGGCTACTGGATCCCGGCTTTTCACTTCGTTCCAGCCGGGATGACAATGCGTTAGAGATTAGGCAAATCTCAGCACCATTCGGTTTCCGGTTCAATGCTCGACGCGGAAGTGGAACGATTTCGGCTGGGTCAGGTTGTGGAAGCCGATTTCGGAGAGAGCTGCGCCCTTGCCGGTGTCCTTGACGCCGGTCCAGACAAGCGCAGGATCTAGGTAGTCGCAGCGGTTCATGAAGACTGTGCCGGTTTCGACCTTGTTGCCGATCTCGGCAGCTGCCGCCACGTCTTCAGACCAGATCGATGCGGTGAGACCATAGGGGCTGTCATTCATGAACTGCAGCGCCTCTTCGTCGTCCTTCACCTTCATGATACCGACAACCGGGCCGAAGCTTTCTTCCCTCATCACGGACATCTGATGGTTCACATCCGTCAGAACTTGCGGCGCAAGGTAAGGCGTACCGTCCTTGTCTTCGGTGAATTTCGACGTGTCGATATGAGCCTTTGCGCCCTTGCGCAGGGCTTCCTGCGTCTGTTCACGCACCCAGGCAGCAAAACGCGCCTGCGCCATAGGTCCGAGCGTCGTTGCCTCATCCAGCGGATTGCCTAGCTGATACTGGCTGGTCAGATCGACAAACCCGTCAACAAACCGGTCGAAAAGGCTTTCATGCACATAGACGCGTTCAATGCCGCAGCAGCATTGACCGGCGTTGTAAAACGCTCCGTCCACCAGATTGGCAACGGCATAATCAAGATCGGCATCGGCACGGACATAGGCCGGATCCTTGCCGCCGAGTTCGAGGCCAAGCGTCGCGAATGTGCCGGCAAGCGCCTTTTCGATCGCCCGGCCACCGGCGACCGAGCCGGTGAAATTGACGTGGTCGATCAGACCGGAGCCAAGCAGCTTCTCCGTTCCCGAATGGGTCAGAACGATGTTCTGGAAAACGCCTTTCGGCAGACCTGCAATCTCAAAGGCCCTGGCAAGGCGCTCACCCACAAGCAGCGTCTGAGCCGCATGCTTCAGGACAATGACGTTTCCTGCCATGAGCGCCGGCATGATGGTGTTGATCGCTGTCATGAACGGGTAGTTCCAGGGCGCGATCACCATGACGATGCCAAGCGGCATCCGCCGCAGATACCGCTTGAAACCCGGCTTGTCGGTCCGTTCGATATCCTTGAGCGCTTCCTCAGCGGTGGACGCACAATATTCGGTGCGTTCAATCGTTCCGCCAAGTTCACCGCCAAAGCGCACCGGCCGTCCCATCTGCCAGGCCAGCTCGGGCACGACGTCGTCATTCATGGCCTTGAGTGCCTCAAGAGCCTTCTCACAATAGGCAACGCGCTCGGCAATCGGCAATGCTGCCCACCCCGGCTGGGCGGTCCTTGCCGCCGACACTACTTTGTCGACCGCCGCTTCATCCAAAGCAGGACGTTCGGCATAAACCGACCCATCGATCGGCGAGATCAGTTTGATCACATCTGACATTTCTGAACCTTTCATGACCGCACTCCAACATGCGGTTTGTCGAATGTGGTTGGCTCTCGGTTTTGCCCCAAAAGGCATTCTCATCCGGAGAAGACGTGGGACACAGTTTTTCCGGTCTGGGCCGGTTCCTGATGGTCCGGCTCATCCGTCAAGGCAGACCCGGCCTTACCTTGGCCAGGTATTGGAAAGTCGAACTCTTTACGGTCGGCCGTTACGCTCTTTCGAACCCACGCGCGATTTCGTAATCCGTGACAGCCCGGTCGAACTCTTCGATTTCCCATTCAGCCGCACGGGCGTAATGGTCGATCACCCCATCGGAAAACGCCTCGCGCAGGAATTCGGACTTGCGCAGGGTTTCGCGCGCTTCGCGCAAGGTGTGCGGAATTTCCCTGGCCTGCTTGGCTTCGTAGACATCGCCGCTGGTCGGTGGATCGAGTGGCAATTTCTCTTCAATGCCCTTGAGACCGGCCGCAATCTGGACGGCAAGCGCCAGATAGGGGTTCAGATCCGAACCGCCGATACGGCATTCGATGCGCAGTCCCTTCGTGCCTTCGCCACAAAGACGGAACCCGGCAGTGCGGTTGTCAATCGACCAGACAGTCTTGGTCGGTGCAAAGGTGCCTTTCTGGAAGCGCTTGTAGCTGTTGATGTAAGGCGCAAGGAAATAGGTGTAGTCGGGCGCATATTTGATCAGGCCCGCCAGGTAGTGACGCATTGTCTCCGACATGCCATGTTCGCCCGCATCATCGCAAAAGACGTTGTTGCCGTCCTTGTCGAACAGGGACTGGTGTACATGCGAGGAGGAGCCGACCTTGTCGCTGCGCCACTTGGCAAGGAACGAAACCGCGCGCCCCTTCGCCCAGGCGATTTCCTTGACTGCATGTTTGGAGATCGTGTGATACTCGGCCGTATCAAGAGCCGGAGCGTACTTGATATTGAGCTCTTCCTGGCCGGTTTCCGCTTCACCCTTGGTGTTTTCGACCGGGACGCCAGCAGCATACAGACCGTTGCGCACCGGGCGCAGAACGTCTTCCTCCTTGGTCGTCTGCAGGATGTGATAATCCTCGTTGTAGCCGGAAATCGGTTCCAGGTCGCGGAAGCCTTCCTTGCGGATTTCATCGAAGCTCTTCTCGAACAGGAAGAATTCCAGTTCGGTCGCCATGATCGGCGTCAGCCCGAGTTCACCCAGCCTCGCCACCTGAGCTTTCAACATGGCACGTGGAGAGTGAGGGACTTCCTTGTGGGTATGATGGTCCAGCACATCGCAGATCACCATGGCCGTTCCTTCAAGCCACGGCACCAGCCGCAACGTTGCCAGATCCGGCTTCATGACATAGTCGCCGTAACCGCCTGACCAACTCGTCGCCGCATATCCTTCGACCGTGTACATTTCCAGGTCGGTCGCCAGAAGATAGTTGCAGCAATGAGTTTCTTCGTAAGCGCTGTCGACAAAATGCTGGGCATGGAAACGCTTGCCCATCAGCCGTCCCTGCATGTCGACGATACAGGCGAGCACCGTGTCGATCTCTCCGGCGGAAACGAGAGATTTCAGCGCGTCAAAAGTCAGGTTGCCAGGCATGTTCCAGAATTCCCGTGTTGGGCGGTTCGCATAGATGTCTTTTGGAAAAATTCCGGCCCGGAAAGTATGGGTCCGGGCCGGAAGTAGAGGTCACGCCGTCTTTCTGAAACCGGCGTGACCTGGGCCTCATCAGCTGTAGCGGTAAGGACGCCCAGCTTTCTGCATGTCGGCATTGTATTTCTTGAAGATGTCGACAACTTTTGCCTTCAACGGGGACTCGGAAGCGATTTCATCCCAGAAGGCTGTGGCGGCTTCTTCAACGGTCGCCCACTGCGCATCCGGAATGGACGTCAGTTCCATCTTGGTGCCGTTGACGCGCAGGGCTGCTTCACCGCCCCAGTACCACCACTGGCGATAGTAGTGAGACGCATCCATTGCCAGCTGAAGCATGGTTTTCAGATGATCCGGCAGTTCGTTCCAACGCTCCTGGTTGGCAAAGAACGATCCGGCCCATGCACCGGAGATGTTGTTGGTCAGGAAGTAGTTGGTCACGTCTGCCCAGCCAACGGTGTAGTCTTCGGTGATGCCGGACCAGGCAACGCCGTCGAGTTCGCCGGTCTGCACGGCAACCTCAATATCTTCCCAAGGCAGCGTCACCGGCACGACGCCGAACTGGCTCAGGAACCGGCCCGCCGTCGGGAAGGTAAAGACGCGCTTGCCCTGCAGGTCTTCCAGGGAGCGGATCGGGTCCTTGGTCGCGAAGTGGCAGGGATCCCATGCACCGGCGGAAATGTGCTTCACGCCGACCTTGGCATATTCCTCTTCCCAGATTTCCTTCAGGCCGTACTGGTTGAACAGTACCGGCACATCGAGGGAGTAACGGGAAGCAAACGGGAAGTAGCCACCGAAAACGGTCAGTTCGGTCGGCGACGCCATGGAGTCGTCATCGGACTGGACGGCGTCAATCGTGCCCTGCTGCATCGCGCGGAACAGCTCGCCGGTCGGGACCAGCTGGTCAGCGGTGTAAAGCTCGATTTCCATTTCGCCATTTGCCGCCTTGTTGAAGGCGTCGATATGCGGCTTGATCACGTGCTCGGCAAGAGCAGGACCGGCGTAGGTCTGCAAGCGCCACTTGATCGGCGACTGGCCGTGAACGGCAGGTGCTGCGAGCGTGGTTGCGCCAGCTGCTGCTGCCGCGCCAAAGCCGGCTTTTTTCAGAAAATCACGTCTGTTCTTCATCTCAGTTCCCCTAGGTTTCGGTTCAAATTCACTGCGGCCGACCGTTTTCCGGTTCTGTTCAATCCGCCATTAAAATCCGTTTCCTCCGGATATTCTTTTTATTGTCCCGCGCGCGCCCTTACCTGCCGTAGATTGCCTCTGGCAGCCAAAGCGCGATTTGCGGGAATGCCATTACGAGCACCAGTGCCAATGCCATCACCAGGACAAAGGGTGTGATCGACCCGTAAATGTCCCGCATCGTGATGTCCTTGGGCGCCATGGCCCGCATCAAAAACAGATTGTAGCCAAAGGGCGGCGTCATATAGGCGATCTGCGTGGTGATCGTGTAGAGAACACCGTACCAGATCAGCACTTCATTTCGAGGCATGCCAAGGTCCAGCGTTCCCACCAGAGGCACATAGAGCGGCGCAACGATCACCAGCATGGCCGTGTCATCGAGAAACGTTCCCATGACCAGGAAGGACAGCTGCATCAGGATGAGGATCATCCAGGGCGACAGTCCGAGCTGATCGGTGAAGAGGTTCTCGATCGCCTTCACGGCGCCCAGACCATCAAAGACGGCGCCGAAGCCGAGCGCTGCCAAGATGATCCACATGAACATGCACGAAATGCCGAGCGTGTTCTTCAGACACAGAATCAGGATGTCGAAGGTCATCCGGCGGCGGATGATGGACGCCAGCAACGCCGTCATTGCACCGATGGCCGAGGCCTCCACAAGGCTGGTCTTGCCCATCACGAAAGGCACCATCATGGCGGCAAAAATCACGATCGGCAGAATTCCTGCGAGCAGCAGATGGTACTTCTCGTCCTTGGATGCTTCACGTTCGTCTTCGCTGAGAGCCGGACCGAGTTCCGGCTGAATTCTGCAACGAACCGCGATATAGACGACGAACATGCCGGCCATCATCAGGCCCGGCATGATGCCCGCCAGCCAGAGCTGACCAACAGGTGCGCGTGCAATCATGGCATAAAGCACGAGAACCACCGATGGCGGTACGAGAATGCCGAGCGACGACCCTGCCTGAATCACCCCCGTGACCATGCGCTTGTCGTATTTTCGTTTCAAAAGTTCCGGCAATGCGATGGTCGCGCCGATGGCCATGCCCGCAACCGAAAGACCGTTCATCGCCGAGATCAGGACCATCAGCAGGATTGTGCCGATGGCCAGCCCGCCGTTTATCGGCCCCATCCAGACATGAAACATCTTGTAGAGGTCGTCGGCGATCTTGGTTTCCGACAGAACGTAACCCATGAAAATAAACATCGGCAGCGTCAGCAGCGGATACCATTTCATCAGCTTCATTGCCGCCGAGAACGGAATGTCACCACCACCCGTGCCCCAGAGCGCCAATGCAGCGATTGCGGCAATACCGCCGATAGCACCGAAGACCCGTTGCCCTGTCAGGAGCATCAGCATCATCGACGAGAACATGAGAAGAGCGATCATCTCATAGGACATCAGATCGTCACTCCCTTGATCCGGGCGATATCTTTCAAAAGTTCAGCAACACACTGAAGAAGCATAAGGAAAAATCCGAAAATCATGACGATCTTGATCGGCCAGAGATAGGGCCTCCAGGCGGTGGGGCTGCGTTCGATATACCCGAGCTTCTCACTTGCGGCTTCCGGCCCGCCGGTGACGAAGGCAGTGATCAGATCCCAATAGAAGACGAAGGGTTCCTTGCCGAAATATCCCAGCGAATAGGCAGTTGAATTCAGAGCGCCGTAAAGAAGCACTCCAAGATAGAAAAGCAACAGCAGCACCGTGAACGCATCAAACCAGGCTTTCTTCTTCAAGCTCCACTCGGCGTAAAAAAGATCCATCCTGACATTGGACCCAAGTTGGATCGAGTAAGGTCCGCCGAGAATGTAGTAGGCCACCATCGCGAATTGCGCGACTTCCAGGGTCCAGAGCGAGGGGTTGAAGAACGTCTTCGAAATGGAGGACCAGAGCAGAATGCCGGCCATGACGAAAACGCCCCACATGATGATCTTGCCGAGACGGCGGTTGAAACCGTCCACCATGCGGACATAGAAGCAGGCAGCTTTAAGCATCAGTACCTCCTCCGGCATTTGCGGATCCGGACTGTGCTGCCCGGGTCAGGATAGGTGCCAGCATTTCGGTCCACCGCGCTTCTTCCTCCGCCGTTTTCACTTCGTCGTTGCGGATTTCTATCATCAGGCAAGGCAAATGCCGATCTTCGCCATGACGCCTGATGGTGTAATAGACCCCGTCAGAAGGAGCATAGGGTTCGTTGTCCCCGACAGTCAGGTCGCCGCGCTCCTTCAGGCCCGCCAGAACGGGATCGGCCAGGCGACGGTCATTGTCGTAGATCAGCCCGATTTCCCAAGGCCTGCTATTGCCTTTGAAGACCGGCGTGAAGGAGTGGATGGAGACGACAGCCGACGGCACCCCCCGCTCCTTGCGCTGGTCGAGCACCTTGTCGATCGCGTTGTGAAACGGCCGGTGCACCAGATCTAGGCGGAAGTTCTTTTCGTCTTCGGAAAGATCGCAATTGCCGGCAATCTGCGTCGTTTCGCTCATGCTGGGAATCAGATCGGTCCGGTTCTCTTCCCTGTTACAGTCGATGACCAGCCGGGAAATCGTTGTGTAGACCAAAGGAGCGTCGAGCTGCTCTGCCAAACCCTTGGCCACGCCCAACGCACCCGGATCCCAGGCAATGTGAGCTGATTTGTCCGTATCGGAAACACCGAGAGATTCGTCATAGGGAGGCGGAAAGAAATTGGAAGCATGATCGCACAAGATCACAAAAGGGCCCGTCCCTTCTGCGTTTTCAACTGCGACAGCCCTGGCCATTCCGCCTGTCTGAGGGCTCACTCCCATTCCCCACTCCCCGATCATTTCAGGTTGGCAAGTTTGTAATGTTTATTACAGGATTGCCGACAAAACCAAGATCTGTAATATTTGATACGCAGATTGATGCCGCTGTCAAATGAAATTCGACAGAACGGATCGCAAAAACGCTTTTGGGGAACAGGCTCATGGAACGCCCTCTTTTGGAAGACATTCGCGACCGACTTGACGAATTCACAACCACTGAAAAGAAGGCGGCACATGCACTGATGGCCAACTATCCGATGCAGGGCCTCGGGACGGTTGCGCAATTCGCGGAGGCAGCCGGGGTCAGCTCTCCCACCATCCTGCGTTTTGTCGGCAGACTGGGGTTTCCGGGCTTTGCAGAGTTCCAGAAGAAATTGCGCGGAGAACTGCAGAGCCAGCTCAATTCCCCTCTCGCCCGCAGCGCCAGCATGCCGGAAGATCCGGACGGCGACCCCCATGTCAGCCAGCTGCTTGAGAACGTACGCGAGACCTTCGCCCACCTGCCGAAGGGCGAACTTGAAAGCCTGGTCAAACTGCTGTCTGACGAGCGCAAGACCATTCATCTGATCGGCGGCCGTTTTACCGATGGTCTGGCCAGATACATGGCCGCGCATCTCCGGATCGTCCGCTCCAACGTCACTCACATTGCCGGCCAGCAGGGCAATTGGCTCGACCAGCTGCTTGGCATGGGACCCAAGGACGTCATTCTGGTCTTCGATATCAGGCGCTATCAAGCGGAAATCATCCAGTTTGCGGAAGCAGCTGCCAAACAAGGATCAACAGTCGCCCTGGTCACCGACAGCTGGATGTCCCCGATCGGTCGGATTGCAAGCTACGTGCTTCCGGCAAGGGTTGCAGTGCCCTCACCATGGGATTCGTCCCTTGCACTGATGGCGATCGCCGAGGTGTTGATTGCCGGGGTGACAAGACAGAACCAGCAACGGGCCCAGGAACGCATGCGCGCGCTTGAAGCCCTTAGAAACGAAGTTGACCCGTCCTCCGAGGGCCGATTGGCAGGTCCCGACATCTGATTGCCGCTTGGCAATGTCCAGACCGTCAGCAGATCCTGGGCAGTTGCTCACCGGATAGCCAGTCCACCACCCGCGCACCGCCAAAACCGGTTTGCATGACGACCATGTGGTCATTGTCTTCAATGACTTGGCCTATCTGCGCCGCTTGCTGACCGAGCGGATGGGCGTGCATGATCTCCAGCAACCTCGCGGCATCGGCAGCGTCACAGATGCAGACCAGCTTGCCTTCATTGGCGACATAGAGCGGATCAAGCCCCAACAGCTCACAAGCCGCAGCGACATCTGCCCGCACGGGAATGGCCTCTTCGTTCAACACAACCCCCACGCCGGATGCGTGTGCAATCTCGTTGAGCGCCGTTGCAAGCCCTCCGCGGGTGGGATCCCGCAACACCGATATGCCCGGCACGGCCTCGATCAGGTCTCCAACAAGACCGTGAAGGGCGGCGCTGTCGGAACATATTTCCGTTTCGAACTCCAGGTTCTCACGCTTTGAAAGAATGGCAACGCCGTGGTCACCAATGGAACCTGAGATCAACACCGCCTGCCCGGGCTTTGCTCTCATCGGAGAAATGGAAACGCCGTCGGCCAGGACCCCAATCCCCGTGGTGGTAATGAAAACACCGTCGCCCTTTCCCTTTTCCACCACCTTGGTATCCCCGGAAACGACAGGGACCCTCGCCTCGCGCGCAGCGTTCGCCATGGAGATGACGATCCGTTCCAGGTCTGCCAGCGGAAACCCCTCTTCCAGAATGAAACTGGCGGTCAGGGATAACGGTCTGGCACCGGCCATCGCCACATCGTTCAACGTTCCGTGCACCGACAGCGAACCGATGTCGCCACCTGGAAAGAAAAGTGGCGAGACCACATGCGCATCCGTCGAAACCACCAGCCGGCCGGAAGGCATTTCAAGAACGGCTGCATCATGCCCTTGATCCAGAACGGGGTTCTTGAGATGGCGATGAAACAGATCTTCGATAAGATCTGCCATTGCGCGCCCGCCGCCGCCATGGGTCATGTCCACGGTGCCGGATGCCGGACCTGAGGACCTTTCGTGTTCGCTCATGCAGCAGCTCCCCGGGGAACAGCTCCCGCTGCACGTTTTCGCCCGTAGGTCCAATAGGCTGCGCAGGCGCCTTCTGAAGACACCATACAGGCGCCAACCGGATTTTCAGGAGTGCAGGTGGTGCCGAAAAGCTTGCAGTCCGTCGGTTTCTTGACACCGCGCAGAACTGCAGGGCACTCGCAGGACTTCACCTCGCGGGACTGTTTCGCACTGATGGTGAAACGTTTTTCCGCATCGAATTCTGAAAAACCCTCCCGGATTTTCAATGCACTTTCAGGCACGGTGCCCAGCCCACGCCACTCAAATTCCCTGCGCAGTTCCAGAACACTTGCGACGATGTCCTGAGCCTTGCGATTTCCTTCACGCGTGACAACACGCGTGTACTGGTTTTCCACCTCGTGCCGTCCCTCATTGATCTGACGGATCAACATCAACGTCGATTGCATGACATCCAGCGGTTCGAAACCTGCAATAACCACCGGCTTCCTGAAGTCTCGCGCAGCCGGTTCGTAAGGCTCAGATCCGATAATGGAACTGACATGGGAGGGGCCAAGAAATCCGTCGATCCGAACCGGTGTCTCTCCCGGTTCGACCGGAGCCCTGACGATATGCGTGATGGCTGGAGGCGTCAGCACGTGATTGCAGAACACGGAAAAGTTCGTCAGGCCTTCTGCTTTCGCCTGCAACAAGGCGACTGCCGTTGGTGGTGTTGTCGTCTCAAATCCGATGGCAAAGAAGACAACCTCGCGGCCGCGATTTTCCCGGGCGATCTTGAGGACATCCTGCGTGGAATAGACCATGCGGATGTCAGCACCTTCCGCCTTGGCCTTGATCAGGCTTTTCTGTTTCGTACCCGGCACACGCATCATGTCGCCGTAGGTGCACAGGATCACGTCATGATGCAGCGCAAGTTCAATCGCATCATCGAGCCGCCGAACCGGCAGGACGCAGACCGGACACCCCGGTCCATGCACAAAGTTCACGTTCTCCGGAACCAGATCCTGAACCCCATACCGAAAGATCGCGTGGGTATGCCCTCCGCAAAACTCCATCAGATGATAGACGCGATCAGATCTCGCTTCCTTGGCAATCGCGCTTGCCAGCTTCCGCGCCAGGGAACCGTCTCGAAATTCGCTGACATATTTCATGAGGTTGCCTCCGCCGAGGCATCCGCTGCCAATTCCTCCAGTTCGTCAGCCAGCACTCCGGCTTCTGCCATCAGCCGCAACGTTCGTTCGGCTTCTTCTTCACTGAGCTTGTGCAGGGCATACCCAACATGAACGAGGACATAGTCTCCAACAGTCACGTCCTCCAGCAGCGCTGTCGAAACGGGTTTGCGGATACCTTCCAATGCAACGGTCGCCATATCATCGGCGTCAACGGAAACAACCCTGGCAGGAATGGCAAGACACATGATTGAAACTCCTATTCGGCAGCTTGTCCGTGGGACGTGCCTGCCATCTGCGATGCAAGTGCGCTCCTTAGCCAGTCGAGCCAGTCTTGCATGCCTTCGCCAGTGCGTGCGGAAACCTGAAGAATTCTGATTGCCCGGTTGATGCGTTTTGCATTGGCAATCGCGTCTTCGACACTAAAATCGAGATGGGGAAGCAGATCCGTCTTGTTGAGGACCATCACGTTTGCACTCGCGAAAATATCCGGATACTTCAACGGCTTGTCTTCTCCTTCCGTGACCGAAAGGATCACGACCCTGAAGGCCTCACCGAGGTCGAACGCAGCAGGACAGACCAGATTGCCGACATTTTCGACAAAGAGAACACCACCTCCTTCCAGTGGCAGTTTCTCCAGCGCATGCCCGACCATATGAGCATCGAGATGACACCCCTTGCCGGTGTTGATCTGCACGGCAGGTGCACCGGTCGCCCGAATGCGATCGGCATCGTTGGAGGTTTGCTGATCGCCCTCGACAACAGCAACCGGCACTTCCCCCTTCAGTCTCTCCAACGTCTCCACGAGGAGCGTGGTCTTGCCTGATCCCGGGCTGGATACCAGGTTGAGCGCGAGCACTCCTTTGTCAATGAAGTGCTGCCTGTTACGCTCGGCATAGGTTTTGTTCTTGCCCAGAATATCGGCCTCGACCTGAATGAGCCGCGACTGGCTCATCCCCGGCGCCGACACTCCGGCCTCGTCTTGACCGAAGTGAACGTGGCCCTTTTCGTGTATGTGTTCGTGCGTGTCGCCGCAACCACAAACGGTACACATCACACCACCTCCAATTCGCGAATTTTCAGTTCTTCTCCGCTGGTGACCTGCAGCGTCTCCGAACCGCATTCCGGGCAAGTGTCGAACCGCTGCCGGACCGGCACCGTCTTGAAGCAGGACAGGCAGAGTGCCTCAGCCGGTGGCCTGGAAATTTCAAGCACCGCACCTTCCGCTAGAGACCCTTTCATGACCACGTCAAAGCCGAACCGGAGAGCGTCCGGCTCAACACAGGAGAGCGGTCCGATGTCGACGCAGACACGCCGCACTTGCTTGAAACGGTCCTTGGCTGCCCGATCTTTCAAAATATCCAGGATGCTTTCGCACAATGACATTTCATGCATGCGCCGCCTCCTTTTCGGACGTCTGTTCCTGCAGCCATTTCAGAAAAAAGGCTTCAGCTTCTGCCAGATTCGCAGCCGCTTTTTCCGAAAGCCCTTCTTTGACGTCGCCAAAATCATATCCGGTTATCCCGAGAATGAAGGAACGCGGCGAAGCTCCGTACAAAGTTGCCGAAAGGGCCAGAACCGTCTCCGGTGTGAAACTGTGGCTCCCCAGTATTTCAGGAGAACCCGGCTCGAGTTCTGTGAACGAGAAGCTCTCCTGCCTGCCAATTTCAGCGTCCACAAACACCACCAGATCATGAGCGGACACCGCCAGCGCATGTTCAGCAAACAGTTGATAATCGGTATCGACCTCCAGCTCGGGCAGACCGCGCGCGGCCATGCTTTCTGAAAAAGCCGGGCCAAGCCCGTCATCCCCGCGTCCTGGATTTCCATATCCGATCAGAAGCATCTTTCGCCTGAACCTGCCTGTGTTTCTTACGGTGTTTTGTGGTCCACTCAGTCTCCCGTTGCGCTCAAATCGACTGTGTCCTGCTGTCGACCAAACCTCCGTCCGCGCCGAACAATTCCACCTGCAGCGGCATCTGGCCGAGTGCGTGGGTCGCGCAGGACAGACACGGATCATAAGCCCGGATCGCCACCTCGACATGGTTGAGCATGCCTTCGGTGATCGTCTCGTGACCGGACAGATGCTTGACGGCGACATCCTTGACGGCCCGGTTCATGCCTTCGTTGTTGTGGGTCGTCGAGACAATCAGATTGCAGTAGGTGACCTGGTCATGCTCATCGACCCGGTAGTGATGGATCAGATTGCCGCGTGGCGCTTCAATGACGCCGATCCCTTCTTCACGGCGATCACCCTTGGCGATCAGATCCGTCCCCTGCAGGTCAGGGTCGTTCAGCAGTTCGCGGATCTTCTCAACGCAATGCAGAACCTCGATCATGCGCGCCCAGTGATTTGCAAGTGTCGAATTGTTCGGCGATCCGCCGGTGACCGCTTTCAGGTCCTTGTGCGCCACTTCGGCCAGAGGGGTATCGATGAAGCTTGCCGTGTTCATACGGGCCAGAGGCCCGACCCGGTACCACCCAGCCTCGGGTCCAAGTTCGGTAATGAACGGGAACTTCATGTACGACCAGGAACGAACATCCTCCACGATCAGCTCGTGATAACGGGTGTAAGGCATCTGATCGAAGATCATGTCACCAGTGGAACTCAGCGCCCGTAAATTGCCGTGGTAAAGGTCCAGGGCACCGTCACCTTCGCGCACCAGGGACATGTAGTTGGAAGGAAATGAGCCGAATTCGGCCACGAGATCCTCGTGCTCCAAAGTGTAATCGCGCGCAATCTTGACCGCATCCAATGCCCACTCGATCATCTCGTCGATGGACCCCAGAAAATGATCGCGCTGCTGAATGCTGAGGTTCCTGTTGATGCCTCCGGGGACAGCGCCGGTTCCGTGGATTTTCTTGCCCGCCGTCGCCTCGATGATTTCCTGACCATACTTGCGCATCAGTACAGCGCGCTTGCCCAACTCAGGTTTTTCCTTGATCACCTCAAAAATATTGCGCTTTTCAGCCGGCGCACCGAAACCGAACAGAAGGTCCGGCGCTGCAAGATGGAAGAAATGCAGGACGTGGCTTTGCATCACCTGACCGTAATGCATCAACCGACGCATTTTTTCCCCGGTCGGTGTCAGCTGGTCGACACCTGCGATCATGTCCATGGCCTTTGCCGCAGCCAGGTGATGACTTACAGGACAGATGCCGCAGAGCCGTTGGACGATGACCGGCACTTCCCACATCAGCCGCCCACGGATGAATCGTTCAAAACCCCGGAATTCGACAATATGCAGACGTGCCTCTTCGACATTGTTTTCACCATCCAGATGAATGGTCACCTTGCCGTGGCCCTCCACCCGGGTGACCGGAGAGATTTCAATCATTCTGGGTTCAGCCATCTTGATCTCCCTGCCTAGTCGAACTTGATCATTTCAGGTTCAAAGCCGCGGAACCTTCCGGTCAGCAGCTTGGAAAGCGTGTCAAAAATGATATCGCCACTCGGTGCGCATCCCGGTATCTGATAGTCGATTTGAACCACCTCGCTGCAGGGATAAACCTCATCGAGCAGGAGCGGCAGTGCTGGATCATTGGGCACGTTGTGGGTGGTGTTGCGGATGTAACGGCCGGTGATATAGGCCTCGTCCAGGCATTCGCGCAAAGGCGCATCGGAATGCATGATCGCGTTTCGCATGGCGGGAAGCCCTCCCATGATCGCGCACTGTCCGAGCGCGATCAACGTATCGCAATTGCGCCGGAAGTCCTGCAGCACATGCACGTTTTCCTCGTTGCAACAGCCCCCTTCGATGATGCCGATGTCACAGCGCTCGGTGAACCGCTTCTTGTCGGTCAGAGGTGACCGGTCGACCTCCACCAGCTTCATCAACTCGATCAGGCGCTCGTCTATGTCCAGGATAGCCATGTGGCAGCCGAAACACCCTGCCAGCGAGGCGGTCGCGATCCGGGCCTTGGGAAGCTCGCTCATTTGCGCTTCTCCTCGATCTCGTGACCGATCACCCCCTTGTCGAACTCGCGCTCACCGATAGGGGTGACGAACCCGACACGCTTGCGAATGATGCAGCCGACCGGGCAGACTTCCTTGGAGATGGCGTGATCCGTTATTTCCGCATCCGTGTCGGCCAGATTTTCGCCATTCACGGCAACACGACGGTGAATGCCTCGCCCGACATAGCCGAAAACGCCCTTGCCATCGACATCCTGCGAGGCCCGGATACAGCGGCCACAACTGATGCAGCGATTGGTATCGAGCGCGATATCGGGATGCGAGGCATCGAGCGCGCGGCAGGGCTCCAGATAGGGGAACCGGGTAGTCTCCGTCATGTCCAGTCGATAGGCCATTGCCTGCAATTCGCAATTGCCGCTGGCCTCGCAGATCGGGCAAAGGTGATTGCCCTCGTGAAACAGCATCTCGACCAGATCGCGTCGCATCTTGTTCAGGTGCGCGGTCTCGTTCTCAACTGCCTGACCGGGGGCAGCCGGTTGCGTGCATGCGGCGACGCTGCGCCCTCCTGCCTTGACGGTACACACCCTGCAACTGCCCTGGTGGCGCAGTCCCTGATGGTCACACAGGCGGGGAATGTACACGCCCACCTCATCGGCAGCCTCCATGATCGTCTGACCCGCATAGGCCGTGACTTCCACCCCATCGATGGTGAAGGAGAAGCCGGTTTCCTTCTTTGTCCCGCTCATTGCGTGAAATCCCTGTCGAAGATGTAGGACCGGCGCTTGGCAATCTTGCGCGCGCCATCGATGGCCGACTGGATGTCGAACGTATCCCGGATGCCGTCCTTGTTCGGCTTGGTGACCGCCGAATAAACAAGCGGGAAATTCTCCAGGGTCGTCAGAACGGGATTGGGCGACGTCATGCCGAGGCCGCAACGGCTGGTCTCGATGATCGTGCCGGAAAGATCCTTCAGGTATTCAACGTCTTCCGGGTTGGCGAGGCCCTTGCGGAATTTCTGGATCGCCTTCTGCAGAAAGACATTGCCGACCCGGCAGGGCGTGCAGTAGCCACAACTCTCATGCACGAAGAACGACATGTAGTATTCGACGATTTCCAGGATATTGCGTTCACCGTTGAAGATGATGATTGCACCGCCGGTCGCAAGATCGTCAAAAGTGAGTTTTCGATGAAAGCTGTCGCGGGCAATCATCGTGCCGCTTGGTCCCCCCACCTGCACAGCGGCAGCATCTTCCCCGCCGACCCGTTCCAGGATTTCCCAAACGGTGTGTCCATAGGGCAGTTCGTAAATGCCGGGGTTCAGGCAATCGCCGCAAATGGAAAAAAGTTTGGTGCCGTGCGACCCATCCGTTCCCATGTCATGGAACCATTGCGCCCCGCGATCGAGAACTCGGGCAGCATGACAGAAGGTCTCCACGTTGTTGACCACGGTCGGATAGCCGAGATAACCGCGATTGACGGGAAAGGGAGGACGGGTTTTCGGCTCACCCGGCAACCCCTCGCAGGAGCTTATCAGCGCACCTTCCTCGCCGCAGATATAGGCACCGGCACCCAGTTGCAGGCGAACGTCGAAATTGTAGCCCTTGATGCCCAGGATGTCCCGGCCCAGCAAGCCCCGCCGCCGCCGGTCCTCCAGAACCTGTTCCAGGTGTTCGCGCAGATAGACATATTCCCCACGCAGATAAAGGATGCCCTCTCGCGCGCCCACCGCGCGTGCTGCAATGGTCATACCTTCAATGACGAGATGCGGACGCTCCGTCAAAAGCACCCGGTCCTTGAAGGTGCCCGGCTCGCCTTCATCCGCATTGCAGATCACGAAGTGTTTCTCGGCCCGTTCACTGGCAGCAAAGCGCCACTTTCTGCCGGTGGCAAACCCGGCCCCACCGCAGCCGCGCAGCCCGCTTTCTTCAATTGCGGATATGATCTGTGTCGGCCTCATGCCTGCGGCCTTGTTCAACCCGGCCTCATCCGGCACCGGACCAAGCAGCACCTCCCCTGCATGCCGGATGTTGTTGTCCACCATCCGCAGGGCCTGCTCGAGGGGTGTCAAATTGCCAAATCGATCGCTGACAAGTTGTTCCGGTGTTTGGCCTGCCTTCAGGGCTTCGGCGCAAGCCTTCGCCGTTTCAGGTGTCAGCCTGGTCAGCACCACGTCATTGATCATCGCGGCAGGCGCCTGATCACACATGCCAATGCAAGGGGTGTATTCCAGGGAGAACCTGCCGTCTGGTGACGTTTCCCCTACAGCAACACCGAGCGCTTCTTCAAAAGCGGATGTGACGGCTTCAAGTCCCGCGTAGCGATCCACGATGTCGTCGCACAGCCGGACCGTGATCTGTCCTTTGGGAGTTAGTGACAGGAAAGAATAGAAACTTGCAACGCCTTCGACTTCGATCCGGGTCAGGTCCGTTTCTGCAGCGATCAGGTCCATGCTTGACGCGGATATGCAGCGAAACCGATCCTGCACTTCGCGCAGAATATCCAGCATGCGATGCTTGTCATTGCCGAAGGCCCCGCAGATCCTGGAGATCTCGTCAGCAGATGCAGGAGCAACTTCTCGCCCGGGGCCGTTCACCCCGCCGGAACCACCGCGACCATTTTCCATGGCGCATCCTCTCCCAATTTTCAGGTGCGGCGCGTCACCGCTGAAATCAATTTGAAAGGGATGGACGTCTCCATGCAACCGGAAACTGCCAATCCGATCATAAAAACCTCGAACACCCTTACGTTTTCAAAGGAGAGGGTTATGGTCAATGAGGCATGTCAACGTGTCGGGTTCGAAGATGAATTTCAGAAAATCAATGCATACCCATCAGCGTGCGAAATGGCGCGCTGCTGCAACAACCGCCTGACCGAGGGCCAATCCACCATCATTGGCAGGAACAAGCGTCTGGTTCAGAACCTCATGACCGCTTGCTTTCAGTCGTGAGGTTACTCCGTCACGCAGAATGGCGTTCTGAAAGGCGCCGCCGGAGAGCACGATGCGATCGGCTGGCCGCGCACCAGACTGCTCCAGGGCCGACACCAGCCCGTCGATCAATCCGAGATGGAAACGTGCTGCAATCCTTCCGGCAGAAACACTGCTCTTGAGATCGCCGATCAGTGCCATCCAAAGCTCCTGGAACGATATGACGACGGGAAGCGACGTCGACACCTGGAACGGATATCCCTGCTCCGTGCGCATGTGCGGCCGGGCCAGAGTTTCAAGAAGCATTGCAGCCTGACCTTCGTAGCTTTGACAGTCAAACCTGATCCCGAGAGCAGCTGCAACGCTATCAAACAACCGGCCAGCGGAGGAAGACAGCGGTGCATTGACGCCTCTTTCGATCATCCGATTGAGCAGTTCCAACGGCTTTGCTTGAACAGCATCGCGCAATCGGGTTCCGTGCAGTCGGTCGAGATAATCTGGACCGAAAGTTGTGTGAAGATGCGCTGCAAGGTTCCTCCAGGGCTCCCGCACCGCCGCATTTCCACCCGGCAAGGGAACCGGACGGAAATGACCCAGTCGCGTGAAGCCGGACAAATTCCCTTTCAGAAATTCTCCTCCCCAGACCGTACCGTCCTCACCCCAACCAAGACCATCAAGTATGCACCCGAAAACGGGGTGACTGAGGACCATCGGGTTTTGCTGTTCGGCAAGACAGGCTGCCATGTGGGCGTGGTGGTGCTGCACATCAACGAGTTTGGCTCCGAACTCCTTTGCAAGCGCCTTTCCGTGCGTCGTCGAAAGATACTGCGGATGGCAGTCGACAGCGACGATCTGCGGACGGAACTGATAGAGATCGCAGTAGAGCCGCAGCATCTTCTTGTAGTCGGCAAATGTCGCTGCATCTTCCAGATCCCCGATATGCTGCGACAGGACTGCATTGCGGCCGTTCAAAAGACAGAAAGCGGACTTCAGCTCACCTCCCATGGCAAGCACCTTTGGCGCAGCTGCAAATGTCTGCGGCAGGTGAATGGGTACGGGCGCAAGGCCACGGGCCCTGCGCAGAACCGTGGGGCCGGATCCATCGAGCCTCAGCACACTATCATCGAGCCGATTGACGATCTCGCGGTCGTGCATCAGAAGCCCGTCGACAATTCCTTCCAGACCGCGCCTTGCCTGGTCATTGTCTGTCTCCTGCGGGTTTTCAGACAAGTTGCCTGATGTCAGTACGATCGGCCGATCGAGCTGTCCAAGAAGCAGATGATGCAGAGGCGTATTCGGCAACATGAAGCCAAGCCGGTCGTGACCATCTGCAATGCCGTGCGCAAGCTGCTCTCCGTCTTTTTGCAAAAGCAGGATCGGTGCAGCGGAACTCTCAAGCAGATCCGCCTCCTCATCGGACAAATGGCAATAGGAGCGGATCTGATGAAGATCCCGGGCCATCAACGCCAGAGGCTTGTCCGGTCTTAGCTTGCGCCGGCGCAGCTCCTCTACGGCCCTCTCGTTGCCAGCATCCACGGCAATCTGGAATCCGCCCAGACCCTTGATCGCCAGGATTTCTCCTGCGTGTAGTCGATTGGCTGCGGCCGCGACCGGATTACCGGAAACGGCTTCACCACCCGATGTTTCGAACCATAGTTTTGGACCACATTCCGGACAGGCGATTGGCTGCGCGTGAAACCGGCGGTCTTCGGGATTTTCGTATTCCGCGCGGCACTCCTCGCACATCGGAAAATCCGCCATGGAGGTCGAGGTCCGGTCATACGGAATGTGCCGCAAGATCGACAGGCGGGGCCCGCAATGTGTGCAATTGGCAAACGCATATCCATGCCGGCGGTCTGCCGGGTTCAGGACCTCTGCAAGGCATTCCGGACAGGTGGCGGCATCCGGAACAGCACCTGTTGCAACCTCGCTCTCGTGACTTTCTTGGATCAGGAACTCGCCGGCATGCAGGTCACCGGAAATCTCAGCAAGTTCGATCTGATCGATACGCGCCAGCACCGGCAAGTCGTCACTTAACCGGTCTAGGAATGTCCCGACCGCAACAGCAGATCCGCACACCTCGATCAGAACACCACGCCCGTCATTGAGGACATATCCGGACAGCGACAGGTCCCGCGCCAGCTTCCAGACGAACGGCCGGAAACCCACACCCTGCACCAATCCCTTTACCCGAACGCGTTTGCCGATCTGTGTCACGTGCTGAAACGACCTTCAAAAAAGCTGCTCCTTTCAGAGCCGAATTGGCACCTGAAATCAAGCAGCTTCCAAAGCGTCCGGCGGGATCTGCAGGAGCCGGGCAGCAAGCTGCCCGGATTGATCAGCGTAGCGGACGTTGCCCGAAGGAATTGATCGTTTCCAGCCGCTCCAGGTTGACGATGGCAGAAAGCATCAAACGGTCCTGGCTCCAGTCGGCAGGTTTCTGGATGGACATCGAGATCAGCAGGATCACGGCGATCATCGGCAGAACAGCAAGGCAGGCAAGCCCCCAATGCGGGCGAAGACGGTTCGTTTCCAGAAGGGCTTCGACCCGGCGCCGGAGCTTCTGGGCAGGCGACCGGCGTAGCAGACGATCCTGCACTTCGAGCAGGGCCACAGAAGCGACATTGCCCACACGATCACGGGCGGTCTGTGCCTGCCGCTTGCGCAATCCTGCCTGCGCGGCACGCAGCAGGCACATGCAGTAAGCCTTCAGGTCGACCTGGCTGTGTTCGGCAACCTTCTGGTCGCAAGCCAGCTCACGCAGCCTCTCGACCTCCGACTTCCAGACATAGAAGAACGGATTCCAGAAGAAGAATGGCCGCAGAAGCTCCAGACCGATTTCCCAGGCAACATCACCCTGACGCAGATGTTGAAACTCGTGCTTGAGGACAAGTTTCAGGTCGTCAGGCTTTGCCAGCAGCTCCGATGGAACGACGACATAATGGCGAATGAGCCCACGGGCCGAGAACGGGACAATTGCCCTGTCGGACAACAGAAGCTGCACCCGGCCGTTCCGGCGCCAGTCATGGCAGGTCGAAAGCATCCGGTTCAAACGCACGAAGTTGATGACCAGTCGCGTTCCAAAACCAATGAAGCCGGCAATCAGGAACAATGCAATGCCGAGCCCCAGACCGGGAGTCATCGTCAGGATGCTCTCGGTGAAGCGACTTCGAAGTCCCAGGAGCGCCTGAAAGTCTTCCGCCGGAAGAGCAATGCCGCCACGCAGGTACTGCGAGACCGCATAATCCGCCAGATTGATCGAAAGCGCTGCGGGAACCATTTCCACCACCAGCAAGTGCTGATAAACGGCAACGACTGCCGGAGACAGGATGATGACAGCAAAAAGCCCGTTCAAAAGTCCCAGTTGCACCGTGAATGCAAGCCGTCTTCCGAAGCGGGCCATACTCAGCTTGACCGTCAACCACACCACCGCCGTAAGGGCCAGCGTGATGTTCAGATCAATGTAAATGTCAAAGACCTGGTTAAGTAGCGTCATCTGTCCTCCTCCTGTCCAGCAACGCTCTAATTTCCTCCAGATCGTTCTCCGATAGTTCGTATTCATCAACGAGCCGCGCCACCAGAGATGCGGGCGTGCCGTCGAACAGCTTGTCAGAAAGATTTCTGAGAGAACGGGACTGGTAGGTGTCCTTGGTCAGCCGAGGGGAATAGATGAATGTTTTGCCTTCTTTCCGGCTGTCCACGAAGCCTTTTTCATCCAGGATCCGCATGATGGTGGCACAGGACGTATAGGCCAGTTTTCTCTCCGGCGGCAGACATGCAAGGATGTCCCGCACGGAGCCCTCGCCGAGCTTCCAGAGTTCGGTCATGAACTCCAGTTCGACTTCGGTCAAAAACTCGTTGCTTTTACGCTTTCTCATTACTGCCCTGCACCGATTGCGGTATGGATGTGGCCAGGAGCGAGAGATATCAGACTGTCTCTGATTGACGTCCTCTCCCCCCAACGCACCTATTCATGCACCATAAAATCAAAAATTACTATTCTTTTAGTCGTCAAACATTCAATGCCATGCCCCGACAATCAGGGGCATGGCAGTATGGTCAAACCTTCCAGAAGCAGAACACACCCCAGCCAAGGCTAAGTGCCAGTGGCCACCAGAGCGGATAGCCGATCAGGCCCAGCCAGGCGAGGAAGATATAGGCGGTTCCGAGCAACGTTATGAAGAGACGGTCGCCCCGTGTCGTCGTCAGCCCCAGAACTCCCCGGCGGGCATCCCCACCCGGAAACTTGATTTCCAGAACCGTCAGGATGCCAACAGCCGTGAAGATCCCGACAAACAGAAGCGCCGTCGGCCATGTCCATGCCATCCAGCCAAGCATTACACCCTCCCCAGGGCAAAGCCCTTGGCAATGTAGTTACGGACAAAGTAGATGACGATGGCGCCGGGAATGATGGTCAGGGTCCCGGCGGCCGCCAGAAGCCCGAGTTCATAACCGGCGGAGGAAGCGGTCCGGGTCATCACGGCGGCAATTGGTTTGGCGGCGACCGCAGTCAGCGTCTTGGCCAGCAGCAGCTCCACCCATGAGAACATGAAGCAGAAGAAGGCAGCGACACCAACGCCGGACTTGATCGCAGGCAGGAAGATCGTCACGAAGAACCTCGGGAAGGAATATCCGTCCACATAGGCTGTTTCATCCAGCTCCTTTGGCACGCCCGACATGAACCCTTCCAGGATCCAGACCGCCAGAGGCACGTTGAAGAGGCAGTGAGCGAGCGCGACAGCAATGTGCGTGTCGAACAGACCGACGGCCGAATAGAGCTGAAAGAACGGCAGGGCGAAGACGGCGGCGGGCGCCATCCGGTTGGTCAGCAGCCAGAAGAACAGCTGCTTGTCGCCGACAAAGGAATAGCGCGAGAACGCATAGGCGGCAGGCAGTGCCACCAGAACGGAGATCACCGTGTTCATCGTCACGTAGATGATGGAGTTGATGTATCCCCAGTACCAGGTCGGATCCGTGAAGATCTCGATATAGTTGGCAAACGTCCAGGTTTGCGGAAACAGGGAGAACCCGGCCAGAATCTCGTTCGTGGTCTTGAAGCTCATCGCGACGAGCCAGTAGATCGGCAACATCAGGAAGAGGATGTAAAGCGCGGGAACCAGGCTTTTCATGCGCATGATGGTTCTCCTCAGGATTTGTTATCGTTCAACGTCATCAGCGTGTAGAACAGCCAGGAGGCGAACAGCGTGATGGCGAAGTAGATGAGCGACATGGCAGCTGCCGGACCGAGGTCGAACTGACCAAGAGCAATCTTCACCAGGTCGATGGAAAGCAACGTGGTGGAGTTACCCGGTCCGCCACCGGTCAGAACGAACGGCTCGGTGTAGATGTTGAAACTGTCCATGAAGCGCAGCAGAACCGCGATGGTCAGAACAGTCTTCATCTTGGGCAGCTGGATGAAGCGGAAGATGGCCCAGTTCGAAGCGCCATCGATTTCGGCAGCCTGGTAATAGGCGTTCGGTATTGAAACCAGACCGGCATAGGCCAGCAGGACCACGAGCGATGTCCAGTGCCAGACATCCATGATGATGATGGTCACCCAGGCAGCAACCGGGTCCTGGGTCATGTCATAGGAAATGCCCAGTGTGTGGTTCATGAAATATCCGAGCAGACCGATGTCCGGCAGAGTGAAGATGTTCCACATTGCACCGACCACGTTCCACGGGATCAGCATCGGCAGAGCCATCGTCACAAGACAGAACGGAACCCACGGCCCCTTCTTCGGCATGGCGAGCGCAATCGCGATCCCCAACGGCACCTCGATGATCAGGATCATGAAAGTGAAGAAGAATTGTCGGCCGAGCGCATTATGGAAACGTTCGGATTTCAGCACCTGCTCGAACCAGTCCAACCCCTGCCAGAAGAACAGGTTGTCGCCAAAGGTTTCCTGGACCGAGTAGTTGACAACGGTCATCATCGGAATGAGAGCGTTGAACGCCACCAGCAGCAACACCGGCGTCACGAACCACCACGCGCGTTGATTTTGGGTCTTCATTGGGCACCCTCCCCTGGCGTGCTTGCCAGCCAGCCGTCTTTGTAAAGCCGGGTCTGGGACTGTTTGAATTCAAGGCTCACGGCATCACCGGCACTCGGTGCATCGCCGTCCAGGATTGCATGAACACGGCTGTCATGGGCAATGGCTTCCACCACTTTGTGGCGTCCGATATCCGCAACCTTGCGAACCTGGGCGGCAATGCCGTTGCCGTTGGTCGACACGGATACGAACTCCGGACGAATGCCGATTTCCGCTGCCCCGTTGCTGACCCCGCTGGCAGGTCCTTCCAGGCGGATCTGTTCACCGCCGAAGAAGGCCGCGCCATCCCGGACATCGCAGGGAAGCACGTTCATGCCCGGCGAGCCGATAAAGTGACCCACGAAGGTGTGGGCGGGCCGCTCGAACAGTTCCACGGGAGTGCCGATCTGGACGACTTCACCTTCCTGCATCACCACCACCTGATCGGCGAAGGTCAGCGCTTCGGTCTGGTCGTGGGTCACATAGATCATGGTCGCCTTCACCCGCTGATGAAGCTCCTTCAGCTTGGAGCGAAGCTTCCATTTCAGATGCGGATCGATCACGGTCAGCGGTTCATCGAACATGACGACATTGACGTCTTCACGAACGAGGCCTCGGCCCATGGAAATCTTCTGCTTGTTGTCGGGTGACAGGTTTGCAGCCCGCGTCGACAGCATGTCGGTGACTTCCAGCATCTCGGCAATCGAAGTGACACGGCGCTTGACGATGTCTTCATCCCGCCCGCGGTTGCGAAGCGGAAAAGCCAGATTGTCGTACACGGTCATGGTGTCGTAGATGACAGGAAACTGGAACACCTGCGCAATGTTGCGCTTTGCCGGCGGCAATGCCGTCACATCCTGATCGTTGAACAGGATCTTGCCTTCAGAAGGCACAAGCAGACCGGAAATGATGTTCAGCAGTGTGGACTTGCCGCAACCCGATGGTCCGAGAAGCGCATAAGCACCGCCGTCTTCCCAGGTCAGGTCGATCTTCTTCAGCGCATAATCCGCATCGCTTTGCGGATTGGGCTGATAGCTGTGCCGCAGGTTGGAGAGTTTGATTTGTGCCATGAGTTCTCTCCTCAAGCCGCCAACTGGCCGTCAGGCGCAAAGAAGAAACAATGGCTCGGATCCAGATAGAATGTGTGGACTTCGCCGACGAAATAAGGATGGACACCCGGAGACAGCGACACCCACGAATGGCCGTCCATGTCGAAATGGGCACTGCTTTCAGAACCACTGAGTTCCGTCACCTGGACGTGCCCTTCGAGGCGCACAGTATGATCGGTCGATTCAACCGGCATAACGTGATTTGGCCGGATCGCGAGCGTGTAAGGTCCGTCCGATAAAGCGGCAACGGCGGGCGAGGCTGTCCAGCGGACGTTGTCGCTAAGGATAACCGTGTCACCCTGCTTGGTGACGGGCGCGACATTGATCGGAGGATTGGAGAACACCTTCGCAGCGTCCAGGTCCTTCGGATTGCGGTAAATCTCGGCGGTCGGACCGAATTGAACGACATTTCCATCCGTCATCAGGGCTGTCTGGCCACCGAGCAGGAGCGCTTCTTCCGGTTCGGATGTCGCGTAAACGACAACCGCACCTCGGCCTGCGAACAGTTCCGGCAGCTGGTCACGCAATTCTTCGCGCAGCTTGTAGTCAAGGTTCGCCAGCGGCTCATCAAGGAAGACCGCGTCACTTTCCTTCACGATCGCACGGGCAAGCGCCGTACGCTGCTGCTGGCCACCGGACAGCTCGTTGGGCTTGCGGTTCAGATAGGGTTTCAGTTTGAGGATGTTCGCCGCTTCTTCCACCCGGCCCTCGATTTCCGACTTCGCAACACCCGCAATTTTCAGCGGTGATGCGATATTGTCGAAGACCGACATATGCGGGTAGTTGACGAAAAACTGGTGCACCAGACTGATATTGCGCTTTTGCGCTGAAAGGCGGGATACATCCTTGCCATTCAGGATGATCTGCCCGGCTGCCAGGCTGTCGAGGCCGGCCATCAGTTTGATCAGCGAGGTTTTGCCCGAACCCGTTTCCCCGAGGAGAACGTTGAAGTGGCCGGGATGAAGGGTCAGGCTCGTGTCTTTGACATGCGTAATGCCTTGCACGCGCTTGCTGACGTTTTTTAGTTCAAGAGACATGAAATCTTGCCCGCGTCCGCACTGGGTCTACTCTTGCGAAGCTCCGGCTTCGCCGCCCGTAACAATCGGATCGGTGAGGGACCGGGGACTTCGCCCCGGTCCGGATGTTGCTAGAGCTTTGCTCCGGCTTACTTCGTTGCCCAGCGGGCAACCAGTTCGTCGTAGTTCACGGTCTTGCCCTGCGGCTTCTCGTTTTCGAGTTTCGCCTTGGGAGCACCTGGCTTGTTCAGCCATTCCTGCGGATCCGACTCTTCGTTCAGACGCGGGCCGCAGCCACCGTAAACATTGGCACGTTCGTCAGCCTGCTGCATGCGGGCCATGACGATGTCCATTTCTTCCGCAAGGCGATCCATCGCTTCCTGCGGTGTGAAGGCACCGGAGTTCACGTCGCCGATCTGCTGCCACCAGATCTGAGCCAGCTTCGGATAATCCGGAACGTTAATGCCGGTCGGGGACCAGGCAACACGGTCAGGCGAGCGGTAGAACTCGACCAGACCACCAAGCTTCGGTGCGCGCTCGGTGAAGGACTCGTGATTGACGGTACTGTCGCGAATGAAGGTCAGACCAACGTGACTCTTCTTGGTGTCGACTGTCTTGGAGACAACGAACTGAGCATAGAGCCATGCGGCTTTTGCGCGGTCTTCCGGAGTGGACTTCAGGATCGTCCAGGAACCCACGTCCTGATAACCGACCTTCTGGCCTTCTTCCCAGTAGGGACCATGCGGGCTCGGAGCCATCCGCCACAGCGGGTTGCCCTCGTCATCCACGGTGTTGTTGCCTTCGGACTTCGGCTTCACCATGTCCGCGGTGAACGCGGTGTACCAGAAGATCTGCTGGGCAACGTTGCCCTGGCTGAGAGCCGGCAGGGACTGGTAGAAGTCAAAGCTCGCAGCACCTGGAGGTGCATAGTTGCGGAGCCATTCGTCCCACTTGCGGATCGCGTAGACAGCCGCCGGGCCGTTTGCTGCACCACCGCGGGAAACGGAAGCACCAACCGGGTTACAGGTGCCTTCCTCCATGCGAATGCCCCATTCGTCGACCGGCACGCCGTTCGGCTCACCCTTGTCGCCGGCACCGGCCATGGAAAGCCAGGCATCGGTCATGCGCCAACCAAGGTCCGGAGCACGCTTGCCGTAGTCCATGTGACCGTAGATGGCAACGCCGTCGATTTCCTTGACGTCCTTGGAGAAGAATTCGGCAATGTCCTCATATGCGGACCAGTTGACCGGAACGCCGAGCTCGTAGCCGTACTTGTCCTTGAAGGCCTTCTTCAGATCTTCGCGCTCGAACCAGTCCTTGCGGAACCAGTAGAGGTTCGCGAACTGCTGGTCGGGCAGCTGGTAAAGGTCGCCATCCGGACCGGTGGTGAACTGGGTACCCATGAAGTCGCCGAGGTCGAGACCCGGGTTGGTAACGTCCTTGGCAGCGCCCCCCATCCAGTCGGTCAGGTTGTAGGCCAGCTGCAGGCGGGAATGGGTGCCGATCAGGTCGGAATCGTTGACATAGGCGTCATAGAGGTTCCGGCCGGTCTGCATCTGGGTCTGAACAGCCTGAACCACTTCACCTTCACCGAGGATCTGGTGATTGACCTTGATGCCTGTGATTTCTTCGAACGCCTTGGTCAGAACTTCCGACTCGTAAGAGTGTGTCGGAATGCCTTCGGACAGAACATTGACTTCCATGCCCTTGAACGGCTCTGCGGCGTTGATGAACCACTGCATTTCAGCAAGCTGCTCATCTTTGCTCAGAACGGATGGCTGGAATTCCTGGTCGATCCACTTCTTTGCCGCAGCTTCGTCGGCAAAAGCAGACCCTGCTCCCGCAAGTACAGCACCAGCTGCAACTGCGGAGAGTAGATACTTACGCATCTGCGTCTCCTCCCGTGAGAATTTAAGAGCCGTGTTTATCCGGCTCGGCATACATGGCCACACCGCCGCCATGTTGTCAAACTAATTTTTTAGTAGATTTTCAATTTGATGGAAGTGAGGTTTAATTTATTGTTTTTAATTATCTTTTTCCATCAACCCTTCCCTGAAACGGGCAACTTCATCGCGACAAAACAACCGTGCAATGAAGTCAGTGTGGCACAATTTTGACAAGAGCTGTAGTGAAAATTGAAGTTTCGGGTCTTTCAGATTGGGTGCGAAGTTGGTTCTTAAAAGCTTCGTTTGCATTGCAAAACGAAAATATAAGAAAGTTTTTGCAATGCAAAATCACCATCGCAGCGCCTCACTTGGCGCGATCTGCAAGCAAATTGGCACCTCTTGCTTGGACGCAAGGCCTTCAGAGCTCTATCTCTCAGCCGCCGGCCAGAGCCTTGTCTTTGGCCCGATGGGTTCGTCCACTGCCGTGACCCGGATGCTGCCGTTGGCGGGGGCAGCCACTCGATGCATGATCAGATGAGCGTTGCGAGGAACAGAAGAATGAACATCTCCACCGATGCACCGGTTCTGGTAACCGGTGCAAGCGGATATGTGGCCGGCTGGCTGGTCAAGGAATTGCTCGAGGCGGGCTTGACCGTGCACGCTGCTGTCCGCAACCCCGGCAACACCGCGGGTTTGGATCATCTGACGAGTATTGCGGGCAGCGCACCTGGAAAAATCAGGTTCTTCAAAACCGATCTGCTCGATGAAGGCTCTTACGCAGAGGCCATGAGGGAATGCTCCGTCGTCTTTCACACGGCATCCCCTTTCACCGTAAACGTCAGGAACCCGAAGAAGGAGCTGATCGACCCCGCTGTCAAAGGAACCCGCAACGTTCTTGAAACAGCTATCAAGACACCGTCAGTGGAGCGGGTCGTCGTGACCAGCTCCTGCGCTGCGATGTACACGGATGCCATGGACTGCCGTGTGGCCCCGGGTGGTGTTCTGACAGAAGATGTCTGGAACACGACCGCTTCTCTTTCCTATCAGCCCTACAGTTATTCCAAGACTCTGGCCGAAAGGGAGGCCTGGAAAATTGCGGCCAGCCAGGACCGGTTCAGGCTCGTCACCGTCAACCCGTCTCTTGTCATCGGCCCGGCGCTCTCGAAAAAACCGACTTCGGAGAGCTTCAACATCATTCGACAGATGGGCGACGGCACAATGAAACAGGGAGCTCCGAAGCTCGGAATTGGGGCCGTCGATGTTCGCGACCTTGCCAAGGCACACCTTGCAGCAGGTTTTCTGGAAAAAGCCGAAGGCCGGCACATCGTGTCCGGTCACAACACCAACCTTCTGGAACTCGGCAAGTCGCTCATCGAAAAATATGGCGACCGCTACCCGATACCGCGCAAGTCGCTGCCGAAATGGATTGTCTGGGCAGTCGGACCGATCGTCGGAGGCATTCCGCGCAAGTTCGTCAGGAACAATGTCGATGTAAAATGGAAGGCGGACAATTCCAAATCCAAGCGCGTTCTAGGCGTTACCTACCGCCCATTGCAAAGGTCCATGGAAGACATGTTCGAGCAGATGATCGAAGCGGGTGTGTTCAGGAATTAGAAACGGATTCCACGTTGACCACCGTCATACCAACCGAGCGCAACGCCAGCTGGAGCCGGGAGATGCAAGCTTTTGTCATTTGGATAGATTAACTACAACAGACTAGGGCTCCCCGGCCCCGGATCTTCGCTACGCTGCGTCCGGGATGACCAATTATAAGATTGTTGCCCCAAAAAAAGCGCGGCCTCACGGCCACGCCTCGTGTTTTTCAAATTGGCCTCTATAGGAGCCTACATCTTACAGTCAGCAGCATAGGCGTCCGAATGTCCGCTCATTGCGGTGCCGATGATCTTGTTGGTGTAGACGTCGCCTTCCTTGATCACTTCGCGAACGTAGATGTCCTGAACCGGGTGGTGGTTCGGACCGAACACGAAGTCACCGCGTGTCGAGCTGAAGTCCGCAGCCTCCAACGCTGCCCTGAAAGCGTCGGCGTCTTTCACGTCGGCCTTTGCCATGGCTGACAGAAGCAGGTTGGCAGTGTCGAAGCCCTGTGACGCATAAAGAGACGGCAGGCGGCCATATTCGGCCTGGAAGCTTTCGACAAAGGCCTTGTTGGTATCGTTGTCGATATCCTTGTTCCACTGGCTGGTGTTCTTCACGCCAAGAGCCGCATCGCCAACAGCCTGCAGAATGCCCTGATCAAAGGAAAATGCAGGGCCGACAACCGGCAGATCGATGCCGCTGTCGGCATATTGCTTCAGGAAGGAAATCCCCATGCCGCCGGGCAGGAAGAAGAACACGCTGTCGGCACCGGAGGCGCGGATCTGGGCGAGTTCGGCCGCGTAATCGGTCTGCCCGAGCTTGGTGTAGATCTCGCCGGCGAGGTCGCCGTCATAAAAGCGCTTATAGCCGGTCAGGGCGTCTTTGCCGGCCGGATAGTTCGGGGCGAGGATGAAGCTCTTCTTGTAGCCTGCCTCCTTGGCATAAGCACCCGCGGCTTCATGCAGGTTGTCGTTCTGCCAGGCAACGTTGAAGTAGTTCGGATGGCAGCCCTTACCGGCTAGCGCGGACGGCCCAGCGTTCGGCGACAGGTAGAACTTGCCTTGAGCAGTGACGGCAGGCACGACCGCCATCGCCAGATTGGACCAGATGATACCCGTCAGGACATCGACTTTTTCCGATTGAACCAGCTTGTCGGCGAGCTGCACTGCGATGTCCGGCTTACGTTGATCATCTTCGACGATAACCTCAATGTCGTCATTGCCGGCTTGTTTGACCGCCAATAGAAAGCCGTCGCGCACGTCAATGCCAAGACCAGCGCCACCGCCGGACAGCGTCGTGATCATTCCCACCTTGACCGGTTCGGCAAGTGCGCCACCGGACAAAATGGCAAGCAGGCTTGCAGCTGCAGCAAGTCGTTTCAACATCTGGATATCCCCTCTTTAATATTCCATGAAGGCTTTCTGCTGAAGCCATTGGATGAACACTCTATCGGCACAATAGCCGATGGCAAACCGGCATTTGGAAGGACCGGTTAACGGGAGACCGAGTGTCGAGCCGCCCCTGCCTCTTCTTAAAGCGCTGTCCTGACGTGCCAGAGTTCGGGAAACAACTCCACTTCGAGCATGCGTTTCAGATAGGAGACGCCCCCTGTTCCGCCGGTTCCCCGCTTGAAACCGATCACCCGCTCAACCGTTGTCACGTGATTGAAACGCCAGCGCCGGAAGTAGTCTTCGAGGTCCACCAGTTTTTCACCCACTTCGTACAGTGCCCAATAGCGCGAGGGATCCCGGTAAACAATCTGCCAAAGATCCATGATTGCCCGCACTTCCCGATGCGGTTCTGCACTTGGTTTGGCAGTCACTTCCTCGGGAACCTCAAGCCCCTGCCGACGGGCAAATGCCAGAACAACCTGATAGAGACTTAACCGGGCGAGCTCACCTTGCAGCAATGCAAGACTTTCCGGGTCGTGCTCGTGCGGCTTGGTCATCACCAGATTTCGGTTGCCGAGTGCATACTCGATCAGACGGTATTGCAGGGACTGGAAGCCGGAAGACAAACCCAGATCGTCGCGAAACTGCGTGTAATCGCTTGGCGTCATCGTCCGCAGAACATCCCAGGCGGAGTTGAGTTGCTCCATGATACGGCTGACCCGTGCAAGCAGTTTCATCGCCTCGGGCATATGGTCAATGGAGATTGCATTCCGAGCAGCATTGAGTTCATGCAGCATCAGCTTCATCCAGAGCTCCGATGTCTGATGCTGGATGATGAAGAGAAGTTCGTCGGGTGCGTCGGATAGAGTTTTCTGCGCCGTCAGGATCTGCTGAAGACCAAGATAGTCGCCATAGGACATCTTGTCCGAAAAGGCCATTTCAGCGCCTTCGGATTCCGGGTCATAGGCACCGCCAGTCTTTTTCTTGTCCGTCATTTCTCTCTCCCACCGGGCTCTCCAGCCTCTCAAGGTTCTATACCTTTGTTACAGGTCTATTGAACAGAAGAGATTTCAGTATCTTAGGGACGGGCTGACCTCGGGCCCGCTCAAATCGGCAAGAGTGGCGAGAACGCTGTAGGTTCTGAAGAAAGATCCGGTTGCCGCCTGCTGGCTTCGTGCAGACACTGCGCGTCAGCTTCCGGCCGCTTCCAGTATCGCCCGGGAGGAAAAGTCATAGTGACTGTTTCCATTTGTGGTTTTGCAGAAGCGGGAGAAATCGATTTTCTCCCAGTTACCGTCTCCAAGCTTGGACAGGTATAGATCGACGTTTTCAGGCGTGATCGGCGACATCTTGAACAGAACGTCGACAAACATTTCGCCGTCAAAGCTTCTGAAAAAATGATCGCGAAGCATGACGATTGACCACGCGCCGGCAAAGAAATGTCCGCCATGGGTCATGGTCATCTTACTGTCGCTGACGGCCTGCATACCGCGAACGGACCAATTAAGGCCCGAGAACAGAATATCTTCACCCGGAATCCGTCCCGCTTCGATGGCGGCTTTTTGCGCTCCGAACGCGATCGCATCATTCGCACCCCAGACAACATCGACCTTGGTACGGGCCAACACACTCTGGGCACGCTGATAAGCGGTTTCTTCGTTCCAGTTCACCGGAATTGCATGAACGAGCCGGACGTCCTGATTGTCCGCCACAGCTCTCATCATGCCAAGTTCACGTTCCAGCCCGGCAGGTGTGCTCGTATCTCCGGTCAATGCCAGAAGACGGATCTCGTCCTTTTCAGGATCGAGCGCACGAGCACGCTCAAACAGCGACTGAGCCATTTCGTACCCGGCGGTTTCGTTATCCGGAACAATGGACGCAACAACGTTATGCAGATCTATGTTCCGGCCTTCCAGAATGAATTTCTGCTTCGGCGTCAGCTTGTTGAGCAGAAAAAACACCTTGCTGGATTTCCCGGCCAAAAGCTGCATAAGCCGGGCTGCGGCCTGGTTCTCGTTGACCAGAATGAAATAGTCGGGAAGATCTCCCTCTTCCAACCGCTGCTGGAGCAACTCTTCCATTGCGTAGGGTTTGCGATTGGCGTTCAGTATTTCCAGATCGACGTTCAGATCCTCGGCAGCAGCCATCATGGAACGAGAGACTTCACCCCAAAAGCCGCTCTTTCCGCCAGGATTAATGAATGTAACGTTGAAATCGGCGGCCTGGACGAGGCCGGAAAACATGCAGACAAACCAAACGCCCAACAAGCGAGCGACCATCATCTTCTTTTGCATCGCGCCTCCGATGATGTCCCGATGTCTTGTGCACCGGCAACCATTCCTGCAGATCGCATCATAACCACAACACGCAAATCCCGCAGAACTAGCTCGTACTTACACACATATTATCTCCGATATGTGTGGATCAATGTGAATGAAAACCAGTTTGCCGCCGCGAAACCTGAACCATCATTCACCTTGAGCTTATTTCACCGGCTCACGGATTGCTACCCCTTTAGAAAGTCACGCGAATTTACCGCTAGGTAAGAAAAGCAACCGCACACTCCCGGCCAGGATTTCGGTTGAAGGGCGGCATCGGATCTCAAATGCTCAGACTTTTCGCAGCATGCATGTTGATTGTTCTCGGTTTTTCTGCGTTCGCGCCAGCGCAAGCCGAATTTCCCATTCCTGCGAGAATTGTCACACTCAAGCCCCATGGACAGGAAGACGGCAGGTACAGATATGTGGAAATCCTGCTCGAAAAAATCCTCGGAAAAGCCGGTTCGCAAGCCAAGGTCGCACAGGCCCAAACCCGCTATTCCAGGGACAGGCTTCTTCAGGAGTTGATCAAGGGTGAAAACATCCATGTGATTGCTGAAGCCCCCAAACCCGGTTGGGAAGAACAGTTGCTGCCAATCCGGATTCCGATCAGAAAAGGACTTCAGGGCTACCGGCTGTTTCTCATAAACAGACAAGATCAGGCAGCATTGGCCAATGTGAACTCACTGGAAGAACTGCAGGACTTCGCCACCGGCTCCGGAGCGCAATGGTCGACACGCAGCGTCATGGAGCAGGCTGGTTTTCAGGTCGTCACCAGCGAAGACTACGAGGCTCTTTTCAAGATGCTCAAGCTGAGGCGTTTCGTAACATTTGGCCGGGGGATAAACGAGGTCTTCAAGGAGCAGGAAAGTTTTGCAGGCGGCAACGGGGATCTGATCGTCGAAAAAACCTTGTGCCTCTTCATACCACTTCCGACCTACTTCTTTGTCAGCCCCGCCCATCCCGAACTTGCAAAACTCATCGAGCTCGGACTGAAACAGATGATTGCGGACGGCTCTTTCGATCAGCATTTCCTGACATTTCATCATGCCGATCTTTCTCGCGCGAACCTGAGCAAGCGCAAGATCTTTTCGATCTCCAACCCCAATTTGAGCGGTCAGACGCCGATCGGCGAGCCCTCCTATTGGCTCGATCCTGCATCGCTTGGAGACCTGCAACAGGAAAACGACAGTTGAAATTGGTCAGGATGCTCAAGCAATTGCCCGGAGAATAGCGTGGTACTGAGAGGAATTTTGTGAAAACCTAGAATCCGGCTTTCTACTCCAGTAGCTGATCGGGGTCTTGGTATGTCCATTCAAGCAAGCGTCTATCACCTGACCCATTACCGTTACGACCGTCCGGTCACACTGACACCCCAGATAATCCGGCTCCGCCCTGCCCCCCACAGCCGCACGCGGGTGCTGTCACACTCCTTGAAAGTGTCGCCTGCCGGTCATTTCGTCAATCACCAGCAGGATCCTTACGGCAACTGGCTGGCAAGGTTCGTCTTTCCCGAGCCGGTTCGCGAATTCAAGATCGAAGTGGATCTTGTTGCGGACATGACGGTCTATAATCCGTTCGATTTCTTTGTGGAGGAAAGCGCTGAAGAATGGCCCTTCAGCTATCCGGAAGAGCTCCGCGAAGACCTTCAGATCTATCAGCGAACAGAGCCGCTCGGCCCTCATTTGAGGGCCTTTCTTGAAAAGACGCCGCGAGACAAGCAACGAACCGTTGACTTCATCGTTGCCTTGAATGCCCGGGTTTCTGAAGAGATCGGTTACGTCATCCGGATGGAGCCGGGCGTACAGACGCCGGAAGAAACTTTTGAAAGAGGAACCGGTTCGTGCCGCGACAGCAGCTGGCTTCTGGTTCAGGCACTTCGGCATCTGGGATTTGCCGCCCGTTTCGTCTCTGGCTACCTCATCCAGCTGAAACCGGATCTGGAGGCTCTGGATGGTCCCTCCGGCACGGACCACGATTTCACCGACCTTCATGCCTGGGCGGAGGTCTACCTTCCCGGCGCCGGCTGGGTCGGCCTTGATCCGACATCCGGCCTGCTGACGGGGGAAAGCCACATACCGCTGGCAGCTACACCCCATTATTCAAACGCCGCGCCGATCGTCGGAATGGCCAGCAATGCGGAAGTGGATTTTTCCTTCGACATGAAGGTTGCCCGCGTCGCCGAACACCCGCGCATTACCAAGCCTTTTTCGGAAGAGGCATGGACAGAGTTGAACAGGCTTGGAGAAGAAGTCGACCGGATTCTGACAGGAGAAGATGTCCGCCTGACCATGGGCGGCGAACCAACCTTTGTTTCCATCGACGATTTTGAATCTGACGAATGGAACACCGATGCCGTCGGCCCGACGAAACGGCAACGGGCGGACACCTTGATCCGCAAGCTGCGCGCCCGTTTCGCCCCTGGTGGGTTTCTCCACTACGGACAAGGCAAATGGTACCCGGGAGAAACCCTGCCCCGCTGGACCTTTTCACTTTATTGGCGCCGGGACGAAAAGCCGATCTGGCATGAGCCGGAGCTTATCGCGGAAGAAGGCGACGACACCGGCGCGAACGCGGCGAATGCACAGGCGCTTATGCAGCATATCGCACGGCATCTGGACGTCGATCCGGACTATGTTCTTCCAGCATATGAAGATCCCGCAGTCTGGATGGTGAAAGAAGCCAATTTGCCGGAAAACGTCACCCCCGGAAATTCGGAATTGGAAGACGCCGAAGCCCGCCACAGAATTGCACGGGTCTTTGACCGAGGGCTGACAACACCTGCCGGTTTCGTTCTTCCGGTTCAGCGCTGGCAATCAAGGTCGAGTGAAAGCCGTTGGCGCTCGGAGCATTGGAAATCGCGCCGCAAGGAACTGTTTCTGGTTCCCGGTGACAGCCCGGTCGGCTACCGGTTGCCGCTGGAATCCCTGCCTCATGTGCCTCCAGCCCGATACCCGTACACGAACATAGCCGACCCGACGACCCCACGGGACGAGCTGCCGGACTTTCCGATCGATCACACGCAAGACCGAAGACAGGAGATCGCCAGCTTCACTGCCGCCGAAGCACATCAGGAACTGCAGGAACAGGAACTTCGACACGATGATGATGGTGAAGGGGCAGTGCGCACAGCAATGTCCATCGAACCGCGTGACGGCCGGCTTTGCGTGTTCATGCCTCCGGTGGAACGGATCGAGGACTACCTGGAACTGGTTTCAGCTGCTGAAGCGGCAGCAACCGATCTGGGTATTCCGGTACATATCGAGGGTTACCCTCCTCCGCCTGATCCACGCATGAACGTGATCCGCGTTGCACCCGACCCGGGTGTCATCGAAGTGAACATACACCCGGCTGCCAGCTGGCAGGAATGTGTTTCGATCACCGAAGGCGTCTATGAGGAAGCCCGGCAGTCTCGTCTGGGAGCCGACAAGTTCATGATCGACGGCAAGCACACCGGAACAGGTGGCGGAAATCACGTCGTTGTCGGTGGTGCCGCACCGCTCGACAGCCCGTTTTTGCGCCGACCCGACCTGCTGCGCAGCCTGATACTTCACTGGCAGCGGCACCCCAGTCTTTCCTATCTGTTCTCGGGATTGTTCATCGGCCCGACGTCCCAGGCTCCACGTATCGACGAGGCACGTCACGATAGTCTTTACGAGCTCGAGGTGGCGCTCAGCCGGATCGGCAGGCCGGAAAACGGTCCTCCGCCATTTCCCTGGCTCATTGACCGCCTATTGCGCAACATGTTGGTGGATGTCACCGGCAACACGCACCGGGCCGAAATCTGCATCGACAAGCTGTATTCACCGGACGGTCCCACGGGCCGTCTCGGTCTTGTGGAGTTTCGCGGATTCGAGATGCCGCCCGATCCCCGCATGAGTCTTGCACAGCAATTGCTGTTACGTGCCATGATTGCAAGGTTCTGGCAGCAGCCGATATCAGGCAACCTGACCAGATGGGGCACAACGCTCCACGACCGTTTCATGCTGCCCCACTATGTTTGGGCAGACTTTCTGGAGGTCCTGCGCGACCTGGACCAGCAAGGCTTCCCCATACGCTCCGAATGGTTCGAGGCTCAGGCCGAATTCCGGTTCCCCTTCTGCGGCGAAACCGAAGTGGACGGCGTCCATCTGGAACTGAGGCAGGCACTGGAGCCTTGGCACGTGCTCGGCGAGACCGGCGCCATAGGAGGCACCGTGCGCTACACCGACAGTTCAACAGAGCGCCTGCAGGTAAAACTCACGACGGGCGATCCCGAACGCTATACCGTCACTTGCAACCGACGCATGCTGCCCCTTCAAAAAACAGAAACGAATGGCGTATCCGTCGCCGGCGTCCGCTACAAGGCCTGGCAACCAGCCATGGCAATGCATCCCACCCATCCGGTTGACGCGCCGCTGACCTTCGATATTTTCGACCGCTGGAGCGGCAGGGCCATTGCCGGTTGCGTTTATCATGTGGCCCATCCGGGTGGCCGGAACTATGAAACCTTTCCGGTCAACGGAAATGAGGCCGATGCCAGGAGGCTTGCCCGGTTCGAGCCGCACGGACACACTCCAGGCCTTTACACGCCGCAGGAAGAACGGCCGCATCCGGAGTTTCCGTTGACCTTGGACCTGCGGCGGCCTCAGTATATCTAACAACTTCCGGAACTTGAGGCATTTGCCCCTGGGATGAACGAATGAGCTTGGACGAAACCGCAAAAGATCCAGGATACAAATTGCTGAAGTCGTATCAGCCCTATCCGGATGTTTCGGATGAACTCCTCGATCCGGATGGGCAGGTCCGCCCGGTCTGGAGGCCCTTCCTGAACCACCTGAACTCATTGACGTCTGATGAGATCACCGACCGGTTCGCGCGTGGCAACCAGTATCTCAACGATGCCGGCGTCTATTTCCGGCAATACGGTCAGGACGGCGCCCACGAACGGGAATGGCCGCTCAGTCATATCCCCGTTGTCATCAGCGAAGACGACTGGACCATCATCGCACAAGGACTGGTCCAACGCGCTGAACTGCTGGAACATGTAGTTGCGGACCTTTACGGCAAAAACAGTCTCGTCAGCGAAGGCTATCTGCCCGCCGGCCTGGTTGCCGAAAGTCCGGAATGGCAGCGCCCGCTGGTCGGTATCTCTCCAAAATCCGGGCATCATCTGCATTTTCTGGCATTTGAGATCGGCCGCGGTCCGGATGGGAGATGGTGGGTGCTTTCCGACAGGGCTCAGGCCCCGTCCGGGGCCGGGTTTGCACTGGAAAACCGTGTTGCCACCGGCAGGGTCTTCAATGAGTTTTTTGCCAAGGCGAATGTTCATCGCCTGGCCGGGTTCTTTCGCCGGTTCCGCGATCATCTCGTTGACCTGCGCGACGAGACGGACAGCCGGGTCTCCATCCTGACCCCTGGCCCGCTTAACGATACCTATTTCGAACATGCCTATATCGCCCGGTATCTCGGCTTCATGCTGCTGGAGGGTGAAGACCTGAGCGTCCAGGATGGCCGGCTGATGGTACGCACCGTCGCGGGCCTGAAACCGGTCAGCGTGTTGTGGCGCCGGCTTGATACGGCATGGTCCGATCCGGTTGAACTGAACGAATCCTCGCACATCGGCACCCCGGGTCTGGTTCAGGCAGTCCGGCAGGGATCGGTGACGATGGTCAATGCCCTGGGCACCGGCATATTGGAAACCCGCGCCCTGCTCGCTTTCCTGCCGCGTATCAGCGAGCATCTTCTTGGAGAAAGTCTGAAACTGCCTAACGTCGCGACCTGGTGGTGCGGTGAAGAAGGCACAAGAACCTATGTAAAAGAGCATGCTGAAACGATGATGTTCAGCCCTGCCCTGTCGACGGCCCTGCCGTTTTCTTCCGCGCAAACGGACTTCATCGGACGGGATTTCGGAAAGTTTCACAAAGGCATTCTTGAAACCTGGATTGACAGCCAGAGCCAGAACCTTGTTGCTCAGGAAGCGGTGACTCTATCCACGACGCCCGCCTATCAAGACGGCTTGCTCGTTCCCCGCCCGATGAGCCTGCGTGTGTTTCTGGCAAGAACCTCGGACGGATGGGAGGTCATGTCGGGTGGTTTTGCCCGGATCGGGCGGAGTGAAGACGCAAGCGCCATTGCCATGCAGGCCGGTGGCTCGGCAGCCGATGTCTGGATCGTCGGTAGCAAAACGCCGAAGCAGGAAACCCTGCTTCACCAGACGGAGTCACCGTTTTTCAAATCGCAGGCAGGAGCCTTGCCATCACGTGCCGCTGACAATCTGTTCTGGCTCGGTCGTTATGTGGAGCGAGCAGAAGGTGCCGTCCGGCTGTTGCGTGCCTATCACACCCGCTTGCTGGAAACCGCGGACCCGGAAGCGCCCCTGGTTGCTCAAACGGCCGATTTTCTGGAAAGCGTCGGGGTCGCTCCGACATCTGCGCCGCCCATTCCCGAGGGACTTTGCGCGATGCTGCAGTCAGCGGTCGTCAGCGCAAGCAAGGTCCGGGACCGGTTTTCGGTCGACGGATGGCTGGCCCTGAACGATCTTGCCCAAACCGCAAATGGTGCAAAGCGAGCGATGCGCTCGGATGCGGATGTTCCCAGAGCAATGGGTCTGTTGTTGCGAAAGATCACCGGTTTTTCCGGGCTGGTTCATGAAAACATGTACCGCTTCACCGGATGGCGTTTCCTGAGCATCGGCCGGGCTCTTGAGCGCGCGCACAGGATGGCGGATCTGCTATCGGTTTTCACAGCACCGGATGCCCCGGAAGGATCGCTTGAACTGCTGCTTGAAGTGGGCGACAGCGCCATGTCGATGAGCCGACGCTATGCGGTATCGCTCAGCAAAGCCACGGTGCTGGATCTGCTGGCAATGGATCCCAAGAACCCGCGCTCCGTCATGTATCAACTGACCGACATGAAGGAGCATATCAGCGTTCTGCCCGATGCAGATGAACACGGCTACCTGTCCGATCTGGCCCGGTCAGTTCTCCAGGCGCACACGGCCCTGGCAATCGCAACGGCTGAAACGTTGACGCCAGAAGCCCTTGCAGACTTGCGTGATCAAATCGGTTATCTCTCTGTGGAACTGACAGATGCCTATATTCGCTGAAGCCACGGCCCCATTGACACGCCCAACTTTCACGAGGCAACAGTGCTTTACGATCTGAGCCTTGAGATCATCTATGACTACGCCACTCCGGCCAATTCCGGACGGCACGCCCTGCGTTTGTTGCCTGCCAACCTTGAAGGCGAACAGCGGCTTGTTTCTGGAATCATCCGGCTGTCTCCCGGACCAACGGAGCGCCGGGACAGAACCGATTTCTACGGCAACGCGGTTACCGACGTGGTCTATCGCAAGTCTCACAGTGAATTGCGTTTCAAGCTGAAGGCCCGGATTGATCGCACTGCGACACCGGCGGAACTCGACATCTCGCCGCCTCTGAATGCACTCGGCCGGGAGCTCGCCGCCATCCAGTCACTCGGCCCGGAAGAGCCGGTCCATTTTCTGGCGTCTTCACCACGTCTGCCGCAGGCACCTGCCTTTGCCGTTTATGCGGAAGAACACCTGAACCGCAGCATGAGCACCATCTCGGCGGTCGAATCCATTGGCAAGGCACTGCATCAGGACATGACCTTCGACGTGGAAGCAACCACAGTCGACACCCCCGCGCTGGAGGCATTCGAAAGACGGCACGGCGTGTGCCAGGACTATACCCACATCATGATCGCATGCCTCAGAAGTGTCGGCATCCCGGCGGGTTATGTCAGCGGTTTTCTGCGGACCATTCCGCCGGAAGGGCAGCCCCGCCTGGAAGGCGCCGATGCCATGCACGCGTGGGTGCGGGCATGGTGCGGTATCGAAATCGGCTGGATCGAATACGATCCGACCAATGCCTTGCGCGTCGGCCAGGACCATATCGTCGTTGCCAGGGGCCGCGATTACGGCGATACCGCCCCTGTAAAAGGCGTCCTTCGGACGTCAGGTTCCCAGACCACCAGTCACAAGGTCGATGTCGTTCCTCTTTGAGCAGCTTTCCCGTTATCGAATGGCCTGGTCCTTGCCGTCAAAAAAGTGCATCCGGCTTTCATCGAACTTGAGCCCGATACGCGTACCTTCGTCGATCGTCTCGCTGCCGTTGATGCGCACGAGGATCGTGTCCAGGCCGTCCAGCGCCACGTAAAGGAACGTGTCCGCACCGAGATATTCAGCAACTTCCACTGTTCCCGCGCAGTGCCCTTCCGCCGATCCGACCACATGGATGTGTTCCGGCCGGATGCCGAGTTTGACCGGTTTGTGCTGGAGACCGGCATGCGGATAACGGCCACCGCCATGTCCCTTGAGAGAGAACTGGCCGCCTTCAACGGAACAGGGCAACACATTCATCTTCGGCGAGCCGATGAACTGGGCGACAAACAGATTGTCCGGTCGCTCGTAGAGTTCCCGCGGCGACCCGACCTGCTCGATCCGTCCTGATTGCAGCACCACGATCTTGTCGGCAAGCGTCATCGCCTCGACCTGATCGTGAGTGACGTAAATCATGGTCGTGCCGAGGCTCTTGTGCAGCCGGGCAACCTCGAACCGCATTTCCACGCGAAGAGCAGCGTCCAGATTGGACAGCGGTTCATCAAAGAGAAAGGCGCCGGGTTCGCGAACGATGGCACGGCCGATGGCAACTCGTTGACGCTGACCGCCGGAAAGCGCCTTTGGCCGACGGTCCAGGTACTCATCCAGCTTGAGGACATCAGCTGCCGCATTGACTTTGCGTTCGATCTCGTCCTTGGGCACGCCGGCTGTCTTGAGACCGAAACCGACATTTTCCCTGACTGACATATGCGGGTACAGCGCATAGGACTGGAACACCATTGAAAGACCACGCCCTGAGGGTGGCAATGCGGTGACATCCTTGTCGTCGATTTCGATGGTGCCGCGGCTGGTTTCTTCCAATCCGGAAATCAGACGAAGCAAGGTGGATTTCCCGCAGCCGGAGGGGCCAACGAAGATCACGAACTCCCCGTCCTTGATGTCCAGATCGATGCCCTTGATGACCTGGAGATTGCCGAACCATTTCTCGACTCTGTTGAGCTGGATTGCTCCCATGTTCTCCCCCGATCCTAAGCTGCTTGTTGGGTATGTGAGGGCGATGCCCAGGCAAGCCAGATGGCTGCGGTCCAGGAAAACGTGCCGCCGCCGGCACCGGCACCCGTTTCCGGGCTGAAATATTCCGCAAACCCGCTTGCTGCGATGAGGCCGCCTGTGTCCGCACGCAGCTTTTCCGCCCGCGCCAGATCGCCTGCTTCGGCAAATCCCCGAGCGATCATGTAGTTGATCATGGCCCAGACAGGCCCGCGCCAATACCGCAGCGGCTCGTAGCTCTGGTGATCCGGATCATAAGACGGCATCAGATAGCGGACCTTGCCCGCGATCCGGTCGAAATGCGCCTGCAACGCACCAAGCGTTTCATCTCCTGTCAAGCCGGCATAGGGAGCCAGAAAGGCTGCGCTTGAAACCCCATCCGCCATTTTGCCGGACCGTTGATCGACTGCGACATGAGCCTTCAGTTCCTCGTGCCAGAGCGTTCTGGCACCTGCTTCCATTCTGGAAATCCAGCCGCGAATTTCTTCCGCTTCCTCTGTCTTGCCCAATTGCTCTGCAAGAGAGAGGAGGTCCCGGTTCGCCCTCAGGAAAATAAAGGTGACACCGGGATCGGCGACAAAGAATGGACAGGTTCTGGCGACTTCAGCCGGATCCCAGTCGACCGCCCGGCATGCAGCCATGATGCTTAAGTAGCGGTCGTAATCTTCCTTGTGAGGGCGCATGGCCGGATCGACATGCGAAGTATCCTTGCGCTCGTAAGGTCCGATGTCCTTGACTTCCACGGCCCGCAAGGCTTCATCCCAGTCGGGAAGATTGTCGCGGCCCGATTCCCACGGATGGATGACAGCCAGAACGCCGAGCCCTTTCGGATCTCTGTAGGTGAGAAACCAGCTGTGCCAGTTCATCAGGTTCGGCAACAGCGCCGCTGCGCGTTCCAGGGCCTTTCCGCTAGGGTCCGCATTAACGAGATCGCGGATGACCGTTGCCGCCACCGGCGGCTGGGAATGACCGGAGCTCGGGATCGGTCCCCCGTCTGTTCCCCATACGGATGGTCCAGGGAAATAGCTCGGGTCGTCCTTGCGGAAGAGAATATGCGGTACCATGCCGTCGCGCCATTGGCCTTCGAACAACATCTCGACTTCACGCCAGGCACGGTCCTGATCGAACGTGGCGAAACCCAGGGCAACAAAAACCGAATCCCAATTCCACTGATAAGGGTAGAGCCCTTTGGTCGGGATCGTATAGCCGCCTTGATCGTTCTCGATCAGGATGGACTTGGCTGTCTGATCTAATTCTGCGTGAGACACAGGTAACTCCTTGGGCTGCTTTTACGCCCGTGTTGAATATTCAGCCCTTGACACTGCCGGCCGTGAGACCTTGGACCAGGAAGCGCTCGAACCAGAGGAAAATGACGAGGACGGGCACGGTCGCGATTACCGCGCCCGCCATCAGGTGCTGACGAGGCACCTCGGAGGAATTGAGGGACACGACACCACGCGACAGGGTGAAGATGTCCGGATTGTCCAGGAACATGAACGCAAACAGGAACTCGTTCCAGGCGATCATGAAGACGTAAAGGGAAACGGATGCCAGTGCGGGCAAGGACAGCGGCAGCGTGATTTTCAGGATCACACCGATCCGTGTCAGACCATCCATCAGACCGGCTTCTTCCAGTTCCGACGGCAAACCGCGGAAATATCCCTGCAGCATGTAGAGCGCGACCGGAATGGTCGTTGCCGGATAAACGATCAGGAGGCCGGTCAGGGTGTTGCGCAGGCCGAGCTGGGAGAACACCGCGTAAAGCGGGATCACCAGAACGATGGCCGGTACCATGTAGATCAGGAGAACCGACCGCGCCAGCATAGCCTGTCCGGGAAATCGCAGGCGGGAAACCGCATAGGCACCGGGTACGGAAAACAACAGGGTCAGGACAACTGTCGACACCGACACATAGGTGGAAACCAGCAGATAGCGGCCGAAATTGAACTGGGTAAAGAGCTCCACATATGAGCGGAACAGCCCATCCAGCCCCTTGGAAAAGTCGATCGAAAGATCCAGGGGATTGGCCAGAAGGGTTTGCTGGCTCTTCAGCGAGGTCATCACCATGACGTAGAACGGCAGAGCAACGATGATCGTGAAGATGACAAAACCAATGCCCTTGGCAATGCGGATGTAAATGAGCTCACGCTCGTAGCGTGTCAGGGCACCAAGGCGTGCATCCGACAGGCTGATGGTGTTGGCGGCGGTCACGCTGAAGACAAACAGGATCACAGCCAGCCCCTGCCAGACAGGCACCGTGCTCAGCGGCAATGTAAACGGCGCTGCGAAAGACGCCACCATCAGCGCCAGGAAGACGGTGATCGCTGACAGCGCCCAGGCGGGAAGTCCTCCAGCACTGTCCGAAGACTTGCGCCAAACAAAGATCAGCGCGCTCAGAAGACCGGCAATACCGGCGGCCGTTGTCTGCGGCAATGCCACTTCACCCGTGATGAGTGTCAACGTGACACCGATGACAACCATGGCTGTAACGCCCCAGATCAGGCCGGTGACGGCAGTGAGCAGAACACTCGCTGGTCTCATAGCCCTTCCTCCTTCGGTGAGAAGCGGATGAACAAGGTCGCGAAGGTGACCAATACGACGAACACAACAACCGCGACCGCCGCCCCTGCACCCAGGTTGGACAGCGCAAAGCCTTGTTCATAAACATCCACGGTCAGCGTCCGCGTGCCGGCATTGCCGCCGGTCAGCAGGAAAATGTCGTCAAACTTGTTGAACGTCCAAATGAACCGGAGCAGGAAGAGCACCGACAGAATGCCCATCAGCTGCGGCAGCGACAGGTACCAGAACTGCTGCAACGGCGTGGCTCCATCCATTTCGGCGGCCTCGTACATGTCGGTGTTGATGGATTGCATGCGCGCCAGAATGAACAGGAATGACAGCGGGAAGTAACGCCAGGCCTCAAAAGCGATTACCGTGGTCAGTGCCAGGGGAAACTCGAACGGAATGCCGAATATGGAAAAATCGATGGCTCGCTGGCCGAAGAAGTTGATGGGATCGGCGACCACGCCCATCTTCGTCAGGAGTGCATTCACGGTTCCGGAAAACGGATCGAACAGCACGACCCAGGTAAAGGCTACAGCGATCACCGGCGAGACGTAGGGAAACAGAAAGAGCCCGCGCATGAACCCGCGACCGACAAACACCGTGTTCAGAAGCTGCGCCGCAAAGAGCCCGAGCACGAGCGCACCGCCCGTTCCAAAGATGGTGTAGTAGAACGTCACTCTCAGAACCGACCAGAATTCATCGGCACTGAAGATCCTGGAGAAATTTTCCAGCGTGAAATCGAAGTTGGTCAGGATGTTGTTGGCTTCACCGGATACCACCGGACTGCTGGCACGTTCAGGTCGGTCCTCTGCAAGAAACGTGTCCGTGACCGTTCCTTCAATCCTGAGCCGCTCCCGCCAACCCGGTTCCACAGTACCGATGGTGCAGGTCATGGCCCGTCCATCAAGCGCACACACATCCGGCAGGCTCTTAATGTCAAACCCTTCGGGGATCTCATCTTTCACGACGACGTTTCTGATTTCCTCTTCCTGTGAGGAATTGCGCAGCCGGTATTCCAGTGTGGCGCTGTCCCCTGCGGCTTCAGGTCGTCCACGCAAACGCTCGTTGACCAGCACGGTCGGTGGACGCAGATCTGCGAGTTGAACCGGCTTGACGCTGATCCAGAAGTTGGCCAGCAGAGGACCGGCAACGACCATCAGGATGATGGCAAACGTCGGTGCCAGCATCAGGTAGGCCAGCCACATTTCGCGGCGCTGCATTGGGCCGATGCCCTTTGGCGGGCCCAGGAATACGGGCTGTTGGTCTTGTGTGCTCATTAATCCGGCTCTGCATTGGTGCCAAATGCGGGATCAGGCAAAAGGCATCGAGGCATACGCTCCCCGTTCTCCCGGAACTGCAAATGCCGGGATCACGGAAGATTGGGACCGGGCGCTTGGCGGGCAGGTGCCCGGTCCTTGATCGTAAGAAGGGTTCCGCCCGATTGGGGCGGGCTCAAACGTTACTGGATCTTCGCCAGTTCCTCATTGAGCTTGGCAACCGTCGCCGCTGCGTCACGCTCATCGTCGATGTATTCACGCACCAGCCTGTTGATCGCCTGGCTGTTGATGATCTTGGACGCAATTGACAGCTGCCCTTCCTTGACGCCCCAGCGACTGGCGGTATCGAGACCGGAGACAATGGTCTTGATCGTTTCCGCATCGTAGAGTTCCGTCAGCGGCGCCTTGCGGTCCACACCAACCGGCAGTTTTGCCCAACCGTCAACGAACTGGGTTGCATTGTCCTTGGTGCCACGACGGATCGGGAACTTGCCTTCCGGTGCAATCGACAGCGTGGACATGTAACCATCGTCCATCGAGAACTCGACAAACTGCATCGCAGCTTCCGTGTCAGCATCGTTGGTAATGCCGAAGTAACGCACGTCGGCCCAGGCCGCACCGTCCGGATTGGACGGCCCACTCAAAGTGGTAACGACGCCGGTCTTGGAAGCCAGTTCCTTTGAGGTCGGATCGTCGGTAATGGTCGGAGGCGCGCTGTCGCGAAGACCTGCAAGCTCATCCAGAATGAACGGGGACCAGATGATCATTGCTGCCTTGCCGGCGAAATAGAGTTCGCGGGATTGTTTCCAGAAGAGATCTCCCGGAGGTGAAGCTTTGGCAATCGCCTTGTAGAACTCCAGAGCCTCAATCGTCTTTTTCTCGTCCAACGCCTTGAAGCCGCTACCGTCGACAGGCGTTACGCCATTTGCCAGCAGCACATGCTCCAATACCTGGCTCATGAAGTTTTCATCGATTTTCGTTGCCGCGACAAATGCAAACATCTCCGGCGGGTTGTGCAATTTTTCGACGGCGGCCAGGATGTTTTCAAAGCTGTCAGGGGCCGCAAGTCCGTTTTCATCGAAAAGGTCCTTGCGGTAGACAACCATCTGGGTCCAGCCATCGACCGGAACAGATGCGATGCCCCCTTCGACGGCAGCCATGGCGACTGCGCCCGGTGCAAAGGTCTCCGCACCAAGGTTTTCAAAGACTTCGGTTGCAGCTTCCGTATCCAGAATGCCGGCCTCTGCCCAAGGCAGCGCGTATTGCAGCGGATGATAGACAACGTCCGGCAGATCACCTGCCGCGAAAGCTGCCGTTGCGCGTGTGCCCAGATCCGACTCCGTCACCGGAATGACTTCAACCTCGATGCCGGTTTTGTCCTTGAACGCCGCCGCCATTTCTTCCTGCTTGGCCAAACGTTCAGGCTGCTCTTCCGTTGTCCAGAAACGCAGTGTGTCGGCCTGTGCCGTTGTCAGACCGAACGCGAGCACACCCGCGATGGTCGAGGCCAGGAATTTAGTCCTCCCAAACATAATTACTCTCCCTTACTGCCAGGAATTGGCTGTTGGTTCAGCCGGTTCCGGAGCACATCTGCGAGCGCTTCCGGTGTCATTGTTGGCGGGCCGTCAGAAGCCCTCCGAATGAGGTTTGCTTTCGCAAGAGCCTGCAAGCTCGTCGGATCCTTGCCGTCGAGCACATCGATCAGCATGCGGGCAACATGACCGCCCGCGTCCTGGGCACTTTGCGAAAATGTTGTCAGGGGCGGGTCCAGATATTCACCGACCGGCAGACCGTCATAACCGATGACCGTCACGTCCGAGCCGGTCGCCAGACCAAACTTCCGGCAGAACTGCACGGCGCCGATCGCCAGCGCGTCCGTTGCGCACAAAAGAGCGGTCGGCGGTCGTTCCAGTGACAGCAATGCCTTTGCCCCGGCAAAGCCCCCTCTTTCATTCAGCGCCTGCAGCGATTCCAGACTTTGGTCGTGCGGCAGGCCGAGCGCCTCCAGGCCCTGCCGGTAACCTTCCTGGCGCTGCAGGGCGAAATTGAGCTCCAGAGGTCCGCCGACATATCCGATCCGCTCATGTCCAAGGCTGTAGAGATGGCGCACGCCGTCAGCGAATGTTGCCTCATTGTCGATGTCGAACCAGGCATAGTTGGAAGGATCACCCGTGCGCCCATGGGCAACGAACGGGAAGTTCTGCTCCTTCAGATAGGCTATTCGAGGATCCTGAACCTCGGTTCTGGTGACGATGAACCCATCGACCTTGCGCCGGGCAATCAATCGCTTGAGGCTTTCGATCATATGGTCGCGTGAGTGGGTGGTCGTAACAAGGAGATCCAGCCCGAGCTCATCCAGGGCACGGGCGATACCGTCAATGAACTCCGCCAGGAAAGGGTCTGCTCCATTGCCCTGACCGACAGGAATGATGATGCCCAGTGTGTCCTGCCTGCCGCGCTTCAGATTGCGAGCCGTTGCCGACGGCTGATACCCCAGGTCCTTGACAGCCTTGAGAATGCGTTTGCGCGTTTCTTCGGAGATATCGGTATAGTTATTGAGGACCCGCGACACGGTTCCTTTGGCAACGCCGACATGACGTGCCACATCGTCAATCGTGACGGAACCACGTAAACGCGACATTGATCCTCCCAGAGGGCTTTCCCAGCCACCAAACCTTTTTCGGTAAATTTCGAACCGAGGTAGAAACCGCCTTTTTTGTTGAAAAAATTGTTACAAAACCGATTTTGTAAGTCAACAAAATCGGTTTTGTGATCGCGAACTATTTTTTCCGCACTGCGGGAAGATGCTGTCGCTACAACAAAACCTTCATTCGATTGGTTTTGGGAAAATCAACTGCGCTCGGGCAAACACCGACCTGCATCAAGATGCAGGCGCCGAAGTACTGCACAGGTTGGTCGGGGAGATGTAATGACATTTGCCAGTGATCGGACCTGGAAGCCGGAATACAAGTCCCGCCCCTGTCACAGGTAAGTTCCGGATCGCGTTAGACGGAATAATCCTTCTTTCTAGAAAGGCACGCCGGAGACCAGGATCACGTTCGCATAAGGAGTGCATTCCTCGGTTCGTATGACCACCTTTGCCAGGCTGGTCCGTTCCTTGAAATCGGCATGTGACAGACGAACGTGTTCAATGGGCTTGCCTGTTTCCGCGGCCCAATGGGCAAGTTTCACCTCGATACGCGTGGTGAGGTCGGGCGCCGCTTCGTCAGCGAATATCGCCTGCTGGACAACAAGTTCGTGAGCGAGTGCATCAAGGACGTCAAAAAAGCCGGGTATTCCTGGAGATACCGCCAGATCGATGACCGGGACACCCTCCGGCACGGGCAAACCGGCGTCCGCAACGACAATTTCGTCCGTATGTCCAAGAGAAGCAACCAGGTTGCTCAAGTGACGGTTCAACAGCGGAGTGCGTTTCATGACATTGCTATCCGGATAAGGTCTCAGGTCAGCGATACAAGGGCTTCACAAAGCGGAACAGGATCATAGTAAGGTTCCGATTGCCTGCTGATGAGATCCAGCTTCAGCACCGTGATCCCCTGCCCGGTAATTCCCAAGACCTCTGCATCCGCAACGCTCCGGTCGACAATAACGAAATTGAGCAAATTCTGTACCGGACAATCGGCTCCCGCATCCCGACGTAAATAGCGAAGCATCTGGCTCACCTTGTCCGCGACCGTCATGTTACCGGTCTCCGGATCGTCCCCCAATCCCGGCACATAAACCTTTGGAACCGTCCGGCTGGCAATGGCTTTGCCCACTCCCTCGGGCAACAGATTCGCGATCAGACTGGTGTAAAAGCTGCCCGGCGCGTAGCAGATCAGGTCGGCGGAATGCATGAGGCTACGGTTCCGACCTGGAAATTCGGCATGGGCATGCGCAGTGTCATTCAGCCCGCGGTTCAGAAAAAGATTCGTGATCGAAGTTTCCAGCGGCGGTTGCTCTTTACCCGTCAACCGATGTTGACCGACCACGACCTCTCCGCTTTCAAGTTCCGCGCCCAAATGAAGATTGGCATCGGCCACTGCTCGTACTGTGCCCTGAACACCAACGAGTTTGGACACCAGAAAGATGATCGGCTCCAACTGCTGGTTCTGATTGAGATATCCGCCCGCAAGGATAAGGTTGCCGATACTCGCACCACGCAAATCGAAACTCTGCGGACATTCGCTCTGGAACACCCGAAGCTGGTTCTGGATCAGCATGCGCATTGGTTGCTCGATCGCGTCCACCAAAGGATGTGTGCCTGCAATCATGTCAGCCAGTTCACCGGCAAGGTCGGATCTGTCCGCAGCCTTTGTGAAGCGGTGGGTAAACAGGCGGAAAGTGTCCGGATGCCCGAGCACGGTCTCGTCCGCAAGCGCCATCATCCGGCTCCTCAGGTCGCCAATCGCCGGCATGTCAAAGGCAATCCGCAATCCTTGTGAACTTCCGCCAGAATCGAATGGCGTAACCAGATGAATGGAGTTGTGCGTATAACGCTTCAGGCACTGAGCCACACCGTTCAACGCCGAGCCACCGCTCAGAAACAGAAGCCGCGGCCCCAACTTCGGATTGGACAGAAAGCGCTCGATCCGGAAGGGATCGGGCATGCGCACCGCGCGGGTGATGGTGACTTCAGACATTCCAGCCCCTGATCGGGAGAAGACCAAACGCGTGCCGTGAAAGGCAGAGCCCCGAACACATAGCAGCGAAGTGTTTACAGATTAATCAGGACTCAAATTTGTCGACTTTCGATTTTTGGATCCGCATCTTGCTCATCCGATCCAGATTGCCCGGAAATCATTCACATTGGTCAACGTAGGACCCGTGACGACCTGATCATCAATCTTCTCGAAAAACCGGTGCGCGTCGTTGTTTTCCAATGCCTTGGCTGCAGACACTCCCTTGGCCTCCGCCTTTTCCAAGGTATCCGGCCCTATCATGGCACCCGCGACTTCTGCCGCGCCATCGACACCATCCGTGTCACAGGCGATGGCATGAATTCCTCCAGCACCTTCAAGGGCCAGCGCAAGAGCCAGCGAATATTCTGCGTTGGGTCCACCAACTCCGTCTCCGGTGCGCGTGACAGTCAGTTCACCACCGGAAAGCAGAACAAGCGGCCGGTCACCCTCGGCTCGTTCACTTTGGCGCAGCAAGGCGAGCTCGGCATGCGCGCGTGCAACTTCCCGCGCTTCGCCCTCCAGGGCATCTCCGAGCAATTCCACATCGCACCCGTGTTCGATGGCCATGACCTTGGCCGCCTCAAGAGATTGCGACGGTGCTGCGAAGACCGTATTGGTCACCCGCGAGAGCTTTTCATCCTGCGGGCGCAGCACACCGCTCGGGCCCTCAAGAGCTTTTCGCACGGAGGCCGGCACATCCACGTTCCAGCGCGCCAGGATCGCGGTGACATCGTCGGTCGAACTTTCATCCCCGACTGTCGGTCCGGATCCGATCTCCGCCGGATCGTCCCCGGGAACGTCTGACAAGAGCAAAGCCAGCATTCTTGCCGGATAGGCCGCCGCTGCAAGCTGCCCTCCCTTCACCCGGCTCAAATGCTTGCGCACGAGATTCATCTGACCGATCGGCGCACCTGAACTCAGAAGGTTCTGGTTGACCGCCTGTTTCTCCGCGAGGGTTATGTCGCCGGCCGGAGCTGTCAGAAGCGCCGAGGCTCCACCTGAAATGAGAGCCAGAACAAAGTCGTCTTCACCCAACCCTTCGAGCAGTTCCAGCAGGCGCCGCGTCGCGACAAGACCAGCCTCATCAGGAACCGGGTGAGCGGCTTCCACAACTTCGATTCCCTGGCAGGGGCGGGCATATCCATATCGGGTAACCACCAGCCCCTCACACGGTCCCCAGGCAGCCTCCACTGCTTCAGCCATTCTCGCAGACGCCTTTCCGGCACCTATGACAACAACACGGCCTTCCGGTTTTTTCGGCAAGTGAGCAGACAGGCTCTGCATCGGGTCTGCAACATCCACTGCCCGCTGAAACATCTGCCTCAGCAGCTCTGGTGTTCTTTGGGCCATCTCGTCACAACCTTTCAACTCACTAGCGTTCGAAGTGTTTGAGCGCTGTTTTCAAGTGAATTTCAAGGCACTTTTTATCAATTTCGGTCTTCTGCGGCACAAATCGAGCCAAAACAGTGTTCACGGGAATGTTAGAAATGAGCTTTTGCGATCGCAATGTCCTGACACCACGTTCTGGACAAATCTTACAGGAGTGCAAAATGACGGCCCTGACATCATCCGCATTTGAAACGGCAATCCGCAACCCGGACAATCCGGATCATCTCATGGTGATAAAGGATGTCCCGCGCCGGGTTCGCATTTATGCAGGTGACACATTGCTGGCGGATAGCGTCAATGCAATTCGGGTCATGGAGATCGGCAAAACCGTCTACGACCCTGTGATTTACATCCCGGAGAGCGATCTGACGCTCCGATTTACCCCGGTCGCCAAATCCACTTTCTGCCCGATCAAGGGAGACGCCAGTTATGTCGCCCTTGGTGGTGAGGAAGTCGCATGGGTCTATAAATCCCCGATCAGCATGGCGAGCCGTCTGGCATCGCATTTCGCGTTCTGGCCGACCAAGACCCGTCAGGTGGAAGGTGAATAAGACAGGTCAGGCGGCCTCTTCGCCTGCAACGAGGGGGCCCAGACAGTCGACGATGCGGTTCCAACCGCCTTCATGGTTGTCCCGGCTTTCCTGGGAAGGAAACTTGACGTGAGTCAGCGTCAACTCCGTGCCGCCGTCCACCTCGTCAAACTCAAGCGTCACAACACTGTCGGGCTCCGAAAACGGGCTTTCCCAGGTGAATACCAACCGGCTATGGGGGCTGATTTCCTTGTAGATTCCTTTGTGAGGGATCTGCTGATCGCCCGCCTGCATGATGATCTCGAAGGCACCACCGACCTTGGGATCGGTTGTTGCCTTCGGCACGCTCATATCGGGTCCCGGGGTCATGAACCTTGCGAGAATCTCAGGATCAAGCCAGGCATCGAACACACGCTCTGCCGGAGCCGAAAACTTTCGTGAAACAACCACACTCAATTCACTCATCGCCTGTCTCCCTTGAGAGCATATCGTCCAAGGCATCGAGGCGCTGGGTCCAGATGGACCTCAAGTCCTGGAACCATCTGTCGATCTCGCTGACCGGGCCCATATCCGGCTCGATCAGGTGTTCCCGCCATTCGGTCCGGCGGCGCACCAGCCCCGCCGCTTCCAGGATCTTGATATGCTTCGACACCGCATTCAGGCTGACGTCAAAATGCTTTGCAAGATCGGTCACCCGGGTCGGACCGTGCTGAACCAGCAAGGTCAGGAGCTCCCGTCGCCTCGGATCACTCACCGCTTTCAGGATTTCAGTGAGTTTTTGATCATCAAGCCTTCGTTCAACCATATGGTTGAATTAATACAAACAAGATCATCAGTCAACCTTTTAGTTGAATGAATTAATATGGAACGGCCAACCTATTCCTTGCCGACATCCTCGACATAAACCAGAGCGCGACCCTGACAGATCCGCGTGCCATCGGCCGCTTCACAAACGGTTTCCAGATCGACCAGATGCTTCTCCGGACGCAAACGCGTAATCGTGACCGACGCCGTCAGTTCCTGACCGACGGGGGCAGGCACAAGAAACTCAAGGCTCTGCTTCAGATAATTCGTCCCGCGGCCTGGCAACTCCACCCCCAGAAGATAGGAGAACAGTCCTCCGACGAGTGGGCCCGGCACATCTGTTGGAACGTTGCCCAAATCGCCCGACAGCAGCGCAAAATCACGCATGTCCTGTTCCGAATAGGTCCGGGCGATTTCCGCCTTTTGTCCGAGTTCCAGGGTCATGAAGCATCTCCCAGGTTACAGGTTCCCGACAGGGTAAGTGCCCCATCCGCGCTTCTCTTGACTTCCACCAGGATCTGACCGGGTTCAGCGGGATTTTCGGCAAACGAAAGCGTCAGCTCTTCATCCGCATAGGAAGGGTTTGGGAACATCAACGTCTGCATCACATGCTTCCGGCCCGGATACAGAGCCTGAAGATGCCCGAACACGCGGGTGTAAAGCAGCATGCCGTGCGAAACCGTGCGGCCGAAGCGGGTACGCGCAGAGAACTCCGGATCCACGTGGATGGGATTGTCGTCTCCTGAGAGCGTTGCAAAGGCATCGAAATCGGATTGCCGGGGCGTCCAGGTAAAAACGGCACTCGACAGCGTGTCGGCGGAGAGGCTCATGCTCACGCATCCTCCGGAGTTTTTGCGGTTGAAAAATTGTCTTTCAAAATATTCTTGCGCACTTTTCCCGCAGCCGTTCGCGGCATGTCTTCAACAACGGAAAAGCTTTTCGGGATCTTGTAGGGAGCCAGATGTGTCCGGCACCATTCCGGCAGACGGGCGATGTCGAGACTTTCCCCGGGACGAGCGATCAGAAAGGCAGCGCCAACTTCACCCCATTTTTCGTCCGGCACTCCGATGACGGTCGCCTCGAGAATGGCGGGATGACTGACGAGAACCTTTTCAACTTCAGCCGGATAGACGTTCTCGCCACCGGAGATGTACATATCCTTGATGCGGTCGACGATGTAGTAGTAGCCATCCTCGTCACGCCGCGCGACATCGCCCGACTTGAGCCAACCGTCGACCGTGAATGTCGCGGCCGTGGCCTCGTTGTTGTCCATATATCCCGGCGTAATATTGGGACCTCGAAACTGAAGCTCGCCTTCACCGGGCCCCTCGACGATCCCGCCGTCACCATCAGCCAACCGGACATCGGTCAGAATTTGCGGCTTGCCGACCGAACCGATCTTTTCGGCTGCATGGCCTGCATCCATCAAAAAGACCGTTGGCCCCGTTTCCGTCATTCCCATGCCGTTGCAAATGGTCACGCCACGGTTCTGAAACTCGATCAACAGGTGTTTGGGAACAGGAGCCCCACCGCAGCCGAGGGAACGGACGCCGGAAAAGTTCACCCCGGAAATCCCTGAGGCCAGCGACATTGCCTGATAGATGGCCGGAACGCCGAAGAAGCAACTCACCTTGCCCTGATCGATAAGACCCAGAACGATATCGGGATCGAACTTTCGCAAAATCGTCGAGGATCCTCCATTGAGGAATATCGGTAATGTCGGCAGATTGATCCCGGCCGTGTGGAACAGAGGCAGAAAATTGACCCCCGCTTCACCGGTCGAGAGCCCGGTTGCCTGGCAATAGTTGATCGTATTGGCATACGCCATGCCCGCTGTCTGGATGACGGCTTTCGGCAGGCCGGTTGTGCCGGAGGTAAAGAGCAGATACCAGGGCGCACTGGCTTTGATCCGTCCGCACCCGATCGCGGCAGGGCTGGCATGTCGCAGAAGTCCATCAAGCGCACTGTTGGCAGTCACTGATGCGCCTATCGGCAATACGCTGATTTCAGTCGCTTGGACAAGTTCTGCCGCAACGGCTTCAAAAGCCTCATCCGCAAAAATCAGTTTCGCCTTCGAGGCCTCTAGCACCGGCTTCAGTTCTGCAGCGGGTTGCCGCCAGTTGAGCGGCACCAGCAGGATCCCTGTTTTCTGCGCAGCAAACAGCAGAACGAAAAAGTCCGGATGATTGTGGCAAAGCACCGCGACACGGTCACCTCGCTCAAGTCCGTTTTCCAGAAGCAGGTTGCCCAGTCTGGTTGCCCGGCTGTTGATTTCGCAAAACGTAAAACTGCGGCCGGTTTCATGGTCGGCAAATGCCACGGCATCCGGTGTCAGTTCGGCGCGCTTCGCCGCCATGTCAGTTAGAAACTCCATGTGTCCTCCCAACACCTGGTGTTTGAATTTCCATTGCGTTTGTCAGGCACGTTTCCTGGTGAAATTCTGCATGCCTTCCAAGGTTTCAGGCCGTGCCACCAATTCAAGAAATCGGGACTTCTCCTTTTCGAGGCGTCGCCGTACCAGACCGCGACGCTGATCATCCCAGATGCTCTGGCGGGTCGCCCGGTGAGTTTGCCGGTAGCGTCCGGCGATCCCGTCGACCCATGTTTCAATCCGGGCCTCAAGCTCTGCCCTGGTACAAACATCTGCTGCCAGTCCGAGCTCAAACGCCTCGGCAGCAGCAAGACGTTCGTTCAGATACTGGATCTGCAAGGCTTTTGCGGTTCCGACCCGTTCCGGCAAAAGAGCGGTCCAACCGCCGTCCGGCCCGAAACCGACTTCAGAATAATAGGGTTGAACAAAGGCCTGATCCGACATCGCCACCATATCAGCGGCCAGCATCAGGCCGGTTGACCCGCCCGTGACAGGTCCATTGACGGCTGCAAGGACGGGGGCAGGAAAGGCAAGAAGGTCCAGGAGTGCTTCATGCAGCTCCGTCACCAGACCGTCTGAATAGGAAATCAGCTCTTCGCGCGAAGACGCATTCGCCAGAAATCCGGAAATATCACCCCCGGTTGAAAAGCTTGGTCCGCGTCCCGATAGAACCAATGCAACCGGCTGCTCCTGAAGAGCCGCCGCAATTGCGGCCCGCAAGGCGGCGAGCAGTTCGGGCACGAGAGCATTGTGGCGCTGCGGACGGTCCAACCACAGCCAGAGCGCTCCTTGCCTGCTCTCGGCTTCAACCATGCTCATGTCCGGCCTCTCACGGCTTCAGACCGTTGGCAATCAGGTCATAGGCAGTGTCGACGATTTCTCGGATCGATTTTTCCGATTTGAAGACAATCAACTGTTCGCCGAGGGCACGCGCGATGCCCATGAGCGCCCAGGCGCGCGTCTCCACGTCGCCCTTCGAGATCTGCCCGGCCTTTTCGGCAGCTGAGAGCCCGCTGCAGTACCCGGCGGAGAAGGTGACGTAATATTCGTGATAGGCTTCCGGATCGACAAAGAGTGCTTCCTGAACAATCCTGTAGAGATCCGGATGCGCGCGAACAAACTCCAGAAACGCCTGAAGACCGGCTTTTTCCGCGTCAAGTCTGTTTTCTATGTCCTGGGTTGCTTCGGCAATTGTGTGCCGAACCAGGCGTCCCATTTCCAGAACCAGTTCGGAAAAAACCTCCTCCTTGGTTTTGAAATAGATATAGAACGTTCCTTGGGCGACACCGGCCTCACTGGTAATGTGGCCGATGGAGGCGTCGTTATACCCTTTGGCCCCGATAACCCGCTCGGCTGCGCCCAGTATCGCCTTGCGCGTTGCTTCTCCCCGCGCTGTTTTGGGCTGGTTTCCCGGCGCCTGTCGATGCGCTTCTGCTTGTCCGGCCGATTTTCCCACGTCCGGTTCCTCCCAAGTTCATGAAACATGAATCAGTATTCATGTTTATGGTGTGAAAGCAAGAAATTCTTTGAGCGAGCCAGTGGTTAAATGCTGAGCGAGACCGGAGCATTACCGTCTGTGACACGCGCCGGACTGTTCAAGAACCTGACAAGGAAAGAGAGCTTTTGCCGATTCTGTTCGCGTCTGAGGCAGATCTACAGCTTCAGCTTTAAACACTTGCTCGAAAAATCCGACTAATTTTCCACTCTCAGCCGAGCGACAATCACCAAGCAAAATCAGACGCATTCCCGGCAATTTTCCGGCTATGACTTTTGGACGCATCAACGCCAATTGACCTTGATCAAGGATAAAAGTTTGGTAATGCAGTTTTGAATAGCTAAAAGTTACCTGCTAGGCTGAAACATCGCTGCAAGGTCTCGGACGTGAAAAGCCGCCTGGACGCGAATAGGGCGGCACATAATGAGAGGCGCTGGCAAGGGCCAGCGAAAGAGGACCGGTATCATGGACGTGAATGCGTATCTCGAAGAGCGCCTTAATAAACTTCATGACAATGGCAATTACCGGATCTTCGCCGACCTGGAACGACAGTCCGGCGACTTCCCCCGCGCCAAACGCTACCGCGAAGATGGCACCGTTCAGGATGTGACCGTCTGGTGTTCCAACGACTATCTCGGCATGGGCCAGCATGAAAAGGTCGTCGGAGCGATGCAGGACGTTCTCGCGAAATGCGGCGCAGGTGCAGGTGGCACCCGCAACATTTCCGGCACCAATCACTATCATGTGCTTCTGGAACAGGAACTGGCGGATCTGCATGCCAAGGAAGCGGCCCTGATCTTCACATCAGGTTACGTCTCCAACTGGGCGGCACTTGGCACGCTTGCATCTCAGGTTCCGGGCATGATCGTTTATTCCGACAGCCTGAACCACGCTTCGATGATCGAGGGCATCCGCCACTCTCGCGCCGAAAAGCGCATCTTCAAGCACAACGACGTTGCCGATCTGGAGCGCCTGATGGCTGCCGACGATCCGGACGCGCCGAAGCTGGTCGCATTCGAAAGCGTCTACTCCATGGACGGGGACATCGCGCCGATCAGGGAAATCTGCGATGTCGCCGACAAGTTCGGCGCCATGACCTATCTGGACGAAGTTCATGCGGTCGGCATGTACGGCCCCCGCGGCGGCGGTGTTGCCGAACGTGAAGGCCTGATGGACCGTCTGACAATCATCGAAGGAACGCTTGGCAAGGCATTCGGTGTCATGGGTGGCTACATCACCGGCTCCAGGACGGTTGTCGACTTCATCCGTTCCTTTGCTTCAGGCTTCATCTTCACAACGGCGCTGCCGCCTGCACTGGCCGCAGGCGCTGCTGCCTCCATCCGGCATCTCAAGGACAGTCCTTTCGAGCGCAAGGCGCATAAGGACCGGGTCGCTCAGGTTCGTGCGGCGCTCGACAAGCGTGGCATCCCGCATATGGAGAATCCGAGCCACATCGTTCCGGTGATGGTGGGTGATGCCAAGAAATGCAAATGGATCTCCGACATTCTTCTGGAGACCTACGGCATCTACGTTCAGCCGATCAACTACCCGACCGTTCCGGTCGGCACCGAGCGCCTGCGGTTCACCCCGACACCACTGCACACAGATGCGGACATCGAACATCTGGCCAACGCGATCAACGACCTGTGGTCTCAGTGCGCATTGGCCCGCGCCGTCGCGTAACGGCAATCAAAGAGAATTCGATCAACCCGCCTTGGCAACAGGACGGGTTTTTTGATTTCTGACTGTCCTGTTTTTGAGTGGTTCGTCTGCGCGGACCCACAATTTCGGTCATTGCAGAACTTGATCCTGCAATCCATACCCTGTCCAATAAACGAACTCGAACTGTACAAGGGGAGACGAAATGGCCTGGATTGCAAGGTCAAGCCTACTGCAGTCCGGTTTAGATCGCTGCCGTCCCGTTAACATACAGATATCATTTGGATAACTTCAGTTTCTTGTTTACGTGATACAATACAAACTCACCGTATTTGTCATCCCGGCTGAAGCGTAGCGTAAGGCCGGGATCCAGTAGCCCCGGTGTCAGTTTGAACCGCAAACCTTTGTGTTTACTGGTTTCCTGCCTTCGCAGGAATGACAACAGAGCAGCCATTCGTAAGTCTCTTATACCCGTCGGAGCTAGACCAGAGAGCAGTGGATCAAGTCCTGCAATGACCTGGAACTGACAGTGAATGCCGGCGGACAATCCCTTGCCGTAGCTCGGGAATCCAACAACGCTCCTTTTCCTTTTTCTCCCCCCTGCCCTAGCTACTTGAGAGTGCGTTTATGAAGGGAGCGAAAAGAGATGCGGGTTTTCGTTGTTGTTGCAATCTGGATTCTAGCGCTCGCGAATCCCTCCCTGTCGGAAGAACTTGATCTGGAACTGGTCTTGCTCGCTGACGCAACCGGCTCGATCGATGATGCCGAAATCCGCTTCCAGAGATCCGGCTATGCCGAAGCGATCACGGATCCGTCAGTGCTGAATGCCATTGCCGGCAACGGTTATGGAAAGATCGCCATCACCTATGTCGAGTGGGGAGACCTGCTCTCGCAGGACGTCGTTGTCGAATGGACTGTGATCGACGGCTTGTCTTCGGCGCAGGAATTCGCAGGCAAGCTGATGGAGGCCCCGAGGCGGGCTTACGGGCGCAACGCAATCGGCGCAGCATTGCTGAAGGGCAAGGAGCTGATCGACGGAAACGACTTTCAGGGACTGCGACGTGTGATCGATCTGTCGGCCGACAGCGCCAACAACTGGAACGGCCCGACCATCGAAGAAGCAAGGCAAACCGTCGTTTCTTCAGGCATCGTCATCAACGGTCTGGCGGTTCTATGCCGCCACTGCTCCGGCCGTCCGGTCTCCTATGACCTGGAAGAACGGTTCTATAGCGACATCATCGGAGGACCTGCCGCTTTTGTGGTAACCGCCGACAGTCCGGAGACATTTGCCGATGCGGTTCGCAAAAAGCTGATACTGGAAATTGCCAGCCAGCCCGAGAAAGGGCACCGCATTCTCCGACAAATGGCGCACAGACAATAACGTTCGCAGGGTGTTCGGCTCAGCAGTCTCCGGCGAGGCGGAACTTCGAAAGCTACCCTTGCGGAAAATCACGATTGTCACACGCGAGTGTCATCGGCTTATGATTTGAAATGGCGTCACTGCCCTGTCCTTATACCGCCGTGGGCTTTGGGAGAGAGAACGTATATGGCCACCGGTCTTTTGATGCTGGCAATGTTTACGGTCTGTTACACCTTGCTGGCCAAAACCCTGTCCAACGGCATCCTGACTGCCCCGATTCTGTTTATCGGCTTCGGTTACGTCATGGCTCAAACCGGCCTGATGCCGCTTGCAGAAGCCGAGCACCTGCTGCACATCGTTGCCGAACTTGCCCTGATCATATTGCTGTTTCTGGACGCGGCCCAGATCAACCTGCAGGCCCTGCGCGAACGCCATCAATGGCCCCTGCGCATGCTGGTTATCGGTCTGCCGCTTGCAATCGTTATCGGCACCGCAGCCGCAGCGCCCTTCCTGTCTGCCTATCCGCTTATTGTCGCCGCCCTTGCCGCCGCTCTTCTCGCGCCAACGGACGCAGCACTCGGCCAGGCAGTCGTGACCAACAAAGCCGTGCCCGAGCGGGTTCGCCGTGCTCTGACACTTGAAAGCGGCCTGAACGACGGGCTTGCGTTGCCGGTCATCCTGCTCTTTGCCAGCCTGACCGCTGAAATGATGCACCAGGACACAACCAACTGGTTGCTTTTCGGTGCCAAGCAGCTGGTGTTTGGACCGCTTGTCGGCGGGATCACCGGCGCGGTTGGCGGAATTCTGTTTCTGGCTGCAAAGCACCGAAAGATGACCACCGCGACCATTGAGGGCATCGGCGCCATCGCCATGGCAGGCGGAGCTTACCTGGCAGCGGGAATGGTGGACGGAAACGGCTTTATCTCCGCATTCATCGCCGGACTGTTTTTCGGCAACGTCATCAAGGGTCAATGCGCCTTTATCTACGAGTTCACCGAAAGCGAAGGGCAGATGCTGTCCTGGGGAGCTTTTTTCCTGATCGGACTGGCCCTGTTGCCGGACGCCATTGCCCATCTCGATGCAGCTACATTGATCATCATCCTGGTCAGTCTCTTTGTCGTACGTCCGCTCGCCGTCTGGCTGTCATTGACCGGCACCGACGCCGCTCCGCTCACCAAACTGTTTTTCGGCTGGTTCGGCCCACGTGGCCTTGCCACGGCGCTCTTTGCTCTGCTGATCGTGGATCAGATCGACCACGAGATCGGCGAACAGCTTCTGAATCTCGCCGTCAATGCGGTCTGGATCAGCGCGGTCTTGCACGGCATTACCGCGGTTCCACTCGCAAAGTGGTACGGTACTCGTATGTCGGCACGGGAAGGAGCTGCGGAAATGGCGGAAGCACCGCCCATGCGACCCCAGATGCCAACGGACTGACCGCCGCATCACAAGACAAAAGACCATTCAGCCAAGGCCGCTCACCAACTAGAGGCCATTAGCCGGGGGAAGAAATGAAAAAACAAGTTGTTGCGAAACTGAGCACCTTGCCGGACCGGGAACCGCAATATGCGCTCGTGGCCGATGTTGATCTGGTGGTGGTCCGATTTGACGAAGACATATCGGTCTTTTACGGCCGCTGCCTTCACCGCGGCGCGTTGATGTCCGACGGTTATGTCGACGGAGACAATCTGATTTGCGGCGTTCATTACTGGGACTACCGGCTCGACAGCGGCGTCTCCGAATACAACAACTCCGAAGCCCTGCCGAAATTCACCAGCTGGGTTGAAGGTGACGATGTCCTGGTTGATGAAGAGGAAGTCGCAGCCTGGGCCAATGACCACCCGCAACCCTTCAATCGCGAGGCTTATCTCGGCCTTTACGCCGACACCAGCCACGGCACGGAAGAAGAGCCTTACAACGGCCTGATCCAGCAATACGCCCGCGACGGGTTGAGCAAAACAGGTCACCATGGCCGGGTCGATGCGATGGGTGTCCCCCGCACCCAGCTGCCGGACTGGGACGATATCCAGATCCTCACAGCACAGCTTCACCGCCCGCCCTTGCTGGACAACGATCCGGTCGACACGGAAGTCGTCATCGGTCCGAACGCCCAGAAGCCACTGCGGCTCAAGATCCCCCTTCTCGTATCGGACATGAGTTTCGGCGCTTTGTCGGAACCGGCAAAAGTGGCGCTGGCCCGTGGAGCCGAGCTCGCCGGGACAGGCATCTGTTCAGGTGAAGGCGGCATGCTGCCGGAAGAACAGGAAGCAAATTCCCGCTACTTCTATGAACTGGCTTCCGCCCGCTTCGGTTTCGAGTGGGACAAGCTCGGCAAGGTACAGGCTTTTCACTTCAAAGGTGGTCAGGGTGCAAAGACCGGCACCGGCGGCCATCTGCCCGGTGCAAAGGTAAAGGGAAAAATTGCAGACGTGCGCGGATTGAACGAAGGCGAAGACGCGATTTCTCCGCCACGTTTCCCGGATTGGACGGAGGTCTCGCAAATAAAGGAATTTGCCGATGAGGTCCGCAGCCGGACCGGGGGCATTCCCATCGGCTACAAGCTTTCTGCGCAGCATATCGAAAAGGACATTGACGCCGCCCTGGAAGTGGGTGTCGATTACATCATTCTGGATGGCCGCGGCGGCGGCACAGGAGCAGCGCCGATCATCTTCAGGGACAATATCTCGGTGCCGACGATCCCGGCCCTTGCCCGGGCCCGACGTCACCTGGACGGTCTCGGTCGCCCCGACATCACCCTTGTGATCACCGGGGGATTGAGAAAACCGGCCGACTTCGTCAAGGCACTGGCACTTGGCGCGGATGCGATCGCGGTTTCCAATTCCGCCATGCAGGCCATCGGCTGCATCGCCATGCGTGCCTGTCACACAAACAACTGCCCGGTCGGCATCGCCACGCAGAAACCGCATTTGGTGAACAGGCTGCAGATTGAGAAGTCCGCCCGGCAACTCACCAACTTCTTTGAAGCTTCGGTTGAACTGATGCAGGTGATGGCACGCGCCTGCGGCTACTCTCATCTCAATCAGTTCCGCCTGGAAGACCTGACCACCTGGAAACGCGAAATGGCGGACTTGGCGGGCGTTGCCTATGGCGGTGTTGCCTGATCAATTGAGGGAGGACGAAATGGACGCTCAAAATCTCGATTGGATCAAGGTGGGTCACGTGGACGATCTGCCGGAGGGCCGCGTTAAAACGGTGACCGCGCGAACCACATCGATCTGCCTGTCACATTTTGACGGCCAATGGGCTGCAATGGACAATCACTGCCCGCATCAGCGCGGACCGCTAGGCGAAGGTTCCATCGAAGAAGGTACCGACGGCAAATGCTGGATCCGCTGCCCCTGGCACGGCTGGGACTTCGATCCGTTGACCGGCGCTCCTCCGGGGGGCCATGAAGACAGCGGTCAGAAGATTTTCCCGCTCAAGATCGAAGACGGCGAAATCTTCGTTGGGCTGGAGCCGGAACCCGAACACGAACGCACCGCGACCGATGTCATGGCCGAAACCATGGTCAACTGGGGCGTCAAACGCATTTTCGGCATGGTTGGCCATTCCAATCTTGGCCTGGCGGATGCAATTCGCCTGCAGGTGAACAAAGGTAACCTCGGTTACGTCGGCATCCGCCATGAGGGCGCTGCCGCCTTCGCCGCTTCCGCCTACGGCAAACTTACCGGCAAACCGGCCGGCTGCCTGACCATTGCCGGACCGGGTGCGACCAACCTTCTGACCGGACTTTGGGATGCGAAAGTTGACCGCGCTCCCGTCCTCGCCCTCACCGGCCAGGTCCAGACACAGGTTTTTGGTCCGGGCGCCTTCCAGGACATTGATCTGAAGTCGGCCTTTGAAGCGGTCTCCAGGTTTTCGCAACCGGTCCTCAGCACCTCCAACCATGCTGAACTGATGTCTTTGGCTCTCAAGACGGCGCTGGTGGAAAGGGATGTATCCAATCTGATTTTCCCCGACGACGTCCAGACACTTCCAAGCAATCAGAAGGCCGGGCATCCGGAAGGACGTCTTGGTGGCACCGAAGTCTCTCCGTCGGCCAGCGACCTCGCCAGGGCCGTTGAAATGATCAATGAGGCAAAACGCCCGACGATTGTGCTGGGATACGGCGCCAAAGACGTCCGTGACAAGGTCATCGCACTTGCGGAAAAGATAGGCGCCCCGGTGCTGACCACCTTCAAGGGCAAGGGCCTTATTCCTGACACCCACCCGCTGGCCGCCGGTGTGCTCGGCAGGTCCGGGACGCCGATCGCCAGCTGGTTCATGAACGAAGCCGACCTGATCATCTCGCTCGGCTCGTCTTTCGCCAATCACACCGGCATCGCCCCTTACAAGCCGATCATTCAGGTGGATTTCGAGCGGATGCAGCTCGGCAAGTTCCACCCGGTCACCTTGCCGGTCTGGGGTGAAATCGGAACCTTCTGTTCCGCGATCCTCGACAAGGTCGGCAAGTCCGCCGATGCTCCGGACCAGGTGAAGGAACTTGCCGAACGCTGGGTGATCTGGCGTGAGGAAAAGGAAACCCGTCTCACGGAGGATCACGGCCAGGGCATTCATTCCGCCGCCGTCTTCAAGGCCCTGACCGAACTTTGCCCGGAAGATGCGATCATTCCGGTGGATGTCGGCAACAACACCTACTCCTTCGGTCGCTACTTCGAACCGCGCGGTCAGCGTATTCTGATGTCAGGTTACCTCGGATCCATCGGGTTCAGTCTGCCTGCCGCGCTCGGTGCCTGGTGCGCGACGCAGGACTTCGATCAGTTCAGGGGCCGGAAGGTGATCTCGATATCCGGTGACGGCGGCTTCGGCCAGTACGCGATGGAATTCACCACCGCCGTCAAATACGGCATGAACATCACCCACATCCTGTTGAACAACAGCGAACTCGGCAAGATTTCGAAAGAGCAACGCTCCGGTGAATGGCCGGTCTGGGAGACAAATCTGACCAATCCGTCCTTTGCCGCCTTTGCACGTCTGTGCGGCGGGCACGGTCACCGGGTGACCGACGCCTCGGAACTGAGGGAGGCCATTGGTGCCGCGATTGCCCATGACGGACCTTCACTTGTGGAAATCATCACCGACGCGGATTTGGTGTGATGATAATGTTGGGACTAACCTGTCATCTCGGCTTACGCTGGGATGACAAGCTTGCAGAGACCAATTTGGTTGGGGGAGTGCTTTGCAGACTGCCGCATTTCTGATCGACATCGGCTACTACTACCTGATGGCAGGTGGTGTTGTCGCAGCCCTGTTCCTGGTCATTGGCGTTGACCGTGTGGAACCCTCCGCGCGCGGGTCCTACGCTTTCCGCCCCCTGCTCATTCCCGGTATCTGCCTGATCTGGCCACTCGTTCTTTATCGATGGTACGTGCTTGAAAAATACGGGGAGGATCGCCGATGAAACGGGCTCACCGTACTGCGCATGCCCGAATCTGGACCATACTTGTGGTGCTGCTGCCGCTTGCCTTTTTCACGATCCTTGCCCTGCGCCAAACGCCACCGGCAGATCGCCCGGCCATCCTCATCGAAGCTCCGGCAGGTGACGAGAACAGCTCAGAGGGGGCTCAATGAGCGTTCAATACATGCCGGTCATCTGGAACCGGAACAAGATGTTCTACGATGCCGTACTGCTGGTTGCGGTCGCGCTTTATCTCTACGTCTTCATCCGCTTCGCCCCGGCCTTCGAGGACGTGACCAAGCCGATTGACGGCGCCATCCTGAGAATGCGCGCCTTCGGCAGCTGCGCTTTCCTGATGCTGACGATCATCCTGTGCATCGGACCGCTTGCGCGCCTCGACAGACGTTTTCTGCCGTTACTCTACAATCGCCGGCATTTCGGTGTCATGACGGCAGGTATTGCAGCTGTCCACGCCAATTATGTTCTCGGCTGGTATTACAGCTTCTCTCCGACCAACAAATATGTCGCCCTGCTGTCCTCCAACACCGACTATGGGCAGATCCTCGGATTTCCGTTCGAGACATTCGGCATTGCAGCCTTTCTCATCCTGCTGATACTGGCCGCAACCAGCCATGATTTCTGGTTGAGTTTTCTTGGAGCACCAATCTGGAAAGCGCTGCATATGTTCATCTATGCGGCCTACGTATTCGTTGTTCTTCATGTGGCTCTCGGAGCTTTGCAAGGACCGGCCGATCCGATTTTCACAAGTGTCGTCGCTGCCAGCGTGGTTCTGGTCTCAGGCCTGCATTTTGCAACGGGACGCATGGAAGCACGCCGGGATCGCGGCGAGGAAACTGCGAAAAAATCCTTGCAGGATCAGGGTTGGGTCGTTGCCGGTGAAGTCGACGAGATCGATGACGACTGTGCCAAGGTGGTAACGCTGTCGGAAGACGAGCGCGTTGCGATTTTCAAGTATGACGGCAAGCTGTCAGCCATTACAAACGCCTGTGCCCACCAGAACGGCCCGCTTGGCGAGGGCAAGGTGCTTTGGGGCTGTATCACCTGCCCCTGGCACGGCTACCAGTACAATCTTGCGGATGGTCGCGCTCCTGAACCCTTCACGGAGAAGATTTCGACCTACCGCCTGAAGCTGATCGGATCGACCGTGTTGCTGGATCCCAATCCCCAACCGCCGGGGACCTATGTCGAACCCGTTGTGATCGGAGCTGCGGCATGAGCTGGAAACAAACCAAAGACGCACCGTTTTACGTCGGCTACCTGAATACCGTTCCAAAGCAACTCGTTTCCTTCCTTGTCGTTTTCGCGGTGTGTTTTGTCGGCGGTCTGGGCCTTGCCGCACTGGCGCTCTCGTCAACGCAGAACGACCCCGGCAACGGCGGGTTCCAGTGGGGCAACCGTTTCGAACAGACAGGTCTTCTGGAGCTGCGGCCCTATCCGGTTTTCCGAATTCCTGCAGAAGGAGACAACCCTGCGCGGACCTACATGCTCTCAGGGCAAGGCAAGCGGGGCGTTTTCAACCAGGCAGAATCCAACAAAGGCAATTCGGTCAGTCTGCGCGGGGTTCCGGTCAACCGGGGTGATCTCACAATGATCCAGGTCGGCCGTGTCGACGCTTCCGAAGAACAGCTCGCAGGTTTCATGCCCACCGAACCGGTTCCCCTCGGACGATGGAAGCTGACCGGGGAAATCTGCGACGGCAAGTGTTACGCGGGCGCCATGCGTCCGGGACGGGGTCTCGCTCACAAGGCCTGCGCCGACCTTTGCCTGACGGGAGGCATTCCGCCTGTCTTCGTTTCTTCAGGACCGGTCGAAAACCGGAACTTCTTCCTGATGGCGGATAAGGAAGGCAATCTTCTCGGCGATGAAATCAAGCCACTGCTCGCGCTGTTTATCGAGGTCGAAGGCGACGTGGAACGGCTTGACGATCTGATGGTCTTCAAGGTCGATCTGGCAACGGCGAGGGTTTTGAAATGAGCGGCGAAACTCAAGGACCCGCCTGGCGGACGATCCTGATTTCACTGGTGCTGACGGCAGCCCTGGCAGCCATATCCTACTATGTCTGGACCTATTCCAATATCGGCGCGAACGAATTTGCCCGTGGCACTCTGCTCGCCGACCTTCGCTTCTTCGTCGGCATGCTTGCGGTTTTTCTGGTCCTGACATTTCTCGACCGGATCATCGAATTCGTGAAATCGAAAATCAGTGGCGGACATTGAAACTACGGGTCGATTAGTCGTAGCAGCAGTTCGTTGAACCGCGCAGGTTCTTCCAATTGCGGCGCATGACCGGATTTCTCGAAACGATGAAGATGAAAGTCCGGAACGTTCTCTTCGTGCCAGCGATGGACACCAGGACCATAAAGCTGGCTTTGCAATCCGGCCACCAGATGAAAGGGCAATTCGAGCGTTTTCAGCGTTTCGCGAAAGTCCTGCCGGGTCAGTGACGCCCACATGGGGCGCAGCAACGCCGGGTCTGCCCTGGCGATTTCGAGACGCGCAAATTCCAGAAGGTGCGGAGCCGGGTCCAGGTGCTCCGCATAAAGACGCCTGGCGATCCTGGACGGAAGCTTCTTCCAGTCGGCAACGATTGCATCCAGGAAGTGGTCGTTGAGTTCCGGTGTGAGCCCACTCAAGGTCCCGTTCTGCCAGTCAGGCGTATTCAGAACCTTTGGCGACATATCGAGGACAACAACAGCTGAAAACCGGTTCGACCCGTATCTCTCCAGCATGGAATAAGCAACCAGCGCTCCCATCGACCAGCCACACAAGATAATCTCGTTCAGCTCCTGGTCAGCAAGGTAAGCGTGAAGCTCATCGGCTGCAGCCTCAATAGTCATCGGGACTCGGTCGGCAGTCTTGCCGTGACCGGGCAGATCCGGAACGATGCAGCGTGCCCTAGATCCAAGCGCTTCCATCTGGGCCTGAAAAAACTGTCCGGGGCACGACCAACCGTGAACAAGTACAATCGGGCGTCCTTGCCCCTCATCGCGAATGTAAAGCACGTTGTTGCTCACGCACGTCCCGACCGCAATCTGCCTACAATTCCGCTCGGGAAGAAATAGACCGACAAAATAAACAAGACCCCCAGCCAGAGCAGCCAGCGTTCAGGCGCAACAAGCGTGGAAACGAAGGGAACCGCACTGGTGGCGTCAGCCGCGACACCCATCAGGTTCTGCAGGTATGTCTGGGCCAGAATGAACAGCGTTGCTCCGAGCACGGCTCCGTAAAGCGTGCCCATGCCCCCTATCACGACCATCAGCAATATGTCGATCATGATTTCCATGGAAAGCGTCGTTGCCGGGCCGGTGTAGCGCAGCCAGATGGCCAGCAGAGACCCGGCAAGCGCCGCCATGACAGCGGAAAGTACGGTGGCGGTGGTTCTGTACCAGACGACCCTGTAGCCGATGGCCTCAGCCCGGAATGCATTGTCCCGAACAGCTTTCAAGGTCCGGCCGAATGGCGAGTTGACGATCCGCAGCATGACCAGAAACAGGACCGCGGAAGCAAAGAAAACCAGATAATAGGCAAGCAGCTTACCGTTGATCCGAACGCCGAACACCTTCTCCTTGACCAACTTGAAAGCGGGCGTCAGCTCGCGCGGGATCTTGTAGTTGAGCCCGTCCTCACCACCGGTCAACCAGGACATCTGTGACACCAGAACGGCGAAGGCACTCGCCACCGCAAGCGTCACCATGGCAAAGAAGATTGCCTTCACGCGCAGGGAGAACAGCCCGATCGCCAGAGCGAACAGCGCTGCAACCACAGCCCCGGTCGCAGTTCCCCAGATCAGCGACCAGTAACTTGGCCCGGTCGCATTCAGTGCCAGGGCCGTGCCGTAAGCTCCGATGCCGAAAAACATCGTATGCGCGAAAGACACGATCCCGGAATAGCCGAGCAGAAGGTCATAGCTCGCAACCAGAACGATGAAGATGCAGATCCTTGCAGCCGTCTCCAGAGACTTGGTGCCGGGAAACAGGAAAGGCGCAAAGGCAAGCGAAACGAGGACGATCAACAACAGAACCGTCAAAAGCCCACTGCGCGGCGTGTCGCCGGAAAGAAGTCTTGTCAGCATGGTCTGGCTCCCGCTCCTACTTCGCCTTGACGACCGGATAGAGCCCCTGCGGGCGCCACATCAAAATCACAACCATCAGAGCAATGGTCGAAATCAGCGCAACTTTCGGCGCCAGGAAGGCCGTGTAATTGGCCAGAAGTCCGACAAGCAACGCACCGATGAAGCAACCTTCCACGGAACCGAGTCCACCGATAATCACGACAATGAACACAAGCACCATGATCTCCGAGCCCATATGGGCCGTGATGGTCTCCTGATAGAGCCCCCACATCACCCCGCCGAGACCTGCCAGCGCCGATCCGGTCATGAACACGATCAGGAACAGGCGGCGGATGCGATAGCCGAGCGCTTCGACCATTTCGCCGTTTTCGACACCGGCACGGACAAGCAGCCCCACCTTGGTGTTCTTCAGGATGTGCCGCATAGCCAGAAACAGCGCCAGTCCAATGCCGACCGCCACAAGCCGGTATTTTTCAATCGCCGCCTCGCCGATCACCAGCGATCCCTGAAGGGCCTCGGGCCTGGAAATATGCAACTCGTCCGGCCCCCAAACCACGTGGATCATCTGCTGGGCAACGATCAGCCCGCCCATTGTCACGAGGATCTGTTTCAAGTGTTCGCCATAAACGGGCATGACGATGACACGTTCGAATGCATATCCAAGCAGACCGGTCACCAGCATGGCGGCCAGAATGGCGATCAGAACTGCCGTCAGGTTCAGCATGACGCTCGGCGAGGCGGTCCAGCCCGCCAGCCACGCCAGAACGGTGAAGCCGACAAAGGCACCGACCGCCACAAAAGCCCCATGGCCGAAATTGATCACGTCCATCAAACCGAAAACGACGGTAAGTCCGGAGGCCATGATGAAGATCATCATGCCCATGGCGAGACCCGCCACGGTCAGGGTCAGCCAACTGGCCGGATTGCCAATCGCGGCCAACCCGGCAACCGCGAGTATCGGCACCAGCAGGACCGGAAGCTTTTGAAAAAACTGTTCCTTGAACGGAACCTTCTCGATGCGAGGTTTGATCGCGGTATCGCTCATTGATGCGCCTCCAGGCTCAGGCCCATCAGCTTTTCCTGCAAGGCAGCGTCGTTGACGAGTTCTTGCATGGACCCTGAATGAATGATGCGGCCGTCATCCATCACGGCGACGGTGTCGCCGATATTCGAGGCCATGGCGAAATTCTGTTCCACCAGCAGGATGGTCGTGTCTGTTTCCTTCAGCTCACGCAAGGCATCGGTCATCGCCTTGATGATCGCCGGTGCGAGCCCTTTCGTCGGCTCGTCGATAAGGATCAGACGACGCGGTTCGATGATCGCCCGCGCAACAGACAGCATCTGCTTCTGTCCGCCCGAAAGAGTTCCGGCAGACGCGTTCCAGAACGTGCCGATTGGAGGAAACAGCTCCTTGATCCATTGAAGACGCTTGGCATCAAGCGGTCCGTTTGCAGCCGCAAGGATCATGTTTTCCTCAACGCTCAGATCCGTGAAAATGCCCATGTCCTCCGGAACGAAGGCGATACCGCGCCGGGAGATTTCCGGTGTATCCAGCCTGGTAATGACATGATCCTCGAAACGGACCTCGCCCTGACTGGCGGTCCAGAGCCCCATGATGGTGCGAAGCGTCGTGGTCTTGCCCGCACCGTTTCGGCCAAGAAGAACCGTCACTCCGCCTTCCGGCACTTCGAGATCAACACCCTGAAGAATGTGATAAGGACCGATATGCGTGTGAACGCCGGACAGAGCAAGAAGCATATCTGTCATCACGCTGCCTCCGGCGCTTTGCCGAGATAGGCTTCCTGGACAACGGGCAACGCAATGACCTCCGCCGGCTCACCGTCGGCCACCAAAGCACCGTTGTGCAGAACGATGATCCGGTCAGCAAGACTGCGGATGACATCCATCTTGTGTTCTACCAGCAAGATTGTCCGGTCCATGTCCGCTTTCAGTTTCTGAATCAGGTCCAGAATAACCGGCACTTCATCAACACTCATGCCTGCCGTCGGTTCATCGAACATCAGAACCTGCGGACCGAGTGCGATCAGAAGGGCGACTTCCAGCTTGCGCTGGTCACCATGGGGTAGCGCGGAGACGATCTGATCGGCCTGATCGATCAGTCTCACTTCTGCAAGAACGTGATCGGCCCGCTCCAACAACTCGATGTGGCTTTCTGCAATCGAAAACAGATCAAAACCCTTGCGCGCCTTTGCCTGAACGACAAGGCGCACATTTTCCCGAACGCTGAGGGTCGGGAACAGATTCGTTAGCTGAAATGCCCTGCCGATGCCGCGGTCGGTCCTTTCGGGAACCGGCATTCTGGTGATGTCTTCGCCATTCAGAAGAACCTGTCCGTTGGTGGCAGGCAACTGCCCGGATATCAGGTTGAAGTAAGTGGTCTTTCCGGCGCCGTTCGGCCCGACAATCGCCGTCAGTGTGCCTCGGTCGAAACTGCAGGCCACATGATCGACCGCCACATGCCCTCCAAAACGGATGGTTAGGTCCCTGGTCTCGAGAATGGGATGTTCCTTGGCCACGGCAAAGGTTCCTGTCTGAGTGGAAATGGACAAGCGGAAGCTGGTCCGGCTGGCTTTTAACATACCAGCCGGATGAGGTGACTGTTCAATGGGACCTGATTGGTTGAGGCTTCGCCACGGCCCGCTGTGGGCCGTGATGCCCGACCGAAGTCTTACTGGTTGCGAACCGGAATATTCATGTCTTCGATTTTCAGTTCGCGCACCAGTTCCGGAATGCCCCATTCGACATTCGGGTCCACCTTGATCTTGAAGTGGTACATGGGCTGCAGCGCCTGGTGATCTTCTGCGCGGAATACCATCTTGCCCTTCGGCGTCTCGAATTCCATGCCTTCCATCGCGGTGATCAGGTCTTCGGTTTCCGTTGACCCTGCCTTGCGAATGGCGTCGACAATCGCGATCCCGGCGGACATTCCGCCTGCGGTGAAGAAGTCCGGCGGAGCATCGAAACGCTTCTGGTGCTCAGAAACCAGCCAGTCATTCACCGGGTTCTTGGGGATCTCGTAGTAGTAATACGTTGCCCCTTCCATGCCCGGAAGGTCCTTGTAAGCCTTCATGGCCGCCAGGATATTGCCACCTGTCGCTATCTCGACACCGAAGCGCTCCGGCTCCATCGCCTTGATCTTGCTGATCGGATTGCCACCACCGGCCCAGATCACGAACAGAAACTTGCGGCCCGGCTCGTCTTTCAAAGCGTCGAAAATGCGCTGCGCATTGGCGGTAAAGTCCTTGGTGTCGGTCGGCGCATATTCCTCGAACACAAGCTTGGCGCCGGTACCATCAAGCGCTTCCTTGAACGCGGCAACACCATCACGGCCGAAGGCGTAATCCTGTGCAAGCGTTGCGATTGAAACGCCTTCCTGACCGAGTGCGACCGCATTTGCAATCGCGTCCTGGGAAGAGTTGCGCGACGTGCGGAACACGTAGCGGTTCCAGTTATCGCCAGTGATGGAGTCAGCAACCGCAGGCTCGACGATCAGCAGCTTTTCATATTCTTCGGCAACCGGCAGCATCGCGAGAGCCACGCCTGAAGAGACCGGACCGACTGCGATGTCAACTTCATCGTCACCATAAGCTTCGGCCAGGGCTGCCTTGCCGATGTCAGGCTTCAATTGCGTGTCTTTCTCGATCACGACAATCTTGCGGCCATCGATTTCCATCGTGCCGTCTGTCGCATATTCCAGCCCCATCATCAGGCCGGTATGGGACTGCTTGGCATAGGCTTCGAACGGGCCGGTCTTGCCGTAGACGTGAGCGATCTTGATATCTTCTGCCGAGGCACCAGAAGTGCCTGCCGCCGCCAGGCTCAAACCGGCCAATAGCGGCACAGCCCAACGGAAAACACGTTTGGTCATGAATTCTCCTCCCAATGAGCGCTCTGGCCGGCACAAAAATCGAGACTGCTCCCACAGACTGCTTGAGCCGATATTTGCCTGACGCTGAGCCATATATGAAACCTGAATCAGTATTCATGTCAAGAGCAACGCCTTCGTTTGCGCAGCGCAGCAATGTCAGCCAGAGGCCCGGATAATCAATCAACGTCAGTTCAGCAATGTCAGGACCTGATGATCAGCAAGGCCAAGCCGGCCTTCACCGTTTCAGCTTTCGGCCAGCAAGCATGTCCGATGTTTCAAGCCACAAGGCTCCAAATGGACTGTTTCAGATACAAGACGAAATCTGCAGCAGGCCTGCCGCGGTCCGAGGTTCTTCAAAGATCTTGCCGGGAAGATTGCTCGGATCACAGGAACTCCCAGCAACGACTTCGTTCCGCTCTGTCAAAGCGATCAGCTCGGCGACAGGGTCTCGTCACATCTTGTCATTCAGGAACTTTAGCACCGCAGTCTCAGCCTGTTGCCTTGCGGACTCGTCAAACCCGAATGTCACGCCGAATGTAGGGCTTTTGAGCGTGTTCTGGTATTCGGACATGACGGTTTTGGCACCCCATTTCGGGTCATCAAACCCTTGAAAGGCTGTCGGCAATTCAAGAATCTCGACATTCGGATCAGCTTCACCAAGGGAAGAGCAAAGCTCAGACTGGGTCCAATCGTTGTTGCCGGCATTCAGGATCAGAATAGGGTCGGCGAACGTGGCCGATGCGACGGACTTGCAATTCGGATAGAACGACACGACCGCCTTGAAACCCTGTTGAAAGAACTGGCGCGAACCATCTCTGAGCGCACTGCCGGTCGTTGAGCTTCTCGACCACCCGACCGCACTGATCCTCTCAGGATCAATCTTTGGGTGTTGTTTGAGGTAGAGCAGAGCGCCAAAGGCATCCATTACACGCTCTCCGCCCAGACCGCTGACGCCTTCTCCCAAGACATCTTCGCACGTTCCTGACACTGAGCGGGGAGTAAAGCTGTCCACCTGCAGCGTTGCAAATCCGGCCAGAACAAAGGTCTCCGCCCAATTGTCCTGGAATTCCTGTATCCCCTGGCAGTCGTGAAGCAGCACCAGAGCCGGAAACGGCCCGGACCCATCTGGGGTACGCAGCCTGCCCTGGATCGGAAAACCCGGCTCTGGCTTCAGCTCGATGCCCTTCGCCTTTGCCTGCCGGATCTTGAACTTGCTTGGCGGTGTCGTGGCGCTTGGGAATGCGACCTGGGTCACCTCCTGTGCGTCGCCCGGGATTGCGTGTCCTGCAATCACTCCCAACATCACCAATGGCAGCAGAAAATAGCGCCGCCCTTCAATCATCGACATCTGCATATCCCCCAAACATCACAATGCCGGACATTCAATCACGGATTGCAGGCAGATGTCTTGACGATTTCCCTCTCGCATTGGCGTTGCCTGCCCCAGGCGAGAAAGGGAGCGACGTCATTCAGGAAAGCGATTTCCGGCAGATTACCGCAGCCGCTGCTCACTCTGCGGATCGAAGAAAAAGGCCGACGCAGGGTCGAATGAGACGGCAACAGATCCTTCCGAAATCGGCGCCTCCTCACCCTTGGTCTCAACGATGATCCTCTCTCCTGTCGGGCAAATGAGATAGGAATAGGCAACGCCACCAAGCTGTTCGCAAAGGTCGACCTTGGCCCCGTCGACACTCTCGGAAATGTTCAGATGCTGTGGCCGCAGACCAACCAGCACTTTTTCACCCTTCGCCGGCAACGCAACGGAGGTCGGCACTTTGACATCGCCAAACGCAGGAACAATCACTGCGCCATCATCGGCAATCCCATCGACGAAGTTCATGCTCGGCGAGCCGATGAACCCGGCAACGAATTTGTTGTCCGGATCGGAATAGAGCTTCATCGGCGAGCCGACCTGCTCGATGTTGCCACCGCGCAGAACCACAATCTTATCGGCCAGGGTCATGGCCTCGACCTGATCGTGCGTCACGTAGATCATGGTCGCGCCGATATCCTTGTGCAGGCGGGCGATTTCCACGCGCATATCCACACGCAGCTCGGCATCAAGGTTGGAAAGCGGTTCGTCGAACAGGAACACTTCCGGCCCGCGCACGATGGCCCTGCCGATTGCAACGCGCTGGCGCTGGCCGCCGGAAAGCGCTTTTGGTTTGCGTTTCAGATACGGATCGAGCTTCAGGATCCGGCTGGCTTCGGCAACCTTCTCGGAGATCTCGGACTTCGGATGACCGTTCATCTTCAACCCGAAGCCCATATTCTCTTCAACCGTCATATGCGGATAAAGCGCGTAGGTCTGAAACACCATGGCCACACCGCGCTCGGCCGGATCGACATTTGTCACCTCCCGGCCACCGATCTGTATCCTGCCGGAAGTGGTTTCCTCCAGCCCGGCGATCATCCTGAGCAAGGTGGATTTTCCGCAACCGGACGGACCGACGAAAACACAGAACTCGCCATGTTCTATCTGAAGGTCCACTCCATGGATCACTTCCACGTCGCCATATCTCTTGATGGCATTGGTCAGCGTGACGCCAGACATGAATTTCAAACTCCCTGGGAAAGGTTCAAGAGGGGAACTGCCAATCTTCGACCGCCGCAGCAATCTTGGAGGCAGTCTCCAGAAGTGCCGGACGTGCTTCCTGCAATTCCTCCATGGTTTTCCGTGTTGTTGATGTTGTTACCGAAAGTGCGCCGATCGGCCGCCCCTTGGATGAAAGAATTGGCGCTGCGATGCAGATAATGCCGGGCTCATGCTCTTCCCGGTCGAACGCAACACCGTCTTTTCTGATCTGATCGAGATCCGCTCGAAGCTCTGCCTCGGTCGTCAAGGTACCCGGGGTATAGCGGTAAAAGGACTGCTTCTTGATGATCTCGTCCAGCTCGGCCGGCTCTTGAAAAGCCATCAGTGCCTTGCCGACGCCGGTGCAGTATCCCGGCCCGATCTTTCCGGCCTGGGAATACATGTCGATCGGATTGACCGCGTTCCTCTTGTCGACATAAAGCACCTGCCCGCCATCGAGCTGGGCCAGATGAACAGTCTCTCCGACGACCTCCGACAGGGCCCTGACAAAGGGGCGGGCAATCGGCGCGATTGAACTCTGCCGCCATGCCGCATGGGCTAGACGGACCAGGCGAATTCCAAGCGAGTAGGTCTGCTGATGCTCGTCATAAGCCAGCATTCCCTGGCTCACCAGGGTTTGCAGCAATCTGTAAAGTGTTGCCTTGGGATGAACGCTGTCGGACAGAAGTTCCGAAAACCGGACCGGCCGTCCCACTGCCGCCACCTTATCAAGAACATCCAGCGCCTTGCCGACCGTGCCGTCGCCCGTGGCCTGCTTATTCATCACTTCCTCCATCCGCCCGTTTCTTTGCGCCGGGCCTGTTGACAACTTAACCCTATCGCCTCAAAGTATCAATATACAAAACTAAGTTTCACATAATGGAACCACAAGGGAGGACAACCATGCGTTCCATACTGAAAACGTCCGCTGCGGCGTTTACGATCCTGGCTGCGACAACAGCCGGGGTTTCTGCTGAGGGGTTAAAGGGCGATCTGAAGATTTTCCTCGACACCTCGAACCCGGCGCCACGTGCGACCATGGAACAGGCGATCGAAGGCTTTCAGAAGCAGCATCCTGATCTGAACATCGAAACCACGGTGATCGACCGGGAAGCCTACAAAACCCAGATCCGCAACTTTCTGACCGCGAATGCCCCGGACGTCGCCACCTGGTATGCCGCCAACCGCATGCGTCCTTACGTGGAAGCAGGCCTGTTTGAAGATGTTTCCGATCTTTGGGCGGAACCGGCAATTGCCAACAATCTGGCCTCCACCAAAGGTGCGATGACCATCGACGGCAAACAGTGGGGCGTGCCCTACACCTACTATCAATGGGGTGTCTATTACCGCAAAGACATCTTTGATGAGCTGGGCCTGACCGAACCGACAACCTGGGAAGAAGAAAAGGCCAACTGCCAGAAGATCGTTGATGCCGGCAAGAAGTGCTACACGATCGGCACCAAGTTCCTTTGGACGGCAGGCGGCTGGTTCGACTATGTCAACATGCGCACCAACGGCTTCGATTTCCATATGGACCTGCTCACCGGCAAGGCTTCATGGCAATCGGACGAGGTCAAGAAAACCTTCGCCAACTGGCGCGAACTCATCGACATGGGCGCCTTTATCGACAACCATCAGACCTATAGCTGGCAGGAAGCCCTGCCGTTCATGGTCAAGGGCGATGCCGCAGCTTACCTGATGGGCAACTTCGCCGTTGCACCGCTTCGTGACGCCGGCCTGACCGACGACCAGCTCGACTTCTACCAGTTCGTGGAAATCACGCCGGGCATCGAAAAGGCTGAAGATGCTCCGACCGACACCTTCCACATTCCGGCGAACGCCCAGAACAAGGAAGCGGCACGCGAATTCCTGCGTTACGTGGTGTCCCCGGATGTCCAGACCTGGATCAACGACGGCAGCCATCTTGGCCAGCTGCCGGTGAACTCCGAGTCCACCGTGGATGACGACAAGTTCCTGAAGCAGGGCTTTGTCATGCTCTCCAGCAACTCTCCGGGCGGCGTTGCCCAGTTCTTTGACCGCGATGCACCGGCTGAAATGGCGAAGGTCGCCATGGAAGGCCTGCAGGAATTCATGGTCAAGCCGGACAACCTGGACAAGATCCTGGCTCGCCTGGATCGCGCTCGCGAGCGTATCTACAAGTAAGTTCCGCATGCCGGAATTCGGACAGGGTGCCACGGCACCCTGTCTCGTTTAACAAATCTGCCTTCGACTCAAGAAGAGTTCCGAAAATGGCCCAAGCGACCGTCGCCGAAACACGCCAGTCTTCCTGGTGGCACAAGAACCAGCAGCAGCTCACACCCTGGCTGTTCCTGGCCCCGGGTATCCTGTTTTTCCTGTTTTACGTGATCTTTCCGATCTTCCAGTCCTTCAACCTGTCTCTTTACGAGTGGGACGGCCTCGGCAAGGCGGAATTTGTCGGCCTGTACAACTATGAAGAACTCTACTGGGACGACGCATTCTACACGTCGTTGAAAAACAACGTCCTCTGGCTGCTTCTCTATCTTGCCGCCATTCCCGCCGGCTTGTTCATAGCGCTTTTCCTCAACCAGACAGTCACCGGCATCCGGCTCTACAAGTCGCTGTTCTTCTTCCCGTTCGTGATTTCTCAGGTCGTCGTCGGTCTGGTGTTTACCTGGTTCTACGATCCGACATTCGGCATCCTTAATGTTCTGCTGGGTGCAGTCGGCCTGCCACCCATGAACGTTCTAGGAGACGAAGACTGGGTCACGGTCGGCATCATCGTCGCGGGCCTCTGGCCACAGACCGCCTATTGCATGATCCTTTATCTCACAGGCCTCAATGCCGTTGACCCCGAGCAGATCGAAGCCGGCCGTCTCGATGGCGCCAAGGGCTGGCGCATGCTCTGGTACATCATCGTTCCGCAGTTGCGCCCGGCAACCTTCATCGCCTTCGTCGTCACGATCATCGGGGCGCTCCGCTCTTTCGATCTGATTTCTGTCATGACCAATGGCGGCCCATTCGGCGCCAGCCGCGTCCTCAGTTTCTACATGTTCGAAGTCGCGCTGTCCGAATATGGGTTCCGCATGGGCTACGGCGCGGCAATTGCCGTTGTGCTGTTCCTGATCATGCTGGCTTTCATCGCCTATTTCCTCTGGTCGATGTACAAAGAAGAAAGGGCACGTTGAGATGTTTCCGACTCCGATCGAACGCACATCCCGTCCCTGGCAGCTGACCTATCAGACGCTCCTGCCGCTCGCACTCATCCTTTGGCTCCTACCGTTGATTGCTGTTGCGATCTTCTCGGTCAAGCCCGACTCGGATTTCGCCAACGCCAACTACTGGGGCTGGCCGTCGTCCTTCGAAGGCTTCACCAACTATGCGCTGGTGTTTACCGGCTCGGACATGCCGCAGTATCTGCTGAATTCGTTCAAGATCACCATCCCCACCGTGATCGGTGCGGTGGCGCTGTCCTGCATGACCGGCTTTGCGCTTGGAGTTTACAAGTTCAAGGCGAATATCTGGATCTTCTTCATGTTCGTGGCCGGTAACTTCGTGCCGTTCCAGATCCTGATGGTTCCGGTGCGCGACCTGACACTGCAGATGGGCCTCTACAACACCATCACCGGACTGGTTCTGTTTCACATCGCCTTCCAGACCGGCTTCTGCACGCTTTTCATGCGCAACTTCATTCGCGCCCTTCCTTTCGAACTGATCGAGGCCGCACGCGTGGAGGGCGTTTCAGAGTGGCGGATTTTCTGGTTCGTGGTCCTGCCGCTCATGAAACCGGCCATCGCGGCTTTGGCCGTACTGATCTTCACCTTCATCTGGAATGACTACTTTTGGGCTGTGGTCCTTACCCAAGGTGTTGAAAGTCAGCCGGTCACGGCGGGCATCACCTCCTTCAACGCGCAATACCGCGCCGCCTATCACCTGATGAGTGCCGGTTCCATCGTTGCCGCGTTGCCGCCGGTCGCCATGTTCTTTCTGATGCAGCGGCATTTCATTGCCGGTCTCACGCTCGGGGCTGTGAAATGATCAAGACCTGGCATCTTGGCGATAGCCGTCAAAGCATGGTTCTTGCCAGCTTTGACGGTCGCCTGCCGGAAGTTGTGTATTGGGGACCAGCGTTGCCTGACGGTGAATCGCATCAGGCAATAGCAACCGCCTCCGCCGCGGATGTCAGCGGTGGCATGGTCGACAGGAATGCAGCTGTCAGCCTGAACCCCGAAGCCTCACAAACGTTTCCCGGACATTGCGGATTGTCTGTCCGGGACAAGAACGGAACGCCATTGGCGCCCGCTTTTCGCTTCCAGACCGAGACCGCATCCGAGCACTGCCTGACACTCGTTTTTGCAGACAATGCTCTTGATCTGACCCTGACCTTCAACCTTGCTCTTGAGGCGAAAAGTTCACTGTTCAAGCTGCAGTCGAGCCTCGAGAGTGCGGACGAGATCATTGTTGAATGGCTCGCTGCACCGGTTTTGCCCGTGCCGGCACATGCCGATGAAATGATCGAATTCTCTGGACGCTGGTGCGCCGAGTTCCTGACCCGCCGTGTCCCCTTCGCACCCGGAGCCAGGGTTCGGGACAATCGGACGGGGCGCACGGATCATGCACATTTTCCGGGACTGATTGTCTGCTCGCAAGGCACAGGAAACACCAGCGGAGAAGCGTATGCCTTTCACTACAGCTGGTCTGGTGGTCACAAGATGGTGGCGGAGGAGTTGCAGGACGGCCGGAGACATGTCCAGTTCGGTCACGCCTCGGGCAGCCTGCCGGTTGGCCGCACATTTCGAACCGCCCCCCTTTATGCCACCTATTCCGAAAACGGACTGAACGGCGCAGCAACCCGGTTCCAGAAACATGCACGGAACCTGGTGGCAGACGGTGCCCGTTCTCCACGACCGGTTCACTACAATTGCTGGGAAGCAGTTTATTTCGACCATAAGCTCGACGAACTCAGATCCATCGCCTCCCAAGCGGCGGACCTCGGTGCCGAGCGGTTTGTGCTGGACGACGGATGGTTCGGCCGACGGGACGACGACACCACGTCTCTAGGAGACTGGGTGATCGATCTTCGAAAGTATCCCGACGGCCTCACGCCATTGATCGAACATGTCAAATCGCTCGGCATGGAGTTCGGTATCTGGTTCGAGCCCGAAATGATCAACGAGGACAGTGATCTTTACCGGTCACACCCCGAATGGGTACTGGGTCCGGCGGACCAGATCAGAGGCCGCCATCAACTGGTCCTCGACATGTCCAGGCAAGACGTCCGGTCCTATCTCTACGAACACATCGCCAGCGTTTTGAAACACCATGACGTCGGCTACATCAAATGGGATCATAACCGCGTTTTGCCTGTCGTCGACGCCTCACAGACAGAGGGCACTTACGCCCTGATCGATCGACTCCGGTCCGATTTTCCCCAGGTTGAGATCGAAAGCTGCGCCTCCGGTGGCGGACGGATCGATTTCGGCATTCTGGAGCGAACACAACGTGTCTGGCTGTCAGACAGCAACGACGCCCTGGAACGCCAACGCATTCAGCATGACGCAGCTCTGTTCTTGCCGGCTTGCGTGACCGGCTCGCATGTCGGCCCGCGCAAGTGTCACACGTCAGGCCGCGTTCTCGACATCAAACTCCGCTCGTGGACAGCAGCCCAGCGTCATATGGGCTTTGAAATGGACCCGCGCGAGCTGACGGAACAGGAAGCCGCCACCCTGCGCATGGTGACCGGTTGGTGGAAGGCCAACAGGGATTGGATGATGCAGGCGGATATTCTGCGCCTCGACAGTTCCGACCCCGCGATCATTGCCGAGCAGCAGCTTGCGGCAGACGGCAGCCGTTTTGTCGCGTTTGCCGCCCAGATGCGGCCGTCAGACCAGGTCCTTCCCCATCCGTTGCGGCTGACGGATCTGGACCCAAATGCGATTTACAAGATAACCTTGATCAATCAAGACGAAGCTCCGGCCCTATCCCGCGGAGCTCCTCTCCTGAAAGAACACGACCTGGAAGTCAGCGGACAATATCTCATGTCCCATGGCCTCACTCTGCCCTGGCGCTTCCCGGAAACAATCTGGGTTCTGGAAGGCCGGCGGCTTTGAGCGTAAACCGCTCGTCTTAAGCACAATACGGCTCAGACCGTGAAAACAACAATGGGAGCGTTTCATGCACGCGAATTATCCGGATCTCAAAGGCGCCTCGGTGTTCATTACCGGCGGTGGCTCTGGAATCGGCGCAGCCTTGACCAGTGGGTTTCTGGCACAAGGTGCACGGGTTGCCTTTGTTCAACGTTCCGATGCAACCGAATTCTGCGACGAACAGGAAAGCCTGCACGGCAACCGTCCACTGTTTCTGCCATGCGATATCACCGACATGTCCGCCCTGAAGGGGGCAATGAACAAGGCTGCGGAAACACACGGTCCGATCACGGTTCTGGTGAACAACGCGGCCAATGACAAGCGGCATTCCACCGAAGAGGTCGATGAGGATTTCTGGGACTGGTCACAGTCCATCAACCTCAAGGCCTATTTCTTTGCCTGCCAGCACGTGATCCCCGGCATGCGGGCCGCAGGTGGCGGCTCTATCGTCAATTTCACGTCAATTTCCTACATGATGGGCAACGCGGGATACGTGTCCTACACGACCGCGAATTCCGGCATCAATGGCATGACCCGCAGCCTTGCCCGCGAGTTCGGGCCGGAGAACATCCGCGTCAACGCAATTGCACCAGGCTGGGTCCTGACACAGAAGCAGAAGGACATGTGGGTAACGCCGGACGCGCTCCAGGCACATCTGGATCGCCAGTGCCTGAAATTCGAACTTGTTCCTGAAGACATGGTCGATCCGGTCCTGTTCCTTTCGTCGAAGACCAGCAGGGCAATGACCGGTCAGTCCCTCGTCGTGGATGGTGGCGTAGTGGTGACGGGATGACATCGCAGTCAAACATCAGCTGGATCGCGGCGGACTGGGGCACCACCAACCTGCGCATCTGGGCACTGGATTCAGCAGGAAACACGATCGCGCACCGCAGTTCGGACAAGGGCATGGGCAAACTTGCCAGATCGGAGTTCGAACCCGCCCTTATCGAGTTGACGAACGATCTCCTTCGCGCCGGTCACAAGACACCGGTGATCGTGTGCGGGATGGCGGGATCGCGGCAAGGCTGGGCCGAGGCACCTTACAAGTCAGTCCCCTGCCCGCCGCCGTCGCTGGCCGATGCAACGATCGTCACATCGAACGATCCGAGGCTGGATGTGCGCATCCTGCCCGGCATCAAGCAACTGAACCCGGCTGATGTCATGCGCGGTGAGGAAACCCAGATTGCCGGATTTCTGGCGGACAACGAAGGCTTCAGCGGAACCTTGTGTCTGCCAGGCACACACACCAAGTGGGTTGCTTTCGACAATGGCATCGTCACCCGATTCAGAACCTTCATGACGGGTGAAACGTTCGCTCTGCTATCGTCTCAATCCGTCTTGCGGCATGGATTGTCGGAAAAGGAACTTGACGTTGCGGCATTTGCAAGTGCCGTTGCAGAGATCTTCGAAAACCCGCAATCTCTGGCAGCAGATCTGTTTGGAATTCGTGCCGCCGGGCTGGTCGCCGACCTGTCTCCGGAAGCCGCCAGAGGACGGTTGTCAGGTCTCCTGATCGGCGCGGAGCTTGCCGCAGCCCGAGGTGATTTTGATCTGTCGACGGTCAGACTTCTGGGCAGCGACAGCATTGCGGGCGCCTATGGGTCTGCACTCGGGACACTCGGGCACCAGGCCCTCACTCTCGACGCTGAGACCATAACACTGAAGGGTCTCAAGCTCGCTTACACATCATTTTCCAAGGTATCTTCATGAACCGAAATCTGATCGCAATCTTGCGGGGCCTCACGCCCGATGAAGCACTTCCGGTTACTGACTGCCTGATCGCAGCAGGCATCACCCGGATCGAGGTTCCGCTGAATTCTCCTGAGCCTTACAAAAGCATCGAGGCCATGGCGAAGACCTTTGCCGGACGGGCGCAAATCGGTGCAGGCACGGTTCTGGAGCCGGACCAGGTGTCCAAGGTGAAGGCCGTTGGCGGCACGCTCATCGTTTCCCCTGATTGCAATCCGGATGTCATCAGAACAACCAAGGCAGAAGGCATGTCGTCCTTCCCGGGTGTCATGACCCCTACGGAGAGTTTCACGGCCCTGCGCAACGGTGCGGATGGCCTGAAGTTTTTCCCTGCCTCCCTCATCGGCCCGGACGGACTGAAAGCCATGCTCGCAGTGCTGCCGAAGGGAACTGCGACTTATGCCGTGGGTGGAGCAGGACCCGAGAATTTTGGAGACTGGATCAAGGTAGGTGCTGCCGGTTTCGGTATCGGCACGGCCCTCTACAAGCCGGGGTTCTCGGTTGCTGACATCAAGGATCGGGCTGAGAAGATCGTCGCGGCCTATGATGCCGCGATTGCAGCCAACGGATAACAACTATGAGCAATGTCTTTGATGATCGCCAATGCACTTTGGGCGAAGGCCCCATGTGGCACCCTGAGCGCCAACAGCTGTTCTGGTTCGACATTTTGAACAAGCAGTTGATGACCCGCGAAAACGGCACTCCGAAATTCTGGCAATTCGACGAATGCGTCTCTGCTGCCGGTTGGGTCAATCGCAACGAGCTCATGATCGCAAGCGCCAGCAAACTGTTTCTGTTCGATCTCACGAACAACACCTCGACAAAGCTTTGCGATTTCGAGGCGGACAACAACGTAACACGATCCAACGACGGCCGCGCCGATCCGAAGGGTGGCTTCTGGATCGGGACAATGGGCTACAATGCCGAACCCGGCGCCGGCTCGATCTACCGGTTCCACAAGGGTGAATTGCACAGACTGTTCGGCGACATCACCATTTCCAACGCGATCTGCTTTGCTCCCGATGGCCGAACCGCCTACTTTGCCGACACCGCAACGCAGAAGATCCAGAAAATCGCCCTGGATGACGACGGTTGGCCGGTTGGCACGCCGGAGGTTTTTGCTGACCTAACGCAGGATGATCACAATCCCGACGGTGCCGTTGTCGATAGCGAAGGCTATCTCTGGAACGCTCAGTGGGGCGCCAATCGTGTTGCCCGTTACGCGCCGGATGGAAGTTTCGTGGAAGAAATATCGCTGCCCGCCAGCCAGATCTCCTGCCCTGCCTTTGGCGGCGCAGATTTGCGGACCCTGTTTGCAACCTCCGCAGCGGAAGGTTTGAATGGCGAAGATGAGGGCAAGACGTATTTTGCCCAGACAAATGTGCTTGGTCAGGCGGAACACCGCGTAATTCTGTAGGTAAGAAATGAAACGTACTCTGGGCACATGTTACTATCCTGAACATTGGCCGGAAGAGATCTGGGAAGCCGATGCCCGCCGCATGGCGGACGCTGGACTGACCTGGGTCCGTATTGGCGAGTTTGCCTGGTCACGGCTTGAACCGTCACCGGATGACCTTCGGTTCGAATGGCTGGACCGTGCGTTTGAAACTCTCGGCAAGGCAGGCCTGAAGGTCGTTCTGGGCACGCCGACAGCGACTCCGCCTCGCTGGATGACCGAAAAGCATCCTGACATGGTCGCTGTCGATGCAGACGGGAAACCGCGCAAATTCGGCTCCCGGAGGCATTACTGCTTTTCCCATGAAGGTTATCGCAGGGAGAGTGACCGGATCGTTGATCTCCTGGCAAAGCGCTATGGAAAGAACCCCTATCTGGGCGCCTGGCAGACAGACAATGAATACGGTTGCCACGAAACGGCAATTTCCTATTCGGATGCCGCCAGAACTGCATTCCGCGTATGGCTTAAAGAACGCTACGGCTCGATTGAGGAACTCAACCGGTCCTGGGGCAACGTCTTCTGGTCAATGGAATATGCATCCTTTGACGAGATCGACCTGCCAAACCTGACCGTGACCGAACCGAACCCGTCCCATTCTCTCGCCTTCCGCCGGTTTTCCTCAGATCAGGTAGCAAGCTACAACAAGCGTCAGGTCGAGATCATTCGCGCTGATTCGGACGCACCGATCAGTCACAATTACATGGGCCGGATCACCGAATTCGACCATTTCAAGGTCGGGGACGATCTTGATATCGCGACCTGGGACAGTTATCCGCTCGGCTTCCTGGAAGACCGTGTCGGCGCTGATAAAGACCACCAGCGGGCCTTCGCCCACCAGGGCGATCCGGACTTTCAGGCATTTCATCACGACCTTTACCGCGCCGTCGGCAAAGGGCGCTGGTGGGTCATGGAGCAGCAACCTGGTCCGGTGAACTGGGCACCGCACAATCCCGCCCCGCTGCCCGGCATGATACGGCTTTGGGCATGGGAAGCTTATGCCCATGGCGCGGAAGCCGTGTGTTACTTCCGCTGGCGGCAAGCCCCGTTTGCACAGGAGCAGATGCATGCCGGCATGCTGCGTCCTGACAATGCCGATGCGCCTGCTCTCATCGAAGCCCGGCAGGTCGCCGATGAACTGAGCCAGGCACCGGAAGTTTCGGCACCACAGGCACCAGTTGCCCTGATTTTCGACTACGACGCCGACTTTGCCTGGGCCACCCAACCGCATGGCAAGGGGCTCAACTATTTCCAGCTGGTCTTCAACACTTACAAGGCGCTTCGCAAGCTGGGTCTTTCGGTCGACATTCTTCGTGCGCAAACGCGAGACTTTTCGGGTTACAGGATCGTTGCCGCACCCGGCCTGATCTACATGCCGCAAGACCTGAAGCGCGCGTTGGCTGAGGCCAACGCTGAGGTGGTTCTGGGCCCGCGCACCGCGGCGCGCAATGCCGACATGGTCATTCCCGTGCCGCTGCCGCCGGACATGCCCGGTCTCGACGTGACCGTTTCAAGGGTCGAAAGCATGCGCTCCGACATGCCCATGGCATTGAAAGGCGGCGGCCACTTTGTTGGATATCGTGAGGAACTTGAAGGCGCAGCCGAAGTTGTCTTGGAATTGGCCGACGGCCAGCCTGCGGTCATGCGATCGCAAAATCTCACCTATGTCGGTGGCTGGGGCGATGAGATCGTTCTCTCAAAGATATTCTCGGAGCTCTGCAGCAAGGCGGGCATTGAGACGCTCGACCTCTCAGGGGGGGTTCGGTGCAGGGATACAGCTGACCATCGGATTTGGATCAACTATGGCACTGAGCCGACAGAAACGCCTGCGGGCCGCATAGAAGCTGCAGGCGTTTTGCTGGAACAACGCTGAACAAAAAAAAGACCTCGCAAATCTGTCCAACCAGTTTCGAACCTCCAGATCATGTCGCAAATAGAACGGCAATCATTCTGCGGTCTGCCAACTTGAGCTCAGAGGCACTGAATGACACCGCTCGAAAGAGAATGACGGGCCCCATTGGCCATTGCGTCAATGGCTCTTTGATCAATTATGGAGAACAAAATGACGAAGCGAGGGCGTTGTTTCTGCGGGCAAACGAGCTGGGAATATGAAGGCGAAGTAAACTGGGCCTGCTACTGTCACTGTGACGACTGCCGGCGCAACTGTTCCGCGCCAGTAGTCGCATGGCTCGGCGTCCCGCTCAGGAACTTCCGATGGACGGGAAAAGCACTAAAGACACTTGAAAGTTCCAAAGGCGTAAGACGGCACTTTTGCGAGCACTGCGGTTCACCCATGGGATTTGAAGCCGACCACTATTCCGGAGGAATGCACCTATATGCTGCTTCCCTGGAAAATCCCGAAGACTTTGAACCGACATTTCACGTCAATTACGAAAGCAAGCTGCCCTGGCTTCGAATGAACGATGACTTGCCGAAGTATGAGGGAACCTTACTCCACGCGCCGGAAAACCTCCGGGACTATGAAGCGAATTAGGTTTGAGCAGATTCTGAACTCGACCGGTCACAGCTACAATGCCGTGCCCGGTCCGAGGAAGGCAGCTATCCTACGCCGCTTTGCCTTCAACAAGCTGCGTAATGATTGAGACGTAGTTGTCAACACCCTGCGCACCTGTGATCAGGTGACGGTGCTCAAAGACGACGGCGGGCACACCCTGAATGCCGTTTTGCGTCCAGAACACTTCCTCCTGGCGAACAGCGTCAGCATAGCAGCCATCTTCCAGGACGCTCAGGGCAGAGGCGCGATCGAGGCCAAGGTTTTCGGCAATATCTGCCAGAATGGCATTGTCGTTCAGGTCCTTGCGGTCCCTGAAATAGGCTTCGAACAAAGCCATCTTCGTCTGATGCTCCAGCCCTTCCTGCGCGGCCCAGTGGATCAATTGGTGCGCCTTGAAGGTGTTCACCATGCGCATGTCATCGGTAAATCTGAAATCAATTCCAAGTCCCGAACCGACTTCAGTCAACCGGTCGCGCGCTTCCTGAGATTGCTCCGCGGTCGAACCATACTTGCGCATGATATGTTCACGAAGATTTTCGCCTTCAGCTGGCATATCCGGATTGAGCTCAAACGGGTGCCATTTGATAGCGGCGGAAACGCCAGCCTTCTCGATGGCCTTTTCGAGCTGCTTGAATCCGACGATGCACCAGGGACAGACCACATCGGAAACAATATCGATTTGCAGCACCTCTTCCATGTTGAGGTCAGACATTTCAGTCATTTATCTTCTCTCTTTCCAACGCACCCTTAAAGGGTCGCGTCCCCCTTGGGTGGCGGGTTCCAGCCACGTTCCGTGCGTTCGTGACGTTCATCGCCCCGGTCCACCCGCATGATTTCATAAAGCGTTTCCGAATGAGCGCGCATCGCGTCAATATAGGAAGTGTCGACGCCGCCGTCGTTGTAGTTCTCTCTCAAATCATTCAGCATCGCGAGATCGTGATTTCGGAATTCCCCAGCCTTCGTTCTGGCCCGGAAAGGATGAGCTCCAAGCTCGACAAGAGCCTGACGCCCGAGTGACAAGGCCCCCTCGAACACTTCTCTCTCCGCGAAATGTGCTCCGGCATTCTCAAGCTCGTAGACATGGTGCCGGTCCCTTGCCCGCGCAAGGATTTTCACCTTCGGATAGGTCTTTGCGACATGTTCGACGACCATGGTCTGCTTGTCCCTGTCGTCGATCGCCGCCACAAAGAGATCGGCGTCCTTCAGTCCTGCACCATGAAGCAAGTCGGGACGGGTCGCATCACCGTAGAAGGTTCGAATGCCGACGCGCGCCAGATTGTCGATCGTCTGCGGATCGTGGTCCAGAATGACGACATCATAGCCACTGGTCATCAAAAGGCGCGAGACAATCTGGCCGTATCGCCCCATCCCGGCAACCACCACCCGGCCGCGGCTGTCGATCACATCCGGAGGACGGTCGGATTTTGCAGCAACACGAGGCGCAACCACTTTTTCGTAGAAAATGAACAGTGCCGGCGTCAGCAGCATGGAGATAGCAACGGCCAACGTCATGATCTGCAACAAGCCCTGCCCCAGAACACCTGAGCTGGCTGCGAAACCGAACAGCACAAAGGCAAATTCGCCTGCTTGGGCAAGTCCGAGGGCAAACAGCCAACGATCAGGTCCCCGTAATTTGAACGAAGTGCCAAGCACGAAGAGCAGGGCGAACTTGACCAGCATCACTCCGATTGCCAGACCGATGATTGTGAACGGCGCGCCAAACAGCAGGTTGAAATCGATGCCGGCGCCCACAGTCAGGAAAAACAGCCCAAGCAGCAGCCCCTTGAAGGGTTCGATGTCGGCTTCCAGCTCATGCCGGTAGTCGCTGTCAGACAGAACCACGCCTGCGAGAAAGGTTCCAAGCGCAGGCGACAGGCCGACGAAATCCATCAGCAGGGCAATCCCGATCACCAGCAGCAACGCGGTTGCGGTGAAGATTTCACGTAAATGAGCCTCTGCAATGAAACGGAAGACAGGACGAAGCAGATGCCGTCCGGCGACTATGATCGCGGCAATAACGCCGAGAATGATCAGGGCCTGCGCCCATCCGGGTAGTACGGCCAGCGCTTCGCCGCCGTGCGCGGCGGCATCGCCATGACCGTTCAACTCCTCGCCGTAATACCCGGCACCGTTGCCGCCCGAAAGCAACGGCAGCACGGCAAGCATGGGGATCACCGCAATGTCCTGTGTCAGCAGAACCGAAAAGGAACTTTGTCCGCCCTGCGTCTTGAGCCAGCCCTTTTCGTTCAGCGTCTGCAGGACGATCGCCGTCGAGGACAGTGCCAGGATCATGCCGAGCGCAATTGCGCTTTGCCAGGAAAGCCCGAATGCGAACCCGGCTCCGGTGAAGACGGCGGTCGTGCCGACAACCTGCAAGCCGCCAAGTCCTATCAGCTGCTGGCGCATTTTCCAGAGCATGGCGGGTTGCAGTTCCAGCCCGACCAGAAACAGCATCATGACAACACCGAATTCGGCAAAATGCTGAACTTCAGTGGCCTCCGATCCGACGATTCCGAGGATGGGACCGATAAAGACCCCGGCAATCAGGTAACCGAGAACAGAGCCCAGACCGAGCCGGTTGGCGATCGGCACTGCAATGACCGCGGCACACAGATAGACGAAGCTGTCGCTCAAAAACTCCATCAGACTGCCTCCCTTTTCAGGATGAAATCGTCAAGCACATGCGTCAGGTAATCTGCTCTCGCCGCTTTTTTCAGGTCAAACCGGTCGGCAACTAGCGCCTTCAGCAGATCGTCATAAGCATTGCGGTGCACATCCAGGCGGTTCTCTTCCAACGCCCGTCCGGCGCCGAACATCACAAAAGGCGCAAGATAGCGCATTCCGCAGAGACTTGCGGTGTGTTCGAACGGCGCCAGCAGAGAACGCACATCGGATTTATGCATGCCTTCCCGGGAATAGGCATTCGACTTGGCGCCAGTTGAAATCGCATTCAGAAACGTTTTGCCTTCCAGCGCCTGGCCCTGCAGGCCATAGGCAAACCCGTACTCCAGAACCAAGTCCTGCCATTCCTTCATGATTGCCGGAGCCGAGTACCAGAAAAGCGGATGCTGAAAGATGATGACGTCATGATCCCGAAGCCTTTGCTGCTCGGTATCCACGTCGATGTTGAAATCCGGATATTCCGCGTAAAGATCGACGGCGGTCACGCCCTGAACCGCCTGTGCCGTCTTGAACAGCGGATAATTCACTTCCGACCGATCCGGCCTGGGGTGAGCAAAAAGAACCAGAACCTTAGCCAATTGGGCCCCCGGAAACGCAGTTTCGCGAAACGGGCACCGGACGGCGTGTCAGGCCAATCAACCTGACCGGCAACCGGCACCACTTGCTTCATTGCTTTATAGGGTCGGGTTCCGGCCTACAAAAGGGGTTCGGCGGCAGTCCGGTCTGTTTCAGTTCATTGAACAATCAGCTCTTTGCCGCCAGTTTCGCGACGGACGGATTACAGTTGAACCCGGCTCCCCTGCTCGCCCGCTTCGGCAATCGCGTGGATGACCTGTTCGAAATGCAGCGCGTCCTTGAAGGAAGGCGAGGCTTGACGGTCCTCGACAATCGCGCGCAGGAATTCATGTGCCTCGATGACTTTCAGGTCATTGAATCCGAGCTGGTGGCCGGCCGCCGGGACGAACTGGCCATAGGGGGGATGGGCCGGACCGCTGAGCAGCGTCTTGAAGCCTTGCTCGGCCAGCGGCCCGCGATTCTGATACAGGCGCAACTCGTTCATCCGCTCCTGATCGAAGGTGATCATGCCTTCGGTGCCGTGAACCTCGAAAGCGATGTAGCTCTTGCGGCCCCAGGCACTGCGGGAGGTGGAGATGACGCCGTGCACACCGTTTTCGAAAGTGAGCAATGCAGAGGCAATGTCTTCATTCTCGACAGGGCGACGCTCATCAGTTCCATCGCCCATCGGTCTGGTGACATGCACCGTCTTGGTTTCCGCGATCAGGCTGTCGATGGGCCCGACCAGAGCAGTCGCCAGTGACACCAGGTGGCAGCCGAGATCTCCAAGTGTACCCAGGCCTGCATCCGCCTTTGTCGCGCGCCACGTCCAGGCAAGTTCCGGGTCGGCCTGGTAATCTTCATCAACCGCCCCCCGAAAATGAACAACGCGGCCAATCGCGCCATCCGCAATCAGCTTTTGCGCGTGTTTGAACGCCGGATTATGCAGGTAATTGTAACCGACAATCGTCTTGGCACCGGTCTTTTCGGACAGTTCCAGCATTGCCTTGGCGTCATCCATGGTCAGCGCCATCGGTTTTTCCAGATGCACGTGCTTGCCGGCTTCAAGCGCCACCATGGCCATTTCCTTGTGCACCTTGTTCGGCGTCGTGATGCAGACAATGTCGACATTGGGATCGCCAACAAGGTCTTTCCAGTCACTTGTTCCGCGCGCAAATCCGAACTGGTCAGCGAACTTGTCCGCGTTGTCGGCCGGAACATCACACAAAACCTCCAGACGGATATCGGGCACATTGCCGAAGACGGCTTTCACAGAGCCATAGGCCAATGCATGGCATTTGCCCATGTAACCAGTACCGATAAGTCCAATGCCGAGACTGCTCATTGCCCGGTCCTCCAAAGTCGATCTCGATGTCGAGTATCTGTTGCATTCACGCACCTGTGCCCGAGGAAGGTCCTCAAACCCGCCTCGATGGCAAACGGTGAATTTTCATGTTTCAGGCGGCCTGGCAGGGAGCGGTCAAATCCGCTCCCTGAACATCCACCATTTTGCCGTTCAGATTTCGTCCATGCCCACGGCGCGACGTTCGGCGACGGATTTCAGTGCAGCTTCCGCAAGCGCAAGCGCCTTCAGGCCATCCTCGCCATTTGGATGAGGCGCCATCTTGTTTTCAATCGCCTTCACGAAACTCGCAATCTCGGCGGCATAAGCTTCCGTGTACCGGGTCATGAAGAAGTCATGGAGCGGCGGCTTGATGTAGCCTTCCGCGGTCGCAACTTCGATAGCGACCGGGCGTTGGTTTTCCGCAGCCACGGCGCCCTTGGACCCATGCACTTCGATCCGCTGGTCGTAGCCGTAAGTCGCGCGCCGGGAATTGGAAATGGAGCACTGCTTGCCCGAAGCCGTCGTCAGCACAACCATTGCGCTGTCGTAGTCGCCGAGCTTGCCGATTTCCGGATCGACCAGAACCGACGCCGTTGCATAAACCGTGGTGACCTCCTCGCCGAGCAGGAACCGGGCCATGTCGAAGTCATGAATGGTCATGTCCCGGAATATTCCGCCGGACGACTGGATATAGGACGGAGGCGGTGCTCCGGGATCGCGCGAGGTGATCTGCACCATCTCGACATCGCCGATCCTGCCTTCATCGATCGCCTCGCGGACCGCCTGGAAATGTGGATCGAACCGGCGATTGAAGCCAAGCATCAGGGTTCCACCGGTTTCTTCGACCGTCGCCAGGCAGGATTTTACCCGGTCCAGCGAAAGGTCGATCGGTTTTTCGCAGAAGACCGCCTTTCCCGTACGTACGAACTGCTCGATCAGATCCGCGTGGGTGTCCGTCGGGGTGCAGATGATCACCGCATCGATATCCTGTGCAGCTGCAATCTCATCGATTGTGCTGACGCGCGCACCACAGGCATCGGCGAGCGAGTTAGCGGCTTCGGGAAAGGCGTCGGCAACCGCGACAAGTGTTGCGCCTTCCGTCGCCCCAACTGCCTTGGCATGTACTTTACCGATACGACCGGCGCCCAACAAAGCGACATTGACTGCCATTGTTTTTCCTTTCGGATGACCGAGAATCCGCACAGCCACGACCGGCGGGTTGCTAATTTAGAATAAAAATTCCAAAATCACTTTCCACGGAATGTGTCAAGTCGGAAAAGAAGATCATAATGATTGAAGCCAAGCCAGGTGCATCTGCTACAAAAGCGACAGAAAGATCCGCCCCTGCAACGACAGAGGTCTTTTTCGAACGTCTTGGCGCCACGGCTGACCAACTCCCGAAGAGACTGAAGCAATTTGCCGACTTCATCGCAGCAAACCCCGACCGGGTCGCTGTTTCGACGGTTGCCGAGCTGGCGGAGGGCGCCAACGTGCAACCTTCCGCAGTCATGCGCTTCTGCCAGGAGATGGGGTTTTCCGGCTTCTCCCAAATGCAAAAACTCTTCCGCTCCGATTATTCGCAGAAATGGCCGGACTACGCCACCCGTTTGGCAAAACTAAGGGAACAGGGAGCCGAATCGCCTTCCGCATTGTTGGCGGAATTCGTCGAAGCCGGCCGCTCTTCGCTTGAAAATCTGATGACAACAGTCGATCCGAAAGCGCTTCAGGAAGCTGTCGATGTGCTGTCACGGGCCGAAACCATCCACATGGTCGGTTTCCGCCGGGCTTTCCCTGTAACCTCTTACCTGGCCTATGCTTTTGAAAAGATGGACGTTCCGGCTGTTCTTCATTCCGGTATCGCCAATATCAACATGGAGCATGTGATCCGGCCAAACGATGCAGTCATTGCCGTCACTTTCGCGCCCTATACCGAGCTGACGCTGGATATGACCACCAAGGCGCGGGCAATGGGGGCGGATATCGTTGCAATTACCGATGTGGTCACCAGCCCGCTGGCACGCATCAAGGCCATACAGCTTCTTGTGTCCGAATTTGATGTCGGCGATTTCCGTGCACTGTCCGCAAGTCTTTCTCTGGCAATAGCTTTAGCAGTTTCAGTCGGCACGCGGCGCAACCCTAATCTCTGATTTTGGAAAAAATCTGTTGCAAAAATTTCAAAATAGAATTTAAATTCCAAAATCAAGAAGCGCGGCTCAAGGCGCGCCAGTAATGAGTACTCCGAACCGGCTGACGTCGGCTCCGGAGCCTGGGAGGTACAATGGCTATCGAAATTGTACGTCGCGACAGAACTGTCGTGCTGCGAAGGGACGGCACATGACCGGTCCGTTCACAAGCTGCTTCCTGATACTTGGGATTTCACCCTATTCACGAGACCGCAGGGCGCGTCGGGCCCTGCCGGGTGAATGGGGTCGGACTGTCCTGCGATGTGGACATGTCCGATCCCATCACGAAACGAGAAGCCCGGCTTTGCCGGTCTGATCACACCTGAAACCAGCCCCTTCCGCTCCTCCCACTCCATTTCGCATGAAGGGAGAGGGAAAAAGCGCCGCCGGAAACAACAGCCCTTTCGGCAAACCCGGATCGGAGAGGGTGAACCAAATTCGGTCATGTACCGAAGTCAAAGCCGCAATCACGCGGTTCATTTTTTCTACCTGGGAGGTATGAAATGAAGCATTTCATGAAAGGCGCACTTGTAGCTGGCGCTCTTGCAGTTTCCGCACCGGCTCTCGCCGCAGACATCATCGTGGTGTCTCACGGCCAGGCCAACGACCCGTTCTGGTCCGTGGTCAAGAACGGTGTTGACAAGGCTGCCAAGGACACTGGCGCAAACGTCAGCTACCGCGCACCGGAAACTTTCGACATGGTCGCGATGAGCCAGCTCATCGACGCTGCCGTGAACCAGGAGCCGGACGGACTGGTTGTGTCCATTCCGGACGCTGACGCTCTCGGCCCGTCCATCGAACGCGCTGTTGCAGCCGGTATTCCGGTGATTTCCATGAACTCCGGTTCCGATGTTGCCGGCAAGCTTGGTGCAGAACTGCACGTCGGTCAGGACGAATTCACCGCTGGCAAGGCTGCCGGTGCGAAACTGGCTGAAATGGGCGGCAAGACCGGGATCTGCGTCAACCAGGAAGTCGGCAACGTTGCTCTCGACCTGCGCTGCGCAGGCTTCGCTGAAGGTTTCGGTGGCAAGGTTGACGTTCTGCCGACCTCCAACGACCCGGCGGAAGTGGAAGCAAAGGTTCGCGCTGCTCTGGAATCCAATCCGGACATCGACACCATCATGGGTCTTGGTGCCTCCACGGTTGGTGAGCCTGCTGTCGCTGCAGTTGAAGCAACCGGTCGTTCCGGTGAAGTCAACGTCGCGACCTTTGACCTGTCTGCAAACTTCCTGCAGGCCGTCGTTGACGGAAAGGCCGCTTTTGCAATCGACCAGCAGCAGTTCCTGCAGGGTTACCTGCCGGTTGCCTTCCTGGCTCTGAACGCTGAATACGGCCTGATCCCGGGTGGCGACGTACCGTCCGGCCCGAACCTGATCACCCAGGACAAAGCCGGTCAGGTGATCGATCTGTCCGCTCAGGGCATCCGTTAATCCAGCTGAAAAACTCGGGCGGCGGTGCTTCCGCCGCCCGCCACAATCAAGGGAGGCACCTTTGAGCGAGACAATCAGCCCTAGTGAGGACGAACGGTTAAAGTCGGAGTCCTTTGGCGCAAAAATCATGAAACGCCCGGAACTTGGGGCGATCGCAGGGGTCATTCTCGTCGTCATCTTCTTTCTGGCGACCGCTGACAGCTCAATGTTCACGCTTTCAGGCATCATGAATTTCATGACACCTGCCGCCCAGCTCGGCATCTTGGCCATCGGGGCTGCAATGCTCATGATCGGCGGGGAGTTCGACCTTTCCATCGGCTCCATGGTTGCGTTTTCAGGTCTGTTTTTTGCTGCCTGCACGGTTACCTGGGGTTTGCCGCTCGTACTGGCGATCCCGCTGACCTTCGTGTTTGCCGGTATGGTAGGCGCAGTGAACGGCACCATCGTGATCCGTTCAGGCTTGCCTTCATTCATCGTGACGCTTGCCTTTTTGTTCATTCTTCGCGGCCTGTCCCTCGTTGGCCTGAAGCTGGCAACCGGCGGCTCGACGCAGTTGCGCGGCGTTCGCGAAGCCGTGGAAGGCGACTGGCTTGCCCCGTTCTTTTCGGGCGATGCGTTTACCGGCGTGTTTTCCTGGCTCGCTTCCCAGGGCCTGATCGACACTTTCAAGAGCGGCGCTCCGAAAGTGCCGGGCATTCCGGTGGAGATCATCTGGTTCATCATCATTGCCCTGCTGGCGACCTACGTCCTGCTGCGCACGCCTGTCGGCAACTGGATCTTTGCCGCCGGCGGTGACAAGAACGCTGCCTCCAACTCCGGTGTTCCGGTCAACAGGGTCAAGATTTCCCTCTTCATGCTGACGGCTTGCTGTGCCGCTCTGGTCGCCATCATCACCGTGATGGATGCCGGTTCGACCGATGCCCGCCGCGGCTTCCAGAAGGAATTCGAGGCCATCATCGCGGCCGTTATCGGCGGCTGCCTGCTGACCGGCGGATACGGTTCGGCAATCGGCGCCTTCTTCGGCTCGATCATTTTCGGCATGGTGGTTATCGGACTGACCTACACAAACTTTGACCAGGACTGGTTCCAGGTGTTCCTGGGCGCAATGCTGCTCATCGCCGTGTTGTTCAACAACGCTATCCGCAAGCGTGTGACCGGGGAGCGCTGATCATGTCTGAACCAATCATCCATATGGACAAGATCGAAAAACACTTCGGCAACATCATCGCGCTTGCTGGCGTCAGCTTCGATGTTTTCCCCGGTGAGTGCCACTGCCTGCTGGGCGACAACGGCGCGGGCAAATCCACCTTCATCAAGACAATGTCCGGCGTCCATCAGCCGACCTCGGGACAGATGTTTATCGAAGGCAAGCCCGTCACCTTCCACAGTCCCCGTGACGCGATGGAAGCCGGAGTTGCCACGGTTTACCAGGATCTGGCGATGATCCCGCTGATGTCGGTGACCCGAAACTTTTTCATGGGCCGCGAGCCGACCAAGGGCAAAGGCATCCTGAAGCGTTTCGACACCAGCACGGCCAACGAAGTCACCATGACCGAAATGGCCAAGATGGGTATTCGCCTGCGCTCACCCGACCAGGCTGTGGGCACCCTGTCCGGCGGTGAACGCCAGACGGTTGCCATTTCCCGGGCGGTCTATTTCGGTGCCAAGGTACTCATCCTCGACGAGCCGACATCTGCTCTCGGTGTCCGTCAGACGTCCAACGTTCTGGCGACCATCGACAAGGTGCGCAAGAAGGGCGTCGGGGTTGTCTTCATCACTCACAACGTACGCCACGCCATGGCGGTGGGTGACCGGTTCACGGTTCTGAATCGTGGCAAGACTCTCGGCACCGCTGCTCGAGGCGATATCCAGGCCGAGGAGCTTCAGGACCTTATGGCAGGTGGTCAGGAACTCGCTGAACTGGAAGGCTCCCTGGGCGGCACAATTTAAGACGCCCTATCAGAAGACGGAATAAAGTCGTGAAAAATCTCGATGTCATCACCATCGGCCGATCGTCGGTCGATCTTTACGGCGCACAGGTGGGTGGCCGCCTGGAGGACATGGCGTCCTTCAACAAATATATCGGCGGCTCACCGACCAACATGGCAACCGGAACAGCCCGGCTGGGTCTGAAATCCGGATTGATCACCCGCGTCGGTGATGAACATATGGGACGCTTTATCCGTGAAGAACTGGCACGACACGGCGTGGACACACGCGGTGTTGTGACCGACAATGAGCGGCTGACGGCCCTGGTTCTGCTCGGCATCCGGGACCAGGAGCAGTTTCCGCTCATTTTCTACCGCGAAAACTGCGCAGACATGGCTCTGTGCGAAGACGATATCGATCCCGACTTCATCGCTTCGGCAAAAGCCGTCGTGGCAACAGGCACCCACCTGAGCCACCCGCAGACGGAAGCCGCTGTTCTCAAAGCGCTGAAACTGGCACGCGAAAGCGGTGGTCAGACCGCTCTCGACATCGATTACCGCCCCAACCTGTGGGGCTTGTCCGGCCATGGCGACGGCGAAAACCGTTTCATTGCCTCCGACAAGGTCACGGCAAAGCTGCAATCCACCTTGCACCTGTTCGATTTGATTGTCGGAACCGAAGAAGAATTCCATATCGCCGGTGGCACCACAGATACTGTTCAGGCACTGAAGAATGTCCGCAAGGTTTCCGGTGCGACGCTCGTCTGCAAGCGCGGCCCTATGGGCGCAACAGCCTTTGAAGGCGAGATCCCGGACGCTCTGGACGACGGCGTTTCCGGTCCCGGCTTCCCGATTGAAGTCTTCAACGTACTGGGAGCTGGCGACGGCTTCATGTCCGGTCTCCTGACAGGCTGGATCCGCGGTGAAGACTGGGTCACCAGTCTGACATATGCCAATGCTTGCGGCGCTTTTGCCGTTTCCCGTCACGGCTGCACACCCGCTTATCCGAGCTGGGCCGAGCTTCAGTTCTTCCTGAAGCGCGGCGTGAAGACCAAGGCGCTACGCAAGGACCCCGAACTGGAGCAGATCCACTGGGCCACCAACAGGCACACTTCGCATGGCGGTGACTGGTCGACCATGCGCGTTTTTGCATTCGATCATCGTATCCAGCTGGAACAGATGGCGGACGAAGCCGGCGTTGCGCATGACAAGATCGGCGATTTCAAGAATCTTTGCCTCGACGCTGCCAACAATGTTGCGAACGGCCAGTCAGGCTACGGTATCCTGTGCGACAGCCGGCTCGGGCGTGATGCCCTTTACCGGGCCGCCGGATCCGGACTTTGGATCGGTCATCCCGTGGAGTGGCCAGCCTCCCGGCCACTAACCCTTGAGCCCGAGATCGGTCCGGATTTCGGCGGCCTGTCCGAGTGGCCGGTCGAACATGTCGTCAAGGTTCTGTGCTTCTATCACCCGGATGACACCGAAGAGATGAAGGCCGAACAGGAAGGCGTCCTCAAGCGCCTCTTCACCGCAAGCCGCCGCAACAACCTGGAAATGTTGCTGGAAGTGATCCCGTCAAAAGTCGGCCCTGTCGACGACGACACGACCGCAGTCATCATCCGCCGTATGTACGAAATCGGCGTTTACCCTGACTGGTGGAAGCTGGAACCCCTGACCACACAGGAAGCCTGGTCGAAAGCCTGCGCCGCGATAACCGAAAACGACCCGAACACGCGCGGCATCGTCATTCTGGGGCTTGATGCACCGGAGGATCAACTCGCCGCTAGCTTCGCCGAAGCGGCTGCTTTCGATCTCGTCAAGGGCTTCGCGGTCGGCAGAACGATTTTTGCGGATTCCGCACGCAAATGGCTTGCAGGCAATCTGTCAAATGACGAAGCTGTCGCCGACATGACAAACCGCTTTGAGCGCCTGTGCCGGATCTGGGACGACGCCCGCGCCAAGGCGCAATCTACAGAACGTCAAGGAATTTCTGCATGAGCACGATCCGCTTAACCGCCGCTCAGGCGATGGTCCGCTATCTTTCTGCGCAATTGACGGAAGACGGCGAACGGTTCATCGACGGCGTCTGGGCGATTTTCGGCCACGGCAACGTGGCAGGTCTCGGTGAGGCCCTGGAGCACGCGGGCAACGCGCTTCCGACCTGGCGAGGCCAGAACGAACAGACCATGGCCCACACGGCAATCGCTTATGCCAAGGCCAACAAGCGGACCCGTGCCATGGCCGTGACATCGTCCATCGGCCCAGGCGCAACCAACCTGGTCACTGCCGCGGCTCTGGCCCATGTCAATCGCCTGCCTGTGCTGCTCATCCCCGGCGATGTCTTTGCAAACCGCGCTCCGGACCCCGTCTTGCAGCAGGTTGAGGATTTCGACGACGGCACCGTGTCCGCCAATGACTGTTTCAGACCGGTTTCACGCTACTTCGACCGGATCAGCCGTCCGGAACACCTGCTGACGGCCCTTCCCCGCGCCTTCCGCGTCATGACCGATCCGGCCAATTGCGGCCCGGTCACACTGTCCTTCTGCCAGGATACCCAGGCCGAGGCATTCGATTATCCGGAGAGCTTCTTCGAGCCGACAGTCTGGCGGATCCGCCGACCGGAGCCGGACAGCCGCGATGTCGCCGACGTTGCTGCCTTGATCAAGGAAGCAAAGAACCCGGTGATCGTTTGCGGTGGTGGTGTGATTTACTCCCAGGCGGAAGAAACGCTCGGCGACTTCGCGACCCGCCACAGCATACCCATCATCGAAACGCAGGCCGGCAAGTCAGCTCTGGCCCAGTCTCATCCGATGAACTTCGGCGCGGCCGGCGTCGATGGCGCTGAATCCGCCAACGTGGTTGCCGAAAGCGCTGATCTCGTGATCGGTGTCGGAACCCGCTTCCAGGATTTCACCACCGGATCCTGGGCACTGTTCAAGCAGCCGCAGCGCAAGCTCGTCTCCATCAACGTGCAGGGATACGACGCCGGCAAGCACGGTGCTGTTGGCGTCGTTGGCGACGCCAAGGTCTCGCTGGAAAAGATCTCCTCGGCTCTTGGCGGTCACAAGGCCAACGCCTTCGACCCGCAATCCCGTCTTGACTGGCTTGCAAAGGTTGACGCGCACTGCAGCGCCCGCACCGATACGCCTGAAGGTTACCTGCCGCTCGACGCGGAGGTCATTGGGGCCGTGCAGCGGACTTCGACCGACAAAACCATCGCAATGTGCGCCGCAGGCACCATGCCAGGTGCGCTGAAGCTGCTTTGGCAGGCGCCGCAAGGCGGTTATCACATGGAATATGGCTATTCCTGCATGGGCTACGAGATTGCCGGCGCGATGGGCATCAAGCTGGCCCAGCCGGAACGTGACGTCGTCTGTTTCGTCGGCGACGGCTCCTACATGATGGCCAACTCCGAGCTTGCCACCGCCGTCATGCGCCGTGTGCCCTTCACGGTCGTTCTGACCGACAATCGTGGCTATGGCTGCATCAACCGTCTGCAAATGGGTTGCGGCGGTGAACAGTTCAACAACCTCTACAAAGACTGCAACGTCGTTGAGCAACCCGACCTGGATTTTGTCGCACACGCGGCCTCCATGGGGGCTCATGCCGTCAAGGCCAAGGACATTGCTGACCTGGAAGCCCAGATCCTGGAAGCACGGGACAGGTCGATCCCGACGGTTATCGTCATCGATACCGACCCGATGCACGGCCCGGGCGAGAACGGTGGCGGACATTGGTGGGACGTTGCCGTTCCTGAAGTCTCTGAACGAAAAGAAGTCAATCAGGCGCGTGATAGCTACATGGAAGCCCTGAAGCATCAACGCCTGGCGAACTGAGTTGGAATAATCCAACCAAGAAAAACAAGCCTCTCCCGCCGGGAGAGGCCGGAGCTCTGCTCCCATCGTGGGATTGAACCGTTTTCGTCTACATCCGACCGGACATCCCACAATCTATCTCTCCCGATGGAGAGGGAGCTCAGAAGAAGACAACGAAATGAACGTTTATTGGAAACGTTACAGGACAGAACCATGATTCTTTACGGAACCAACCCGATCGCCTGGTCCAACGACGACGACCAAACACTGGGTGCCGAAATCCCGCTCGAAACCTGCCTCAGGGAAACCGCCGAGATCGGCTTCGACGGTATCGAAAAGGGCCACAAGTTCCCGACCGAACCGAGCGCTCTCAAGGGTGTTCTCGACCCTTACGGCCTCAAGTTCGTTTCCGGCTGGCATTCCCTGAACCTTCTGGCGCACTCGGTTGAAGAAGAGAAGAAGTCGATCCAGCCGCATCTGGATCTTCTGAAGGCCATGGGCTGCAAGGTCTGCATCACCTGCGAAACCTCCAATGCCATCCACGGCAACGATGGTGAAGCGGTCAACGACCGCCCGAAACTGGCAGACGGCGAATGGAGCAACTTCGGCGCCAAAGTCGAGGAAATCGCCAAGTACTGCGAAGAACAGGGCATTACGCTGGTCTACCATCACCACATGGGTACTGTTGTCGAGAGCGAAGCCGAAATCGACCGGTTCATGGAAGTGACCGGCCCGGCAACCAAGTTGCTGCTCGACACCGGCCATACCTATTTCGGTGGCGGCGATCCGGTTGCCGTTGCTCAAAGGCATATTGGCCGTGTGGCTCACATTCACGCCAAGAACGTCCGCCCGGACATCATGAAGCAGGTCCGTGAGGACAACCTCTCCTTCCTGGAAGGCGTGCGCCGTGGCGTTTTCACCGTTCCGGGCGATGCAGATGGCGCAGTTGAGTTCGAACCGGTTCTGAAGATTGCCGCCGATCATGGCTATGAAGGCTGGCTCGTGATTGAAGCGGAGCAGGATCCTGCTGTACGTAACCCGTTCAAGTACCAGTCCATGGGCCTGAAAGCTCTGAAGGAATTTGCCAGGGCAACAGGTCTCGACAAAGCTCAGGGAGCCGCATGATGGCAGAACTTCTCGTCAAGCCGTCCGGTACATCCGGCAAGGTTCATGATATCACCCCGGAAAGCGCCAACTGGGGCTATGTCGGCTTTGGTCTTTACCACCTGAAGGCCGGTGAAACCGCCTCGGAAGAAACAGGCGACACGGAAGTCATTCTGGTGCTCGTCGAAGGCAAGGCGGAAATCTCCGGAGCCGGTGAAGATTTTGGTGAACTCGGCGATCGCATGAGCGTGTTTGAACGCAAGAAACCGCATTGCGTCTACCTGCCGAACGGCGCCAGCTGGTCCGCCAAGGCAACAACCGACTGCGTCCTGGCTGTCTGCACGGCTCCGGGCAAGGGCAACTACAAGGCCCGCGTGATCACCGATATCGATGTTGTGGAGCGCGGCAAGGGTGCCAACACCCGCTACATCCACCCGATTGCGATGGAAGAGAGCGATATTGCCGACAGCCTTCTGGTGACCGAGGTCTTCACTCCGCAGGGCAACTGGTCGTCCTACCCGCCGCATCGGCACGATGAGGACAACTTCCCGGATATGACTTATCTGGAGGAAACCTACTATCACCGCCTGAATCCGAAACAGGGCTTCGGTTTCCAGCGCGTCTTCACCGAAGACGGAGAACTGGACGAGACCATGGCAGTTTCCGATGGCGACGTTGTTCTGGTTCCAAAGGGGCACCACCCCTGCGGTGCTCCTTACGGCTACGAGATGTACTATCTCAACGTCATGGCAGGTCCGATGCGCAAGTGGCGCTTCCAGAACCATCCGGATCATGACTGGATCGCTCAGCGCGACGCCGGATAAGGCAAACCCCAATACTCAAGGGCGCTTCAGAGCGCCCTTTTTTGTTCCACTGCTTCAGCCTTTTCGTTCAGTCCGGCTCTCAGTTGTCGACCAGAGCACCGCGATGCTGAATGACATTTCCGGCCAGCCTGGCACCGGCGTCGACACTCGCGGGCAGATCTCCGCTTGTCAGGTATTCGGCAAGGAAAGCGGCATTGTAACTGTCGCCTGCCGCAGTGGTGTCGATAATGTTACGGACCGGATCGGGTTGAAAGGCATGCCGCTCGCCCTTCATGGCAAACACGACCTCTTCAGGACCATTCTTCACGACCACCGTAGCTGCGCCTGCCGCCAGATACCTGTCGGCACTGATCTCTGCATTTGCATCGCCAAATTGGGCCAACTCGTCTTCGAAGGACGGCATGACGAAGTCACACAGTCCGGCCGCTTCGGTCACGCAAGCCCGCATGGTGTCGGCGTCCTCCCATAAGCGAGGACGTAAGTTCGGATCAAAGGCGGTTTTCGCACCGGCTGAACGCGCCGTGCGAAGAGCCTGCAAGAAAGTCCAGCGATCATCTGCGGGCAAGATGGCCAGGGTGATGCCGCTGAAATAGATCAGCCCTGCACCAGACAATACCTTTTCCAGGTGAACCGGATCGGAGGCCAGTTGGCGTGCTGCCGATTGCGAACGCCAGTAGGCGAAGCTGCGTTCACCGCCTTTCAGCTGGATCATGTAAAGGCCGACGGTCCGATCCTCCAGCCTGCGGACAGAGCCGGTATCGATGTGCGACCGGTTCAGGAACTCCAGCATCTGGTCGGAGACCTGATCCCGGCCGACAGCGGTAAAGTAACTGACCTTCCAGTCGGCGGGCAGGTGCCTGCGCGCGTACCAGGCTGTGTTCAGCGTGTCCCCGGCAAACCCCATAGAGAAGGTACCCTCGCCGGTCGGGGCCATCTCGACCATGCACTCACCGATTGCCAGAAATGTCTTTGACACGAAAAAATCCTCCGCGGCATCGGCGCTTCGATTGTCGCCGCCTGTTGCCAATTTAATCGATTTAAATCGACTTAACATGAACGCCGGTCAATTCAAATGGCAATCTCCGCACCTGTCCGGTGGAAGCCCGCATGATGGGCATGATCACCCGACAGAAACCGGCAGGTTTACTTGATCCCGGCGCGCATGAAACTTTGAACGAACTGACGCTGAAAGAGAAGGAAGGCAATCAGAAGTGGCCCGGACGTCATCAGCGTGGCTGCGTTGATCACCGACCATTCGATGCCGCTGTCGATGGCAGAGAAGATACTGAGACCGACGGTGACCGGCCTTGTATCAACCGAATTGGTCACGATCAGCGGCCAAAGGAAGTTGTTCCAGTGATGGCTGACCGAAACCAGGCCATAGGCCAGATAGGTTGGCTTGGCCAGCGGGATGTAAACCTTCCAGAGCACGCCGAGGAACGATGAACCTTCGATCCGTGCCGCTTCATCCAGTTCCTTCGGGATGGTCATGAAAGTCTGGCGCAGGAGGAAAATGCCGAAGCCGGATGCGATGTAGGGCAAGGCGATAGCCGGGATGGTGTCCACCAGATGCAGGAGGCGCATGGTCTGATAGTTCTCGACCATCAGAATGTCCGGCATCACCAGGAGCTGCAGGAGAACCAGCGCGAAAAGCACGTTCCGGCCCGGAAACGTAAAACGCGCAAAGGCATAGGCAGCCAGCGTGCACAGGAAGAACTGTCCCGCAAGGATCATCGTGACCAGCACAAATGTGTTCAGGAAGTACCGGGCAAACGGTGCTGCCTCCCACGCCTTGGCGAAATTCTCCAGCGTCAGCGGTGCGAGCAGCTCGAACCTTGCTTCATAGGCAGCGGGATGAAACGCGGTCCAGATCGCATAGGCAAGCGGCAACACCCAGAGAAGTGCGAGCGCCCAGGCAGCGAGCGTGTTCAACACCCGATCGAGAATGTCAGCGGCGCCGGTCATTTGTAATGCACCTTGCGGTCGAAGAAGAAGAACTGGCCGATGGCAAGCAGAGACAGCAGGACCAGCAACGCCACGGTGAGCGTCGCGCCATAGGCCGTTTCCCAAAAACGGAAGGCAACTTCATAGATATAGAACAGCAGCAAAGCCGAGGCATTGTCGGGCCCGCCATCCGTCAGGATGAAGATATGGTCCACCAGACGGAAGGAATTGATCACGGCATTCACACAGACAAACAGCGTCGTCGGCATGAGCAAGGGAAAGGTGATCCGCCAGAATATGGTCCAGCGCCCCGCCCCTTCTATCTGGGCAGCTTCCTTCAGCGACACCGGAATGGCCTGTAGCGCCGCCAGATAGAAGATCATGAAGAACCCGGCCTCTTTCCAGACAGTAACGACAATGATCGCATTGAGCGCGGTGTCCGGATTGCCGAGATAATTGCTGGCAGGCCAGCCAAACAAAAAGCCCGTGATCTGGTCGAACAGGCCGAAGCCCGGCGTATAGAAGAACATCCAGATATTGGCGACGGCGATCAGCGGCAGCACGGTAGGCGTGAAATAAGCCATGCGGACAAAACTGCGCCCGGTGAGTTTTTCATTGACCCAAAGCGCCATGACGATCGCCAGGGCAATTGAAACCGGGATAGTGCCGAGGGCGAACCACAGATTGTTCCAGAACACTTTCCAGAACACCGGGTCATCCAGCATGCGTTCGTAGTTGCCAAGGCCAAGAAACTTTGCGGGTCTGCGGCCGCGCGGAGTTGAGAAGAAACTGTTCAGAACAGTCGTGATGGCTGGAATGTGGGTGAAGGCGAACAGGAACACCATTGCCGGCAGCAGGAGCAACCAGCCGTAGATCCATTCGCGTTTGATATTGGGGCCCCGCATTGGCGTCACGATCCGAACTGTCAGAAGAGGAAAAACGGAGCGCCGGACGGTCGTCCGCCGCTCCATGTCAGGTGGGTTTAGCGATACTCGGCCAGGATCGCGTCGGCCTGCGCCTGGGCTTCTTTCAACGCCGTTGCCGGGTCTTTCTTGCCGGTAATGGCTGCTGCCAGAGCATCGTTGAAGATGCCGGTGACCCGCTGGTTCTGGTAAGTGGAAAGTTCTGCCTTGGCGAACTCGAGCTGATCGCGGGCAACCAGGGCCGGGGCGAAGTCGGCCGTGTAAGCCTTCATCGTTTCGGTTTCCCAGGTCTCGGCACGCGGCGCGACATAACCGGTGGCAATGGTCCACTTTGCGGACTGTTCCGGCGCAGTGATCCACTGGACGAATTTCACCGCTGCCTTGGTTTGCTCTTCCGAAGCGCCCTTGAACAGGTAGAAATTGCCACCGCCTGTTGGGGCACCGCGCTGAACGTTGGCCGGCAGCATGGCGACACCGAAATCGAACGGAGCATTGTTGCGAACGTTCGTCAGGTTGCCGGTGGAGGTCCACATCATCGCCGTCTGACCTTCGAAGAAGGCTTTCGGTGTTGCGCCCCACTCGATGATGCCCGGTGCCATGACTTCGTATTTGGTGCTCAGGTCAACGAGATACTGCAGCGCTTCGACGACTTTCGGATCGTCGAAATGGGTCTTGTTACCTTCGGCATTTGCTAAGATCGCACCATTTTCAATGGCGAGACCCTGGAACAGCCAGTAAGGAAACCCGGAAGACGGAATGCGCACGCCCCACTGGGTGACGTTGCCGCTTGCGTCCTTCTTGGTGAGCTTCCTGCCGAATTCGACCATCTCGTCCCAGGTCTGCGGAGCAACGTCCGGATTCAGGCCTGCTTCCTTGAAAGCTTCCTTGTTCCAGTAGAGAACCGGCGTGGAACGCTGGAAGGGAATGCCGTAGGTCTTGCCGCCGGTTTGGCTGTTTTCCATGAATGCCGGATAGAAACCGTCGACCCAGGCCTTGTCTTCCTGAGTGGAAAGATAGTCGTCGAAAGGAACGATCAGGTCTTCATCGATGAGCGTGAACATATCTACGGACAGGATCACGGAAAGCTGCGGCGGGTTTCCGCCACGTGAAGCGGTGATCGCCTTGGCGACAGTGTCCTGGTAGGACCCGGCGTAAACGGCGTCGATTTTCACATCCGGGTTCTGTGCAGCATATGCGTCTGTCAGTTCCTGGATGGTCTCGGCTGCCTTACCGCCAACTGCGACCGGGAAATAAAATTGCAGATCAACAGCCTGAGCGGATGCCCAGGTGCTGAAGGAAAGGGCCGTTGCAGCAACGGCCTTCAGGAAAGTGGACTTCAACATCAGTTTACTTCCTAAGGTTTGAACATCCGCAATACTGCGGTCGGTCTACGCGGGCCCACGCAGCTGGTCAGGAGTGCAATTGCGCTCCAATTTCTGAAACAAGATCGTCCCGCCGCATGCCGGTGTCGGCATCGAAGACATGCAACGCTTGAGGTTCGAACCCCAGGTCGATGGACTGGCCGGGAGCGACAGGCTTTCCTGTCGGCAGCCGGACCTGAAATTGAGTGTCGGCCAGAACACAGTCGGCCAGAATGTCCGCTCCCAGGTACTCCAGCGCACGGATGGAAGCGGTCACCGGTCCGCCATCCTGCAGATGCATCGCTTCGGGCCGGATGCCGAGCTGATGGCCAGGAGCGGAAGACAGCCCCGCAAATGCACTGGCGGGAAAGAGGTTCATCGGCGGCGTGCCGATAAAACGGGCAGCAAAGGGACTGGCGGGCTTCTCGTAAAGATCTCGCGGCGCCGCCGCCTGCACCAGCTGCCCCTTGTTCAGGAGCACAACCTGATCCGCCATGGTGATGGCTTCCACCTGATCATGAGTCACATAGACCATGGTAAAACCAAGCTGCTGCTGCAGCGAGCGGATCTCGATCCTCATCTCGTGGCGCAGCTTGGCATCGAGATTCGACAACGGTTCATCCATCAGGCAGATCGGTTTTTCGCCGATAATCGCCCGCCCCAGGGCGACACGTTGCTGTTGTCCGCCGGAAAGCTGACCCGGCTTTCGCTCCAGCAATTCCGACAGACCGAGAAGATCGGCGACTTTCCTGAGCCTTTTGTTGCGATCCGCCCGGCCGACACGACGCACCTTCAATCCGAAAATGATGTTCTCCGCGACGCTCAGATGCGGAAACAACGCATAGGACTGAAACACCATCGACAGGTCGCGCTTGGAGCACGGCTTGCCGGTGACCTCCTCGTTGCCGATCACGATATCGCCGCTGCTGACATCCTCAAGTCCGGCAATCATTCTCAGCGTTGTCGATTTGCCGCATCCCGACGGCCCCAGCAAAGCAGTGAACGAACCTGCGGGAATATCGACTGACAGATTGTCTACAGCTCGAGTGTCACCCCAGACGCGCGAGACACCGTCCAGACGGATGGACTTGCCTGAGCTGGACAGCATTCCACCGGTCATTTCGACCGCCCTTCGTCTCCGGCGATGTGAACCTGGGTGTTGGTGCCCTCCAGGCTGGACAAGAATGTCGGTGGCACGGGACGGTCGGTGAAGATGGCATCGACATCACTCAACTTGCCGCCGCGCACATGTGCACTTCGGCCGAACTTGCTGTGATCAAGAACAAGATAGGACTTCCGGCAATTCGCCAGTATCGATTGCCTCGCCGCGACCTCGTCTTCATGAAAGTCCAGCAGCGTTCCGTCTTCATCGACACCGGCCACACCGAAAATGCCGATATCCACCTTGTAGTTGGAGAAAAACGCCTGTGCCGCAGAACCCAGGATGTCGCGGTCGCCGTGGCGCAAGCGGCCACCGGCGATGGTTACCTGATAGGAGGGATTGATTGACGCTGTAAAGGCGACATTGAGGTTGTTGGTGAAAATCGCCAGCTTCTCATGCGCCGTCAGCGCCTGCATGACGATTTCCGGCGTCGTTCCGATCGAAAAGGCAAGAGACTGATTGTTGTCGATCTTGTCCGCGACCAGGGTTGCAATCAGCTGCTTCTCGGGAAGGTTCAGAATCTGCCGGGTGGAGTAATGAATGTTGGAGGCAGGCGCCGGTGGCTCGACCCCGCCATGCGTGCGCCGAAGGATCCCCAGTTCACACAGACCATTGACATCCCGGCGGATGGTCTGGGTCGTCACTTCAAAACGGTCCGCCAGTTCCTCGACCGACGCGAAACCCGACTTCTGGACCAGGTCGGCGATTTCAGCCTGACGTTTCGAAATATCTATTTGACCAAGCATGTGTTTATGACCCGACACCAGTTCTCTTGCTCCAGACGAGGCCGAACGCAGATTGCTACCGACGGCTTCGTGTTGACTCGAAAACAATCAACTTCGAAGCCTGATAAAACATTTTCATATGAACGTTATTCGACGTTCATATGAAAATGATATGACAGTTTTCGAATTTGGAAACGACAAATTCGGCTCAAACGGCAATAAAACCGGAACTTTTTGTGCTGCATCGCAGCAACCTTTAGGCGCATGCTCTTCATTTCCGTAGGCCGGGAGAGAACTTAACCGGATAGAGCATTTGCGAAGAGTTCCGGTCTTGCCGAGAGCAAAAAATATTCGATTTCGGCACTGCCTTCATATCCAGCAGCCGGCAAATAGAAGTAATGTAATAAAATTACGCACCTGATTTCTTCATTAAACCGTCAGCCAGCTGTCACACGGCATTTCTGAATAGGACCCGGGTTTCCCCGCTCATCATTGGAGACGTCATGAAAACGATTGTTAGCTCGGCACTGGCGCTGACCCTGACCGGTACCGTTGCCTTTGCCCAGGACGCCTTGCCGCAACAGGACAATGACTGGTTCACCGCCGCGCAGGCCGAACACCAACAAGGCGAAAAACGTGATCATCCTGATCTCGGACGGGAACGGCGTCGGCACCAATTATGCAACACGCCTGTTTCAAGGCCGGCAAAACAGCGGGTACGGCGACGAGAAGTTCTGCCGCACGAGGCTTTCCCGCACCTGGCCCTGTCGAAGATCTACAACGTCAATGCACAGGCCCCCGTTTCGGCCGGTACCGGGACAGCCATGCATTCCGGCATCAAGACCAACCAAGGCGGGGAAAAACCTGCTGCTGGCGCCGAACGGTCTGGCACTGCGCCTCAACGGCTGAAACGCGCCTTCGAGAAAGGCGATGCGTTTGAAATCGAGATGGAATTCGACTTCGGCCACATCGAAATGCATACCCGGGTGGAAGGCGCCAATGCCACTCGCCACAGTCATGCGGGTCATGCACTTCTATAATCGAATTCCGGCTGTCAAGCTGTGGCCTCGGACTTATCAAGCCTTCTTCTCAATGGGGACTTCGGTTGGATGTGCCGTATAGGTCCGAAAGGAACCCGAATTGTCAGATCTTTCGCAAAGCCAGGTCTATTGCTTGGATGGCCGAAAATATCCCGAAACATAGGCGCTTCAAAACGGGTTTACGCAGTAAGGAAGACAGTCAATTCCGCTGCCTTCCGCTACCATATATGCTTTGCCGTCAATCTCGACACCCAGGAATGAAGCTGCGTTCCACCAATTTCCCGTTCCACCGCCCTTTCGAGCCGCGTCGCAGTTTTTTCCTAAATAAAGAATGGTCCCATCTTCCAGAGTAACGACGGCTCCATGTTCATTGCATTTCACCGTTTCGCCGGCCTGAGCGCTCGTTGCAGCGAACAGAGCGCATATCAGTATGAGTTTTCGCATTCTTTGTTCCTAAACTAGAAGCAAGCGGAGTTGCCTTTGAAACAGCAAATTGATTTTCCGAATTGATCTCCGGAAGTTTCTCGTCCGATTTGCTGTTGTGGGGCGATGCGGCACGGGATCAAAAAACGTTTTGAATTCGCTTAGAACAAGCATGTTTCAAATCGGACTTGCGCACGGAACTGATGGGTGTGCCCTTCGGTATCGACGAAACTGCCATCGGCAATTCCAAAGCCATAAATTTGATCACCTTCTGCGCCCAGCAAGTGCCCACGCATATAGGGAATTTCCGCAGTCATGGTGATCCATTCGCCTGGTTCGTGACCAGCTAATCTCTGGTTCTTCGCAGTGAGCTGACCTGACATCATAACCTCACCATTTTCGCGAAACTTCAGTTTGATTGTGCCACCTGCATCGCCCACTGTGACACCAGCGCCTTCGGTAATTGTAAAAACACCGGAGTTTCCAGAAACAGAAAGTTGGCCGCGAAATTGACCTCCGACACCCAGAAGTTTCTCAGTAGTTTTCTGCGGAAGGTGAGTTTGAGAGGCATATATTAGCGTCATTGGTACCGCTTCTTCCGCAGATTTCTTCGGTTTGTTTGAGAACGACGGAATAGTGTAACCCAACATATTGGCGCCATAGTCACTAGGAATTCGAAATTTGTCTTTAGATGCAAAAAAATGATTTGTGGTGAAAACATCATCTGGATCATCTACTACGCATTCCGATTCGATTAGTTGCACTTTTGTGCGTAGCCCTTGAACTTCGTCTGAATCGATGACCTCAAAGGTCTTTCCGTGTCTACTTTTCTCCACCAAAGTGAAGCCTTCACGAGTTTCTACTGATGTTATCGTGCCTTTTTCTTCATCAATACAAAGGTCACTCAACGCAACGATGGGCCCCTTATCTGTGGCGTACCGAATACTTGCAAATCCTCTTGTTGCATCACAGTTGTCAATTCGAAAGTCGATTAAGGGATCGCCCGGAAGAGGGTGTGTTACCTTGCCTTCCGCTAGTGCGGAGTTGGTTGCTGTTGTGAGTAGGAAGATGCTTAATACGTACGGCTTCACGTTGAACGCCCTAAGTCTAGATTTTTGAATTCGTTTTTCAAACACTGGTGCTTCTCCTAACCCGCAACAGACTGCAGCCAATTGCTGTGAATCCAGCCCTTTTTCCCTGGATAGGGTAGCGGACGTTTGCCTTCACCAACGAACCCGCAGCCCGTGTTGCTATTCAGCACTTCTTGCCCATGTCCATACAGGACGCCCACCCAAGGGAAGTGCGAACCATCGTAAACGAGTACATAGTCACCGTTGTGGAGTTGGTCGATTTTCCGGTAATTCGAACCTGGTCCAGTGCGAACGGCGAGAAATCCGTCTCCGTTCGCTTTGAGACCTGCTACCTGCTCAAGTGTACATTCCGCCATCTGTCCGTCGCCACCATTTTCGTAAATGGTGACATCGAGGGGTTCTGCTGCTGCTGGAGTCGCTCCAATCAAGATCGCAAGAAGCACACAGCGGAAAAGAGACCTTGTGTTGATATTTGTGATGAACATTCTTGTTCCTGTCTAGAATTATGTACTTGAAAATCTATCTACCAACTGTGCAACTACAGGGCGACTTACGATGTGATTGAAATCACGATTGTTATGCGTTGTCGAATCTAGGCGGCGTGCAGAATGGTCAATCGGGCAGGAAGTAGAGGAATAGTGTTTGCTCAAATCTAACTTTCGATTTTGAAAGATAGTTGGTGAGGTAAAGAACCTCGCGTTTTGGGTTCTGTGGCAGCCACGTGTTTACGCGACCGCGCTCTATCTTCAGACAGTAAACTGTCTTCCGACCAAGCCCCGCCGATGCCGCAAGCAGCACTTGCGGGTCTTGTCCCATTCGGGTGACGATCACTCTGCCTTTCGTCCGCATCAGGCTTCTATCCGGAGTCACACAAAGTGCTCCAAGTTGGGCTTCGATACAGAATAGGCCGTCCACGCTGATTGCACGTACTGATTTGCGGCACAGTGATCCGTTTCGGACTGGCCGTGTACAGGGGGCGTGCCGGACTCACCTGAGCCCCTCGTCGCTGGATGAGGCACGACGCCTCAACCAGCCAAGGGCGTTGGAGTTAGGAGACTCTAATTTGAAATGAAAAGCTTCTCCGGAGAGCCACATTCGATGCATCACAATCGCAATCTTACGAGCAACAGCGATGATGGCTTTTGACTTTCCTTTCTTCTGAGCCAAGCGCATGCCCTATGCTTTGATCGAGCACCACTTCCTTGAAATCAAAAGCATGGAACTCGCGGCATTGACCAAATGATACCTTAGCAATTTATCTCCAGATTTGGAGATGCGGCCTGATCGGTTCACTTCACCGGATTGATGGACACGCGGTGTTAGACCAAGATGGGCCGGCAGCTGCAGCGGTTTTGCCCTCGAAGGTCGGATGCCCGCGTTCGATCTGACCTGAAAATCGGAGCGCGGCATTTCCTGGATCCCAGCCCTGGCCCTGGCTGCCACAAAAGCGGGATGACAAAGACGAGTGTCTCTTGCTGTCATCGCTGAAACCCGCTCCCCATCATCCCGGTCAAACGAAGCACGTGCCGGGATCGGGGAGGCACTCACGCTTCTGACGCCCTCGGCTCACCAATCCCGGATCCCGGCTTTGCCGCGTCCGGGATGAAGAAGAGAATGTTCGGGAAAAACCGATAACAGCTCCTCACCGGCTTACCGATAAAGGAACGATTTGCCCTCATTGTCGAAGAGATGCAGCTTGTCCGATGCCGCTGTCATGCGAACCGTGGTGTGTTTTTCGATTTTGTTGATGCCAGGCAGCTTGGCGATCAGGGACGGGTCGCCATTCTCGGCCTTGAAATAGAGAACCGTTGTCTCCCCAAGTGCTTCGACGATCTCCACCTCCGCTGAAACGAGGTAATCATCGCTCTCGGTGACCGTGAGATCCTCAGGGCGCACTCCAAGCTTGACCGCCGTGCCAAGATCGCTCTCGCGGGATGCAATCGGTACGTCCGCATGACCGCCATCGGCCATTTGAACCGAGGTTCTTTCACCAGTTGCGGTAACCTTGGCCTCGATCAGGTTCATGGCCGGGGAGCCGATGAACTGGGCAACAAAGGTATTTGCCGGGCGTTCGTAAAGCTCAAGCGGTTTCCCGAACTGTTCGACGTCTCCGCCATGGAGCACGACGATCCGAGTGGCCAGCGTCATGGCTTCCACCTGATCATGCGTGACGTAGATCATGGTGCTTTCCGGCATGCTTTCCTTCAGCTGCGCAATTTCGATCCGCGTTGCAACACGCAAGGCAGCATCCAGATTGGAAAGCGGTTCATCGAACAGGAAGACCTTCGGGTCTCGTACGATGGCCCTGCCAATGGCAACACGCTGACGCTGACCGCCTGAAAGCGCCTTCGGCAATCGGTCGAGCAAATGCGTCAGCTGAAGCGTTTCCGCCGCACTCCTGACGGCCTTGTCGATCTCGTCTTTTGACTTGTGCGCAAGTCTGAGCGCGAAGGCCATGTTGTCATAAACGGTCATGTGCGGGTAAAGCGCGTAGGACTGGAAGACCATTGCAATTCCACGCTGCGCCGGCGGCACATCGTTTACCACGGTGCCATCGATCTCGAGCGTGCCGCCTGTTATTTTTTCCAGACCGGCAATCATGCGCAAAAGCGTCGACTTCCCGCAGCCCGAGGGTCCAACGAAAACGATCAGCTCGCCTTCTTCGATTTCCAGATCGATGTTCCTCAGAACTTCAACCGGACCATAGGACTTGCTGACATCCTTAAGGGACAACGAAGTCATGCGGGCTGCTCCCCAATGTTTATTCTGTTCATGTTATTTGACCGATCCGGCAAGCAGACCACGCACCAGATACCTCTGCATCGCAAAGAAGACGAAGAGGGGCACGGCAATGGAAACGAAAGCGGCCGTCGCCAGAATTTCCCAGTTGCCGCCACGGGTTCCCAACAGTTCAACGATCTGGTTGGTCATTACGGTGGTCGAGCCGGTCGCGTCGATCAGGAACACCTTCGCCACCAGCAGATCGTTCCAGGTCCAAAGGAACTGGAAAATCGCAAAGGAAGCGAGGGCAGGAAAACTGAGCGGCAGGATGATACGCGTGAAGATCTGAAAATCCGTCGCCCCATCCACCTTGGCGTTCTCGATGATGTCCCTGGGCAGCCCGACCATGTAATTCCTGAGAAGATAAACCGCGAGTGGCATCCCGAACGCGGTATGGGCAAGCCAGACTCCAAGATACCCCTTGCCGATACCGATCCCCAGATGCAGGCGCAAAAGCGGAATAAGCGCCAATTGAAGGGGGACGACCAGCAGGGCAACAACGGCTGCGATGAGCAACGCCCGCCCGGGAAACTCCATCCATGCCAACGCATATGCCGCAAAGGCTGCAACGACGATCGGAATGATCGTTGCCGGGATGGTCACCGTCAGCGTGTTGAAGAACGCCTTGGCCATATTGTCCTGACCAGTGCCGGAAAACAGGATTGTCTTGTAGTTGTCTGCAGTGAACTCGGGCGGTACCGTCGCAGTGACGAAAATCCTTTGGCCACGCCCGGAAAGCTGCTTGTCGTTACCGCGCCAGACGTAGCTGCCATCAGGCTGCATCGTTACGGTTTCACCGCCCTTCATTTCGGCTGTGTCACCGGGCTGGAATGCGGCGACATTTCTGGATGAAACACCCCAGGCTCGAATTTCCCGTGGCGCATCCTCAAAGATGTTACCGGTAACGACAAAACCGTCACCTTCAGCAACCCTGTGGTCATCCGGATCAGCTGCCCGGTAGACCTTGTTCTGCTCCGAGGGCGTGAGTGCGGCCCACCAGCCTGAGCTTGAAATCTGATCCGCCGTGCGGAACGACGAGACGAACAGACCGACCGTGGGAAACAGCCACAACACCACGAGCAAGGCGACGGAGATGTGAACGGCCCAGGTCAGAGCGGATTTATGTCCAGCGATGCCACCCATCAGCGCATCTCCTTCCGGGCGTTATAGACGTTCCAGACGAGGATCGGGGTGACCAGCAACATGATGATGATGGCGCTAGCAGAACCGACGCCCCAATCGTTTGCTCGAAAAAGCTTGTCATACATGTAGTTGGCCAGAACCTGCGTTTCCCACTGTCCGTTGGTCATGGCAAACACGATGTCGAACACCTTCAGCACCGTCAGTGTGATCGTCGTCCAGACCACGACAATGGTTCCCATGATCTGCGGCACCTTGATCTTGAAGAAGATCTGGAACGGGTTGGCCCCGTCGACAATCGCGGCTTCAACCGTTTCTTCCGGTATACCGCGCAAGGCAGCAGACAGGATCACCATGGCAAAACCCGTCTGGATCCAGATCAGCACGACCATAAGAAGAAAATTGTTCCAGAGCGGAATGGTCAACCAGGTCTGAGGCTCGCCATAAGGCAATTCGGTGAACCAGATACCAACCACGGAGCTGACGGAAATCCAGATCAGCCACAAACCACCCAGGGCAATCGCGAGCCGCAACGGCATCATCCAGATTGATCTATCCTTGCCCGTTGCAACAAGATCCCGGACAAACATCCAGACGACGTAGGCCACGATCCCGGCGAAAGCCAATAGGAGAGCCGTGGGTAGTACCTGCAATGAGAGGATGGAACCGATTCCACCATCAAATCTGAGCCATACCGCGTTCAGCACACCGATCTGGTTCTGGTCCGCCGGCCGCGTGTCATAAATCAGTTTGAAGATAACGGAAGCGCCGACAAAGGAGATCGCCATCGGCATGAAGATCAGGGACTTTGCAAGGTTACCCCATCGGATCCGGTCAGTCAGCTGAGCGACCAACAGCCCGAATGCAGTCGATGTCGCCGGCACGACGATCAGCCAGAGCATGTTGTTGCGCACCGCTTCCCAGAACTTCGCTTCGTTCATCATCTGCCGGTAATTGTCGAGACCGACAAACGCACCTCCCTGGGCTCGGTCTGTCAGCGACAGACGCAATGTCTCAAACACCGGATAGGCGAGATACAGCGTCAGCGCGAAAAGTGCAGGAAACAGGAATAGCCACGGCCGGACCATATTGGCCCGATTGATGTTCTTGCCCGCATTCGGCCCTCTCGCCGGAAACAGGACTTTGTCGAGAAACTGGTTGGACAGGTAGTAATATCCGAGACACGCCCCCACGCCGACGACGATCGTCACGAGGCCCAGGACTGCCGGGTTCTCCATCAGCACGGCCGTTCCCTCCCACTTGCATTTTATGGGGCACTCCCGGTTGACCGGGAGCAGCCAGATTTGAGGATTTTGAAAGCCTGGGGTTGTCCAGGTTCAAGCAAAGACGGCCGGTCGCGTTTCGCGAACCGGCCGTTTGCCTTTACTTGAGAGCGTCCCAGCTTTTCTGGATTTCAGCAGCCACTTCGCCGGCGTCCTTGCCGCCTGCATAGTCGACCATGCCGGTCCAGAAGGTACCTGCGCCGACACCACCTGGCATCAGGTCGGAACCGTCAAAGCGGAAGGTCGTGGCATTGACGAGGATCTCGCCCTGACCACGCAGCGTGTCGTTCAGATAGGCTTCCGGATTCACACCCTTGTGCGGTGTCAGGAAGCCGGTCTGAGCCATCATCACTTCATGTGCGATCGGCAGCTTGAAGAATTCCATCAGCGCGGTTGTCGCGTCGGACGGGCTGGTGATCGCCATCAGCGTGCCGCCGCCCAGAACCGGGTTGCCGAGATCCTTTTCGGCATAGGCCGGGAGGTAAAAGAAATCGACATCGGAGCCGAACTCGACGCCATCCGGGAAGAATGCCGGAACGAAGGAGGCCTGACGGTGCATGTAGCACTGCGGCGGTGAGGAGAAGAGGCCTTTCGGGCTGTCGCGGAAATCAGTAGAGGCAACGGCACCGGAACCGCCGGCAACCTTGGCATCGTCACGCGCAAACCAGCCGAACTCTTCGATCGCCGCAATGACGCGTGGATCGTCAAACGCGATTTCGTTGGTCACCCACTGGTCGTAGACTTCTGCCGGTTGCGTGCGCAGCATCATGTCCTCGACCCAGTCGGTCGCGGGCCACCCCGTCGCGGCCCCGGATCCCAGACCGATGCACCACGGCGTTTCGCCGTCAGCAACGATCTGCTCGGTCAAGGCCTTGAGGTCTTCCATCGTCTCAGGCACTTCATAGCCGGCATCCTCGAAGTTTTCCGGCACGTACCAGACGAGGCTCTTGACATTAACGTTGTAGAAGAAGCCGTACAGCTGGTCGTTGCCGTCGGCATCCTTGTAGGTGCCGAGATTGACCCAGCTGTCGCCGGCGCCGTAATTGTCGGCTACCCAGCCTCCCATGCTTTCCGGAAGCGGCTTCAGGAGACCGCGTGCGGCCATGTCGGCAGCAAGGCCCGGCTGCGGGAAGACCGCAATGTTCGGGGCCGCGCCGGCTTCGGCATCAATAACGATCTGCTGCTCGAACGAGTCAGAACCGGTGTAGATCACTTCAGCGCCGGTTGCTTCGGAGAAATAGGCTACAACATTGCGGAAGAAACCGTCTTCCGGCTGAAGCCAGGGACCGGCAATGGTAACGGTCTGGCCGCTGAGGTCAGGCGCGGACTTTGCCCACTCGTTGTAGCTGTCCCAGTTGAACGGCCCCTCGCCCGGAGCAAATTTCAAGTCGGCAGCAGAAGCGGTGCCGAAGCTCATGGCAGCGCCAATAACCAATCCTGCCGTGCAGGCCAATAAACGTGATTTCATGTCTATCCTCCCGGATTGTCCCTTCGCCGGGACATTCTATTTAAAGTGGCACAATTCTCCACCTGGCAGCAACTCCCCGCCCCACCCGTCCGATGGGTAATCCTACCAGAAACGGACATCCAAACCGCTTTGGATTTCGTCCTAACCATGTCGATACACTTCGGTCTTGTCAAGCAAACAACTCACGAATTAATGTTGCATTTCAAGATTGGCCTATTTGGAGGGACGCTTTCAAAGCGATTTGGGCGGAATGAGCAAGGGCGTAAACTTAAAAGAACTGTCACAACGGTTGAATCTTTCGCAGACAACCGTCAGCCGCGCACTGAACGGTTATCCGGAAGTCAGTGCCGAAACCCGTAAGCGTGTCGCCGAAATGGCGGAGAAGCTGGGATACGCCCCCAACAGTCAGGCAAGGCGTCTTGCGACCGGGCGCTCCATGGCGATCGGTCACGTCATTCCACGATCGATCCACGAGATGATGAACCCGATCTTTCTGGAATTCATCGCAGGTGCGGGCGAGACCTACTCCAGGCATGGCTACGACATGATCATTTCCGTTGTCGAGGATGATCACGAGGAAGATGCCTACCGTCAGATTGCGTCACGCAAGAAGGCAGATGGCGTCATCATTCACGGACCTGCGAATGACGAACGGCGCCACAAGCTGCTGCAGGAACTCAACCTGCCCTTCGTTGTCCATGGCCGCATTCCGGGCGCAGAAGAGGAAACGTCGTGGATCGATATGAACAATCGCCGGGCCTTCGAGCGGGCCACCAATCTGCTGCTTGACCTCGGCCACACCAGGATTGCATTGCTGAACGGCCTTGAACACATGGATTTCGCACGACGTCGACGGCGCGGTTTTGAAGATGCCCTGCAAGCCCGCGGACTGACACCCGACGCTGCACTCATGCGCAGCTCGGACATGACGGAACCTTATGGCTGCGACAATGCCATGGAACTGCTCAAGAGCGACGACCCGCCAACGGCGTTTCTGGTGTCATCGATGATTTCGGCAATTGGTGTCGCGCGCGCAATCGGGCAATGCGGATTGAAAACCGGCAAGGACGTTTCCATCATCACGCATGATGATGCGTTATCCTTCCTCCCCAACAGCGGAGAAGTTCCGATTTTCACCTGCACGCGTTCATCGGTGCGTTACGCAGGAGAAAAGGCAGCCGAATTGCTGCTCGACATGATAACCATCCCGACAAGCAGCCCGAAATCCCTTCATCTCGATGCGGAACTGATCCTGGGCCAATCCACCGGCCCTGCCCCGTCAAGGTAACACCCTTTACGGGCAGCCGGCTCAAACCTGAGACAATCCGCTGGATTGCAACAGGCGCTTCATCGTTTCCAATCCGGCAAGCCTGTGAGAACGGGCGACTTCGGACCCGATGTCATCCCGCCCCGCTCTGATTGCCTCGAAGATTTTCCTGTGATCTTCCGCTCTGGACGCAGGCGCCCTGTTCAGACGCAACAATACGCGGTTGGCTCGATGAACCTGATTGAGAAGGCTTGTCACTTCAGCTTCAAGGCGGGCGTTACCGCAGGTCTGCGCGATCAGCCTGTGAAATCGGTCATCGAGCTCGGCCCAGTGCTCTATGTTGCCTTCAAGGAGCGCACGGTCCGCTTCGGACAGTATCTCCTCCAGCTCATGCATCAGCGCGCAAGGCACCTCTCTGCCCGCGGCCTTTCTGACAGCAAGCCCTTCCAGCTCTGCAAGGATCTCAAAAATTTCGCAGATGTCTTTCAGCGAAATAGCCAGAACCTTTGCGCCGCGCCGGGGAATAAGGTCGACAAGCCCTTCTGCTTCCAGACGTATAAGCGCTTCTCGAACAGGCGTTCGGCTCATGCCGAGCCGAGTGGCAATATCCGGCTCGGGCGCCTGAAACCCAGGAGGCAGTTCGCCATTCAGTATTTCGGCTTTCAACCGTTCATAAGCGTTGTCGACGCGCGTAGACTTGGCTTTCGCTAGCATTGCGGGGGGCATCCAAAATCCTGAAAGATTCACACGCAGGTTAAATTCGCCCGATGAGACCAATTCTCGCCGGGTCAGCTGCCCTGTTGTGAAAGCAAATCAATTCAGCATTGATAATAATATCGATAAGATTTTATGGATTAACACCGCCCTCTGGAAAAGATCATTCTACATTTTCGGCACGCATGATCCTTCCTATTGATTTCTTTGAAAAAAGTTCGTTCGGCATGACGTTAACGTATCGTCAAAAATGCCAATCTTTTCTTTGGTGAAAAGGGAGTGCCGGGTGATTGATCGATACAAACGTGCCAGCTTTCCGCTTTCATTCGGCGTGTCAGCACCAAATCCAACTCTTGCCTTCAGGCGAAATCTTTGGCCCGACACACCAGTCAATCCGATCAAATTTGAGAGAGCTCAGAAATGGCGCAGCGCCTCTTCTTTGTCGAAACTGGTGGATTTGTCTTTCGACATCCACCTTTCACAGCGTGAGAACGCTTCAAGACCAACAGTTCTTAACCCCATGTCCCGCCAGCAGATTTAGTATTGATTAACCATAAAATTTTACCTTTGCGCCAAGAAACAAAACTGGCGCTGCAATGACGACTCTCCTCGTTCCCCTGACATCGAAAAGAGGGATAAGGTTTCAACTGGCCTGTCTTCTGACCGGAACGGCCCTGATCGGTCTTTCGTGCGCCCCGCTGCGTGCCGCAGCACAATCTCTTGAAGAAGCAATGGCGTCCGCCTATGCAACAAGCCCCCGGCTGAAGGCGGAACGATCACGTTACGAGGCGACCAACCAGGGAATCTGGACCGCAAGATCAGAATTTCTGCCGAAAGTTACCGGCACTTATGCCGGTGAACACAATGCCTATCGCAACGATCGAAGCAGCAGCAGCGACCGCACGTATTCACACGACCTTGGACTTTCGGTCTCGCAAACACTTTTTCAGGGATTTGCCGGTGTCAATCGCCTCAACCAGGCCCATGAAGAAGCCCTGTCCGGCCGAAACCAGCTGATCGGCACCGAGCAGACCCTGCTGTTCAACACCGCAGACGCCTATCTGCAGGTGGTGCGAGACCGCGCAATCCTGAAGCATCTCAAATCCTATACCCATGTCGTCCAGCGGGAAGCCAACGCCGCTCGCGTCCGCTTCAAGTCAGGAGATGCAACGCGCACGGACATCGAGCAGGCCTTGGCGCGTCTTGCCGAAGCACAGGGCAACCGGGATCAGGCCGTCGGCGATCTGGAAGCATCTGAAGCTCTTTACGAGCGGCTCACTGGCAAGGCACCCGGGAAACTGGGCTGGCCGGCAGTCCCAAAATCAATAGAACCTGCCAACCTGCAGGATGCCATCACCATCGCCTACCAGAACAATCCTTCGATCCGCTCCGCGACGGCTGACGCGAGAGCAGCCAAATTCGCCGCGCGTGCATCCGTCGGCGACATGCTGCCGCGTGTCACGCTGGAAAGTGGTTGGGAAAACGGTTATCGGGGCAATCTGACTTATCAGGATGAGGACGACTTCCGGCTTGGCGTGCGGGTCACCGCCCCCTTGTTCACCGGTGGCCGCAACATTGCTGCGGTCAAGCGGGCAAAATTCACCGCGGCCCAGGAAGAATACGAGCTCGATGACACTCAGCAGGTCATTCGGGAAAATGTCATTCGAGCGATGAAACAGCGGACCGCTTCCAGGTTGCGGGCAAAAGCGCAAAATCGGGCGATCGAGGCCAATCGCCGGGCAGTAAAAGGGCTTCAGGTCGAATTCGACAGCGGCCAGCGCTCGCTTCTGGATGTCCTCGACGGTGAACGGGAACTGCTCCTCAGCCAGGTCGACTATGTCCGCGCGAGATACGAGGCCAGAATCGCGGACTTCTTCCTGTTGGCCAATATCGGCCGCCTGGCCCCGCAGCATTTTTCTATCATCGAAGAACGCCCTGTTGCCGTTGCCCGTCTCGTCCCTGAGTTCAACACCTGGGACTTGCGTCTTGGCCCGACCGAAAACGATACGGTTCAGGTGGAAGTTGCCGACGAATCTGCGGCACCGGTCCCTACACAAGACGCGTCGGCTTCCGAGACAATCAACTGGAGCAACTGGCCGTACAGAACCAGCGGTCAGGACCAAACTGCTCCCGCAGCACCGAAGTCCTGATGTCACAAAAAGCCCCGGAGATTTTTCCGGGGCCTTGTTGGTTGCGCTGAGTTAGTGCGACGCCGGGGTCACCATTGCGTAGATGGTGTCGTGGACGTTCAATACGCCAATCGGCTTACCTTCACCATTGACGATCGAGGCTTCTCCAACGCCTGAATCCGCGAAGGTCTTCGCAGCTTCTTCGAGCCTGATACCGCTGGAAATGGTCATGCCGCCCTCCAGCGTCTTTGTCTTGTCCATGACGGTGTCGACCAGGATCACACGGCCGCGGTTCACTTCCTTTACGAAGTCCGCGATGTACTCATCCGCAGGGTTGAGGACAATTTCCTGGCCACTGCCCTGCTGAATGACGGCACCATCGCGCAGGATCGCAATCTTGTCGCCCAGACGAAGTGCCTCATCCAGATCGTGGGTGATGAAGACGATCGTCTTGTGCAGTTCCTCCTGCAGGTCCAGCAGAACGGTTTGCATGTCCATACGGATCAGAGGATCGAGCGCCGAGAACGCTTCATCCATCAGCAGGATATCCGCATCGTTGGTCAGCGCACGCGCAAGACCGACACGCTGCTGCATGCCTCCGGAAAGTTGGTTGGGATAGTGGTCCTCAAAGCCTTCCAGGCCCACGCGTGCAATCCAGCGTGCAGCACGTTCTTCAGCTTCCTTTGCCGACACACCCTGGATTTCCAGTCCATAGACAGTGTTTTTCATCACCGTTCTATGTGGCAACAGCGCGAACTTCTGAAAGACCATCGCGGTTTTGTGGCGCCGAAAATTCCGCAGCTCGCCCTGAGACATCTTGCAGACATCGTCATTGCCGTAAAGTACTTCTCCGGCGGTCGGATCGATCAGGCGATTGATATGTCGGATCAGGGTCGACTTGCCTGAACCCGACAGGCCCATCACAACCTCGATCTTGCCTCCCGGCATGGAGATGTTGATGTCGTTGAGACCAAGCACATGATTGTATTTTTCATTCAACTCGGCCTTGGACATGCCGTCCTTGACCAGCTGAACCATGTCCTTGCCGTTGGGCCCAAAGATCTTGTAGAGATTCTTGATCTCGATTCCTGTCGCCTCACCCATGGATCACCTCCGAGTGTTTCTGAAGGCGCTTGCCGTAGGCCTGGGTTGCGCGGTCGAAGATGATGGCGATTGCAACGATCGCGAGACCGTTCATCACGCCCATCGTCAGGTATTGGTTTGCAATAGCATTCAGCACCGGTTGGCCAAGTCCCTTCACACCGATCAGCGCAGCAACAACGACCATTGCAAGAGCCATCATGATGGTCTGGTTCACTCCCGCCATGATGGTGGGCAGCGCCAATGGCAGCTGAACGTTGGTCAGTTTTTGCCAGGAATTCGATCCAAACGCATCCGCGGCTTCAAGAACGTCCTGATCCACAAGCCGAATCCCGAGATTGGTCAGGCGGATCATCGGCGGGATCGCATAAATCACAACTGCGATCATGCCCGGCACCTTGCCGATACCGAAGATCATCACCACCGGAATGAGGTAAACAAAGCTCGGCATCGTCTGCATCAGGTCGAGGATCGGATTGACGAATCCCTGTACCCGGTCGGATCGCGCCATCAGGATGCCGAGAGGAATACCCAGTACAATCGCCAGCAAGGTACACACGGTAACCATGGCGATCGTGCGCATTGTGTCTTCCCACATGCCAAGATAGCCGATCACACACAACGCAACGAGAGAACCGATCGTGATCTTGGCATTGCGGCTCATGGCATAGACGATACCAACCAGCACGGCCAGAATGATCGGCCAGGGAGAGTTGATCAAAATATGTTCCAGAAAGATCAGGAAATCTTTGATCGGATCGAAGGCTGCTTCGATGGCCTCACCGTAGTTGCCGGTGAATTCCTTGAACGCCCCGTCTAATGACTGGCGCATTTCGCGCAAGTCGCCCCTACTCATTTTGGGGAATTCTTGTAACCACTCCATCATTCTCGTCCCGCTGGTTTGCCCCTTATTGAAGAGCCCGCGCAGATGCGCGGGCTCCTAATTCGATCAAAGGGATCAAAGAGCCCCTTTCACCTTCTCGGCAACTTCCGGGCTGACCCACTTGGACCAGACGTCTTCGAAGTTTTCCAGGAAGTAGTAGGCGCCATCTTCATTAGTCGCCTGATTTTCGCTCATCCAGGCAAGAACCTTACCGGCGGTACGGTTGTCCCAGGTACGGCCCTTGATGTAGTCCATCGTAGGTCCTGCCTTCTTGGCGAAGTCATCGGTGACAACCGTGAACACTTCGGACTTGACCCAGGAGTTCGGCTTCGGATCCGGGCAATCCTCGACAACCGTGCACTTGTCCCACTCAGCCTTGTCGTGAGTGGTTTCGAAGTCGAGCAGGGTCATGTCGTATTTTCCGAGAATAGCCGTCGGTGCCCAGTAGTAACCGAGCCAGCCTTCGCCACGCTCATTCGCCTTGGCGAGCGAGCCGTCAAGACCGGCCGCGGAACCCGGATCGACCAGTTCAAACTTGCCGTTGTCGAAACCGAAGGCACGGTACAGGTTGCCGGTAGTGATGCGGCAGTTCCAGCCGGTCGGGCAGGTGAAGAAGGCCCCCTTGCTGTCGTCCTCGGCACCCGGGAAGAGCTCCGGACGCGCCAGGGCATCTTTGACCGTGTAGATATTGTGTTCTTCAGCCAGCGCGGTCGGAACCCAGAAACCTTCAACGCCACCCTCGTTCAGGATTTCGCCGCCGATGATCAGGGAGCCTTCGGCAACCGCCTTGTCGAGCGGTTCACGCACGGCGTTGATCCACAGCTCCGGAGCCATATCCGGCTCACCCTTCTCGTTCATGGAAGTAAAGGTCGGCATGGTATCGCCGGTCACCAGCTCTACCTCGCAGCCGTAGCCGTTCTCCAGAATGATCTTGTCGATATGTGCGATCGCGCCTGCCGATGCCCAGTTCATTTCAGCCATGGTGACCGTTCCGCACTCTTCAGCCATGGCGGAAGACGCCATACCGACAAGCGCAGTCGCGGCGACCGAGACAAACAACTTCTTCATGAGGGTACTCCTGTGCAGCCTGTTTGCTTGAGTTTGAATTGGGCGCAATGCGCAAATACTTCTCTCAAAGTATTCACCTCCCAGCGCGACCAATGAAAAAGTAGAATTGGCAGAGAACGCAGAGCAGCCAAGAAGGTCGTTAGATTAACTAATTTTAATTTTGCCTTCATTTGACGCTTTTACGCTGTTCTTGCTCTGAAACCCCTAATTATGATCCAAACGCAAGATACGAAGGTCATTACCGGTATTTCACTCCGGCTTAGGGCGTAACGTCAATACAATTGCATTATGTTCTCGTTAGCACAACAGTAGAGACGTAATTCTTATACCATTCATATCGCAAATTTCGGGAACATGTCTGCATACGACATTTTCGTGCGGTATATCGTCATTTCGCCTAATTTTATTTCAGAAAAAGTGATTCTCTCAGGCGATCTGACGATCAAATATTCGAGATGCGTCTTCCCGTGACGAAAACCCCGAGGCACTGAAATGGCCTTTTCCCAGATGAGGTTAGGCGTAATATCACGACGCTTCTGGAAAAAGATACTCTTCGTATCCGACCTTATCTGATACCAGCTAGTCAGATCAAAGGAGAGACCAATGCAACCTTGTTTCCATCTGGCCTATCACGTGACGGATCTTGACGAAGCCCGCGCTTTTTACGGTGGGCTGCTTGGCTGTCAGGAAGGCCGCAGCACCGATACCTGGGTCGATTTCAACTTCTTCGGCCACCAGATTTCATTGCATATCGGCCAACCGTTCCAGACGACGAATACGGGCAAGGTCGGCGACCACATGGTTCCGATGCCACACCTCGGTGTCGTTCTGGACATGCCGAGCTGGAAGGCGCTTGCAGAAAAGCTGACCGCGGCTAACCTCGATTTCATTCTTGCCCCGACGATCCGCTTCGAGGGTCAGCCAGGGGAACAAAGCACAATGTTCTTTAGAGATCCCTCCGGCAATCCCATCGAAATCAAGGGCTTTGCCGATCCTGCAGGAGTTTTTGCCGCATGACGACAATCATTCCCTTCGTCTCGGAGGCCAGTTCGGATGAACGGCAAGCCTGGCGTGAAGCACTTCCCGAAGCCCTTCGGGGCATTGCAAGGGTCGCACCGTTTGAAGACTTGACGGAAGTGGAACGCACTGCTGCCAAAGTTGCAATTGTCGCCAATCCGGACCCCGCAAAGGTCGCAGCCCTGCCCAATCTTGTCTGGCTGCAAAGCCTTTGGGCCGGTGTTGAACGGCTTGCCGCGGACCTTCCCGAAGACGGGCCCTTGATCGTGCGGCTGACCGACCCGCAAATGGCCGAAACGATGTCGGAGGCCGTTCTTGCCTGGACACTTTATCTTCACCGCGACATGCCGCGCTACATGCACCAGCAGCGTGCGAAGGTCTGGCAGGAGCATGTGCTCAAGACCCCGATGGAACGCACTGTCGGCATTCTGGGCATCGGCAAACTGGGTAGCGCTTCTGCCCAGCGGCTAAAAACCAACGGATTCAACGTTGTGGGTTGGAGCCGAAGCAAGAAGGAACTGGATGGGATTTCCTGCTTTCACGGAACGGATGGTCTGAACGCGGTCCTGGAACAGTCGGACATTGTTGTCGTACTTGTTCCGCTGACCGGTGATACCCGTGGCCTGTTGGGACGCGAGGAACTGCGTCGATGCAAGGAAAACGCAGCTGTCATCAATTTCGCACGCGGTCCCATTATTGACGTTTCTGCTTTGATCGACGCTCTGGACAATGGCCCGCTCTCCCACGCGGTTCTCGATGTTTTCGACAAAGAACCATTGCCCTCTTCGAGCCCTTTCTGGACGCATGACAAGGTCACCGTGCTACCACACATTTCCGCACCGACCATCATCAGCACAGCCGCTGCAATCGTTGCCAGGAATATCGGCACTTACCTGGAGACCGGAGAAATCCCGCAAAGCATTGATCGCAACCGGGGATATTGATTGCCTATTCCGGCAGCGTCGCAATAGTGTCAAGGATATTGCCGTATCAGTCGGCCAGAAGTTCATTTCAACGACAGGTGTTTCATGTCAGACCTTCCCATCCTTGGCGCTGCCCTGACCCTCAATGCTCTGGAAAACCAGCGCGAGCTGATGCTTGAAAAGCCTCGGGATCTGGAGCTCCAAGACTTCTGGCCGGGCGAAGTCCTCAACGGAGACTGGACGCCTCTAACTGACCGCGCAAAACGTCTGCTCGATGGACACCAGGGCCGCGTTGGAATTCATGGTCCGTTTTTCGGTTTCACCATCGACTCCATGGATGTCGACGTTCGCGCGATCGTCAGAAAGCGGCTGCTGCAGGGCCTGGAGGTCTGCGCAGCCCTGGGCGGCACACACATGGTCGTTCACAGTCCCTATACGACTTGGGACCACAACAACCTCGACAATTACGAGAACGCGCGCGAGCTGAAACTCGAACTGTGTCACATGACCATGAAAGACGCGGTCAAACGGGCGGAAGACATTGGCTGCGAACTTGTCATTGAGAACATTGAGGACAAGGACCCTTATGCCCGGATTGAACTGGCAAAAAGCTTCGGCTCTGAAGCTGTCAGGATTTCGGTCGACACCGGGCACGCACATTATGCTCATGGATCAACAGGCGCACCTCCCGTCGACTATTTCATCAAGGCCGCGGGAAACAACCTGCGCCACATTCATCTCCAGGATGCTGATGGCTATGCCGACCGGCACTGGACACTCGGCGAAGGAACAATCAACTGGCCTTCCGTCTTTTCCGCTCTGGGAGAGCTTGAGAGCAATCCACGACTGATTGTCGAGCTACGCGACCATTCCAATTTGCCAGCTTCAATCGCCAACATGGCCGCCTTGGGCCTGGCGCAATAGCGACACCTTAGAAGTGTGGGCGTCATTCAATCTGCTTGCACGGTAATCATGGCCGGTTGCAGTGCTCAAGGGCTGGTAGCAAGATAGCGCCCGAAGGGAAGTGTTTTTGGACAAGCTTATGGTGATGCGGGCTTTCTGCCGCATCGTGGAAAGAGGAAGTCTGGTCCGGGCATCGGAGGATCTGGGAGTTACCTCCGGTCTTTTGAGCCGGGAACTCAAGCTGCTGGAAAAAAGCCTGGGCTGCACGCTTATTACCCGCACTACCCGTACCATGGCGCTGACGGCGCAAGGCATGCAGTACTATGACGAAGCAACGGCAATTCTTGATCAAATCGAGAAAGCGGAAGAGCGCGTTAAGATCGGCGTGGGCCGGATTGGAGGTCCGCTGAAGGTCAATGTCCCACACTCGTTCGGCACGACGGTTCTTACGAACCTGATACCTGGATTTTGCAGCGAGCACCCCGATGTTGACCTGACCATTTGCTTTGATGACAACGTCATCGACATGGTGCAAGGGGGCTTTGATCTTTCAATCCGAATTCGCGCGGAACTCCCGGATTCAGGATTGGTTACCCGGCGCATTGGAAGCGTGAAGCAAGCCCTTTTTGCGTCTCCGAATTACCTTGCCGAACATCCGAGGCCGACGACCCCTGACGAACTGTTGGATCATGATTTGATTGTTTACAGCTTGGCGGATTCAACCACCACGTGGAACCTCCAGAAAAACGGAGAAGAAGTCGGAATCCGTCCGGCACCACGGCACCGGATTGGCAGCAGCCTGGTACTTCGCGATCTCCTCGTTTCAGGACTGGGTATCGGAAACTTGCCGGATTTTTTATCCGATGAGGCGGAACGTACAGGAAAACTGACCCGCATCCTGCCGGACTGGCACTTACCTCAGCGTACAATCTATGCGCTTACTGGGTCACGCCTTGGTTTCGACACAAGGTCAACTGCATTCATCAATTACCTTTCGTCAGCATTGGCCACCCACTCTTGATCCCCCGTAAAGACTGAATTCTTCACCGGCCGGTTAATCGATGACCGGCGGATGGGCATGTTTGGTGCATCGATCACATCGAAACCGGAGCCCGCCATGTCCAAAACGTTGACCATCGATTTCTATCATGACGTTGTCTGCGGTTGGTGTTTCAACATTTCACCACGCCTTCGTCAGCTCGCAGGAAAATTTTCCTTGAATGTGCAGCACCGCGCATTCGTCCTGCAACGGAACCGGGAAGACATGGTAACTGCCTGGGGTTCGCTGCCGAGAGCCAAGAAAATCATCCTTGGTCACTGGGAAGCTTGCAGGAACGCGAGCGATACTCCCGAACTCTTCAACATAGAAGGCATGCGCAGGGCCACGTTTGAATATCCGTTTGGCCTGCCTGCTGCTCTAGCCTGCAAGGCTGCCGAGCGTATTGGTGGCCAACATGCTCACTGGCAGATTTTCGATCTTCTGCAAAGCGCGCACTTAACTCAGACCCGCAATATCGCTGACGCAAACATCGTGCTGGAAGTCGCCGAAGCCACTGGTTTTGACCGGCATGAATTCAATCAGGTGATGTCAGACCCCGAAACACGCCTCGCGGTAGATGCTGATCTCCTGATGTCTCGGCGATTTCAAGTGAAATCCGTTCCAACGCTAATCGTGCGCGAAACGGGCGCTCGCCTGGTGAACGGACCTGTCGAGGATTTACGCGCCCAATTGGTCGCCGCTCACCGGCTGAATGCCTGAAAAATTGCTTCTCAAACCCTATCCGCCCCAAAACAGGATGAAACGCATGCTTATAACCAGCACCGCGACAGGCACGCATCGGAACCTGATCTCCAGTCTCTACTCCGCGGTCGATGCGCTGGACGCCAAAGCTGTCGGACGGCACGTTACCCAAGACGTTACTTTTCGGCTCGGGAATTTCGACCAAATCACAGGACGTCAGGCTTTCATCGACGGCAATGCCACGTTCTTTGAAACGATAAACGGAATGCAGCACGAGATCTCGGGCATCTGGCAACAGGATCGGACTCTGATATGCGAGGGTCAGGTTCGCTACACCCGCAGAGACGAAACAGAGCTGACAGTTTCTTTTGCCGGAATCTTCACCCTCGATCAGAATCTCATTTCGGATTACCGGGTGTATGTCGACATATCAGAGTTGTGACCGCCCCCTGTGTCAGTCAGCTTCGTTCCTGCCTGAAGCAGGCCACCCGGATTCGGGTTCGGCACCATTCAATTGCCGAACCCGAATCCAAGCCTGCTTCTGCAATCAGCCCATGGCCCACGGGCCATGGTAGCCGCTGCCATCCTTGTCGGTACGCTCGAAACCGTGAGCGCCGAAGAAGTCACGCTGCCCCTGCAACATGTTGGCAGTGGACCGGCCGGTGCGCATGATGTCGAAATAGGACAGCGCCGCGGACAATGCTGGAACGGGCAGTCCGTGCAACGCCGCCTGGGCCACGACCTGCCGCAGCATGGCTTCCGTTTCCTTCAGCTTTCCGGAGAAGAAGGGGGCCAGCATCAGATTGCGCTCGGCATCATCGGCAAGCGCCGACGACATGTCGTTCAGCATCGCGGAACGGATGATGCAGCCATTTCGCCAGATCCTGGCGATTTCCGGCAATGGCATCGCCCAGCCATACTGCTTGGCAGCTTCCAGGATCAGCCCGAAGCCTTGCGCGTAGCAGATGATCTTGCCGGCAACGAGCGCAGCTTCCAGAGCATCGATCGTGACCGCTTCCCGGTCCATCTCGCTCGGAGCCGCACCGAATTCTGCTTCACCCTTTTTCCGCTCGTCCAGCCGGGCTGACATGTTACGTACGGCAACCGCAGCTTCGATGGCGCTGGCCGGCGTTCCAAGCATCAGTGCCTCGATGGCCGTCCAGCGACCGGTACCCTTCTGACCTGCCCGGTCCAGAATGATGTCCAGCATCGGATTGCCGGTTTCAGGATCTTTTGCTTTGGCCACCTTGCCGGAAATCTCAATGAGATAGGACTGCAGGATGCCGCCGTTCCATTTTTCGAAAACGTCACCGATCTCTTCCGCCGACATGCCGAACCCGTCACGCATCACGCCATAGACTTCGGCAATCATCTGCATGTCGGCATATTCGATGCCGTTGTGAACGGTTTTGACCAGATGCCCGGCGCCAGCTTCCCCGAGATAGGCCGCGCAGGGCTCGCCTTCGTATTTGGCGGAAATGGCTTCCAGGATATGTCCGACCTGATCCCAGGCGTCCTTGGCGCCACCGCCCATGATGGAGGGACCGAACCGGGCGCCCTCTTCGCCACCGGACACGCCAATGCCCATGAAACGTGGCCCTTTATCGGCTGCCTCTCCGGCGCGCCTGTTGGTGTCGTGGTAATTGGCGTTGCCTGCGTCGATGATCAGATCATCCTTGTCCAGCAATGGACGGAGCGCCTCAATCTGCGCATCGACGGCATCGCCTGCGGGCACCATCAGGATAACGGCACGCGGGGATTTTATCGATGCAACGAAGTCTTCAAGTGTCTTCGTAGGCACGAGCTTTCCGGCGAGCTCTCCCGCCTTGTTCATGAACTGATCGGTCTTTTCAGTAGTCCTGTTATAGACCGCAATCTGAAAGCCGTGCTCGGCAATGTTGAGCGCAAGATTGCCGCCCATCGTGCCAAGGCCGATCAGGCCGACTTCCGCGATAGCGCCTTGAGAGTTCATGAACGGTGCCTTCCTCAAATCGATTTAGTACTAGGTGGCGCGGTGATACCCGACCCTTCCTCTTCCTTCAATCCTTGCATACCTGCGAATGCAATTTTTAACGCGCATGACCGGCATCAGCTCATCTGTTGCGCGCTTCAAGAGCGAGGTAGAAAGCCATCGAAGCGACTACTTCAGCATTTTCACAAACGTCTCGACCAGCAAACGCACACGCCTCGGCACAAATCGCGAAGAAGGCAGCACAAGAAAGAGAGGCAGGTCGGGCAGTCGAAGCTGCGTACTCATCTCGCAAAGAACGTTGTCTTCAATTTCGGTCTCGCAGATTGATCGTGGCAACACGGCAGCGAGATCACGTTTCAGAACCATCGCTTTTGCCAACTGCTTGTTGGTTGTTCTGAAATCCGCCGGTTTAACGTCCAGTCCGAAGGTTTCGGCAAGGATGTGCGAAGCATCCAGAATGCGGCCGCGTCGTGCCAGATCCTCAACACTTGCACGTGCCGCAACTTCCGGCCGTGCAACGATGGTTTGCGGGTTCGATCCAATTTTCCGGACAATGACATTCTCCTCCGAAACACGATTTCCGCGAAGAGCCAGATCAAAACGCTCAGCAATCAGGTCCACAGGGCGATCACTGATATGAACGTCAAACTCGACGTCCGGAAATCGCTCCTGGTAGGACGCCAACGCATTTGCGAACCGGTCGGTCGGCAGGTCCACCGGCACCGTTAATCGAATGAGGCCTGAAGGGGCTTGCGCAGCCTTCAGCTCTTCTCCGGCTTCTTCAAGCACGGACAAGGCCGGCTGCACCTTTGCAAGATAAGCCTCGCCTTCCGAAGTCAAACTCACCTGACGGGTCGTTCGCTGAAACAAGGCAACACCAAGATCACTTTCCAGCGCTTTCACTCTGGCGGTCACAGTCGATCTCGGCAGATCAAGCTGTCTTGCTGCCGCTGCAAAACTGCTCCGCAAAGCGACCTCCACGAACGTTTCGAGATGCTGAAGTCCGGCCATTGACTGAAATTCTCGCTCAAACTGAATGATTTTATCCAGCTAGCACAAACAAAGCTCGACATCTACTTGCAGTTCGGTAGCCACCTATCGCGAGGAAAAATCATGAAACGCCGCAATTTTCTGAAGTCCGCCGCAGTTTCAACTCTGGCAGCTCCAGCTATTCTGAGAAACACAACCACCGCAGCTGCAGGCTTTGAAGCGGAAGAAAGGGAACTGGAGATTACTTGGCTTGGCGGCGCCACCCTAATGCTGTCCTGCGGTGATCTCACCCTGCTAACGGATCCCTGCTTTGGCGAAGGAGAGCAGGCTTTCAAGATGGGCGATCCGAACGAGATGTTCGACCTCGGCAAAGGCCCCAACATCAAGTTTCACCGACGCTTGACGCCTTTCCCGGGGCTGCAGCTGAACAACGTGGACCACGTGATCCTCAGCCACCTTCATGAGGACCATTTCGATCAGGAAGCACAGAGGGTGATCGAAAAAGGCATGTCACTGCTTGCACCTGAACATGAACTTGGCGTGCTATCTTCAAAGGGCTTCACCAATCTGACCGGCTTGAAATGGGGACAGGAACACGTACTCACCAAGGGAAAGGTCAAGGTCACCATTCGCACCGTCAGGGCTGATCATTCCGAGGACCCTCAGATTTCAAAGATCCTGGGAGAAGGGAACGGATATTGGTTCACGTTTGAGCAGGGTGACTGGAAGAAGTCCCTCTATTGGACAGGTGACACGTTTCCCACTGATGCCGTCCTGCAGTCGCTCGGCTCCCTTGGAAGCCCGGATATCTTCATTCCGCACCTTGGCGGTGTCGGCTTAACTGGCCCGCTCGGACAGATCAGCATGGGCGCAGGCCATGTTGTGCAATTCGCGAAAGCTTTGAACCCGGGAAAAATCCTCCCCCTTCATCACTCTACCTACGAACTCTACCTCGAACCCATCTACCACCTGGCTGAAAGCCTGCAAGGCGAGAGCCATCGCCTGGATCTTGTTTCGGAAGGTACCACTTTGAGATACATCTAGAAAATCCGTTAGCCGGTTCACCGAACCGATCGGGCTCCGGCTAACAAATTGTAAAACTTGAATTTTTCACCTGAAAAGCAAAACAAATCTGTCACAGAAGCCTGCTACGCGATTGGCACCCGCAACCTTTCTTGCGGTTCTGCGCAAAGGATCTGTCACATGAAAAAGTTTCTGCTTGCAGCCGGCCTGTTGGTCGCGGCATCCGCCAGCTCATACGCTGAAGATATTACTGGAAAGCTTGTTCTCTACACCTCGCAGCCAAACAAGGACGCACAGGCAACTGTTGATGCTTTCACCGCCAGGCATCCTGGCGTAGAGGTTGAGTGGGTGCGCGATGGCACAACCAAGATGATGGCAAAGCTGCGCGCCGAACTCGAAGCAGGTGCGCCAAAGCCGGACGTCCTGCTGATTGCCGACATGGTCACCATGGAAGGCCTGAAGAAGGAAGGCCGTCTGATGGCGCATGAAGGCGCGGATGTTGCGGCCTATGATCCGGCAATCATGGACAAGGACAAGACCTACTTCTCCACCAAGCTGATCACCACCGGCATCGTCTACAACACAAATGCCCCGATGAAACCCACTTCCTACAAGGATCTCCTGAAGGAAGAGGCCAAGGACAAACTTGCCATGCCGTCTCCGCTCACCTCCGGTGCGGCGACCATCCACATGGCGGCGCTGACGTCAAATCCCGACCTCGGCTGGGCGCTTTATGAAGGTCTCGCAGATCAGGGCGCCAACCCGAAAGGCGGCAACGGCGGCACCTACAAGGCGATTGCGGGTGGTGAAAAACTCTATGGTTTCGTGGTCGACTTCCTGCCGATCCGCGAAAAGCTGAAAGGCGCACCGGTCGAGTTCGTCTTCCCTGAAGAAGGCGTTTCCGCCGTCACCGAGCCCGTTGCAATCCTTTCAACTGCGCAAAACCCCGACGCCGCAAAAGCCTTTGTCGACTTCCTGATTTCCGAAGACGGTCAGAAACTGGCCTCCTCGCAGGGATATCTGCCGGCTCATCCGGCCGTTGCAGCCCCTGAAGGCTTTCCGGCGCGCGACCAGATCAAGCTGATGGATTTCGATCCGGCTCTGGCCCTGGAACAGGATCAGGCAAACAAGCTGAAATTCTCCGAGATCTTTGGCGGTTAAAGCCGTCAAAGAAAATGACGCAGCGCGGGTCAATGCCGCGCTGCTCTTGTTGAGTTCGGATTTGTCATTCCGGACAGCGTGACGCACAGCGGCAGCGCGTGATCCGGAATCCAGATGTCAGCGCGAGCCACGCGAGCACCCCTGTCTATGGAGTTAGCCGCGCATTAAGCGCGACTTATATCTGGTTTCCGCATCAGCGTTCGGTCGCGCCTTACTTGTCCCGAATGACGGAAAAATGGAAAACATCGCTGATGCGGACAGTGCTCTCACCCGATAAAGCAACTCTTCTGCTGCTCGTTCTCGGAGCAACACTGATCTGCGGCTTGCCACTTCTTCTGCTTTTTCAGACCGGTCTTTCAGGCGAGCAAGGCTTTGACCTCGGTCCTCTGCTGGAAGCACTGCAAAGCCGCTCTGTTCGCCGTGCGCTGTGGCATTCCATCGAAAGCAGTTTTCTATCCGCACTGACCGCCACCTTGCTCGGCACCTTGCTGGCGCTTCTCATCGGCCTGACCGACATCAGGGCAAAGGGCTTGCTGGTTTTCCTGATCCTGCTGCCGATGATGATCCCGCCCCACGTGACGGCAATCGCCTGGATCCAGGCGCTCGGACCGGCGAGCCCGGTCCTGCGCTGGCTTGGCATTGCCCCTGAACTCGGCTCCACTCATCCGCTCTACTCACGCGAGGGACTGGTGCTTCTTTTGACGCTCCAACACAGTCCGCTGGTGTTCCTCCTTGTGCGCGCGTCGCTCCGTTCCTTTCCGCGAGAACTCTCCGATGCTGCCCGGATTTCCGGTGCCGGTGCTTTCACGATGCTCTACCGGATAACTCTGCCGCTTCTCGGCCCGGCCCTCCTTGCCGGCTTCGCACTTGCCTTTGTCGCATCGCTTGGCAATTTCGGCATCAATGCACTGATCGGAATTCCTGCCCGCTACACCACGCTCCCCGTTCTGGTCTGGCGGCGCCTCGCCAGCTTTGGACCTGACGTTTTGCCCAATGTTGCCGTGATTTCGGTCATCCTTGCACTCGTCGCCCTTGCGGCCATTCTCGCCCAGAGTTTTCTGCAGCGCAGAATGCGCAATTCCCTGATCGGATTGCCTCAGGATCCGCTTGCAATTTCCCTTGGCCGAAAGCGGCCTTTGATTGAAGCTCTATTGTGGAGTTTTGTTGCCTGCGTTCTTCTGCTGCCCGCGGCCTCATTGCTGGCAACCTCGCTGGTCAGGACCTACGGCTTGCCGCTGTCCTTCAGCACGCTGACGTCCGAGAATTTCAACGAAGTTCTCTGGCGCCAGTCCGTGACGTTACGGGCCTTTGCAAATTCGACATTGATTGCCGGACTCGCAGCCACAGTCATCGCTCTGGCCAGTCTGCCGCTCGGCTACTTTCTGGCACACAGACGCAAAAGGCAGAGACACGTGGCAGGGGTTGCGCTTGCCCAGTCCGAGATCGCCTTTGCCGTGCCCGGCCTGGTCATGTCGATTGCCTTCATCCTGGCTTTCATAAAACCCCTGCCGGTTTTGGGGGTCTCGCTTTACGGCACGCTCTGGATCATCTTGATCGCCTACGTATCCGTCTTTCTTGCAGTGGGGCTCAAACCGGTCACCGCGGCTTTCCTGCAGATGGACGGCTCACTGGAAGATGCCGCCAGAGTATCCGGAGCCGGATTTTTCCGCCGCTTGAGCAAGGTGTTCGCGCCGCTCGCAGCACCATCCGCAGCATCGGGCGCCATTCTCGTCTTCCTGACCGCTTACAATGAGGTCACCGTTTCCGCACTGCTCTGGTCAACGGGAAATGAAACCATCGGCACGACCATCTTCAATTATGAGGACGGTGGATACACGACACTCGCGGCTGCCATGTCAGCCGTTGTCGTCCTGGCGACGATCGCAATCATGCTTGCCATGAATGCATTGGCCAGCCGTGTTCCCGCCGGAACCATTCCCTGGAAGGACTAGGTCTTCAGGAAATTAACTCGGCAACAGCCAGCCCTGCCGGATGTTCAGGTAAAGCCGTTCTCCGACTTTTGTCTTTTGATGCAACGTCAGCATCAGCGGGTCGACCACACCATTGACGGCAACAAAGACATCCCAGGCCCCTCCGCGATAAACCGTTCGTGTGACCTCGGCCGGAAATCCTGCGTCTTCAGGCACCGGAACAAGATGCTCAGGGCGTACCAGCAACGACCCCGAACCGGGGCAGGCCCCAGCACTGCAATCAACTTCGATCTTCTTTTCGGCAAACACAACAATGGCACGACTGCCTGTCACCTGTTCAACTTCAACAGAGAGCATGCTGCCACGGCCGATGAAACCCGCGACACGTTTTGAGTTTGGCCGCCTGTACAGTGTATCAGGGTCATCCGATTGCAGGATACTGCCATCCCACATGACGGCAATCTTGTCCGCTAGCGCCATGGCTTCTCGCTGGTCATGAGTGATGAATAATGTGGTTGCACCGCTTGTCCTGTGAAAGGCTGACAGTTCCTCTTCCATGGCACTGCGCAGGTGTGGATCGAGATTTGCGAGCGGTTCGTCCATAAGCACCGTATTGGCGCCTTGCGCCAGACACCGCGCAAGAGCAACGCGCTGACGTTGACCTCCGGATAGCTCGGCCGGTTTGCGCTGCCCGAACGGTGTCAACGCGACGGTTTCCAGGCAGTCGGCCACTCTGGCGGTGACAGTTGCCTTCCTTGCACCGGCTGTTTCCAGCGGAAAGGCGACATTCCCCGCTACGCTCATATGCGGCCACAGAGCATAGGATTGAAAGACGACGCCCACCCGGCGCTGCTCCGGCGGCACATGCAGCTTCTTGCCCGCGACGGGCTGGCCACCCAGCACAATCTCACCGCTGCCGATCGGTTCCAGTCCGGCAATCGACTTCAACAAGGTCGACTTGCCACATCCGGACGGGCCAAGGACCGCAAAAAACATCCCTTCCTCAACCGACAGGGACACATTGTTCAAGGCTTTATGGGAACCGAATGATTTGGAAACGGATGCAAGTTCAATGGACATGCCTCCGGTTACCGCTCTCCTGTGACAGAACAATTACAGCCGGTGTGAACCGGCTTGTTACCTGGCACGCAGTCGCAGAAGCAGATCGACCTCTTCCTCCAGAGCCCTGCCATAGGCACGGGCCGCCGGGGCGTTGGAATGCATCAGCGTCTCATGCCGCAACAGGCAATAGGCAGCCAGCCGCCAGTGATAGGCACTGCGTTCTTCCATGAATCTCGCGACCGTATCCCTGTCGGGATAATGTTCCAGAAACATCTCTTCGGCATGAGCGACAAGCGGATGCAATCCGTAAAGGATCGCCAGTCCGGGTGAGACGAAACAGGCGATGTCCTCCACCGGATCGCCGAGACCGGCATATTGCCAGTCGATCAGCCGTGCTCCGTCGCCAGTCGACTGGATGGTACCGAGGCAGAAACTGCGATGGACAAGCGAACGTTCAACGTCCCTTTTCTTGACCGCGGTATCTTCCGGTCGCAGCCTTTTCAGATTTGCCGCCTTCCTGCTTTCCGGGATCGCAGCAAGCATTTCATCCCCACGCGCCAGCACTTCGCGAAATCCGGCGGGCACGACCTGATGTCCGGGTACAGGTTCCTTCAGCGCTGCAAAGCGTCCGATCAGGTCTGCGGCCTCCCCTACTTCGATCTCGTTCGTCTTGGGAGGGGCATAGCCGTAAACCAGCAGTGGCGTTCCGGTCGGAGATTTGCCGAAGGCTTCCAGTTCAGGCGCAAGGTCGTGCCGGGCCAGCACGTTCAAGGCATCAGCCTCCTGTTCCGGCAATGTCGGATAGAGGGGATTGTCTTCGTTGCCGGGGAAGAATTCCTTGACGACATAGGTTCTACCGGGAACGTCCAGACGCCAAAAACGGCTGGTGTAGTTCACCGGCAAAGGCCTCAAGCGCGCGGCAGACCAGTCATTGACCGGTAGCAAACGCTCCAGAAACGCCAGGAGTTCTGTATCCGACAGCTGTTCGCTCACACGAATTCCTCTTTGAATTTTCTACTGGTTTGATCGCTGCCAGATTGGCATTCGTCAAGCCCGACTTTCGAGTTCCAGAGACCGCCGGGCCCTTGGCGGGCATCATGTCGGAGTTGTAGCACTCGCCGTCGTTCTGAGACCGCCCGGAAAATTCCCACTCTCAGCTACAGTCGAAGATAACGTGCAGAGATCCCTTCTGCCGCATAGGGCGCGCCTCAAGCACGGCTTCAGCCCGCAAACCACGAACATGGCGGACCAAATGACGGGCGACATCGAAACAGGTTCCTTGAGCGAAACGGCACCGGCGCGGCGTGGACGGCGACGCAGAGGCGGCGGCGAAAAAGCGGCGCCTGAGCTGTTTCCGCAAAAACCGTTCAAACAACCCCGTCATATTTTCAAGCCTCTGGAAGCCGTGTCTGCCGATGAACTGGAAGCCATCCATGACGCCTCCATGCGTGTTCTGGAAGAAATCGGCATCGACTTCCTGCATGAAGAGGCCAAGGAACTGCTCAAGGCGGCCGGTGCGGATATAAAGCCGGGAGAAGACCGGGTTCGCATGGATCGCGCAATGGTCGAAGACCTCATTGCGAAAGCACCGGACGAGTTCACCATCCGTGCCCGCAACCGCGCGCATGATCTTCAGATCGGCGGCGACGCGATTGCATTTTCCTGTGTTGCCAGCGCGCCCAACGCCGTTGACCGCGACGGCGGCAGGCGACCGGGCAATCAGGAGGACTATCGGAATTTTCTGAAGCTCTCGCAGTTCTTCAACATCATTCACTGCATCATGGGCTACCCGGTCGAGCCGGTGGACATTCACGCCTCCATCCGGCATCTCGACTGCATCGCGGACATGGTGCGCCTCACCGACAAGGTGTTTCACATCTACTCCCTCGGCCGGGAACGCAATCTCGACGGATTGGAAATCGCCCGGATTGCCAACGGGTTGAGCCCGGAAGAGTTCGTCGAAACGCCTTGCGTCGCAACAGTGATCAACACGTCCTCTCCCCTTCGCCTGGACACGCCGATGTTGCAGGGCCTCATAGAAATGGCAAAGGCCGGACAGGTATCCGTCGTCACCCCCTTTACGCTGGCCGGTGCGATGGCACCGGTAACCATCGCCGGGGCCCTGACCTTGCAGAACGCTGAGGCCCTTGCCGGGCTCGCCTTTGCCCAGATCGTACGCCCCGGCGTCCCGGTCGTCTATGGCGGCTTTACCTCCAACGTCGACATGAAATCCGGAGCGCCCGCCTTCGGCACGCCGGAATACATGAAGGCGGCAATCGTCGGCGGCCAGCTGGCCCGCCGATATGGCCTGCCTTACCGCTCGTCCGGTGTCTGCGCAGCCAATACTGTCGACTATCAGGCAGCACTTGAAACCACTTTGTCGGAATGGGGAGCGATCACCGGCGGCGGCCACATCATCAAACATGCCGCCGGTTGGCTGGAAGGTGGTCTCAGTGCCGGTTTTGAGAAGTTCATCACCGATATCGACCTGTTGCAAAAGATTGCCGAATACCTGACGCCGCTTGACGTTTCCGAAGAAGCCCTGGCGCTTGAGGCCATCAAGGATGTCGGTCCGGCCGGGCACTTCTTCGGCACCGAGCACACCCAGGCCCGATACAAGGACGCGTTCTACGCACCGATCGTCTCGGACTGGCGCAACTATGAAACCTGGGCGGAGGCTGGTAGCCCCATCGCCTATGACAAGGCCAACATGCTCTACAAGAAGGCGCTGGAAGCTTACGAGGCGCCTGCCCTGGACCCGGTGATCGACGACGAACTCACGGCCTTTGTTGAAAGGCGGAAGGCAGAGGGTGGGGCCCCGACCGACTTCTAATCCATCTTTTCTCAGAAACTTCTCAATTCGCCCGCCAGATGCATGCGGGATTTTCCGGAGCGATTTTCATGAAAACCCACACTCAGGTTGTTGTCATCGGCGGTGGCGTTGTCGGCTGCAGCGTTCTTTATCACCTGACGAAACTTGGCTGGAAAAACGTGACGCTGGTTGAACGTGACGAGTTGACGTCGGGGTCCTCGTGGCACGCAGCCGGTGGTTTTCACACACTGAACGGCGACCCGAACGTGGCGCAGCTACAAAGCTACACCGTCGATCTTTACAAGGAACTGGAAGAGATATCCGGCCAGTCCTGCAGCCTGCACCTGACCGGAGGTGTCATGCTTGCGGATACGCCCGAGCGCATGGATTTCCTGCGTCTGGCCCAGGCAAAGGGCCGGTACCTGGGAATGGACCTTGAACTGATCTCGGTCGCCGAGGCCAAGACAATGTTCCCGATGCTGGATGAAAGGCACTTCATCGGCGCATTGTGGGATCCGATCGAGGGACATCTGGATCCCTCGGGAACGACCCATGCCTATGCCAAGGCCGCCCGTGTCAACGGCGCGACCGTCTACCGCCACACCAAGGTGGAGGAACTGGTCCAGACGCCGGACGGGACATGGAACGTGATCACCAACAAGGGCACGATCCACGCCGAACATGTGGTCAATGCCGGAGGCCTGTGGGCGCGCGAATGCGGTCGCATGGTCGGCATAGAACTGCCCGTTCTTGCCATGGAGCACATGTATCTCCTGACCGACGAAATGCCGGAAGTCGTTGCGCACAACGAGGCAACCGGCAAGGAGCTGATCGGAGTTCTCGATTTCGGCGGAGAAATCTACACCCGGCAGGAAGGCAAGGGCATGTTGCTGGGCACCTACGAACAGAACAGCCGCCCCTGGAGTCCGCGCGAGACACCCTGGGATTTCGGCCATGAACTTCTGGCGCCCGACCTGGATCGCATCGCCCCGGAGCTGGAAGTCGGCTTCGAGCATTTTCCGGCCCTTCAGAATGCGGGCATCAAACAGATCATCAATGGCCCGTTCACCTTTGCCCCTGACGGCAATCCGCTGGTCGGGCCGGTGCGTGGGCTTCGGAATTACTGGGTTGCCTGTGGGGTCATGGCCGGTTTCAGCCAGGGCGGCGGCGTCGGCCTGACCCTTGCAAACTGGATGATCAACGGCGATCCGGGCTATGACATCTGGGGCATGGATGTCGCCCGATACGGCGACTGGGCAACGCTCTCCTATACCAATGCCAAGGTGCAGGAAAACTACCGCCGCCGCTTCCGTATCCGCTTCCCCAATGAAGAACTGCCCGCGGGCCGCCCGCACCAGACCACACCGCTTTATGACAGAATGCTCGCCCAAGGCGCGGTCATGGGAGACAGCTGGGGTCTGGAAACGCCGCTCTGGTTTGCCCCTGAAGGCACCGAGGCAAAGGACATCTTTTCCTTCCACCGCTCCAACGATTTCGAACCGGTTGGAGCAGAATGCCGCGCAGTCCGCGAAAGCGTCGGCATCACCGAAATCGCCAACTTCGCCAAATACGAGGTTTCCGGCCCCGGTGCGGAAAGCTTTCTGTCCCACCTGATGACCAACACCATGCCGAAAACCGGCCGGATCGTCCTGACCCCGATGCTGAATGAAAACGGCAAGCTGATCGGCGACTTCACGATCGCCCGGGTCTCGGAGGACAAGTTCTACATGTTCGGTTCTTCCCAGGCCGAGGTCTATCACATGCGCTGGTTTGAAAAGCACTTGCCGACGGACGGTTCGGTAACACTCAGAGCCATCAATCTCGGCTGGGTCGGGCTGTCCATTGCCGGCCCGAACGCGCGCAAGGTGCTTGAGAAAGTCACCGGCGACGATGTTTCCAACGAGGGTTTCCGTTTCATGGATTTCCGCGAAATGGATGTTGCCAACGCACCCTGCAAGGTCAATCGCATCACTTACACCGGTGACCTCGGCTACGAAATCTGGATGACGCCGGAATACGAACGGCAGGTCTATGAGGCGCTGATGCAGGCCGGAGCCGAGTTCAATATCCGGAATTTCGGCATGCGCGCTTTGCTCGCCATGCGTCTTGAGAAAAACTTCGGCACCTGGTTCCGCGAGTTCCGCCCGATCTACGGACCATTCGAGGCGGACCTCGGTCGCTTCGTGAAGCTCGGCAAGGACGATTTCATCGGCAAGGAAGCTGCCCAGAAGGAATTTGACGAGGGCCCGAAACGGTTGCGGGTCAGCTTTGTTGTCGACGCTTCTGATGCGGATGTCATGGGTGATGAACCGATCTGGCACGACGGCAGGGTGATCGGCTGGATAACGTCCGGCGGCTACGGACACCATGTCAGAAAGTCGCTTGCGCAAGGCTACGTCCCTTCGGAGTTGGCAACGGACATCAGCGCAGGCGCGTTCGAGATCGAAATCCTTGGTGAGCGCTGCAAGGCCACCATCATCGAGGAGCCATTGTTCGATCCAAAGGCAGATCGCATGCGCATGTAAGTCCACGAAGAAACTTTGTGAAGCCAACGAAGGAGGAGCGGAGGCTTTATGAACTCGGAACATTTCGGCCGGCACCGGCGCAAGATCATGCCGGCGGTTCTGCCCGCCCATCCGGGCAATCAGGCGGACTACGAAGCCTTGAGCGCCTACGCCACGGAAAAGGCAACCGCACTCAATCGCCATGTACTGGGCTACGGAGATCTGGCCGAGGGCGAATGGGTTGCACTTGGGCTTGATGCTCCGGACCTCGACGCCATAAGAAAGTATCGGCTCCGGCGGATCCGGCAGCAACTTGAGAAAAACGATCTTAGCGCTGCAATCCTCTGCGATCCGCTGAACGTTCGCTATGCGACAGATGCAACCAACATGCAGGTCTGGAGCACCCACAATGCCGTTCGCTACACTTTCGTCGCGCTGGATGGCCCGGTTATCGCCTTCGACTTTCACAATTGCGAACACCTGTCGGCGCACAATCTCCTGGTCGACGAAATGCGCCATGGGGTGCCCTGGTTCTACTTCGAAGCCGGCCCCCGTTCTGCAGAGCTGGCACAAAAATGGGCCAATGAACTTGCCGGTCTCGTCAGTAGATATGGCGGCGGGAACAATCGCATTGCGCTCGACAAGGCCCGCCGGGAAGGTGTCGCGGCACTTGAAGGCCACGGCCTGGAAATCCATGACGGCGAAGAGGTCATGGAACTTGCCCGCGCGATAAAATGTTCTGACGAGATCAAGGCGATGCGTAGGTCGATTGCAGCCTGCGAAGCAGCCATGCGCGAGATGGAGACGGCCCTCACGCCCGGAATGACCGAATGGGATCTCTGGTCTCTGCTGCACAAGGGCAACATCAGACGCGGAGGCGAATGGATCGAGACCCATCTTCTCGCCTCGGGGCCGCGGACCAATCCCTGGTTCCAGGAGGCCTCCGCGCGGGTGATCGAAGCAGGCGATCTCGTCGCCTTCGACACGGACCTCGTCGGGCCTTACGGCATGTGCTGCGATATCTCGAGAACTTGGTTATGCGGCGATGACCAGCCGACCAACGAACAAAGATCGCTCTACCGGATGGCCGTCGAGCAGATCGAAGCGAACATCGCGACTCTGGCTCCGGGCCGGACCTTCCGGGAGCTGTCTCACGACTCGGTGAGCCTGTCGCAGGACTACCTCGCCAACCGTTATTCCGTGCTCTTTCACGGTGTCGGCCTGTGTGACGAATACCCGGCGGTCCCCTACCCGGAAGACTGGGAAGGCGGCGGCTATGACGGTGTCCTGGAACCCGGCATGGTTGTGTGCGTGGAAAGTTATGTCGGCCGCCATGGCGGCCACGAAGGTGTCAAACTGGAAGAACAACTGCTGATCACCGAAACCGGATACGATCGACTCAGCAGCTATCCGTTCGACGACAGACTGATGGACCGCCGTGACTGACGGCCCCGACCGTGGACAGTCGTTATTTTACGCGGACAACCTTGGCACCGAGCTGGCGCGCATAGTCGTAAGGTGACAGCATCGGTGCCACGGCCACAAAATTGGTTTCGCGAACATCAGTGAACTTCAGATCGAGCGGTGTTTTTCCGCCCGGATTGACAATGACCTTGCGGGTCGGCGGTACGGCACGGAAAACAAGAACACCTGCTTCCTTGGTAACAATCGCACCATAAGGCTCATTGTGCAGGATACGAACGGTGCTGCTTTCAGCCTGAGCGGTTGTGCCAAGAATTGCGAAGAGACCGGCTGCGGCCAGAAGCGTTTTAAAAACCATTTTCATGACGCATCTCACTGTTAATTATTTATTTACCGAGAATCGTAACCTTTCATTAACTTATGCGCCAGTGTTTCTGCTGCGTTAACCAAGAAAAAACAACGTCTCGAACGAAAATTCGAGGCGATTGTCTTATATTGATACACTTTTAATCTTAGGCCACGGCATTCGTATGGATCTCAACACCGTTTTCAACGAAATCCGCGTTGGCCATCGGCAGGTCCGGACAACACCACTGGGGCATCAACCTGTCCTGGAAGTTTGTGGATCGGTTTCTATTTTAGAATAGGCCTGCGCCAGCCATTGCGGATAAAAAACAATCCACCTCACATAAGTACTTTCTGATAACGGTGTGCGGATGAAAAGAGACTTGGATTGGGATCACCTGCGAACCTTTCTGACGGCCATGCGCACAGGAAGTTTCCGCAAGGCGGCCGAAAAGCTCGGCGTCAATCACGGCACGGTCCACCGTGCCATTTCAGCGCTTGAGGCAGATCTCGGAACGCGCCTTTTCGACAGAACCACCAGCGGCCTGCAGCTGACCCAATCAGGAGAAGCCCTGATCGTCCCTGCCGAAGAAATGGAGGCGCAGGCCAACACCATCAGCCGGAAGATTTCCGGACTGGACCTGGTACCGTCCGGAACAATTCGCCTGAGCCTGCCCCCGGTCATGTCTCATGAGCTTCTTTCCCACATGCTTTGCGAGTTCTCGAAAAGCTATCCGGAGATCTCGGTTCGCACGATTTCAACCAATCGCGTCTCAAACCTGCAAAAGCTCGAGGCTGACATTTCGCTGCGGATTGCCCTGAATGTCGATGAGGACCTGCTTGGGCGCAAGCTGATCAGGTTCGTTCAGGCGATCTATGCCTCGCCGGACTATCTGGCGCTTCATCCCAACATTCTGGACAATGGCGGCGACGGCACGCAGTGGATCGCCTGGAACGACACGCATGACTGGGTGGCGTCCAGCCCGTTCCCCAAAGCCAAGGTCCGGCATGTGCTGCCGGAAGTCTCCATGCAGATCGAGGCCGCGGCGCAGGGTCTCGGATTGATCAAGGTTCCCGCCTTTGCCGGGGATGCCGATCCGCGCATCATCCGCGTTCCGGGCATCCCCTTGCAGAACGGTTACAATATCTGGCTGCTCTATCACGGCGATCTTCGCCGCGTCGCCAGGGTGCGCGCATTTGTTGATTTTGCCTTCGAGTATTTTGCCCGCAACAAGCAGCGTTTCATCCAATAGGTTCAGACACCGCCGGAAGAGAACGAATGCGCTAACTCCTTTAGCAGTACTCTCTCAAGTAGGCTGAGCGAGGCTCAGTTCCTTGAAGCACTCTTCCACATGTTCCGCAAAAGCATGGCTCGCCTTACCGGCCTTGGGCCGCTCGGTCATGATGATGTGATAGTCGCCGATTTCCGGCAGACCGTGCCGCTCGTCCAGAACCTGAAGAGGGGGCTCGACGACGCTGGCCGGAAACGGTGCGATTGCAAGATCCGCCAGCAGCGCGGCTTCCTGTCCGGCACTATGGAAGCTTGTGTAGGAGATCCGGTAAGGCTTTTGCGCGTCATCCAGCGCCACCCGGGCCGCTCTTCGCCACGGGCAGCCTGGCGTCGAAACAGCCAGCGGCAAGGGATCGCGCTCATAAGCAATGCCGCCTTCGAGCCCGACCCAGACAAGCGGCTCCGTAAAGACGACCTCGCCGCCTGTTGCCAGACCGGTTCCGGGCCGTGCGGTAAAAAGCGCCAGGTCCAATGCACCCTTCTTGACCATTTCATCCAGCTTGGGGCTGCCGTCCAGGTGCACGTCAACGTTCACCCCCGGATGGGAACGGGCAAATCTGGAAAGGATGTTCGGCAAGAGCCGGGTCCCGAAGTCCGACGGCGCCCCGAACCGAACCTCTCCCTCGACCTCCGGCGACACGAAAAGCGAAACCGCTTCTTCGTTCAACATCAGGATCCGGCGCGCATATCCAAGCAGACCTTCGCCTTCCGGCGTCAGACGAACAGTGCGGCCTTCACGCGCGAAAACTGCGACACCCAGCAAGGTTTCAAGCTTCTTGATCTGCATCGAAACGGCCGAAGGTGTGCGCCCTACAAGATCGGAAGCCTTTGTAAAGCTTGACGTTTCCGCGATAACAACAAATGTGCGGTAAAGTTCCATGTCGATGAGCGGAGTTCCCGCACTCGGTAATTTTTCCATACGAGCGACCTTCGAGCCATTCAGTTCAATTTTTTTGAACGAATAGATGAATACTATTCGATTGATTGAAACGCAAATTATGCCCATATAGCGATCAAGCGGCCCGTTATTTCAATGCAGTGGACCGCATTTCCAACAATCGAACGTATCAGGATTGGGAACGCCATGACCTATCTTGCACAAGCCCTGCGCACTAACCTTATGGGTGTTGTTTCCGGCCATTCCGCTGCTGAACTGGCCAAGATGAATTTTGCTCTGCGCATGCGCGAAGCAGCGAAAGAGCCGAGAACCGTTCGCTAAGCAGAATCGGTTTTCATCGCGGACTATGCCAGCGCTGGATATCCCAGCGCTTCGGCTTCCTGCTCCATTTGCAGAATGCCGTCATAGTCGTCGAGCGAGAGTTTTGAAAAGCCGCGAATGCCCAGGCGCTCGCGGCTTTTTGCCGTTTCGGGCGAAGACAGAACCATCTTGACCGTCTCGGCGATCAGATCCGCTTCCGTCTGTGAAAACTGCATGGAGGTGATGAACGGCAGCCCGGAAGCCGGCGCGGTTTGCGCAATCGGCCTGAGCTGCTCGGTCAACTCCGGGATTTCCTGACAGGCGAGCCCCCAACACACCGCATCTATGCTTGCAACATCGGCCTTGCCCTCGGCGACCGTCCACATCGAAGCCAGATGGCCACCGCTTCTTGTCACTTCCGCGAAGAACTCCTGTTCTTCGGCAATATGGGCGACGGCGTGACGGAAGGTATTCATGCCCGATTGGCTGTCCGGTCCGTTGAAGGCAGCACGTTTGCCTTTCAGGTCCGGAAGGCGCTCGAACGGGCTGTCCCTGTGCACAATCAGATGGCTGCAATATCGCGGCCCTTCACAGCCGTCAGCCGAATAGTGGGGAGCTCCCAACAGCCTGACCTTGCCCTTGAGCGCATGTGTCAGTGGATAGCCACAGGTTTGCGTCAGTAGAACGCCTCGCTGCCGCCAGATATCCGCCTCGCTGATCTCCTCAGGCCAGGGAACGAGGTCATCCGGTTCAAGACCAAGCGCATCTGTCAGCGCCTCATGGAGCGCTCGTTCCAGGTTTTCTGTTTCCTGACGCACTTCAGGCCAGTCATACATGGCAAGGCGAACGGGATGATACCGGCGTCGACTCAAGAGACTCTCTCACCTGAAGTCAGTTTCTTGGAAAGGGTCCTGTGCCTGAGCGGATGGGCAACAGGCTCCTTCACCTTGAAAAGATAATGTTTCGCCAGTTCAACATAACTCGCAAACACATAACCCTCGTTTCGCCTCTGCCAGTCCGCCCGGGCATTCCGGTAGATCTTTGGCAATTGATACCAGGGCGCACGCGGATGCGCGTGGTGAACGACATGCAGATTGTTGTTCAGGAACAACAGGGAAAAGATCGGACAGAATTCCACGATGACGGAGCGCGCCTCAGCATTCTCATGAGCTCTGTGTTCTGCATAGGTCCGCAGCATCAAAAGGCTCATTCCCGGATAAGCAATGGCGAGAGCATAAAGCCAAACCGGCATACCGCCAACGAGAACGACAAAAAGAACAATCGGAACCAGTCCGGCCAGATGATGAAGCCAGGCCCGCAGGACCACCTTGTCACCTGCGCGCAGCATACGGATCTCAGAACCGTAGAAACCGATCAGGGACACCGCCGGCCCGATCGTCAGGCGCCCGAGCAAAGTGTTGTTGAGTTTCAGGATAGTTTTGATGACGGACGGCAGACGGTCCCACTCGCGCCAGGCGAGATAGAAGCTCTCGGGGTCGTCATACGGGTCGGTCAGCCGGTCATTGTTGTGGTGACGCAAATGCAGGGATTTGAACCGGCGATAGGGAATGAAGAGCCCCAGGGAACAGTAGACAAGGGCTTCGTTCACAGCTGGATTGCGGGTCGGATGTCCATGCAGAACTTCATGCTGCAGGGAAGATTGCAGCGTCACGATTATCGCCGCAAGCGGACAGACCATCCACGCTTCCAGTTCCGAATAACTGCCGACCAGCAGCATCCACGAAAATCCCGTAAAGGCTATCAGGGCCACCGTCGGCCATTCCCCAAACTTCATGCCCCGCACACTTTGCTCCAACCACTTGCGTTATGGCGATTTTGAAAGTCGTCCCAATGCAGGACCGCATATTCTTCTGGCTTGAAAGCGCATTTGTGCGGGCCCTTACCTTGATCAGTTTGAGCGCGCATCGTCTTGATTACAACTAGAGACTATGGGACAAATTCTACATAGTTTTACAAAATCATCATATTGGTGATAAAAAATAACTATGTAAGTTATTTTCACCAATTCATCAGTTAAATTCACACTGTTCGCGTATTTCAGACCTTAAATTGACGCATATTCTTCTGGACAAATCAGGAGCAGTCGCCTGTCCTGACAGAGGAACAAAGGAACCAGGAAATGCCCCCAGCGCACTCCAAGGACACCGAGGTCATACGCTTTGACGCCATCATAATCGGCGCGGGAATCATTGGCTGCGCAATAGCCTGCGAACTTGCCCGCAAAGGCTACAAGACATTGAATGTCGATACGTTGCCGGCCGCCGGTTACGGGTCTACGTCCAGCTCGGCCGCGGTGATCCGGACTTACTATTCGACGCTGGATGGAACGGCGATGGCCCTGGAGGGCTATCATGACTGGAAGAGCTGGCCGGCGGATCTTGATGCGGACGGTCAGGAGGAACTCGCGCGTTTCATCGATACCGGCACAGTTCTCATGAAGACCGCCGGAGACAAGACGCTCGGACATGTTCTCAAACATTCCGACACGCTCGGAATTGCCTACGAGCACTGGACCCCGGCGCAAATTGAGGAAAACCTGCCCGGCTGCAATCTGGAGTGCTTCGCCCCTGCCAAGACGATGGACGACGAGACTTTCGGCATGCCGACGGGCGGCAAGATCGAAGGCGGCGTCTATTTTCCTGCAAGCGGCTACGTTGACGACCCGCAATTGGCTGCAAGGAACCTCAAGGATGCTGCGGCACGTCACGGTGCAGCGTTCCGTTTCAACACCAGGGTTGTCGGCATCAAGGTGACCGGGAACAGGGTCACGGGCATAGTCTGCGAAAATGGCCAGACATTCGAGGCCGGTATCGTCATCAACGCTTCAGGTCCTCATTCGGGCAAGGTGAACCGACTGCTTGAAGGCGAAGTAGGTGTCCGCATCGGCCTCAGACCTCTCCGCCAGGAAGTGGTGCAGATCAAACCGCCTGAGAGTCTTGGCTATTCTCGGGAAGGTCTCATTGTCGCCGATGGTGACGTTGCCTGTTATGTCAAGCCAGGCAGCGGTGGGCAGTTGATGATCGGCAGTCTCAATCCGCCCTGCGATCCGCACATTGAAGAGGACCCGGACGACTTCCGACGCGATCTCACCGATCGTGCCCTGACCTACGCATACCGCTATTCTCAGCGCCTGCCGGAGCTTGGCGTCTCTCAACACCCTCTCGGCATCGCAGACCTTTACGATGCCACCGACGACTGGCTGCCGATCTATGACCGAAGCGATGTCAATGGCTTCTATCTGGCCATCGGAACCAGCGGCAATCAGTTCAAGAACGCCATGGTCGCCGGACGCCTGATGAGCGAGTTGATCGAATATTGCGAAAGCGGCAACGATCATGACAGCCACCCATTCCAGTTCGCCCTGCGGCATGTTGAACACACCATCAATACCGCGACGTTTTCCCGAAAGAGGGACCTGACCAAAGAAAGTTCGTTTTCGGTTTTGGGATAGCCCCGTTCAACGCAACCTTGTTCCGGATCAACAGGAATTCGGTCTTGGCGGGAGACAGCAAATCAGGGTAATCATCCGGGTCCCTGACTATGAGGAGCGATCCGGTGGCCTGGTCCCCGCAACAAGATGAAGCCTTGAAGGAGGCGGCTGCCTGGCTGAAGCGGGGTGACCGTCAGGTTTTCCGTCTCTTCGGATTTGCCGGCACCGGAAAGACAACGCTTGCCCGCCATCTTGCTGAAGGCATCGACGGCGACGTCTGTTTCGGCGCCTTCACCGGCAAAGCAGCCCATGTTCTGCGGCAGAAGGGCTGTGAGGACGCCGGTACGATCCACTCGCTCATCTATCGCCCGCGCTCTTCCAAGGAGGAAGAGGACCTGGATGACGACGACGAGGATGCCGGTCCGCAATTCGCGATCAAGCGGGACAGCGCAGCAGCAACGGCAAGCCTGATCGTCATCGACGAATGCTCGATGGTGGACGAAGAACTCGGCAAGGATCTGCTTTCCTTCGGCACGCCTGTTCTGGTGCTGGGTGACCCGGCACAGCTTCCCCCCGTCAAGGGCGGCGGCTACTTCACCGAGGCGGAGCCGGACGTGATGCTGACGGAAGTTCACCGGCAGGCACAGGACAATCCGATCGTGCGCATGTCCATGACCATTCGCGACGGCGGCACGCTCGACTACGGTGAATTCGGTGAGAGCAAAGTCATTCATCGCCGCGAGATAGACAAGCAGCAGATCCTGGCGACGGATCAGGTACTCGTCGGCACCAACAAGACCCGGCGCCTTTATAATGGCCGCATCCGCGAACTAAAGGATTTCACCACGCCCATGCCGGCGGTTGGAGACAAACTCGTCTGTCTGCGCAACGACAAGACCAAGGGTCTTCTGAATGGCGGGCTCTGGAACGTGAAGCGGCTGCGGCAACCGCGTGGCAATACATTGCGCTTTGACGTGGTCTCGGAAGACGAAATCAGCAAGACGACGGTGAAGGTCAAGGTGCTGCCCGCCATGTTCGAAGATGGCGCCGAAAGCATCCCCTATGCGATCCGGCGCAAGGCGGATGAATTCGACTATGGCTACGCGCTTACTGTTCACAAGGCGCAAGGATCCCAATGGGACGATGTCATTCTATTTGACGAAAGCTGGGCGTTTCGTGAACACAAGAGCCGTTGGCTTTACACGGCTGTCACAAGGGCAGCCGAACGCATCACTGTCGTAAGGTAGAAGTATCCGGTTCATCGGTCATAATGCGGGAGGGACCGCAGACCGGCAATGCGCTTAGGCCTGTTTCGATGAAGATCTTCAAGTCGGCATCCGACGCTCCGCTGCGACCAAGCATTGCAATGGCCGAGAACTGACCGTCCAGAAAAGTTGCTGCACGGTCGACATCTGCATCCGAGGGCATTTCCCCGGCTGCGACCGCCTTGATGAACCGTTCCCTGATCGCCGTATAACGGGACTCGCGCAATCCGTTGACCAGCTCTTGATGGCGCTCGGAACCATAGGTGCAATCGACAAGAGCGTTTACGAGAAAGCACCCCGAAGGCGTGCTGCGATCAAGGGTCAGATCCGCAATCGCGCCCAGAAAGTCGCGAAAATCATCGATGAAGTGCCGGCGGGCTTGCTGGAGCCGGCCGAACACGGGACCGCCATAAGTCTCGAAATAATGCAGCAGCGCTTTTTCAAACAGCGCTTCCTTGTCGCCAAAGGCTGCGTAAAGGCCAGGCTTGGCCATTCCTGAGGCTTCCGAAAGATCGTTCATGGACGTTCCGGAATAACCGTTCTGCCAAAACGCGATCATGACCGAGTGAAGCGCGTCTTTGGTACTGATTTTCCTTGGCCGTCCCCGTGCCATCGGTCTGTGCTCCTTTTAACAAACCGGATATCAAGATCATGCATGAGCGGTCATCAAGGACGCGACTACTTCAATGCGTCCGCACCGCTCTATGTCGAGAGCATTCAATCACGATAATTTGGTCAAAGAATAGCTGCAATTGCCGTACGTAGAATACGCATTTTATTGCACTTCGTTCAAGACACAGTAAAAAAACAACCAAAAGATGTAAATCATTCCCATTCTTCGCGCAGGCGATTCTCCGCTGGGACAGAAAGGATTGTTAAGATTTCGGTTTTCCGGCTTCCTTCTTCTTCCCTTCCGGCCAATTGGCAGTGGACGGTGCGGCTCTGTCTCTTTTCCGCCCGATTAAGGCGGAATATCTTCTGCGGCTCAAAAGTTTCCAATCTCGAAAGTCACCGCGTCAATGGTCAGCCTCACACACTCCGATCCGACACCGACAGGCTCAAAGACTGTCCTTTCAGCAGAAACGGCACTTCGCATCGCCCATCGCATCGCAGATGAAATCGGCTGCAAGGCGGGTCAGGTCAATTCGACCGTGCAGCTCCTCGACGAAGGCTCGACTGTGCCTTTCATTGCTCGCTATCGAAAGGAAGCAACGGGCGGACTGGACGACAGCCAGCTGCGCAAGCTTGAAGAGCGGCTGATTTACCTGCGCGAACTGGAAGACCGCCGCGTCGCGATCACCAAATCGATCGACGAACAGGGCAAGCTTACGGATGACCTGACCAGAAGCATTCAGGCAGCGGAAACGAAGTCGCAACTTGAAGACATTTATCTGCCATACAAGAAAAAGCGTCGCACCAAGGCCCAGATCGCGCGAGAAGCCGGACTGGAACCGCTCGCCGATCTTTTGCTCGATGACCCTTCGAAGACACCGGAAACTGAGGCAACCGGCTTTATCGATGAGGAAAAGGGCATTGCGGATGCCAAGGCAGCCCTGGACGGTGCCCGGCAAATCCTGATGGAGCGGTTTGCCGAAAACGCGGAACTGGTGGGCCGCCTTCGCCGTTACCTGGAAGAACGGGGTGTCGTCCAGTCCAAGCTGATCGACGGCATGGCGGACAAGGGCGCGAAATTCGCCGACTATTTCGACTATTCCGAGCAATGGTCAAAAATCCCCAGCCACCGGGCTCTTGCTCTTTTCCGTGGCCGGAACGAGGGCATCCTGTCCGTTGATCTGACGGTTGACGCCGATGATGTGTCTCCCGTCCTTCCCGCTGTGAAAATGGTCGCGGACACCTATGGCATTGCCGATGCCGGCCGTCCGGCGGACAAGTGGCTGATGGATGTCGCACGCTTTGCCTGGAAGGTGAAACTTGCACTCCATCTTGAACTCGATCTGATGGGTGTCTTGCGCGACAAGGCCGAGGAAGAAGCCATTCAGGTTTTTGCAAAGAACCTGAAGGATCTTCTGCTGGCCGCACCGGCAGGTGCGAAGGCAACGCTTGGACTAGATCCCGGCATCCGCACCGGTGTGAAAGTCGCTGTTGTGGACGATACCGGCAAGCTCATCGACACGGCGACGATCTATCCGTTCCAGCCGCGTAATGATGTTTCCGGGTCACGGGCGACCCTGCTTGCCCTGATCGCAAAGCACAAGGTCGGCCTGATTGCCATCGGCAATGGCACGGCAAGCCGCGAAACCGATAAGCTTGCTGGCGACGTCCTTTCCGACATTCCCACCGGGCAACGGCCGGTAAAGGTCATTGTCAACGAGGCGGGTGCGTCCGTCTATTCCGCCTCCGAACTGGCAGCGAAGGAAATGCCGGACATCGATGTCTCCCTGCGCGGTGCGGCCTCCATTGCGCGGCGTCTGCAGGACCCGCTGGCCGAGCTGGTCAAGATCGAGCCGAAATCCATCGGCGTTGGGCAGTATCAGCATGATGTCAACCAGACCAAACTGGCCCGTGCGCTTGATGCTGTTGTCGAAGACGCGGTGAACGCGGTCGGCGTTGATCTCAACACCGCTTCCCCGGCCCTGCTCTCACGCATTTCCGGCCTTTCCGACAGCCTTGCCAAGGCCGTTGTCGAACACCGGGATTCGATTGGACGCTTCGAAAAAAGAACTCAGCTGAAGGATGTTCCGCGCCTTGGCGCCAAGGCATTCGAGCTGTGCGCCGGCTTCCTGCGGATCAATGACGGCAAGGAACCGCTCGATGCTTCTTCCGTCCACCCTGAGGCCTACCCGCTGGCCAAGCGGATCGTGAAAGCCTGCGGCCGCGATGTGCGCCAGATCATGGGCGACAACTCTCTTCTCAAGGGTCTGGATCCGGCCGAATACACGGACGAGAAATTCGGCCTGCCGACGGTGAAGGATATCTTCTCCGAGCTTGAGAAACCCGGCCGCGACCCGCGCCCGGAGTTCAAGACCGCAGCTCTTCAGGAAGGGGTTGAAGAGATTTCGGACCTGAAGCCCGGCATGAAGCTGGAAGGTACGGTCACCAACGTCACCAATTTCGGCGCATTCGTGGATGTCGGCGTGCACCAGGACGGCCTTGTTCACGTGTCCCAGCTTGCTGACCGGTTTGTCGATGACCCGCACCAGGTCGTCAAGGCCGGTGACATCGTCAAGGTCACCATTCTGGAAGTGGACGTACCACGAAAGCGTATTTCCATGACCATGAAGTCCCAGGCCGACTATCAGGGCCAGCGTGAGCGTTCGGACAGGGACCGCGGCGGACCTCAGGGACGAGGCCCTGGCGGCAGAGGTCCCGGTGGACGCGGCCCAGGTGGCAATGCGCCGCGCGGTGGAAAGGGTGGACCGAAATCCTCAGGCGGGGACGGCGGCAACAACGCCATGGCAGCAGCGTTGGCGGCGGCGATGAACAAGAAACGAAAGTGATCTTTCGTCAGGCGAAGACTTCCGCTTCAGCAAGCGGAAGTTCGCCTTGTTCTCGCAGGTCCTTGATGTAGGCATTGCAGATTATTACTGAGAGCAGCGCATCGCAGAGCGCACCGATCAGATTGGAAATCAATAGCAACAACCCACCAACTACATTCACTTCGCCAGCGGCGTTTATCGGCATCATCTCGAGTTCAGTGAATTCAAATACGAGGAAGATTGCCGTCGACACGAGTACGGCCGGCACCAACAGGAAGAGCATTCGAGTCAGCAAGTACCCGGCTTGGCGGCCTGCCCTGTGAATCGAAGAGATAATTTGGGGTTGAATTTCAAGCAACTGTGCAGGCAAGGCAGAGCCGAACAGAAACAACGGCAATATAAAACTTACAAATAATCCCGTCAGGACCGAAACAAAAAGCGTGCTCTGGTACGCAAAATCTTCTGGAAACATTTCAACTGAAAGAACAATTCCCCAGCCCATCAAGAATGAGGGGAGAAATAGAAGTAGAATGTATCTCAGCACAAACTGGCGCTGAGATTTTCCGAAGAACCCTGTCTCTGGCTCCAGACCTAGTAAATTGATGCACAGATGATAAACAAAAACAGCTCCCACAAGTGCACTTGGGATATCCCAGAACCACTCGCTTTCGTAACGCTCAGACAAAACATCAATACCGCATGTGACACCCAGGTATGTGAGTACGAGAGATCGGCATGCTTGCAAGGCACCAAACGCCTGCGAAATAACGTTGGTTTTCTGGTCCACTCCAAACACCTGTTTTCTGCAATTGTTGCCGGCATTCACTCAAAACAATCAATAACAATGCAGAGAAAACACAATCTTAAGTTAAGCGTAATCTCGAATCCTGGCCGCTTGCCCGGTTCAACCGGAATCCCGTTCCCGGGACCGGTATTGCGCAACGTTGAACCGTGTCCCGCACCGCTTTGAGCAAAACCGCTGTCGTCCGGCTTTGGTCTTGTCATGGAATACCTCTTCGCAGGGAGCGGACTGACAGACCCGCACTCGCTCGGGTGCTCCCTGCATCAGAGCAAAGAATCCGAGGGCACTCCACGAAACCAGACGCTTGACGGCCGACTGTTTTTGCCCGGGAAATGCCGAAAGCTTTCCTTCGCCATCTTGTCCCAGTTTCCAGTCTGACTCGAGCGCCGTCTCAAGACCTTGCCAGGTTGACTGATCATTCTCCAATCCTGCCGCAAAATCCAAGAACGCCTTACGCAGGATATCCCGGTGCGGGCGGAGTTCCCTGCCAATGCGCACCGCATCTTCCTTCTCTTCAAGCAACGGCTGAAGAAACTCCGTCGCAGTGTCTGCATCTGCGAGACTGTCGACCGGTTCGCGCATGGGGTCATGCGTGTTGGCGAGATCGATCGCAAACGACATCGCCTCTTCCAGCGAAATTAATGTAAGCGGTATTTTCATTTTAAATGATTACTCATTATGTTAGTAAGCGTTATTATACAGAAAGAGGCTTACACATGAAACCGTCTGACATCTCCCTTTGGCGCATGTCCACTGCGATGGCTGCTTCCGGCCTCGGCATCACACTAATGAAAATCGCCTTGCCCACCCTGACAGGGACGATCGGCTATTCGGCCACCGTTATTGGTCTGGTAACAGGCGCAATCACAATTGCCTGGCCGCTATTTGGCCTTGTTGCAGGCTGGAGCCTCGACCGCTTTGGCCGCATTGCCGGTTACCGAGCGGGCACGCTTGCAGCAGGGTTGGCCGCATTCACTTTTCTCATTTTCACCGAAACGGTCGAGCAGCAGATTGCACTGCTGTGTATTCTGGGCCTGCTGGTCGGACTTGGGGAGGTTCTGACTGAAACCTCCGGCCAGACCATCGTGCCGGATCTGGTTGATAAACACAGCCTGCACCTCGGCAACTCCATGCTCCAGGGCGCCAAGATGGTGGCGGCGACGTTGCTCGCGCCTTTCCTGATCGCCCAGCTTCTGGCACCTTCCCCATCGGGAGTTTTTCTACTGGCTGCCGCCGCAATCACTGTCAGTTTCTTCGCCTTGCCGAAACCCGCCCGCAACACGCAAAGCGCACAAAGGGGTGTTCAGGGTTTCTTTGACGGCGCACGGTTCTTGCTTCGATCTCCTGTACATCGACGGATCACGATGTTGCTGATGGCGATGTCAGTGTCCTGGGGAGCCTGGATGACCCTGATCATTCCCTATGCCCTGTCCGAAGCACATTTGAACATCGGGGTACCGGGCATCGGTTACGTCATGACCGCGATGGGGTGCGGTTCCCTGATCGGCGCGATTTTCTATCAGCCACTCAGGACCCGGTTGGGCGATTTCAAGGTACGCGCACTCGACCCGATCGCAACACTCATCTTCATTATCGTTCCGGCTGTTGGTTTCGGTCTCGAAGCGGTTCTGCTTTCCGCACTGGTGGCGGGCGTCGGCGGCGTGACATGGTCCATTTCGATTGCTGCCTTTCAGCAGGAAACCGTTCCGCCAGCCTTGCTTGGACGGACGGTTGCCGCATATCGCTGGATAGGATGGACAGGTTTTTTTGCAGGCTCAAGCGTAAGTGGCCTTTGTGCCGACATCTCAGGACTGCAAACAGCATTCTTTCTCTTCGCAGCCCCGGCAGTACTCGCTCTGGTCACATATCTCTTTACCGGCTTCACAACGCTGCCTGTTCAAGATCCCGGTGCTCCCTCTGAAATCGCCGACTGAGAAGTGCACGTCGAAAAGCAGGCAGAGCCTGTCACGTTCGTCCGCTCCGGAGCAGCAGACGCAATTGTGACCCTGCTCACCTCCACCAAGGTAAGACCAGCCAATGGCCAAGAAGGCCATTTAGTTGTAGCGTTTAGGAGATTGGTTCAAGCGCGACAGTCTTAGGTATGAAGGAACAGGAACCGAACGAGAACTGGCCCAACCAGGACATCGAGTCCGGAACCCTTGGCGCGCTTGCTCACCTCTACAGAGCCGAAGTCTTCCGCAGCACACATTGGCGGACGCGTCTCGACAACACCACAAACTGGGCCGTCGTGACCACCGGCATCGCACTTTCCGCGACTTTTTCCAACAAGGACGCCTCACCGCTTCCGATGGTTCTGGTGGGCCTGTTGGTGACGGTGTTTCTGATCCTCGAGGCACGTCGATACCGTTACTACAACCTGTTCCGCGCTCGAGCGCGCCTGATGGAATCGGATTTCTACGCTCCGATCCTCTACGGCCGAAAGGTTCCCTGGGGAGGTTCCTGGAGCAAGATGCTGGCAGACGACTACGAGCTGCCCCATTACCACATCAGTCTGGTCCGTGCGGCCGGCCGAAGGTTGCGCAGCAACTATTCCTGGATCCTGGCGATCCAGGCTGTCTCCTATTACGGCAAACTGGCAATCCATCCTGAACCGCTGACCACGCTTTCGGAAGCCTTCGACCGGGCTTCCATCGGTGTCATTCCGGGAAGTTGGGTCATGTTGGCGGGGGTCTTTTTCCATGCCAGCTGGGTAATATTCGCCATCGTCACCCTGAGGCTCGATCAGATCTACCGCGCGAAGCGGAAGTCGCCGATGGAGCAAATTTGATCCATCCGTAACCGCGCTCAGAAACGGTCAGCCGCAAACGGGCTCACATCGATTGCCGACGGCTTCTTCTCAATCATGTCCGCGATCAGTTCACCGGTAACAGCAGATTCCGTCAGACCGTGATGCGCATGACCAAAGGCGTAAAAGACACGGCCATGGCGTGATGCCGGTGAAATGACCGGCAGACTGTCGGGGATGGACGGACGATAGCCCATCCAGCGCTCGCCGCCCTCTGTTTGAAGGTCCGGATAGAAAAGGCGCGCCTTGGCCACCATCGCATCGACCCGCTTCCAGTTTGGCGGCAGATGAAGACCGCCGAATTCCACCGCGCCCCCGACACGCAAACCGGTCGAAAGGGGACTGATGACAAACCCGTGCCCCGGCAGCATGATCATGCGCCTAACCCGCACACCGGGCTCGGAAACGGTGATGTTATAGCCACGCTCCGTGTCGAGCGGGATGGCATCTCCGAGCTGTGCGGCCAAGGTCTTCGACCACGCCCCACAGGCGATCACAAGGTGCTGGGCATCAATCTTCCGGCCATCCTTGAGAAGAATACCGCAGCCTGCATCCTGTGGCGCGAGCCCAGCGATATCCCCCACTGCGAATTCGACACCCTGCCCTTTCAGCCAATCCGCGATGGAAAGGCACAGGATTTTCGGATCGTCCACCTGCATCCAACCCGGAACAAGGGCGCCACCGACGACCCTTGCGGACAGGTCCGGTTCCAGGTCACGAATAGCGCCGGCATCGAGTTCTTCAATTGAAATGCCGAATTCACGCTGCTCGTCCCAACCTTCTCTCGCACTTTTCAAGGAGGCCTCGGCATCAAAAATTTCCAGGCATCCGTCCCGCCGCACCTGGTTATGCGTTCCGGAGGCACGCCATAGCCGTTCCCAGGCAGGCAGGGCGGCACCATTCAAATCGGCAAGTGCCTTCGTGCTGCTTTCAACGCGTTTCGGGTTGGAAGCTACCAGAAATCGGATCATCCAGGGCAGGATCTTCAAGGCATAGGCCGGACGCACGGTCAGGGGACCGAGCGGATCAGCGAACCACTTCAGCGCCTGTTTCCAAAGTCCGGGAGACGCAAGCGGGGCAACATCCGTCCAGGCAATGGCTCCTGCATTACCCTGACTCGTTCCGGCCGCCGGACCTTCCCGGTCCAGAACCGTCACCTCAAACCCGCGCTGTACGAGATTTGCGGCAACAGCCAGACCGATGATGCCTGCCCCTGCCACGTAAACATGCCCTTTTCTCATGAAAGCGTTCAAGCAAGCTTTTGTTGATTTGGCAATAGCGGGAAGCCCTTACGAAGTTCACATCACCCCGGGAGCAATCGATATTCTCTGGCACCTTCCCTCAAATCAACAACTGATATATTTACAATACATCTGAAAGCGAAAGGAATTCGGAACCCATGACGGGAGACCTCAGTCAATCCGCCCAGGCTTATCGGCAACTGGAAGAAGGCATTGTGACCCTGAAACTGAAACCGGGGGAAGCGGTAACTGAAGTGGCCCTCGCACAGCGCCTGGGATTGGGAAGAACTCCTATCCGGGAAGCTCTCCAACGGCTCAGCTGGGAAGGCCTTCTGACGATCCGGCCCCGTCTCGGCGTCATCATTGCGGAGATGAACCCGTCCGATTTCATCAAGGTTCTGGATGCAAGGCACGCCCTTGAACGCCTGGTCGTCGGCTCCGCCGCGCGTCTTGCCAGTCAGGAAGAGCGCAAGACCCTCGAGGGCTGCGCCGAAGACATGCGTGAAGCCGCATCTGTTCCCGATGTTGAAGAATACCTGCGTCTCGACAAGGCTTTCGACGAGGTTGTTGCCCAGGCCGCGTGCAATCCGTTTGCGGCAAAGGCGCTGGCACCGCTCCAGACCCAGTGCCGCCGGTTCTGGTACCGGCATTTCGGACAGGCCGATCTGAACCCTGCGGCCTGGAGCCACCTGGAGGTTATGCAGGCCATCGCCAACGGCGACGAGCATGGCGCCATGGAACAGGTTGAAAACCTGATGTTTTATCTGCGGCGGCAGGCAACGGCCCTCTTGAGCCTGCCCAGATAGATTCCACCGCAGCTGGCTCAAGCTGCCCTAGTTCTGCCCGGCCAGTTCTGTTTCGCGATCCTGCACGTCTTCCGACTTTAGGAGCCAGGAAAGGAGCGCCAGCGCCAGCGCTGCGCCAATCAGTTCAGCGACAATGAACCCTGGAAGGTCCACGGGACGAATGCCCGCAAACGTATCGGTGAAACTGCGGGCGATTGCGACGGCGGGATTGGCAAAGGAAGTTGAGGCCGTAAACCAGTAGGCTGCGGTAATGTACAACCCGACGAGCCAGGGAACAGCGGCTTCACGGAACCTGATTCCGGCCAGAATTGTAGCAAGAAGTCCGAAAGTCGCCACGACTTCCGCGACCCATTGCGCCGAGCCGGTACGTACGGTGGTCGAAGCCTGCCAGACAGGCAGGTCAAACATCACATGGGCGATCAGCGAACCTCCGATACCGCCGGCAATCTGCGCCGCGACGTAACAGACGCCGATTGCCAGGGACAGTTCACGGCGCAGCCAGAACACGAAAGTGACCGCAGGATTGAAATGCGCTCCCGAGATGGGACCGAGAATGGTGATCAGAACCACAAGGATCGCACCGGTCGGGATGGTATTTCCAAGCAGCGAGACCGCAACATCGTCGGACAGGTTGTCAGCCATGATTCCGGAGCCGACAACGGTGCCGACGAGCATGGCCGTACCAAGCGCTTCGGCTACCAGCCGCCGCGACATACTGAATTCAGACATTTCCTGTTTCCTGGACATCGGATGCAGTCCCGATGGCTGCAAGCCTGGTTTTGCCGTCATCGGCAGTAAAGACTTCGTCGCCAAGCGCCAGCATGGCATTGATGCGGCACTCCAGGCGATCATAGGCCAGATCGAAGGCACTGCCGCGTGCCGCGTCGTCCCCTTCGACAGACGCCGGATCGGGAATGCCCCAATGCACGACAAGCGGATGACCCGGCCAGATCGGACAGGCCTCTCCTGCCGCGCTGTCGCACACAGTGACGATGAGATCCATTTCCGGTGTATCCGGACCTGAGAATTCCTCCCAGCTCTTGGACCTGAAACCATCCGTCGGCAGGCCGCGTCTTTCAAGACAGGAAAGAGCATCCGGATTCACGGTTCCTCTGGGGGTCGAACCTGCAGAAAAGGTTGTGAACCGGCCCTCGCCGAGATAACGCAACAGCGCCTCACCCAGAACCGATCGGGCCGAGTTGGCCGTACAAACGAACAAAACATTGCGCATAAAAGATTGCCCTGTTGGAGAGTTGAGCGTCAGCACGCCTCATTGTCAGAACACGCCCCGGTTCTGGCGATGTTCATGATCGGCGCGCAAAGTTCGGGATTACCGCCGCAGCAGTCCTGCAGCAGGTAGGTCACCAGAAACTGCATCGTACCCAGATCCGCCCGGTAGTGAATTGACCGCCCGTCCCGCTCGGAATTCACGAGCCCGGACCGCGACAAGGCAGCCAGATGGGTCGACAAGGTGTTCGGGCGTACCTTGAGCGCATCCGATATCGCCCCGGCAGTCATGCCTTCCTTTCCCGCTTTCACCAGCAGGCGAAAAACGTCGAGGCGTGTTTCCTGGCCCAGGGCGGCCAATGCGTGGAGTGCATCTTCTTTTTCCATATTTCGAGAATACTCGAATTATGGAAAAATACAATTCCAAAAGCGCACCAAAAGCGACTAAACGCCCCGGAAAGCAAACATTGCGTGGGCCATCACAGCCGCCGTGAGGAAAGCCGTCAGGGCGAACACTGCCTGATATCCCCCCAACGCGTAAGCCGCACTGGAAGCTGCCAGGCCAACGGTCCCGCCGATGATCTGCGAGGTCATGGCGATCCCTCCACCCTGGCCATGCTTGCATTCCGGCAACGCCTCGGCAATGGCAGCTCTTGTGGGCGTGAAAAGAAAGGGAAAAGAGAGACCGGCAATCACAAGACCGGGCGCAAAGAGAAGCGCATTTTTCATCGGCTCCGTCACAAGCAACCAGATAGAGGACACAAGCAGAAGCGTCAGCCCGCAGGTAACAAGCCGCCTTTTTGGTGTCCTGTCTGCGATCCGGCCGCAAAACGCAGAGGCCGGAGGCGTCAGGACGGGTGCCAGCATGACCAGCACGCCTGCCCACAGCGGCGTGAGCTTCAGCTCCGTTTGCGCATAAAGAGCGACGAAAACAAAGAGAGGCATCTTGGCGTATTGCGTCATGAAAAGCGTGAGGTTGCTGGCCGTAAAGACAGGACTGGAAAACAACCTGACTTCAATCAACGGAACGTCGAGCCTCGACTCCACCCGGAAAAACAGTCCCAGCAATGCAACACCGGCAATCAGACATGTCCAGATCACCGGACTGTTCCACCCCCAGCTATCAGCTTCCATCAGCGCAAAAATGGCAAAGCACATTCCCGAGGCGATCAGAACAAGGCCCAGCCAGTCAATTCGTTCCCCCCGCGGCCGATCGACATCACGCCAGGTGATCGTGACGATGACACCTACCGCAACAGCAACAAAGGGATTGATCCAGAAAATCCAACGCCATGAAAGCAGGTCGGTGAAAAGACCGCCCACCAGGGGACCGAGCGCCAGAAAAATCGTCCCGACCGCGCTGCTTGTGGCCAAAGCACCTCCCCGGACGTCCTTTGGAAAAGTCATGGTGATCATCGCCAGGAAAATTGGAAAGATGATCGCCGCCCCAACGCCTTGAAGAGCCCTGGCAACGATCAGGATTTCACCAGTCGGAGCAAAACCACAGGCAATCGAGCACAGTGCAAACAACGTCAAACCGATGAGGAAAACCCGCAGCATGCCGAACAGGTCCGCCAATTTGCCCCCGACCGCCACCAGACAGGCAAAGGAAAGCAGGTAGGCGTTCACCACCCAGTGTCCGGCACTGTCTGAAAGACCAAAAGTTTCCTGAATGGTGGGGAGCGCGATGCCGACAACCGTTTCATCCAGCAAGACCAGCCCGAGGACACAGCTTACGGCGCCCAGCAACCACCACCGGCGGCTCGTTTCATTGGCGAAAAGCATGTCCCTCCCCGGCATATCGTCAGTTGGATGCTGTCCAAGAGCAAGGTTCTCTTGCAGTCCGCGCACTGTTTTCCTGATCTCTGGTCACGAGGTCTGCCTCGCCTGCTCGCCGTGAAAGATAAGCAAGGCAAAACCCAACAACAGCGCGAAAAGCGCAGCTGCCAGACCAAACACCAACTGAAAACCACCCAAAGGCAACGCAGCGCTCGAGAGCGAAAGTCCGATCGTGCCGCCGATCATCTGAAAGGTCATGGCAATCCCGCCTCCCTGGCCGTGTTTGTGCTCCGGCAAGGCGTCCATGATCGCGGCTCTGCTGGGAACCATCAGAAATGGAAAGGCGATTCCGGACAACGGCAACCCGATTGCAAACAGCACCAGACTGTTTTCTGGCGCGACAAGGCAAAGCCAGGCGAGGCACATACCCGTGCCCGAAATGCCGAACAGGGCAAGATTTCTGTAGGGATATTTTCTGGTCAACCGACCGCAGGTCAAAGCAGCAAAAGGTTGCAGGATGGGAGCCAGCATAACCATTGCCCCGGCTTCCAGGGGGCTGAGGCCAAGCTGCCCTTGCGCGTAGAGCGCAACAAAGACAAACAGCATGACCTTCGCGTATTGCGCCATGAAGATGGTCAGATTGCTGCACGTGAAAACCCGACTGGAAAACAACTGCACTTCGATCAACGGAGATTGAAGGCCTGTTTCGATCCGGCAGAACAACACGAGCAAAACGCATCCGGAAATCAGAAATGCCCAGATACCGGGATTATCCCATCCCCAGTTATCGGCTTCCATAAGCCCGAAGACGACCGCGAACATACCCGAGGCGATCAGAACCAGTCCGATCCAGTCGATGCGTCGTCCGGGAGGTCTGGCAACATCGCGAAATGTCAGGCTGACGATCAATCCGATTCCAACGGTAACGATAGGATTGATCCAGAAGATCCAGCGCCACGAAACCAGGTCGGTGAGCAAGCCTCCCACCAGCGGCCCAAGCGCCAGAAACGTCGTCCCGACGGATCCACCGACAGCAATTGCGAAACCCCGCTCCTCTTTCGCGAATGTCATTCCGACCATGGCGACATAGAGCGGAAAGATGATCGCCGCGCCAACTCCCTGTGTCGCGCGTGCTGCGATCAGGAACCCGCCGGAAGGTGAAAATCCGCAAGCGATCGAACTGAAGCCGAAGATGACAAGCCCGGTGAGAAACACGCGCAAGGTGCCATAGATATCGGCCAGTTTGCCTCCGATCGCAACGAAGCAGGCAAAGGTGAGAAGATAGGCGTTCACCACCCAATGCGCTTCCGTGGCGGTCAGGCCGAAATCCTTTTGAATCGTCGGCAGGGCAATCCCGACAACGGTTTCGTCAAGGAGAATGACCCCCAAGACACAGGCAACGCCCCCAAGAAGCCACCATCTGCGGTTTGATTCAGATATCAAAAACAAAAAAATGCTCCTGACCAACAGTCGGGAGTTTATCTGATCATATCTCAATCTGAAACCGGAAGTGGGCAACGCCGCGCATGACAGCTTTTACTTTTGCGCCCCAACAATGTGACTACCGGTAAACCAGAAAAATGTTGGCGGCCCAAAACTCCAAGTGAACGCACCAAAATTAATGTGCTGTTAACTTCACGCATACAATCTATGCGGGAATTTTCTCATACTTCGACCCATGTGACGGCTGGAAACGAAACATGTCTATCAATACTCTGTTTTCCCATGGCGCGTCCTCGTCATTCGGCCTCTCGAGAAAAGCGACACCCTCTGGAACGAAGCCAAAGGAACAGGAAAACACTGCTGTTAGTGACAAGCTTGAGAAGGCTGTTGCCCGGAAAGAAAGCGTCGACAGGCTGATTGACGAATTCCGGCAAGCCCTCGCCCTCCAGGTCAGCAGGGAAACCCAAAGTGGTAAAACCGCTGTTGACGGTCTCGTTGACACAATCATCAAGGCCAACTCAAACAACGTCATTAAAACCGGTGAGGGCAATGATGTCGTGTCGGTCAACGCCCAAAACACGATCGACGCAGGCGATGGCGACAACAGTGTCCGTGCCAACGCCCACAATATGATCACAACCGGTAACGGCGACGATGTCATCTTCGTCAACGCGGGAAATTCCATCTTTGCAGGAGACGGGAACAACGTCATTCGCGCAAACGCCGATAACACCATCACCACCGGCGGTGGCGATGACCTGATCAGCATCAATGCAGGGAATACAATTTATGCGGGAGAGGGAAATAACATCATTCGCTCAAACGCGGATAATACCATCACCGCCGGCACCGGCGACGATGTGATCAGCGCCAATGCGGACAATGTCATCTCATCAGGCGCCGGTGATGATCACATTGAGGCAAATGCCGGAAACTCAATCGATGCCGGTAGTGGCAACGACACCATTCGGGTTAACTCGAACAACGTTGTTCACTCCGACAGTGGCGACGACATCATTCATGTCAACTCCGGCAACACGATTGTCGCCGGTTCCGGAGATGACACCATCCGCGGCAACACGAACAACGTAATCGATGCAGGCGCCGGCAATGATGTGATCCACGTTGGCAGCGACTCAGTCCTGAACTTTGAAAAGGGTGACGGAGCCGACACCGTCAGCACCATTGGCGATCTTGTAATCAGGATCGGTCCCGGTTTCACGGCCGACGACATGAATATTTCTTACGAGGACAGCGGAACTGTATTGTCTTTTGCAGATACAGAAGACTCCATTACCGTAAGAGGGCCACCCACCTCATCCATCCAGGTGACTTTCAGTGATGGCAGCAGCGTGAACTTCAATGGACATGGCAGCATGCTCGATCTCGCTGGGATCCAGCAGTATCAGTCCCCGACTTCGGCCGATGGCACGGCCGAAGCAGGTTCTCTCTCCTCACAGGGAATCGTGGTTTGAGCGGAACGATCGGGAATGATGCAACGCGCGGTTAGGCTGCCTTGGCGGCCAACCGCTTCCTGATGCTCTCGACATCCGCACGCGGTGTCGCCGCGAACAGGGTCTTGGTGTAGTCGTGCTGCGGGTTGTTGAACACTTCGTCCCGCGTTCCGTATTCCACAACCTCGCCGAAATACATCACCATGACCTTGTCTGCGATGTAACGCACCACCGAAAGGTCATGCGAAATGAAGACATAGGTCAGGCCCATCTCGTCCTGAAGGTCAGCCAGCAGATTGAGGATCTGTGCCTGAACCGACAAATCGAGCGCGGAAACCGGCTCATCAAGCACCAGAAGTTTCGGCTTCATCATGATCGCGCGGGCGATGGCGATGCGTTGGCGCTGACCGCCTGAGAACATGTGCGGATACCGGCCGTAATGCTCCGGCTGCAGGCCGACCTTCTGCAACATCTGCAGGGCCAGATCCTTGCGCTCGGCTGCCGGCATGTCGGTGTTCAATAGCAGAGGCTCTTCCAGAACGTGGCCGATTTTCTGGCGCGGGTTCAACGATCCGTAAGGGTTCTGGAAAACGATCTGAACCTTCTGCCGCATTTCCTTGGAGATACCCGTTTTGGAAATGTCGATCGGCAGGCCGTCGATTTCGATGGAACCGGACGTTTGCGCATCGATCATGGTCAGCATACGGGCAAGTGTTGACTTGCCGCAGCCACTTTCACCAACCACGGCAAGCGTGGACCCACGCGCGACATCCAGGCTGACGCCTTTCACCGCAGTCAGCTGCGAAGCCTTTTTGAACAGGCCACCCTTGATGTCATAGGTTCTATAGACGTCGCGGACCTTGAGAATAACATCTTCGGACATCTTAGAAGCCTCCCGCTTCTGCAAAGTCGCTCACTGTCGGCAACCTGTCTCCGGTCGCGTTTTCCGGCAGGGCCGAGAGCAGAGCTTTCGTATACGGGTTCTGAGGGTTTTCGAAGAGGGAAAGCACATCGGCCTCCTCCATCTTGCGCCCCTTGTACTGCACGATCACGCGGTCCGCGGTCTCTGCCACAACACCCATGTCATGAGTAATCATGATCAGTCCCATGCCACTGTCCTGCTGCAGCTTCACGATCAGATCGAGGATCTGTTTCTGAATAGTCACGTCGAGTGCCGTCGTCGGCTCATCTGCGATCAGCAGCTTGGGAGAGCAGGCAATTGCCATGGCGATCATCACGCGCTGGCACTGGCCGCCGGACATCTGATGCGGAAACGCATTCAGCCGGCTTGCCGGATCGGGAATACCGACGGCAGTCATAATCTCGATGACACGATCCTTGATCTGCTTGCCCTTGAGATCCGTGTGTGCCTTCAGCGTCTCGCTCAATTGAAAGCCGACGGTGAAACACGGGTTCAGGCTGGCGATCGGCTCCTGGAAGATCATGGAGATGTCCCGGCCGATCACCTTGCGCTTTTCCTTTGCCGACAGGGTGCGAAGATCAAGACCCTCGAACTCCATCTTGTCGGCAGTGATCGTCGCACTGTCGGGAAGCAGCCCCATGGTCGCCAGCATGGCAACCGACTTTCCGGATCCGGACTCCCCGACGATGGCAAGAACCTCGCCGGCATCCACCGTGTAGTCAACGCCATCAAGTGCCTTGAACGGGCCTTTGGCGGTGTCGAACTCGACCTTCAGGTTTCTGATTTCAAGAAGAGACATTGGGTTAGCTCCTCTTCAGTTTTGGGTCGAGCGCATCGCGCAGGCCGTCACCGACCAGGTTGATGGCAAGAACGGTGATCAGGATCGCGAGGCCCGGGAACGTCACGACCCACCAGGCACGCAGGATGAACTCGCGCGCTTCTGCCAGCATCGTGCCCCATTCAGGTGTCGGCGGCTGCGCGCCCATGCCAAGAAAGCCGAGTGCGGCAGCATCCAGGATGGCGTTGGAGAACGACAGGGTTGCCTGAACGATCAGCGGCGCCAGGCAGTTCGGCAGGATCGTCTTGAACATCAGCCGCATGTGGCTCGCACCGGCGACCTTCGCAGCCACCACGTAGTCTCTTGAACGTTCGGCCAGAACCGCAGCGCGGGTCAGACGAACGAAGTGAGGCTGCAGGACGATGGCAATCGCGATCATCGCATTGATCAGTCCAGGCCCCAGGATGGCAACAAGCACAAGAGCAAGCAGCAGCGACGGGAACGCCAGAATGATGTCCATGATACGCATGATGAACGTATCGACCGCACCGCGCATGTATCCTGCGACAACACCGATGATGATGCCACCGGTAAGTGCAATGGTGACAACCATGACGCCAACCAGCAACGACAGCCGTGCACCGAAAATCAGGCGAGAGAGTATGTCGCGGCCAACTGCGTCGGTCCCGAGAATGAATGTGGCCTTGCCGCCTTCTTCCCAGAAGGGCGGAACAAGAAAGCTGTCCCGGTACTGGAAGTCGGGATTATGCGGTGCAAGAAGAGGTGCGAACACCGCGGTGAGAACCAGAAGCGCGAAGATCACCAGACCGATGACCGCACCCTTGTTCTGCGAGAAGTAGTACCAGAACTCGGTCAGCTGCGCCTTGGTGGCGTTGCGGCTTTCCGCTTCCAGTTTCGAGGTATCGGCCTTTGTGACCGGGGACGTGTTTGTCATTTTCTAACCCTCGGCTCAGTGGTGGCGGATACGCGGATTGATCAGGCCGTAAAGCACGTCCACGATCAGATTGACCAGCATGATAATACCTGCGATCAACAACAGACCACCCTGCACGACCAGGTAGTCCCGTCGGGAAATACTGTCGACCAGCCACTTGCCGATTCCGGGCCAGGAGAAGATCGTTTCCGTCAGGATCGCACCTGCCAGCAGCACTCCGACCTGAAGGCCGATTGTGGTTACAACCGGGATCAGTGCGTTGCGCAGGGCATGCAGGCCGATCACCGCACGAGGCGGCAGACCCTTTGCCCGGGCGGTGCGCACGTAATCCTCGCCCAGAACTTCCAACATGGCCGAACGGGTCTGACGGGCAATCACCGCAAGCGGAATGGTCGCCAGCACGATCGACGGCAGGATCAGGTGCCGGACCGCGGACAGGAAGGCGCCCTTTTCCCCCGACAACAGACTGTCGATCAGCATGAAACCCGTCACTTGCGGGAAGAAGAACATCAGCGAAATTCGCCCGGAAACGGGTGTCCACCCAAGAATGCCCGAAAAGAAGATGATCAGCAGCAGGCCCCACCAGAAGATAGGCATGGAGTAACCCACCAGGGCGGTTCCCATGATTGCCTGATCCGCGATCGAACCGCGTTTGACCGCGGCAAAGATACCTGCAGGAATTCCAACACATACCGCAATGATGATGGCACACAACGCCAGTTCGGCAGTTGCCGGAAACAGTGTCATGAACTCGTCGAGCACAGGCTTCTTGGAGACGAAGGAAATACCAAGGTCACCCTGGAAAATGCCAAAGATGTAGTCGAGATACTGTTGCCAATAGGGTTTGTCGAAGCCGAGCTGGCTCAGGACCTCGGCCCGGCGCTCAGGCGTGATACCGCGCTCGCCGGCCAGAAGTTCGGCCGGGTCCCCGGGCAACAGTCGAATGAATGCAAAGGAGACCAGGGTGACGCCGATAAACGTCGGTATCAACAGACCGAGACGGCCTAGAAGAAAACGGAGCATGTCAGGTTCCAGATACGAAGAACCAGCGGATCCAGTCACGTGAGATGAAAGCATCCGCCGGTCAGAATGTTTGAAGGCGCCGGCATTACTGCCAGCGCCTCCCTAAATCAAGCGGGTTTATTCCGCAATGTCCACGCCGTCGAACCAATGGCCGCCAAGCGGATCCATCACATAACCGGTGACCTTGGAGGACATCGGCATGAAGACGACGGAGTGAGCGATGGTGGCCCAAGGAGCTTCTTCCTTGAAGACGACCTGTGCCTCTTCGTAGAGCTTCGTGCGCTCTGCCTTGTCGGTTACGGTCTTCGCTTTTTGAATGACAGCTTCGAACTCGTCGTTACACCACTGGGCACGGTTGGAACCACCGACACCATCACAGCCGAGCAGAACGGCCAGGAAGTTGTCCGGGTCGCCGTTGTCACCGGTCCAGCCGAGCAGAACAGCACCGTCACGGTTCTCGTCCTTGGAACGGGACAGGTATTCACCCCATTCGTAGGAAACGATCTCGACATTGACGCCGACATTGGCGAAGTCAGCCTGAATGACTTCCGCCATACGGCGGGCATTCGGGTTGTACGGACGCTGAACCGGCATCGCCCAAATCTTCATGTCGAGGTTTTCAACACCAGCAGCGGCCAGCATTTCCTTGGCCAGTTCCGGGTTGTAATCGTCGTCTTCGATCGCCTCGTTATAGGACCACATGGTCGGCGGGATCGGGTTCTTCGCAGCCTGACCGGAGCCCTGGAAAACGGCGTCGAGAATAGCCTGCTTGTTGATCGCGTGGTTCAGCGCCTTGCGGACTTCCTTCTTGTCGAACGGAGCCACTTTGGTGTTGTAGGCGAGATAACCGACGTTCAGACCCTGCTGTTCCATCAGCGTCAGGTTGCTGTCGTCGCGAATGTCGGCGATATCAGCCGGTGCCGGATAAGGCATGACGTGACATTCACCAGCTTTCAACTTCTGCAAGCGAACGGCTGCATCGGGTGTGATCGCGAAGATCAGGTTGTCGATCGCCTGCTTGCCGCCCCAGTAATCCGGATGCGCCGCATAGCGGATCACGGCATCTTTCTGGTAACCGACAAAGGAGAACGGGCCAGTGCCGACCGGCTGCTGGTTCATCTGTTCCTTGGTGCCGGCAGCTTCCAGCTGAGCAGCATATTCAGCCGAAACGATGGAGGCGAAGTCCATGGCCAGGTTAGCGACCATCGGAGCTTCCGGACGGTTCAGAACGAACTTGACCGTATGATCGTCAACCTTGACGATCTCCTTGATGAGGTCCGGCATGGACATGCCGTTGAAGTATTCCCACGCGGTACCCGCAGTGTACTCGTGCCAAGGATTGTCTTTTTTCAGCTGACGCTCGAAGGAAAAGATCACATCGTCGGCATTGAAGTCACGCGTCGGTGTGAAGAAGCTGGTCGTGTGGAACTTGACGCCTTTACGCAGGTTAAAGGTGTATTCCAGACCGTCTTCGGAGACTTCCCAGCTCTCTGCGAGACCTGGAATAACTTCCGTCGTGCCGCGCTTGAACTCGACAAGCCGGTTGTAGAGCGGCTTGGAGGACGCGTCGAAAGTGGTGCCCGCGGTGTAAAGAGCCGTGTCGAAGCCTTCAGGCGAACCTTCAGAGCAATAAACAAGAGTTTTTGCAGACGCGCCGGTAGCTGCAATCACAGCAAGGCTGGCGCCAAGAAGGGTTGCCTTCAAGGTTTTTTGGAAATTCATCAAACTGTTCTCCCCTTGATGAAGTGCAAGGGCCTTGCATCGTTGAACCGTGCAATGGAGTTAAGCCCGAGCCAGCGCAAACTAAGGCGTTTTTTTGGCAGAAAATCAACTACCAACATATTTCTAATTTAGGCCCGGTTTTGAAATATTTTTGCTAGGTAAGCCTTGCTGCCGTATCTTTTTTATGCGCAGAATTTAACTGATTAGAAACAAATACCGCAACGGCACCAAATTTGAGCCAATCCATAAGGCCTTGAAATAAAAAGACTCCCGCTAATGCGGGAGCCTCGAATTTGTTCAATCCTGCGTAGTACGTGTTCGCTTGACCGCACCCTGCCAACCGGCAAGCAGTCGGGACCGTTCAGCCTCTTCCAGCTGAGGTTCGAACCGTTTTTCCAATTTCCACTGCGCCGCGAAGGTTTCCTGACCCGGCCATATTCCCGCTTTGGAGCCGGCCAGCCACGCTGCGCCCAACGCCGTGGTTTCTGCGACCGTCGGCCGGTCGACCGAAGCCCCGAGAATGTCGGCCAGAAACTGCATGGTCCAGTCAGATGCCGTCATGCCTCCATCAACCCGCAGTACCGGCTGCTCGGCCCCGGACCAGTCGGCTCGCATTGCCTCGACAAGATCACTCGTCTGATAACCGACGCTTTGCAGAACCGCCCGGGCAATTTCCCTCGGCCCGGTACTCCGCGTAAGACCGAACATGGCTCCGCGCGCATCGGCGTCCCAATAGGGAGCCCCAAGCCCGACGAATGCAGGAACAATATAAACGTCCTGATTCGGATCGGCCTGCTCTGCAAGAGGCTGGGTTTCGCCCGCATTTTCAATGAGACCAAGACCGTCGCGAAGCCATTGCACGGCAGCGCCCGCTACAAAAATCGAGCCTTCCAGAGCGTAGGTCGTCTTGCCGTTCAAACGATAGGCAATAGTCGTCAGCATACGGTTGTTGGAGCGAACCGGTGTATCCCCGGTGTTCATCAGGGCGAAGCAGCCGGTCCCGTAGGTCGACTTGACCATGCCGGGATTGAAACAGGCCTGGCCGACGGTGGCGGCCTGCTGATCCCCGGCGACACCGAGGATCGGCAGGGAGCGTCCGAACAGCTCGGGCTTTGTCATGCCGAAATCGTCCGCACTGTCCTTGACCTCAGGGAGAAGGCTCATCGGAATGTTGAGCAGCGCACAAAGCTCTTCATCCCAGACATTGTCATGAATGTTGTAGATCAGTGTCCGCGCCGCATTCGTGGCATCGGTGGCGTGAACTTCGCCTTCCGTCAGCTGCCAGATAAGCCAGGTGTCCACGGTGCCGAATGCCAGCTCACCACGCTCGGCACGCTCGCGTACACCTTCGACATTGTTCAGGATCCAGGCGATCTTCGTGCCGGAAAAATACGGATCGAGGAGAAGACCCGTCTTGAAGGTAAACTTCTCTTCCAGACGCCTTGCGCGCAATTCCGCACAAAAGTCGGAAGTGCGGCGGTCCTGCCAGACAATCGCGTTGTAAACCGGCTCTCCTGTGGAGCGGTCCCAGATAAGCGTCGTCTCACGCTGGTTGGTAATACCGATCGCGGCAACATCCGCACCACCGTCAGGAGCCTTTTCCATGGCATCCCGGCAAACCCGGAGGGTGCTCGTCCAGATATCCGCCGGCGAATGCTCTACCCAGCCCGATTTCGGAAAGTGTTGCGGAAACTCCTGCTGGCCCACGCTGATTGGATTGAAATCATCGCCGAAAACAATCGCGCGGCTTGACGTTGTGCCCTGGTCTATCGCCAACACACATCCGGCCATGGCGCACCTCCCGTTGGTTATTGCATTCTTAAAAGAAACTGCCGGCAAATCCGGCAGTTGAAGTCGTTAGGAAAACTATGCAGCAGCGCCTGCCTGCTCCGCAAGATAGTTGGACATGTAAGCATTGAGGTCAGCTGCCTGCTCTGCGCTGAGCCTCAGGCCAAGTTTTGTCCGGCGCCACAGAAGATCCTCGGATGTTTGCGCCCACTCGCGGTTGATCAGCCATTTCACCTCGGTTTCGTAGAGATTGTAACCAAAGCAGCGTCCAAGATCTTCCAGGGACTTCGCCTCACCGAGGAACAATCTCGCATCGGTTCCGTAAAGCCGGGTCAACCGGGTTGCGAAGCGCTTGTCCAGGAATGGAAAATCCTTCTGCAGCCCTGCAACCTGCGCATCGAATTCATCGACCTTGAAGTCGCCACCGGGTAACGGCGCGTAGGCTGTCCAGACACCGCGCTTGAAAGGAAGATAAGGCTCGAGCTTTTCAAGCACATGCTCGGACAGCTTGCGATATGTCGTGATCTTGCCGCCGAATACCGAAAGAGCAGCCGGATTGTTTTCGCCGCCATCCAGTTCCAGCACATAGTCACGCGTTGCTGCCTTGGCGTCTTTCGCGCCATCATCGTAAAGCGGGCGAACCCCTGAATAGGTATGAACCACATCCTCGGGTGTGATTGCCTTTTCAAGATACTCGCTGGCGGCCTTGCACAGATACGCGACTTCGTCCTGCGATATACGGACATCGCCCAGATCGTCCTGATAATCGACGTCCGTCGTTCCGATCAGCGTGAAGTCATTCTCGTAGGGGATCGCAAAAACAATCCGGCCATCACCGTTCTGGAAGATGAAGCACCGGTCGTGATCGAACTGGCGCGGAACGATGATGTGGCTGCCTTTCACGAGCCGTATCCTGGAGCTGTGGTCCGCTCCGGCGATGCTGTGCAGCATTTCAGCGACCCACGGCCCGCCGGCATTGACCAGAACGCTTGCGGTCACGGTTCTCTCGTCTCCGCTGGCAACGTCCTGCAACACGACCGACCACATGCCGTTTTCGCGTTTCGCACCGATGAATTTCGTGCGCGTCAGAATTTCGGCACCACGATCGGCAGCATCGCGCGCATTCAGCACCACAAGACGCGCATCGTCCACCCAACAGTCCGAATATTCGAAACCCTTCTTGAAAAGATGCTTGAGCCCTTGCGAAAACGGGGCCTGGTCAAGCCGCACTGTCTTTGTCGGCGGCAGCAGTTTGCGGCCACCAAGATGATCGTAGAGAAAGAGCCCCAACCGCAACAGCCAGGCGGGTCGCAACTCCTTGTGATGCGGCAGAATGAAACGCAACGGCCAGGCGATGTGCGGAGCTGCCCGCCACAGAACTTCGCGCTCTTTCAGCGCTTTGCGAACCAGGTTGAACTCGTAATACTCAAGATATCGCAGACCACCGTGGATCAGTTTTGTGGATGCGGAGGAAGTCGCCCCGGCGAGATCACCCATCTCGACCAGCAGGACAGAGGCACCTCGACCAACGGCATCACGGGCAATGCCCGTCCCGTTGATTCCCCCTCCGATAACCAAAAGATCGTAGTCAGCCGCCATTAAATTGTCTCCGGCTCGAATGCGCCTGCAAATGAAAGTCTGAAATGAAAATAAAACGAAAGATTTCGAAATTCAATCAACAATTCACAAATGCGACATTCTTTGCCAACCAATCGCGCCAACGCACGTCGAGACAACCCTCCAATTTGGAAAGCGGGACTCTTTGCTTTGCCTGAGATTCCTGGGAGATCCGAAGGAAACTTGCGGATGCATGCAGACTTGGCGCTTGCCTACTCGCCCCAACCTGTAGCCGGTTACTCAGAAGACGAATACTGCCGCTAAACGAACTTTCGTTTTGTGCGCCCACAATCCAGTCGCAAACGGTGCCCTCGCGGTTCATGGAGGTCATCGTATCGGTGTTGGCAGAAGCGGCGGGATTCGAACCCGCGGGACCCCGGAAGGGCCCGACGACTTAGCAAGCCGCTGCCTTAAACCACTCGGCCACGCTTCTTTGCTCTGGTTCTCCGCCGAGGATTTGAACCTCGAGTTCCCGATCCAAAGCCGGACGACCTGCCCGTTAGACGAGCGGAGAACAAACTTTCATTTTCAGCATCCAACCAATCTCGAACCTGCGGAGTTTTCCAGACTTCCGGAGGTCATCGCATCGAAATTGGCAGAAGCGGCGGGATTCGAACCCGCGGGACCCCAGAAGGGCCCGACGACTTAGCAAGCCGCTGCCTTAAACCACTCGGCCACGCTTCTTAGTTTTCAAGATGCCTCCGAAACGAAAAAACCCGCCTCGGAGGCGGGTTACCTGGAATCGCGTTAGGCTAATTCAGCCTAGATCGTCTCCATTTTCAGCCCGCACAAAGCCACGTCCCGGCTGGACGCCAGGATTTGAGTACTTTGCAAACTGAAAACGACAGCAATCATCGTCGACTCCGAAAACAGCCTGCGGGCGGAGTCCCATCAGGCCACAACCTCGAATAGCTCAACTATGTCCGCTGCGTCAACCTGCTGGCGCAAATTTCTTCATACGCAGGTTGAAATGCGAAGAAATCCGCACCTCAACCGGAATCGCAAAAAGTGTCGGTCAGGGCTCTTCATGCTCTGCCGGAGCATCATCTGTCGGTTTGCTCGACGCCGTTTTCTTCCCGACGTCGTTCTCTGGACCTTCCTTCGCCTCAACAAACGGTGGCGTCGCTGCGTGATAGGTCACCTGCGGGAACGGAATTTCGATATTCCGCTCGTCGAACACCTGTTTGATAAACTCGTTATACGCACGTCCGACAGACCATTGATCCCCCGGCGTTGTCTTGATGCGCGCCCGAATATCAATGGAACTCGCGGCAAAATTGGTCACGCCGTGCATTTCCAGGTCACCAAAGATCTTGGAGCCGAAATCCGTTTCCTTGAGCCGCCGGAAGGCCTCTTCCATAGCGTCCTTGGCGTAGCTGATATCGGTGTCGTAAGCGACGCCGATCAGAGCGACATGGTACGAGAAACCGCGCATGAAGTTGGAGACCATATCGACCGAAGAGAACGGAATGATGTGCGTCGTTCCGTCCAGGTCGCGCATACGCACGGACCGGATCGTGATCCCCTCCACAGTACCTGTAATGCCCGCCACGGTGACGACATCGCCTTCATTGATGGCATTCTCGATCTGAATGAACGCCCCGGTAATGATGTCCTTGACCAGGGTCTGCGCACCAAAGGAGATGGCCAGGCCGACAACACCGGCACCGGCGATCAGCGGTCCGATGTTCACACCAATCTCCGACAGGGCCAGAAGGACCGCCATCACCAGGATCACGACGGTGAACGCATTGCGGAAAAGCTGGAACAGCGTCCTTTCACGGGCACTGACAATATAGCCAGCCCTGGACTGAAGTCGCAGGTCCACCCAGGACATGACCGCCAACCAGATTACAAAGGCGATCAGCACGACGAAGAAGGCCGCGCCGTAACGGCTGACCAGCTGTGATCCCGCTTCACTGAAGAGCCAGTCCAATACACCCAGCACACCCCAGATATCCAGAAGCAGCAGGATCGTGCCGAGGAAAACCACAAAGCGGATGATTTTCAACAGTCTCGGCACAAAGGCGTTCAGTCGATACTGAAGTGCAGGAAGCTTTTCCTGCAGATTGGGCGGCAACCGGATACCGCCCTTGATCGCCCTTGTCATGACGAGAGAGATCACCATTCCGGCCATGATGGTCACGATGGATAGACCTGTGGCCCGAAGAATGATGGTGGTCGCATCAAACGGGCGTGTTACCCAGACGATAAACACCGCGATGATGTAGCCGTAAGCCCCCAGATGCCAGAGCTTTCCAAGGTTGGACAAAGCCCTTTGCGCCAGAAAACTGTGCATCGTCTGCGCATAAGCCATTGCGCCTTCACGCACCCTCACCCGGTTTCGCTTGATCAGCACCATGAGGTAAATCATGCCGCCCAGAACAATCAGGAACCTCAGAGCGTTACCCAGAACGAACGATACGGCGATGTTGGCAACCGGGACAACAAGGAACACTCCGTAGTTGATCCAGTACATGTAAAGACGCAGGCGCGAGTACCAGTAGTCCGAGCTGGCGTCATCAAAGGGGAGCAATCGCAATTCCGGTCGCCGGGGTGCGAAAACGAACCTCAGCGAGACATTGGCGATGCCGGTTATGAAAAAGGCATTGAGAGCCAGGCTTTCCTGTAGTGTCACACCGGTCTCAAGACCGCCAAAACCCGCAAGGGCAACGATGTAACCGGTGCCCAGGCCGATCGCGACCGTGAGAGCATCGATCAGGGACGTGAAAATCAGAATGAAGCTGCGGGTCAGCCCGCCGCCGTAGCGAGCCCGGACAGACAGTTTCGGATACAGCAGATGGGCGATGTACTGACTGGCCCAGAACGCCAGATATGCACTCGCCAGAACGAGCCCCACCTGAAGCAGAACTTCGTGAACCCTGTCCCATTTTATCGGAATGTCTCCGCGCAGAACCAGAAGCAACCCCTTGAGGGAATGACCGGATCGGTCGACAATGACACCGACATCGTCCGCGAGCGCACGCGTGTATTCACCAATGCGAATGACAAAACTCTGCTTTTCGTTGGCCTGACTATTGGCAGCTTCGGTGTCTGATGCCGGCTCACCGGATTTTTCCGCAGCAGCGCCTGAAGCACTCCCGCCTTCCGACGCGCTTTTTTTCAGGAGTTCGATCAGCGCAGCCCGGCTGTTCGGGTCGTTCAGAACCTTGATCAGCGCCTCGCTCGCCTGCTGAACTTCTGCAGCCCCCTTCTCGGAAGCCGAACCCTGCCCGGCCCCCTTGTCCTGCGCGAACGCCGCTGCTACGCCCCAAAGCAACAGTCCCAGCGAAAACAAGAGGTTTCGGAGCAAAGACTTCATTTCAAACTCATTTCTTCAAACGCAGAGCGGGGCAGTGAATACGGTGCCCCGACTATATGAACGATCTTCGCGAGAAAGAAAGTCTCGAGGACGTCAGTCGACAACTTTCGCGCCTCCCCAAGAAAAACAAGATTGAGAAAAATTGAATATTTACCTTGCGTCACTTATGTAAAATACAGATTACAGATAAATACGAATGGTACAGTTATTTCCGAAGAAATACTTCCACCTTGCGCGAATAGGTAACGTAAAAATAACAATATAACTTCAGACTGGACCAACGAGGAGGAAGGATGTCGACATCCTTGATCGAGTTGGCCCTTGAAGGCACCGACGATGCGCGCAAACGATTGTTTGCGCTCGTGAGCGATCTTGTCCTCGCAAATCTCGATCAGCGGTCAGAGCGCGAGCTGGAGCTGTTCTCCGAAGTCATTCTGGAACTCTACGGGTTGAGTCGATTAAACGATCGTACGAAGCTGGCAGCGTCGATCTCTTCATCCCCAAAAGCACCTTTGAATCTGGCACGCAAAATGGCAGAGGATGAAATCGATGTCTCAACGTTCCTTCTGACAAAGTGCCGGGTATTCACCAAAGAGGACGTCCTCCACTTTGCCACCAGCCTGAGCGATGCCCATTTGCAGGCCCTGGCTCGCCGTCCGGATCTTACAACTGAAGCCTCCGACCGGATTGCGGAGCGCGGCGGAAAGGCGGTCTACAGAATCTTGGCAGGAAATCACGAAATTCGCCTCTCCGGCAACACGGTCTCCAGACTCGTGACAATTGCACAAGAAGACGAAACGCTGCTGAAAGACCTCAGCTACAGGTCGGACCTTTCCGCATCCGCATGCCGCGCGATGCTTCCCCTGGTCGACGAAGAAACAAGGAAACGTCTTCAAGAGACGATTGATGCCGCCCTTTCAAAAGAGCAGCTGGAACAATTCGCAAGACTGAAAACCATCAGGCGCGAGTTCGGGCAAACTCTTGAGAGCACGGATATGAGCCTGCTTTGGCGAGAAGCAGAACGGTCCGGAGTGAGCGTTGACGAACTGGCCATTTTGCTATTGCAGGACGGCCGCTTCAATCATGCAACGGAACTGATTGGCGCCAGGGGAAGGATCGCGCAGAAAACGTTCAAGGATGCAGTCTTCAAGGGAAAACCCGATCTGGTGGTTCGAACAGCCGCCAAGGCGGGATTACAGGCGCCAACCTTTGCTTTGTTTGCCAAGTCGCGCTGTGAACATTTGAAAATCCCGTCCGCTCAAGGCTCGGAATGGACCGCCGCTTACGTCAAATTCCTTGAAAAGAACAGGATTGGAAAACAGTCGCGTTGCGGAGACTTTCAGGCAAACCGGAAAGAAAAGCGGTAAATCCTGCAGATACATTGCGCTCTGGTTGATCGGCTGGAGATTCTTCGGTGCGATGCGTCGAGTCTTAGGCTCTGGAACAAAGGCTGGCGGCCACGGCGGTCGAAAGCGTGGCAGCCGCATAGAACCAGAGCCCCGGCAGGATCGTTGCTGCAGCCAATCCACTCGTCTTGGCAGCAAAAAGAACCAGGGCGACCAGCATCACATCGAGCATTGACCACTTGCTGACCATGGACAGAAGCGCCAGGGATCGCGTTTTTCCGCCGGTGAGCACCGCAACGTGAATCAGCAGGATCTTCACAGCAGGAAAGCCGATCGAGAACAGGGCCACAATGGCGGCCAGCGCCGCATCACCCTCGATCCACAACCCGGTGATCATTTCGATCAGGGTCGGGCGGTCTTCCAGAAAATAGAGTCTTTCAAAGCGCATCAGGGGTTGCGTCAGACCAAGCGCAAACGAGAACGTCGAAACCGGAAGAAGAAAAGCCAGAATGAATCGCATGAAGAATTCTACGCCCCGGACAAAACAGTCGAAATTTTACGAACGACTACGCAGATAGGCCTTGCTCGACAGGAACGCAATGGAACCTCGGCGATCCTATTTACCCTTGCTCATGGCACGAAACCCGATTGTCCAGCCGACAATCGGGTTTAGGACAGTATGACCGTCCAGGGATTCCTTTGTCCGGGGTGTTTGGCCGGCATGGGAGCCGATCAGCGCACCCTTGCCCGTGCAGCGACCTCATCCAGTTGGTCCTGCTCGGCAATTTCCTGGGCCGTGCGTTCGCGTTGCTGGTCGCGTTCTTCCAACTGCTCGAATTTCTTCAGCTCTTCAATCGCTTCGCTGAGCTCGTCCTGGGCTCGCTGCAACTGATCGTCGAGTTCATGCGCGGAATTACGCAGATTGTCCCGCCGGTCAGCAGCTGCCTTGGCAAATGTCGGATAGGCAAAATGTGTAACATCCGTGATGCCGACCCGTTCCTGTTCAGAGCGGATCTGGTCATCCAATTCGTCGGCCATGCGGTTGAACTCGGCAATCATGCTCTCAATCTGAGCAAGCTGTCGCCGCTTTTCATCAACCTGAAACCGCTTCAAACGGATCAAACTGTCTCGGGTTTTCATTACTCAATACTCCCCTAACATGGGCAGTCTACCCCAGAGTCATTTCCAAAAGGTTGGCGAGTTGCTGATATCCGTCAGAAATATTCGTCGCCTCATCCTTTCCCTGATTCAGGAAGTCATCAATCAGTGCAAACCTGTGGATGGCTTCATCCACCGTCGGGTCCGAGCCCTTCCTGTACGCCCCCAGACGGATCAACTCCTCCATGTCAGTGTATGTGGACAGCAACTGCTTTGCCTTCCTCAAAACAGGCAATTGTTCCGGCGGAACACAGCGCGGCATTGTTCGAGACACGGATTTCAACACATTGATCGCCGGATAGCGGCCGCGCTCGGCAATCGCGCGCTCCATCACGACGTGGCCATCCAGGATACCGCGCACGGCATCCGCGACCGGCTCGTTGTGATTGTCCCCTTCGACAAGCACCGTAAACAGTCCGGTGATTGAGCCGGAACTACTCTTTCCAGGCCCGGCCCGCTCCAGAAGCCGTGGCAGCTCGGTGAATACGGTGGGTGTATATCCCTTCGAAGTCGGAGGCTCGCCAATGGACAGCCCGATTTCCCGCTGCGCCATGGCAAATCGCGTGATGGAATCCATCATGCATAGAACATTGCTGCCTTCGTCGCGAAAATGCTCCGCCACCGTCATGGTCAGATAAGCTGCCTGCCGCCGCATCAGCACGCTTTCATCGGACGTGGCAACCACGACCACGGATCGCGCGAGCCCTTCCTCGCCGAGATCGTCCTCGATGAACTCCTGCACTTCGCGGCCACGTTCGCCGATCAGGCCGATCACCGCGACATCGCATGCCGTGTTTCTGGCAAGCATCGACATCAGAACCGATTTGCCGACACCCGAACCGGCGAAAATCCCCATCCGCTGACCTTCGCAGCAGGTCACGAATGTATTCAGCGCCCGTACCCCCAGATCAATCGGCGGACCGACTCGTTTACGTTCTGACGCAGGAGGCGGCGAACTTCGCAATTTGCGAGGCACTCCGCCACTGGCAAGGTCTCCTTTACCATCTATTGGCTCGCCAAGGGCGTTCACCACCCTGCCAAGCCAGGCATTTCCTGGCCGCACGACGCTTTCGCGGGAGCTGATAACGGCCTTGCAGCCCATGCGAACGCCTTCCAGCCCGGAAAAGGGCATGCACAAGGCGTGCCCGTCACGGAATCCGACAACTTCTGCAGGGACTTTCGGGTTTTCCTCACCGTTATCAATAAGAAGGCGCGAACCGACACTCATTTCGTGAATCGGTCCTGCTATCTCCACAAGAAGGCCCTGAACCGCAGTAACCCGGCCATAAATTTCGGTAGGCATCAGCGAATCAATTCCGGCGAATAGCGCCTTCACGGAAGATTCCTTTCATTGTTAACGGATTTGGTAACCGATCGTTTACGACTCTGGTTAATCTTAACCTTTGGAAGGCTGACAAGCGAGAGCCATTTCGAAGTCAAACCGGCTTTGTTGAAAGGAATCTGAACCGAATCGGTTAGCGCCGTTTCTTAAAGTTCAACATTAAGATTTGTGAATCCGCGTTTATTTTTGGGATTCAATAAGTTGACTGTTGTTCACAGTTTCCTTTCTCCGGAACTTGCTGCTACGAATCATATTTTGTTAACCATTAATCGATAGCTTTGAGTCGGGGTTAACAACAGTCCTTCGTAGCGCACACCGACAGAGCCGTTGCGACTTGCCCAGGAAAGGCAGAATAAGGGGATTGGCATGCGTGTATTGTTGATTGAGGATGACAGCGCGACAGCGCAGAGCATCGAACTGATGCTGAAGTCCGAGAACTTCAACGTCTACACGACAGATCTTGGCGAGGAAGGAATCGACCTCGGCAAGCTGTACGATTATGACATTATCATGTTGGATTTGAACCTGCCGGACATGTCCGGTTATGAGGTTCTCCGGACACTTCGCGTTTCTAAGGTCAAGACGCCTATTCTGATTCTTTCCGGTAACGCGGGTATTGAAGACAAGGTTCGCGGTCTCGGCTTCGGTGCCGACGACTACATGACCAAGCCGTTCCATAAGGACGAGCTGGTTGCGCGTATCCACGCGATCGTTCGCCGCTCCAAGGGACATGCCCAGTCGGTGATCGTCACTGGCGACCTTAAGGTCAATCTGGATACCAAGACCGTCGAAGTCGGCGGCCAGCGTGTCCACCTGACCGGCAAGGAATATCAGATGCTCGAGCTGCTTTCGCTGCGCAAGGGCACAACGCTCACCAAGGAAATGTTCCTGAACCATCTTTACGGTGGCATGGATGAGCCTGAACTGAAGATTATTGACGTCTTCATCTGTAAGCTGCGCAAGAAGCTGGCAGCAGCGACCTCCGGCAAAAACTACATCGAAACGGTGTGGGGCCGCGGATACGTTCTGCGTGAGCCGGACGTGGAAGCCGCTGCCTGAGGCGATTGACCAGAATTCAAAGGAAAAGCCCCGGTTTTCACCGGGGCTTTTCATTTTTGGCCAATACGAAATTCCATCGCCACAAAGACGTGGGTCCAACTATTCCGGTTGCCAAAGCTCGATCGGATTGCCTTCCGGGTCGTGAATGCGGGCAAAACGGCCGATCCCGTCCATCGTTTCCTCGCGTGTTACCTCGACACCCAGATCTTTGAAATAGGCAACCAGAGCCTCAAGGTCCGCCACGCGAAAATTGAGCATGAACTGACGATCCTCAGGGAAGTAATCCGTGGTCTCCGAGAACGGTGCGAAGACCGTAACACCACCTTCCGAGACCCATGGCGCCGCCTCCATATCCTTCGGAGCCTTGTTGATCCCGAGATGTGTCTCGTACCACTGGCCAAGTGCTTCAGGGTCTTTCGCCCGAAAAAAGACGCCACCAATTCCGACTGCTCTTTGCATTCTCCCCTCCTGCGCTCGTTCATAACCCAGCAAATGAATACTGACACCACCAATCCGGAATTGTCATCAGGAGTCGGCTAGAATCGTCTGTCGTTTCCAGTGCTGCGGTTGTCCGCATCCGGCAAAGCACGCATCAAGCGTTTTTCGCTTGTTCTTTGATTAAAGTATCCGCAGGTTGCCTGCGTCGGATCCGATAGCGTTGAAAATCTTCAAAAGGAAAGCACCATGAACACCTCATTGACGGTGATTGGCTCCGTGCGCCCAAGCCCACGTGGTTTTGAATTGAGCATTGGCGAACCCTATTGCACTGGTCTGCTCGGACTTTGCGGCTTCAGCCACGCCATTGTTCTGTGGCTGGCAGACAGGCTGGACCAGAACGGTCCCGACATCTCCATGATCTTGCCCGCACCCTATTCCGCCTCCGATCAGGATACCGGCGTCTTTGCCACCCGCTCTCCGGCGAGGCCCAATCCGATAGGTGTCTCGATTGTGGAGATAATCGAATTGAACGAAGCGGCGGGGACCCTTGTCGTTCCCTTTATCGACGCTCTTCCCGGCACGCCGTTGCTGGACATTAAGCCCTACTTTCCGGCGAGCGACCGGGTAAAGAATGCCAAGACCCCCGATCACTTCCACCACTGGCCACAATGGTATGAGGATGCCGGCGCCTTCAACTGGACTGCGGAATTCAGATAAGAGAAAGGGCCGGCAATGCCGGCCCTTTCATATTCGTTCAGAAGCAGTCCTAGAGGTGCATCTGATACGACGCCGGGACGTACCGGAAGCCATCTCCTTCGATCGCCACATATCCGACCGACGGGAACGGCATGTGATAGCCAACAAATGGGACCTTATCGGCCGCCAGCATTCCGAAGACATCCTTGCGTGTCTTGGCCGCGGCTGCCTTGTCCATGTCGAACCGCACTTCCCAATCGGGGCGCGCAAGCGACCAGACGAAATGGTTCGCGGTATCAGCAGCCAGCACCAGCTGCTGCCCGTTGTTTTCCAGCATGTAAATGGTATGTCCCGGGGTATGTCCGTGCGCGGCCATTGCGGTCACACCAGAGGCAACCGAATCGCCATCCCCCAGGAACGTCATCTTGTCCGCCAGAGGCTTCACGTTCTTGGCCATCAGCTTGGTAACACCATTGGCCTCGGGATCCATTGCAGCCCAGAAATCATACTCCTTCTGGCCGGTTACATATCTAGCATTTGCAAATGCCGGAGCACCACCTTCCATCAGGCCACCGATATGGTCCGGATGCATATGGGTGATAACAACTATGTCGACCTGCTCGGGCGTATAGCCGGCGCTTTCAAGTGCTGCTCGCATGTTCCCACGTGCGGGCCGTCCGCCCTCTCCGACCCCGGTGTCAAAGAGAATGAGCTCCTGTCCGGTATTGACCAGAGTTGGCGTGAAATAGGCCTTGAAGGTGTCATGCGGAATGAAGTTCTCCGCAGAATGGGCGGTAAATGTATCGGCGTCGACATTCATGCCGAACGTCTTCTGCGGTTCTCCGACGGTAACAGCACCGTCGAGCAATGTGTTGACCTCGAAGTCACCTACCGCGTAGCGCGCGACGGGCGCAGAATGAGCCCTCTGTTTCTCAGCGGCGGCATGCACGTAGGAAGAAGAAGTCAGGCTTGCCCCGGCAATAGCTCCGCCTGCACCGAGCAGAGCGGCCCGGCGCGTCAGTTCCACCTTGATAGTCATTTGTTACCTCCAGCAGCATTCCATGGATCATTGCTCTGAGCGTTCCTCCCCCCAAGTGATTTGGCCAAACGATCGGACAGATGCGAAAGAACACGTTGAAGGAGGCTCGATTCACCCCCTTAAACTGGCGCAATTGAATGAGAAGAAAAGCCATGCCTTCGTCAGCCGAAAAGTATTTCTCGATTTCTCCAATGTCCGCAGCCCCTTAGTTTTTATGTTAAATTTCAGTAAGTTACCTCAGAGGCAATTCATGCTTCTTGAATGACGCTGCACTTGCGCCATACTTTCGGTAACTCACAATTGAAAATTCCGGCATGACCCGCAGCTATTTCATCCAGGTTTCTTTCCTCGCGATTGCCGCAGCCTTGCTGCTTGCCTCGTCCCAGGTTCAGCGTCCCGAAGGCTGGTCCGTGGCCGGGCAATACGCCTATTGGCTGGTTCGAATTCTGATCGAGGCCGGTCTGTTTGTGGCCTTTGCCGAATTGCTTGCCAGATTGCCGGCTTTGGCCCAACGCAAATGGCTTGCCGTGGCTCTGGCGGCCTGCGTAAGCCTTGTGCCCTTTGCACTTTCGGTAACCGCACTCGATCTCATCCTGGGTCTTCCAGAGCTTGAGGGGGCGGTTGCTCTTGGCGGAACGGCGTCAGAAGCATTGCAGGTGTCGGAACAGGAACGCACCAGAATTTCTTCGTTCCTGCTTGAGCTGGTCTACCTGTCGGACAACCATCTGGCGCTTTGCATTCTTTTAAGTGCTCCGAAGTTGTTTTCGCCTCCAGTGCCGGCAAACTCACGGCGCCATGAAGAACTTTCGGATCATGGGGCGAATTTTTCCTTCGGCGAACCAGTGCACATTGACCAGGGATCGGCCGATCCCGTCGAGAATGTCGAAACTCCCACCAACGGCTATTTGCGGCATCTGGACAAGCCATTTGAGGAAGAACTGTTGCGCGTCGAAGCCCAGGAGCACTACGTCAGACTGATCGGCCGGACCGAGAGCCAGATGGTTCTCTACCGTTTCATTGACATTGTGGCAGAACTCTCAGAAGATCTCGGCATGCAGATCCATCGCAGTCACTGGGTTGCCTATTCGGCAATTGAGCGATCGCTACGCGAAGGAGGCCGGCTCTGGCTGGTTCTCACGGAAGGGACCAGGGTTCCGGTCAGCCGGAAATATGCCGGAAAGGTTCTCGAGCACATGGCACAGCGCCAGCTACGAAAAAAGGCGGTCTGCTGACCGCCTTCCATTCACTTCACACCGGATGGGTTTAGCGCTGAAAGCCGCCGCCGCCCGCCACTGCAAGTCTTGGTCTCGCCGTTGTGCCGGTTGCGCCCTGAACCGCCTGCTTTTTCTGGAACAGACCCCGTTTGCCGGGAACCGGCTTGAACGCATCCGTCAGTCCGACAACCGTTTCAGCAGCGCCAAGGACGAGATAGCCGTCATCGGGGATTGACTTTGCCAATCTACCGAGGATCTCCGACTTGGTCGCCTGATCGAAGTAGATCAACACGTTCCGGCAGAAAATGATGTCGAACTCACCGAGATGCGAGAAGCTCTCCAGCAGATTGAGCTTCCGCCACTCGACCATCGCACGCATTGCAGCATTGATCTGCCACATATCGCCCTTCTGCTCGAAATACTTCAGCAGCATCTGGATCGGCAGACCGCGCTGAACTTCGAACTGGCTGTAGAGACCGGTCTTGGCCTTTTCCAGAACCTCCTGGGAAAGATCGGTTCCCAGGATCCGCGTCCGCCAGGCCGGCATCTTCGCCGCTTCTTCCTTCAGACAGATGCCAAGAGAATATGGTTCCTGTCCCGTTGAGGCAGCCGCACACCAGATCTTGAGCTGCTTGCGCGTTGCCCTGCTCTCCAGGAGAGCCGGAAGCATCGTGTCACGGAAATGATCAAACGGCGTCTTGTCGCGGAAGAAGAACGACTCGTTCGTCGTCATCGCCTCGATGACTTCCGTTTCAAGGGCCCGATTGCCACCGCGTTGCAGCGTCTGGATGACCGCACTCAGGGTTTCCAGCTTGGAGCTGCGCGCAATCGGCAGCAGGCGGCTTTCAACCAGGTACTGCTTGTCGTTGGACAGAACCAGACCGGACCGTGTTTTCAGGAAGTTTTTCAGAAACTCGAACTCGCTCGGGGTCATCGTGTGTTCCCCTTCAATACGCGTGCGATTTTCGGTCCGATATCCTTCAATGGCAGAATGTCGCTGCAAACACCCGTCTGGGCAGCCGCACCGGGCATCCCCCAGACCACGCTGGTTGCTTCATCCTGTGTAATCACACTGCCCCCACCTGCAGAAATGGTTTTGACACCATCCGCGCCATCATGGCCCATGCCGGTCAGGATCACTGCCAGGCTGGCGGATCCATATGCCTTGGCAACACTGTCGAACAGCGGATCGACTGCAGGTTTGCAGAAATTCACCGGAGGACCATCGGTCAGGCGGATCTTCACCGCACCGGCTTCCTTTTCCAGCACCATGTGTTTTCCACCAGGAGCCACGTAGATGTTGCCAGGCTTCAGCAGTTCGCCGTCCTCGCCTTCCTTCGAAGGGCGAAGAGCTGCCTTGCCAAGGTGTTCGGCCAGAATGGAGGTGAAAGTCGGAGGCATATGCTGCGTGATGACGACGGGAACGTCATTCATGGACGTGCCGACTTCCTTCATCACTTCCTGCAAAGCCTGCGGACCACCGGTTGACGACCCGATCGCCAGGATGCGCGGTCTCGCCGACGAATATGGACGGGTCTTGAATTTCGGAGCTGCCGCGGCCGCGGTCGGCTGAGCAGCTCCACGAAAGCTTGCTCTTGTATCTGTTGCCGGGCGAGTGGAGACCGGTTTCAGGGGTTGAGCAGTTCGACCGGCATTGGTTTCCGCACGCATGGTACGTGCCGGCCCCCGCATGCGAACCGCACGCGCACCAAGAGCTTTCACCTTCTCGATCAACTCGCGGCGGAAATCGATCGAAGTCGTGACTTCCGAAGTAGACTCGGGCTTCGGCACATAGTCCGCTGCACCAAGCGAAAGAGCTTTCAGACTGATTTCCGCATTCCGCCGTGTCAGCGTCGACGCCATGATGACGACAAGGTCACGCTTCTTCGCAAGCATCAGCGGCAAGGCAGTCATGCCGTCCATCTCGGGCATTTCGATATCAAGCACGACGACGTCGGGATTGCTTTTTTCTATGTCTTCGACGGCAAGTTTGCCGTTGCGCTGGGAACTGACGACCTTCAGGTTCTTGTCTTCCCCCAGCCAGCGGGTCAGCAACCCGCGAATAACCACTGCATCGTCAACGACCATTACTTTGATCGGGTCGCTACCCGGGCTAGCGCCCGCAGAAATACTTCTTTGCGCAAATGCCATTTAGACTGCCCAACTCGAAACTAGATAAGACCGACTTCCTGAAACTTGGCTTCGACAATTTCCCGGTCGAAAGGCTTCATGATGTACTCGTTGGCACCGGCCCGGATCGCCCGGGCAATATGCGCGACGTCATTTTCAGTGGTGCAGAAGACGACGACAGGACTTTCCCCGCCTTCTTCCGCCCGCAAGCTGGTGAGAAACTCCAGCCCATCCATGACCGGCATGTTCCAATCCAGAAGGATCGCGTCGGGCATGGTTTTTCTGCACTCATCAAGCGCCTGCTGGCCATCCTCGGCTTCGGTAATCTCGAAATTCATATCCTCGAGAATGCGACGGGCCACCTTACGGATGACACTTGAGTCATCTACTACAAGGCACTGTTTCATCAGGCGTAACTCCACTCATCGGCCATTTCGGCCTTGTTATGCTGCTGCCATGGGTTCGGTGAACATTGCGCCAAGCAGGCGGTCGACATCGAGAATGACCATCAACTGACCGTCCAAGCGATGAACACCTCCGGAAATTTCCGCCCAGCGGCGATCCAGATTGGACGGGTTGGATTCCGCGGAAGCTGCCGGCAAAGTCAGCACTTCTCCAACCGTATCGATCACCAGACCGTAGCTTTCCTGCTTGTATTCGATGCCGACCGCCATCATCTGCTCGTCTTCCAGCGGCGGAAGATGAAGGCGGCGACGCATGTTGATTGCCGTGACGATCCGGCCACGCAGGTTCAGGACACCCTGAACCTCCGGCGCGGACATTGGTACGCGAGTGACACTTTCCGGCACGAACACGTCATGTACCTGCGAGATCGGAAGGCCGAAGAGCTGGCCCCCGATGACGACCGTCACATACTGGATCATGTCATTGCCAGCGGCTTGATCCGGGTTAAGTTTGTGTTCCAGCACACTCATGCTGCTACTCCCATCTCGCCGGAGAAGACATCCTTCAGAGCGGCAATCAAGCCAGGACGGTCGAATTTCGCTACGTAGTCGTCAAAGCCGGCCTGACGGCCACGCTCGATCGAGGCAGGCGTCACAAGCGACGACAGAGCCAGCATCGGAATGTTGCGGAACCGCGGATCCCGGCGAAGCGATTCACAGAACTCGAAGCCGTTGATCTCCGGCATTTCGATGTCGCTGACGATCGCATGGAACTTGTCGCCATTTTCCAGAAGCTCAAATGCCTGTTGCGGACCGGTACATGTGGTCACGTCATAGCCAGCAGCCTTCAGAACCGGCGTCAGCATGTTGCGGAAGAAGGAGCTGTCGTCGACGAAGAGAACCTTCTTCGTCAGCGCTTCGATATCCATCTCCTTGCGCATGAACCAGTCTTCAAAGGCCTGAGGCAGATAGTAACCCAGATCGATGATTTCCGTCGCGCGTTCCTTCACGACCGCGGAGCCAAGGACACCCGGACGTTCCGAACCGACCTCGATGTTCATCTGGTCCTCGACAATGTCGACGATTTCGTCGACCACGAGGCCCATGGAGCGACCGGAGTCGGAGAAGACCAGCATTGGCTGCGTGCCTTCCGTCTTGTGGCAGTCACCATCGTTGACGTAGACCAGCGGCATGAGCGCACCGCGGTACTGCACCAGATCGCGGCCGTTGGAACGCTCGATCTTGGAAACTTCGAACTCTTCCAGACGTGTAACCAGCGACAGCGGGACTGCCTTTGGTTCCGGCGCTCCGGCACGGAAGAGCAGAAGAGAAATCGCTGTTTGTCCAGTCATTGCCCGCCGCTGCAGATCTTCCTGGTCGTCTTCCTGGGATTCGGCAACTGCGCTGGAAGCGTGGCTTGCCATCGCGCCTGCAATTCCGTTCGGGTCGATGATCATGATCACCGAACCGTCACCCAGAATGGTGTTGCCGGAGAACATGTCCAGATTGCGCAGCATGGTCGACATCGGCTTGACCACGATTTCTTCCGTGTGGAAGACACCGTCGACAACAACGCCGAATGTCTGGCTGCCGACCTGCATGACGACGATGAAGCCGTTGTCAGCATCGATGGCTTCGTCGGCATTTTCACCTTCATAGATGCCAAGCAGCTGAGACAGGTGAACCAGCGGCAGCAACTTGTTGCGCAAGCGCAGGACAGGTGTGTCCTTGATCCGCTCTATACGGTGTTCGGAATTGGTCTGAACACGAACCAGCTCGACAACCGACAACTGAGGAATAGCAAAACGGTCGCCGCCTGCTTCGACGATCAGCGTAGAGACAATCGCAAGGGTCAGCGGGATCTTGATGATGAAGCTGGAACCTTTGCCCGGCGTCGAGCGCAGGTCAACCGTGCCACCGATCAGCTCGATGTTGTTGCGCACCACGTCCATGCCGACACCACGTCCGGAAACGCTGGTAACTTCGGCCGCGGTGGAGAACCCTGCGTGGAAGATGAACTTGTGGATCTGGGAATCCGTCATCTTGTCGACTTCGGCTTCCGTGGCCAGGCCACGTTCCAGCATCTTCGCTTTCACCTTATCGACATCGATGCCCTTACCGTCGTCACGGACTTCGATGATGATATGGCCGCCTTCATGGTAAGCAGCCAGGGTGATGATACCCTTTTCCGGCTTACCTGCGGCGCGACGATCTTCCGGACGCTCAAGCCCATGGTCGGCGGAGTTGCGGACCATATGGGTGAGCGGATCCTTGATCATCTCAAGAACCTGGCGGTCCAGCTCGGTGTCTGCGCCGATCATTTCCAGATCGATCGGCTTTTCCAGTTCCTGGCTGAGATCGCGGACAATACGCGGCAGCTTCTGCCAGGCGTTGCCGATCGGCTGCATCCGCGTCGCCATGACGCCTTCCTGCAACTCGGCGGTGACGTTGGACAGTCTTTGCAGCGGAACCTTGAATTCGCTGTCCTCGTGACGGCGAACAATTTCCAGGAGCTGGTTACGCGTCAGCACCAGCTCGGACACCATCGTCATCAGGTGTTCCAGCGTATCGACTGCGACGCGAATGCTCTGGTTGGACACACCGCCCCCGGCGGCTTTCTTCTCGCCACCTTCAGCGCCGGATTTCTTCGCTTCGGGTTTCTTGGCTTCCGGCTTCGTCTCGACCTTGGCGGCAGCTGGTGCAGGAGCAGGCTCTTCGACCTCCTCTACAGCATCTTCTGCTTCAACAGCTTCCGGTTCAGCGATCTCAACTTCGATCTCTGTTTCACGGAAAGCGCGCTCCAGCTCGTCCAGGGAAACTTCTCCCGGGCGCAGCGGGCGCTCCAGAGCCTGATCCGGCAGTTCGTCGGCAGCGGGCTCGACCTCGGCCACTTCGGCCTCAGCTTCCGCTTCTTCCTCGGCAACACCTTCGCCAGCCATTGCGGCATCCGCTTTGGCGGACATGTTTTCAAGCTTGCCGATCAGTTCGCTGTCGTCGCCCTGCGGCTCTTCGCCTTCGGCAGCTTCCAGCTCGCCCAGGATATCCTTGATCTGGTCGATCGAAATCAGGATGAGAGAGACGGCTTCTTGCGTAACCGGTGCGCCATCACGGAATTTGCCCATAAGGGTTTCTGCCGCATGCGCAATTCCTTCAAGCCGGGGTAGGCCCAAAAAGCCGCAAGTGCCCTTAATGGTATGCACAAGGCGAAAAATATTATCCAGAATAGTAGCGTTGTTCGGTTCTTGCTCGAATTTAACGAGTTCAACGTCAACAACATCGAGACTCTCGTTCGTCTCGGTAATGAATTCCCTGAGGAGGTCGTCCATGGCCTGCTCTCACCCGACTTGTTACTGGTTCCGCATCCTGAAAAGGATGTCTGGACCGAGAAGTCCATGAGAGTAGGTTGACGGCAAAGAGTTAAGATACGCTGAAACGGACGGAGACTTTTATTCGTCTCTTTTAGACCTTTGGAAGGGCCGTAATTTTTACCGACTCTTCTTGTTTATCTATTGTTAATACCATGCCGGATTCACGCGCGAGCAGCAAAGTATAGATCGGCTGCACGGAGTGTGCATCGATGCGCTCGGGCTCTTCTCCGCCAAGGGTTTCCTTCATTCCCAGCGGAATGCGTGGATTGAGGCCACTGGCGGTCAGGGTGAAAGACGGAGACTGCGGCTCACCTTCCATCTCGACCTTGATCTCGCCCCCGCGCGGAACGCACTGGTTGGCAATCAGGATCAGGTTGAGGAGAAGTTTGACATTATTCTTTGGCATGAGATGCCGGGAAAGTTGCCAGTTTAAATCGGATTTTTCGTTTTCCATAAACCCTGTGGCAACAACCTGGGCATCGCCGAGATCGATTTCGGCCCCCGCCGAACCGGCCGCCCCGAAGGCCAGTCGTGCAAATTGCAGTTTCGCCGATGCCTGCCGGGCGCTCTTGCGGATGAGGTCCATGGCAAACTCGCGCATGTCCTCGGAACCCTCTTCATCCAGAACTTCCAGACCGTTGGTTATTGCACCGACCGGACTGATGATGTCGTGGCAGACACGGCTGGCAACCAGTGCGGCAAGGTCCAGGGAGGAAAGCTCGTTGAGTGCGGACATGGCAGTATGAAGCTCTTCTTGATGGGTTCGGCGAGACTATGATTCGCTAAAAACTGCCCAAGGGTTACACATCCCGAAAGCCGCTGCCAAGGTAAGGTCCTGCCGCAATTCGGGTCATCCAAATGAAAGTTTGCCGGTTTGATTGCCGATGCGTCCCGCCGGATGGCCTAGAGGTCGGGTACACAACCAACTCTGGATGAATTTTCCTCGGCATCCTTCATCAGCTGCGAGCCGTTGACGACAAACAGGAATCTATTGACGACCGAATGAAAGAAAACGAGCCGCCCGTCGACCATCGCATAAATAAAGGGGCTGCCCGCTGTCGCAAATCCTTCGGACAGGGCAAACCCGCCGCATCCTGCAAATCTGGGTGCATAGGAATTCGGATCACGCTTGAAAGCGGCAAGATTTCCTTCGTTGACGAAAATCCATTCCGCACCGCCCCATCGGTATTCGTGATTTCGATCTCCCTTTCGCGGATAGCCGTCCACGAAAAAGCTGACCGGATCATGTCCACCAATTGCATATCCGGTGATCGGGTCGGGAACGAATATCTGGGGACGCGCGATACCTTTTCCCGCAAAAATCACCAGAACGGCGATCAATACTATGGAAAGACACATCAAGGTCTTTTTTTCAGGCCAGCTTTCCATCGATTCGGCTTATGTATGATTCTGAAGTTTATGCGAATCAGCACGTTTCGGCTGCAGTCTAGCATTGTGGTCCGGTCGTTCTGAAGACAAATGCCGCATCAAGCGTGTGATGAGGAGATTTATTGAATGGCACAAAATTCCTGGCGTGTGGCGTCCCTGCTTTCAGTTGCGTTTCTATGCTTGTGTTTGATTGCCACGACTAATCCTTCTCTGGCGCAAACATCCGGAAACGAACCTATTCCACCCGGCGACACTTATAATGAAGACGAGATCGTGAAGGCCGGTCACCAGTTTTTCGGTTCTGTCTCCGGAGGATTGGCATCGGTCGTCGAACGCGCCTTCTCACGTTACGGCGAACCCAACGGATATATCCTGGGTGAAGAAGGCTCCGGCGCTTTTGTTGCAGGAGCCCGTTACGGCGAAGGTCACCTTTATACGCGCAATGCCGGAAACCATAAGCTTTTCTGGCAAGGCCCGTCGGTCGGCTGGGATTTCGGTGCCGATGGCGCAAGGGTCATGATGCTTGTCTACAACCTGCCTACCGTAAATTCGATCTACGACCGGTTTGCCGGCGTAAACGGATCGGCTTACCTGGTCGGCGGCGTCGGCATGACAGTGCTTTTGAAAAACGAGGTGGTTCTTGTTCCAGTTCGCGCCGGTGTCGGGGCGCGCCTCGGATTGAACATGGGTTATTTGAAATTTACGGAAAACGCGACCTGGAACCCGTTCTGATTTCACGAAAACCGGCTCTCAACGGAACGTTCGGTGAATTCCGCAAGCTGTAGTAGGCTATGTGAAGCGCTCTTGGCGGCAAGCCTCGGGTCGTCTAATGATGAAGCTAGCGGCACTTTTGAAGGTGACTGGAGCCTGATGTGATTGAAGCGGCGATGTATATTGCACTGGGGTTTTGCACGGCCGGTCTGATCGGTCTTGCCATCCTGCCTGCATTTTATCGCCGTGCGTCCAGGTTGACTGAAGAGGCACTACGTGCCGTCAATCCGTCCAGCTATGCTGAAGTCAGAGCCGCCCAGGATCAGGTACGCGCCCGGCATGCCGTCGAACTGAGACGCGTTGAACGCCAACTCGACAAGGAACGCGAAAAAGCTGCCACCCATCAGCTGGAAGGGTCCAGGCTGAAGGCCGCAATCGATGACCTGAAGAAATCCCACCAGAACCAGCTGTCGGAGATGGAAACGAAGGTCTCTTCGCTCGTAGGGGACCAGCACGCGGTCGACCTGCTCTCGAACGAAGTGAAGGCGCTCAAGCAAAAACTCGCAGATGCAGAAAAGGCGCTTGCAGAAAGCTGGACCAGACCGACCGAAGTTTTGTCCGGATCTGACACCAAAAAAGATGACGACACGGACTGGCTGCCTGCGACGGACACCATGACTTTGGCGACCATCACCGGACTGGAAGCTGAAGTTGCGACCCTGAAGGCGAAACTGTCCAAGTACGAACCGACAGTGGCGACAGAGATTGAAGCAACCAGGGACGAAGCCGCAAGGACGAACCTGGCCAAGCTGGAAGCACAACTGGTCGACACTGAATCCAAGTATGTAACTGCGCAAGCAGAGGTTACCCGGCTGACACTCATGCTGGATGCCGTCAATGGTGCGAGCTCTGAAAAGGACAAGGACCTGAATGCCCGGGTTCAGGCACTTACCAGCGAAAACCATCAGCGCCTGGAGGAACTGAAAAACAAGGACGATGCCCTTGAGCGCATGTCCAGCCAGGTGCAGAAGCTTCAAAAAGATCTCGAAGACGCCCCGGCCATTGCGGAACTTCGACGGGATTTTCGTGCACTTGCCGCTAGGCTCTCCGGAGAACAACCGATCACGTTCGCCAACGGCAGGGAAAGCGCAACCGCTCCAGTCACGCCGGATAAACCTGCAAAAGCAAGGAAAAAGCGGCCGCCCGATAGCCTGAGCGCAAAAGCCAATGGTCATCTTTTGCCGGAGATGAAGAACAGTTCTTCAAACGGTGTGCGCCCGGATGCAGACAAGGGCCAGACCAGGCCGTCGGAAATTGCAACGGCAGCAGAAGCGCTTGTCAGCCGTGTCGTCGCCTCCAATCGGAAAAAGAGTTCCGAGAAGTCTGACAAGGTTGCAAAATCCGTCAGCGAAGAACAGGTAATAGCCTCACAATCGGAAGAAACCGCGCCGACAACGAAGCCTTCGAAACAAAATAAGAAAGATGTGGCTTGATCTGGAACCGCGGGCGCGGTCTTTTAGGTGAAAGACAAACGCCTGACGGAATTACGATAAATGCTGATCGAACGCCACAACGCCATCCTGGAAATCGCCCGTCAGATGGGACGGGTCAGCGTTGACGACCTGGCCAGGCGTTTCGAAGTCAGCCCGCAAACAATCCGCAAGGACCTGAACGAACTGTGTGAGCGCCGTCTGCTGGCCAGAACCCACGGTGGCGCCCTTTTGTCCTCCGGCATTGAGAACGTGGGCTATGAGGCCCGCAGGATCATATCCAGCAAGGAAAAAGCCGACATCGGTGAGAGCGTCGCCGCGCTCATTCCCGACAACGCTTCCATCTTCATCAACATCGGCACGACAACAGAAGCCGTTGCACAGGCTCTTCTGCAGCATCGCGGCCTGATGGTGATCACCAACAACATCAATGTCGCCAGTCTGATGCGCGGCTATTCCCAGATCGAAGTGGTGATCGCCGGCGGTGTCCTCAGACACGCGGACGGAGGCATTGTCGGCGAAGCAGCCGTCGACTTCATGCGTCAGTTCAAGGTCGATTTCGCGATCATCGGTGCATCGGCGATAGACCCGGATGGCTCCCTGCTCGACTACGATTATCGGGAAGTGAAGGTCACCAAGACCATCATGGACAACGCCCGTCACGTCATTCTGGCGGCCGACAGCACAAAGTTCGAACGGACCGCCCCCGTTCGGGTCGGCCATCTGTCGCAGGTCAGCACCTTCGTCACAGATCACTGTCCAAACCCGAATTTCGCCAACGTCGCGGCTGAAGCGGAAGTAAAGCTGATCGAAACGGGATTTCAGGGCGACAGCCCGCAGGACTAGGCCACCCGTCACGCTTCCGGAATTGAACTATGCTTGTTTTTCAAGCTTGAGCGCAGTTGCCTCGGCGCGGCTCAACTGTTCGCCCTGTTTGCGCTTCAACAGCACTTCACGGGCTCTCGCATACTGATCGTCCTGCCAGAATATCAGGCAGCCATTGCACCCCTTGCCGCAACAGCCTTCCGTTCCAACCCGGTTTGTCTTGAAGCGCCGGTCGGTCGCCCCCTCGCCGATCTGCTCCACCAGCGCATCGCGCCTGCGTTCATAGGCGGTCGGATTGTCCTTTCCAGAGACCTCAAGACTTTGAGTGAGCTTGTCGAAGCGAACGCGCGCCCATTGCTCCTCGGTCAGTGCTCGCTCCTTGCGCAGAACTGTGAAGGCGGGGAAACGCGCCTTGAGATCATCCAGGTCCTCATGGTCAAACAATGCAAAGGGCAATCGGATCACGGTCCGGTTGCTGCCATGCACGACATTGACCCGCTTGCCATCCTTGGCACGCTCAAAGTCATAGACCCGCAGGAGCACGGTTTCCCGGGCGATCGGAGAGACAAATTCCAGCACTTCCCCTGCTTCAAGCTTGTTTTTCACCTCGACCAGGAAAGCATCCTCAGTCACTTCAGTCACAACTCCGGCGTATTCCCACTGGGCCAGCGAAGCCGTGTGCTCATAATCATGAGCGTAATTCGTCAGCCGACCCTCGTGGAAGGCCAGCGTGTAACCACGGTTTCCGACCGCCTCCAGCTCCCGCATGTAAGGTTTCGGATCCCAGTTTTCCGGATCAGCGTAATAGTCGTCGATCGCCATGCGGTAGGCACGTGCGACAATGGCAGCGTAATACTCGGACTTGCCCCGCCCTTCGACCTTGAGGCTGTCGACACCGATTTTCAGGAACTCGTCAAGCTTCGGCATGATGCAGAGGTCGCGTGAGTTCAAAATGTAGGAACCGCGATCATCCTCTTCGATCGGCATCAGCTCACCTGGCCGGCAACCTTCCTCCAGAAGGAATTCGAACAGATCCGCATTTTCTTCCGTAATACGGATTTCTTCACGCGTTCCATCCTTGAGCCGCAGTTTCAGGCCGTAGTTCCAACGACAGGAATTTGCACAATTCCCCTGGTTTGCGCCCCGTTCCGCCATGAAATTGGAAAGCAAGCAGCGCCCTGAATAGGTCATGCACATGGCACCATGCACGAAGGCTTCGAGCTTGATATCGGGACATTTCTCGCGGATCTCCACGAGCTCCGGATAAGACACCTCGCGCGCCAGAACCACCAGTTCCGCCCCCTGGCTTTGCCAGAATTTCACCGAGAGCCAGGAACAGATGTTGGCCTGTGTTGAAATATGCAGAGGCAATTCGGGCGCACGGTCGCGTACATACTGAAAGACACCCGGATCGGAAATGATCAACCCGTCCGGCCGCACCTTGCGCACCGTGTCGATGTATTCGTCGAGTTTTGGGATGTCCTTGTTGTGCGAGAAAAGGTTCAGTGTCAGATAGGCGCGCCGACCATGGGCGTGGCAAAACTCAACGCCTTCGATCACATCTTCCAGACTGAACTCGGACTTGGTTCTCAGCGACATATCCGGCGTACCGAGATAGACGGCATCGGCTCCGTAGAGAATGGCCATCTTGAGCTTTCGCAGATTGCCCGCAGGCATCAACAATTCTGAGCGTCTCTGGGTCACTGGGATATGTACCTGGATTGAAGAAGACCGTGATCTACCGGAATTTGATCCGCTTGTGAACAAGCAGGAACCCTTACTTGAGGGCGCGCAGGCCGAATGCTTTCAGTGCTATTCTCAAATACGCTCGCATTGTGCCGGGATCGCAAATGCAAGGCATCAGGACAAACCGATCTGCCCCCGATGGGGAGAATAATCCGCTCACGATGTCAGGAGAAAAAGTGTCAATCATCCTGAGGATGAATTGGCACGCCCAACGGGACTCGAACCCGTGTTTCCGCCGTGAAAGGGCGGCGTCCTAGACCGCTAGACGATGGGCGCGCGGTGCTTCGAGGCATCTGCCTTAAGCCGAGGACCGTGCGTATAAGGCTGCTCAGCCGAAGACGCAACCCCCTTTCTTCATTTTTTTGACACAAGCCTGTTCATAACCGCTCGAACCCACAGACAATCCCTCACGAGACGAAGAAAATCTGTTTCTCGTGTCCGTCGAAATTTTCTTATCTCGCGACGAAGTCCGTGCGGCCCAATTGAGCCCCAGACTTGGGATCGACTCGCAGAAGCGCTGTTTTGCTGCCTTCGCGGACCAGAACCAGCAAAATTCCATCCGCCAACGTTGCCTGAAGAACTTCCGCTTCCGGACCCACAACCACGGTCGACGCGAACTCCGCTTCGGACGGATCGGCTTCATAAGTGTTGATCTTGTATAGAATTGCTGCAAAGACAGCGATAAACCCGGCAAACATGATCAGGGACGAACCGAGCAGCAGGCGTTTCAATTTCGCCTGAACGCGTTGAGCCGCCGGATCGAGCGGTGCTTCTTCCTGGCTCTCATCCCGATAATCAGGTTGTGACATGACAGACAATTCCTATGAAGATCCGTTCACGCAGGACGCGGATTTCAGTTTGACAGTTGACGAAGCCGATGCCGGAAAACGGCTGGATGCAGTTCTGGCCGCCCATATGGACGCGCTCAGCCGCAACAGGATCCAGTCTCTGATCAAAGCCGGAGACGTCACCGTCGGCGGCGAGAAAATAGTGGAGCCTAAATACCGGGTCAATGAAGGTGATGCGCTTACGCTGATTTTACCGGAACCGGAAGATCCCGAACCCAAGGGAGAAGACATCCCAATATCGGTCGTTTTTGAAGACGAACACCTGATCGTCATCGATAAACCCGCCGGACTCGTGGTTCATCCTGGCGCCGGCAACTGGACCGGAACCTTGGTCAACGCCCTGATCCATCACTGCGGCGACAGCCTGTCTGGTATTGGCGGCGTCAAACGCCCGGGCATCGTCCATCGGATTGACAAGGACACGTCCGGCCTGCTGGTCGTTGCCAAGACCGACCAGGCCCACCAGGGTCTGGCTGCCCAATTCGCAGATCATGGCAAGACCGGGCCGCTTGAGCGGGCCTATTCTGCGCTTGTATGGGGAGCTCCCTCCAGTTTGAAGGGAACCATCGATGCCAATCTTGCACGCTCGCAGGCCAACCGGCAGAAAATAGCGGTGGTAAAGACCAGCGGCCGCCACGCCATCACGCATTGGCAGGTGAAAGAACGTTTTGGTTCAGCCGATGAACCGGCTCTGGCCTCTTTGATGGAATGCCGTCTGGAGACAGGCCGCACACACCAGATCCGCGTTCACATGGCCCATATTGGTCATCCGCTGATCGGTGATAACGACTACGGCTCCGGTTTCAAGACCAAAATCAATCGCTTGGAAGAACCACTCAAAAGTACCGTACAAGACTTCGACAGACAGGCTCTTCACGCCGGTTTGTTGGCGTTTGAACACCCTGCAAGCGGAGATACTCTGCGCTTCGAAAGCCCATATCCTGCTGATTTTGCAAAACTTTTATCTGCATTACAAAAATTTTAGGAAGCAATTCTTCATTCTGGTCATGTAATCGGCAATTTCCAACCTATATTAAAAACTCTTGTGTGCCTTAATGGACACGACTCTGCGTCCGTCTTTCCTTTGACATGGCTTGCTTGCGTAATTGTTCGGAGCAGCGGGAGGAAAAGGTCGCAATTAATTGGAAAGGGGGTGCATGCAATGGCCCAAAACGTACCGACACTCACAGCCGGGGAAGGTGGTCTGAGCCGCTACCTGGATGAGATTCGTAAATTTCCAATGCTGCAGCCGCAAGAAGAATACATGCTCGCGAAGCGTTACAAGGAGCATGAAGACCCTGAAGCGGCAGAACGTCTCGTAAATTCTCACCTTCGCCTCGTCGCAAAGATTGCGATGGGATACCGTGGCTACGGTCTCCCGATCGGTGAAGTTGTTTCTGAAGGCAATGTCGGCCTGATGCAGGCGGTCAAGCGCTTTGAGCCGGACAAGGGTTTCAGGCTCGCGACTTACGCCATGTGGTGGATCAAGGCAGCCATTCAGGAGTACATCCTGCGTTCATGGTCTCTGGTCAAAATGGGGACCACCGCCAACCAGAAACGCCTGTTCTTTAACCTGCGCCGTCTCAAAGGCAAGATCCAGGCCCTTGATGAAGGTGATCTGAAGCCGGATCAGGTAAAGGAAATCGCTACCCGCCTCGGAGTGTCCGAAGAGGAAGTGGTATCCATGAACCGTCGCCTGGGCGGCGACGCCAGCCTTAACGCGCCTGTGCGCGCCGAGGCTGATGCAGGCGAATGGCAGGACTGGCTCGTTGATGAAACCGACAGCCAGGAAACGATGCTCGCCAACCAGGAAGAGCTCGATATGCGCCGCAAGCTGCTGAGCGACGCGATGGATGTTCTGAACGAGCGTGAGCGTCGTATCTTCGAAGCCCGCCGTCTGGCAGAAGACCCGATGACGCTGGAAGATCTGTCCGGCGAATTCGGTGTCAGCCGTGAGCGTGTCCGTCAGATCGAAGTTCGCGCCTTTGAAAAGGTGCAGAAGGCTGTTCGCAACAGTGCACGCTCGATGGAACAGCAGCCGGTCGCCTGACACGCCTGAAAACAAGTTTGATAGAACGCCGGAGCCCAAACTCCGGCGTTTTTCTTTTCAAGACCCGAGTTCCCTTGCGATGCCTTCAAGCGCAATCTAGGCTGATCCTGTTTACTCAAGATCGATAGTCATGCGCCTGTTTCTGAAAACGCTCTTTTCCAAACGCGTACTCGTTGCCGCTTCTGCCTGTATTGTTCTGGCATTCATGACAGGATTGCGCTCCGCGGATCCGGGCTTCCTGAAGGCGATGCGTGAGCTGACCTTCGACTATTACCAGCGCATGAAACCCCGGGAGTATGAGCCCGCGCCTGTGCGCATCATCGACATCGATGAAGCCTCCATTGCAGAAATCGGCCAGTGGCCGTGGCCGCGGACCAAGCTGGCGAACATGGTGGAGACGCTGACCGATCTCGGTGCCGCGGCGATCGTGTTCGACGTTGTGTTTTCCGAGCCCGACAGAACTTCTCCCGCTCAATTGCGCGAGAGCCTCGGACCGGATGTGCCGGACGACCTGATATCATCGCTGAAATCCCTCCCCGACCATGATGCGCAGTTTGCAAGCACGATCAGTCAGTCACCAGTGGTTCTCGGGTTCGCGGTAACCGCAACACATACGGGTGACATGCCCCGCCAGGTCGCCGGGATATCCTACGCCGGAGACAATCCCGTTGGCTTCTTGAAGCCTTTCCCCGCAGTTGTCGCAAACCTTGAAATCTTGCAGGAAAGCGCAAGCGGCCTTGGGTCCATTTCCATTTCAGAGGACGATCAGGAAGGCGTCGTCCGCAGGGCACCTCTTCTCGTCACTGACGGACAAGCACTTTTTCCAAGTCTGACGACCGAGGCCCTCCGAGTTGCGCAAGCGGCCAAGGGCCTGATTGTCCGCTCAACCGGGGCCAGCAGCGAGACCAGCGCCGGCAACGCAGCGGTGACCGCGGTCAGGATTGGCGCATACACGGTTCCAACCACCGCATCCGGCGAACTTTGGCTTTATTACACGAAAGACCACCCAGAACGGTACATACCGGCAAACACGCTGCTTTCTGACGGGAATCTTGCCGAACTTGCCCCCTACATCGAAGGACAGATCGTTCTTGTTGGCGCGTCAGCCGCCGGATTGCGGGATATTCGAGCAACATCGCTTGGCGAGCTGGTGCCGGGCGTCTCCATTCATGCGCAGGCGCTCGAACAGATCCTGTTCGATCAATTCCTGTTCCGGCCCGACTGGGCGAATGGCCTGGAGATCATCGCAACTTTTGCCGTGGGCGCCATTGTTATCCTGGCATTACCGGCAATCGGCAGTCTTGGCACTGCAATTCTGGCGACCGCCATCGTATCCGGTCTTGTCGGAGGTTCCCTTTATCTCTTCTGGGAAGAGGGCCTGTTGATCGATCCGGTCTACCCGGCCGTCACCTCCTTTCTCGTCTTCGCGGCCTCCTCTTCCCTGCTCTTTTTCCTGACGGAAAGGGAAAAGAAATTTGTCCGACAGGCGTTTGGCCAGTACCTGTCGCCGGATCTGGTGACGCAACTTGAACAATCGCCCGACCAGCTGACGCTTGGCGGAGAAATTCGCCCGATGACAATCCTGTTCATGGACATCCGCGGTTTCACTCCCATTTCCGAGCAACTTACACCGGAAGAGCTTGTCAGTTTCCTGAACACTCTGCTGTCGCCTCTCTCAGATTCGATCCAGGTCGAAGGGGGAACGATCGACAAATACATCGGTGACAGCATCATGGCGTTCTGGAATGCCCCGCTCTCCGTTCCCGATCATGCTGCCAGAGCCTGCCGGGCAGGTCTGACAATGCTGAAGGTAGTCGACAAGCTGAATGACAAGGATGCATTCGGCTTCAGGGCCAGAAACCTCAAAACGCAGTTGGTGAGGATCGGCATCGGCCTGAACAGCGGCGAAGTCTGCGTCGGCAACATGGGTTCCGCGCGCCGCTTCAATTATTCGGTCATCGGCGACGCGGTGAACATCGCCTCACGTATCGAATCCAGCTGCAAGGCAATCGGCGCGGAACTTCTTGTCTCAGAGGAAACCCGCAACGAAGCGCCGGATTTTGCATTCCTGGAGGCGGGAGAAATTCCGCTCAAGGGCAAGAGCGAACCGGTAAAGCTCTATGCGTTGCTCGGTGACAGGGCATTGAAAAACTCGAAGGAATTCAAGGAGCTGGCAACGACGCACGAGCGCTTGATGGCAGCATTGAAAGAAGGCCGGCTAGAGGATGCCGAAAAAGCACTCGAGACCGCGCAGATCCTGGCACCGTCCCTGATGGATTTCTACGGGCGCTTCGAGGATATCCTGTTCGATATGAAAGCAGCGCAAAACGAAAACAGCGCCGCACAATGACGGCGCCGCTTTCTTGGTTGCGATCGACGTATCAGCGAATTTCAACTGCGTAGGTTTCGACCGGAACAACCTTGCTGATCAGCCCGGCTTCCGCCATGAACTCTGCAAACCGCTGGTAGCGGCCCGTGTCGAGCGCTGAGGGCCGTTTGGCAAAGCGCGGCAGCGTATCAGCCCAGGCACGCTTGTTGAGCTCGTCATTCAGGTTCGGATAAGCCTCGATAAACGCATTCCAGGCCTCGTCCGGATGGTTGGTCAAGAAGATCGTCGCCGCCTCGATGGCAGCCATGAATTTCACGAACCGAGGATCATCAATCTTGTCCTTGTTCACGACATAGATAAGCTCATCGAAAATCGGCACGCCGTTTTCTTCCGGGTAGAAGGCCTTGCCTTCCTTGCCTTCAATTTCAATCTGGGTCAGTTCGAAGTTGCGATAGGCACCGATCACCGCATCCACCTGTCCGGACATGAGCGATGGCGACAGCGCAAAGTTGACGTTGATCAGCTCGACGTCATCCATAGTCAGGTCAACCGAATGCAGCATCTGCCCAAGCATCGCATCTTCAAAGCCGGAGACCGAAAACCCGACCGTCTTGCCTTTCAGATCTTTCAACTCCTTGATCGGCCCATCTTTCAGCACGATGAGCGAGTTGAGCGGCGTTTCGACCAGAGTACCGATACGGGAGACAGGCAGCCCCTCTTCGATGTGGGCGTGAAGCGTCGGCTGGTAGGAAATCGCGATATCACCCTGACCGGCAGCCACTAGTTTCGGCGGCATAGCCGGATCGGCGGGTTCAATCAGTTCAACTTCGAGCCCCTCGGCCTCGAAGAAACCCATGGTCTGGGCGGTAATGACAGGAGCATGATCAGGGTTGGTGAACCAGTCCAGCAGAACTGTCAGTTTTTCCGCAGCCTGAACCGGAGCACTGGCCAGGAGGCCCGCGGCGACAGTCAGGGACAGGAGTGTCTTTTTCATTCAATCCTCCAGGGTTCGGCAGTCAGTCTTCGACCTGCCAGGGAACAAGAATTCGGGTGAAGTATTCGACGGCGTAGCGCATCGCGAGCACCATCAGGGCCAGCAGAATGACAGCCGCGAAAAGCAGGTCAGCGTTCCCACGGGCATTGGCTTGAAGCATGATGAAGGCAAGGCCGCCCTTTGCTCCCGCCCATTCACCGACCACCGCGCCAATGGGCGCGAAAACGGCAGCGACGCGAATGCCGGAAGCAAATGCGGGCAAAGCGGCGGGAAGTCGGAACAGCAGCAGCTCACGGTGGCGCGGTACCCGGTAAAGACGGGCAAGGTCCACAAGACCGGTATCCAGCCGCCGTAAGCCGTCATATACGGTCGAGGTTACGGTAAAAAAGATCACCAGGATCGCCATTACGATCTTGGAGGACAAACCGAACCCCATCCAAAGCACCAGAATAGGCGCAATGGCGAAGACCGGCAGGGCCTGGGTCACGAGAATGGTTGGCATCACCACACGCCCAGCAAGCGGAAACAGCCAGATGGAGATCGCCAGCAATGCGCCGCTCAAGACGCCAAGAGAGAAGCCCAGCACCGTCTCCAAGGCGGTAATGCCGGCGTGGTACAGCAGGAAGTCCGCATATTGCGGAAATGCCCGCAATACCACGAGCGGACCGGGAAGCATGAAGGTCGGTGGCTGGAAAACGGCAACCAGCAGCGCCCAGACACCAAGCACTGAAATCGCGCCAAGCAAAAACCTGCCGATGGTGGATACAAACGCCTTCACGACATCGCTCCGTTCGGAGCCGGAGCTTCGGCGGTATTCAGATCGGCAGGCAGGTTCTGCACATACAGGAACCGCTGCCGCAGCAGGCAAAAAAGCATAGGATCTCCCGTCTTCGGACACGCCGAAAATGACAATGGAGATCCGGGAATTGGCTAAGGATTCCGTCCCTTCGCCGGCATGACCCGGATCAGGTTCTAAGGGTTCGGCTCAACGCCATCTCAGTTCCGGTAACCGGAACACCCCTCGGACCGAGGCGGAACATGCCTTGCCTGAACGAAAAAGGCAAGCTGTAGTTTTGCTTGATAATCGTGCAGAAGCGAAGACTGACGCTTAGCCGGCCTGCCAGGCGGAAATCGCCTTTTCGACCGCGTCAGCGCCTGCGGTTCCCTTTTCAAGAGTCAGGATACCGCGCTTGCCGTTTTCATAAAGCATCGGAATATCGATCCAGCCGCGTTCACGCAGCAGCGCAAGATTTCGTTCCTGTTCGTTCGGCAAACTTGAAAGCGCGATCCAGAAGAAACCGGGAGAAACCTTCACCGAAGCGCCGATCAGGGCATCTCCACGGGCTTCTTCCGTGGGCTTCATCACCAGACCGGGAACATTCACGACATCGCCTGCGGCAAAGCTCTCCGGAAACTCATACCTGATTTCAACAAGGTGGCTTGCCGGCAAGGATGTATCGTCGTTGGGCTTGATCCGGATATCGACTTTCACATCCCTTTCAGGGATCTCGATAGACGCATTCAGGACAGCCTGCGACTTGCCGTCGAGATTGGTTTCTTCCTCGATGTTCCAGACAACGGCTCCTTGAGCAGCTGTGCCGGCACCACCAGCTTCTTCTCCTTCTTCATAGAGAATGGAGCGCTGGACACCGCTATCGGCCTCTGCCGCCGGAGCGCCTGGCGACGTTTCTTCCGGCGCAATCGCAGCGAGGTTTCCTTCAGGTACAGCTGAAGGCGCCTCAACTCCCGCACCAGGTGTCGCCGTAACAGGTCCATTGTCGGCACCCGAAACAATCGCAGGCTGAGATGGCTCGGACTGAGACGGTTCGGGCTGCAAAGCCTGCGGATTGATTGTCGTCGTCGTTACTGTTCGCGCATCCGGCGCGATGAGGTCGTCATCATCCAGCAGCCGGTCGGTGTTTTTCGCTGTATCGTCAGCGGCCTCAGCCGTTTCAGCCGGAGTTTCATCCGTAGCCGGAGTGGTGGATGCTATTGCCGTTTCTTCCGGTTCCGATTGCGTTTCCGGCTGAACAACGGCTTGTTGATCGTCTGAAGACAGGAAGAAATAGGCACCGCCGCCAACAACCAGAAGCGCAATCACGGCAGCGATCGCGATCGGCAACGTCCTGTTTGAAGAAGACTTTTCCCGCAGCGCATCAGACGCGCTCGGCCTTTGTCGTTTGGTTCGTGCGGGCTTTTCAACCGGCACCTCACTTGCCTTTGGTGCTGCGGTTTCGGCTTCAGCTTCGGGCTTGGCGGGCGTGTCAGTTACCGGAGCGGGTTCGAAGATCCCATCGTCATCAGGCGCCTGTGGCTCGAAGACGGGCTCTTGCCGTGCCGGCCCATCATCTGCCGGCGTGCTTTCCACCACAGGTTCAGCTGCATCCTTGGCGTTCTGGACAGCCATATTCGCCGCGGTTCCTAGCGTCTCGGCTTCCGAAAGCGTTTCCTTGAGCGGTGAAGGTACGTTTTCTTCTTCCGCAACACCTTCTTGCGTGGCCGGAGCAGGCTCCTGAACCTGGACAGGTTCTTCCTGTGGTTCTTCCGGCTGTTCCTCGGGCTCAGTGTCAGTGACTTGAGGCTCGGGAGCTTGCGGCGCCGGTGGTTCCACCGTAGGCGCAGCGGGGCTTAGTCCAAGGCTTTCACGGGCAGCCTCTGCCTCGACCTTCCGGATTGCCTCTTCCAGACGCAGCTGTTCCGCTGTGATTTCCGAAGGTGACAGCGGCGGCTCATAGGCTTTGAGCTGATTGACAATGGCGTTTCGTGCCCGGCTGTACACGCTTCTGCGGGCAGCACCGTTGCTTTCGGGCAAGGACGCGATCGTTTTCTTCAGAATAGAATAGTAATCAGCCATCTTCCTGCCTACCGGCCAACTGCTGGGATCTCATTTGCTGGCCCAAGATTTCAAAACGTTCTCAAGCTTATAGCAAGTTTTTTCAGGCCAATGCCAATTCTTCAAAAATGCCTGGCCGACACCGACCCTAACAGTAGTGTTTTCCTAACATGGATTCTTCAATCAACACGCAAATGTGTGATTCCGAATCCCGGTGGGCGCATTGTGATTCGCAACGCGCCCAGCTGTTTCACAATTTGAGACCTTTAAGCGGCAGATCTCAATCCTGGAAAGGATTCTGCACAAGAATTGTGTCGTCCCGCTCCGGGCTGGTCGACAACAATGCAACCGGTGCACCGATCAGTTCTTCGACGTGACGCACATACTTGATCGCCTGTGCCGGGAGGTCAGCCCATGTCCGCGCCCCTTCGGTGGACTCCTTCCAGCCTGGCAGAGATTCATAAATCGGAACAACCCGTTCCTGCGCCCCCTGAGAGGCCGGCAGGTAGTCGATACGTTCACCGTCCAGCTCGTATCCGATGCAGATCTTGATTTCATCAAGACCGTCCAGAACATCAAGCTTCGTCAGGGCGATGCCGTTGATGCCGGACGTGCAGACAGTCTGGCGAACAAGAACAGCGTCGAACCAGCCGCAGCGGCGGCGGCGGCCTGTCACGGTTCCGAATTCATGACCGCGCGTTCCCAGGAATTCACCGACCTCGTTTTCCTGTTCGGTCGGGAACGGTCCTTCTCCAACGCGGGTGGTGTAGGCCTTGGTGATGCCGAGCACATAGTCGACGGAACCCGGGCCAAGGCCACAGCCTGTTGCGGCCTGACCTGCAACCGTATTGGAAGACGTCACGAACGGATAGGTACCGTGGTCGATATCCAGAAGAGCGCCCTGGGCACCTTCGAACAGGATCCGCTTGCCCTGACGGCGCATATCGTCCAGCAGATACCAGACCTTGTCCATATAAGGCAGAACCTTGTCGGCAACACTCGCGAGCTCGTCATAGATCGCCTGTGCCGAAATTTCTTCCTGACCCAGACCACGGCGCAGCGCGTTGTGATGCGTCAGCAGACGGTCGATCTTTGCCGGCAGGGTGGTCAGGTTCTTCAGATCCATAAGCCGGATGGCGCGCCGGCCGACCTTGTCTTCGTAAGCCGGACCGATCCCGCGCTTGGTGGTTCCTATGCGCGTACCCGTATTGGAATTTTCGCGCAATGCATCGAGTTCGCGGTGCAAGGACAGAATGAGCGTGGCGTTTTCCGCAACGCGCAGCGTTTCCGGTGTAACGACAACGCCCTGATTTCCGAGACGCTCGACCTCTTCGGCCAGAGCATGCGGATCCAGCACGACGCCGTTGCCGATAACAGACAACTTGCCCTCACGCGCAACGCCTGACGGCAGGAGAGAAAGCTTATAGCTGATGCCGTCAATTACCAGCGTATGTCCAGCGTTGTGTCCGCCCTGGAACCTTACGATGACATCGGCTTGTTCCGACAACCAGTCGACAATCTTGCCTTTGCCTTCGTCACCCCACTGCGAACCGACAACTACCACATTCGCCATCTAGTCTTTGCTCTCCTGAAAGCAGCTTTCCCGCACCCTATGGCCTGGCCCCGGGTGCTAACACGACAAGCCCCGGCAACCTGACCGGGGCAAACGGCGCGGACTATAGACAGGTTTCCCTGTGCTTGCGAGTCTCCGCGGGGAATTAATGGCCCCTTAACGCACTTTTTTAAGGAGCTTTATACTTCTGTATTGGGCGTTATTTGGGCGACGGCCCCTCATCGCCCGTCTTTTCTCCGCGCGCGAGCCTGTAAATCATCGGAGACGTGCGCAACAGCCAGACAAAACGGCGGCGCTGATCGGCCGGAACGGCCTCACGGCGCGACATGCGAACGATGATGAACAGGACCAGAGCCAGATGAAGCGTTGCGGTGTAGACGAAAAATGCCGCGGGCCCGAAGATCCCCATCAACAGGGACGCGATGAATGGGCCGATCATTGCGCCGCTCCCGAATGCCAGCATCAAGCCGGCGGCAACATCGACAAACTGTCCGGGTTCGGCATGATCGTTGGCATGCGCAGCCGAGAGTGAATAAAGCGGCAGGGCAAAACCGCCGAACAGGAAGACACCGAGAAACAATTCAGACTGGGTCATCGACCGGGCAATGAAGAGACAGGCCAGCCCGGCACCAACGGTAAAACCGATCAGAACAAGGCGGCGGTCCAGCCTGTCGGAAATCCATCCCGCCGGATACTGAAAAATCGCACCTGCAAGCACCCAGATCGCGATGAAGGCCGCCACCGTTTCCAATCCGAGCCCGATGGATTCGGCATAGATTGGACCAACCATGCGGAATGCGCCATTGGTAAGCCCGATGGTGAAAATTCCGACCATGGCCACCGGTGAAACCCGCCAGAGCATCATCGGATTGATGACCTTCGCCTGGGGTATTGAAGGGTTCCCTTCGCGGGCCAGGGAGATCGGCACGACTGCAAAGCAGAACAGGACGGCAAGCACCATCAGAATATCCGACCCGGATGCTCCGAAAGCCGGCAACATGAACTGACCGCCCATGACGGCCGCCAGGTCCACGATCCTGTAGACGGACAGAATGCGTCCGCGCGACGTATTTGATGCAATAGAGTTCAGCCAGCTTTCCAGCACCATGACCGTGCCGCAGGATCCGACACCGCTCACAAATCTGGCAACCATCCAAGGCCAGCCCGCCGGCGTGAACGCAATCGCCATGATTGCGATCGCACTGATGGAAGCCAGTGCGGCAAATACCCGGATATGACCAGCCCTCGCGATCAGAAACGGCGTCAAAACGACACCGGCGATCAGACCGGCAAAGTAGAGCGATCCGAGCAGACCAATGCTTGCATCCGGCAGTCCTTCCGCTCTTGCGCGAACCGCAATCATGGTCATGGCAAGACCATTTGCCCCAAGCAGGCAGGCGGCCGTGATCAGCAATGGAGAAAGACGCGCGGTCAGGGACCTGCTTTGTACGGATTGACCAGTTTCAGACATGGAGGCTTTCTTTCCGGACAGCCGGATACGACTTTAAATCCCTTACCCTTAATTGCCGCTTCGAACCAGCAGTTTCCTGAAACCCACGCCCTGATCGGTTTTCGGGTGTCTCCGGTATTTCTGGCGTGCTAGTCGATCCCTACTACCGTAACGAAGAGAGTTGGATCGATGCCGCTGAGAAACTGGATCATGCTGATTGTGCTCGGCACAATCTGGGGAGGAGCCTTTCTCTTCGCCAAGGTGGCGGTGGCTGAAATTCCACCCTTTGTGCTGGTTTTCCTGCGCGTTTCCAGCGCCTGCGCGGTTCTCCTTCTGGTCCTTCATCATCAACGCCTTCTGAGCAACCTCACATTGAAGTTGGCCGGTCCTTTTCTCGTTATGGGGTTCCTCAACAACGCCGTGCCGTTTTCGCTGCTGTTCCTTGGACAGACTGTGATCGGAGCGGGACTGGCTTCCATTCTCAACGCAACGACACCTATCTTCACAGTCATCGTCGCCGGTCTTCTGACCCGGCAGGAAGCGCTACACGCGAACCGGATCGCTGGTGTTCTTCTCGGTGTCGCCGGGGTCGCCATTATGCTGTCCAGCAGTCTTTCGGGCGTCGCAAGCGATCCTGTCTGGGCACAGCTCAGTTGTCTCGGAGCAGCCATTTCCTATGCCTGTGCGGCCACATATGCCCGCAGGTTCAGGTTTCTTCCGCCCCAGGTAGCGGCAACAGGTCAACTCCTGGGGTCAAGCCTTCTCATGCTGCCTATCGCACTTCTGTCGATGGGCAACTGGTCGATTTCCGATCCGAGCCTGACTGCCTGGGCGAATGTCCTCTCGCTTGGCATTCTTGCGACGGCCATCGCTTATCTCATCTATTTTCAGTTGCTTGCGGAAGCAGGAGCGACCAATGCGTCGCTGGTCACCCTGATCGTTCCGGCCAGCGCGCTGTTTTTCGGCTGGCTCCTGCTGGGCGAAAACCTCAGCACGCTGCAGCTCGCCGGGTTCGCTGCTCTTCTGGTCGGCCTAGTGGTTCTGGACGGCCGCATCTTGCAGCGAAAGGGACCACGGCCAGCCTGATGAGCACACAAGAGCGAGAAAGGCGCCCTGTCGGGCGCCTTGGCTTCTTTAGAAGGTCAGGGATTTCACCTGTTTGACATGAGACACCGCCTCGAGCCGTGTCATGACATCGGTCGGGACAACACCGTCAACTTCCACGAGACAGATCGCGTCGTCTCCAGGTGCAATCCGCCCCAGATTGAACGTCGCAATATTGACGCCGCTATTTCCCAGCTCCATGCCCAGATGTCCGATAAAGCCCGGTTTGTCTTCATTGGTAATGTAAAGCATGTGGGACCCGAGCTCGGCTTCCATATTGATGCCCTTCACCTGAATGATCCTCGGCTTGCCGTCTGCGAAGACGGTTCCGGCAACGGATCTTTCCTGGCGCTCGGTCATGACGGTCAGGCGGATATAGGTCTCATACGCTCCCTGTTTCTCACGGCGTATTTCCTCGACCTTCATGCCTCTGTCGCGTGCAAGGATCGGGGCCGACACCATGTTGACCGTCTGCAGAAGCGGGGTCAGCAATCCTGTGAGAGCTGCGGCCGTCAATGCCTGAACATTCATCTCGGCAACCGCGCCGGCATATTCCAGCCGGACACCTTCAATGCCCGTTTCCGTCAGCTGACCGGCAAAGGACCCAAGCTGTTCGGCCAACCGAACAAAAGGGGCCAGTTTGGGTGCTTCTTCCGCCGTGATCGACGGCATGTTGAGCGCGTTGCGAACCGCACCGTCAAGCAGGTAGTCACACATCTGTTCGGCGACCTGCAGCGCCACATTCTCCTGGGCTTCCGATGTCGAAGCCCCCAGATGCGGGGTCGAAACGAAGTTCGGCGCTCCGAAGAGAATGTTATCCTTTGCCGGTTCTTCCACGAACACATCAAAGGCAGCACCCGCAAGTTTGCCCTCATCCAATGCTGCGCGGACAGCTGCCTCATCCGCCAAGCCACCACGGGCGCAATTGATCAGATAGGCACCTTTGCGCATCTTCGCGATGGCGTCGGCATTGATGATGTTGCGGGTCTTGTCCGTCAACGGCGTATGCAGCGTGATGAAGTCGGACCGGGAAAACAGGTCATCCAATTCGACCTTTTCAACACCGAGTGCAACTGCCCGTTCCGGCGTCAGGAACGGATCATAGGCAATGACTTTCATTTTGAGGCCGATTGCGCGATCCGCGACAATGGAACCGATATTGCCGCAACCAACGAGACCCAGAGTCTTGCCCGTCAGTTCGCGCCCCATGAAGCGAGATTTTTCCCATTTTCCGGCTTGGGTGGAAGCATCCGCCGCCGGGATCTGGCGCGCAATGGACATCATCATCGAAATCGCGTGTTCCGCGGTGGTGATCGCGTTGCCGAACGGCGTGTTCATCACAATGATGCCGCGTGCGGTTGCGCTGGGAATATCGACATTGTCGACACCGATCCCCGCCCGTCCGATCACCTTCAGGCGATCGGCGGCCGCGACAACCTTTTCGGTAACCTTGGTGGCCGACCGGATCGCAAGTCCGTCATACTGGCCGATGATTTCCAGAAGTTTCTGCTTGTCCTTGCCAACCTCCGGCAGGAAATCGACATCAATGCCGCGATCCTTGAAAATCTGCACTGCTGCCGGAGACAATTTGTCGGATATCAATACCTTGGGAGCCATCTTGAGCTTCTCCTTGAATACAAAACGGTCCGGGCAGCGCACCGCCCGGGAAGATCGTCATGAGAGAAGAAATTGCTCAGGCAGCCTGAGGCAGTTTCGCTTTTTCGGTGCTGAACGCCCAATCCAACCAGCCCGTCAGGGCCTGAAGATCGCTGACTTCAACCGTGGCACCGGCCCATATGCGCAGGCCGGAAGGCGCATCACGATAGGCACCGATATCATAGGCAACGCCTTCTGCATCCAACGTGCTCGCAAGAGCCTTGGCAAACGCGGCCTGTTTGTCGGCATCCAGTGCCAGAATGTCCGGATCGGTGACTTTCAGACAAACGGACGTGTTTGAGCGGGTTGCCGGGTCAACTGCCAGAAAATCAGCCCAACCAGATACCTCGACCCAATCGGCCAGCACCTTGAGATTGGCATCCGCCCGGTCGCGCAGGCCGGACAAACCGCCTAGGCGATCTGCCCATTTCAACGCATCGATGTAGTCTTCAACGCAGAGCATGGAAGGCGTATTGATGGTCTCGCCCCGGAAAATGCCTTCAATCAGCTTGCCGTCCTTGGTCAGCCGAAAGATCTTTGGCAGAGGCCAGGCCGGCGTATAGTTTTCCAGCCGCTCCACTGCCCTCGGGCTCAGGATCAGCACGCCATGCGCGGCTTCTCCGCCCAACACCTTCTGCCAGGAGAACGTCACGACATCGAGTTTGTCGAAATCAAGTTCCTGTGCGAAGGCGGCAGACGTTGCGTCGCAGATCGTCAGACCTTCGCGATCTGCAGGAATCCATTCGCCGTTCGGCACCCGAACACCCGACGTTGTTCCATTCCAGGTAAAGACAACATCGTTGGAAAAATCGACTTGCGCAAGATCGGGCAACTCGCCATAGGGAGCTGTCAACGTGCGTGCATTGTCCAGTTTGAGCTGCTTGACAACATCGGTCACCCATCCGGCACCGAAACTTTCCCAGGCAAGCATATCGACACCACGGGCCCCAAGCAGGGACCAGAGAGCCATCTCGACGGCGCCGGTGTCGGAAGCCGGAACAATACCGATCCGGTAATTTACGGGAACCTGGAGAACCTTGCGGGTCAGGTTGATCGCTTCGGCAAGCTTCGCCTTGCCGGGTTTGGCCCGATGTGACCGGCCGAGCGGCGCATCAGCGAGACTTTCAAGCGACCAGCCGGGGCGCTTGGAGCAGGGACCGGATGAAAAATTGGGATTGGCCGGACGCACGTCCGGCTTGGCGGTGAGTACTGTCATATCTGTCTACCCTCGCAGATAGTTGCCCCTCGTTGGGGAGGGGTGGCCCACCTATGGGGATAAGGCGTTCATGACGGTTGGTCAATTCAAATCGCAGAAAAACAAAAAGGCCGGTCTTTCGACCGGCCTTTAGAGTGATCTGTCTGAGCAGATCAGAAATTGCTGCTGATCGGGCCTTGCGGCTCGTAGTAGACCGGGGCTGCCGGTGCACGTGTCGTATTGAATGTGTAACGCGCCCCCAAGCGGAACTCGTGGGCGACGAGATCGTCCCACTCGATCCGCGTACCACCTGTTCCGGCATCGTACAGCTTTACGGTCTTGGCTGTTCCAAGGTCCTTGTAGCGATACCCGGCGTCGATCGCCCAGTTGTCGGTCACAGCGTAGGAGGCGCCGGCCATCAGGGCCCATGCGAAGTTCCACTCACTGTGCTCACCGTCGTAATCCTTGCGGCCTGTACCGCCGGGATTAATTGAATAGGTGCTGTCGGTACGGACGTACGAAGCACCGATACCGGCACCGACATAAGGTGTGATGCGGTTCCAGGTACCCAGATCGACATAGCCGTTCAGCATGACTGTCCAGACATCAATATCGGTTGCTTCGGTGGAGAAGCCGCCTGAACAGGAGCCGCAGACCGCGTAGCCTTTGGCCTGTGCGGAAGTCTCATAGTCGATCGTCACATCTGTGCGGAAATAATCGTTGAATTTGTAACCGACACCGACACCGATCATCCAGGCATCGTCGAGAGATTCACGCTGAAAGCGCAGGTCCCCGATCACGGGATCGTTGAAGCTGCCGCTTGGGTCCTGATAAATCTTGTATCCGATATCACCACGCAAGTACCAACCGCCAACGGCGGGAACCTCGGGAATGTGTTCAATGACCGGAGTCGGCAAATCCGCAGCATAGCCCGCAGTGGAAAGCACAACAGCAAAGCCGGTCAAAGACAAACGCTTAAAGAAATTGTCCATGTCCTCGTCCTCTTCCAGTGAGCGCCCGCTTCAACCAATGGTCGGACACATCAAACTTGGGAGGATATTGACGGGAATTCATTAAAGGTGACTTAACCGTATTCTTTAACCGCGTTTTTTTACCTTAAGGAAGGCTTAACAAGCCGAAGTGTTTACGAAGTATTAAAAAAGCCGCCTCGATGAGGCGGCTTCTGAAGCACTGGGAAGAAAGTATCAGGCAGCTGCGGACGCAACCACACCGGCAATGTCGTTGACCACCTGCTTGACCAGCTCCGCGTCGTCACCTTCCGCCATTACGCGGATCAATGGCTCGGTACCGGATGCCCGAATGACCAACCGGCCCGACGTACCCAGCCGGTCCTCACCATCCTGGATAGCCGATTTGACCAGATCCTGTTCGAGCGGTTGACCTCCGCTATAGCGGACATTTTTCAAGATCTGCGGCACCGGATCGAAACGGCGGCAAACCTCCGAAACCGGTTTGTCCTGGTCCTTGACGCAGGCCATAACCTGCAATGCTGCAATCAACCCGTCACCGGTCGTGGCGAAGTCCGACAGGACAATATGGCCGGATTGCTCTCCACCGATGTTGTAGCCATTGGCCCGCATATGCTCCACGACGTAACGGTCGCCGACTTTGGTCCGGGCAAGGTTCAGACCAAGACTGTCGAGATACCTCTCAAGACCAAGATTGGACATGACCGTAGCCACGATTCCTTCACCGGCAAGACGGTTGCTTGCCTGCCAGGACTGGGCAACCACGGCCATCAGCTGATCGCCATCGACAACCGCTCCGTTTTCGTCAACGATGATCACACGGTCCGCGTCGCCGTCGAGCGCAATACCGATATCTGCCCGGACTTCATGGACCTTGCGCGAGAGCGCTTCGGGGGATGTCGATCCACAGTCCTTGTTGATATTGAACCCGTCAGGCGTGACTCCCATGGAAATCACGTCGGCGCCCAGCTCCCACAGGGCCTCAGGCGCCACCTTGTACGCTGCGCCATTTGCGCAATCGATCACAACCCGCAAGCCTTCCAGGCTCATTTGTCTGGGCAATGTGCGTTTTGCAAATTCGATATAGCGTTGCTGCGCACCATCGATACGCTTTGCGCGACCGAGATCGCGTGTCCCGGCCAAACGGGAAGTCAGATCGCTTTCTGCCAGGCTTTCGATGGTCTGTTCGATTTCGTCACTCAGCTTGAAGCCGTCAGGCCCGAAGAACTTGATGCCGTTGTCCTGAAATGGATTGTGAGACGCGGAAATCATCACACCGAGGTCGGCACGCAAGGATCGCGTCAGCATGGCAACCGACGGTGTCGGCATCGGGCCTAGAAGAAACACGTCCATTCCGACCGAGGTGAAACCGGCCACCAGGGCATATTCCAGCATATATCCTGACAGGCGCGTGTCCTTGCCGATCACGACGCGGTGGCGGTGCCCACCGTTCTTGAATGCCAGTCCGGCGGCCATCCCTACCTTCAGAGCCATTTCAGCTGTCATGGGATAGGTGTTTGCCTGACCGCGAATGCCATCGGTCCCGAAAAACTTACGCATGTCTTGATGCCTGTCTGAATTTGGTCTTGCGCATTCATAACGCAATTGGGCCCGGCCGAATTTCAAAATATGTGATCAATTGTTACTATTCACTAACAATCGGGCCGATCTCAAAAGAAAAGGTGCCCGGCTTGGCCGGACACCATATCTCACACAAGAAATCCGAGATTTTTATGACTGCGGCTGCGGCTCCATGCCGTCGCTTGCTTCGTCTCCACCACGCTTCGCACCGGCTGTCGGCACCGCGGAGGAGCGGCCAACCGGTTGATCGTCATCAGTGTCACGAACCGGGGGCTTGCCCTTCAGGAGGTCTTTGATCTCGTCGCCAGAAAGCGTTTCGTATTCCAGGAGACCCTTGGCGATCGTATGCAGTTCATCTTCATGATCGCTGAGAATCTTGTTGGCCGTCTCATACCCCTGATTGACGAAGGATTTGATTTCCGCATCGACAATCTTCTGGGTCTCATCCGATACGTTCTGGTTCTTTGCCACGGAATGGCCAAGGAAGACCTCTTCCTGGTTTTCTCCATAGAGCAAGGGACCAAGCTTGTCCGACATGCCGAACTGTGTCGCCATGGCACGCGCCAGTTTGGTCGCCATCTGGATGTCACCGGAAGCACCGGAAGTTACCTTCTCGTAGCCGAAGATCATTTCTTCTGCGACTCGGCCACCCATGGCAACGGCGAGATCGGCCTTACACTTCGCACGGGTCAGGGAAACCTGGTCCTTTTCCGGCAGACGCATCACCATACCGAGCGCACGTCCGCGCGGAATGATGGTCGCCTTGTGGATCGGGTCGGAGGCTTCCTGATGAAGTGCGACCAGAGCGTGACCTGCCTCGTGGTACGCGGTGAGCTTCTTCTCTTCCTCGGTCATGACCAGCGTCCGGCGTTCGGCACCCATCATGACCTTGTCTTTCGCGTCTTCAAACTCGGCCATCGTGACCAGACGCTTGGACCGGCGGGCAGCCAGAAGAGCCGCCTCGTTGACGAGGTTCATCAGATCGGCACCCGAGAAGCCCGGGGTCCCACGCGCCAGTGTCTTGACATCGACATCCGGAGCCAGCGGCACCTTGCGCATATGTACCTTGAGGATCTTCTCGCGGCCGGTGATGTCCGGGTTCGGAACAACGATCTGACGGTCGAAACGGCCTGGACGCAGCAGGGCCGGATCAAGCACGTCCGGACGGTTGGTCGCGGCGATGATGATGATACCTTCATTCGGCTCGAAACCATCCATCTCGACCAGAAGCTGGTTCAGGGTCTGCTCGCGTTCGTCGTTACCGCCGCCAAGACCGGCACCACGATGGCGACCGACAGCGTCGATTTCGTCGATGAAGATGATGCACGGTGCGTTCTTCTTGGCCTGCTCGAACATGTCACGGACACGAGAAGCACCCACACCGACGAACATTTCCACAAAGTCAGAACCGGAAATGGTGAAGAACGGCACGTTTGCTTCGCCGGCAACGGCACGCGCCGTCAGCGTCTTACCGGTTCCCGGAGGACCAACGAGCAGCACACCGCGCGGAATGCGGCCACCGAGACGCTGGAACTTCTGCGGATCACGCAGAAACTCGACAATCTCCTGAAGATCTTCCTTGGCTTCATCAATACCGGCGACGTCTTCAAAGGTGACACGGCCATGCGCTTCCGTCAGAAGCTTTGCTTTCGACTTGCCGAAGCCCATCGCCTTGCCGCCGGATCCCTGCATCTGGCGCATCACGAAGATCCAGATACCCAGGATGATCAGCATCGGCAGCCAGGAGAACAGCGCTCCAAGCAAAGGAGAGCTTTCAGCTGGAGGATTGGCCTTGATCAGTACGCCCTTGCCACGGAGTTCATCGACATATTGCGCTCCATCCGGCGCATAGGTCTGGAAGGCTCCACCGCTGTTATAAATACCAGTGATCTTCTGTTCCTGGATGGTGACCGACCTGACTTCGCCATTGTCGACCTGCTTCATGAAGTCCGAATAGGCAATGTCGTTGGTTGCACCATGCTGAGCAGGACTCTGAAACAGCTGGAACAATGCGATCAACAGCAGCGCGATGATCACCCAAAGAGCAAAGTTGCGAAAATGTGCGTTCATTTTGTTCCCTTAACCGCCCAACGCGACTTACTGCACGCGGTTACATTTCTTTAGAGCGAAGATAGGTCGCCCAAAGCCCGCTGCCAAGGCGGTGCGCCATAGTTGCGCATATGCACTGACTTTTTTCTTAAGGCCGGACCACTATCAGAAGATTGGTGCGAGGAAAACTCTAGATTTTCCGCTCCGCGTCCCCTTCGTCTAAATAGTTACTCATTAATTTAGCCCGGAAAGGCATCCGCGCCAAATTCAGGACTTCACCCTTGTCAATTTCACCAATTGGCATGTTCACCGAACAGGAATGAGGGTAAATTTCCCCTCCTTCACTCCATACAACCGGCGAACAATCGAACGCTTCTCTCGGCCAATCTTGCGGCCATTCTATGTCCTTCATCTGAATTGGTGAGTGACACAATGGGCCGAGACGGATTGCGGGCTCAAGCTCCGGCGTGCCCGCTCCGGTCTTGACCGAATACCTGAAGCGGTGATCCCAGATGCCTTCGCCGATCGGCGCATAGAGAGTTTCAGGTGGCGTTCTGCCCGCTTCCCGCCAGCACCATATGGTTTCCTCGTCTGCCTTTACCAAAGCGCCGGCGAGCGTCTGGCGGTGTTCCTTCACAAGCATCAGCGCCTGGTCCAGAACCTGCAGTTTCTGCAGTCTAACACGTGGCTTCACCCCAGTCGCACGCCCCAAAGCCAACGTGAGAAAACGCAATCGCAATTCTTCCGGCAGATCCCGGTATGCCTGCCGGCTCAGTTTCAAGGGGCCTGCCGGATGCTCGGCAAGATGTTTTTCCGCAAACTCCCGGGTGGTTTGATCCAACGCCTCCCGGGTTCTTCGAAGGTGCGCCGACGTCTGGGAAATCCGCTCCGCGGACAACCCTTCTTCTGCCAGCAATGCCAGAATTTTGCGCAATCGGCTCCGCTTGTACTTCAAATCCTGGTTCGATGGATCCGAACACCAGGCCAGACCACGCTCCCGCAGACTAGCTTCCAGTTTCTTCCTTGGCACCTGAAGCAGAGGGCGCAACAGCCGAAGTCCCTCGGGGCCATCAGGCTCATCTCCCGCCATTGCGCTTAATCCGTGAAGGCCGCTTCCGCGAGAGAGCCTGTCCAAGAAGGTCTCGGCCTGATCATCCAGATGGTGCCCCAGCACCAGGGCGTCGCTACCCGATCGCCGCATATGTTGCGAAATCAATCGATACCGCGCCAGGCGTGCGGCTTCCTGAATATTGCGGGACGGCTTTTCCCCTTCCCAGCAAAGCACTGTCGCTGGAAGGGCGGCATCTACCGCGGTTCTGACAACAAATAGCGCTTCCGCTTCGCTTTCCGGTCTGAGGCCATGGTCGACCACAACGACCTCCGCCTCACCGGTCCAACCAGTCCGGTGCCGCCATTCGTTGAAAAGTGTCATCAGGCAAAGGGAGTCGCCGCCACCGGATACGGCAAGCGTCAGCTTTGAAAAAGGTTTTAGGACTGAAAAGAGTTTGTCGACGTCATCAGCCGGGAGCCCGGCGGGCTCGACCGGCTTGTCAGGTACATTGCGCACGGCGGCGTTCATCCCGTGCCTGAGACAACACGGCCGGAGCAGCGTTCGGAAACTTGCTCAAAAGCTCTGAGAATGTCGCGCAGGCAGCATCCTTCTCTCCAAGTCCGCGCAACGAAACACCAAGCTTCAACAGGCTGTCCGGTCCTTTGGAATTACCCGGATGATCCGTGTAAGTCTTCAGGAACGCATCTGCAGCTTCCCGGAAGTTTTGTTGCGCCAGCAGGCTTTCTCCCAGCCAGTACTGCGCATTGGCCGAAAGGGCATCGTCCGGATAGCTTTCCAGAAACATCCGAAACCCGCGCTCTGCTCCCGCGTAGTCGCCGTTCACCGCAAGAGAATAGGCCTGGTCATAATCCGTCCGCGGATCTCCGCTGCCGATGACGGAAGCGATCTGGTCATCGTTCGTTGAAAGGCCCGGACCGGGACCGGCATCCTGACCGGTACCAGGTACGTTTTCCAGACCATTGGCCAGCGCGGACAGATCGATCGGTCCGTCGCCACCCTGATAGCCGCCGGTCTGATCCCAGTCGCCATCACCGGACCCTTCGGCCGGCAGAGTTGCGAACCCGCCACCCGGAGCCACCAGGGTTCCGGTCTGGGGCGTTCCGTCAGGAGAAAGTCCCGGTGCCGTGCTGCCGGGGGCAGCATTTGGTGCAATCTCCGAACGTTTGCCCGGCGTTCCACCTTCCAACTGCTGGAAGCGGTATTCGTTGTCTTCCTGCATGCGGCGCATTTGATCCTGCAATTCCCGCATCTGGTAGGACAATTGCTCGATCTGGCCGGTCAGCACCCGGATCCGCTCTTCCAGCTGGCCGATCCGCACGCTTGAATCGTCTTTCTTACGTCCGAAAAGCTGTGCCTCGGACGGTGTGGCAACCGCGATGAAAACCATCGCAACGAAGAGACTTGCCAGTCCCTTGAAATTTCGCATTCGCTCCTCCGGTTCAGGGGCAGTTGTGCTTTGAACATAGATGCATATTCGCGCCGATGCTCCTCTGGCCCTCATGCATGAAGTCTTAGCATGCCCGGCTCTGCACTCAAGTGCACAGAGCGCTTCGACTTCGGCCAAAGTTTGACGATTTCGGCCTCTTGTCGGGAGAATTCGCCCATTTTGTCAATGAACAAAAGAAAAGGCCGGACAACAAGCCCGGCCTTTGCAGTCGAATTGTGATCCGATCAATTGGTCGCGTTGTTCAGCACCGTAACTGCACGGCGGTTTTGAGACCAGCAGCTGTTGTCGTTGCAAACCGCGACCGGACGTTCCTTGCCGTAGGAAATCGTCTTGATCCGCGAAGTGCTCACGCCTTGTGCGACCAGATAATCTCGTGCAGCCTGAGCCCGCCGGGCACCAAGTGCGATGTTGTACTGGCGCGTACCGCGCTCGTCCGCATGACCTTCAACAGTGATCGTGTATTGCGAGAACTTGTTGAGCCATTTCGCCTGGTTGCCCAAGGTTGACTGTCCTTGCGCTGTCAGCGTGGACTGATCTTCTTCAAAGAACACCCGATCGCCAACGTTGACCACGAAATCCTGCCCGGTTCCGGGTTTCACATTGCTGGAAAGCCCATCCGTCTTGGTCTGAGCACATGCTGCGGCAAACAGAACCGCGAAACAGACCGCAATCCAGCGTGCGCTTCTTGCAGCAATTTCTTGTTTGAACATTCCTGTCTCCTAATCCCCAGCCCGCCAATCTGACATCCGGTCAACTCGATCTTCGATTTGTCCGGTTTAGGTAAATGCTTTGTAGCCAAACCTGGTTAAGAGCATCTTTGCAAACCTGGTTAGCAAATGCTTAACACCAACGGGCAGCGAGCCGATTGAAAGTTAATTTATGAGCGGTGACCAGGACGGATCCGACGCGAAGGCCGGGGTGTCCACCCGCTGTTCGTTGTAACCGGTCAGGTCCACCGTCCAGACCTGCGGGCCGCCGTTTGCCCCCGGCGTATCGCGGAAAAACACCAGAACCCGGCCATTTGGCGACCAGGCAGGCCCTTCGTTGTGGTAGCCCTCGGTCAGAATACGTTCCCCTTTGCCGTCCGGACGCATGACACCGATCATGAAACGGCCCTGATGCTGTTTCGTGAAGGCGATCAAATCGCCGCGAGGTGACCAGACCGGTGTCGAATAACGGCCCGGGCCGAAGGAAATGCGCTGCGCATTACCGCCATCGGCATTCATCACGTAAAGCTGCTGAGAGCCGCCGCGATCCGATTCAAAGACGATCTGGCGTCCGTCGGGCGAGAAGGACGGGCTGGTATCGATGGCCGCCGTGTTGGTCAGACGCGTCGTCCGGCGGGACCGCAAGTCCATCTTGAAGATGTTTGCATTGCCGCCTTGCTGAAGGCTCATGACAACGCTTTGACCATCAGGTGAGAAACGCGGTGCAAACGTCATGCCCGGAAAATTGCCGACAATCTCGCGTTGTCCGGTCTCGATGTTCAGCAGGTAGACACTCGGATCCGCTCCACCATAGGACATGTAGGTGATTTCCTGACGGCTCGGCGAGAAGCGCGGCGTCAGCACCAGATCATCGCCTCGGGTGAGATACCGCACGTTGGCCCCATCCTGATCCATGATTGCCAGTCGCTTCACACGCTTGTCCTTGGGACCGGTTTCATCGACAAAGACGATCCGCGTGTCGAAATACCCTTTTTCACCGGTAAGACGCTCATAAATCGCATCGGCGATGATATGAGCCAGGCGTCGCCAGTTTTCCGGCGTGGTGTAGAATTGCTGGCCGAGCATCTGTTCGGCGGCAAAGACGTCCCACAGACGGAATTCTGCACGCAGCCGTCCATCCGGCTGCTTGATGACAGTGCCGGTAACCAGAGCCTGCGCGGTGATCTGACGCCAGTCGCCAAAGCGCGGCGTGGAATTCACGCTCATGTTTTTCTGGATGAAACTTGCCGGATCAAGCGGATTGAACAGGCCGGACCTTTTCAGATCGGCAGAAATCACCGCGGTCATGTCGGCAGCAAGTTTGCTGTCACCGCCTTCGGAAGAAAAAGCGGGCAGAGCAATCGGCAGTGGTTCGATGTTGCCCTGAGTGATATCGATTTCGACAAGCGCGGATGCAGGCTTCGACGCAGCCACCACTGCGATAGCCAAAACAACAGCAAGCCCCCAGGCTTTTCGGCCCCTAAGAACTGTAAGTGCCTTCAGTATTCCACGCATGAGCAAAATGCTCCCTCATCGACAGTATGTTTCCGGTCTGACCGGACTATCCCCCGAGCATTTGTCTCGGGTCGAAATTAATGATCACTTCCTGCCAGGCCTCGTATTTGGCAACAGGCAGATTATACGGCTGACAGCGCATGATCGCACGGACCGCACTGCTTGATGCCGCCCGGAAAGCCGGGTTTCCGTTGGAGTTCAGAACTTCAGGACTTCCGGCTACCTGACCATCCTGGGCAAGGCTGAACCGCACCCGAACCTTGAGTTCTTCCGCACCGACCGCACCGACTGGTGGGCTCCAGCACTGCTCGACCTGACCACGAAGGGCATCAAGCTCGGATTGGCTCATGCGCACATTCTGTGCACCCTGCCGTGACCCGAGCGATGCAGGTTCCTGTGAGGCATTGCCAGTCTGTTTCGCAGGTTCGACCTTGTTCAGCAGCGCGGCAATTTCGGTAGAGTCGAAATTGTCCTGCGGTGGCTCCGGCGCACGGCGCGGCGGTGTCGGTTTTGTCCGCGGCGCGACACTGGTCACAATCGGCTGCGGGGCCGGGGCAGCCTGTTGCTGCGGTTCCGGCTCGGGAGCGGGTTCAGGATCCGGTGCCGGTTCGGGTTCCGGCGCAGGCGCTGGCTCGGGCTGCGGTGCAGGTGCTGGTTCAGGTTCAGCGACTTCCTGCGGCTCCGGTTCAGGCTCTGGAGCTGGTGCCGGAGTTGGCGATGGCGTTGGCGGTGTCGGCTGCTGAACCTGGCTTTCACCCGGTTTGTCCGCAGGTTGCGGAGGCTCTTCGGTCGGTGTATCGGCCGGCTGCAATGCTGCGATCTCGCGAATTTCGGCTGTTTTCTCACCAATTCTCAGCTGCGTGAATTCCTCCACCGGCACAAGATCGACAGGCAAGGATTCGACCTGCGGAACGGAAAAACTCTCCGCGCCCGGCAAGGCGATCATGCCCCAGACCAGAATTGCCGTATGACCAGCTAATGACGCGATGAGACCTGCGCGCATGTCGCGTTACGAATCCCGTTCTTCCAGTGTGACAAGTCCGAGGCGTTTGAACCCGGCGGCGTTAATCCGGCCCATCAGCTGCATCATGGTACCGTAGTCGGCATCCTGATCGCCGCGCACATAGATGCGTTCGTCATACCCGTTGGCGGCAATGGCCTCGAGTTTCGGAACAACCTCGTCAATGGCAATGGGCGTATCCTGAATGAAAATTTCTCCGGCGGAGCTGACCGAGATCGTGATCGGCTCCGTGTCTCCCTCAAGCGCCTTGGCGCGTGTTTCGGGAAGGTCGATCGGCACTCCCACGGTGAGAAGCGGAGCCGCGACCATGAATATGATCAGCAGAACCAGCATGACATCGACGAAAGGCGTCACGTTGATTTCGCTCATTGGGGCGTGCCGCCGCCGGCGCCGTCCGCGCCGTCCACCACCAGCATCACCGGAACCGACCTGCATGGCCATGGCTCAGCCCCTCTCGTCGATCTGACGCGACAGAATGGCGGAAAACTCGTCCGCAAACCCTTCCATGCGCGAGACCGCCTTGCCGACATCGGAATTGAACTTGTTGTAGGCAATAACGGCCGGAATGGCGGCAAGCAGGCCCAGTGCCGTCGCAAACAGCGCCTCGGCAATCCCGGGCGCTACAACGGCCAGGTTCGTGCTTTCGGAAGCGGCAATCGCCTGAAAGGCGGTCATGATGCCCCAGACAGTACCGAAGAGACCGATGAACGGCGCCGAGGACCCGACTGTTGCCAGGATCAGCAACCGGCTTTCCAGCCGCTCGGCTTCCCGCTGGATGGTGACATCCATCACCCGGTCGATGCGCTGCTGCAGGCTGCCAATGGCAGGTTTGGCCCCTTCGTGGCTGCGTTTCCATTCACGCATTGCCGCGACGAACAGGGCGGCCATGGAATGATTCACCCGGTTGTGAAGCGTTCCATAAAGCTCTTCGAGGGATTGCCCCGACCAGAAAACGGTTTCAAACCGGCTCATCTGCCGTCTGGTGCGGCCGATCAGCAGGAATTTGTCGACGATGATGGCCCAGCACCACACGGATGCTCCGAGCAGGCCGATCATCACGATCTTGACGATGATGTGCGCTTGCCAGAACAACGCGAAAAACGAGATATCACCTTCCGGCGCCGCCAATGTCGATTGGACTAGTGTTTCCATATATTCAAAGACCCCTAGGCCGTCTGACGTTCATTTGCTCTGAAGTTCCGGCAGCCTCTGATGAACCGGAATCAACACGTCAGCTCTAATAGCCAGCCGCCTCTCTGACGGTTGAATTTGTCAAAACTGGGACTTTGCTGAACAAAGCAAGTCCCTCTCTAAAGGAATCAATTAAGGTTACTGCAAGCTTAACGCAGCAGTTTGTTTTTCAGTATTTTGATGAGAACTATGCGCCTACTGGGCCGGGTTTCTCCCAACCCCTTCAATCGCCAGACGATTCACCCGGAGCGTGATGCTGGAGTTTTTCCGCCAGGATCTGCGGCAAACGGGTCGGCCGGCCTTCGGAGGTTATGATCGCAACGGTGACCGCGGCCGAAACCAGCAGCTCTTCACCCCGATAAATCAGCTGATCGAGCTTGATCCGGGCGCCCTTGTATTCCGAGAGACTGGTGTGGACCTCCAGAATATCGTCGATCCGCGCCGGTTTTTGAAAATCAAGGGTCATGCTGCGAACCGCAAATGCAAGCGAGCCGCCATGCGCACCTTCTGCCATTTCGGCATGATGTATGCCGATCAACCGAAGAAAATCGGATCGTGCACGTTCGAAAAACCGCACATAGGCACCGTGATAAACAATGCCGGTAAAATCCGTGTCTTCGTAATAGACCCTAACGGGCAGCGCGTGTCCGCCCTCTTCCAGGCGTCCCGCCAAATCCGGCCAATCCGTCACGGCGCAATCCTCTCTCGCTCTAATGAAAAGGGCCTTCCGGTCTTCAAACCGGAAGGCCCTGCCCGCTTACCTAGGATCTCGATCAGGCAGCTGCAACCTCTGAGAGGAACTTCTCGACGGAACCACGTAGCTGTTCCGCCTGTTGCTTCATCTCCAGTGTCGCCGTCAGCATGTCGCCGACAGCCGCGGTATTTTCCTCAACACCCTCATTCAGTGAGGCAACGGTGGAAGCAACGCTTCGCGTTCCGTCTGCTGCCTCCGCGACATTGCGCGAAATCTCGCCTGTCGCCGATCCCTGCTGCTGAACAGCATCGGAAATGGTGATCGTGTAGGAGTTGACCTCCTCAACCGATTCCGAGACCCGGGCAATCTCTTCGACCGCATCCGTTGTCGAAGCCTGGATGGCGGCAATCTGCGCGGAGATTTCTTCCGTCGCCTTGGCAGTCTGCCCTGCCAGCGACTTCACCTCGGACGCGACAACTGCGAAGCCCTTGCCCGCATCGCCTGCACGCGCAGCCTCGATGGTAGCGTTCAAGGCAAGCAGATTGGTCTGCTCGGCAATTTCGGAAATCAAGGAGACAACATCGCCAATCTTGTTGGCGGCTTCCGCCAGCCCGGAAATCTTCGAGTTGGAGCTTTGTGCCGCAGCGGTTGTCTGTTCCACGATGGTGGCAGTCGTCTCGACCTGGCGGGAGATTTCCGAGATCGAGGCATTCAGCTCCTCCGTCGCAGAGGCCACGGCCTGCACATTCGAAGATGCGTTTTGCGACGTGCTGACCGCCGTCTGCCCTTGCTCGGAGGCCGATGCAGACCGGTCGTTCAGCGCAGAGGAGACGTCCTCAACCCTCGCGATGTTCGTCTCGACAAGTTCCAGCGCAGCTTGGGATTCCGCCCGGAACGAGGCAATCAGCGAATCTATCAGCTTTTCACGCTTCTCACGGGCGATGTGTCCCACCTTGCGTTCTGCGGCAAGGCGTTCACGTTCGACGGAATTATCCTTGAATACCTCAATGCAGCGCGCAAGCCGTCCGATCTCGTCCTGCCGTTCCGTCGCTTCCACGGCAACTTCCAATTCGCCGTCGGCAATCTTACCCGCGGCGACAGCCAGGTACTCCATCGGCGCAAACATGCGCCGGGTGACCCACCAGATCAGGCCGACAATCGGAACAAGACACAGGAAGCCGGAAATAACAGCACCATAGGTGATACGATCTGCGGCAGCGGAAAGCTCGGTCTGCCTGACAGCTTCCACGACGCCATACGGCGTGTTCTCGAACGTGTCCGTCGCTTCGGCAAAACGGAAATCGTTGCCATCAAGCTTAATCAACCGGTCACCGGTCGAAACATCGGCAAGCGAAAGCACCGTACTTGCCTGGCCGGCATCGTTCAACTGAACCAGCTGCCCTGAAGCATCGACCAGGAAACTCAGCTCGCTCTCGCCCAGACCCGAAGGTTCGTTCAGGAGTGCCGCAAGCTGCTGCATGTCGGCGGAAAACGCCACGGCGCCGAAAAAGCGATCCAGGTAGAAGACCGGAGCTGCCAGAACCAGAGAAACCGTTCCATCCTCTGCAGCAACAAACCCGGAAGAATAAATCTGACCGGCTGCGAGAGTTTCACTCTTGGCAGCTGCAAACAGATTGCCCATCGCCATCTGAACCGGGTTGCCGTTGATTTCCGCATCATCGACATGGAAGGCAAACTCGGGGCCCTTGCGATAGGTGTAAGTGATGAAACCGTCCGGGTTTGCCAACGCCGCGTCAGAGAACAACCCCTGCTCGATAACGTCCTGGTAGATCGGGTGAACAACCTTGTGATTGTTGACGTAGTAGTTGGATTCGGCCGGTTCGTTCAGCAGATGACGTTCCTGCGGCGGGTGCGGGTTTTCCGTCACGAAAATCCTGCGAAGAGTTTCTTTCTGCCCTTCCTTCAGGTTTTTCCAACCGACAAGCGTCTTCATCAGACTGTCTTTCGCCTCTTCTAGAGACACGAAAAACTTCGCGCTGTAGATCACCTGGCCCAAAGCCAGTTCAAGCACCTTTTGCTTGGCCTTGGTCGCGCTCTGGAGGCTGTTGTCGGCTTGCCCGTTTGCAACGTCTCTTGAGAGAGTCGATGTAACCGTAACAATAGCCACGCACATGGTGAGTGCGCCAGCCAAGAACATAAGAGCTAGTTTTGATGAAAGCCGCTTACGCATAGTGTCCCCCGCATAGTTAAAGAGACAATACGAGCGGATTCGCCAATAAAAGCTTAACCACTACATCAGCTTCATCGATAAAAATTACGATGCCGCGTCAATAGATTATCCGGCTTTTCTATTCAGGGTCCGCGAAGAGCCCCATTTGAGGTCCATCAGGTCGAGCCGGAGCCGCGAGACCGAGGTGAGTGAAGGCCATGGGCGTCAAGATACGGCCGCGCGGTGTTCTTTGCAGGAAACCGTTCTGAATGAGGTAGGGCTCGACAATTTCTTCGATTGCGTCCCGGGGCTCGGAAAGTGCGGCGGCGATCGTCTCGATTCCTACCGGTCCACCACCGAAGTTCACCGCGATCTGGTTGAGATAACGCCGGTCGAGGCTGTCGAGCCCCGCTCCATCGACTTCGAGCTGGAGCAGCGCCTTGTCCGCCAGCATCCGGTCGACTCGTTCCGCACCTTCGAATACCGCAAAGTCGCGAACCCGCCTCAGCAACCGGCCGGCGATCCGGGGCGTCCCCCGCGAGCGCTTTGCGATCTCGTGCGCTCCGTCTTCCGCCATTCCGATACCAAGAATAGAAGCGCCGCGTTTGACGATGTGTTCCAGCTCTTGAACCGTATAGAATTGCAACCGCACCGGAATGCCGAAACGATCCCTGAGCGGGGTCGTCAGAAGGCCAAGCCGGGTGGTTGCCGCGACAAGCGTGAACTTCGCCAGATCGATCTTGACCGACCGGGCTGCAGGTCCCTCACCGATGATCAGGTCGAGCTGATAGTCTTCCATCGCCGGATAGAGCACTTCTTCCACCGCCGGATTGAGACGGTGAATTTCATCGATGAACAGGACGTCGCGTTCTTCCAGATTGGTCAACAACGCGGCAAGGTCACCCGCCTTCGCGATCACCGGTCCTGAAGTAGCCCGGAAATTGACCCCCAGTTCACGCGCCATGATCTGCGCAAGCGTTGTCTTGCCCAACCCCGGAGGCCCGACAAAGAGAACATGGTCCAGAGCTTCGCCGCGTGCTTTGGCCGCACCGATGAAGACCTTCAGATTGGCGCGGGCCTGTGCCTGACCAACGAAATCGTCCAGCGCTTGCGGACGCATGGTGCTGTCGATCTCATCGCCCCGGATTTCCGGCGTAACAATGCGTGTGTCATCCGACATGGCTTACGACTACCAACAAAAGCACCAGAAGAGCTATCGAATAGGCGACTCTGAGTGCATAGAATTTTCTGAACTGGCTGCGGACAAACGGATCATCCGTGTCGATCCGGCGCCCCTTGATTGCAAAAGGACGATCCCCGACCGACTGCGAGAACTTGTGGTCGAGATACATGATCCCGCCAATGCCCAATACCACAAAGACAATCGCAATGACCGCGTAAGTAAAGGCAATCATCCTGCCAGTTCCTTCAGGCCCAACCGGATCAGAACTTCAGTCGAAGCATCTTCTCCTGCGGACTGCATGGCCTTTGCCACCGCGGCACTGGCCTGTGCCTGGGCATAACCCAGATTTGTCAGGGCGGAAACCGCTTCGGCAACCGGTCGCGCAGCAATATTGTCTGCCACATCCTGAGAGACCGAGATCGTGGCCTGATCGACACTGGCGTGGCTCGGGGCCTTGTCCTTCAGTTCCGAAAGAATGCGTTCCGCAACGCGTTTCCCGACACCAGGGGCACGGGAAATCGTCGCCTTGTCGCCAAGTGCGATCGCGTTGGCAACTTCACTCGCCTTCAGAATGCCGAGAATTCCCAGCGCCACCTTGGCTCCGACTCCTTGAACGGTCATCAGAATCCGGAACCATTCCCTTTCCGCTTCCAGGCCGAAGCCGTAGAGACGGATCATGTCTTCCCGAACGATGGTTTCTATGAACAGAACCGCTGCTTCCCCTGCCCTTGGCAGGCCCTGCAAAATGCGCGATGGGCAATAAACCTGATAACCGACACCGTGCACGTCCAGGATCAGATGGTCTTCGCCGTAGCTGTCGACGGTGCCCTTGAGTTTTCCGATCATACTGCCCCCACTGCGGCAAGACGTGCTGCGGTACTGGCCCTGTGCTGGGCATGACAAATGGCAATCGCCAGAGCATCTGCCGCATCGTCTGAATTGAAGGTTGCCCTTGGCATCAGCACCTTCACCATTGCCCGGATCTGTTCCTTTTCCGCATGACCTGTCCCGACGACGGTTTTCTTCACCAGATTCGGCGCATATTCAGCGACAGGAAGTCCCGAAAGCGAGGGCACGAGCAAAGCGATGCCACGCGCCTGACCAAGTTTGAGGGTCGCGCCCGCATCCTTGTTGACGAAAGTATGTTCGACCGCAGCTTCGGCCGGGTCGTGCCAGCGTACCACCTCATGCAGCCCGTCGTGAAGTTGAACCAGCCGTTCAGCCAGGCTCTTTTTGTTGTCGGAGGTGACCGTTCCCGAAGCTATGAAGGACAGCCTGTTTCCGGCCGCCTCAATCATGCCCCAGCCGGTGCGCCGCAGCCCCGGGTCGATGCCCAGCAATCGAATCGCATGTGTCATGGAACAAATCGGTAACAAAACTTCCCCGTTGACGCCAGCCAAAGCGCAGCTTACCAACGGAAAGCCTGTCTAAAACCTCATGAGAGCCGGCCGCAGCAGAGGCTGTTTTTCGCCGTACCCCTGTGCGCAGTCCTCCCCTTTCCAGCGGAAGCTCGATTGAAGTCCTGCGCCTTTCGTTTTCGCACCCGCAAATCTGCGAGTTTTCATGTTCGAGATTTTCAATTCCTTTCCGCCTCAACTTCTCATGTTCCTCGCCGCAGTTCTGTTCATCGCCGGTTGCGTGCGCGGATTTGCCGGTTTTGGCGCGGGAATGATCTTCATGCCCGTGGCAACCAGCGTCCTCGTGCCATCCACGGCCGCAGCCGCGTTTCTGTTCATCGACGGCATTGTCGCACTGCCCCTGGTCATTCGTGCGCTTAGAATGTGCGACTGGGCCACGGTTCTCCCTGCTGTGATCGGCGCGGTGGTTTTCGTGCATTTTGGCGCCTGGCTTTTGGCGAACGCCGACGTTCTGATCCTTCGTTGGTCCATTTTTGCGATTGTTGCCGGTCTGCTGTTGCTGCTGATTTCAGGCTGGCGTTACCACAGAAAACCGGGCACTGCGATTTCACTTGGTGTCGGTGGTGTTGCCGGAGTGCTCGGCGGAATTTCGCAAGTCTCCGGACCGCCTGTCGTCGCATTTTGGCTGTCGAGCGCGAAAGAACCGGCCATTGTCCGGGCCAATCTGATCATTTTTTTCGCCCTGGCGAGTTTCGGCACCTTTGCCGCCTATATCCTGAACGGCTTTTTCACCCTGGAGGTTTTCCATCTCCTGCTCATGGCGATCCCGGTCTATGCCATCGCCATATTCGCCGGTTCCAGAGGATTCAAGAATGCCAATCCGGACCTCTATAGGAAAATTGCCTATGTCCTGATTGCCCTGGCGGCCCTCACCAGCATGCCTGCTCTTGATTCTCTCTTCCGGGGATAGGGATCAACCTGAGACTTTTTCCTGCCATTTGGCGCATTTTTCACCCATCAGCCTGTCAAGCTCGGCCTGGAATTCTTCCTTGCTGGACGATGCATGCGCCAGAACACTCAGCGCGACAATCGCTGCGTCAACAGCCTCTTCACGGACATCGGCAAGCGAGTGATTCTTGTATTCGCTGCCCGGGGCCTTGGTGACGGATAGAACCGCCTGTGCGAGCTCTCCAGCTTCTTCAGACAGCTTGAGAGCCCGTTCCGAAAGGGATTTCGGGTCGGCTTGTGTCAGTTCGAAAATGCCGAACATGAAATGTCTCCTGAATAGCCAAACATCATTGATAAGCTCTGCCTGTGAGAAGAGCCGCCAGCAGGTAGTCCGGGACGCAGTTCATTTCCCGTGATGACGGAACCCAACCCCATCTGAAAAAACAAAACCCCGGCTTGGCCGGGGTTTGACAATCAGTTTTTCGAAGGTCTATCAGGACGCCAGCGCCGCCATGGTCTCTTCATCAACGTCGAAATTCGAGTAGACGTTCTGGACGTCGTCATCGTCTTCCAGCATGTCGATGAGCTTCATCAGCGTCTGAGCCTTGTCGGCATCAACCGGCGTCAGATTCTGCGGCTTCCAGATGATCTTGGTGGAATCCGCTTCGCCCAGCGCACCTTCAAGAGCCTTGGCAACGTCGTTCAGGTCTTCAAATGCCGTGTAGATCGTATGACCCGCTTCATCGGACTGAACGTCTTCCGCTCCGGCTTCGATCGCAGCTTCAAGAACGGCGTCGGCCTCACCGGCTTCCGGCTTGTAGACGATCTCGCCGACCCGGTCGAACATGAAGGAAACCGAACCAGTCTCCCCAAGCGAACCACCGCACTTGGTGAAGTACGAGCGTATGTTGGAAGCAGATCGGTTACGGTTGTCGGTCAAGGCCTCGACAACAACGGCAACACCTGCCGGGCCATATCCCTCGTAGCGGATCTCTTCATAATTGTCGCCCTCGCCGGACTGCGACTTGTTGATCGCACGCTGGATATTGTCCTTCGGCATGGACTGTGCCTTGGCGTTCTGAACGGCCAGACGCAGGCGGGGGTTCGAATCCGGATCCGGATCGCCCATCTTCGCGGCAACAGTGATTTCCTTGGACAGCTTGGAGAACATCTTTGAGCGGGCCGCATCCTGACGTCCCTTGCGGTGCATGATGTTCTTGAATTTTGAATGGCCTGCCATGGCTCTTCTCGGTTCTCTGCAGATGATTTTGATGAAAAACTGCGCCGCTTATAGGCAAGTTGGCGCGGAAAATCCAGTTCGGAGAAAATCCCGCGCGGTTCCTCGGGTCACTCAGGACCAAAAAGGCGGCAGCACCGGTTCAAGACGACCGCCGATACGCAACGGGGCAACTCTCTCCGCCAACCCCGTGCGGTCATCGGTTTCGACGGCAACGCCGCAGATTGTTGGCTCTCCGGTTGCCGGGGTGAACCGCGATCCCGGAATCTTGCGCTGAAACCGGTTGACCGGCTCTTCCTTGTCCATTCCCAACACACTGTCATAGGAACCGCACATGCCGGCATCCGAAAGGTAAGCGGTACCATGCTCCAGAATCTGGTGGTCGGCGGTCGGTACATGGGTGTGCGTCCCGACGACCAGACTCACCCGGCCGTCGAGAAAATGCCCCATCGCCTGTTTCTCGCTGGTGGCTTCGGCATGGATGTCCACGATGATGGCGTCAGCGACCTGACCGAGCGGGCATTCGTTCACAACCCTGTCCATGACGGCGAAGGGATCATCCAGGGCATCCATATAGACACGGCCCATGACATTGGCGACCATCACCTGGGCGCCATTGCGGGCCGTATAAAGATGAGCACCCCTGCCGGGCGTGCCTGCGGGGTAATTCACCGGGCGCAGCAACCGGTCCTGCCGTTCGATATAGACAAGCGTATCGCGTTGGTCCCAGACATGGTTGCCGGTGGTGACCACATCTGCGCCCGCATCGAGAACATCCTGGAGAATGGCTTCTGTAATGCCAAAGCCGGATGCGGAATTTTCGCCGTTGACGACTACGAAATCGAGCTGGTTGGTCTCAACGATTTCCGGCAGTTGCTGAATAACCGCCGTCCGGCCCACCCGGCCGACAAGATCCCCCAGAAACAATATACGCATAAACCCTCGCTAGACCGTCAACCGGCGACCCGGTTAGCCAAATGCCCGGTATCCGACTTCGGTCAGAATCCCGTTCAAAGGCTTGTCATGCGCCTCTGTGGGCACGCGGTCAACCTCCTGAACGCCAAACGCGACACCGATACACAGCAGCGGACCCTGTTTTTCAAGAGCTGTAATCGCCGTATCATAATAACCTTTGCCGTATCCGAGCCGGTTTCCCGACTTGTCGAACCCGGCCAGCGGCATCAGAAGAACATCCGGTCGAAGGACTTCCACATGCGGAGCCGGTTCCATTGTCCCGAAGCCGGCAGAGACCAGTTCTGTCCCGCGTTCCAGTTTCCTGAACTGCAGATGCGGCTCCGCGATGGCGGGAAGACACAGCGGGTGCCCCTTTTGCCGAAGATGGTCCATCAGCGGCCGTGGATCGATTTCATCGCGGATCGGCCAGAACCCGGCGACAATCGCACCATCCGGAATCGGCAGAGTGTGAGCATGATCGACGAGCGCCAGGCTCTTTTCGATACGCTCGATCTCATCCATCGCCTTGCGGCGGCCAAGCGCCTGTTTGCGATAAACGTCTTTTTCAGCAGCAAGTGGGGAAAGAGCAGTCATGGGGCCTCTTCTTTGAATATATCCGGCCCGATCTGCCGGGACCTGCGCCCCTTACATTCAGAGCACCAAATCAACAAGGCAAATCTGTGCAGCCGTCCGACCGTTGGAATTGCGATCCCGGGAAACCTACAAAGTAGGTGGGCGCCGTATGCAACGGACCACGGCCCAAAGCAGGGACAGCTCCCTAGGGAATGCGTAAGGCCCCGGGGATAAATTTCCTGACGTGTCGGGCAGCCGCAAGTACCGCATATAGACTCGCGCTCTCGCAATTACCAGAGCGTCAAAAATTTCATCACAAACGAAATCTGAAAAATTGTTCCAGGCAGCACGCCGGAATCAGGATGGCTCGGATGTTCGCAAGCTCTTGCTCAGACCATCGGCGAGACTTTCGATCCGTGCGGCCGCAGTATGAATCGCCCTGGAAAGCTCTTCCTCGTTCTGGCTCATATTGTCGAGGGCAGCGACTTGTTGCTGCTTCGCTTCCACCAGTTCCTGCTCCAGCCGGGCTATCTTTTTTTCAAGTTCCGAAAGCTGATCGGTTGCCATGATCCCGGCCATGACGGTCAGTCTCTGATCGCCGATTTCGCCGAAAGCACCTCTGAGCTCGGAGATCCAGCCATCGAAACGGGCAGCGAGCCCCATCAACCGGTCCTCTTCCCCGTCGTCACAGGCCATGCGGAACGACTTGCCATTAATCGTGACTGTAATCTGCGCCATCAGTACTTAACCTCCGTGCGCATCCAGCACGCTTCGAATTGTTTCCATGGCTGAAACCAGACGCCGGGACACATCTTTGTTGGCCTCTTCCAGACGTGACGCGCGTGCTATGCTTTCGTCAAGCGATGCCGCAAGCTGGGAGCGGTCCTCGCCGAGCCTTTGCAAATCTTCCTGCAGGGAATTCAAGGATCTGTCAGCGTCCATGCGCCGCTGAACTGCGGTTTCAAGATTGCCCACAGCAGCATCTAGGCGTTTTACCGCATCGGCAAGGCTGGTCTTTTCCATGCAGTCGATTTCCGCCATTAATCACGTTATCCCAATAGCTTGCGGCGCCCGCCTATCATTCCGTTCCGTCAGAGCTGGAGATTTAGCGCTTTCACCCCTGCAGCCACCAAGCATTTGAAATGCATTCAGATCATGACACTCAAACGTGTGATTTGCGGCGAAAAAGCAAATCTTTTTTAGGGTGTCGAGCTTAGGCACCGCATCTTCCCTCAGTCAATGCCACCCTTGGCAGAATCCTCAACTCTATAACCCGCCGGGCCGGATTTTTATTCCTGAAATACCCTTGCGCAGCTTTATTGACTCGGTGCTCGTTCCTGATATTTGTCTGGCGCCTGATCGAGATTGACGAAAGTCAGTTTTTGAGCGACGTACCTCAGAAAATACCTTTACCAGATGAACCGCTCTGGTCTAAAGGGGCTCCAAAGCAAGCAACGGGAAAACGATGACCGATCTTGAAAAACACCAGCGCATGGCAAATGCAATCCGCTTTCTTGCCATCGATGCCGTGGAAAAGGCAAAATCCGGTCACCCCGGACTGCCCATGGGCGCAGCCGACATTGCCACTGTCCTTTTTACCGAATTCCTGAAATTTGACCCGACCGCTCCGAACTGGTCCGATCGTGACCGCTTCGTGCTGTCCGCCGGCCATGGCTCAATGCTGCTCTACAGCCTGCTCTACCTGCTGGGCTATGAAGATTTCTCGCTGGAAGAACTGAAAAACTTCCGCCAGCTCGGCTCGCGCACGGCAGGCCATCCGGAATACGGCCACGGCGCAGGGATCGAAACCACCACCGGTCCGCTTGGACAGGGCCTCGGCAACGCAGTCGGCATGGCCATTGCAGAGCGCCTTCAGGCAGACCGTTTCGGCAAGGATCTTGTCGATCATTTCACATACGTTCTTGCAGGTGACGGCTGCCTCATGGAAGGCATCAGCCAGGAAGCCCTGACCCTGGCCGGTCACCTGAAGCTCAACAAGCTGATCGTCATCTGGGATGACAACGGCATCTCCATCGACGGCAAGGTCGAGATCACCGACAGCACGAACCAGCAGGCCCGCTTTGCTGCCTCCGGCTGGAACACCATTGATGTCGACGGTCATGATCCGGAAGCCATTGCGGCTGCGATCCGTCAGGCACAGGCCAGCGACAAACCGACCCTGATCGCCGCCAAGACCACCATCGGATTCGGCGCACCGACCAAGGCAGGCACCGCGAAAGTTCACGGCGCTCCGCTTGGTGCGGAAGAAATCACCGGCACCCGCGAGACGTTGAACTGGCCGCATGAGCCGTTTGAAGTTCCGAGCGACATTCTGGATGCCTGGCGCATCGCCGGTCTGCGGTCCGCGCAAGCACACAAGGACTGGCAGAAGCGCTTTGGCGAAACCGACGCCGAGACTCGCGCCGAATTCGAACGCCGCAACCGGGGCGATCTGCCGGCCGGATTCACTCAAGCTGTTCTTGACTACAAGAAACAGCTCGCAGAAGACCAGCCAACCATGGCGACCCGCAAGGCTTCCGAGGCCTGCCTGGGCGTCATCAACGAAATTATCCCGGAAACAATTGGCGGCTCTGCCGACCTGACCGGCTCCAACAACACCAAGACCGCGCAGACGCTGCCGGTCACCCCGGACGATTTCTCCGGCCGCTATATTCATTACGGCATTCGCGAGCACGGCATGGCAGCGGCCATGAACGGCATGGCGTTGCATGGCGGTCTCATCCCCTATTCCGGCGGCTTCCTGATCTTCTCCGATTACTGCCGCCCGTCGATCCGTCTGGCAGCTCTCATGGGCCAGCGTGTCATCCACGTGATGACGCACGATTCCATCGGCCTTGGCGAAGACGGACCGACCCACCAGCCGGTTGAACACTTTGCCGCGCTGCGTGCAATTCCCCAGCTGACCTTCTTCCGTCCGGCTGACATCACCGAGACGCTGGAATGCTGGCAGCTCTCGCTGGAAAACAAGGATGGTCCGTCCATCCTCGCCCTTACCCGTCAGAACTTGCCGGCTCAACGCAAGTCCTATGAGGAAGAAAACCGCTGCGCGAAGGGCGCATACGTGCTGATCGAAAGTGAAGACGATGCTGCCGTAACGATTTTCGCTTCAGGTTCCGAAGTTGAAATCGCGGTTGACGCTCACAAGGAGCTGACCGACGCAGGCATTGCCGCACGCGTCGTCTCAGTTCCGTCCTTCGAGCTGTTTGAACAACAGTCGGACGACTACCAGGCTGCCGTGATCGGCAACGCCAAGGTAAAAATTGCTGTCGAAGCCGGCATCCGCATGGGTTGGGACCGCTTCATCGGCAATGACGGCCTGTTCGTGGGCATGACCGGATTTGGCGCAAGCGCTCCTTACAAGGAGTTGTACGAGCATTTCGGCATCACCAAGGACGCAGTTGTCACAGCGGTAAAAGAAAAGCTTGGCGCTTAACTGAGATCAATTCCCGGCACCGAGACTTCCCCCTATGGTGCCGGGCCTTCGAGCACGAATGTGCTCTTCCTGTGACCACTCTATGTGGTTTTTAAACCGATTTAAGCCCGGCGAGACACGCCGGAGATTGCAGGAGTTGATTATGGTAACCAAGGTAGCAATCAACGGCTTCGGCCGCATCGGCCGCAATGTATTGCGTGCCATCGTCGAATCCGGCCGCACCGATATTGAAGTCGTTGCAATCAACGATCTCGGCCCGGTTGAAACCAACGCACACCTGCTGCGCTACGATTCCGTTCATGGCCGGTTCCCGGCAGAAGTCACGGTTGAAGGCGAAACCATCTCCGTTGGTGGCGGCAAACCGATCAAGGTAACTGCAATCCGTGACCCGAAGGACTTGCCTTGGGGCGAGCTTGGCGTTGACGTTGCTCTGGAGTGCACCGGCATCTTCACGGCAAAGGAAAAAGCTTCCGCTCATCTGGAAGCCGGCGCAAAGCGCGTTCTGGTTTCCGCACCGGCTTCCGGCGCTGACAAGACCATCGTCTATGGTGTCAACCACGATGCGCTGACTGCGGACGACCTGGTCGTCTCCAACGCATCTTGCACCACCAACTGCCTGTCCCCGGTTGCCTACGTCCTGAACGACACGGTCGGCATCGAAAAAGGTTTCATGACCACGATCCACTCCTACACGGGTGACCAGCCGACCCTGGACACCATGCACAAGGATCTCTACCGCGCGCGCGCTGCAGCCATGTCCATGATCCCGACCTCCACCGGTGCGGCAAAGGCCGTCGGCCTGGTTCTGCCGGATCTGAACGGCAAGCTGGACGGTGTTGCCATCCGTGTCCCGACCCCGAACGTCTCCGTTGTCGACCTCAACTTCATCGCCAAGCGCGAAACCTCCGTCGAGGAAATCAATGCCGCGATCAAGGAAGCGGCCGACGGCAAACTGAAGGGCATCCTGGGCTACACGGAAGAAAAGCTGGTCTCCATGGACTTCAACCATGACAGCCATTCGTCGGTCTTCCACATGGATCAGACCAAGGTCATGGACGGCACCTTCGTCCGCATCCTGACCTGGTACGACAACGAGTGGGGCTTCTCCAACCGCATGGCCGACACGGCCGTGGCCATGGCGAAACTCATCTAAGCAATGAGTTGGGTGTCACAACATCCACATTGACCTTTCAGGCGGATGCGGGCTTTCTGCATCCGCCTTTTCTATGTTCGATCATTCGGGGGTGTACTTGCTCGAACTTCTCACCGTCATTTCTTTGACCATCGTCGTTGCCATCGTGCCCGGACCCGATTTCGCCGTTGTTCTGCGCAACGCCCTGATCGGCGGGCGCCTTGCAGGCATCATGACTGCGCTCGGCATCGGCCTTGCGCTTGGCGTTCACGTGACCTACGCCCTTGCGGGCATTGGCCTGGTCGTGTCCCAGTCGATCCTGCTCTTCAATGCGCTCAAGCTGATCGGCGCGGCCTATCTGGTCTTTCTCGGCATTTCCATGTACCGGACCGCCTCGAAAGACATGCCTGCCGATGATGCGCGCACAGGCATGCCGCCGCTCAAGGCATTGCGCTGGGGCTTTTTCACAAATGTGACAAATCCGAAGGCCACCATGTTCGCCTTGAGTGTGTTCCTACAGGTCACCTCACCCGAGACACCTCTTTGGACGCAGATCGGCTATGGTGTCATCATGGCAAGCGGCGTGTTTCTGTGGTTTGTCCTGGTGACGCTGTTCTTCACGCTTCCGGCCGTCCGGCTTCAATTCATGCGCGCCAAACTCTGGATGGAGCGCTCCTTCGGCGTCCTGCTGACCTTGTTCGGCATCGGCATCGCCGTCACAACCAACTCGACCCGCCCCTGACAACAGGTGTTCAAATGGCTTTCAAAACTCTCGACGACCTGACCGACATTGCCGGCAAGCGCGTTCTGGTTCGCGTTGACCTGAACGTTCCGATGGATGGTGACAAGGTAACCGACACAACCCGTATCGAACGGGTCCTGCCGACCATCCTCGAGCTGTCCGAAAAGGGCGCAAAGGTGGTGCTGCTCGCCCATTTCGGGCGCCCGAAAGGTGAGCGCGTGGCCTCGATGTCACTTGCACCAGTCGCTCCTGCGGTTGCCGCTCTACTTGGCCGCAACGTCTCCTTTGCCGACGATAGCATCGGTGAAGCAGCAGCTGACGCTATCGGGGCGATGGCCGACGGCGATGTTCTTCTTCTGGAGAACACCCGCTACCACAAGGGCGAGGAAAAGAACGATCCGGAATTTGCCAAGGCCCTGGCCGTCAACGGCGACATCTATGTCAACGATGCCTTCTCCGCGGCACACCGGGCCCACGGCTCCACGGAAGGCATTGCCAAGCTGTTGCCAGCCTATGCCGGCCGCACCATGCAGGCAGAGCTGGAAGCCCTCGGCTCCGCGCTCGGTGAGCCGGTGCGTCCGGTTCTGGCCGTTGTCGGCGGCGCGAAGGTATCTTCCAAGATCGATCTTCTGGAGAACCTTGTTTCCAAGGTCGACATGCTGGTGATCGGCGGAGGCATGGCAAATACGTTTCTGGCCGCCAAGGGCACGGACGTCGGCAAGTCGCTCTGCGAGCACGACCTGGCAGATACCGCCAAGCGGATCATGACCGCTGCGGAAAAAGCCAATTGTGAAATCGTCCTTCCCGACGATGCCGTTGTTGCCAGGGAATTCAAGGCAGGTGCGGACAACGAGACTGTCGCACTCGATGCCATCCCGTCCGACGGCATGATCCTGGACGTAGGCGCTGCTTCAATTGAAACCGTCAAGGGCAAGATCGATGCAGCCAGGACACTGGTCTGGAATGGCCCGCTCGGAGCTTTCGAGATCGCCCCGTTCGACAAGGCAACGGTAGCCGCTGCAAAACACGCAGCTGAAAACACAAAGGCAGGCAAACTGAATTCCGTTGCCGGTGGTGGCGACACGGTCGCGGCCTTGAACCACGCGGGCGCGGCCGACAGTTTCTCCTATGTTTCGACCGCTGGCGGTGCTTTTCTGGAATGGCTGGAAGGCAAGGAACTGCCAGGCGTCAAGGCGCTGGAATCCTGATGCTTTCCTGAACGTTTGGGAGGAAACGGAATGCAGCGCAGTTTCACCAACATCCTGACCGAGGAGGTCGCCGCAACGGCGACCTTCTACGAGCAGCTCCTTGGATTGAAACCTCAATTTTCCTCGGATTGGTTCGTCAATCTCGCTGATCCCGATAATCCCGGCCTGGAGCTGGGCATCCTCCAACAAACCCATGACATCGTCCCGGCCGAAGCCCAACAGGCGCCGGCCGGGGTGATGCTCACTTTCGTGGTTGAAGATTGCGACGCAATCCATAAACGCGCGCTCGCTGCAAATGCGGACATCATCGAAGCTCCTCGAAAAATGCCCTATGGACAAAAGCGAATGATCTTGCAGGATCCAGCAGGAACCTTCGTCGACATAAGTTCGCCGGTTCAGGAATAGCGGTCGGAGCGGAAATTTAATTTGCGCTTCAAATTAATTGCGTTGGCAGAGATTCTGGCAATGCTTTGTATTTAAATTGATTTAAGCGCACCCGTCCCCCTTTCCATGCCGGAAAATCTTGATAGAACCACCGGGGATTGACGCACCGCAATACCGGTGACGTGATTATCGCGCTAGCCTGCAGCAGACCTGCACGGAACCGGACTCTTGGGAGACTATTGATGGCACGTATTACCCTTCGCCAGCTGCTTGATCATGCTGCCGAGAACGATTACGGCGTTCCGGCATTCAACATCAACAACATGGAACAGGCTCTGGCGATCATGGCCGCAGCCGACCAGACCGATTCCCCGGTCATCATCCAGGCTTCCCGCGGTGCGCGTGCCTATGCTCACGACGTCATGCTGAAGCACATGATGGACGCGGTCGTCGAGATCTACCCGCACATTCCGGTCTGCGTGCATCTGGACCATGGCAATGCGCCGCAGACCTGCATGACTGCCATTCAGGCCGGTTTCACATCTGTCATGATGGATGGCTCTCTTGAAGCGGACGGCAAGACCCCGGCCAATTGGGACTACAATGTCGGCGTGACCAAGACGGTAACCGACATGTCTCATCTCGGCGGCATCTCCGTTGAAGGCGAGCTGGGTGTTCTCGGCTCTCTGGAAACCGGTATGGGCGACAAGGAAGATGGCCACGGCGCTGAAGGCAAGCTCAGCCAGGAGCAGCTGCTGACCGACCCGGAAGAAGCTGTCAAATTCGTTCAGGAAACCAAGGTTGACGCGCTGGCAATCGCCATGGGCACCAGTCACGGCGCCTACAAGTTCACTCGCAAGCCGGACGGCGAAATCCTGGCGATGCATGTGATAGAGGAAATCCACCGTCGCCTGCCGAACACCCATCTGGTCATGCACGGTTCCTCCTCCGTGCCGCAGGACCTGCAGGACATCATCAACCAGTATGGCGGCGAGATGCCACAGACCTGGGGTGTGCCTGTCGAGGAGATTCAGCGCGGCATCAAGAACGGCGTCCGCAAGATCAACATCGACACTGACAACCGCATGGCCATGACCGGCCAGATCCGCAAGGTTCTGAGCGAAAATCCGGGCGAGTTCGACCCGCGCAAATACCTGAAGCCTGCCCGCGAAGCGATGCAGAAACTCTGCGTTGAGCGCCTGGAAGCCTTCAACACGGCTGGCCAGGCCTCCAAGATCAAGAAGGTTATCACGCTGGCGGAAATGGCAGCCCGCTATCAGGACGGCAGCCTGGATCCGAAAATCAGCTGATTCCTGCTTCTTGCAAGCGGATAGTTTCATTCACTTTATTGAAAGAGGGGCCTTGCGTCCCTCTTTCGCCGTCTTTAGGTCATGGACTGAGAATCAAACTGATCCAGGACTGCTGACCGTGAACCGCCCTCGCCTCTTCCTTGTGACACCGCCCGAGTTTGACGCCGTTGATCTGGCCGAGAAACTCAAAAAGGCCTTTGCCGGCGGAGATATTGCCTGTGTGCTGATTTATATGCCTGGTGCCGGCACCAAGGAGCTGCAGGCCGCATCGGACGTTCTGGTTCCCGTCATTCAGGAAGGCGGCGCTGCTGCTATCGTCTACCGGGATACGCAAGCTGCCGGACGAAGCGGCGCCGATGGCGTTCACGTCGACACGTCTCTTGATGACGTGAAACTTGCGGTGGAAAGTTTTCAGCCGGACCGCATCGTGGGAACCGGGGGCACAAAACTGAAACACGATGCCATGGAATGGGCTGAAACAGGCGTAGACTATATCTTCTTCGGGAAGCTGGATCTGGAAGAGAAGGAAAACGCTCATTCCAAGACTTTAACCGCCGCCGCATGGTGGGCGGAGCTCTTCGGAACCCCCTGCGTTGCCCTGGCAGGCAACACGATAGATACCCTGGGTGAAGCTGCAGCAACCGGCGCTGATTTTGTGGCGCTGAAAGATGCGGTCTGGAAGCCGGCGGCAGACATTTCCTCGATCATTTCAGAGGCAAACAGAATTCTGGATGCTTATCCATTTCCCGAAGTTGAATAATATTATTGAGACCGGAGCAGGATTGATGCGCAAGGACAAGACCAGCCCACGCGGAAAAAACTGGGCCGCAACTCTTCTTGCTGCAGCAACTCTTGCCGCGACATTTGAAGGAGTGGCATTTGCGCAGGAGACCGGCGCCGAAGCGCCTGCACCGGTCGAACTGCCGACAACGTCCAGTGCAGGGTCGCTCCCGGTTCTGGTTGATGTCACGACGCAAGACAAGACACTCCTGAGCATCGTGGACGCTGGTCCGCCCAAACTTGACGAGAGCGAGGAAGCCACTGCCGACACGGCTTACACCGCATTTCAACGCGGCTGGTTCCTGACCGCTCTTGGTCTTGCCACTCCATTGGCGGAAGATGGAGACCAGGCAGCCCAGGCGCTGCTGGGTGTATTGCACGAAGCCGGCCTCGGCATCGAACAGGACAAATCCAAGGCCGCCGACTGGTATGGCCTTGCCGCTGCAAAGGGTGATGCCGGATCTGCGATGCAGCTGGCACAGTTCTATCTTCTGGGTACTGGCGTCGACGTCGATAAGAAAAGGGCAGCCGATCTATTCGAACAGGCCGCCGACGCCGGCAACGCCTCTGCGCTGTACAATCTGGCTCTGCTCTATCAGGAAGGTGACGGCCGTCCATTCGACGAGGAAAAGGCGCGCGAACTTCTGGAAGAGGCAGCAAAACGCAATGATCCGGAAGCGCAATACGCTCTTGGCCTGTCTTTTCTCGAAGCACAGAGCGGTTTGAACGACCCGGGCCAGGGTGCGTTCTGGCTTGGCCGGGCGGCAAGACGCGGACACACGTCCGCTCAGGTCTATTACGGCATACTGCGCCACCAGGGCAAGGGCGTCGATCCGAACGAAACGGAAGCCGCCGACTGGTTCGAACGTGCCGCAACAGCCGGCAATCCGGTCGCGATGAACCGCCTTGCCCGTGTTTACGCCTATGGCCGAGGAAGGGAACAGGACTATGCGGCAGCCGCCGGATGGCACCTGATTGCCCGCACGCTCGGAGTTTCCGATTTGTCGCTGGACAGGATCGTTGAAAGTCTCGATGAAACCACCATGGAAGAGGCCCGGGAGCTGGCTGAGCAATATTCGGCCACATTGATGAAACCGACGGAAGATCCGGCCGCGGAATCTCCATAATCCTTCCACTTGCCGCGGCAAAAGCAGGAAGTTTGCCTTTTTTTCTTGAAACAGGGCCGCTTTTGTGGTGGACAGGCGCGAGCAAATTCCGGCGCACCAGTCTCCGCTGGCCGTAGCGCCGCTTAAGATCCAAACAAATCATAAAGTCGGTCGTTCCATGAAAATCAACGGTAACGAAATCAAGCCCGGTAACGTGCTTCAGCACCAGGACACGCTTTGGGCCGTCGTGAAAGTTCAGCACGTAAAGCCCGGCAAGGGTGGCGCGTTTGCTCAGGTCGAAATGAAAAACCTGCTCGATGGCCGCAAGCTCAACGAGCGCTTCCGCTCGGAAGACAAGGTCGAGCGCGTTCGTCTTGAGCAAAAGGACTTCCAGTACCTTTATACCCAGGACGACATGCTGATCTTCATGGATACGGAAACCTATGAGCAGCTGGAACTTCAGTCCGATTTCGTCGGCGACCGCGCCGCGTTCCTGCAGGACGGCATGATGGTCACCGTCGAGCTGCACGAAGAACGCCCGATCGGCATCACGCTGCCGCAGCACGTAACCCTGGAAATCAGTGAAGCCGACGCTGTTGTCAAAGGTCAGACCCAGTCTTCGTCTTACAAGCCTGCACTGATGGAAAACGGCGTGCGCGTGATGGTTCCGCCATTCATCACGGCTGGTGAAAAAATCATCGTGGACACCGGCACTCTGGAATATGTTCGCCGCGCGGACTGATCCACACAAAACCAAATCCGAATTGGTGCGCCCGGCCCGAACCGGGCAGCGCCCAACAACAAGTGACAATCTATGGCCCGCACAGCTCTCCTCAACGTGATGGTTCAAGCCGCGACCAAGGCCGGACGCAGTCTGGTCCGCGACTTCGGTGAAGTGGAAAATCTGCAGGTGTCCCGCAAGGGACCCGGTGACTTCGTTTCGGCCGCTGACCGCAAGGCCGAGGAGATCCTGCGCGGAGAGCTGACCAAGGCTCGCCCGACATTTGGCCTGGTCATGGAAGAAAGCGGCGAAGTCGAAGGTACCGACGGTCAGCACCGTTGGCACATTGATCCTCTGGATGGCACGACCAACTTTCTCCACGGCATTCCGATCTTCGCAACTTCCATTGCCCTGGAACGCGCCGGAGAGATCGTTGCCGGTGTCATTTACAATCCGGTCATGGACGAGCTCTACACCGCCGAGCGCGGCCGGGGAGCTTACATGAACGACCGTCGCCTTCGCGTGGCCGGCCGGATGGAACTTCCTGAAATGGTCTTCGGAACCGGCCTTCCCTTCATCGGCAAGGGAGATCACGGGCGCACCTTGCGCGAACTTCGCTACATCATGCCGGAAGTTGCCGGCATACGGCGCGCGGGCGCTGCGGCGCTTGACCTGGCCTGGACGGCGTCTGGCCGCCTCGATGGCTATTGGGAACGTAATCTCAACTCCTGGGACATTGCAGCCGGTCTTTTGATGGTAAAGGAAGCTGGCGGTTTCGTCAGCGATCTCGATGGCAAGAACAAGATGCTGGAAAATGGTGACGTCGTCGTCGGCAACGAGGACGCCCACAAGCACCTGCTACGCTTGCTGAAAAAGGCCGAAGCACCGGCCAAGGACTGAAATCTTTCATAAGTAGCAATTCGATAACCGGCGCCCTTGACTGAAGCGTCGGTTTTCGTGCTTTCCAGACCTATTTCAGCCCTGGGTTACGTTTAGAGGTTTCCAAGGTGTCAAAAATCACGCTATCAATCTGTTAGAGCACGTCTTGTTAATTTTGAACCATTTGATGGTGTCAAACCGGTTCAGCGGCCAGGCATGGTGCGAAGGGCGATGTATTTCATCGCACAAGTATCACAACGACGCCGATAGACTGGTTTGACACCACCCTCTTATAGAGAAAATGATCGATTAACAGATTGATGGGCCGGGCCGAATTGCCCTCTGGCTTCGTTGGGTCGCACTTATGGTGAGAAACACCATAGCGTGCAATCCGCCTTGCCAGCAGCCAATTCGACTCCGGTCAAATGCTTCAAAATTGGCAAGTCGTGCTCTGACCTCTGCAACAGGTGATTGATTGCGCAATATGGCCCGTGAATTTGACCCCTATAGCCTTTCCAGCCCGAGGGCGTATCTGACTTTCATGATCATCTTTCTGGTGATCGTTGCTTTTATCGCCTTTATTCTTTTCCCTCAGATATCGACTGCCTTCATGAGCAACCCGGGCCTTAACGGCCTGATTGTCTTCGTCGGTCTGTTCGGGGTCCTCTTGCTGTTCGGCCGGGTTATCCGGCTTTTCCCGGAAATTTCCTGGGTCAACAGTTTCCGGATGGGCGACCCGGCCCTCGATACACGCTCGCCTGTCCTGCTGGCTCCGATGGCGGCCTTGCTCGGCAACAAGGCCGGGGACATGGCGCTCACGCCGACAACGGCCCGCTCCATTCTCGATTCCATTGGCATGCGCCTCGAGGAATCGCGTGAAATGTCCCGCTACCTGACGGGTCTGCTCGTGTTCCTGGGACTGCTCGGCACCTTTTGGGGCCTGCTTCAGACCGTCAGTTCAGTCGGCGCCACCATCCAATCCCTTGATGTCGGCTCGGGCGATGCCAACGTGATATTCGAAGATCTCAAGGCTGGCCTCGAAGCTCCCCTTTCGGGCATGGGCACTGCGTTTTCGTCCTCCCTGTTCGGATTGACAGGCTCCCTCGTTCTTGGCTTTCTGGATTTGCAGGCCGGTCAGGCCCAGAACCGGTTCTACAACGAACTGGAAGACTGGCTTTCGACCGTCACCGATATCGATCCGGAAGACGCAACATTCGCTGCGCCGGAGTCCTCCGGTGTCGAACAGATCCAGGCTTCTATCCAGTCATTGCAAAAGAGCATGGAAGAGGGCAGCAGCAAGAACGCCAACCAGGCCATGGCAAACCTTGCCGAAGGTATTCAGGGCCTGGTCAAGCATGTGCGTTCCGAGCAGCAAATGATGCGCGACTGGGCTGAATCGCAAGGCGATCAGCAAAAGCGGATCGAGGGTCTGTTGACTTCGATCGCCTCAGCCTTCGACCGCGCCAAGGAGTAGAACATGGCTGGTGGACTAGCCGGACTTCGCGCCCGCCGCCGCGCTCAATCGACGGACTACTGGCCTGGTTTCGTAGACGCCATGGCGACGCTCCTGCTCGTCATTATTTTCCTGCTGTCGATCTTCATGATCGCGCAATTCTTCCTGTCGCAGCAGCTTTCCGGCCGCGACACGGTCCTGAACCGGTTGAACGCACAGATCAGCGAGCTGACCGAACTGCTTGCGCTGGAGCGGGCAACTTCCGGCGAGCTTGAAGACACAATCCTCGGCCTCCAGGCCAGCCTCAGCGATGCTGAGGCAGAACAGACGCGCCTGCTTGGATTGCTGGAGAGCAGTTCCGGCGCCGCCGATGCCGCCGGTGGCCGGGCGAGCCGCCTGGAAAATCTGCTGGACGACGAAAAGCAGGTAAGCCAGGAAGCCCTTGCCCAGGTGGAACTGCTCAATCAGCAGATCGCAGCACTCAGACGCCAGATCGCAGCGGCCAATGCCGCGTTGGAGGCCTCCGAGGCCAAGGAAGCCGAAAGCCAGGCCAAGATTGCCAGCCTTGGCCGCAGGCTTAATGCCGCTCTTGTCCAGCGCGTTCAGGAGCTTTCACGGTATCGGTCCGATTTCTTCGGCCGCCTCAGGGAAATTCTCTCGCAACGCTCCGACATATCCGTTGTCGGCGACCGCTTCGTTTTCCAATCCGAAGTGCTTTTCGATTCCGGCTCGGAAGACATCAATCCGGCCGGACAGACGGAGCTCGACAAGCTGGCTGACGCGATCCAGGAACTGAGCGTTCAGATCCCGGATGAAATCAACTGGGTTCTGCGCGTTGACGGTCATACGGACGCCCGCCCACTTTCCGGCACCGGCCGCCTGCGCAACAACTGGGAACTTTCAGCGGCACGCGCGATTTCCGTTGTGCGTTACCTGATTGAAAAAGGTGTCGATCCGAAACGCCTGGTGGCCGCTGGCTTTGGTGAGTTCCAGCCCCTCGAGGAAGGGGAAACTCCCGACGTTCTGGCTCGAAACCGGCGCATCGAACTAAAGCTGACGGAACGCTGACGCTTCAAAAATCAATCAGGGCACGGGCAAACGGGACATTACAATGCAGTTCGAATATGCAACCGTCCTGATCGCGTCAGCCTTGGGCCTTGTCCATATCGCCAGCGCGTCTTTTGCCTTCAAGGCCCAGGTCGGCCACAGGTATACGATCGGAGCACGCGACGAGGACCTGGTCCCGGAAGGTGTCGCCGGACGGCTGAAACGTGCGCAGCTCAATTTCCAGGAAACATTCCCCATTCTGATCGCACTGGTCCTGGTGCTCGATCACGTTCAGGGGTTTGACGACCTTAGCATGTTCGGCGCCGCCGCTTATCTGCTTGGACGCCTTCTGTTTCTGCCGCTCTACGCACTTGGCGTGCCACTTTACCGAACTCTGGCCTGGAAACTGGCGACAGGTGGCCTGGTGTTGCTCGGTGTCTCCGCCTTTATCTGAAATCCATCAGGCAAATCAATCAACACCAGAACTCCAAAACGAAAATTCCCGCGGAAAAACACCTTCAGAAGCATTTCCGCACTCCAGTGAGTGCAGACAACGAGGACATGGACAGGGTCAAAACATGCAACTGCTCAAAGGTCATTGGCAGCTGATCGTGATCACCGGGCTTCTGTTCCTGCTCTGGAACACACCGGTCGTCATCCCTTTGAAAATCCTGATTGTCTTCCTGCATGAGTTGTCCCATGCACTCGCCACTCTTTTGACTGGCGGTTCCGTCGTTGACCTTTCGCTGTCACCTCAGCAAGGCGGTCACGTCATCTCGCGTGGTGGTAACCGGTTTATCGTGCTTTCCGCCGGATATCTCGGCTCGCTTCTCCTCGGTGTCGTGCTGCTGGTAATTGCGGTTCAAACCAAGATGGACCGGCTCGCCGTCGCTCTGTTCGGCGTCGTCACTCTCTTGATCACGGCCTTTTACATTCGGGATCTGTTTCCATTTGTCTTTTGTTCGGTCACCGGCTTGGGATTGCTCGCCGCCGCGCGGTACCTTGACCGCCGCATCAACGATCTGCTGCTGCGCGTAATCGGATTGGCAAGCATGATCTATGTCCCCTACGACATTTTCGACGACACGATCAGACGATCGGGCGTCCGCTCGGACGCCTTCATGCTTTCGGAAGAATTTGGCGGACCTACTCTGTTCTGGGGCGGATTGTGGCTTGTTCTGAGTCTCGCGGTCATCGTCTTGTGCGCTAAACACGGACTGGGTCAGAACAGCAATCTCACGTTCAGCAAACACCGCTCACGCAACAGGCGGGCCCGGTTCAGCAAGGATAGCCAGAAATGATCCTCATGGAGCCTCCTTCCGCGCTGCGACTGTTTCTTGTCATGCAAGGGTCGATCGTCCCGCAGATTGTCAGCAAGATCATTTCCGTGGCAGTGCTGTCCGGCCTTGTACTGCTGCTCGACAGGCATGTGGTTTCGCTTCCGCGCATACCGATTGCTGCCATGGGGGTCTTCGGCATTGCGCTGTCTCTGTTTCTCGGCTTCCGCAATAACGCCGCCTATGATCGATGGTGGGAAGCGCGCCGGTTGTGGGGCGCATTGATTGGCGACGTCCGGAACCTGGCCCGGCAACTGGCGCTTTTCAACATCAAGACCTCGGACCGTGACTACATACTGTCGAACGTTGTCGCCTTCGCTCACTTGCACAAGGCCTTTTTACGCAAGCAAGATGCGCAAGACGATCTATCCGAATGGATGGACAGCGCAATGGCCAACAAATTGTGTCAGACCCGCAATCCCGCCGACGCCGCGCTAAGAAGCATAACCCACCGGCTTGCAGATCTTGCACAGGCAGGTGACCTCAGCGGCTATGGTCAGATGACGATTTCACAGACCATGTCCGCACTGGCAAATGCCCAGGCGGGCTGCGAACGAATTGCGATGACACCGTTGCCATTCGTGTATTCGCTGCTTATCCGCCGTACGACCTATCTCTACTGTTTCCTGCTGCCATTTGCCCTGATTGGAGCAACAAGCTGGTTTACCCCTGTCTTCGCTGCCATTGTCGCCTATGTCTTCTTTGGCCTGCAGGCGGTGACGAACGAGTTGGAACACCCTTTTTCCAATGTTCAGAACGGATTGCCGCTGGATGCGATGTGCCGGGTGATCGAGATTTCCGCCGCCGAAGCTTCCGGCCGTGTCCCGCCGGAACCACTGACACCCAAAAACCATGTACTGACCTGACACACTTATGTGCGGTTGGTCTTGAGATCCGCCAAAGCATTGTTTCGTTCGTCGTCAAAACCCGCCGATCCAGTAAAAGCACGACAGGGCAACCAGAAGCCAGAGACCCATGACCAACCAATAGCCAACCGGCTCTTCCGACCGGCGAAAAGCACGGTGCAACCAGACTGTTCCGGTGAAAAGATCAAGAATCACCCAGCCAAGAAGCAGGAAACCCAGGAATGTCGTCCAATGCATGTTGCACTCCCAACTCAGTCCGAAACCTGCAGCCGGCTCAGAATACTGCGATGAAACCAGCGGATGGGATCTTCGGCGCCAGGGCCGAGAGAAAGCGGTCCCAACTCGAATGCCGGTGATTGCAGACCTTGCTGAACCTTCTCGCAGATCCACACATCCTCTGTCTGAAAGTCTCCTGTTTCCAGCGGGTGCCTGGTCCAGTTATCTGACGAGATGATCCCGGTTTTCTTGTCGAAGCCCTGAATGTATTTGCGCTCATCCAGCGACTGCCAGGGACCGACCCAGTGGCGGATCGTCAATCGTGTCGTTGAAGCCGACGTTGGTTTCAGTGCCGTGATCGACAACCCGTAAGGTGTCGGCACGACAAGCGTGAGTGGAAAGAGGAAATATACCCCGCCAAACCCGGCCTGCTGCGCACTCTTGATCGTGCCGATCTTGCCATTTTCGTCGCGGATCTTTTTCGGCAACCGGTGACGCACGCCCTCCTCGTTCGCGTACCAGATCATGTGATCGCCGGCTTGCTCCCAGACATTCTTGTCCGGCGTCGGGCCGCCGAGTGTCTGTTCATGCAGATAGGCAAGGTGATACCCGTCGATGGCGTTTTCCGCGAAGACCTTCCAATTGCATTTCACGTCGTAGACCAGAGGCACCGCTTCCCTGACATCGGATGCATAGAGATCATGCGGCCAGGCCTGGTCAGCGATCGGGGCAATCCAGTCGTCGAAATTCGCATTGGGATCCGGGTTGACGAAGACGAGGCCTTTGAAAATGCCCAGGCCCGCAGGTTTCAAACCGAGTTTCGATCGCTCAAGATCCGGAAAACAGGTCTGTTTGTCGGGCACACCGCGCAACTCACCTGCCAGCCCGTAGGTCCAGCGATGATAGGGGCAAACGATCGACTTGCCGATATTGCCGCCATTTCCATCAAACAGCGTGGCGCCCCTGTGACGACAGACATTATGCACCGCGCCCAGGTCACCATCCTTGTTCCGGACCACTGCGATGGGAAAGCCGCCGATTTCGACAGCCTTGTAGTCACCGGCTTCCTTGAAGTCGCTGGTAATACCGGCAAAACACCAGGCATTCAGGAACAACTGATCCACTTCCCGCTCGTGCCAAACAGGATCTATATAGGCCTCACGACCAAGACGATGGAGTTCCGTCATAGTTCCTTCCCCAGAGCCGTGACCAGCATGAGTGCAGCCTTCTTGGAGGCCTCTATGAATTGCGCCGAAACACCGATCGGATAGAGCGCTTCAACGTTGAAGTAGATACCGGTGATTCCCGCGCCGGCGGCCGTTATCTGCTCTTTCGAGGCATGTGGGTACTCCCGTACAAACTCATTCTCGATTTGCTCGACGAAGTCTTCCAGCCATTCCCGCAACCTGCGGGCCAACTCGCTGTCATCCGGTGCCCCGGCGCTCAGGGCATTGAAGACCTGCACCAGGCGCGGGTTGGCGTAACGCGGATCGAACAACAGGTCGACAAGCACACTCAACCGGTTTTCGCCCGGTAGATAGGACAATAGCGAAGCCATGGAAGCCCGACTTTGAGAAAGAAATCGTTCAATCAGCGCAGCCAGAAGATCTTCCCGGTTACCGACATTGTGCCGGATGAGCGGGCGCGCGAGGCCGGCAACCTCCGCCACCTTGGCGAGGGTCGCGCCCTCAAGACCATAACGCGCCACACAGGTTTCAAACGCGTCCAGGATCTGTTCTCTGCGGTCATCCTTAATGTCCGGACGAGCCAATTTTGCCTCCAAATAGATTTTCAATGTTGACAATCTAATCGCACGAGCTCATTTAATTGTCAACTTTGATAATTTTGGAGAGCACCTTGCAAACCTTGCTCAGCCCTATCAGCCCGACATGGCTGGAACAGTTGGAGATCTTCATCGACGACTGGTTCTTTGTCATCGCACTCGGTTTCCTGACCTTCGAACTGATCCGGTACTGGATCTACAAGCGGCTAAGCTGGACGCTGATCGGTGATACGGTCACGAATTACATCACCCTGGCCATGTTCATCGGGCTGACGATCTTTTTTCTCGGCGCGTTCTATGTTGCGACGTTCTACTACGTTTGGCAGTTTGCGATTTTCGATATTGAGATCAACTGGATAACAGTGCTTGTCTGCATCGTTCTTGCCGATCTCGTCTACTACTGGGAACACCGGTTCATGCACCGGGTGAATTTCGGCTGGGCGACCCATTCGGTTCACCATTCCTCGCCGTTCTTCAATATTTCCGTTGCTTACCGCTTCGGGCCGATGGATTCGTTCTGGCCCGTCTTCTTCCATCTTCCGCTAGTTCTACTCGGCTTCAACCCGATGGTCGTCCTGTTCGCGGAAGTTGTCGTTCAGGTCTATCAGACTGCTCTTCACACCGAAGCGGTCGGCAAGCTGCCGCGTCCGGTTGAGGCGGTCATGAACACACCATCCCATCACCGGGTTCACCATGGCTCAAACCCGGCCTATCTCGACAAGAACTACGCCGGAATCTTCATCATCTGGGACAGGATGTTCAACACATTCGCGGAAGAACGAGAGAAGGTGGCTTACGGCCTCACGCGCCCCATCAATTCCGTCAACCCGCTGGTCGCCTTCCTGCATGGCTTCTATCGCCTAGGCAAGGAGGTCTGGCAGATGCCCGGACTGCTCAACAAGGTAGGCGTGCTGATAAATCCTCCCGGGTGGCAGCCGACCAGGAAAAACAACACATCCACCAAGTAACGCGGAGTTTCAAATGCCCACAATGCGTCAACGTATCACCGCCCTTTGTGTGAGCGCCGGTATCATTATCGGTGGTGCATGGATGGCAAGCCAGGTTCCGGTCGTGGAAGCGGAAGAAGCAAAGGCTGGAACCATGCCTGGCCTTGAAGTCACCGTTGATGGCGTACGCAACGGCAACGGCCAGGTGATCGTTCTCATCATGGATAACCGGGATGCCTTCAAGGCCTATGATTACGAGGCCGCTGTCGGATACCACGAGATACCTGCGTCGACAGGCGCTATTCAAGCCTTCTTTCCCGACCTCAACTCTGGCCCCTACGCCGTGGTCGCTTTTCACGACGAGAACGGAAACCGGGATCTGGACATGAACGGGCAGGTTCCAAGCGAAGGTTACACCGTTTCGGGAGCCCGGGACGCTTACGACGAACCTCCCTTCAAACGGGCCGCCTCCAGTGATCAGAAGCAAACCGTTCGGTTGTTCTACCTGAAGTAACCAGCTCAACGGCAGTTTCTTCACGCCAGAGACGATATCGTCGCTCCACCCGGCCATGGGCACATATCCATCTTCGGATGGATTGTGCCACCGAGCCAGGACAATTAGGCTTTGACCGTCGCTCGCGTTGCAGCGATCACAGCGTGCCGGGAAGGCAGCCCCAGGCGCTCCAGAATTGCGTGAACATGATCTTTGACGGTGGCAACGCTAATACCGAGCACTTCTGCAATCGCCCGATTGGACTGTCCGGCGATCACCAGTTCGGCCACTTCCCTCTGACGGGGTGTAAGGGGTGAAAGCAGATCTTTGGTGGAAACCTGCTCGACCACCGTCACAAGAGGCGCTCCGATCAACCGGCTCGCCTCCAGATCAATCTTCAATTGCTTTCCGGACGCGGCCAATGGCGCCAGAGCATCCAGGACCCCTGGTGGTATCGGTGCCTGTGGCTTCTCGCGCAGATCAGTCAGCGCCGACGACAGGGCTTTCAGTACCTCGGGATCGACAGACATCTAGAAGGAACCCTCCATGAGCATGATGCCATTAGAAATCACCAATTTCTTCCTTGCAATGCAGGCGGGTCCTTCCGGCCTGGAAATTCTCGGCTCGGTCTTTGCGGAAGATGCCGAATACGCGGAGCCGTTTTCAGGTCAACCTGAACCCCACAAAGGACGGAAAGCCATTCTGCAAGCCTTTGCGGAAAGCAGGACGGATGCTTTTGATGACGCTGTCATCAACCTGAGATCCGTCGAAGTTTCCAACGAAACGATCACCGTGAAATGGACCTGCTACTCGCAGGCAATTCCTGGCGGAAGCGGCAGCGGGACGAACGTATTCAAAATTTCAGGCGGCCGGATCGTCTCACTGGTGACGACGCTCGACCCGGCATGAAAAAGGCCGCCAGCGACATCCGCTGGCGGCCTTTTTCAAATTTGCATACGAGCAGCAGACTTACTTGTTTTCTTCGCTGCCCTCTTCGGCCGCTCCAGCCTCTTCAGCCTCGCCTGCCTCTTCAGCTTCGCCTGTCTCTTCAGCTTCGCCAACTTCTTCAGCTGCGATGTCAAAAGATACGGTGGCTTCTTCGGTCTCTGCTTCTTCGCTCTCGCTCTTCAACGAGTTCAATTTGGCAAAGACAGCATCGGCGTCGATTTCTTCCTCTTCCTCACGCTTGATCGGAGTGCTCGGATCAAGCGAGAAAGCCGCTGCGATTGCATCTTCGCTGGTGGTATCTTCGACCGGCATCAGCGTTTCGACAGGCTCACCAACCATTGGCTGCGGAGCGTTCTTCGCAGCTTTCTCAACTTCCATGTCCAGCTCAAGCTGGCTGCAGAGGCTGAGAGTAACCGGATCAGAGGGTGTCAGGTTCGCGGAATTCCAATGGGTGCGTTCCCGGATGGCTGCAATTGTCGGCTTGGTTGTTCCGACCAGGCGCATGATCTGCGCATCCTTGAGTTCAGGATGGTTGCGCACCAGCCAGAGAATCGCGTTCGGACGGTCCTGACGACGAGATACCGGTGTGTAGCGCGGCCCCTTGCGCTTGGATTCCGGCACAACGACCTTCGACCCCTGCAGCTTCAGCTGATAGTTAGGGTCGTTCTGAGCCTTTTCGACTTCTTCGCGCGTCAGCTGGCCGGTCAGAATCGGGTCGAGCCCTTTGATCCCCTGCGCAGCTTCGCCGTCGGCAATTGCCTTTACTTCAAGCGGGTGCAGTTTGCAGAAAGAAGCAATCTGCGTGAAGCTCAGTGCGGTGTTGTCTACGAGCCAGACGGCGGTTGCCTTCGGCATAAGCGGCGTGTTCGCCATCGGATAAATTCCTCTCGTCTGCTCCCCCGCCCGGCGGGGCGAAAAAGCGGTGTTCCATCTCTGTTTCACGGGAAGTGGCGGGAATATAAGCCGAACGTCGCGGAAACGCAAATGGAGTCACACATTCCTCTTTCCGCGACGCAACATTGCGATCTGACTCACTCCATGGTCAGGACGATTTTCCCAATATGGCCAGAGCTTTCCATCCGTTTGTGCGCCTCTGCAGCCTGAGTGAAAGGGAAGGTTGAATCCATGACCGGACCGACTTTGCCCGATTCGATCAGAGGCCAGACCTTGTCTTCGAGGCTTTGGGCAATCGCCGTTTTGAATGCGTCGCTTCTCGGCCGCAAGGTCGAACCGGTATGCGTCAGACGTTTTACCATCAGGCGCGAAAAATTTACGTTCTCAGCAATTCCGTTAAGCGTCGCAATCTGGCAGATCCGCCCTTCAACCGCGGCCGCCTTCCAGTTTCGCTCGACGTAATCGCCGCCGACCATGTCCAGGATAACATCGACCCCTTTTCCGTCCGTCAGCTCCAGGATTGTCTTTTCAAAAGCCTGGTCTCGATAATTGATGACATGATCCGCTCCAAGTTTACGAACCGCCTGAGCCTTTTCGTCCGACCCGACTGTGGTGAACACCTCCGCTCCAAAGGCCTTGGCGAGCTGAACTGCCGTGGTGCCGATTCCGGAGGTTCCACCATGAACCAGAAACCGTTCTCCACTCGAGAGGCCGCACCGGTCGAACACATTCGTCCAGACGGTAAAGAACGTTTCAGGCAAGGCGGCCGCCTCGATGACGGACAGACTTTGAGGTATCGGAAGCGCGTGCCCGCCCGGCACCTTGCAATAGGTCGCATAGCCGCCGCCTGGAGCAAGCGCGGTGACCATGTCTCCAACCTTGTGCCTCTTCACGTCCTTGCCGCAGAAGACCACTTCGCCGGCAACTTCCAGGCCCGGAAGGTCCGAAGCGCCCTTCGGCGGAGGATATGCCCCCTTCCGCTGCAACACGTCCGGCCGGTTAACGCCAGCCGCGACCACCCGAATCAGAATTTCGTGAGGATCGACCACTGGCATGGCGCGCGTTTCTGATTTCAGGACCTCCGGCCCACCCGGTTCGGAAATCGCTATCGCTGACATGCTTTCCGGCAGGTTCTGCATGAAGAGCATTCCTTCTGGTTCATTTTGAGACTGGTCACCACCCGGCAACTGGTAGCCTTGACGGTTTAACCTATATTGAGTGCGCAGTCAGACTATGAGAATGAAAACAGATCACACAAGCGCTCCTTTCAGATAGAGCGCATCAGACCTCAGGGAGCCGGACAATGAGCCTTTTTGACGATGACGCCCCCAAAAAACCCGCGCAGGGCGCGATCACGGTTGGTGAGGATCTGTCCCGTCTGTCGGAATCGGAGTTAACCGAGCGCATCGAAGCGCTGAACGAAGAGGTTAACCGTACCCGGCTGGAACTGGAGCAGCGCGGCAATATTCGCGATGCTGCAAATTCATTTTTCCAGAAATAACCTTGTTATTTGTAGCAAGGTTAACAACAAATGCGAATATCTGCCGCACAGTTAGGTAAACGAGGTAGGTAAATTTTTACTCGTTTACCTCTCGTTAATCTTTCCAAAGTATAAATTTATGCATCCAGTCATCTGGATGTGAGTGGCTCCTGTCCACTCTGTTTGACGCCTCCCTGTTAAAGACTTCTGAGCCGCAACCGTGCGGCTCTTTTTTTTGACCGCGCCTCATAGTATCTTATTGAAGTTCCGGCAAAAGCCGCTTTCTGCCAATCTGGCATACAGCTTGCAAAGCTATCGGCATGAGGAGCCGTTTCGTTCCAAAAAGGAACACCTGGCAAGGGATGTCTTATCCCGGGACAGGTCAGTAATAAAGAAACGGGTCAAACTGGAAGAGTAACTGAGGCGTAGTAATCCCATGACGGAAGAAACAAAAAAAGCCGTTGGTCCTGTTGGTGCCGTTCACATCGCGCATCACCTTGCCAATTCCGACAACTTCCAGAACCTGTTTCAGGAAGGCATGTCCCTGGTTGAGGAAACTGCCACCTATCTTGACGGCAGCGGACGCGACGAAGCCAAGCAACTGCCCCGTCCGGCTTCACTTGCATACGCCACCGAATCCATGCGCCTGACGACCCGTTTGATGCAGCTGGCGTCCTGGCTGTTGCTGCAACGCGCCGTCAACGAGGGTGAAATGTCCCGCGAACAGGCCGGCAGCGAAAAGAACAAGGTTCGCCTCGACAAGCTTTCCAGTTCCACCGGCGGCCCATCCTGGGACGAACTTCCGGCAACCCTGCGCGATCTGATCGAGCGTTCCACACGGCTTCAGGAGCGTGTCGTGCATCTGGACAAGATGCTTTATCGCAAGGATGCCGAAGAACACATCGAAGAAGCCACCAACGACAATCCGGTCGCCTCCCAGATCAGTCAGTTGCACGCCGCCTTCGGCAAGCTCGGCTAAGACTGCCGACACTCTTCTTTCACGGAAGCCGCCGCAAGGCGGCTTTTGTTTTTCCCGGCCCGAGTTTTCATCATTCTCTGCTGACCGGAAGAACATCAGCGATACGACAGGGAACAGTCGAAGGATCGACGACTTGTTTCATTTGCAGACAACAAAAAACCCGGCCAAAGGCCGGGTTTTTCGATAAGAAGCTGTTGCTAAGGTTATTAGGAACCCAGGAAACCAGCGAACTTGTTCTTGAAGCGGGACACACGGCCGCCGCGGTCCATCAGCTGACGGTCACCGCCAGTCCATGCCGGGTGAGACGTCGGGTCGATGTCCAGCTGCAGGGTGTCGCCTTCCGCACCATATGTGGAGCGGGTGGTGAATTCGGTACCATCGGTCATGACGACCTTGATGGTGTGGTAGTCGGGATGGATATCCGCTTTCATGGCCGATCCTTTCAAGCGCGTTGAGCTTCTTTCCGGGAAAGTCGCTACGCCAGCGCAAAACGAAGTAAAGGGCCGCCGATCCGGTTGCGGACGCCGCCCTCAGAAACATGAAGCGGGGATATACCCTAAGGCGACAGGCAAGACAAGGGGCAAAATCCTGCAATTCCTGTTTGGCTTCGATCAAGGAATTGCAGTCGGAAATCTGTCACATCGCAATAAACCGGCCATCAACCTTAAAGCCATTGTGCGATTGCCGGAACATGATAAAGACGGAGCCGACAAAGATCTGGCTGGTAGGAATGATGAGGAGAGCCATCTTGGCTGACACCCCTGCTGCAAGTGCAAACACCGATCAGAATAAATCCCGCAGGTCCCTAAGGCCGCTAACCCGGCTGTTGCCTTACCTTTTGAAACACAAAGGCATGGTGTCGGCAGCGGTCGCGGCTCTGTTTTCCGCGGCAATCATCACACTGATCTTGCCGGCAGCCGTGCGCAGGATGATCGATTTCGGCTTTGGTGCCGATGACCCTGCACTGGTGAACTCGTACTTTATTGTCCTGATCGGTGTCGTCTGCGCCTTGGCTACCGCAAGCGCCACACGCTATTTCCTGGTAATGTGGATCGGTGAGCGAGTGGTCGCGGAAGTCCGTTCTGATGTGTTTGCACACATGACACGGCTCAGCCCTTCATTTTACGACAGCGCCAAATCCGGCGAGATCCTGTCGAGACTGACCGCGGACACAACCCAGATCAAGGCGGCGTTTGGCTCCAGCGCATCTCTCGCGATGCGCAATTTTCTGATGTTTGCCGGGGCCTCCGTAATGATGGTGGTCACCAGCCCGCGACTTTCGGTCATCGTTCTGGCCGCCATCCCGGTTATCCTTGTCCCGGTGCTGGGCTTTGGAAGACAGGTGCGCAAGCGTTCGCGCTTTGCGCAGGACACTCTGGCCAGTGCCTCGGCCTATGCCAGCGAAATGCTCGGTTCGGTCAGAACCCTTCAGGCCTTTACCCATGAACGCCTCAGCTCTGACAAATACAGCTCCGCGATTGAAACTGCATTTCAGGCGGCCCGTAAGGCAATCCTGGCGCGCGCGGCCCTGACCGGCTTTGCCATTTGTGTGATCGGTGCCAGCATCGTTGCAGTCCTTTGGATCGGTGCAAGCGATGTCTTTGCCGGAAGAATTACCGGCGGTGAATTGAGCCAGTTCCTGCTCTATTCCATTCTGGCAGCAGGATCCCTGGCAGCACTCTCGGAGGTCTGGGGCGAACTCTCACAGGCGGCTGGGGCGGCAGAACGCCTGTCCGAACTTCTGGAAGTCCAACCGGAAATCAGCGCTCCGGCCAACCCGGTCAAGCTTCCCGAAAGAACTCGAGGCAACATTTCCTTCAACGATGTCTCGTTTGCTTACCAGAACAGCAAGAACATGCCCGTTGTCCGGGACCTGACCCTCGAGGTTTCTCCTGGCGAAACCGTTGCCGTTGTCGGCCCGTCCGGCGCTGGCAAGTCCACCCTGTTCAGCCTGTTGATGCGCTACTACGATCCGAACTCGGGCATTGTTCGCCTGAACGGTGTCGAGCTTTCCAAACTCGATCCGGAAGACCTGCGCCGGCACATTGCGCTTGTTCCCCAGGACACCGCAATTTTTGGTGCGTCCATTGCCGAAAACATCGCCTACGGACAGCCGGATGCGAGCCGGGAGGACATTGTTGCCGCCGCCAAGGCGGCCCTCGCCGCTCCCTTCATTGAGGCGATGCCTGATGGATACGACACCATGGTCGGCGAACGCGGCATCACACTTTCAGGCGGACAGCGCCAACGGATCGCGATTGCAAGGGCTGTTTTGAAAAGCGCACCCGTTCTGCTCCTCGACGAAGCCACAAGTGCCCTGGACGCTGAAAGCGAGAACCTGGTGCAACAGGCACTCGATCGCCTGATGCAGGATCGCACGACCCTGGTGATCGCCCACAGGCTTGCAACCGTTCTGAAGGCCGACCGGATCGTTGTCATGGAAGACGGGCGGATCGTGGAATCGGGAACTCACGCCGAACTCAGCGCGGCAGGAGGGCTCTACGCCAAACTTGCCCGGCTGCAATTCGGCGCCGAAGAGCAAAAAGAGACGGCGTAGCCGCCGTCTCTTTGATCAATCATGAAATTTCCGGGCTACCCACCACCATTGCGGCAAAGCTCAGCGCATGCTGAGACCCGAGAGCCAGACTTGCTGGCTCAGCTGTCATCCGGCACGGCAACGGTGTAGTTCAGAGGCAGGCGTCCGCCGTCGGCGAAAATCGTCTGCCCGGTAACGTATCCGGCATCACTAGACGCCAGAAAGGCTGCCACACCGGCAATCTCCGCCGGCTCACCGATCCGCAGCATCGGCGTACGCGACAGGACGCGATTTTTCGCAGCCGGGTCGCTGTTCACGGTGGCCAGCATTTCGGTCATGATCGAGCCTGGCCCGATTGCATTCACCCGGATGCCGTATTGCGCGAGCGACAGAGCCGCCGTCTTGGTCAGCTGCGTCATGCCGCCCTTGGAGACGCAGTAGGGAATCTGATTCGGGATTGCGACAACTGAATTGATCGACGACATGTTGATGATGCAGCCCGGTTCGCCGCCATTTTCAACTTTTTCAACCATGTGCCGGGCAACTGCCTGCGAGCACAGAAACGCTCCTTTCAGGTTCACCGAAAGAACGCGGTCGAAGTCTTCTTCTTCAACCTCAAGAAAATCGCCACCGGCTACGATTCCGGCATTGTTCACCAGGATATCGATATCGCCAAATGCATTCAGGGTTTCAGCGACCAAGTTCCGGACATCGAGACGCTCGGAGACATTGCAGTGAATATAGAGCACGTCACCCAGGCTCTTGAGTTCCTCGGCCGCTTCTTCTCCTGTTGTGTCGTCCACATCGGCGATAACGACCTTGGCGCCATCCATGACAAATCGCTTGGCAACGGCAAATCCGATCCCACGCGCTGCGCCCGTAATGATGGCGACCTTATTCTCCAAAGACACGAAAAACCTCACGGCTGCTAAAGAAATCTGAAGCCGCGTAACAAACGCGGGCCGCCACGCGGCGGCCCGACATTAGTGTGCAAAATTGACGCTGTCGATGCCTTCTGAAGACCTCCAGTAACGTCACCTCATTTGATCAAGCCGAAATCCCATGTGATTTCAAGGCGTCACTGATTTCGTCCAAGATTGCCGGATCGTCGATCGTTGCCGGCATCTTGTAGCTCTCGCCATCTGCGATCTGGCGCATGGTTCCCCGAAGGATCTTGCCGGAGCGTGTCTTGGGCAAACGGTCGACTGTGATCGCGATCTTGAAGGCGGCCACGGGGCCGATTTTCTCGCGCACCAGTCTCACCAGTTCCTTTTCGATTTCGTCATGTGAGCGCTCGACCCCTGCCTTCAGAACCACGAAGCCGCAGGGCAGCTGCCCCTTCAACTTGTCGGCAATTCCGATAACCGCGCATTCCGCGACATCCGGATGGGTCGCCAGGACTTCCTCCATGCCACCGGTGGAGAGCCGGTGTCCTGCAACGTTGATGATGTCATCCGTCCGCGCCATGATCGACAGGTAGCCGTCATCGTCGATCACTCCGGCATCTGCCGTCTTGTAGTACCCGGGGAACTCGGCAAGATATGCGTCGAAGAAGCGCTGATCGGCATTCCAGAGCGTCGGCAGACAGCCCGGCGGCAAGGGAAGTTTTACAACGATGTTGCCCAGCGTGTTCGCACCGAGCGGATGACCGGCATCGTCCAGAACCTGGACATCGTATCCGGGCATCGGCACTGTCGGAGATCCCGGTTTGACTGGCAACTGCCCAAGGCCGAGCGGATTGCCGACCATGCACCAACCGCTTTCCGTTTGCCACCAATGGTCAATCACCGGCACCTGCAGTTGATCAATCGCCCAGTTGACCGTTTCCGGGTCGGCCCTTTCCCCGGCCAGGAACAGAGACCGGTAGGTGGAAAGGTCGTACCTCTTGATCAGCTCACCATTCGGATCTTCCTTGCGGATCGCCCGGAATGCTGTCGGTGCCGTGAAGAGAGAAACGACCTTGTGGTCGGAGATGACGCGCCAGAAAACACCGGCATCGGGGGTTCCGACCGGCTTGCCTTCGAACACAACCGTCGTGCAGCCATGCAGAAGCGGGGCATAGCAAATGTAGGAGTGGCCGACGACCCAGCCGACATCGGACGCCGCCCAGAAAACTTCACCTGGCTGAACATCATAGAGATTGGACATCGTCCATTTCAGCGCGACCATATGGCCGCCGTTGTCCCTGACCACACCCTTGGGCTGTCCAGTCGTACCGGAAGTGTAAAGGATGTAGAGCGGATCCGTTGCCTTGACCGGCACGGGAGCGACTTTGCGCCCTTCCGCCTTTGCTTCGTCGGTCAGGCTTCCGAGATCAAAATCACGGCCGTCGATCAGGCCCGCCTCCTGCTCCTCTCGCTGAAACACCAGGCAACATTCCGGCTTGTGCGTCGAAAGGCTGATCGCCTCGTCAAGCAGCGGCTTGTAAGCGATGACGCGTCCCGGTTCGATACCGCAGGAAGCCGCGATGATCGCTTTTGGAGATGCATCGTCAATTCGGGTTGCCAGTTCATTGGCGGCAAAGCCGCCGAAGACCACTGAATGAATGACACCAAGGCGAGCGCAGGCCAGCATTGCCATCACTGCCTGCGGGATCATCGGCATATAGATGATCGCCCGATCGCCTTTTTCCAGTCCCCTGTCTTGCAGAACGGCCGCGAACGCCTCGACTTCCTCAAGGAGCTCCGCGTAAGTGTAGGTCGCAGTCTTGCCGGTGATCGGGCTGTCGTAGATCAGTGCAGGCTGCCCGGGACGACCGCGCTCGACATGCCTGTCCAGACAGTTGTAGCTGGTGTTGCATTCCCAGTCGGGGAACCACCGGCCATACTGCCCCTGATCGGGATCAAAAACCCTGTCGGTGGTTGAAATCCAGTCGATCTCCGAGGCTGCAGCCTTCCAGAATCCTTGCGGATCGTCCTTCCAGCCCTGATAGACTTCGTGATAGCGGCTTGCCATGAAATGTCCTCCCAAACAGCCAGTCCGGCCTTTGGTCCACAGAGTGCTGTAAGGGCAGGAGAAATTGCAAGCCTTCCCGCGTTATCAATTTGGAGGTCGGGACTTTACGTAAGCACTCTGGCATGCTTGTTACGCAGGTCCGTTCCCTGTACTTACCTGAACTTTCCTGCTTATGGTCCCTATCACAGATCCCTGGTTTTACGCCGCAGCCATTCCCGCGGTGTTTCTTGTCGGCCTGTCCAAGGGCGGTTTCGGCGGCACAATGGCCATGCTCGGCGTGCCGATCATGACGCTTGTCATCTCACCGCTTCAGGCAGCCGGGATCATGTTGCCGATACTGGTGATCATGGATGTGGTCGCGCTGACCGCCTACAAGGGCCGCGCCGACTGGAAAACCTTGTCGCTTCTCATTCCAGCCGCTGTGATTGGCATTGGAATCGGCTGGACGACAGCTGCTTATGTGGACGACACATTCGTAACGCTGCTGGTCGGAGTTACCTCTATCGCATTCGTGGCGGATTATGTCTTCAAGCGGAGAAAGGCAGCCGAGGGCGCGAGACACAATCCGCCGAAAGGTCTGTTCTGGGGGTCCATCGCCGGCTTCACCAGCTTCATCAGCCACACTGGCGGCCCGCCATTTCAGATGTACGTGCTGCCACTGCGTCTGAGCCCCGCTCTTTTCGTCGGGACGGCGGTGATATTCTTTGCCGTTGTAAATGCCGTCAAACTGATCCCGTATTTCATGCTCGGGCAGTTCGACACCACCAACCTGACAACGTCTGTCACGCTGTTTCCCGTTGCCCTGATCGCAACCCTGGCAGGTGTCAGGCTGGTCAGGATCATCAAGGGCGAGACCTTTTACGGGATCATCTACACCTTCATGGGTATTATCGGCGCGAAACTGACCTATGACGGCATTTCGGCGTATCTTCTGTGATCTGCAGCATCCGGGCCAAATGATGCATTGCACACTTGATCATTTCCGGCTTTCATGACGGAAAATTGATCAAGGGAGGATGATCATGGGTTCCAATGTCAGCCCTTACTCGCAAGGGCTTGATAAGAATACGGCTAACTACGCCCCGCTTAGCCCGCTTAGTTTTCTTGCACGCGCTGCGGATGTTTTCCCCGAACGCACTGCGATCATCCATGGAAAGCAACGGACCGATTACCGGACATTCTATCGCCGGTCCCGCCAGCTTGCCTCGGCCCTGAGCACACTCGGCATCGGCACCAATGACACTGTCAGCGTAATGCTGTCCAATGTCCCGCCAATGCTCGAGGCCCACTACGGCGTGCCCATGGCCAAGGCGGTTCTGCATTCCATGAACACCCGTCTCGACGCCGCGGTCATTGCTTTCCAGCTCGATCACGCAAATTGCAAGGTCCTGATCACTGATCGGGAATATGCCGCCGTCATCAAGGAAGCGCTTGGCATTGCGAAGGTTAGGCCAACGGTGATCGACTATTCCGATCCGGAATTTCCGCAGGACGGAGAGCGGCTTGGAACGCTCGATTATGAGGAGTTCCTGCAGTCAGGTGTTCCCGAATTCACATGGTCCCTGCCGGATGACGAGTGGGATGCCATCACGCTCAACTATACGTCCGGAACCACCGGAAACCCGAAAGGCGTGGTGTACCATCACCGCGGCGCCTATCTACTCGCTCAGGCCAATGTGATTACCGCCTCCATGGCCAAACACCCAGTCTATCTCTGGACCCTGCCGATGTTTCATTGCAACGGCTGGTGTTTCCCCTGGTCTCTGTCGGTCGTGGCCGGAACGCATGTCTGTTTGCGCTGGGTCCGTCCGAAACCGATGTGGGACCTGATCGCCGACGAAAAGGTCACCCACCTGTGCGGCGCGCCGATCATCATGTCGACGCTTCTGAACGCAGGCGACGATCAGAAACGCGAACTCGATCACGAGGTCGATTTCTTCACGGCTGCTGCCCCGCCACCAGAAAGCGTTCTGGCCGCCATGAAGACCGCTGGCTTCAACGTCACGCATCTTTACGGTTTGACCGAAGTCTACGGTCCGGCGGTGGTGAATGACTGGAAGTCGGAATGGGACGAATTGCCGCTCGGTGAGCAGGCACAGAAGAAAGCAAGGCAAGGTGTACGCTATGTCGCACTGGAAGACCTGACGGTTCTCGATCCCGAAACTCTGGATCCGGTTCCGGCTGACGGGGAAACGCTGGGCGAAGTCATGTTCCGCGGCAACGTGGTCATGAAAGGCTATCTGAAAAATCCCGAAGCCACGCAAAAGGCGTTTGAGGGTGGCTGGTTTCATTCCGGAGATCTCGGCGTTATGCACCCGGACGGCTACATCCAGCTCAAGGACCGGTCGAAGGACATCATCATTTCCGGTGGCGAGAACATTTCCTCCATCGAGGTCGAGGAAGTTCTCTACAAGCATCCCGACGTCCAGGCTGCGGCTGTTGTCGCCCGGCCGGATGAAAAATGGGGCGAAACGCCCTGTGCCTTTGTGGAACTCAAACCGGGCTCGGAAGCCAGCGAAGCGGACCTGATCGCGTTCTGCCGGGACTATCTCGCCAACTTCAAGACTCCCAAGACCGTGGTCTTCTGCGACCTGCCGAAAACCTCGACCGGCAAGATCCAGAAATTCGCCCTGCGCGAGCAGGCAAAGGCACTCTGAATTCCTGACAGATGCCTGCCTCAAAATACAAAAACGCCGCGACTTGCGCGGCGTTTTTTCATTTCACGGTTTGATGCGTCAATGGAGGGTCACATCTTGCCGTATTCGCTCAATCTCGTCCTTGATCTTGAGCTTTTGCCGTTTCATGTCAGCCAATTCCAGGGAGTCTGTACTCGGGTGCAACTGAGCGTCCTCAATCTTGCGTTCCATTTCCGCGTGACGGCGCTCGAGTTCGGCGAGATGCGACTGCATTGACATGGATAAAACCTCCTGTCTGTTGGCTCAACAGCTGCACACTGCCACAGAAAATCCAGCCTTGTCGATTGCAGATTCTGCATATCTGACCTGTTTCGACGTCGAATTATGCATTCGAGCGACTATCCTTAGAAAACCTTGAAAAACTCGCTTCAAATAAGCGGTTCAAAACTCATGAAAAATTCCCACAACATTTTCGTCAGCTTACAATTGTCAAGGCAATGCAATTTTTTTCACAATCTGTTTTCCTGCCGGGTTTTCGAAGCATCTAAAATTAGGCCGGAGGCCCGACAAAGATGCTATCTTGCCCGGTAGCAGTAAAATGGAATAGGACTTGTGTCCTGATTTGGGGGACATGGATGGCGGAAATGGAAACGGATGCACTGCGAATGGAGCTCGCACAGCTCCGTCAGGAACACAGGGATCTTGATGTGGCAGTGGAGGCGTTGGCGGCAACCTCTAACCATGATGTCCTTCAGTTACAGCGCCTGAAGAAGAAGAAACTGATGATCAAGGACCGGATCACGGCGCTTGAGGATCAGCTCTTTCCGGACATCATCGCCTGACAAGCCCTCCCCTTGCGGCTTCCAGATCCAGCATCCTATCCAACTTTTGGCCGGATTCCGGCGATTGACGCTTGCGATGCGCTGCGCTCTGCCTATACTCCGCGGCTCTTCTGAGCCAGCTGGAATGGAGAGCATGAAATGGCACAAGCTGATGTCGCAATCATCATGGGCAGTCAATCCGACTGGCCGACTATGAAACATGCGGCGGACACGCTCGATCAGCTGGGCGTCAGCTACGAAGCCCGAATCGTTTCCGCACACCGAACTCCGGACCGCATGTACGACTTTGCCAAAGGAGCAAAGGCCGAAGGGTTCAAGGTGATCATTGCGGGAGCCGGCGGTGCCGCGCACCTGCCAGGAATGACGGCCTCGCTCACACCGCTCCCGGTATTTGGCGTGCCGGTTGAAAGCCGCGCCCTGTCCGGCGAAGACAGCCTCCTGTCAATCGTGCAGATGCCAGGCGGAATTCCCGTCGGCACGCTGGCAATCGGCAAGGCAGGCGCGACGAACGCGGCCCTTCTGGCAGCCGCGGTCCTGGCCTTGAGCGACAAGGACATCGAAACGGCGCTCGACACGTACCGGGCAAACAGAACGGCGTCGGTTGCCGAACACCCGACCGACGACATCAACTAAGGCTTCCGGCAGCAACAGGAACAAGGTGATGAGCGCAAAGTCCCGCTTGAACCCAGGCGATACCATTGGAATTCTAGGTGGCGGGCAGCTCGGCCGAATGTTGGCCCAGTCTGCGGCAAGCCTCGGCTTGAAGACGCATATCTATTGTCCGGATTCAAACAGCCCGGCCTTTGATGTCTGCGCGTCCCACACGCTCGCCTCTTATGAAGACACCGACGCGCTCGACCGGTTCGCCGATGCGGTCTCCGTCGTAACCTATGAATTTGAAAATGTGCCGGGTCAGACCGCGGCTCATCTCGATGCCAGGGTTCCAGTCAGGCCAGGTGTCCGGGCGCTCGAAGTCTCGCAGGACCGCCTGTTCGAGAAACAGTTCCTGTCCGGTGCGGGTGTCTCAATTGCCGATTTTGCCGAAATCAATTCGCAGCAGGATCTTGAAACCGCACTACAGAGTTTCGCCGGCAGGGGTGTTCTGAAAACACGCCGCTTCGGTTATGACGGCAAAGGCCAGTTGATGATCCGTGAACTGAAAGACGCCGAGGGCGCGATTGAGAAACTTGGTTCGGTACCTGCGGTGCTGGAGGATCTGATCCCGTTCGAGTGTGAAGTGTCGGTTATTGTTGCAAGGGATCTTGAGGGAACCTGCTCCAGCTACGATATTGCCCGCAATCATCACGAAAATCACATTCTGAAGACCTCGACTGTCCCGGCCGGTGTTTCTGAAGCAACCCTTGAGGTCGCTCGCACCATGGCCGAGCAGATCGTCTCGAGCCTGGAATATGTGGGCGTGATGGGCGTTGAAATGTTCCTTGTAAGGGACGGCGATGTTGAAACGCTTCTTGTCAATGAAGTTGCGCCACGCGTGCACAATTCCGGTCACTGGACACAAGACGCCTGCCTGACCTCCCAGTTCGACCAGCACATTAGGGCCGTTGCCGGATGGCCGCTCGGCTCTTCGGCCCGTCACTCTGACGTTGTCATGGAAAATCTGATCGGCTTCGACGCGGATGCCTGGGAAGATGTTTTGAAGGAATCGTCAGCACGCCTGCATCTTTACGGCAAGTCCGAAACGCGGGAAGGCCGCAAGATGGGGCATGTGAACAGGGTTTCTCCAAAGTCGGATTGAAGGTGCCGACCGGTGACACCGGCACAGACCTGTGTCGCCGATTGTCTTAGCCTCTGACCAGTCCGAGCTGCTCGCGCTTGGCAAAGCGCACATTTGCCAGCAAGGCAACGCAAGCCAGACCTCCGGCGAGACCGCACCAAACGCCAACGCCTCCCCAACCGGCTGCAAACCCGAGGCCGAGGGACAGGCTGATGCCGACCCCCCAATACCCGAACAACGCGTAAAAGAGCGGTATCGTGGTATCACCCAGCCCGCGCAGGTTGTTCACGCCAATGATCTGCCCGCCGTCGGCCAGCTGGAACAATGCCGCGACCAGCAGGAACGACACGCCATAGGCAAGGACTTCTTCAGCCTGCGGATCGTTGAGATCGAGATAAAGCCCCACCAGCGTCTCTGGTATGGTCCAGAAAAGCACCGCGAAGCAGCCCATGAAGATCATGGTGACAGCCAGGGATGTCCACCCGGCCCGGCCGATTCCGACATGATCGCCGCGACCGGCCGCAAGACTGACCCTGGTCATGGCGGCAACCGAAAGTCCGACCGGCACCATGAAGGTGATCGAGGCGATCTGCAGTGCGATGCCATGTCCCGCGAGCGGGATGGTCCCCAGCCAGCCGATCATGATGGCTGATGCGGTGAAGAGCGAACCTTCCGCAACAATCGTCAGACCGATCGGTGCTCCCAACCGCACGATCTGAAAGAAGACCGGCCAGTCGGAACGCCAGATTCGGCCGAGAATGTTGTAGCGTCGAAGCTTGGGATGCCAGAGCGAATAAAAGAGCAGAAAGAGAAATGTGGTTGACGCACTGAATACGGACGCGATTCCTGCGCCAACAAGCTCAAGGCGCGGAAAACCGAATTCACCGAAAATCAGGACATAGTCCAGAATGGCATTTACGACAGCACCCGCAATCGTTGCCCACAAGACCACCTGCGTACGTTCCATCACGGTCAGGAAGCCACGAACGGCCATGATCAACAGAGCAGGTGCCATCGACCACTGCAGGACGCGCATGTAAACCCCGGCCAGCCGCGCCAGCTCGGGCTCCTGTCCGAGCAGCAGCAGAATCGATTCGATGAAGAACAGCACGCACCAGACCGGCAGGCAGAAAAGCGCGGAGACCCAGAACCCCATGCGCACGGCCCGGCGCAGGTCGCGTGGTTTGCGCTGACCGCGCGCACGTGCAGCAAGCGGAATCACGGCCTGCAGAACACCCATGCCGAAGAACCAGAGCAGCGTGAAGAAGTTGAATGCGAGCACCGAGGCAGCAAGTTCTTCCGCGCCCAAGCGGCCGATCATGAGCACGTCCGTCGTGTTGATCGCCATTTGCGCGAGCTGCGCTCCGGCAAGCGGCAATCCAAGGGCCAGCGTTGGCAGGATGTCACTGCGCCAAAGAGATGTGCCCTGCGCCGAACCGGGGGCTTCGGACGCACGCTGCGCCATTGCTTCCTCCAACAATTAGGGCTAAGACCCGCCTTCTTGATCGAGGCTTGAGGCCTGGGTGAGGCTTTCACCTCTAATCCGCAAAAGACAAAGTGTCCATATTTCTTCTCCGCCTGGAAACGACGCTGAGTCAGAATAGGCGTTCTTTCTTTGCGAATGACTGTGGACACATAGGGTTTGCTCTGGTATTAAGCCCGCCAAAGTGAGCGACGCGTCAGCGGCGATCCGGTTTCTGTACACAAGTGAATGCATTGTACAAAAGTGCTTATTGCGTTGACTGCTTGTGATCAGGGCAGTCGCGTAGATTGTTGACAAGACCTCGCTTCAATCAAAGTCCAATTCTGGCAAAGTCCAATTCTGGCTGTGGATAGGCCGCAGCGCATCGAAAACGGGAAAAAACGCGTGCAGGTTCTGGTTCGCGACAACAATGTCGATCAAGCGCTGAAGGCGCTCAAGAAAAAGATGCAGCGCGAAGGCATCTTCCGTGAAATGAAGCTTCGCGGTCATTTTGAAAAGCCGTCTGAAAAGAAGGCGCGTGAAAAGGCTGAAGCTATTCGCCGTGCGCGCAAGCTGGCTCGCAAGCGGGCACAGCGTGAAGGTCTGCTCCCGGGCAAGTCCGCTCGCCGTTAATCCGGCTTGAGTGCGCCTGGCGGTGAAGACCGCCATTCCTAAGCATAAATGCCGTAAGGCCGGCCGAAGTTACGGTCGGCTTTTTGGCGTTTGTTTCAGATTGCTTGGGACATGAGCGGGCAATTCCATCCGCAGTCACATTAACGCCCAATTGGAGGCAGATGAACGGCATGTCCAATCGCTTGACTGTAAGAGATCATATGTGCCGCATGCGCAAGTATCTGCCCCATGCAACGCTGTTCAGCCTGGCTACACTCCTGGCTGCATGTAACACCAGCGGTGTTTATAACGACGTTCCGATCAACAGCTCGGTCGGCTCGTCCACCAATATTGCCTCCCTTACCGCTGTAATCGAATCCAATCCTTCGGATGCGAATGCATACAGCACGCGCGGCATCGCATATGGTCAGGCCGGCAAGCTTGACCTTGCAATTGAAGACTTCAATCGTGCGATTCAGTTGAACCCGCAGTCCTATCAGACCTATGCCAACCGGGCATTGGTCTATCGCCGCCAGGGCAAGAACGACCTGGCTGTTGCCGACTACACGCGGGCCATCAATATCAAGCCGGATTACGACGTGGCATATGTCGGTCGCGGGAACATTTATCGTCAGCAGGGCAACTTCAACGCCGCCCTCGCCGACTTCAATTCCGTGATCGCCCGCGACAGCTCCGATGCAAGAGCATTCTACAATCGTGGCCTGATCTATCAGGCACAAAACCAGGACAACCTGGCGATTGAGGACTTTGCGACAGCCATCGGACTGAATCCGAAGGCAGCGGCTCCCTACATCGCCCGCGGGATTTCCTATCTGGCCGTAAACGATCCAAACGCAGCGTTTTCCGATCTGTCCATGGCAGTGAATCTCGACCGGGAATCCTCGGTTGCCTGGGCAAATCGCGGGCTGGCTCTCGAAATGCTCGGCAAGCAGAAAGACGCACGCCGCAACTACACCCGCGCCATGTCCCTGGACAATTCAAACAAGATTGCACGGGACGGATTGGGCCGGGTCGGTCAGGGCTAAGGCCCGTTTTCCCGAAGTCGGTTTTCTAGAACGGGCACTCGGCCCGGAAAGTCACGCGCTCGCCACTTGAAGGATGATGCAGCTCGAGACTTTCTGCATGCAGAGCCAACCGATCCGATGCGGTCAGTGCATCACCTTCAGCATAGAAGCGGTCACCGATGATCGGATGTCCGAGCGACAACATGTGCACGCGCAGTTGATGAGATCGGCCTGTGTGGGGAAACAGCCGGACCCGAGAGGTTCTTTCTGTGCGGTCCACTACCGTCCAACGGGTCAGTGCCGGCTTCCCGTGCTCGAAACTCACCATCTGCTTCGGACGGTTCGGCCAGTCGCATACCAGAGGAAGATCGACCTCCCCTTCCTCTTCCGACAGATGTCCCCAGACTTCGGCAAGGTAGGTTTTGCGGGTCTTGCGTCTCTCGAACTGCAACCCCAGATGACGATGCGCCGCCGCATTCATTGCCAGAACCATCACACCGGATGTGTCCATGTCCAACCGGTGCACGATACGCGCGCCTGGATGAAGTTCCTGGGCACGCCGCTCCAGGCAATCGGAATGTTCTTCCGCTTTCCCCGGAACACTCAGCAGTCCACTCTGCTTGTTGACGACAAGCAGGTCGGCGTCCTCATGCAGGATCGGCAGGAAGGGATCCGCGGGTGGGCGGTAGACAAACGGACCGGGCGCTGAATGGTTCATAGCCATTGCTCTAAAACGAAAGGCGCGGACCGAGCCGCGCCTTTGAAACACATACCGGAGATTGTTCCATCGTCAGCTGAGTGTCGACGGAAATTCCGCAGGCTTAAACCAGCAGAATGGTCAGAACGCCGGTTGCCAGAAAAACGGCTGCAGGCGGAATCCAGCCGGTCGCACCAAGTGCAAGGCCGATAGCGGAAGCAACGATGGTCGCGATCAGCATCAGCCAACCGAACACGGTTGCGGCAGTGCCGCCAAAGGCGAACAGGATCAGGCAAAGGACGACGTTCAGGACAGCCACGGTTCCAACTTTGGAGAAGTTGATGAACCCTTCGTATGTCCGCTCGTGAGCGTCGTAGTCCATTGCGGGCGCGTTGTTGTCAGACATAAAGTCCCCCAGGAAGATTCATAAGTCGGCTGCCTTCATACAATAAAGTTTTCCGGTTCGGCAATCATCGGATCGGCAGAATCCGCCCTCTGGGACGCGACTTTTTGACGAATTGCCCTTGAGACTATGCAAATCGGCCACATCCGGGGATTTCATGACCGGTTTTCAGGCTGCAGTCGGGGCTCCGACAAGACCCGCGCCCTCAAGAACACTCTGCTGGCGCCGCCGAACCGTGGCTGCTTCGAAGCCTTCGATCTGCTCGTTGAACATCTCGAAGAAATTCAACTCTGCCCGTAAATGCAGAAACACTCCTCCAAGGCCGATTGCGGCTCTATCCATGAAGACAAACTCTTGCGGCACGGTTACCGGTCCCAGTTCCTTGAGAGCGGAATGGACACGGAACGCTTCCTTGCGGCCATACTCGGCCGCTGAAACGCCGTCGGCGATCGAACGGACCCGGTCACTGAGCAAGGGACCGTAGATAAACCTTGCCCAGATATTGAGGACCTCAATGATCTCTTTCTTGAGGTTCTTGAAACCCCAGCGCTCATAGGCGGAAACGACCCGGTCGTTATCCTCTTCCAGAAGGCCCCGGTAGAGTTCCACGACCCCCTCGACAAAGGCTTCCGGGAAGATGCGGATACAGCCATAGTCGAGCAGATTGATTCCGGCTGGGGCGCTTTCCTGCTCAAACACGGTGTAATTGCCCAAATGCGGGTCACCGTGAATGACACCATAGTGGCTGAACGGATGCCACCATGCGTGGAACATGGTCCTCGCAAGCAAATTTCGCTCTTCCTGACTATGCTCCTTGTATTCAAGCAAGGGTTTGCCCGTCAGCCATCCCATCGTCAGAAGCCGCCCGGTCGACAGGTCATCCATGACTTCCGGTATCCGGATCTGGTCGGCATCGGACAGAATCTCGCTGTACATTGCGATATGCGCAGCTTCGCGCACATAATCGAGTTCTTCGCGAACCCTTGCGCTGATTTCCTTGGCAATTTCACGTGTATCGATGGCAGGGCTCATGCGCCGGTGCAACGAAAACAGCATTTGCAGCTGTTTCAGATCCGCCTCCACCGCGGAAGCCATATCCGGATATTGCAGCTTGCAGGCCAGAACCCTGCCGTCATGGCTGGTGGCACGGTGCACCTGACCAAGTGACGCCGCCGCGGCCGGTTCCCGGCCGAATTCGTCAAACCGGCTTTGCCAGTTCGCACCGAGCTCAGCCCGCATGCGCCGCTTGACAAAGGCCCATCCCATGGGAGGCGCACTTGCCTGCAGTTTCGCCAGCTCCGTCGTATATTCCGGCGGCAGGGCGTCCGGTATGGTCGACAGCAGTTGAGCCACTTTCATCAACGGACCTTTGAGACCTCCAAGCGCAGCTGCAAGCTCGGCGGCATTCTTCGCATTGTCGAGCTCCATGCCGAACAACCGGGCACCGGCAACCTTGGCGGCAATGCCACCCATATTGGTACCGACCTTGGCATAACGCCCCATCCGGGCACTGAACCGATTGCTTTCCCGGTCTTTGGACTGCGGCATGTGATGGTTTGCTCCCAATTGCTGTTCAGGCGCTGTCTCCACGCACTAAATATGAACTACTGCGGCAATATCCAGTTGATTTGGGCGACGAAGCACTTCAGGGCACTGCAGACTCGGTGAAAAAACCCTCCAGAGCGCCTGCCAACGCATCGCGCGTTTCGCCCAGCCCCTTGTAGTCAAGCTGGTCATCATCCAGCGCCAGCAACTGCTTGTGAAGACCTCCCGCGATGTCGGCACGATCGTCCTGTGTCTTCAGCGCCGCCAGGGGATCGTGATGGATCTTGATTGCGAACAGGATATCCCCGCTTTCGGGCAGTCGTCGCAATGTCTGACGTTCCACCCGCAGGAACAAACTGGCCAGGGCCTGGTCCGGACAGTCGAACCGCATGTCCTTGGGAAGCGGATGATGAAGATCACTATCGGGATGTATCGACCAGTTGAACCGGCACACAAGCTGATCGACCTTGAGATTGTCAAACAACCGCGCCACCATCTGACCCATCCGGCTGCCATTGAAACCCGGCACGCCTTCGTGAATGCCGCTCATCGATTTTCCGAACTTTTCGGCAAGGGACCAGGAGGACGGAAAACACAGGGACGCCGCCACCAGCCGATACCCGTCATCGCCCGGACGCATGAGGATAAGATCTTCCTGTACAAGCCTTGACGCGGTCAAAAGCGCGGGCTTGTCGGTCAAAGACACTTCGCGGCCAGCAGTCGGAATCCCGACCGATCCGGATGCGATCTGATGCGTCGCGCCATGGAATCGGGACAGATTGTCTGTGATGAGAGCTAGGACTTCCGCCTGGGCCGCTTCCGTGCCGGCTTCCTCTCGAAAGACACTGTCCGGTTGAAGCGAATAGAGACGTTCTTTTTCTGCCAGATGAACGGCAAAAAACGGATCCGGCTCCAGCCATATCGCCTCATCGATCGGCTTCAGGCCGACTGTAAATGGCTGACTGGTGCCATCATAAGGGGTGTGCTGAAAGGAAGGCGACGAACTGAACGACATGCAGTCTGACCTGCGGATAAGGGGTTGGCACTCAAGCGCAAGGCGCTCCGCATCCGATCAAATTCGCCGACGCCATTCAAGTCGATTTTCGTCTAGCTTGCTTCCTTCAGGCCGAAATTCAGGACTAATGAATTTCGGACATCTGGACCTTGCGTCCCTCCTTGGCCGACTTGATGGCAGCTTCGGCCAATGCCAGCGCAAGCAATCCGTCTTCACCTGAAGGGGAAGCGATCGTCCCTTCCAAAATCGTGTCGACAAAGGCGCGAATTTCGGCGGCATAGGCATCCATGTACCGGGTCATGAAGAAGTCATGGAGCTGCGGCCGCGTGAAACCATCCGAATTCGCCAACTCGATGGAAACCGGTCTCTGATTTTCCGCCGTCAGCATCCCGGTCGATCCGAACACCTCCAGGCGCTGGTCATAGCCATAGGCCGCGCGGCGGGAGTTCTGGATCGTGCACTGCTTTCCGTCAGCCGTCGTCATGACCACCGTCACCGTGTCGAAGTCATCATGTTCTGCGACCCTGGGATCCACGAGGACCGAGGCCGTAGCCTGCACACTGGCGACCTCTTCACCCAGCAGGAACCGCGCGATATCGAAATCGTGGATCGTCATATCGCGGAATATGCCGCCCGAAACGTCGATATATTCAAACGGCGGCAGACCGGGATCGCGGGAGGTGATCGAGACCTGCTCAACGGTCCCTACCCTGCCATCGACAACGGCTTTTCTGACGGCTGCGAAATGCGGATCGAAACGCCGATTGAAGCCGAGCATCAACGGAGTGCCTGCCTCACGCACAACCTCAAGGCAGGTTTTCACCCGCTGCAAATCCAGATCGACCGGCTTTTCGCAAAAGACAGCCTTGCCCAGGCGGGCGAAACGTTCGATCAGATCCGCATGAGTGTTTGTCGGCGTGCAGATCAGAACCCCGTTCAGACCTTCCATCCCCGCGATTTCGTCAATCGAGGCCACCTGACAATTGTATTTGTGTGCGACCGCGCTTGCCGCGGTTTCCAGCGGATCGGCCACCGCCACGAGCGTTGCTTCCCTGATGCCGGATATGGCATGGGCATGCACCTGACCAATCCGCCCGGCGCCCAATAAGGCCAGCTTCACTGTCATCCTGTTTTCCTTCGTCGGTTTTCCGGTTGCCTAGTAGGCACGCCCGGAAGCGGGCCTAAGCGGTTTCGGCAAATTCAGGCTGGGTCTTTGCGCCGGTGATATAGGAAACCACATCCTCGCCATCGGTCTCTTCCTTGCGAAGATTTGCGCAGATGCGCCCGCGCCGGAACACGACGATCCTGTCCACCAGGTCGAACACCTGCCGCATGTTGTGGGAGATCAGGATCAACGGTTCGCCCTGTTCCTTCAGCGTGCGGATGATGTTTTCCACTTGCGCGGTTTCCTGCACGCCGAGTGCTGCAGTCGGTTCGTCCATGATGGTCAGCTTGGAGTGGAAGGTCGCTGTCCGTGCGATGGCCACACATTGCCGCTGACCGCCCGACATATTGCGGATCGTGTTGCGAATGTTGGGGATCTTCACCGCGGTCTTTTCAAGTCCCTTCATGGTTGCCTCGCGCATGCCCTTGTAGTCGAGCAAACGGAAAGGTCCGAGAAAGTTCAGCTTGGTCAGCTCCCGGCCAAGAAACAGGTTATCCGGAACATCCAGATCGTCGGCAAGCGCCAGCGTCTGGAAAACCGTCTCGATACCCGCCTCGCGGGCCTCGAGAGGTCCGGCAAAGTGAACCTGTTTGCCGTCGAAGATGATGTCGCCGCGCGTGCGTTGCTCAACCCCGGTGATCTGGCGGACGAAGGTGGACTTGCCGGCCCCGTTGTCGCCCATGATCGCAACATGCTCGCCCTTGCGCAGCGAAAAGCTTGCGCCTTCCAGAGCGTGGACGCCACCGTAATGCTTGGTCAGGTCCCGGGTTTCAAGGATGATATCACTCATGTCTTCTCCCCTCAGGCCCGTGCCGCCGCGCGGCGCTGGCGCCACTGATCCAGAACAACCGCAGCAACGATGATCACGCCCTTGACCATTTCCTGGTAATAGGCATCGAGCCGCAGGAAGGTGAAACCGGAAATGATCACGCCGAAAATCAGCGCCCCCAGCACCGTTCCCAGGATCGAACCGCGTCCACCGGAAAGCGAAACGCCGCCGATGACCGCCATGGCAATGGCGTCAAGTTCATAGACCAGCCCCATTCCGGCTTGTGCCGTCAGGTTCTTTGAACTCAGAACAATTGCGGCCAGCGAAGCAAGAGTTCCGGCGATGACGTAAACAAGCACCTTGTGCCGGTCGACGCTGATCCCCGCCATGCGCGCGCCTTCTTCATTGGAGCCGATGGCATAAGTGTGCTTGCCGTAGACGGTGTATTTCAGGACGAGGTGAAACAGGATTGCCAGCGCGACGAAAATGATGACCGGCATCATGCCGGCGCCAATCGAAGCGTAACTCTCCGTCGGAAAGGAAATCGGGTTGCCCTTCGACCACCACTTGGCGATACCGCGCGCGGTCACCATCATGCCAAGCGTGGCGATGAACGGCGGAATGCGGGTATAGGCAATCAGGAGACCGTTAACGGCCCCCGCCACGATACCGCAGGCCATGCCGACGACAATCGGAATAATCACGGGAAGGTCAAGCAAGGCCGGACCGAAGATCGCCTTGGGATTGGGATTTCCGTTCACCTCGGCAACCTGCGCGAAACTCATCGCGATCATGGCGGTTGCGCCGACAATCGAACCGGAACTCAGGTCGATGCCACCGACAATGATGACCTGCGTCACGCCGAGCGCAATTATGCCGATAATCGCGACCTGCAGGATAATGATCTTGAGCCGGGCTTCATTGAAGATGGAATCGAACCGGTCATTGCTGTCGAACAGAAAACTCTGTCCCATCAAGGCCGCACCAAGCCCCTCAAAAATCAGAATGATGAGCACGAGTGCCATGAAGACGTTGAGCTCGTTCGGCCATCGCCGCTTTGTGGAGTCGAATTTAAGGCCGCCCGTCCCATGCGTCGTATCCGACATGTTCCGGCTCCTCCCAGGTTGTCGTTCGTTTTCTTTTGCGAAAAGAAAGCCGGGTGACGCCTCGTTCGCGCCACCCGGTCAGGCTGTTCAGTGACGTCAGTTCTTCGACAGGTAGTCTGCGATGTTGCCGGGTGTCACGAGTTCAAACGGAATGTAGACCGACTGCGCTACGTCTTCGCCGCGTGCCAGCGACAATGCCGCGTTCAGAGCACCGGAGCCCTGCCCGGCTGCATTCTGAAAAACGGTGACATCCAGATCACCGGACTGCATGGCTTGCAACGCATCCTGAGTCGCGTCGATGCCGCCAACGACAACTTCATCCATGCTGATGCCATTGGCCTTCATCGCCTGGATTGCGCCGATCGCCATTTCGTCATTGTTGGCGAAAACCGCATCGAACGGTTCACCGGTCGACAACCAGTTCGTCATCAGATCCTGAGCTTCGTTCCGGCTGTAGTTAGCGGTCTGCTCATCAATCAGGGTGATGAAGTTGCACATGTCCATGCCGATCACGTCATGAACATCCTTGGTGCGCTGGATCGCAGACTGGTTCTGCAATTCACCGATGAACAGATACGCGCGCGCTCCGTCGGTCTTGCCCGCGGCACGCAGCTGCTGGCAGACTTCGAATGCCTGCAAAGTACCCGACTCGATTTCGTTCGAACCGACGAAAGCCTGATTGTCCGGCATGGTGTCGAGGTTGATCGGCTGACGGTTTACATAGACCAGCGGCACGCCTGCAGCAGCGGCCGCATTGGACATGGCCTCTGTTGCAGAGGTATCCACCGGATTGACGATGATTGCATCGACACCGGATGCGATGAAATTGTTGATCTGGTCAAGCTGCCGCGCAACATCGTTCTGCGCATCCTCGATCTGAACGTCGACCCCGTCCATGCCGTCTGACAGTTCCTGGATGCCGTTCCGTAGAACGGTCAGGAAATTGTCGTCAAACAGAGCCATGGACACCCCGATGTTTTCGGCCATGGCACTGGTCGACAGAAGTGCGGACATAGCGGCCGCCGTTAGAAAACGCTTCATGATTTCCTCCACTTTGACTGAAGCAATAAAGGGTTTGTCACCCCGGAAGGAGCGACGTTTCGGCAGACACGGCACTGTCCAAGTGCCTCATCGATGCCTGCAACTCGTCTTTCGGCTGTGCGAAATTGTGAACGATGGGAGAAAAGGCTTCATACGAGACCGGTCCGTCGAAACCTGCATCCAGCAGGTCCCGCAGCTGTTCGATATTGCCCAGCCGATCGTTCGGCCCGACCAGAACGCGATGCTCGTCGCCGATTTCCTGCAATGCGAGATCGTGATCCTCGACACCTGAAACATGGACGATGCCGGTGGCGCCCGGAAAAATCTCGGTTTCGCTTGCAAGGTAATGATGGAAAGTGTCATGGACCAGCTTCAGCTGCCCCTCGCCGCCGAGAGAAGCAATGGCTTCCATCGCTTCGGATTTGTAACGCAGCGATGAATGCTCAAAGCCGAGCGGCTCAACCAACCCGACAATGTCGAAGGATTTCAGCATCGGCAGGATTTCGCGAAGAGCGAGGCGCAGGTTCGCCTGACGCTCGCCATTGCCGCAACCATGTCCGTCACATCGCGGAATCAAACTGATCGTTTCCGCTCCGATGGCTTTTGCGATCGTCAGCAATACCTCAGCTTCCGACGCCTTCCGGTCGTCCCAGGCATTGAACATCTTGACTTCGGAAAGCCCGAGTATCCGCAGGCCTGAAGCTTTTGCCTTTGCCTTGACCATGTCGGGTGCATCGCCGTCGAACAGTTCAGACGGGAGGTCATTCCTGAACTCGACGCCAATGCACCCGAGCATCGCCGCCAGATCAAATGCGTCGGTATAGTTCTGGCGAGCGACTGTCATGTGATTCAAGGCGAATTGAAGCGCCATCTGGACCTCGGGGCTGTGTTTCGAATTGCCCGTACGCTTGCAGGTCGGAAGGTCTTTCTTCAATCGCGAAATCGGCAATTTTCCATCATTTCTGATGAAAAAATCATGTTTTTAATGATGTAATTTCGTCAAATTCAGAGAATTTCCGGAACAAAGATATCCGGTTGGAGGAAAATCTGGCGCGGTTCGTCGGTGACGCCATTGTCGGCGGCGTCCAGCATCGCTTCGACAAGAGTTCCGCACAGCTTCTCCAGGGGCGTGCTGTCAATGAGCGTGACATAACCATCCTGCAGGGCGCTGCTTGAGATCTCCGTCAACTCGTTGACGACCATCGTGACCTGTGCGGGGTCACACCGCTCGCGCACCGCCTCGATCGCTCCTTCCATCCCTCCACCGGCAACAAATATGCCGCGCAGGTCGTCATGGCGCTGGAGCAGATCCAGCGTTGCCTCATAAGTCACGTTCCGCGTCTCGAGATTGACGAGAGTTTCAAGCAACTCGAACCGCTTGGGCTGCTCGCGGAAATAGCTGCGAAAGCCGGTTTCCCTTAGCTCATGACCATGCCAGCGGCTTCCACCGACAAAGACGGCCACCTTGCCGGTCCGGTGACCGGTGTTATAGATCGTCCAGGCTGCCATACGCCCGATCTTCATGTTGTTTAGGCCGACATAACTGTGCCTCAGCCCCTGAGCGAAATCGTTGAGCAACGCAAAGACAGGAACGTTGCGGCGATAGAGTTCACGGACGGCACGGGTCGTCTCGTGATGGTTCACCGCGGTCGCCGCGACCGCATGATTGCGCTGCCCCAGTTCGTAGATCAGCTCCGCCTGTTCTGCCGGGTCCTGGGACTTGGCAAAGACGATGTTCGGCTGACCGCGAACGGAGGCGCATGCTCGAACCTTTGCACCGAAGGTGTCGGCGAAACGCTTATAGAATTCCTGGTTTTCCTTTTGCAGAAGAATGCCCAGGCGACGCTCCGGGAGATCTGAACGCAAACGTTGGAGAATGAGGGGGGCGGCGTGGTAACCGATCCGTTCGGCAGCCTCATACACCTTGCGTGCCGTCGCCTCGCGAACCTTTTCACGTCCGTTCAGGACCCTGTCGACAGTGGCAGTGCTTACTCCGGCTTCGCGAGCCAGATCGGTGATTGTGGGGCGCCGTGACATCGAAACTCCTGTGCTGGAATTTGATGTTATTCAATCATCGCAATTTCATTGAAACGCAAGTTTTTTGACGAGGGCGCAAAACAGCCGGAAGGAAAGCGACCGGTCAGAACACTCTCCATGCCTGAAACGAAAAAGGGAGAGCTCCAAGGAACTCTCCCCTGATCAAAATCAAAACCGCAGTCAGGCCTGATCCAGTTCCTCAAGCTCATCGATAATACGCTCGATGACCGCAAGACCCTTTTTCCAGAAATCCGGGTCCGTCGCGCTCAGGCCAAAAGGAGCAAGCAATTCGGAATGGTGCTTCGTGCCACCCGCCTTCAGCAGATCGAAGTATTTCTCCTGGAAACCGGTCTCGGCCTCTTCATAAACCGCATAGAGCGAGTTCACCAGACAGTCGCCGAAGGCATAGGCATAGACATAGAACGGTGAATGGATGAAGTGCGGAATATAGGTCCAGAAGGTCTCATATCCTTCGTTCAGCTTGATCGCCGGACCGAGGCTCTCTCCCTGTACGGAGAGCCACAGCTCGCCAATCTTGTCAGCAGTCAGCTCGCCATTGCGGCGCTCCGTATGAACCTTGCGCTCGAATGTGTAGAAAGCGATCTGCCGGACCACGGTGTTGATCATGTCCTCGGCTTTCGAGGCCAGCATGATCTTGCGTGTCTGTGGATTGTCCGCCCGGCCCAGAAGTGATTTGAAGGTCAGCATTTCACCAAAAACGCTGGCCGTTTCGGCCAGTGTCAGCGGTGTTGGTGCCATGAGTGGACCGTTGGGCCCGGCCAGAACCTGATGGACGCCATGACCAAGCTCGTGCGCAAGCGTCATCACATCACGGATCTTGCCCTGATAGTTGACCAGGACATACGGGTGTGCGCTCGGGACCGTGGGGTGCGCGAATGCCCCTGGGGCCTTGCCGGACCTGGCCGGCGCATCGATCCAGCCCTTGTCGAAGAACCGTCCGGCAATCTCGGCCATATCAGGGGAAAAGTTGCTGTAGGCGGCAAGAACCGTGTCCTTGGCCTCATTCCATGGAATGACGCGCGTATCTGCATCCGGCAACGGCGCATTCCGGTCCCAGGTGTTGAGCTGGTCCATACCCAGCCATCTGGCCTTCAGTTTGTAATAACGGTGCGACAAGCGCGGATAGGCATCGCGAACTGCTGCAACAAGCGCATCAACCACTTCACGCTCAACCCGGTTAGCCAGGTGGCGGCTGTCGGCGATGTCGGAAAAGTTCCGCCAGCGATCGGAGATTTCCTTGTCCTTGGCCAAAGTGTTGGTGATGAGCGTGAAGGTTCGAAGGTTTTCCGAGAAGGTCTTGGTGAGCGCCGCCGAAGCGAGCTTGCGTTTTTCTGCTGAAGGATCCACCAGCAGATTCAAGGTCGGCTCGATGGCAAGCGCTTCCCCGTCGACTTCAAAAGTGAGGGACGCCATGGTTTCGTCGAACAGGCGGTTCCAGGCACTGCTGCCGGTCACAGATTTTTCGTGAAACAGCTGCTCGACCCGATCTTCCAGCTGATACGGCTTGCCCTTGCGCAGATCCTCGATCCAGGGACGGAAATGCGCGAGATGCTCGTCCTTGAGGGCCGCTTCAATTACCGCGTCGTCAACGGTGTTCAACTCCAGCGTAAAAAACAGCAGATGCGAGCTGGCCGTCGTTATCTGTTCCTGGACGTCGCCGTAGAATTTCTGTGCAACCGGGTCGATGGTGTTTCCCGCATAGACAAGACCGGCGAACGAGATCAGCCGCCCCATGAGGTCTTCCAGGTCCTCATAGGCACGGATAGCGGTGACGAGCGCCGGGATGTTGTCCTTGGCGAGCTCGGCCAGACGCCCCTTGTAGGAGGTCTCGAAGGTCTTGGCTCGTTCCAGAGATTCCTTCAGGTCCGCTGCGACCTCAGGGGCATCCATCGCCGGATAAAGATCACTCAGGTTCCACTCCGGCAGATTGCCGAGTTCGGCGGACGCAGAAGATTGAGGCGCAAAGACTGGATGCGGCATCGGCATTATTCACTCCGGTGAAAAGTCGCCCTGAACGGGACGTCGGATTCTCTGTTTCTGAATTTGTAGGCCGGTGCACCCGTGACCTGCAATTGAAAACAGATAACTTTTTTACCTTCCCTTGGACGATTTATTTACCCAATTGCGACCAGAATGGTTCGAAACGATACAAATCCGGAAAAATCGAACGAACCATGCAAGCAATCAGCGGCAAAATCCTCATTGTTGACGACGATCCGATCCAGCGCAGGCTGCTTCAGGAAGCGGTCAAGAAATTCGGTTACCGGTCGAAGACTGCAGAGAACGGCGCTGAAGCTGTGCGCATCATGACCGGACCAGAGGCAAGCGAGATCGATCTGATCATTCTGGATATGGTCATGCCGGAGCTCGACGGCCTTGGGGTGCTGGAGCGGCTGCGCGGCGACAAGATTGCAACGCCCGTCATCGTCCAGACCGCCCATGGCGGCATCGACACCGTCGTGAACGTAATGAATGCCGGCGCACAGGATTTTGTCGTCAAGCCGGTTGCCCCGGAGCGGCTCAACGTTTCCATCAGGAACCTCCTGAAGACGAGCGCGCTGGAAGATGAAATCACCAGATTTCGCAACAAGGCATCCGGCACGCTGACCTTTGCCGACATCATCACACATTCCGCGGCCATGGAACGCGTGATCAATCTGGGCAAGAGGGCAGCCGCCTCCAACATTCCCATTCTGATCGAAGGGGAAAGCGGTGTCGGCAAGGAAATGATCGCCAGTGCCATTCAGGGTTCGAGCGACCGGAAGTCGAAGTCGCTGGTGACCGTGAATTGTGGCGCAATCCCTGAAAATCTCGTGGAGTCCATTCTTTTCGGGCACGAAAAGGGTGCCTTTACCGGCGCTGTCGACAAGCATACCGGCAAGTTCCAGGAAGCTCACGGAGGCACGCTGTTTCTGGATGAAGTCGGCGAACTGCCGCAGGACGTGCAGGTGAAACTGCTGCGCGCCATTCAGGAAAACGAAATTGACCCGATCGGTGCCCGCCGACCGGTGAAGGTCGACTTCCGGCTGATATCGGCAACCAACCGCCGTCTGATCGACCAGGTAAAGGATGGCGCGTTCCGTGAAGACCTTTATTACCGTCTGAACGTTTTCCCGATCTGGATTCCACCTCTGCGGGATCGCCGGGAGGACATACCGGCACTTACCCGGCATTTTCTGGCGCGCTTTGCAGCTGAAGAAGGCAAGCCGCACGTCGCCGGCGTTACGTCCGACACGCTTGCAATGCTTCAGGACTATCATTGGCCCGGCAACATCCGGCAGCTGGAAAACGCAGTCTTCCGGGCGGTGGTTCTTTGTGACGGCGCTCAACTGACCATAAACGATTTTCCGCAGGTCCAGGCCGCACTCGACCAGCCTGTTTCCCAGGCCGTGTCAGCACCACATCTGCAACCTGCTCCTGTATCGGTTCAGCCGCATTCTGCACAGGAGGCCACCGAACCGCAGAGCCCGGCTGAAACAGCACACGCGGAAAGCCCTTCCGTCCAGGCACCACAATCCGGGTTCGAGTTCGCAGCCCCTTTCGGATTCATGCGCAACCTCGACCAGGACGGACACGTCCGCAAACTCGCCGACATTGAAGAAGAGCTGATTCGGGCCGCGATCAATCACTACTCGGGCCGAATGACCGAAGTGGCAAGAAGGTTGGGAATCGGTCGCTCCACGTTGTATCGCAAGCTCAAGGAATACGGGCTGGAAGATACCAACAAGGACGCCGCAGCCTGACTTTTGTTAATTTCGGTGATGGCTGAGAATTGGACGATTTTTTGTCGCATTCTGCCTTTATCCAGCTTCACGTAAGATTTTTTGCCACAAATGCAGGTGGGGCGTTGCAATTCTGCCACGATTATCGCGCAAGCGAAATTAAGGTAAAAACTTCTTAACTTGCAGCGGTTAGTATATGTCTCCTGCTGGGGAGCACGGGATGGGCGAAAGCCTTCGAAAAACGGCGAGATAGAGATTGCGTAACCGGTTTGTTGATTTCGACACCGTCGCTTGGCTGAAACGCGCTGCAAGAATTGCGGGAGCGTTGACCGTTGCTTATGCCTGTCTGGCAACTTCCGCCGTAGCGGAAACCCGGACACTGAAGCTTTACAACACTCACACCAAGGAACGGGTGTCGATTACCTTCAAGAAGAACGGCCGCTACCTGCCGGGTGGCCTGCGTGAAGCCAACCGCTTTCTTCGGGACTGGCGCCGCAACGAGATCATCAAGATGGATCCAGAGCTTCTGGACCTTGTGTGGGAAGTCTACAAGAAGGTTGGCGCCCGGGACTATATTCACGTTGTTTCAAGTTACCGCTCACCCGCGACCAACAACATGCTGCGCAAACGGTCCAGGGGTGTTGCCAAGAACAGTCAGCATACGCTCGGCAAAGCCATGGACTTCTATATTCCCGGGGTCAATCTTTCCAAGCTGCGCGCCACCGGGCTGCGCAAGGAAGTTGGCGGTGTCGGCTATTATCCCAAATCCGGATCTCCCTTCGTACACATGGATACCGGCCGGGTGCGGCATTGGCCAAAGATGAGCCGCTCGCAGCTCGCCAGGGTATTCCCGAATGGCAAGACGCTGCACATCCCGTCCGACGGCAAGCCGCTGAAGGGCTACAAGCTTGCGCTGGCTGAATCCAAGTCCGGCAAGAAACGCACGTCGAAACCGACTATCGTCGCCTCGAGTTCGCGATCAAGCTCCAGCAGCAATCCGTCGACCACGCGGGACCAGAGCCTGACTGCTCCCGGAAAGCCGATCCAGGCTTCTTCAGGAAGCGACAACAATTCGTCCGGTGGCGGTAATCTTTTCGCCAGCCTGTTTGGTCGTGGCGGCAGCAACGACACGGAACAGAACACGCGGCCAGGTGCGGTCGGCAGCAAGCCGAAGGCAACTCAGACCGCAGACGCGTCTCCCGTCATCAAGAACCCGCCTGTACCGACTCGCAAGGTTCTGCAGACAGAACCTGAAACACCTGTCGTCGACGAAGCGCCGATTGTTGTCGCCAGCGCTGCTCCGGTTTTGAAACCACAAGACGAAGCACCGGAAACACCGGCGATCGCAAACACGCCGCTGGCACCCAATACGCTTGACGCGCAGCGTGTCGCCATTGAAAGCGGTGAGCAACCAGCGCCGACCAATGAGACCATCGACACGCGCTTCCAGATTGCGCGCGCGCCATCTCAGAAGCCGGACAACGGCTTGAGTGAAGCCGCGCGCATCGCCGCCGCACAGCTCGGCATTTCGGACGATGTTCCGGTGCCCGGAACGGCCCCGACGGACGACCCCGTGGCAGCAATTGCTGCGGCAACCGGCACCGCGGTGCCATCACCATCGCCGGCACCGCGACCGGAAGCAACCCTCGCCTATGCCTCTGCGACCGCGACACCTCCGAGCCTGAACCGTTCGCTGCTGCCGTCCGCAACCGGTCAGCAGCGCAGGAACGAACAGCGCAGCGCTGCACCGGAGACGGAAAAACGGAAGCCCGCTCAGCCTTCCCTGTCCGGCCGCATACCGCGTAACCAGATCGTCGACCCGCTCGCCGGATTTGCCAGCTTGCCGGACAAGTCCGAACCGACACTTCTGTCCGGAGCAGGAACGACCCGTCACCAGACCTTTGCCTGGCTCAGCCACCCCGATCAGCGCAAGCTGAAAAATGTGATGATGCCGGGTAACCGTTTCGTCAATTCAAGTTTCGAGGCGGCGCCGTATGCTGACCTGAGGACAGATCGATTCGATGGACCGGCTGTTGTCGTCTTGCCGGTACGCTTTGCCCGGTAACAATTAATCGGTCCGGGATCGGGCAGATGAATATGCGCAAAAGAAAAGAGCGGCTGAAACGCCGCTCTTTTTGTGTGTGCAAGCTGTCGGCTCAGCCTTCGGAAGGTCCCGGGCCTGCCATACCGAGAGCATGCATGTAGAGGTCGAGTACCGCTTCTTCTTCTTCGCGCTCATGTGGCTGCTTTTTGCGAAGTGAAACGACTTTGCGCAGGATCTTCACGTCGTAGCCGTTGCCCTTGGCTTCCGCGTAAACATCCTTGATGTCGTCGGAAATGACCTTCTTTTCTTCTTCCAAACGCTCGATACGTTCAACGAAAGCACGCAGCTGGTCGGCTGCAACTCCACCCGGATCGGACATGTATTCTTGTCTCCTTATGTGTGTTTCTCGATTTGTTCAAATGAGGGACCGGCTGATGTCGAGCATCACTGCCGGCCCTGAATTGTTAAGCTGCCGTGCCAGACTCGCCCCGGCCCGTCAAGATTCGAATGCGGGCTGAGAACTGCTCAGTGCTGAGGTTTGTTCTTCTCGAACGCCGCTTTCTGTTCAGCCGTGGCCTCGGTCTGATACTTGGTTTTCCATTCGTCATAGGGCATGCCGTAGACGATTTCCCGGGCATCTGCCTTCTCAAGGGTAAGCCCCTTTTCCTCGGCGGCGTCCTGATACCAGTTGGAAAGGCAGTTCCGGCAGAAACCGGCAAGGTTCATCATGTCGATGTTCTGCACATCCGTACGGTTGCGCAGGTGATCCACCAGGCGCCTGAAGACAGCTGCTTCCAGTTCCAGTTTTGTCTGATCGTCCATCTCGATGAACTCCTCCGTCTCGTCAATTGGCCCGCGTGCCTAGTCGATTTCGGTGCGGGATTTGTAATGCTGGACTTTCCTGCAATCAGGCCGCCGCGCGATATCGCGCAAAATAGGCTCCAGCCGGTCGGCCCATTCAAGCACGCCTGCCTCGTCGGCAATCAGATCCTGTCGCAGTTCCAGCAGAACCTGTGACAGACCGCGGCGCGTTGCGTGCCGATACATTGTGTCGTTTTTGAGAGCTCCGTCATAAGGCTCGTTGTCACCGACAACAAGCCCGTCCTGCGCCCGCAATCCCTCCAACATCGGCTTGACCGCACGCGGATCACTATCCCACAGGACGGTAGCGTGCCAGGGACGCGGAACACCACGCCAGACCGGTGTGAAACTGTGGATCGAAACAACGGCCGGCGGCTCTGATTTCTCCAGCATCGCGTCCAGCGTCCTATCGACCATGTCATGATACGGCTTGTGAAACTGTTCGATCCGGTACGCCCGTTCTGCCTCGTCCACTTTCGCATTGCCGGGAACAACGGCTCCGTCCGACAGACGCATGATCAGTGTGGGATCGTCTTCGCCCCGGTTCGGATCGATGAGAAGACGGGAGAAAGTCGACAGACAAGCGGGCGCCCTGAGCCGATGTGCAAGTTCCAGCGTAACGGCCCGTGCCCCGATGTCATAACCGATATGCCGCTCGAACTGCTCCTTCGGCACGCCAAGGTCGCCATATCCGGGCGGCACGGAGTTGCAGGCATGGTCACACAAGAGCAAAAGCCCCGCATCGAAATTGCCTTCGATGTATTCAGTCGGCTGAAAGGCCTCAACGGCCACGGCTGCTGTTTCTGTCATATCTCGCTTCGTGAAAAGTCTTCAGACCCTGCGCTTGTCTTGCCTGACCTGGACCACGCAGGCAAGGACGCCAAGCAAGGCACGTCATTGCCGGATGACCCGGGTTGAACAAGAGGCACCGGGAAGATGCAGGCGCACAGGTTTACGGCAAACGGCGTCAGGAACCAAGCCTGAATGCATAAATCACGTTCCGGAGCTGTTGGCGATTCGAAGCGCTTTAAATTTTGCCACCGGACAGGGGAAAACTCTGTGAATACAGCGCTATTTACGTTGCGTAACGCTAAATGTATACGATTTATTGACGCCTAATCTCTATCAGAAACCAAACCGCCATGTTCCCGCCCCATTTCTGACCTCATAGGAGATGTGACCGTACGACTGGGCAGTGACGACAGGACGGTTTCCGGAAACGAGGTTGGGTGAAAGCACCAACATAACCTGTTAACGACGTTGACAAGACCCGCTTGTCCACGCAAAAAGCGAATGTCTGTAAAGCAGCAAAGTGAACGACTGCATATGTTTGAGGTTGGGGAACGGTACCAGTTAAGGTCTCGGGCACGTAGCAACGTGCCCATGATGGCTTTCTTCACCGGCTTTCTCGCCTTGCTGTTTCTCTCGACGACCAGTGATGAAGCCAAGGCTGATTTGCGGCTCTGCAACAAGACCGACAGTCAGGTCGGTGTCGCCATAGGCTACAAGGATAAGACCGACTGGGTTACCGAAGGCTGGTGGAACCTCGCTTCCAACTCCTGTGAAACATTGGTTCCAGGTTCACTGGTGTCACGATACTATTACATCTACGCAGTTGATTACGACCAATTCGGCGAATGGGGAGGCCGGGCGTTCATGTGCACCCGGGAAAAAGAATTCACCATTCGCGGGATTGAGGACTGTGTGGCTCGAGGTTTCGAGCGGACAGGCTTTTTTGAAATAGACACGGGCGAACAGAGCAGCTGGACGGTCCAGTTGACGGAGCCCGTGCAACAAGGAACAGGTGGGCGATGAGGCGTAACCGACGAGTCAAGATTCTAGCAACTCTCGGACCCTCCTCCTCAGAACAAGACATCATTGAAAAGCTGTATCGTGCTGGTGCGGATGTGTTCCGCATCAACATGAGTCATACAGATCATGACCGTCTTAAGATGCTCGTTGAACGCATCCGTTCTGTTGAGGAAAATCTTGGGCGACCAATAGGGATCCTGGCGGATCTTCAAGGTCCGAAACTCCGCGTGGGTACATTTGCCGATGGCCCTGTCATGCTGGAAAACGGCGCGACCTTTACCCTGGATGCCGACACATCCGGTGGCGACGTCAACCGCGTGCACCTGCCGCACCCGGAAATTCTTCAAGCCCTGGAGCCCGGTCACCGACTGCTTCTGGACGACGGTAAGGTCCAGTTGAAAGTTGTCGATGCCACTCCGACCAAAGCCATCACCGAAGTTGTTGTCGGCGGCAAACTGTCCGATCGCAAGGGCGTCAGCGTTCCCGATTCCGAAATTGCCACCAGCGCAATGACCGAAAAGGATCACAAGGACCTGATCGCCGCTCTCGACCAGAACGTCGACTGGGTTGCCTTGTCCTTCGTTCAGCGCCCCGATGATCTGGCGGAAGTCCGCAAGATCACGCGTGGCCGCGCCGGTGTTCTTGCCAAGATCGAAAAGCCGCAGGCTATCGGTCGCCTGGACGAAATTATCGAGCTTTCCGATGCAGTCATGGTGGCTCGCGGTGATCTCGGCGTTGAAATGCCGCTGGAACAGGTTCCCGGCCTGCAGAAGCGCATCACGCGTGCCTGCCGCCGCGCCGGCAAGCCGGTGGTGATCGCGACCCAGATGCTGGAATCCATGATTTCCGCACCGGTTCCAACCCGCGCTGAAGTCTCCGACGTCGCCACTGCCGTCTTTGAAGGCGCCGATGCGGTCATGCTGTCCGCAGAATCCGCCGCTGGTGATTTTCCGGTCGAAGCCGTCGCAACGATGGACAAGATTGCGCAACAGGTTGAACAGGACAGCAACTACCGCGCCATCATCTACGCTCAGCGGGCCGAGCCGGAAGCAACAGGTGCGGACGCGATTTCCGCTGCTGCGCGGCAGATTGCCGAAACGCTCAACCTGGCCGCGGTCGTCTGCTACACGACCTCCGGCGCAACAGGCCTTCGCGCTTCCCGCGAACGTCCTTCCTGCCCGGTGATCGTTCTTTCTCCGGTTCTGGCAACTGCGAGACGCCTGTCACTTGGCTGGGGGCTGCACTGCGTGGTCAGCGAAGATGCCGCCAACGAAGAAGACATGATCGATCGCGCCTGCCGCATTTCCTATTCCGAGGATTTTGCCAAGCCAGGACAGCGCATCATCGTCACTGCCGGTGTCCCGTTCGGCACCCCGGGCTCCACCAACATGCTGCGGATTGCCTTTGTCGGCAACGACGGTCAGGGTGGCATTTGACATTCTAATCGGTTGAAAACCAAAGGCGGCCCCCAGGGCCGCCTTTTTTATGCATGCTCCATCGCTCTTTGACGACCGACTGAACGTTGATCGTATTCAACTTGCGTCTCCACCCGGCACATCAGCCTTTCCAGACCCTGCACAATCTTTTGTGTGTGCGTGTGATGCGGCATGTGCCCTGCCCTGTCCAGAACCATCAATTCGGCGTCGGGAAGGCTTGTCAAAAGCCCCTCGCAATGGATGGAGGGCCAGACGACGCTGTCCTGTGTTCCGGTTACAATCAGGGTCGGCTGAACGAGGGTTGCATAGTCTTTCGATTGCTCGGTGACAGCCTGCTTCAATCTCGTGATGGTCAACGCGTTTGCACGAAAAGCCTCCGGCCGGAACAGCAGCGGCACTCTTGTATCCGAAAGGTAGTTTTCAGGCGGTTGATCGGGTGAAAAAACGCTCGTGATTGCACAAGATGCCAGTCTCTCAGCAATCGGCAACGTCAGGGTCCAGCAGAAAAGCCTGCCGATCAAAGGCATCGAAGCTAGCGAATAATACCAATTCACACCGCCCGGCCATGGATGACTGACAGGAGCGAGAAATGCGAGACCCTTGACCCGATCAGGCGCAACCAACCCGAGAGCCGCCGCGACTGATCCTCCAAGCGAATGACCGACTACAACCGCGTTGGTCACTTCCAGCTTTTTCAGAAGACCGGCAATGACCCTTGCCTGCTCTCTCGGCGTGACGTGTCCCTTCCGTTGCCTCTCCGAAAATCCGAGACCTGGCCTGTCGATGAAAAGAAGCGGATACTTCCCTCTCAGAGTCCCCAGAAACGCCAGGCGAGTGTCATAAGCATTTCCGCTCGCCCCGTGCAGAAACGTGAGGACAGGTGCGTCCTGATTGTCTAGCGCCACCGGATAGAAGTGATAATGCAACCGGACGCCATCGATGACCATAAAGCGACCGTCAGGTTTCAGCTTTCGGGTTATCTGTGAGGCACGCCACAACGTGTAGAATGCGCATGCGCAAAGCAGGGCCACGAGCGTCATCAATACATAAGACATATGCCGGAGATAGCACCCGTTCCACGGCGATCAAGCCTTTCCGGGGGATCGGGACCGTTTCGGTTTCAATTGATCTCGGGGTCAGGCCGGCTCGCCTTCAGCTTCCTTCTCAAGGTCTTCAATCGCCTTGGTAGCGTTTTCCAGACCTGGATTGACCTTGATTGCCCGTCTGAAGGTTTCCAGCGCCTCGCTTTCAAAGCCAAGGCGCCGCTGGATGATCGCCAGTCCGGACAAAGCTCCCCAGTGCCGGGGTTCCAAGGCGAGCGTACGCTCGATATCGACAAGCGACTTGCCGAAATCCTCTCGCATGTAGTGAACGGTTGCCCGTCGGTTCCAGCCTTCTGCAAAAGACGGCTTCAGCACCACGACGATATCCAGGAGATCCAGAGCCAATGCGTGATCTTCCGCCTGAATGGCCTTGCCGGCACGGGACATCAGCACATCAACGGTGTCACTGCCTGAATCCATCCAGATTCTCTGGATCTCACGGGCGGCACGCTCGGCTTTCGCAGGATCATCCGCATCCGCCAAATCGGCGTAGAGCTCGTCCAGGAGACTTTCTTCGTCGTCCGGGTCGGTTTCCTCAACCACCACCTGCCCGTTATCGTCCGGCAAGTCTTCCGGCATCGGGCTGAAGTCTTCCGCAGAAGGAGGCGCGACTTCGGGTCCGAGATCCGGTACAGGTTGAGCTCCGGCAAAACCGGCGCTCATCACATAAAGAAGGGCAAACACAAAAATCCGCATCCGACGATTATGGAACGTTGGATGCGGTGGTCAATCCGGGAATTTGACACATCTTCGTGCGCTGACGGTCGAACCGGTCTTTGAATCTTCCACGAAGCCTATTAACGGCTTCAATTCCAAGGAAAATCCTCAGGCCTGCACGCAACAGCGCAGCAGCAAGATTAACCCTGGCGAGCCTTGAAGCGCGGGTTTTTCTTGTTGATGATGAAGACACGGCCTTTGCGGCGAACCATACGGTTGTCACGGTGGCGGGTCATAAGCGCTTTAAGCGAATTCTTGATCTTCATGTCACTGTCCCCCCTAAAGGGTTCTTGTTACTTTAAACCAAATGAGCGCCTAAGGCGCTCACGTTCGATTGGGCCGTCATAAAGCAGCAGCAAGTTCTGCGCCTGTCTTCAAGATCAACCCGCGCCTCTTGGAACCTACAATCAGCGCAATAATGGTGGGCGTGACAGGGATTGAACCTGTGACCCCTTCGATGTCAACGAAGTGCTCTCCCGCTGAGCTACACGCCCGAATTTCTCGGTAGTCCGGCGCACCAGCGCCGTGGTGGAGTGCGATATAACGGGGATCTCAAATCAGTGCAACCCCCCTTTTTACCGAACTGTCAAATTTTCCCGTATCCGGCCCTGCCCCCTGTTGAAAGCTGCGCTCAAGCAGCCAGCATCCGCTCCACTTCCTGCACCAAATCCTTCAAGTGGAAGGGCTTAGACAAGACTTTCGCATCTTTGGGTGCATCCGATTCCGGATTGAGCGCGACCGCGGCGAAGCCGGTAATGAACATCACCTTTAGATCCGGATCGAGTTCTGTCGCCCGGCGCGCCAGTTCAATCCCGTCCATTTCAGGCATCACGATATCAGTCAGCAGCAAGGAAAAAGGTTCTTCGCGCAAACGCTCATAAGCGCTTTTGCCGTTGTCGAAGGAGATCACATCATACCCTGCGTTCTCGAGCGCCTTCGCCAGGAAGCGGCGCATGTCATTATCATCTTCGGCAAGCAGAATACGCGACATCGTAAACGACCATCTCTCTTAATATTGTTGATGATGCGGGTTCACCTTCAGCCGGTTATAGCCCGAATTCCACAGAATGATAGGGAGAATTGGTTCTCCTAAGCTTTTGAGCGCATCACTGTGGACTGTGTGTTGATTCCTTGGCACCATGGGGCATGCCTTCATGTAGTCAGTCGGGCACGGCATGGACCACGAAGAGCAATATTGGGACATATCATTTGACGGATAAAAAGCATTCTGTGAGCGAGACCCCCTTCGAAGCCGACTTTAACGGCTTACCGGCTTTTGATGTACTTTGTCCCGCCGATCAGCGCCTTCCCTACGTCTTCAACTCCCCGCATTCCGGACGTCAGTATTCGAAAGATTTTCTTGCCTCTTCAAGGCTCGACGAAAATTCGATCCGCCGATCCGAAGACGCCTATGTCGATGATCTCTTTGCTCACGTCGTACCGCTGGGAGCCCCGCTTCTGCGCGCGCATTTTCCAAGAGCCTATCTGGATGTGAACCGGGAACCCTATGAGCTGGACCCGAAAATGTTCGATGGCCGGCTGCCCACTTACGCAAACATACGCTCCATCAGAGTTGCCGGCGGCCTGGGCACAGTTGCGAAGATCGTCAGCGAAAACCACGAGATCTACCGTCATCGTCTTCCCGTCGAGGAAGCGCTGAACCGCGTTGAGGAAATCTACAAGCCCTATCACACGACCTTGCGGCGGCTTTTGGCCCAGACCCATGTCACGTTCGGATACGCGGTGCTGATCGACTGCCATTCGATGCCGTCCAGCGTCAAATGCCAGACAACCGACACGCGTCCGGACTTTGTCCTCGGCGATCGCTACGGCACCAGCTGCAACAGCGATCTTACGGACTTCGCCTATTCGGTCCTCAAGAACATGGGCTTCAATGTCAGCCGTAACAAACCGTATGCCGGCGGGTTCATCACGGAACATTACGGCAGGCCCGCAAGCGGATTGCACGCCCTGCAGATCGAGATCAACCGCGGTCTCTACATGGACGAAACCACGCACCAGCCTTCCGTCGGTTTCGGGGATCTCTTCAACGCGCTGCGGGAATTTGCGCGCGAACTCACATCGATGCCGGATGCAGCATTGCCCGCCGACCCTATCGCAGCAGAATAAAAAGAAGGCCGCGCTCAATAGAGGCGGCCCGAGTCTAGGGAGGAAACGCCCAAGAAGGGCGGCACGGCAGAGTATGCCGCACCGCAATAATATTGCACCGCACCGCACAAACTTCAAGTCGCCCTCCCCGCGATTCCTGATCATATTTTGAGCAAAAGGTCAGGTTTTGCGGATTCAATTTTCAGCAGAACGGGTTATACAGGCAGCAACTCGGGCATTCTGTGACGATTGAGCCGCCTGATGCGGCACGGAGGGGATTGATGACAACGACACCTGTTTCCAGTTCAAACGAGTTCGCTCCTTTTCTGGACAGGCTTGCGGATGCCGCCAGCGAGGCGATCATGCCGCACTTCCGGTCGGGCTTCGACGTTCACAACAAATGGGAACACGGTTTCGACCCTGTAACCGTTGCCGATCGAAACGGTGAAACCGCGATGCGCGCGCTCATCAACAGCACCTATCCCGGTCACGGCATTCTGGGCGAAGAACACGGACCGGAAAACCTCGATGCAGAAAACGTCTGGGTGCTGGATCCGATCGATGGCACTCGTGCCTTCATCACCGGCCTGCCGACCTGGGGCACCTTGATCGGATTGCGTACTGCGGGCAAACCGAGCCTCGGCATGATGGTTCAGCCCTATGTCGGCGAAAGGTATGGGGGCGACGGCGAAACGGCCTGGTACCAGGGGCCGCTCGGCGAGAAGAAGCTCAAGACCCGGGCATGTGACAGTCTTGAAGAAGCAACCATTTTTACAACAACGCCGGCTATCTTCGAAGAGGACGAACGGGCCGCATTCGACCGCATTGAGGCTTCCGTTCAGCTCTCCAGATACGGCACCGACTGCTATGCCTACTGCATGGTGGCCGCCGGGCACGGTGATGCCGTCATCGAATCCGGGCTCCAGGCCTACGATATCGTCGCCCTTGTCCCGATCATCGAAGGAGCCGGTGGCGTTGTCACCACCTGGACCGGCGGTTCGCCAGCCGATGGCGGCCGGATCCTGGCTTCCGGAAGCCCGCAATTGCACGAAATACTCTTGAAGGAACTCGCTTTGAAAAGCTGATCAAGCTGCTTCACTGCAGCGCGCGTTTCAGCTCTTGCTCGGCTTCCAAACCAGGTATGAAAGCATCGAATGCAGCCCAGAACTGATCGCGGAACACATCGCGTTCCATCATCAGTTCGTGTGCGGCGCCTGGAATCTCCACATAGGCGGCGGCTTTTGTGCGCGAGACGAAATCCTCGACAGCCGGCGTCGAAACAACCTTGTCATTGCCAGCGGCAAGCACCAGACAGGGAAGCTTCAGGTTTGGCCCGGCATTTCGTTTGCGCAGAGGCAGAATTGTCCTTGCCGCAGCATTGACCCATCCCATGGTGGGGGCGCCGATCCCCAGCTCCGGTGCTGCTTTCAGCACTTCGTTGAACCGCTCGAACCGGACCTTGTCGGACGTCTGACGATTGGTCTCGAAGGGCACGAGTATTTCTCCGTTTCCGCCTGGCACGAAGACCCGGCCAAATCCGGTCCAGGAAAACAACCTTGCGAGGGGAAATCCGACCTTTTCGACAAATGCTGAGGTCTTCGGAGCTGTCGCCTTCAAGGGAGGGCGTCCCAGAAGGCCGAAACTGATCTTCCTCAGGCACCATCGCCACGCAGCGGCAAAATCCGGCGTCCATGCGCCGGAAGGCAATCCCAGCAACGGCGCGGTTATGACGGCCCGGTCCAGCATCGTCCGGAGCCGCTCGGTATCGGACAGAAGTACAAGCCCCCCTGTTGAATGAGCCAGTGCGAAATGCGGCCCGGGATAAGTCGCCAGGGAGACCTGCTTAAGTATGGTCCGTAGGTCTATCCGAAACTTTTTGAAACTCGACACATGACCGCGTCTGGGATTGCGCGTCAAACGCTGCGATCCTCCCTGCCCGCGCCAATCGAAGGTCACAACGGCAAACCCGCGCGAGCGCAAGTCCTCGATCACCTCGAAGTACTTTTCTATGAACTCTGCACGTCCCTGCAGCAGCGTCACGGTACCACGCCGCTGCTTCCCGGCAGCATGCCAGTGCGCATAGCGGATCTTGACCTTGTCAGGCGTCATCACAAACCCGGATTCTGCACCGTCCGGTATGGGATTGTCTGGATGGTCGATAAGGCTCATGGCATTCCGATTCACGAAGGGTTCTTATCAGTGATAGCGGGCTTGTGCCGGAGCGACAACAAACTTCAGGCCGGCACCTGCGGGCACCGGCCTTGAAAAGAATGTGATCCCTGGTGAAGTTACCAGCGGTACTGCCAGTGTTTGCGGTGTCCGGCAGGACGGCTGCGAACGATGTCGGCGGTTCTGGAATCAACGACCAGCCGCATCGGCATTCCACGCCAGCCAATCGCTTTGACGATATACATCGGCCCCCGGCGATCCAGGATCTTGATGCGATAGAAGCCGCGATGACGCAGGCTGCGGCGAATTTGTCTCGGACCCAGTTCGCGATATCCCCAGCCGCGCCCGTTGTTCCAACCGCCGCCGTGGCGGCCAGGCCCCCAGCGATGATCGACCTTGATGACGCGCTCGGAGTTTACCGGTTGAAACGACCGGTCAACCTGAAACGGTGCGGCCGAAGCGACGGGAGCGAAGCATAGGGAAGCCAGCAAAATGGCACCGGCGACAGGGGCAGAAAGTTTAGAAGCCTTTGCAAACATTTGAGTTCTCCTGATCTTGCCGCCAGCGCTTCACTGACGTTGATCAGAAGATGCACGACCCCGGTTGAACGCGGGTGGAAGGACCTGTTCATCCAGCGTTCATCTGAGCCGAAACAGCGAAAAATGCCGCCTCTTGAAAAGGAAAAACGAAGTTCCCATCTGTCTTCATGTAGGCGCCAAAACGGGTCTGCAACAAACCCCTGTCCCGCCAATGCTGGGGGATCAGGATCACATAAACAGTGAAGTATCAGTTGCTCAAAGAGAGGACAGAATCATGCGTCACTTGGACTTTTCTCCGCTTTACCGGTCTACCGTCGGGTTTGACCGCCTTTTCTCGATGCTGGACACAGCCGGCAGCGACACCCCGAGCTATCCGCCTTACAACATTGAACGGACTGGCGAGAACGCCTACCGGATCACAATGGCGGTTGCCGGTTTCACCGACGCCGAACTGTCGGTAGAAGCCAAAGAGCACGTTCTCACCATCAAGGGCGAGAAAGCCGAAGAAGATTCCGATCGGGAAGTTCTATACCGCGGCATCGCAGCGCGCACATTCGAGCGTCGCTTCCAGATTGCCGAACACGTTCGCGTAGATGGTGCCAGCCTTGAAAACGGCCTGCTGCACGTCGACCTCGTGCGGGAAATCCCCGAAGCCATGAAGCCGCGCAAGATTGAAATCACATCTGGCGGATCCAAGCGGATCGAATCGACTGCTCACTAATCTGAAGCCGCTCACGCGGCGGGTTATGCATGAGGCGCCTGGGCAACCAGGCGCCTTTTTGCGTTGCGCCGCGTCAAACCGTATTGAACAGTGTCATCCCAGCTGAAGACGGGAAGACGGACGCATTTTCGTCAACTGCATTTCGCCCTGGGCCTCCAAGGACTATCCAGCTCCGAAACTCCGCTTTCCCGCAATTGGACTGACCACGGAAGTCGAGGGTTTTCGCCCTTTACTCCTCGTCGGATAGCACCTTCAGGAACGTTTCCACGTCCGCCTCGCTCGTCGCGAAACTCGTTACCATTCGAAGACAGACTTCATCTTCTGCAGGCGCGATATTGGGTGTCAGATCCTTCGCCGGCCACTCGTAGAGTTTTGCTCCCGCAGCTTCCAGCTTCTCGAACTGGCTGCGTTTCACGATTGGAAACAACTCATTCGCTTCCACGGCCCACGCGGTCCTGCCACCTTGCGCCAGAATGCCTGCCGCCAACCTTGAAGCCATGTTGTTCGCATGACCTGCCGTTTCCAGCCAATTGTCATTTTCGAAATAGCCGTCGAACTGAGCAGCGACAAACCTGCTCTTTGAAAAGAGGTGACCGCCGCGTTTGCGGAAATACTCGAACCCCCTAGCGGCCTCAAGGTCGAAGAACACAACGGCTTCAGCGCACCAGCACCCGTTTTTAGTTGCTCCGAAAGACAGGACATCAACGCCCGATTTCCAGGTCATTTCCGCCGAAGTGCAGCCCAGCGTGACGAGGGCGTTGGCGAAGCGGGCGCCGTCCATGTGAAGCGGCACGGAACGGGATTTGGCAACGTCGCTGATTGCCGCAATTTCTTCAGGCGTGTAGACGGTTCCACTTTCCGTCGCCTGGCTGATGGAAACGGACGCAACCTGCCCCTGATGCACCACGCCTTCAGGAAAACCGGCCATGGCCTCCTGCAGCGCGTCCGCCGTGAACTTGCCGTCACCACTTGAAACGCTGACGAGCTTGCCGCCGCTCGTCATGAATTCAGGGCAATTGCACTCATCCATCTGGATGTGACTGTCGCGATGGCAGAAAATCGCGCCGCCCGGCTTTGAATAGGCGGCAAGCGACAGCGCATTGGCAGCGGTACCGGTCGCAACGAAAAACACCGCGACTTCCCGCTCGAAGATGTCATTGAACTTCCGGCACACGTTGTCCGTCAGAGGGTCCGTGCCATAGGCGGGAGAAAATCCCGAATTATGGCGGGACAGCGCCGACATCACCGCCGGAGCCGCACCCGCCCAATTGTCGCTTGCAAAATTCATGTGCCGGTTTAAGCACTTGCCCGGACAACCGGCAACACAAATTTCCTAGTAATACATTTCCCGCTTGCGGTAGTAGGACCCGAGCAGCCAATCCAGCGAGATCACGCCTGGTCCCTTCAATGTCGGCACCAGCAAGAGGAAAATCCACAGGAGCCGGTCGTCGGAAATAATCGCATAGGGCTCGCCGTCGAACAGGGCACCGATGGTCTTGGCATCGGCGCCGTGACCGTAGATGTCCACGTACGACATGACGATGATGAAGATGATCATGCCGACACTTGCAAATCGCGTGAACAGGCCGAGCACGACCATAACCGGGAGAATGAATTCACCCCAGGTGCCAAGCAGCACCAGTAGACCATACGGGAAGAAGGCGATCTGACTGGTGTCGTAGCTTACCTGTTCCATCAGCTGCGGGAACATTTGCGCATAGGCACCGGCGGTCGGCGTGAAGATGTTCATGACGCTGCCGCCGATTTTGGTCATCGCCGAATTCAGGAAGAACTGAAGCAGAACCGCTGCAAAAATAAAGCGGGCTGCCAGCCCGAGAAACCAGCCGTTTGTCAGCCGCTCCAACGCTCCGAACACCATCGTGTACAACCGGACAAAAAACCCGATAAGAGCACCCATTAATTCCCCCTTCCCTTTCCTGCAGGATCCTCAGGCCGTTGATTGTTCATGGTGCCTGGAGGTCGGAAAAAACGCCATTTGAAAGAACATCCGACAAACAGTCGGACAATGAAAATTCGACCTCTTCCGACTGCGCGCGCGCCGCGGCTTCACCAAGCGGCGCTCCGTCAAGAAGAGACATCACGAACACATCTCCGCCGGGCCGAAGCAAAACGAGCCCCACATCAAGCTCGGGACGAGTGATCAGCACGGACTGAGATATGTTCAGATCAATCCCTTCGACTGCTTCGGGATCGAACCTGTTTGCCCGCACTAGGTCCCAGACCGGCCATTTGGAGGCGATCAGGCTGGCAGCAGGGTGTCTTGTGAATTGGGCAGCTCCGATGTCATCGGCAGGCAGCGCACTCAAGGCTGCCGGATCAAGAGGCGTCACATCAGCCGCATGGTGGGCTTGCAGCCATGCCCATTCCAGCCGGGCGACATCCGCAAGATAGGGATAGGCCGCAAGTGGCGGAAAGGCTTCGATGAAGTCGGCAAACTCACCGCCATACCAGATGAGAACCGGAGATTTTGGCGGGTGCTGGATCACGAATGCTCGGGCCAGAGCGTTGAAATACTCTTCGCCCAGCAGATTCATGATTGCCGGATAGTTTTGGCCGATCGCTTCCGTGAGACTGACAATCACATTGTTACGGTAGACGTTGAACCGTTTCGGCGCCTCTTGTCCATCAGGTCCGATGATACCGGCCGGAGCGCCGCCATCCGGGTCCCAGAGGGCCTCGCCAAAGTCGCCCGTACCGAATTGGGGCGTTGAGTCCTGCCTGCTCATTTCAGACCGCACGCTTCAGGTCAGGTGCGGCGGCACCGGCAAGGATCCGCTCAGCCGCCTCCGCCTCGCTCAGCAAAACCGGCCAGGCAGGAATGTCATTGTCCCATTCCACCAGCGTCGGCAAGGCGCCTGTCCGTCGAATCACACTTTCATAGAGCGCCCAGACAACATCATCGACTTCCCGGTCATGTGCATCGATCAACAATGGCCGGCCAGCGTCATCCTTGTCCGGAGCATGTCCGCCAAGGTGAATTTCACCGACTTCCTCCATCGGAAATTCGGCGAGATAAGTTTCGGCAGACCGCGCGTGATTGGTGCACGACACATGAACGTTGTTGACGTCAAGCAGGAGGCCGCAGCCTGTGCGGCGCACAATCTCCTTGAGGAAGTCCAGCTCTCCCATCGTGCTCTGTTCAAAGGCAACGTAAGTGGAAGGATTTTCAAGCAGCATCTTGCGCCCGACTGTTTCCTGCACTTCGTCGATATGATCGCAAACACGATCCAGCGTCACCTGATTGTACGGTACCGGCAGAAGGTCGTTGTAATAGGTCGTGTCATGAGTCGACCACGCCAGATGCTCTGAAAACAGCCCCGGTTCGTAGCGCTTGTTCAGCAGCGCCAGCCTGTTCAGGTGATCCTTGTCCAGCGGATTTTCACCACCGATGGACAGACCGACACCATGGAGCGAAAGCGGATACTTCTCGCGGACCGCTTCCAGCTGCCGATGAGGCGGGCCGCCCGCCCCCATGTAGTTTTCCGCGTGAACCTCGAAAAAGCCGATATCCGCGGCACTTTCCAGAATTTCGGCAACATGCTCCGGCTTGAGCCCTGCTCCGGCGCGGGCCGGGACCGTGGCATCAATGCGTTTTTGGTCCATGGGAGGGCTTGCAGGTGACATGATGTGCTCCAGTTTGGGTGGGGTCCACATTGGAGAGAAGTCTTGTCAGGCAGGCGATATCAAACCGCCTGCCTGAAGATAACGGCCGCTCGCGCAGCGGCGTTCATTGAAAGCTTTACGCTTCCGGCAAGTCGCGATCGAGTTCGGTCAGGGAGCCGTGACGGCCACCCGGCACTTCCATGGTGGTGCAAGTGCCTTTCGGAACCAGGGTCCAGGCATTGCCCTGGTAGTCGACAGTAGAAGTGCCTGCACAAGTGGTTCCCGCACCAGCTTTACAGTCGTTCTGGCCTTTCAGGGACACGCCGTAGCACTTTTCCTTGGCTTGTGCGTGCGCGGGCACGGTGGTGGACAGACCTGCAATCGCGGTTGCGACAGCACCAGCAACGATCGCTGCAGACATGGCCTTATTCTTCATTTCGTACTCCTCTGATCGAACTTTTATTCAAATACGGGCCGACGCTCTAATCGGTGCAGCGAAGGCGCAGCACGTAAATGAGCATATTGGCGATAAATAGGAAATCAAACGCCTGTGACCCTTTTGCGAGCAACCATTTAACATTTTCTGACAAACGAAAGAATCTTGCCCAAATCCTTCCGGAATCGACCTTTCCGGACGATTGGAACTTTTTGGGCGAAACAATTATACTGCGCCCGCACGAAAACACACTTGCTCATGGCGGCGAAATCTGTCATGTTCGCGCCGCCTGGAATAGGACAGGGATGCTGTCCCAATTGCTGTGAGCTGCAACTCGATCTATACTGCAGCGTCTGAAGCAGCGATCAGGCCGACCAGTCAGCGGATTCGAGGGAGGATCCGCGACGAAGCGAAACGGAATGTTTCGGCAGCGGGCAGTCCGCTGCGTCAATGCGGCGGTTTGTTTTGATGGACCGGCGCGGTAAATACACAACAGAGCCGGGGCAGGTAAGCCAGGGTTCGCCGAGCCGCATTCTTGATGGAATGCGACCCGAACGAAACCGGACGCTTCGAGCCACGGTACCACTGGGGTTAACAGTGAGGGCGCATATGACGAAGAGAGAGCTGACGACCAGCACAGCCATGCAAGCCGGAGGCGTGGACACGAAAACCACAGCAACCGCCACACTTGCCGAACGACTGGGCACGGCCGCCGACAAAGGGCTCTACAATCCGTCGCGCGAACACGATGCCTGTGGCGTGGGCTTTGTCGCCCACATGAAGGGCGAAAAGTCCCACAAGATTATTGCCGATGGCCTGCAGGTTCTGGAAAACCTGACCCACCGCGGCGCAGTTGGCGCGGACCCGCTCATGGGCGACGGCGCCGGCATGCTGGCGCAGATTCCGCATGTCTTCTTCAAGGAAGAGATGGAAAAGGCCGGCTCCGCACTGCCGGACTTCGGCGACTACGGCGTCGGCTTTATCTTCATGCCGCAGGACGACGCCCTGCGTGCCAAGTGTGAGGAAATCGTCGAGCGTGTCATCAATGCCGAAGGTCAGGAACTGATCGGGTGGCGTGATGTGCCTGTCGACAACTCATCGCTGTCAAAGGCACCCGACATCGCGGCAACCGAACCGGTTTCTCGCCAGGTGTTCATCAAGCGTTCCAGCAGTGAAGACCAGGACGCGTTCGAACGCCGTCTTTATGTATTGCGCAAGGTGATTTCCAACACCGTGCGCGCGGAGTCCGATGCGGTCGAAAAGGGCTTCTACATCGTTTCGCTGTCCAGCCGCACGATCGTCTACAAGGGCATGTTCCTGGCCTATCAGCTCGGCGCCTATTACGGCGACCTGAAGGACGAGCGCTTCACCTCCGCGCTTGCACTGGTTCACCAGCGCTTTTCAACCAACACGTTCCCGTCCTGGGACTTGTCGCACCCGTACCGCATGGTCGCCCATAACGGTGAGATCAATACGCTGCGCGGCAACGTCAACTGGATGGCCGCGCGCCAGGCGTCGGTCTCCTCGGCACTGCTTGGCGACGACATCTCCAAGCTCTGGCCGATCTCCTACGAGGGACAGTCGGACACGGCCTGTTTCGACAATGCCCTGGAGTTCCTGACCATGGGCGGCTACTCGCTCGCCCATGCAGCGATGATGCTGATCCCGGAAGCCTGGGCCGGCAACCCGCTGATGGACGACAACCGCCGCGCTTTCTACGAATATCACGCGGCCCTGATGGAGCCGTGGGACGGCCCGGCCGCCGTTGCGTTTACCGATGGCCGCCAGATCGGTGCGACCCTCGACCGGAATGGCCTGCGTCCGGCACGCTATATCGTCACTGACGACGATTTCGTCATCATGTCTTCCGAAGTTGGTGTTCTGCCGGTCGAAGAAGAGCGCGTCGTTCAGAAATGGCGGCTGCAGCCTGGCAAGATGCTGCTCATCGACCTTGAAGAAGGCCGCATCGTTTCCGACGACGAGATCAAGCGCCAGCTGTCGACCGCCAATCCCTACAAGGACTGGCTGCATCGCTCGCAGATCGTTCTGGAAGACCTTCCGGGCGTGCGCCAGCGGGCCCCGGTTGCCGGCGAAAGCCTGCTCGACCGTCAACAGGCCTTCGGCTACACGCAGGAAGACATCAAGCTCCTGATGACCCCGATGGCGACCGTCGGTCAGGAAGCCATCGGCTCCATGGGCACGGACACGCCGATTTCGGCTCTCTCCGACAAGTCGAAGCTGCTTTATACGTATTTCAAGCAGAACTTCGCCCAGGTTACCAACCCGCCGATCGACCCGATTCGCGAAGAGCTTGTGATGAGCCTTGTCTCCTTCATCGGCCCGCGCCCGAACATCTTCGACCTGGAAGGTCTCTCGACATCCAAGCGCCTTGAGGTTCGCCAGCCGATCCTGACCAACGAGGACCTGGAGAAGATCCGCGCGATCGGTGACATCGCCGACAACCAGTTCTCCGCGAAAACGCTGGACATCACCTACAACTCCGAGAAGGGCGCCGAAGGCATGGACGGCGCCCTGGAGAAACTGTGCGAGCGCGCCGAGAAGGCGGTTCGCGACGGTTACAACATCATTATCCTGTCCGACCGCCTGATCAGCCGCTCCCGGATCGCGATCCCGGCACTGCTGGCAACCGCGGCCGTGCACCATCACCTGATCCGCAAGGGACTGCGGACTTCCGTCGGACTGGTTGTCGAAACCGGTGAAGCCCGTGAAGTCCATCACTTCTGCGTCCTGGCCGGTTTCGGTGCGGAAGCGATCAACCCGTATCTCGCCTTCGAGACGCTTCTTTCCATGCATATGGAAATGGACTTCCCGGAGGAAGTGGACCAGTACGAAGTTGTCGAGCGCTACATCAAGTCCATCGACAAGGGCATCCTGAAGGTCATGTCCAAGATGGGCATCTCGACCTACCAGTCCTATTGCGGCGCACAGATCTTCGACGCGGTCGGCCTGTCTTCCGAGTTTGTGAAGAAGTACTTCTTCGGCACCGCGACCATGATCGAGGGCATTGGCCTGTCGGAAGTGTCCGAAGAGACCGTACTCCGTCATGCAGAAGCGTTCGGCGACGTGGCGATCCTGCGCCGGTCGCTCGAGGTCGGCGGCGAATATGCCTACCGGACCCGCGGCGAGAGCCATATGTGGACCCCGGATTCCATCGCCACGCTGCAACATGCGGTCCGGGCCAACCTGCCGGACATGTACCGGGCATTCGCGAAGGAAGTGAACGAAGAAAGCGGACGCTTCGCCATCCGTGGCCTGTTCCGCATCAAGAGCGCAGACGAAATCGGCCGGACTTCCATTGATCTTGATCGGGTGGAACCGGCAGAAAACATCGTCAAGCGTTTCGTGACCGGCGCCATGTCGTTCGGGTCCATTTCCCGCGAAGCGCATACAACGCTCGCCATCGCAATGAATCAGATCGGCGGCAAGTCCAACACCGGTGAAGGCGGTGAGGAACCGGAGCGTTTCAACCCGCTGCCGGACGGCTCGATGAACCCGCGGCGTTCTGCCATCAAGCAGGTTGCTTCCGGCCGTTTCGGTGTGACCACAGAATATCTGGTCAATTCGGACATGATCCAGATTAAAGTCGCCCAGGGGGCCAAGCCGGGTGAGGGCGGCCAGCTGCCGGGTCACAAGGTGGACGCCGTGATCGCGAAGGTGCGTCACTCCACTCCTGGTGTCGGCCTGATTTCTCCACCGCCGCACCACGACATCTACTCGATCGAGGATCTGGCGCAGCTCATCTACGACCTGAAAAACGTCAACCCGGAAGCTGACATTTCGGTCAAGCTGGTGTCGGAGGTCGGTGTGGGAACGGTTGCCGCCGGTGTCGCCAAGGCACGCGCGGACCACATCACCATTTCCGGCTACGATGGCGGCACGGGCGCATCCCCGCTCACTTCCATCAAGCATGCCGGTAGCCCCTGGGAAATCGGCCTTGCCGAAACCCAGCAGACCCTGGTTCTGAATGGCCTGCGTTCGCGCATCGCGCTTCAGGTCGACGGTGGTCTCCGGACCGGCCGCGACGTCATCGTCGGCGCTCTGCTCGGAGCAGACGAATTCGGCTTCTCGACCGCACCATTGATCGCCGCCGGCTGCCTGATGATGCGCAAGTGTCATCTCAACACCTGCCCGGTAGGCATCGCGACCCAGGATCCGGTTCTGCGCAAGCGGTTCAAGGGTGCCCCGGAACATGTCATCAACTACTTCTTCTATGTTGCAGAGGAAGTACGCGAACTGATGGCGGAACTTGGCGTTGAGAAGCTGGACAACCTCATCGGCCGGTCTGATTATCTCGACAAGGACGAGGCAATCAGACACTGGAAGGCACAGGGTCTCGATTTCTCGCGGATCTTCTTCCAGCCGGAAGCTGCCGAAGAGGAAACCCGCTGGACGGCCCGCCAGGAGCATCCGATTGTCGACATTCTCGACCGTCGCCTGATCGCTGCCGCCAAACCGGCGCTGGACAGCAAGGAGCCGACAGTGGTCGACGAGACCATCTGTTCCGTCGACCGTTCGGTCGGTGCCATGCTTTCCGGCGAGATTGCAAAACGCTATGGCAACAAGGGCCTCAAGCACGCGGACACGCTGAAGATCAATCTCAAGGGCACAGCGGGCCAGGCATTTGGCGCGTTCGTTTCCCGCGGTGTCACCATCGATCTTGTCGGCGATGCCAACGACTATGTCGGCAAGGGCCTTGCGGGCGGCAAGCTCATCGTCCGACCGCCGGAAAACACCCGAATTGTTGCGGAAGACTCCATCATCGTCGGCAACACCGTGCTTTATGGTGCGACGGAAGGCGAATGCTATTTCCGCGGTGTTGCGGGTGAGCGCTTTGCCGTTCGCAACTCCGGTGCAACGGCGGTCGTTGAAGGTGTCGGCGATCACGGCTGCGAATACATGACCGGCGGTGTTGTCGTCGTCATCGGTCAGACCGGACGCAACTTCGCTGCCGGCATGTCCGGCGGCATCGCCTACGTACTGGACGAAGACGGTTCCTTCGGTTCCCGTTGCAACCTTGCGATGGTCGACCTGGAACCGGTGACGGAAGAAGACGATCTTCTGGAAAAGCTGCATCACCATGGTGGCGATATCGAGCACAAAGGCCGTGTGGACCTTTCTTGCGACATGACCCGCCACGACGATGAGCGTCTGCGCCAGATGCTGACCAAGCATGTGGAACTGACGGGCTCAACCAAGGCACAGGCAATTCTGGACAACTGGGCAACCTACCGTCCGAAATTCGTCAAGGTCATGCCGGTCGAGTACCGCCGCGCGCTCAGAGAAATGGAAGAGCAGCGCCTGGGCATGGTCGCAGCCGAGTAACCGGCCAACTGAACGAAATGGCTCTCGGCCGCACAGCGGCCGATTGCAGCCACCTTGAGAACGCATACAGTTTGAGGAGGTCACCTTGGGCAAGGTAACCGGTTTTCTGGAAATCGATCGGCAGGAACAAAAGTATCAGCCTGCATCCGACCGCATTCGTCATTTTCGTGAATTCACCATTCCCCTGAACGAGCAGGAAGTCGTCAATCAGGCAGCGCGTTGCATGGATTGCGGCATTCCCTTCTGTCACGGACCGACCGGTTGTCCGGTCAACAACCAGATTCCGGACTGGAACGATCTCGTCTACCAGGGGGACTGGGACGTGGCGTTGCGCAATCTCCATTCCACCAACAACTTCCCGGAATTTACCGGTCGCATCTGCCCGGCTCCGTGTGAAGAGGCCTGCACGCTCAACCTTGAAGACATTCCGGTCAACATCAAGACAGTCGAACAGGCAATCGCCGACAAGGGTTGGGAAGCGGGCTGGATTGTTCCAGAACCTTCAGCCACGAAGACCGGTAAAGCCGTTGCAATCATCGGCTCCGGTCCGGCAGGTCTGGCAGCTGCCCAGCAGCTTGCCCGCGCAGGTCACACGGTTCACCTTTACGAGCGCGAACCCAAGGCCGGTGGCCTGCTGCGTTACGGCATCCCCGACTTCAAGATGGAAAAGCACTATATCGACCGCCGCGTCCAGCAGCTGGAAGCGGAAGGAGTGACCTTCCATTACGGTGTCAATGTAGGCGTCACGGTCAGCCTCGAGGAACTTGCAGCACGTCACGATGCGGTGATCCTGTGCGCCGGCGCCGAGCGCCCGCGCGACCCGGGCGTTGGCGGCATGGAACTGGAAGGCTGTCATTGGGCGATGCCTTACCTGGTTCAGCAGAATCGCCGCGTCGGCGGTGAGCCGGTTGACGACGAGGCACCGATCTGGGCAGGCGGCAAGCATGTCGTCGTCATTGGCGGCGGCGATACTGCATCGGACTGTGTCGGCACTGCATTCCGCCAGGGCGCCCTGTCCGTGACACAGCTGGACATCCGGCCGATCCCGCCGCTCAAGGAAGACAAAATGACGGTCTGGCCCTACTGGCCGACCAAGTTCCGCACATCGTCTTCGCAGGCGGAAGGTGCAGAACGCGAATTTTCCGCAGCGACCCTCGCTCTGGTTGGCGAGGACGGCACAGTCACCGGCGTCAAATGCGCCCGTGTTGATGAAAAGCGCCGTCCGATCGAAGGCACTGAATTCATCCTGCGGGCCGATCTGGTTCTCGCTGCGATCGGTTTCTCCGGACCGCTGCTCGACACCTATATCGCGCAGGCCGGCGATGCCCTTGAGCTCGACGGCCGGACCAATGTGAAAGCCAATACCGACGACTACAAAACCAGCATGGACAAGGTTTTTGCCGCCGGTGACGTACGCAAGGGTCAGTCCCTGGTCGTTTGGGCTATCCGCGAAGGCCGTCAGGCCGCACGCGCCGTGGACGAGTTCCTGACCGGTTCTTCTGATCTGCCGCGTTAAATCGCATAAACGAAACGAAAAAACCCCGCTGGTTTAGCCTGCGGGGTTTTGTTTTTTCAGCAACTTTGCAGACTTTGCCACCGCGGTCTCAAGAGCCGCTTGGGTGCTCCGTTTCGAGGGCGGATGTTCCTTCGACAGCCATGCGCGGATCGTCTACCCGGCCGGGCATCGGAGGCAGCGTTTCGCCTTTTACGAAGAAACGATAGGCTGCACTGTTTTCGTCGATTTTCTTGTCGTCCTCACCACCAAGAAGCAGGGCTTCCGGAGAAGTCGTTCGTCCGGTCAGAACGATGAAGTTCGGATCATCCTCGACGCCTTCAAAGGCCAAGCCGCCATATCCGCCCAACAGACGTGACAACTCCCTTTCAACGAAGAAGGCGACTTTGCGGTAGCCCGCCCAGGTAAACCCGATACGGTTCTTCGTGCGAAGCCGGGCATTTTTCCCGTCCACATCCGGCCCGAATGAAGAATAACTGCCGTCCTCCGCCAGGAAAATATCCCAGATATCGACATAGCGAATGCGCCGGTCTTCGGCAGATCCCTGAAAGATCGAGTTCAGCTGCGTGAAGTCGCCGTTGACAAGTTCATCATTGGTCGGCGGCAAACCGGCCCAGACAATCGGCTTCTTTTCCTGTCGAACGACACGGATGAGCGCATCGACCTTTTTCCTATAGGCCGTCAGCCACTCGTCCGTCATGAACTCGATCGGAGGATCGCCCGGAAACTCCTTGCCCATATCACGGCGGCCGATCATGACGACAACGGCTTTGACATCCGCGCCCCGGATCCTGGACAGGACGTCCGTTGCCCAATCGGGAGCGTTTTCTCCCGCAAATCCAGCCTTGTCCTGGGTTATCGCTTCAACGCGGATTTGCGGCTTGTCCGCAAGCGTGAATTTGAGCCCGTCAGCAACACCACGGGCCATCCGATCGCCGACCACCAGCACCAGTCCGGCATCGGGATCCTTTGGCTGGACCTCAAATTTCGGCGGAGCTCCCGCAGGCCGCTTTGGCTTCGATCGCTTCTGCTTGGTTGGCTGCTGCCTCTGAATGCGCTGCCGTCCGCCACCACCGCCACCGCCAAACAACCTTTGCAAGGGGGCAAACGGATTGAACCCACGGAGCGGACCATTTTGAGCAACAATGATTTCCTCACCCGAAGCATCCTGCGCCAGGGCATCGGAAACGCCTTCACTCATGAATACAAGCAGAGCAGCAACAATGAGGCGCGAGAACAGTCTCACGACTCCGCCGGTTCTGCCTTGTGCGGGCCGCAATTTCACCGCTGGCTCCTGAATGAAAAATCTAATCGGCCCAGTTTAGCTGCCAAGCTTCAGATGCGCCAGCAAAACAACCGAAGCATAGCCATCGGGGACAAGCCCGCGGGAGCGTTGATATGCCCGAATCCCCTTACGGGTTGCCGGACCAATCCGCCCATCTGCGGCTCCGACTGCAAATCCGCTGCGATTGAGCAATGTCTGCAGTTCGGCAGTTTCCGAACGGCTGAGCGGCAGGTGCTCACGCGACCAGTCGCCTTGCAGCGGACCGCCACCGATCAATCGGTCCGCCAGATGTCCGACAGCCAGCGCATAGGCCGTGGCATTGTTATATCGTTTGATGACATAGAAGTTGCGCAGCATCAGGAAGGCCGGACCGCTGGCACCTGCCGGAAGAACGAGAACCGCCTTGTCCGACGGGCGTGGATAGCCCTTGCCATTGGACCGGCGAACGCCGTATTTCGCCCATTGCCCAAGATTCAACGTGGTGTCACCGTCGGCCAGCTGATAGTCAAACCCAGCCGGAAGCTTGACTTCGTAGCCCCAGGTTTTGCCTGTCTGCCAACCATGTTTCTTCAGATAGTTTGCTGTAGAAGCAAGCGCATCGGGAACAGATGTCCAGATATCGCGGCGACCATCACCATTGTAGTCGGCTGCGTATGCTTTCCAGCTTGAAGGCATGAACTGCGTGTGCCCCATTGCGCCGGCCCAGGAGCCTTCCATGTCCTGAAACCGGACATGGCCGGCCTGGACGATTGCAAGAGCGGTTACCAGCTCCTTTTGCCAGAATTTTTTGCGGCGGGGCGCAGCATAGGCCAGGGTCGCAAGCGCCTGTACAACATTGTGACGCCCCATATAGCCACCGTAGTTGGTCTCCATGCCCCAGATGGCCAGAACCGCTTCGCGGTCGACGCCGTAGCGGGCTTCGATATGCTGTAGAACCGGGCCATATTCCGTGAGCAACCGACGCCCTTTTTCAACGCGGTCCTCCGAAACAGCGCTGTCCAGATAGTCCCAGATCGGCTTTACAAATTCCGACTGCTTGTTCATCAGCCGTAACGTGTCATCGTCCGGCTTCATGCCGGTAAACACCGCGTTGTAGGTCTGCGAACTTATTCCCGAGGCTTTTGCAGTTGGCCAGAAATCACGCACGAACCTGTCAAATCCCGGCTCCGCCTGAGACGGCAAGGACGCAATGACCAGACCCGTTGAAAACAGAGCAGGCCCCAAGAGGCCGTTCACCCACGATTTTTGGCGGTTTTTCCGAAAAATCGAAATCATCACGCTGGCAGTTTTCCGTCCAAAGCTCCGCATAGGGGCCTCCTTACGCCCTGGTCCGTGTCAAAATCTGCCCCCACCCCATGAATGATTTGTTCAGGTTACCGTATAGTTAATGCCGGAAGCGAAGACCTGCTTCAACTGAGTTTTCCGTGTAGTCGCTTCCATCTTGGGAACTGTCGAAGCGTCGATGGGTATAATTGGCGGTGAGAGCCACGTTCTGGGTCAGGGCGAAAGTCAGCCCGCCGAAACCGCTCAAAGTATTTTCTTGAATGGAAACACCTTCATAGTTGCGAAAGCTGTAGCCGAGCCCGGTTTCACCGACGAAACGATCGCTAAAGGCATGAGCGAGCCTGATGTCGCCGGAATAGATGATCGATCCGCTGGAACCATCGATATCCGTTGCTTCGAAGCGGGTTCCAACGCCTGCCGTCACGGTGGTCAGACGGCTGGGAGACCAGACGAGAGATCCATCAACGATCAAGCCGGACAGATTGTCCAGGCGGCCGTCCTCCACATCCTCGATCCGCCAGCCGACACCAAGTTCACCGGTCACTTTTGGACCGGAGGCAATCGTCACTCCGCCGCTGAGCTGATAACCGTTGGCATTGCGCTTTTCGCAAATGCTGTCACTGCAGGTGTCGTCGTAGCGGCGCAGCAGCAGCGCGCCTTCGACAAAGGGCGACAAGACGCCGCCAGCGTTGCCGTCAAGCCTCAACCCCGCCGAATAAAGTGTGTTGTCGCGGCCACTTTCCGAAGTACCGCCGTCGGATGTGTAAACACTGCGATCGGCTCCCAATGAAGCGGTAGCAGCCACAAGCCCGACACGCCGAATCCCCCGCAAGCTGCCGGAAAGCTGCTGGACATGGTCCGTTCCGGAGCTTGATTCAGCGCTGCCGTCTTCCTCTCTGGTGTAGGAATAAGCCACACCTGTTGTCACCTGTGTTGCTTCGCTGACGTCAAGGCGCAGGTTTGCAGCCGCAGCAACTGTGCCATCATTGTCATCCGAGTTCTGCGGATAACCGGTGTAAGTGCCGCGGAAGGAAGCGTCGAACTGGTGTCGAACCCAATCCGAACTCAAAGACAGGTCAGGGGATATCCGATAAAGGGAACCAGAGGTTCCCGAGGCCGATTGCGACGTGTTGTCCGTCCAGCCTGTGGACAAACCCAGTTGCGGCGTGAAGGTAAAGGATCCGAGCCGGATGCCTTCCGGCCTGTCAAATGTCGTGTCGCCACCAAAGACGCTGTCGTCAATTCCCGGACCTGACAGAGGTTGTGATCGACTTACGGCAGCAATTCGGTCCGAAAACGGGCGCACCGGAGCAACTCTGCCATCGGTGCCAAGTCCGCTAGAGCCTGTTTCCACCTCTGCCGAATTCAACGTCTGCCTGAGAGAAAACACGTTTGATTGCGTGGGGTTAACCTGTCCATCATCTGCACGTTGATCCGACGCGCCGGCTGAGGTGAGCGCGCTATCCGGATCACCTGTTCCCCTCAGATCTGAAACAGCCGTTTGCGCAGCCGCAAGGGTGGCCTGCATGGCGGCGAGACAGACTATCAGGTGCACGATGCGGCGCATTTACTTCCAGAACCGGTCGAAATCTTGATCCGGTTCAAACTGACGAATGATGGTTAATCCTTCGTTTCTTTCTCGCAAATTGACAGGCAGCAAAAACTTGCCAAATTTAATCCTTTTAATGCATCACGTCTTCTTGATCCTCGAGAAGGAGTGGCCTAGTCCTAGGCACTCCTGAAATTTAAGAAATGTCCCATGGCCAATCCATTGCTTGATCCCAGTTCCGAAGATGACACAAATGCAGCCTCCAAGTGGCTGGTGTCGGCGGAAAGAACGCTTGAAACGGAAATTGCGGGATTGAGTGCTGTCAGAGCAGCCTTGAAGGACGGACTTGGCAGCCCGTTCCGGCAAACCTGCGAACTCATTCAGAACAGCCGGGGCCGGGTCATTATCACGGGCATCGGCAAAAGCGGACACATCGGCACGAAGATCGCCGCCAGCCTTGCGTCGACGGGCACACCCTCGTTCTTTGTTCACGCGAGCGAAGCCAGCCACGGCGACCTTGGCATGGTCACCGAACACGACGTGGTTCTGGCGCTGTCCTGGTCCGGGGAGACCCAGGAGCTGGCCAGCATTGTCAATTATTCGCGCCGTTTTAAGGTTCCTCTCGTCGCGATCACATCCCGTCAGGACAGCACACTTGGTAAAGCCGCAGATATCGTCTTGAAGCTGCCGAGTGTTGCAGAAGCCTGCCCGCACGGGCTCGCCCCCACTTCGTCCGCTCTGGCCCAATTGGCCATCGGCGACGCTCTTGCGGTTGCGCTCCTCGAAGGGCGTGGCTTCACGGCGCAGGATTTTCGTGTTTTCCACCCCGGCGGCAGACTTGGTGCAAGCCTGAAATCGGCCAAGGATATCATGCACAGCGGTGAGCGGATGCCGCTGGTCTCCGTCACTGCTCCCATGAGCGAAGGCATCGTCTTGATGACGCAGCGGGGCTTCGGTGTGCTGGGTGTCGTTGACGAACTCAAGCAGCTCATCGGCATCATTACCGACGGTGACTTGCGCCGGCACGTCTCTTCCAACCTTCTGGACAAGACGGCAGGCGAGATCATGACGCCGTCGCCGAAGACCGTTTCACCGGACACGTTGTCCGCTTCGATCCTTGAACTCGTCAACAGCCTTTCGATTACCTCGGTGTTCGTGATCGAGGATGGACATCCGGTCGGCATTGTCCACCTTCATGACTTGCTGAGGATCGGTGCCGCCTGACCCAGGGCCCGTTCCCGCTTCTATTGCGCCGGATCAGGAAAAAGTGTCTTTCCTGAAAGAGATGATCCGCGTCATTAGGATTTGATTAGCCTTAACGCATTTAAACTGCACCAAAGTTTCACCGGCCTGAGGCCGCAAACCTTGGTGTGTGTACAGAATGGATCTGGCGACCCTAATCGGCATTCTTGGTGCGTTCGGCATTGTTACGACCGCTATTTTCCTCGGCGGCAGTTTTGGTCAGTTCATTGACGTGCCTTCGATGCTGATCGTTATCGGTGGCGGTCTGGCCGCCACCCTGATCCGCTTTCAGCTTTCCGACATCGCGACCGCTTTCGTCACCGGCTTCAAAGTTGCACTGGCGGGCAGGAACGCTTCGCCGCGTGACCTGATTTCGGAAATCACCAACCTGGGTGAAATCGTTCGCAAGTCCGGACCGCTGGGTCTGGAAAATGTCGACGTTTCCGACCCGGTGCTGGCCAAGGGGGTTCAGTACATTGCCGACGGCTATGAGCTTGAATTCATTCGGGAGGCGATGGAACGCGAACGCGATCTGCAGCTGTCCCGCCTGTCCGAAGGAAAGCGCGTCTTCAAGGCGCTTGGTGATTCTGCCCCCGCCTTCGGCATGATCGGCACGCTCGTCGGTCTGGTGCAGATGCTTGCAAACATGGATGACCCGGCGGCGATCGGCCCTTCCATGGCTGTTGCGCTTTTGACGACACTTTATGGCGCATTGGTCTCGAACATCATCTGCTTGCCATTGGTGGACAAGCTCGATGCCAAGTTCGATGTCGATGAGCTGAACCAGACCCTGATCATCGACGGTGTCTGCCAGATCAGAGAATCCAAGAGCCCTGCCCTCATCAAGGAAATGCTGGTGGCATACCTGCCGGAAAAAGCACGCGCTGATCTTGCAGAAGCCGCCTAGCGCAAAGAAAAACCGGACGACAGACGATGGCAAAGAAAAAACAGCAAGGTGGCGGCGGAGCTCCCGATTGGCTTGTGACCTTCGCGGACCTTATGTCCCTGCTCGTCTGTTTCTTCGTTCTGATCATTTCCTTCTCCATTCAGGACAAGGAAAAGCTGCAGGTCGTTGCCGGTTCCATGCGCGAAGCTTTCGGTGTGAAGGACAGTTCCCGCAAGACCGGCATTATCGAAGTCGAAGGCATCCCGATCCGCGATTACATGAAGGACATCAGTCAGGTCGAACAGGAAATGGACTCCGACTTTGCACAGGAGCGTCACGAAAAAAGACGCAAGCAAGGACCGGAAGCCAATACCAACGACACGCTGGAAGCGGACATCGAAAAGCCTCGTCAATTTGCAACAGCTGCGGCATCGCTGCGCCAGGCCTGGCAGGAGATGCCTGAAATCACGGAGATCTCCAGCAACATCATTCTGGAGGAATCCGACGAGGGCCTGAACATCATGCTGGTCGATCAGGACGGTCGCTCGATGTTCAGGGAAGGGTCCAAATACCCTTACGAGACTACGCGCCGCCTGATCGCAAAAATGGCACCGGTCCTGGCACAGATGCCAAATCGCATTGAAATTACCGGACACACAACGGCGGGACGTCCTACCACGAACCCGAGTTACACCGGCTGGGATCTTTCAAGTGAACGCGCCAACATAGCCCGGCAGATTCTTGCAGAGTATGGCGTTCCGGAAGATCAGTTCTTCGCAGTCGTCGGCAAAGCGGACACGGAACCGCTCTTTCCGAATGATCCTTACCTTGCAGCGAACAGACGTGTCGGAATTCTGCTAATGGCAGAAGAACCACCGATCCCGCCGGGCCACAAACCCTGATCGGTACCGGTGGGCCGGTTCAGCATATTGATCCCGCCTCAATCGACCGGGGAGACAACCAGCCTGGCGCCATCGATTGCCTCCACGCGCACTTTCGTGCCCGCCGGCAGGTCCGGACCGGTGATCCGCCAGATCGTGTCATCGATCGAGAGATTTCCGGCACCTTCATTCAAGGGGGTCGCCAGAGTAAACTCCCGGCCGATGTAGCGGCTGCCGCGCTTGTTCAGACCAGGATCGCCTTTTTCCGAAGCCATCCGCACCATCATGCGCCGGCCGATGAGCAAGCTGACGAGCGACAGGACCAGAAACAGGGCGACATGAACCTGCCAGGAAAGTCCAAGTGTCAGCGCGACAACACCGACAACCAGAGCCGAAAGACCGAACCACAGGAAAATGGTGCCTGGAGCCAGGATCTCCAGACCCAGCAGGATGAGCCCCAGAACGAACCAGCTCCAGGGCCCGAGCGCTGCGATAGTGCTTTCAATCAAGCTCACGTATTGCCTCCATTCGAAGGACCTGTATCGGGAATCCGGGACGCCGTTCGCCCCGCTTTGGCCTCGTCACCGAAGGCTTCCTTGGCAATCTCCCCGATACCGCTCAAAGCACCGAGCAACGACGTGGCTTCCATGGGCAGGATAAGGGTCTTCTGATTGCGCGACGTCGCCAGCTCCTTGAAGGCCTCAACATATTTGTTGGCAACGAAGTAGTTGATCGCCTGAACGTCGCCGGCAGCAATCGCCGCACTCACCATCTGGGTAGCCTTGGCCTCGGCTTCCGCCTCTCGCTCACGCGCCTCGGCGTCGCGAAATGCTGATTCGCGGCGGCCTTCGGCTTCCAGAATGAGCGACTGTTTTTCGCCTTCCGCTTTCAGGATTTCCGATTGCCGTTTCCCTTCAGCTTCGAGAATGGAGGCGCGTTTTTCACGCTCGGCCTTCATCTGCCGTGCCATGGCATCGACCAGGTCGCGCGGCGGATTAATGTCCTTGATTTCGATACGAGTGATCTTGATGCCCCAGGGCTCCGCCGCCGCATCGACCACCCGCAGGATCTGCGCGTTGATTTCATCGCGGTTGGACAGAAGATTATCCAGATCCATGGACCCCATGACCGAACGGATGTTGGTCATGGTCAGGTTCAAGATGGCATTCTGCAGCCCAAGAACTTCGTAAGCGGCACGTGCAGCGTCAAGCACCTGATAGAAGGTGACACCGTCGGCCGTGACGGTGGCATTGTCCCGGGTAATGACTTCCTGGGAGGGAACGTCAAGAACCTGCTCCATCATGTTCAGCTTGTGACCGATCCTGTCGACAAACGGGATGATGAAATTCAGTCCTGGTGCCAATGTTTTGCGATATCTGCCAAATCGCTCAATCGTATAATTGTAGCCCTGGGGTACGGTCTTGACCCCCGCAAAGAAAATGAGAATGACCAGCACCAGAAGGCCGATCAGGAAGATATCAAATCCCGTAAGTCCATCAATTGGCATGAATGTCTCCCGCAATGTTTGGGTCTGCCCTGAATCGCGCGGCAACTATGCGCTGTTTCAATCAGCTGATCCAGCGCTATCGCCATACGCACAGAAGTGCTTCCCGATACGCTTATGTATCCGGTAGCAATTCAAAACAGACCCTTAAAATATGGAGACCCGCGTCACTACTTACGAGAACATTTCCCTGCCATCCTTAACATCGACTTGCAAGTCGATCAGACCCAGCCGCCAAGTTCACGGCGGACGATGTGGGCAATGACATCCATTCCGAGCTCACTGTCATTCAGGCAGGGAATATGGCTGAAGTTTTCGCCACCGTTTTCTTCGAAGATCTCACCGGCCTCTCCGGCAATTTCTTCCAGTGTCTCCAGGCAATCGGCCACGAAACCCGGATTCATGACAGCAACATTCTTCACGCCGTCTTTTGCGAGTTGTTCGACGGTCTTGTCGGTATAGGGCTGCAACCATTCCTCAGGTCCGAACCGCGATTGAAAGGTCACGCGCAGTTTGTCCTTGCTCCAGCCAAGCACATCACGCATCAGGCGCGTCGTTTTCATGCAGTGGCAGTGATAGGGATCGCCCTTCTTGAAATAGGATTGCGGAATGCCGTGATAGGACGTGAGGACAACGTCCGGCTCGAAGTCGAGGCTTTCGAGATGCTGCTCGACTGATTTTGCCAGTGCGTTCACATAGACAGGATCGTCATGATATGGCGGCACGGTCCGGATTGCCGGTTGCCACCGCATGTCCAGGAGCGTCTTGCAGACAACGTCGTTTACCGTTGCAGTCGTCGTTGCCGAATACTGCGGGTAAAGCGGGAACACCAGAATCCGGTCGCACCCCTCGTCTTTCAGCGCTTTCAGCTTGTCCGGAATTGAGGGCTGACCATAGCGCATGGCCCAGTCGACCTTGAGCCGGCCGCTGTCTTCCCCAAGCATCTGCACAAGTTTGTCGGACTGGCTCCGGGTGATGGTGCGAAGCGGCGATTCGTTCTTCTCGTGGTTCCAGATTTCATCATAGGCCTTTCCGGACTTACCCGGACGCGTCATCAACACGATGCCATAGAGGATCGGATACCAGATCGCGCGAGGCCATTCGATGACACGCTTGTCGGACAGGAATTCCCGCAAGTACCGGCGCATCGGCCAGTAGTCGGTCGCATCCGGTGTCCCAAGATTGACCAGCAGCACACCAACCTTGCCGCTCTTTGCCGGAGGGTGTCCTTCCGGCAATTTAATCTTGCTGAATTCCGCAGCCTGATCAGAGGCGATGGGCGCGGTCGGTTGAACGGTCATGGGCTGGGTCGGTCCTTGCGCTTTTCTTCTTCTGCCGCACTACATAAGCCAAGCAGGCAGCTAGGCCAATGCGGCATAGTCCATACGTTCAAGAAAACCGGCAGATCACCCGTTTATTCATGCCTGTTGAAGCTCAAAACAGGATTTTGGACCTCGCTGTGTTCGAATTATCCGTATTCCCGTTCGTCCGCGATCACCTTGCCGTCATTTGGAAGTGCACCCGCAGGCACAAGTTCAACATCTCCCTTGAGGCGCGTGATTTCTCTCAATGTCGCCGCAACGCGCTCTGAAAGACCGTTTTCCGTTCCTTCCGTCTCGACAGAGAGCGTCATGGCATCCGTTTCGCCTCGCCTGCTGACAGCAAGACGCGCCTTCGTCACCTCCGGATGGGCAGCGACGATCTGCGCAATCTGCGCAGGGTCGATGAACATACCTTTCACCTTGGTGCGCTGATCGGCCCGGCCCATCCAGCCTGCAAGCCGCATGTTCGTCCGTCCGCAGGCAGATTGTCCCGGAATGATCTTCGACAGGTCCCCCGTGGCAAACCGGATCAGCGGATAGAGGCTGTTGAAGTTGGTAACAACCAGTTCCCCGACTTCGCCGTCGGCAACAGGTTCGCCGGTACCCGGCCTCACGATCTCCACGATGTAGTCCTCGTTGACGACCATGCCTTCCCTGACCTCGGTCTCGTAGGCAATCACGCCGAGATCCGCCGTTGCATAGCACTGGCCGACCTGAATTCCCTGGTCCTCGTATTCCTTGCGGAGGGACGGGAACAAGGCGCCGCCGGAAACCAGGGCTTTTTTGATGGAGGAGATATCACGGCCTTGTTCCCGCCCCCGGTCCAGGAGGATCTTCAGATAGTCGGGCGTTCCGACAAACGCGGTCGGCTTCAGAACCTCGACCGCTTCAACCTGCGTGTCCGTATTGCCGACACCTGCCGGGAAGACGGTGCAGCCAAGCGCAATTGCCCCCTGATCAAGGATGAAGCCCCCAGGTGTCAGGTGGTAAGAGAATGCATTGAGAACAATGTCTCCTTTTCTGAACCCGGCAGCAAAGAGACTGCGGGCTCCGTTCCAGGGGTCAAGACCGGGTGCCTGCGGCTCCCAGATCGGACCGGGCGACATAAAAACACGGGCCGCCTCGGACAGGTCACCGGCCAGATAGCCACCGAATGGAGGCTTTGCCTTCTGCTTGTTCAAAAGGTCGGACTTTCTCAACATGGGCAAAGCGGCAAGAGCGTGCCTGTCCTTGACCGCACCAATGTCGCGCCCTTCCAGATGCTCGGCCCACGCGGACGATTTCGAGGTCGCATGCGCCAGCAAATCCGGCAATCTGGCAAAAAGATCCTGTTCGCGCTGAGCGGGATCTTGCCGCTCGCGCGCATCAAACTGATTGTCGCTCATGGTCGTCTCCGCCTGTTGCGGCCCCTCAGGCCAGCCAGCGCTTCCTTCGCTTGTAGTGTTTGACGTTCCGGAACGAACGGCGGCCTTCACCGCCAACGCCCAGATAGAATTCCTTCACATCCTCGTTTTCCCGCAGAGCCTTGGCGTCACCGTCCAGAACGATGCGACCTGATTCGAGGATGTAACCGTAAGTCGCGTATTTCAGAGCGACATTGGTGTTCTGCTCCGCCAGCAGGAAGGAAACCCCTTCCTTCTCGTTCAGCTGACGAACGATTTCGAAAATCTCTTCCACAAGCTGGGGGGCAAGCCCCATGCTGGGTTCATCAAGCAGGATCATTTTCGGACGACTCATCAGCGCACGGCCGATGGCGCACATCTGCTGCTCGCCGCCTGACGTATAGCCCGCCTGGCTTTGGCGCCGCTCACGAAGGCGCGGGAAATAGTTGTAGACCATCTCAAGGTCGGCCTTCACAGCAGAATGACCGTCCTTCCGGGTATAAGCACCCGTCAGCAAATTCTCTTCAATGGACAGGTGACCGAAACAATGCCGCCCCTCCATCACCTGAATGCAACCCCGGCGGACCAGATCATTCGGAGACAGTGCCTGCACCTCTTCCCCGTCGAACAGGATCTTGCCCTTGGTAACTTCACCGCGTTCGGCGCCGAGCAGATTGGAAACAGCCTTCAGCGTTGTCGTCTTGCCGGCACCATTCGCGCCCAGCAGAGCCACGATCCCGCCCTTCGGTACTGTCAGCGACACGCCTTTCAGGACGAGGATCACGTGATCGTAGATGACCTCGATATTATTGACCGACAGGATCGTTTCCGCAGCTTCGGCTGCACGTTCCGAACCGGGTTGTTCTACATCCAGTAATGCCATTCCATACTCTCCTGAGAGGCTCCACCGCGCCTGATGCGCGATGGAGCGGACTGCCTATCAGTTCGGGCAGGGTTCGGTGCGCGCCGGCCACGGCGCGTTTTTCTCAGCGTATTCCGCAGCGGCCTGCTCAAGCAGCGGGCGAACGAGGTCGGTCATCGGCTCGATCCAACCCGATGCCTGACGCCACTTCTTGCCGTCCCACTCCTGAATGAAGACAGGGTTGCTGCCGGAATGGTCGTCGCAGGTGACCTTCATCGGATGCGCAAAACCGGCAAGACCCAGTTCCTTCAGGCGGGCTTCGTCCAGGTTCAGGGCTTCAAGACCCATGCGCATGTCCTCACCGGTGATCGCCTTCTTGCCGGTCAGCTCCTGTGCGGTCCGGATGCCCTCGGCGATGATGACCGAGTTGAGAACGCCGCGGTTGTAGAGCGTGCTGCCAATGGTTTCCGCGTCCGTGGACGAAAGACCTGCACCAACGACGTATTTTTCAATGTCGTCGAGAGCTGGGAAGTCACGGCCGACACCGGAGAAGTTCATGGCCTTGTAGCCCTTGGCTCCTTCGCCGCCAGCTGCAGCATCGTCATCGCCGGCGGACCACCAGACGCCGATGAACTTGTCCATCGGGAAGCGAATCTTCACGGCTTCCTTGATCGCGGTCGGGTTCATTGCGCCCCAGCCCCACATCACCATGTAGTCCGGACGGTCACGACGCACGTTCAGCCACTGTGAGGACTGATTCTGCATTTCCTTGACGCCGACCGGATACTGCAGCAGCTCGAAGCCGTATTTTTCGGCCAGCTGTTCCAGAAGCGGGATCGGCTCACGACCATATCCGGCATCCAGGAAGATGTAGCCGATCTTCTTGCCCTTCAGGTTCTCAAGTCCGCCTTCCTGCTCACCGATGTATTTGATGACCACGGACGCGCCGTCCCAATAGGTGTCCGGCACGTTGAAGACCCACGGGAAGGTGGAGCCGACCGCCGCGGCGGACAGGCCGTAACCCATGGAAAGCACCGGGATCTTGTCGACGCCTGCCTTCGGGATCAGCTGAAGGGTGATACCGGTGGAATACGGATTGTAGACCAGCGCGCCCTTGCCTTTGGTGGCTTCGTAGCACTCAACGCCCTTTTGCGCGTTGTAGCCGGTTTCACATTCTTCCAGCTCCAGCTTGACGCCGCCGATACCGCCGTCGCGCTCGTTGAGCATCTGCAGATAGTCGTGCATGCCGTTGGCAATATGAATGCCGGAAGCTGCAAACGGACCGGTCCGGTAGGTCAACAGCGGAACATAGTTGGTATCTTCTGCCTGAGCTGCTGTTGTCGCGAGGCCCGAAAGGGCGACCCCGGCTGCAACAGCGGTTCCCAGCGCAAGTTGCTTTATGCTCTTCATATTTCTCCTCCCATGCGGCCCCGGACCATCCGGCACCGCCAGACCTGTTGCGCCATTCCTCCCCGGATCGGTCCACTTTCCGGATGGCGGGTTCAAAGGATCCGTGTTCCTAGTACGGGAACGGCCAGACCCTGAGCTTTTGCTTCCCGATTTGCCACAGCCTTGCGAAACCGTGCGGCTCGACAATCAGGAAGAAGATGATCAGTGCGCCGACGATCATGAAGGTTACGTGTTCAACCGTTTCAGCCGCCAGATCGATACCGAGCACACCCGGAATGAATTTCAGGAAGACCGGCAGGATCCAGATGAACGCCGCACCCATGAAGGCTCCGCCGAGGCTGCCCAGTCCGCCAAGGATCACCATGAACAGGATCTGGAAAGATAGCGAGATCGAATAGGATGAAGGTTCGGCGGCGTTCAGCCAGAAGAACACCATCATCGCGCCGGCAACGCCACAGATATAGGACGACACCGCGAAAGCCATCAGCTTGGTCTGAAGCGGACGGATACCCATCAGCTCGGCGGCAATATCCATGTCGCGGATCATCATCCAGGACCGGCCGATCCGTCCGCGCAGGACATTGGCCATCAGGTAAGCGATCAGGACCGTGATGCTGAGCACGATGAAGTAGCGCACGATCGGGGTGGCCTCCGCACCGGAGACAACGACACCAAAGGCTTCACGGTGCGGGACTTCGATCGCACCGGAGGCATTGTAGTTGTAAAGCCACGGGATGCGGATGAAGCACCATTCCAGGAAGAACTGTGCCGCCAGGGTGGTCACCGCCAGATAGAGCCCCTTGATGCGCAGGCTCGGCAGGCCGAACACGGCCCCGATGGCCGCCGAGAACACACCTGACAGCAGCACCATCACGATGACGTTGGCGTCCGGAAAGATGGTCGTCAGCTTGTAGGCCGCATAGGCCCCTACCCCCATGAACGCGCCGGTTCCAAGAGACAGCTGCCCACAGAACCCGGTCAGCACGTTCAGACCGATCGCTGCCAGCGAGAACACCAGGAACGGGATCATGATGGAGGTGAGAAAGAAGTCATTGGCAAAGGCCGGGATGACGACAAAGGCAACAACCAGGATGACCGTCAGACCGATCCGGTCCTGCAGGATCGGCATGAGCGCCTGATCCGCCTTGTAGCTTGTCTTGAATTGGCCAGCTTCGCGATAAAACATGGGCGCTAGATCCTTAAATCCGCTCGATGATACGTTCGCCGAAGAGGCCTTGGGGCCGGAACAGCAGGAAGATCAGGGCGATGATGTAGGCAAGCCACGACTCGATGCCGCCGCCGACCAGGCCGCCCCAGTAAAGCTCGCCGATCTTCTCGCCGAAGCCGATGATCAAACCGCCGACAATGGCGCCTGGGATGGACGTAAATCCGCCCAGGATCAGAACCGGCAACGCCTTGAAGGCGACGATTTCCAGCGCGAAGGACACATCGGATCTCGCACCCCACATGATGCCTGTCGCCAGCGCCACCAGGCCTGCCGCGAACCAGACGATGGCCCAGATCTGGTTGAGTGAGATGCCGACCGACAGCGCAGCCTGGTGATCGTCCGCCACCGCTCGCAGCGCACGGCCGATCCTGGTCTTGTTGAAGAAGATCCCGAGCGCCGTCACCATGATCACCGCGATAACGGCTGCCGCGATGTCGATATGCTGCAGGATGATCAACCCGCGCTCACCCATTTCAATGGCCGTCGATCCCGTCGGCAGGCCGAGTTGTTCCGTGATCATCTGTTTCGGTTCACCGCCGAAGACGAATTCGCCGAAACCGATCAGGAAATAGGTCAGACCGATGGTCGCCATCAGGAGAATGATGTCGGGCTGGTTGACGAGCGGCCGCATGACAACCCGCTCCACCCCATAGGCCAATACGCCCATGGCAACGATGGTCAGCGCCAATGCCAGATACGCCGGCACGCCGTTTTCATTGAGGCCGACCAGCGTCAGACCGGCAAACACCACCATGATGCCCTGCGCGAAATTGAAGACGCCGGAGGCCTTGAAGATCAGAACGAACCCGAGTGCGATCAGCGCATAGAGAATCCCGGCGACGAAACCTTCCCACAGAACCTGCAGGAAGAAGTCCGGCATATCGTACATCTGCACGAAGGGATCGATGAAAATGTCGTATAGCATGTCCTTGTCCCTCCTTAGTGACTCACACCGAGATAAGCGTCGATCACGGCCTGGCTGGCCTGCACTTCATCGGGCGGGCCGTCCGCGATTTTCTTGCCGTAGTCGAGCACAACCACACGGTCGGAGAGGTCCATGACAACGCCCATGTCGTGTTCGATCAGGGCAATCGTTGTGCCGAATTCCTGATTCACGTCGAGAATGAACCGGCTCATGTCTTCTTTTTCTTCCAGGTTCATACCGGCCATAGGCTCATCGAGCAGAAGCAGGTCCGGCTCCATGGCAAGCGCCCGGCCAAGCTCGACACGCTTTTGCAACCCGTAGGGAAGACGCCCCACGGGCGTCTTGCGGATTGCCTGGATCTCCAGGAAGTCGATGATGTCTTCCACTTTCCGGCGATGTTCGATTTCTTCCTGTTCCGCCGGACCACGCCACAAGACCTGCCAGAAGAAGTTCCGGTGCATTTTCAACGACCGGCCCGACATGATGTTGTCGAGCGTGGTCATGCCCTTGAACAGCGCCACGTTCTGGAAGGTACGGGCGATTCCATTGCTGGCCGCCTCGTAAGGCTTCATCTTGCGACGGACCTTGCCCTGCCAGGTGATGGTCCCCTCCTGCGGGTGATAAAAGCCGTTGATCACGTTGAGCATCGACGTTTTACCGGCACCGTTCGGTCCGATGATCGCCCGGATCTCACCTTTCAGGATGTTGAACGAAATGTCGGTGATCGCTTTGACCCCGCCAAAGGACAGCGACACGTTATCTACGCGCAGCAGCTCTTCGCGCTCTGCCTCGTCTGCACTTCCGGCAGGAGAAAGCGTCTTGTCAGTTACAAAGGCGTTCATTCGGCAGCCTCCTGAATGCCCTTGTCCGCGGCATAGGCGTTCATGTCCCGGATCTCGACCGTTGCCTCGATGGCGCCCTTGCGGCCGTCCTCGAAGGTCACTTCCGTGCGAACGTGCTTGGATGTCGAGCCGTCATAGAGCGCTTCGATCAGTGGCGCATACCGCTCTGCGATGAATGACCGGCGGACCTTCTGCGTCCGGGTCAGTTCACCGTCATCCGCGTCCAGCTCCTTGTGCAGGATCAGGAAGCGCTTGATCTGGGCGCCCGCCATCATCGGCTCCTGCGACAGGTCCTTGTTGACCTGATCGACATGGCTCTCGATCATCGCATAGACGTCCGGATTGGCGGCCAGCTCCTGGTAGGATGCATAATTGACGTTGTTGCGTTCCGCCCAGGACCCGACAGCCGTCAGGTCGATGTTGATGAACACCGCAGCCATGTCCCGTTCGTGTCCGAAAGCGACCGCTTCCTTGATGTTCGGGAAGAACTTCAGCTTGTTCTCGATATATTTCGGTGCGAACAGCGAGCCGTTGTTCAGCTTTCCGACATCCTTGGCCCGATCGATGATCTTCAGATGACCATTGTCGGCAATGATGCCGGCATCGCCGGTATGAACCCAGCCGTCGGGCGTCTTGGTTTTGGCGGTTGCCTCATCATTCTTGAAGTAGCCGACAAAGACACCCGGCGAACGGTACATGACTTCGCCGTTCTCCTCGATCTTCAGCTCGACATCCGGGGCCGGCTTGCCGACCGTGTCGCCGAAGATCTCGCCATCGGGCTGCAACGTGATGTAAACGCTGGCTTCCGTCTGACCGTAAAGCTGCTTCAGGTTGAGCCCGAGCGACCGGTAGAACTGGAAGATCTCCGGTCCGATCGCTTCGCCCGCGGTGTAGCCGACTTTCATGCGGGTCAGGCCCATGCGGTTTTTCAAGGGACCGTAAACGCAGAACTCGCCGAGCCTGTAGAGCAACCGGTCCTTCAGGCCGACCTGCTCACCGTTCAGGATCCTCTCGCCCACCTTGCGCGCAACGCCCATGAAGTAGTCGAACATGGCGCGCTTGGCTTTACCGGCGTCTTCCATGCGGACCATGATCTGGGTCAGCATGTTCTCAAAGACGCGCGGCGGTGCGAAGAAGTACGTCGGAGCGATCTCAAGCCGGTCGGTGTCTATCGTGTCCATGCTTTCCGGACAGTTGACGCAGTAACCGGCGGTAAAGGCCTGGGCGAGAGAGAAGACGTGGTCACCGATCCAGGCCATTGGCAGATAGGCGAGCACTTCCTCGGCTTCATCCAGATGATCGAACACATTGGCGTTTCTGGCCGAGATCACCAGATTGTCGAAAGACAGCATGACGCCCTTCGGCCGGCCGGTGGTACCGGAGGTATAGAGCATGACAGCGATGTCGCTGCCCTTGCCGCCTGCAAATCCCTTTTCCCATTCGCCCGCGAGCGAGGCGTTCTTCGCCAGAAGGTTCCGGCCCTTGTCCTGCACGCCGGCATAATCATGCAGATGGGTGTGATCGTAGTCCCGCAGCCCGCGCGGCTCGTCGTAGATGACGTCGGTCAGGCTTGGCACCTCGTCCGACATCGACAAGAGCTTGTCGACCTGCTCCTGGTCTTCAACGACAGCAAATTTGACCTCGGCATGCCCCAGCACATAGGCCATTTCTTCGGCAACACTGTCTGAATAGACAGGCACGGGCACAGCTCCCAACGCCTGGCACGCAACCATGGCCCAGTAGAGCCGTGGCCGGTTTGCCCCGACGATGGCAACCTTGTCCCCGGCACTCAGACCGAGACTTTTCAACCCGATGGAAAATGCGCGGATTTCCTCACACACCTCGGACCAGGTCCGGCTCTGCCAGATCCCGTAATCCTTCTCCCGGAACGCGGTCCGGGACCCGAAAACCTTCGCATTCTGCATCAGGATTTTCGGAAAGGTGTCCTCCCCACGCGGCGAAGCGCTGGCCGACCCTACCATGTATCGTTTCTTCCCCTAAAGCATCCTGCGTCCGGATGAACGCAAGCCCAGATGCTCTACAAATCTCTTGTCGATCAGGTTCCGGCTCGCCACCGTCATGTGAAAAGGCGGGCTGATCTGGAAGGCGCCCCAATTTTTAGGGGTCGTTCTTTCACCGGGTATGAAACTATCTGCCGCCCGAACCTTCAACCGCTAATTTGTGAAGTTTCAGACGATATCCCTGTCTCATTCCCGTTGAATTGAAGGCTAGACCGGGTGATTTTCAGCAATATGTGTCAAACATGTCGAATTGTTTCATTTGCGCTGCAGGTGCGAAAGACCAACTCAAGAACGTTTCGAATGCTCAATGTTTCCTGTGGCTTAGCTATTGGCTTTTGATCCAGGACAGAATTTTCTCTGCAACGATTTCACAGTTCCTGTCCATCATCGGCAGATGGGAATTGCCATGGATGCCCTCGGCCGGAAGGTCAAGAAGATCAACCTGTCCGCCAGCCCCCGAAAGTTTCTTGATGTAGTCCTTCACCACCTGCCGATAGGCGACCCAGGTCGGCAACTGTTCCATGTTGTCACCCCAGACAAAGAGATGGGGAACTCTCTGCGCATTTCCCATATCGGGCGGCGCGGCGGCCGGTTCGATCACGATCACCCCCTTGAAGAGCTCGGGCCGAGATGCAACGGCTTCGAGTGCCAGGTTCCCTCCCTGACTATGGGCAATCAACCAGACGGGACCGACACGGCGAAGCGCATCATAGTAGGCCTCGAGACTTTCGCTGCCGTGATCCGTCCATCGAGGCACGAGCTGCGCACCAAAATCATCGAAACTCTCGATCGGAAACTGGCTTCCGGGAAACGACCTGCGCTTGCGCGGATCATGAGCATAGGAGCCCTGCTCGCCAATCCGAAACATGTACCAGGCCTCGTCCTGGGTGCGGAATATGGGAGCGGAACTGTAGATGTCGGGATAAGGCGACCACCCGGCCCGGCCCCGCTCCATGGCATCGCAGACATAGGTATCGAACCCGGCACTCAGGAAGAAACTGCGCCACCCCGGACGCCCGTCCGGCGTGGTTTCCCAGGTTACTCCGGTCATGGCACCGCCATGCCAGAACATCACCGGGACGTCGAAAGCCGGAGACACATGCCGAACATACTGCACGTAGCACTGGCCGGTCACATAGTCGCCGTTCATGTCGACCATGCGCGAGGGACCGTTCCTGGCAACCTGGATCTGCCTCTTCGGCTGACCGGTCAGCGTCACGATGCGTCCTCCGGCAAAGAAGCAACCAATGTCGCGGATGTGAACACCGGATCGGGACGACATGTCCGTCATCTCATCCCTCCCCTTCAATATCCAGGGCATGCAGCATTGCCTGGTCGATATCGAAGGCACGGATGCGCACACCTGCAGAAAGAGCCTTCAGTATCACCTCTGCAATCGCGTCCATCGCCTGTGCCACAACCTCACGCGTGCGATGTTCCTTGGCCCGAAACTGCATGTCCACATAGACAGGCTTTGGCGTGCAATGCGCCGATGCGCACATGATGACCTGACAATGATCCGGATCGGCAAGCAGCACCTCGCGCATAATGCGCTCGAGCCCTTCCTGAATCTGGGTCCGGTTGGCACGGACCGACGGATCGAGCTTGTCGTCATAAAAAATCTTGAGTATCGGCATGCTGCAATTCTCACCTTGAAAGAGACCCGGTCGCTAGAGCGACGAGGCGAACAGCAGGCTAACACAACCACGGCATGCAGGCTCAAATCGCACCGCAGGTCACTAGTCCGGGGCTACTCGCGCAGAGCGAAACGTAAGCTCTCTATGCGATCACTTGCAGGAAATATCGACCTCATAACGAACATGCTCCGGGTTGCCATCGGCAGCCGGCAGGAGGTCGATGACGCCACGAGCGTGCCTGAAGGCACCTGTTCCGCCTAGAACAACCAGCTCGGTTTTCGGTGCCGATACCTTCGCACTGTCATGCATGTCGTTTTGGGGCGTGTGGATGCCGTCCGCCAGAATGCTGCCGTTTTCGAACAGGAAGAACATGCGCAGCAGGTTATGGGAAGGTTTGCCTTCGTGATCGGGATCGAGCAGGGAAATCTTCCAGCGGACCTCACCGATCGGCTGCCCGTCCTTGTCGCCGATGACGCGTTCACCGACCCGGACATCGCCAATGCTGGGGCCTTTTTCGCCTTCGTCATGTGTCGTCACGACACGGCCATCAAGCGAGATAATCTCAAACGGTTCGCAAGTCGGTGTCTGCGCGGACACGACAGTCGGAAAAAGCATTGAAATGAGAATGAAGCCAAATCGTTTCATGTCGGTCTCCCATGCAAGTCTTCAACCTATCAGAGAACACATTTCCCTCATGTGCAATATGGGTTGAGTTCAATTCTGCTGTCCACGTTTCCGAATTCAGCCCCCCTCCCCCAATCGGACTACTTTTCTCCAGTTCAGTCTCCGGAAGTTTTGATCTAATCTCCCCGCCATGGAGGAAACAAAGCACTTGAAGGCGCAGCTTGATCTGATGCAGGCGGCGCTCGATCACATCAATCAGGGCTTCACCGTATTCGACAGCGACCTGAAGCTGGTCGCGTGGAACCGGGGACTGTCGGACATGCTCGACATGCCGCCGGAGATCATCCGGCGTGGTTCCCACCTGGAAGCGTTCATCCGGGTGAATGCCGAGCGCGGCGAATACGGGCCTGGCGACATTGAGGGCAAGATTGCCCGCCGGATCGAACGGGCGAAGCTGTTCGAGCCGCACTATTTTGAGCGCGTTCGGCCAAATGGCCAGATCATCGCCGTTTCCGGCACGCCGCTGCCGCAGGGCGGTTTCGTGACAATCTACTCCGACGTTACCGAAGACCGCCGCCGTCAGGAGAAGCTGGAACGCACGGTGGAAGAGCGCACCCGTGCACTCAGGCAGAGCGAAGACTGGCTGCGGCTAGTCACCGACAACATTCCGGCACTGATCGCCTATCTGTCTCCCGGTCCGGTGTTCCGGTTTGCCAACCGTCGTTATGCGGACTGGTTCGGTCAGTCAGTTGCCTCCATTGCCGGGCGTCCGGCCCCGGAAGTCGTCGGCGAGGAGCTTTTCAAGGAGCTCCACCCACATATCGAACGGGCCTTCGAAGGCAAGGCGGTCAGCTACGAGTATCAGCGCAAACGCGCCGACGGCAGCACCGCCTTCATGCGCTCCACTCTGATCCCGGACATGACGGTCGATGGCAGGACACTCGGCATCTTCGTGTTGTCGCTGGACGCAACCGACCAGAAACAGGCAGAGGCAACGCTGGTGCAATCCCAGCGTATGGACGCGGTTGGCAAGCTGACAGGCGGCCTCGCGCATGACTTCAACAACCTGCTCGCGATCCTCATGGGCAATCTCCTGACCGTCAGCCGGATGGAAGATCCGATCGACAAGAGTGCGCTCGACAGGAAACTCTCGCCGATGCTGGAAGCAACCAAGCGGGGAACGGACCTGATCCAGCGTCTACTGGCCTTCAGCCGGGGCAAGGCCATCGACCCGCAGACTGTTTCGCTGGCCCAGATCATCGCAAGCGCCGGCAAGTTGCTGGACGGGTCACTGCCCTCGACGATCACCCTGGAAACCGAAACGTCAGACTTCGGCATCGGCGCACGGATCGATCCCACACAGATGGAAACCGCGCTGATCAACCTTGCCTTCAACGCCCGCGATGCCATGCCGGACGGCGGATCGCTCCGCATCTCCCTTTCCAGGACGGAGCTGGACAAGCAGGACGCTGAAGAGCTGGGTCTCTCTGCCGGTTCTTATGCGCAGGTTACGGTGGAAGACACCGGCAGCGGCATGGACGACGAGACGAAGCTGCGGATCTTCGAACCGTTTTTCACCACCAAGAACTTCGGCACCGGCAGCGGCCTCGGTCTTTCGATGGTCTATGGCTTCATTCACCAGTCCGGCGGCGCGATCAAGGTTGACAGCGAACCGGGCAAAGGCACCCGGCTTGCGCTGTTCCTGCCTTTCCAGCCGCTTGACGAGGCAGGCCTCGACGGCTTTGAGACGGCATGCCAGGGCGATCTGAAACGCGGTGACGGCGAACTCCTTCTTCTCGTGGAGGACGATCCGGACGTCGCCAACACGGTCACAGACCAGTTGCAAAATCTCGGCTACACGGTACTGCGCGCCGAAAGCGCGGAAGATGCGTGCAATCTTGCGTTTGAACTGCCCGAACTGCGCGGCGTGCTCAGCGACATCATCATGCCGGGGCAGATGAACGGCCTGGCGCTAGCCCGCGAGATCCGCCGGAAACGGCAGGATCTCGGCATCGCGCTGATGTCCGGTTACGCCGACTGGTCGGCACTTGCAGGACAGGACGACTACAGTGAATTTCCGGTCTTGGCGAAACCGTTTGCAGATGATCAACTGGCGGACACCCTGCAGAAAATTCTCTCTCCGAGCACTTGAGGACCACCTTGCAGACACGCTCAGCCCGCGCGGCCAAACGAACGGTTTTCATTGTCGATGACGAACCTGAAATCGGTCAACTTCTTCAGGAAGCGATGGACCAGTTCGACATCGAAGGAGAAGTCTTTTCCACCGCAGCATCCGTTCTGGCGGCCCTGAGCACGCGAACTCCCGATGCCTGCATCATCGACCTCGGCCTGCCGGACATGGAAGGCATGGCCTTGATCAACGAAATCCGTCGCCAGTCATCCGTGCCCATCATCGTGCTTTCCGCGCGCGGACATTCGACCGACAGGGTGATGGGCCTTGAACTCGGAGCGGACGACTATGTGGTCAAACCCTTCGACCCGCGCGAGGTTGTTGCCCGCATCCGGTCCATCCTGCGCCGGTCATCGGATCAGGGCCAACCGTCAACCGGAACTGAACTGGCCCGCTTTGAAGGCTGGATTTACCAACCCTCCTCTCATTGCCTGACGACACCGGAAGGCGAAGAGACGTTTCTTTCCACCGGCGAAGCCACCCTGCTGGAAGCACTGCTGCGCGCCCCCAAGCGCGTTCTGACCCGGGACTATCTTCTGGAGCATGGCGGGCGGGACGAAAGCCTGGACCGGTCAATTGACGTGCGCATCTCGCGTATCCGCAAGAAGCTGAACCGCAAAAACGGCCCGGCTCATATCCGCACCATATATGGTTCGGGCTATATGCTCACCTGTGATGTCAGGTGGGAGTGACCGGGTTTCCGGACTGCAACATTCCGGATGGTCTCCGGGAAAGATACGCGAAACGGACACTCGAAAAACCGGTACGAAAGTTGTCTCTTCAAAACAAAAAGCGGGAAGATCGCTCTTCCCGCTTTTCTCTGTTTCCGGATCTGCCTCTTAAAAGCTCAGAGAAATATCTCTGTGGCCGGAGAGACAGGCAGCAACGTCGAGCGCCATATCCGTTGGCAGTCGGCTTTGCGCACGCAGCCCGATATTGCCGGCGATCGCCGCATCATAGGCTTCGAGCTTCGGCAGGATTTCATCCGCCGCCCTCTGACGCCAGGCGAGATCTTCGTCGAGGGCTGCGATCGACTTGTCGATGTCAGCCACGGCTTCCTCCGCGTTCGGCTGTCTGCTGCGCATGATCTTGCGTGCATCGCTCAGGCCCTTGCGGATGTCACTCGTGCCTTCTGCCTCGCCGACCTTGGACCGCATGGCTGCGATCGCATCAACGGCGGCCTTCGGCTCAAGCTGCGGCACCTGTTCCTTCAGCGCTTCGAGTTCCGGCCTGAGTGCTGCAACTTTTTCCGCATCCGCCAGAATGGCCTTCAACTCAAGGACCGGTTCATAGGCCTGGTCCACTGTCCGCCGGTAGGATTGGCGGGCCGAGTTTTCAGCTTTCTGGATGGTGGAGAAGTTACCGTAGGTCTCGTCCCAGTCGGACGGGATCTGCGCCAACAGTGCCTCATGTTCGGCCTTCAGCCCTTCGATCCGGGCCTTGGCACGCTCGCCTTGCTCGGTGGAATAGATGCCGGTGTCGCCGGAACGATCCACGATGACCTGAAGTTCCTTGATATGCTCATCAATCCTTCTGGCATCGCGCTCAAGAGCACGCACCTGAACATGCACCGGCTTGTAGGCACCCGAAGCAGCCGCAACCTGGGTTTCGGCATCCTTGATGGACTGCATCAGCGGCAGGGCTTCCCGGGCTTTTTCGAACCCTTTGGCCATGTCCTTCTGCAGGTCTTCCGGCAGGTAGCTCATGTCGATGTTTTCCGCTACCTGGATTGCGGCGAGAACACTGTCACCATTCTGCTGGAAGTCCTCATAGATGAGCGTTTCCATGCAGTATTGCAGGCGCGGGTTCTTCGGCGGCGGAGCCGTTTCCGACAGAAGCGTCGAACGGTTCGGCAGGTAGTTCACCAGCTGCGGATAGAAGCCGACAATGCCGAGCGCCACGAGCTGCAGCGCGATAAAGGCGATCACGCCCTTGTACATGTCGATGGTCTTGACCACTGCAGGCGCTACCCCGCGCAGATAGAACAGCGCAAATCCGAATGGAGGGGTCAGGAACGACGTCTGAATGTTCAGGCCGATCATGACGCCGAGCCAGACAGCCGTGACGTTCGCGGACGGGTCAGCCAACAGGATCGGCGCGACGATCGGCACCACGACCACGGCAATCTCGATGAAGTCAAGGAAGAAGCCGAGGACGAAGATCACCAGCATGACGATCAGGAACTGGGCCCAGAAACCGCCCGGCAGTCCCTGCAGGAAGTCCTTGACCAGCTCTTCACCGCCAAAGGCCCGGAAAGCCGAGGTCAGCATTGCCGCGCCGAGAAGAATGATGAAGACGAGAGACGTGGTCTTTGCGGTTTCCACCATCACGCCGCGAAGCGTGTCTTCCAGTTTGAGCGTCCGCCAGCCCGACCAGAAGATCGCAATCAGCAGCAGTGACACGGCAATCAGCGCCAGGACCAGCCCGAGAACATCCTGGCTTGTTGCGATCAGCTTGATGTTCACGGCGCCGATGAAACTGATCACCATCGCCAGGCCAAGCAATGCGATGATCGCGATGATCGCAGGCGAATAGGCCCCCTTTTCACCCTCACGCAGACGATAGCCTGCCATGATCATCGCACCGACGGCGCCGATTGCACCGGCCTGGTTCACGGTGGCGACACCGGCGATGATCGAACCAAGGACGAGAAAGATCAGCGCAAGCGGCGGAACCAGCGTGATGACGACCTTGACCGCAAACTTGCGGGTGAACGTGCCTTCTTCGTGGACCGCCGGGGCTGCCTTCGGGTTAAACAGAGCGAAGCCCAGAATGAACAGCATGTAGAGACCGACCAGGACCAGGCCCGGAAGGAACGCTCCGAGGAACATTTCGCCGGCACTGGTCGACACGACCGAGAAATCCGACGGCATGGAAAGCTCGCCGGTGCTCGCCTTGTAGAGCGTCTGTCTCAGAGACCCCGCCTGGTCAACGGCACTGGCGAGCTGGTCGGCCAGGATGATCAGAACGATGGAGGGCGGAATGATCTGGCCCAGCGTACCGGAGGCGGCAATCGTCCCCGTTGCCAGCGGCACGGAGTAATTGTTGCGCAACATGGCCGGCAGCGAGATCAGGCCCATGGCCACAACGGTCGCGCCGACAATGCCGGTGGTCGCAGCCAGAAGCGCGCCCACGAACACCACCGAAATGCCGAGACCGCCCGGAACCGGACCGAACAGACGGGCCATGGTCACAAGCAGATCTTCAGCGATCTTGGACCGCTGCAGCATGATGCCCATGAACACGAACAGCGGAATGGCGATCAGCGTATCGCGCTCCGCCTCCCAATAGATCCCTCGAAAGTTGGTAACGCCCGCGCTCAGCCATTGGCTGGCGCCGCCATGGGCAAAATAGGCAGCCGTATCGCCGGCAAACAGATATCCGGAAAGCGCGGCGATACCGATGGTGAGAATTGCAGAGCCTGGAAGTGCGAAGGCAACCGGGAAACCCGAGCCCAGAGCAAACGCCATCAGGACTACAAGAAGAAGAAGGAAGAAAAGTTCCATATCAAGCGGTCTCGTCAGGCTCTATTGAATTGTGTGGCTGTCGTGATCCCGTCCACCCGGCTCGCCGCGAATATCGGCGACGGCGTCCATGAAATAGGATACGAACTGGACCATCATGGTAACGGCGAACACACCCAGAAACCCTGCCATGAGGTATTTCACGTAGAGGCCGAAACCTGCCTGTGTCACCTCGTAGCTGAGGATCGGGCTGTTGATGATGTTCTGTTTTCCGCCCATGCCGATAATCAGGATGACCGAGCAAAGGCTCATGCCCAGAACGACAGACCCGACTGCGTTCACGTATCCTTTGGTCTTGGCCGACATGCCCGCATAGAAGACATCAACCCGAACATGACCTTCTTCCAGAAGCGTGTACGCACTGGCAAACAAGAACAGCGCGGCGTACCAGAAACGGACCAGATCGGCGAGAAACGCCTGTTCGTAGGAAAAGACAAAGCGCCCGATCACGATCAGAAGTTCGGCGACAACCACCAGCAGCGCCAGCCAGGTGAACCCGAGTGTCCTTGTGAAAGCGGCGATAATGACCGACAGACCGATCAGCGGCATATGAACATAGGCACCGCGGAACCTGGATTTGCCCAGATCGTCAGCGAGTTGCTGTCCCACGATATCCGGCAGAAACCCTTCAATGCGCACGAATGAGATCGCCGCATCCACCAAACCGACGATCAGGACCGCAAAGAACGCTGCCCGGATCAGAAAGGCGTTGATGTTGCTGATGCGCACGCTGTCTTCGCGCAAGGTGGTTTGACTGCTCCTCAAGACATAGGCGCAAGCCCAGATGACAAACGCCGCATAAAGCCCCAATTGCAGCCACGACCACAGGATCGGAAGAGATCCATTGGCCCGGCCGCCGAAGATCGGCGCTATGCCTGGCAGGTTTTGCCAATAGGTCAGGTAGTTGTTGAGAAGAAACGCTGCCATGACCGAGAGCACGATCCAGCCGAACAGGCGGAAAATACGTGCGCTCTCCGGGGATGGAGTGTGACCGGAATGCATGGCATGCGAGCCGTCTTGAACGTTGTCCAAGGCCGTCATCGTGGCAGTGCCCTTTGTCTTTTACATAGAAAGAGGGACGGGATTTCTCCCGCCCCCCAGCTAAACCGTCTGGCTTATTCCGGAATACCCAGAACGCGGTTCCGCTTGTTGCTGTATGCGACATCGGAAATCGCCATCCAGCTGCCGATTTCCTGACGGGCGTTGATGAAGCTTTCAAAGATCTTCTTGGAAAGATCGGAGTGATCCATCGCTTCTTCAAGAACTTCCTGAGCCGCTTCACCGAAGGCGTCGTAGATTTCGTCGTTGAACTCACGCAGCTCAACACCGTGCTCTTCGATCAGGCGCTTGAGGTAAACACCGTTGTTGGCGTTCGTCTCAGCCATGGTCAGCGCGTTTTCTTCGTTACATGCCGCCTGGATGATTGCCTGGTCGGTCTTGGACAAGCCGTCCCACCATGCCTTGTTGATACCCATGGCCAGCTGTGCGCCCGGCTCGTGCATGCCCGGATAGTAGTAGTACTTGGCTGCTTCGTAGAACTTCATGAAGTAGTCGTTGAACGGACCAACCCACTCGGTTGCATCGATGGCGCCGGAGACGAGGTTTTCGTAGATCTGGCCGCCCGGCAGAGAGACCGGAGACGCGCCGAGCTTCGCCATGACGTCGCCGCCCTGACCCGGAATACGCATCTTCAGACCCTTCAGGTCGTCGGCAGATTCGATTTCCTTGTTGAACCAGCCGCCCATCTGCACGCCGGTGTTGCCCATTGCGAAGTTCTTGAGGCCGAACTCGCCAGCCAGCTCGTCCCAGAGCTCCTGACCGCCGCCGAATTTGATCCAGGCGTCCATTTCCGTGTAGGTCAGGCCGAAAGGAACAGCGGTGAAGGCTGCCCAACCCGGATGCTTGCCTTTCCAGTAGTAGTCGGCAGCAATGTAGGCCTGTGCGTTACCGGAAGCGACCTCGTCGAAAGAGTCGAACGCGCCGACGCGCTCACCAGCAGCAAAGTATTGTACGTTAATGCGGCCTTCGGTCAGCTCGGCAATACGGGCTGCAAGACGCTGTGCCGGAATACCCAGTCCCGGGAAATCCCGCGGCCAGGTCGACACGATCACCATGTCCTTGGTGCCCTGCGCAATCGCAGGAGCGGCAAGTGCGGACCCTGCAGCTACACCGCCAACACCCAAACCAGCCTTTTTGATAAATGAACGACGATCCATTAGTTTCCTCCCTAAACGGACCTGATATCGGACCGGAATACACCCTTGCACCGATCTCGGCGTATGTCTAGTTGACCAGATGACGTGTCCGCTATTCGTGTTTTTGCGCATCTTCTCAGTAGTACTACCGAGATGTACGCAAGAGAATCCAATTTCGACGGACGGCCGCGCAATAAGAGGGCAATTTTCGTGACGTTCAAGACCAAACTGCTGCTCATCACCATATTGCCCCTGATCGCGGTCTCGCTTCTCATCGGTGCGGCAACCTACTATCAGTCGCTGGAACTCATCAGTGCGGAAACCAGGGCGGTGGAGCAACGGGTCCTGGCAGCGAAACGCCAGGAGATTCGCAATTACGTCAGTCTGGCTTTGACATCCATAGAGCAGATTTACAAGGAAGAACCGGGAGGCCGTGAGGCTGCGCAGGAGGAAGTCAAGGAGATCCTGCATAATCTGACCTTTGACTATGACGGCTATTTCTTCGTCTACACACTGGATGGCACCAACATCGTCCACCCCAAACTCCCGCACCTGATCGGTGGCAACTGGTGGGATTTGCAGGACGCGGATGGCGACTACGTCATCCGCAACCTGATCCAAGCGGCACGTAGCGGCGGCGGGTTTCACCAATATGTCTGGCACAAACCATCCACCGGCAGCGTGGAGGAGAAGCTCGGCTATGCGATTCTCCTGGACAAATGGGGCTGGATGCTTGGAACTGGGCTCTACACCGATGACATCGCCCGTGAGGTGGCCGCTATCCGCGCCGATTTTGCCCGCAGCATCCGCCAGACCCTGCTCGTGACTTTCATGATTACTCTGGCGGCAATCGTCATCGCCGGTTCGCTGATTGCCGGCGTGCGGTTTTCCGAACAGCGTTTTGCCGACAGCAAGCTGAAGGAGCTGACCAACCGGATTTTCCAGGTACAGGAGCAGGAGCGCAAAAGGGTTTCGACCGAACTTCACGACAGTATTTCCCAGTTGCTGGTATCGGTGCGTTACGGTGTCGAGCTCATTCACAGCGAGGCCAACCGCCATCCCGACCTGCAGGCCCAGGCCGCCAAATGCCTGAAAACCCTGGACGGGACGATCGCGGAAGTCCGGCGAATATCAAGAGACTTGAGGCCGAGCGTGCTGGACGACATGGGTCTCGCGGCGGCTCTGGGAAGTCTCGGCAAGGAATTCCAGAACCAGTCCGGCATAACCGTCAACGTGACGGCGGAGCAATGCCACACGCGCCTTTCCGAAGGTGCCAAGACAGCGCTCTATCGCGTAGTGCAGGAATGCATGACGAACGTGGCTAGGCACGCACAGGCCAGCGAGGTCAATATCAGCCTCAAGGTCGGCCTGCAAAATCTCGTGCTTTCTGTTGAAGACAATGGCGTCGGCCTGCCCCGCCCCCTGCCAAAGTCGGGTGGTCTCGGCTTCCGCAATATGCGAGAGCGGATAGAGACGTATGGTGGCAAACTGACACTGAGCCGCCGTGCATCCGGCGGCACCCGGATAAAAGTCCAGATGCCGCTCGACAACCCGGCCGCAAAAGCTGCATGATGAATAGATGACCGTTCATTCACCTTCCCCCCAGACTACCAGCAAACCGGTTCGCGTGCTGCTCGCAGACGATCATGAGCTGGTTCGCGACGGTATCCGTGCACGGCTCCGCAAAGTGCCGGATCTGGAAGTTGTGGGGGAGGCCACGAACGGCCGGGACGCGGTCAGTCTTGCCCAGGATCTGCGCCCGGACGTGCTGCTCATGGACGTTTCCATGCCGGTCATGAACGGACTGGAAGCCGCAACGGAAATCCGCAGGACCCGCCCGGAGATCGCGGTTCTCATTCTCTCCGTCTACGACAATCCGGAATATGTACGCGGTGTCGTTCAGGCAGGAGCAAGGGGCTATATCCTCAAGGACATCTCCGCTGCGGAAATGATCACCGCAATCACCAGCGTCGCCTCAGGCGGTTATTATTTTTCCTCCGCCGTTGGGCCGACCCTCGTCGGCGCCAGCACGTCTGCACCCGTGGAAGACCCCTACGGCCTTACCGACCGGGAGCGTCAGGTTCTGACTGCCATCGCCAAGGGACAGCCTAACAAGGAAGTTGCCAAGGACCTCGGCATCAGCGTTCGCACGGTTGAATCTCACCGTCTCAATCTGCGCGAGAAGGTCGGCAACAAGAACGCCGCGCAGCTTTACAAGGTCGCGCAGGATCTGGGATTGTTGGACTAGATCGAATTCAGCCGGGGCATTCGGACGCTTCCAAACGCCAGAACCCCGCTGAAACACGGGGGCCGACATGACCAAACCGCTCGTCCTGGTAACTGCCGATGTGAAGTCGATTGACGGCTTCAGCTGGCACGCTGCAATCTCGACCTATCTTCATGCACTGCTGCAGGGATCAGGTGCGATTCCCATGATCCTTCCGTCACTTGGTGCAGAACTCGATCTCGATGCGGCACTCGATCAGGTTGACGGAGTTCTGGCCACCGGCTCGCGGTCGAACGTCAATCCACAGCTCTACGGCCAGGCACCAACGGAAGAAAACGGCCCTTACGACCCCGACCGGGACGCAACCACCCTGCCCTTGCTGAAGCGCGCAATCGAACGCGGCATTCCGGTCTTTGCCATCTGCCGCGGCATGCAGGAGCTGAACGTCGCCCTGGGAGGAACCCTGTTGACCGAAATTCAGGCGCTCTCGGGAAAGGCCGACCATCGCGCACCGACCTCGAACCGTCAGGACGAACGCTTTCGCATTGCCCATCCGGTGGAAGTCTCGACCGGAGGATGTCTGGAACAGGTCCTCGGCGCCGAACCGTTCGAAGTCAACTCCCTCCACCGACAGGCGGTCGACGCCCTTGGCAACGGTCTCGTGATCGAAGCACAAGCGGAAGACGGAACGATCGAAGCCGTCTCGGTAGAGGACAGTCCGGGCTACGTACTTGCCACACAATGGCACCCGGAATACTGGGTCATGACCGACGGGCCCTCCAGAAAACTGTTTGTCGCTTTTGGAGAGGCCGTCCGGTCCTATCGCGAGAAACGGCTTGGGCTTTGAGGGGCTGGCTCAGCCCCACCCGAGCGCGGCAATCAACAGCGTCGCACCCAGCAGGAAGACGATTGCCGCCCCGAGAATTTCTATGGCGCGGTGAATTCTGATCGACATGAGGCTGCCTTCGCCGAACAGGCGCACAGCCAGATCTTTTGCCCCGACGGCGAGCCCTGCGAGAAATGACACGGTAATGCCGGTTCCGACAGCCATTGCCAGAGTTGACATGACCCCGGCAGCAATCATGCCCTGGGACAGCGCGAACACCAGCACCACCAGAGCTCCTGTGCAGGGCCGCAATCCGACAGCCAGAACGATGGACGCCGCTCGTGCCAGCGTAATATTGCCCTGAACCATGTCCGGCGTGGGCGCGTGGGCGTGACCGCAGGTCGAGCAGACACCGTCGGGCCCGACATCGTGGTGGTGGTGGTGGCCATGCCCGTGATGATGATGGCCGTGGTGCTGATGCCCATGATCGTGGTGATGATCATGATGGGAATGGCCATGAGCTCCGCCCCCGGCAAACGCAAGCCGGTCGCTTCCGAGCCGCTCCGCCAAGCCGGTCAACACCGGTTTTCCCGCTTTCTGCCACAGCAACCATCCGCCAAGGCCGGTGATCAGAACGTATGAACCGATTTCAAACCAGCGGGCGGTATCCTGTATCGCAATGCTCGTCAGGTTGAAGATGAACGCGAGCCCGCCAACCAGAACAATGGCCGTCACGGCCTGGGCGAAGGCGGATGCGAAGGACAGGATGATGCCTTTGCGCAAGGTTTCGTTGTTGGCAACGACATAAGATGTGATGATCGCCTTGCCGTGCCCCGGACCGGCGGCGTGAAACACTCCATAGGCAAAGGACAACCCGACCAGAAGCCAAAAGGCATTCGGATTGCTCCGGAATGCTCTCAGGCTGGCCACCAGCTCCTGGTAAAATTCCTTCTGCCTGGCCGCAATCGTTCCAAAAATCCGATCGAAAAAACCAACCTGCACGACCGGCGTGTCGGTTGCCTCAATAACGGCAACCGTGGATTCAAACCTCTCCGCCACGTCCGCAGCCCTGGAATTATCCTTGTCCGCCGTTTCCACCGCCTGAGCAGGTTCTACATTCTGATCCGGTTCAACCGCCGAAACAGCTGTCTGAGGTGCACCGTCGTCAGGTTTCATGGCAGCGGCGAGAGCTCCGGCGTCGGCGCAGTTCACGATCAACTGGTTGACTTGCGACGCGGCGGCTGTCTGCAACTCCGGCGGAAGGTCTCTCTGATCGGCGCCGATCTGCGCCAGGGCATAGGCGGTCGCTTCGTCCAGCGGCGGCGGTCCCTTGCGGGTCACCTGGCAGGTTCCGGGGGCATTGATGACACCGACGGCGGTGTCCAATTCGCTGAAGCGGAAATCGACATAATAAGTCGGGTCATAAACGTCGATCGTTATGGTGTTCTTCGCGTCGCTCGTCTCTTTCAAGGGCAGCGTGAAATGAAGTTCGAGGAGATCGACCGCTTCGGGCGCGGTTCCTCCATTCATCTCGATGTCTTCCTGAATGGCTTCGAAGTCCTCCGGCTTCATCGCCCAGTAGTTCTTCAGCGGGACATTCGCGACCTCGAGCCAATAGTCGGTCGGCGCGTCGAAATCGAACTCGACACGAGTATTGTCGCCAAAGGTGAAGTAGCCGAAATCAGCCATGCTCTCGATATTGACCTGCGCCAGTTCACTGAGCTCTTCACGGGAATACACACCGTCACCGTTGGTATCGAACCCTTGGATCGCGAAGGCGGAGAAGGCATCGTCGAACCGAAAAACATGTTTGACGGCAATGGCCTGGCCATTGTCGTCGAAAACGAGCTGCGACCTCGCCTCGACAAAAACGTGCGGATGGGCAAACGCGCCGGCCACCGTCATCAACAGCATGGCCACACAGACGCAAACAACGCTTGCACCTGCCGTGGCAGAGTTCAGAATTCCTGCAAGATAACCGCGCACCGACAAAATCCACTCGATCAGATGTAATACATTTACATACTCCATCAGCCCTTGCCCAGAGAAGACGGCAGGAAGATGACCGGGCAGGTTTCGCACCGCAAAAGTTTTTGGGAATAAATTTCACAAGATAAGCTCAAATACGGAACATGAGTTTCCTGTCGGCCTCTCTTCTTAGGAGAAAAGAGACATTATTTCGCTTGAGGGGACTAAAATATTTGTAACGATAATCACCTTACCGAGCCAATAATGAACGCCTTGCACACATCTGTTCATCACAGCGCCGTTTTCGACCATCCGGAAATGGGGGAACATGAGAACATCGTCTTCGTCCAGGACAAGGACACAGGCCTGAGCGCAATCATCGCGGTACACGACACGACGCTGGGCCCCGCCCTTGGTGGATGCCGGGTCTGGCCATACGAAAACCCTGCCGATGCCCTGACCGACGCACTGCGTCTCTCCCGGGGCATGACCTACAAGAATTCGCTGGCTGGGCTTGATCTGGGTGGCGGCAAGGCCGTGATCATGGCGGATCCACGCAAGGAAAAATCCGTTGAAATGATGGAAGCCTTCGGACGCCACGTCGAGCGTCTTTCAGGTACCTATATCACGGCAGAAGACGTCGGCGTCTCACCGGACGACATGGAAGCGGTGGCCAGACACACCGATCATGTGCGCGGGACTAGCGCGACCGGGCTTGGCGATCCTTCTCCCTATACCGCCCTTGGTGTGTTTGAAGGCATCAAGGCGTCGGCACATCACGTTTTTGGCAGCCCGGACCTTGCCGGCAAGACAGTGTCGGTCCAGGGACTTGGTCATGTGGGTTTCGATGTGGCCCGCCAGTTGCATGATGCAGGCGCAAGCCTGATCGTTTCGGACATTCACGCACCTGCAGTGCTTCGGGCAATCGAAGACTTCCGGGCGACAGCCGTTGACCCCGCCGAAGCCCATATGGTTGCCGCTGACATATTCGTTCCCTGCGCCCTGGGAGCAGGCCTCAATGCCCGCACCATTCCGCAAATTCAGGCGCGCATCGTTGCGGGTGCGGCAAACAACCAGCTTCAAACGCCCGCGGACGGCGCAGCCCTGAGAAAACGGGGCATTCTCTATGCACCGGATTATGCCATCAACGCAGGGGGCGTGATCTCGATCGCATTGGCGACGCCGGGCGGCGGTGACACGCTGGTCAGGGAAAAAACCCTGGCAATCGGCGACACGCTATCAACAATCTTCGAACGCGCGGCACGCGAAGAGACAACACCCGAGCGGGTTGCCGACACAATGGCAGAAGAAAGATTGGCTCTGTCCCTCAAGGACTGACGTCGCCCCGATGACCACATCATTCAAACGGCGGCCAAGGCCGCCGTTTTTGTTGAGCGCTGGCTGACGTTTCAGGAATGCCGTTTTTCATTAGCTCTTTGAAACATCTGACGTACGATCTTCTTGGCATCCTCGACAGCTTTTTCGCCCATCTCCGCATAACAGGAGGTGACGCCCTCGTGCAGCATGTAGAGCGTTGAGGCAAACGCGTCCTGCCCGCTGAGCTCTCCAAAGAAATCGAGCAGTTCACCCTTGTGACGCTTGACCGTCGTTTCAATGTCAGCGCTGTCCGGGTTGGCGGCAAGCGCCTGACGGAAGAAGCATTCCTTGCCTTCGGTCATTCGCATCCAGCCGCCGAGTTTGTCGAACAATTGCTCCGCGGCCGCCAGTCCAGGCGCGCTTACTCCTTCGCGCACATATTTCAGATAGCGCTGATGACGATACTCCAGTGCCCCAAGGATCATCGCTTCCCGGGATGGAAAATGGCGGTAGAGCGTGCGCATGCTGACGCCGACACCGGCCCGCAGCTCGGGAACGCTCGGCTCCGCAAATCCTCTGCTCCAGAACACCTGCTCCAGGCCCGCTGCGATTTGTCTTTGAGCATCATCCATAACTGGACTTTGGGAGTTCCTCAGTGAAAATGCAAGTCAACATTTTCAACTTCGAAATCAACGCGCAAAAGAAGGATAGATAATACGAAAAACCGTCAGCTTTGACTAAATATCCCACCCGGAAATACTGTAGACAGCCTTAGCAAGTTGGCCGCCGTGAAGACCATTCAACCAGGAAGTCGACGAAGGCCCTGACCTTGGCGCTCAAATGCCGCCGATGCGGATAGACCGCATAAATCCCGCGCAACGGATCCTCGTACTCCTCCATGAGCGGCACAAGCTTCCCGGCCTGAACCTCTTCATAGACAAAGAACAGCGGCAGCCTCAAAAAACCGAGATGGCACAATGCCGCCTCGCGGGCCGCGGAGGCGCTGTTAACCTCCAATGGTCCTTTGACCGTTACCGAAACTCGATCCCCCCCAACACGGAACGCCCAATTCTGTTTGAAGCGGTAATTCGTGTCGATGATGCACGGTCGCGTCGCAAGATCTGCCGGAACCTTTGGCGTTCCATATTTTTCAATGACGTCCGGACTTGCACAGAGCACGGTTCGAAAGGGGGCAATCTTCCTTGCGATCAGACTGGAATCTTCCATTTCCGTTACCCGGACAGCAACATCGAAACCTTCTTCCACCAGATCGACGAAGCGGTCCTCAAGACGAAGATCAAGATTGATCTCCGGATAGAGGGCGAGAAACTCCATCATCGCCTTGTTCAACATATCGTCGCCCAGCGACCTAGGGGCGGAAACCCTCAGCCTTCCTCGCACTTCCTGATGAGACGACTGAACGGATGCCTGAAGATCATCGATCCGCTGAAGGATCTCGACAGCTTCCTTGTAATAAGCCTCGCCAACATCGGTCATGGAAACCTGTCGGGTCGTCCGGTTCAGCAGACGGACACCGAGTTCATCCTCCAGCTCTCCGACATATTTGGAAACCAGTGCCTTGGAACGGCCCATTTCCCTGGCAGCAGCGGAAAATCCATTTGAATCGACGACTTGAATAAAACAGCGCATGCGCGTGATTGCGTCCATCCGGTTTCCTTCCAGCTCCGCACTTTCCGAGAATCTCTGCTTAACCGATTTGCCGATTGCCGGTCAAAAGGACAACGCCCCAACAGATTTTCAACCAACGCCCCGGAAACACGAGGCAAAATAGTCTGTTGTCAGCTACCTGCAGGATTCCGGCGACGGCCGATCCGCGCCAAACCAATCAACAAACGTATGAGAAGATAGCCGCCAAGTGCCCCGATCGCGGCACTCAGAAGACCTGCAACCGTCACCGGGACAGCCGGCTGGTAGTCCCGTGCGGTGGCTTGTGCCAGCCTGGGATCGAAACCGCGCGCGAAAATAATCAGGCGCTCAATCGACCCTGCTCCGCTCAACTCCTGCTGCTGCCGTTTCAAGCGGGTCAGGCGAACATCCGCTATCGCCATGCTGTGACCTCGCGCCTTGATGAAAGGATCGCCGGACGCCCGCTGGCGCTCTATGGCCTCCCGAAAACTCAGCCCGAATTGCGCAGCATCCCTTTTAAAGTCCGCAAGGACTTCCTCCAACGCGTCGATCGCTCCACCAAGACGCTGGCGGTATTGCTGAGAAAATTCGGGCAATTGGGAGGTTGCCGTTCCACTGATCAGCATGACGACCATCATCAGGACCCGTGCCATATCACCTCCCGAACCACCTAATCCTGCAGACTGACAATCCCGGCTTCAGCTGCTTCCGTGCCAAATGCAAGCCGGACGCCTTCAGCGTCCCATCCCATTGACGAGACGGGTCCTTTGCCCGGACGGCGCAGGAGCACTTCGGCATTATCGGCAAAACGGCACATCATGATCATGCCGTCCTGGTACCCGACCGCAACTACGTCTTCCTTCGGGTGGCAGACCACGGAAGTCACCAAAGCATCGCCGCGCGTGCCGAGCTGCAAGGGCGACTGCCCCATCGGACCGGTCTTGCCGAAGAACGGCCACAAGATCGCGGCATTGGCTCCGGAGGTCGCCAGATAGCGCCCCTTTACCGACCAACTGAACGACTTCACCTTGGCCGGATAGCCCGTCATGCGCATGTCCTGACTATCGGTCAACCGCCATCCGTGCAGGGCGTTTTCCTGCATGGCTGTGACGAGATACTTGCCATCGGGAGAAAAACTGATGCCCAGATGAGCCCCCTTCCAGGTCAGCTCGACCGGTGCTCCATCGGTTCCTGCCCACCAGAGCGTCGCACCGTCATAGCGCGACACGGCAAGCCGGACGCCCTTGGGAGCGAATGCAAGGCCGCCGACGGCACGTTCATGGGCAAATTCCTTTTCCCGGCCATCGGCCAGACGCACCCATGCGGTGCGCCCGCTGGCGAAGGCAACAGCTCCCGAGGGACCGGCGGCAATCAGATCGATCCACTTGCGCGGCCGTTCCGCAACGAGCTCATGAGAGCCGTCGGCGGCACAGGCATAGATGCACCCATCATCGCCGGAGGTAATCAGTCCCGTGCCATCCACGACAGGTTCGGCCGCCAGAAGACCACTCTTGTGCGGTTTGACCTTCTTTTCGCCCTGGCCGGAAAAAACAATCTCACCTTCACCGGAAGCAAAATAGGCGCATTCATTCAAAAAACCGGCACGAACGACAAAACCGTCCATGTCCGCGGGAGCAACTGTCGGCAATTCTCAATTCCTTATTGCGCGGCACAGGCCTGGAAACTGTCTTTCAATACATCCCAATTGAGGTCACGACCGATGAATACCAGCCGGCTCTCGCGCGGCTCGTCCGCTTTCCAATCCCGCTGATGATCACCTTCGACGATCATGTGCACGCCCTGGATGACGTAGCGCTGCGGGTCGTCCTTGAACGACAGGATGCCCTTCATCCGCAAGATGTTGGGGCCCTGCACTTGCGTGACCTGGTTGATCCAGGGAAAGAACATGTCCGGATTGAGATCGCCTGCCTTCAAGGAGATACTCTTGACCGAATGCGGGTCTTCATCGTGGTGATGGTGATGGTGACCGTGATCATGATCGTGACTGTGGTGGTCATGGCCGTGACCATGATGATGGTCATGATCGCAGGTCGGGCCGCATTCATGAGCGTGGTGACCGTGCTCCAGGAAATGCGGATCCAGCGAAAGTATCCGGTCAAGATCGAACGCACCGCGGTCCAGAACCTTGGCTATGTCGACACCACAACGCTCGCTTCGATGCTGGATCGCATAAGGATTGATGGCCCGAATACGCGCTTCCACGTTGGCCAGTTCCTCTTCCGACACCAGATCGGTCTTGTTGATCAGAATGACGTCCGCAAAGGCGACCTGGTCTTCGGCTTCCTCAGTGTCTTCCAGGCGCTGAAGAACGTGGCGTGCGTCGACGACGGCAACGACGGCGTCGAGTTTCGCCGACGCGCGAACATCGTCATCCATGAAAAAAGTCTGCGCGACCGGGGCCGGATCGGCGACGCCCGTCGTCTCCACGATGATGGCATCGAACGCACCCTTGCGCTTCATCAGATTCTGTACCGTGCGGATGAGATCGCCGCGAACCGTACAACAGATGCAGCCATTGTTCATTTCGAAGATTTCTTCGTCCGATTCGACAAGCAGATCGTTATCGATACCGACTTCACCGAATTCATTGACGATGACCGCGTAACGCTGACCGTGATTTTCGGTCAGGATCCGGTTGAGCAGCGTGGTCTTTCCAGCGCCGAGATAACCGGTCAGAACGGTGACGGGGATCTGTGCCTGAGCATCCTGGGTCGCAGACATTGCGCACTTTCCTGGCATGTTGATGTGTTTTCACCTGCCTGAATGCAGGTCGCTTGGGCGCGAATATAAGCACATCAGTTGCGCATTGGGAGACCATCACGGAAATTTCCTGAACTGTTGAGCAAAGCCGACTTGCCGGTGGATCTTGCCGAGAGCCAATCCGCCCGTCGTACGGCATTGCGAACCGGTTTCGGGAATTCAAGCCTTTTCAGCTTCCTGGTCGCGGCATTAACTTTGGCCGGATACGCCGCAGCACATTTGGAGACTGGTATGTTGAAGACGATCGACGGTTTTGACCGGATTGGTGAAGAAAACGCCTTTGCGGTGCTGGCACGCGCGACCGAGCTCGCAAACCAGAGCCGGGACATCATCAATCTGGGGATCGGTCAGCCGGACTTCAAAACACCGGACCATATCGTCGAAGCTGCCGTCAAGGCTCTGAAGGACGGTCATCATGGCTACACCCCGGCAACAGGGATCGCGCCGCTTCGTGAAGCCGTTTGCGCCGATCTGCTGAAGCGTCACGGCGTGGAGACCGATCCGGGCAATGTCCTGATTGTTCCAGGAGGCAAGGTCACCATGTTCATGGCGATCCTGATGTTCGGTGAGCCTGGCACCGAAATTCTCTACCCGGATCCGGGTTTCCCGATCTACCGCTCCATGATCGAGTTTACCGGCGCGTGTCCCGTCCCGGTTCCGATCCGCGAGGACAATGATTTTGCCTTTTCAGCCGAAGAAACCCTCTCCCTGATCACGGACAAGACCCGGCTACTGGTCTTGAATTCACCTGCCAATCCGACCGGAGGCGTGACACCCCGGTCAGAAATCGAAACTCTGGTGGCCGGTCTTCAGGATCATCCCGATGTCGCCGTTCTTTCCGACGAAATCTATTCCCAGATGACCTATGACGGTATGGAGCACGTGTCGCTGCTGGAATTCGAAGCGCTGCGGGAACGCCTGATCCTGCTGGACGGCTGGTCCAAGACCTACGCGATGACCGGCTGGCGCATGGGGTTCTCGCTTTGGCCGGACAGCCTGATGGACAAGGCACGGAAACTTGCCGTCAACGCCTGGTCCTGCGTGAATGCACCAGCTCAATATGGCGGCCTCGCCGCGCTAACCGGCCCACAGGATGCGGTCGCGGATATGGTCTCCGAATTTGATGCACGGCGCCGGGTCATCGTTGACGGCTTGAACGCAATTGAAGGTATCTCGTGCCAAACCCCACGCGGCGCTTTTTACGCCTATCCCAACATCACAAAGACGGGTTGGAAAGCCAAGGAACTGGCTTCTGCACTTTTGGAGGAAACCGGAGTTGCAACCATTGGAGGCCCAGATTTTGGAGTACTCGGCGAAGGTTACATCAGGCTGTCATACGCGAATTCAACTAAAAATATAGAAAGAGCCATTGAACGCGTAAAAATATTCCTCGAAAATAATCAACTTATTTGAGTTATCGATCAAACAACTAATTAACAATTCAAAAATACACAAGGAAATGCACTATCGAACGCAGAGACTTCCTCTACGTATCTTTTTATTAAACTTTTATTGTCTTGATTGAATACGTGTGACAATCAACGGCAATAGAGCAGGATTTGCCATGGCTGGGAGTATTAACCTGGATCTGGAGCAATCGTTCGGCGACCTGAACGAATGCGTTCTGATTACCAATTCGACCAGAACCATAATTTTCGCCAACAAGGCCATGCAAAATCTGCTTCGAGAGAAGAGTGAAAATCTTGTCGGCTCGACAACCAGACGCTTCTTCGCCGACAAGGAGCAGTTCGACAAGATGGGTGAGCTTTACAACTCACCTGCGGACCAGCGCCATAGAAAGGCCTATTCACTCAACTTGCTACGCGGCGACGGCACCTCGGTTCCGGTGGAAGTCGTCAGCGCGCCGTTGTTCGATTCCAACCAGGCCCTTACCGGTCTTTTGTTCATTGCCCGCGATGTCAGCGACCGTATGGCTCTTGAAACCAAGCTCAGCGACATCGCGTTAACTCTCGAGGATGCACTGGACGCAGTATCGGAAGGTTTCGCTATCTATGATGCTGAAGATCGCCTGATTCTCTGCAATGACAACTATCGGGACATCTATGCCCATTCTGCTCCGGCAATCTTTCCCGGCAACCGGTTTGAGGACATTCTCCGTTTCGGTCTCAACCGGAAACAGTACGAAACAGACGGAATGGAAGACGAGGAATGGCTCACAGATCGGCTTGCCAAGCATCGGGAGGCGGATGGCGCCATTGTCGAGCAGCAGTTGCAAAACGGCCGCTGGTTGCGCATCTCTGAAACCAGAACCCGAAGCGGCGGCATCGCCGGTATTCGCGCAGACATCACGGAGATGAAGGAAGCCAAAGCCCTTGCTGAAAAGGCTTACAGGAACCTTTACCTGATGGCTGACAGCATTTCTGCATGCGTGGGTGAAGTCGACATTGAGGGAAAGTGCCAGTTTCTGAACAAGACCGGCTGCGAATGGTTCAATGCTCCGCGCGCGGACTTGATAGGCACCCGCCTTCGCGACCGTTTGCCTGAAAGTGAACGCGCCTGCATCCAGAATTTGTTCATGAAAGCCTTAAAGGGACACAAGGCCTCGAAGGAACTCAGCATTCATTATCCCGACGGCATCACGCGCGTGAGCCAGATGGATTGCAGTCCACGTATCAACAATCGGGGCGAAGTTGAAGGATTGGTGGTTCTCGTAACCGACATAACCGACCGAAAGAAGACAGAAACAACACTCGCTGAGCTTTATACGATAACGTCGACCCGCGAGCTCGGACACGAAGAGAAGATTGCCGAAATTCTAAGGCTGGGCTGCGATCACTTCGACACGCCGTTCGGCATTATCAGCCATGTGATTGAGGACCACTACACGATCACCCATGCGCGAAGCCCGAACCGTGAACTGGTCCCAGGGACATCATTTCCGCTGCAAGACACCTATTGCGTCCTGACACTGGAAGCCAACGAACCGATCGCCACTGCAAACGCCGCGAATTCCGAATTCGCCAAACATCCCTGTTACGAGATTTTCGCACTTGAGACCTACATCGGCGCTCCGCTGTTGGTCGATGGGATAATCCACGGCACGATCAACTTCACAGCACCAGATATTCGCAAGCGCCCCTTCACCTCGGCAGATATCCAGATCGTGCGCCAGTTTGCGGATTGGATCGGACACGAGATCGCTCGCCAGCGAGACCATCAGGCACTCATGGATGCCAAGGTCAATCTTGAACGCGTTGCAAGCATCGATGACCTGACACAGATCCTCAACAGGCGTGCTTTTCTCGACCGCGCCAATGCGGAGATCCAGCGTTATCGCAGGAGCGGACAGGCCTTCACTGCCGTGATGATGGACATCGACCGCTTCAAGCAGATCAACGATCGCCACGGACATGCGGCCGGCGACCGGGTGCTGAAGAAATTTGCTGACACGGTCGGCGAGGAACTACGCACCGTTGATGTCTTCGGGCGGGTTGGTGGAGAGGAGTTCTGCCTGATTCTCTGCGGCGCCGGTATTGAGGATGCCCTGAATGTCTGCGAAAGATTGCGCTTGAAGATCATCAGCGAATGTCAGCTGGACCATGTCGACCACACGGTCACATGCAGCATGGGCCTGGCAAGCACGACACGAGACGACATCGACTTCTCATCTCTGATGCAGAAGGCGGATATGGCGCTTTATGAAGCCAAGACCTCCGGCCGCAACAGGTGCACTGCCTTCAGCAAATCCCAGATCTCCGAAACGACCTGAAGTCGCTCATCGGCGAATAACAGGACTTTGCCGACTGAAGGGGAAATCTCCGGTCTCGAACTTTACGCTCGACCTTAGTATAATGCGCGATACGTCGCCTTGAAGCGCTCTGATGCCGTTCTTTTGACGTTTCCAGGCTACATCTAAAGTATCGTGCGGTCGTGTAGAGCGGTTTAAAACGCTAAAACCATAATAATTCTAATAATGCGACCCCTCTGCAAGATCATCGCCGAGGCAAAGACTTCTCTTTGACTTTCAAGGCCCGATCAGGGAGGAAATTTTGTTCAATAGAATTCTCATTCCAATTGATTTGAACCATGCAGACAAGCTCGAAAAGTCCGTTTCTGCAGGAGCAAATCTGGCAAAAGCAGAAAAAATTCCAATCGTATTCACAGCTGTTGCTTCCACTGTGCCAAGTGCGCTTGCGCATACTCCGGACGAATTTCGCGCCAAGCTGGACGCTTACGCAGCCTCCCAGGCCGACAAACACGGTGTGTCAGCCTCCGCTCACGCGGTTTTCGCGCATGATCCGGCCGCTGAACTGGAAGATGCCCTCCTGAAGGCAATAGACGAGACAGGTGCGGATCTTGTCGTGATGGCAACGCATGTGCCGAACCTGGCCGATCGCTTATGGCCGTCAAACGGCGGACGCGTCGCATCGCACGCGGACATTTCCGTCTTTCTCGTCCGATAACCGATTTCTCGAACAACAAGGAACGCTCCCATGAGCGATGAAACTTCCAATCAGGGCATTCGCGACCCGGAAGGAGCCGCAAGTGTCATTGAGACCGATTATGAAATCGGTCAGGACAACATCGAAACCAATGTCGGTCCCTTCAATCTCGACATCCACAATCCGGTATTCCTCGTATCCGGCCTGACAATCGTCGCCTTTGTCTTTCTGACCCTTGCCTTTCAGAACGAGGTCGGTCCGGTATTTGACGCCATGCGCAAATGGCTGACGTCCAATCTGGACTGGTTCTTCATCATTTCGGGCAACATTTTCGTTCTCGTCTGCCTGGTGCTGATCGTAACGCCGTTGGGAAGCGTGCGCATCGGCGGCAAGGACGCCGCGCCTGACTATACCTACTTCGGCTGGTTCGCGATGTTGTTCGCGGCCGGTATGGGTATCGGCCTCATGTTCTTCGGCGTTCTGGAGCCGGTCTATCACATGGCGTTTTCAGAACCCGTCGGCGTGCCCTCGCCGTTTGATGCCGACGGGAACCTCATCGAGGAGAACGTTGCGGCGGCCAAGGCAATGGGCATGGCGGCAACGATTTTCCACTGGGGTCTCCACCCCTGGGCAATCTACGCCGTCGTTGCCCTTGCGCTCGCCCTGTTCACCTTCAACAAGGGCCTGCCGCTCACCATGCGCTCCGTGTTCTATCCGATTTTCGGCGAACGCACCTGGGGCTGGCCGGGACATATCATCGACATTCTTGCGGTGTTCGCGACCCTTTTCGGCCTGGCAACGTCCCTCGGCTTCGGCGCGCAGCAGGCCAATGCCGGTCTGGAATTCGTGTTCGGCATTCCGGTCAGCAACACCGCCCAGGTCATCCTGATCATCGGCATTACGATTGTTGCACTGGTTTCCGTTTTGCGCGGCCTCGACGGCGGGGTGAAGGTGCTGTCGGAAATCAACATGATGATCGCGGCGCTGCTGCTCCTGTTCGTGATATTCGCGGGCCCGACCAGCGCTCTCGTTTCCGGCTTCATCAACAACATCACGGCCTATGCGCAGGAAGTCATTCCATTGTCCATGCCGTTCGGGCGGGAAGATGACGGGTTCCGTCAGGGGTGGACGTCCTTCTATTGGGCATGGTGGATATCCTGGTCGCCCTTTGTCGGCATGTTCATTGCGCGCGTCAGCCGCGGCAGGACGGTGCGTGAGTTCGTCGTCTGCGTCCTGATCATTCCAACGATCGTCTCGGTTATCTGGATGACCGCATTCGGCGGCACGGCAATCGAGCAGGTCCTGACGGTCAGCGGCAGCCAGGTGCATGAACACGTGATTGCCAGCTACAGCCCCGAATTGTCGCTCTTCGGCATGCTGGCGGACCTGCCGATGGCGTCGATCACGTCCTTCATCGCCATCATCCTGGTGATCGTGTTCTTCGTCACCTCATCCGACTCCGGATCGCTCGTCATCGACACCATCACGGCGGGCGGCAAGGTGGATGCCCCGGTTTCCCAACGGGTGTTCTGGTGCACCTTCGAAGGACTGGTCGCGATTGCGTTGCTGCTCGGCGGTGGACTGGGCGCTCTCCAGGCCATGGCGGTCTCAACCGGTTTTCCGTTCACGATCGTGCTGTTGATGGCGTGTTACGCGATCTTCAAGGGCCTCAAGGACGAGCCCCGGTAAGCTGAGCTTGAAATCCCCCGGGGCGGCCCTGCTGCCCCGGGGTTCACCACAGATACTATTGAGTGTTTTGTTTGACGCCCTAGTCAGCGTCCAGCTTTGGGCCGATCCGCACGCCAGGCGGCGGTGAGCTCTCCCGGATGCGCAGCTCCGGTTCAATGACAATCGGCTTGTTGGGAACACGGTCTCCGGCGATCTGCCGAAGCAGTGTCAGGGCCGCCAGCCGACCGATCTTCTCAGGCTGATTGGCAACCGTGGTGAGCGCCGGCGTACGCGCATCGGCTCCGTCGATGTCATCGTAACCGGTTATCGCGATATCGGGCCCCGGCTCGATGCCCGCCCGTCGCAACGTCGTCATCATGCCGAAAGCGACCAGGTCATTAAAACCGACGATGGCGGTGGGCCGGGGATCAGCTTCAAGGATCGTCGGCACGGCAGCCCGCCCGTCGGCCTGGGTCATGAGTTCCGGCAAATCGACCTGTCTGTCCGGATCCAGACCCGCTTCGTTCAACGCCTTGCGCCACCCTTCGTTGCGCAAGCGGCCCGTGGAACTGTCCCGGCGACCGCCGATCATGGCAATGTCGGTATGGCCCTGCTCGATCAGATGCTTGGTGGCAAGATAGGTTCCGTTCATGTCGTCGCCGCGCACGCAAGGCGCCCACACACCCGGCAACTCTCTGGCGACCAGGGTGACCGGAATTCCCTGATCCACCAGCCTGTTGATCTCCTCCACGGTCGTCCCAACGGACGGACACAGGATCAGACCGTCCGCACGGTGCTGCAGCAGCGTATTCACAAAAGCGCGCTGACGCTTGGCGTCGTCCCTGTGGTTGCAGATGAAAATCATCTGCCCCTGTTCTTCCAGAACATCTTCGAGCGCGGAGAAGACCTCGGCGAAATAGGGATTGAGAATGTCGTGAACAGCGACGCCCACAATCTGGCTGCGCGAGGTGCGCAACGAGGCTGCGGAACGGTTGTAGATGTAACCGATTTCCTGCGCCGTCTGCTTGACCTTTTCCCGGGTTTCCTCTGCAACCAGAGGACTGTCTCTGAGAGCGAGAGAGACTGTGGCGGTGGAAATACCCAGTTGATCGGCAATGTGCCCGAGCGTCAGCCGTTTTCCGGGTTTGGAGGGCAATTCCGGTGACGGTGGCTTGGGTCCGTTGTCTTCAGACATTCACTATTCTCAATACCGCGGCGCGACAGGAGCACTCGTTATAGCTCTCTCCCATCGAGGTAAACAGATAATTGTTTTTGTCCAAACCGATACGTTGATTGGATCAGACTGAAATCAGCGTTGCTGCGGAGCAGATTCGTCGAACTCTTCCCGCAGATTGACCACCACTCGGCGGTTCTGGGACTGACAGGTGATATCGTCGCAATCCGTAACCGGACGTTCGATGCCATAGCCCTTGACCCACATCCGGTTGGGGCTCACGCCAAGGGTTATCAGTTCTGTCATGACAGCATTGGCCCGTTGCGTGGACAACGATTTCGCAGCAGCTTCACTGCCGCCATCGTCCGCGTGGCCTTGAACCTTGACCAGCCATTTCTTGTTGTCCTTCAGCCACTTCGCCTGATTTTCGATGGTCATGCGGGCTTCGTCGGTTACGACGGCAGAGCCTTTTTCAAAATAGACGCGTCGTCCGACGTCAATGATGAATTCCTCCTCAGATCCCGGACCGACATTGACGAACCCCGCCGCGGTCGCGTTGGTCACGTCCGGCGTGGTCAGCCCACCAGCACTGTTACAGGACGCAAGTCCCATCCCACAGATGAGCGCGACACCCACGCCCTGGCCAATCCGGCCGAATATATTACCCAAGGAATCCCCCAATTACCTTATGTGGCATATCCAGGGCACCGGCCTTACCCGGCGCTGGCGCCCAGATGCTCCAGAACCAGCACTGCCGTGCCTTTCGGGCAGCGTTGATAAAGGTCGATGACGTCTTCAGGCAGCATTCGGATACAACCGCTGGATACGTCATGACCGATACTCCACGGCTCAAGCGTACCGTGCAGCCTGTAGCCGAGGTCGCGTCCGTCCCTGTAGAGATATAGCGCTCTCGGCCCCAACGGATTGTTCGCAGCCCCGCCCTCAACTTTGCGCGGCAAATCGGGTTGGCGTTGCAACATTTCCGGCGGCGGCACCCAACGTGGCCAGAGCGCCTTTCGATCGATCCGCGCCCGGCCGTACCATTTGAAACCCTCACGACCGACACCGACACCGTATCTGAGCGCCGTGTTGTTTTCCCAGATCCAGTAGAGAAAATGATTGCTCGTATCGACCACAACCGTTCCCGGCCGCTCCGGGCTGAAATACTTCACCATCTGCCGGTGCCATACCGGCTTTATCCGGTTCAGGTTGGTGCGGCGGTACTGAAATCCGTTGTCCGGCTGATAGCCATTGAAATACGCATCCGCAGCCGCGCTGGCCTTTGCCACATGAGGCAATGCAAGCGTACCGGCAACAGCGGCTGCTCCTCCCAAAAACTTGCGGCGATCAAGTTCCATCCCATTCCTCCTAAACAGGTTGGCGACCAAAAAACTGAGGCGGCCCGACGCCAGGCGGTATTAAGACTGAAAGTCGCCCGGCCCGTCAACAGCTGTCCAGGCATTGTCATGAGAAACACCCTTCCAGAACAAATTCCGCCGCCACAGGGTCTAAACTCCGCGCACCCGCTCCCGATAAAGGATGTAAAGGCCTGAACTGACGACAATCGCTGCCCCGATCAGCGTGGTCATTGTCGGCACATCGGCAAAGATCAGGAAACCGAGCGCAATCATCCAGACAATCTGAGTGTAGATGAAGGGAGCCAGGACAGGAGCCGGAACCATCCGGTGCGCCATGATGAACAGGAAATGCCCACCACCACCGAATGCGCCGGTCGCGAAAAGGAGCCCCCAGGTCCAAAGGTCCTGAGGCATTACCCAGACCGAAAGCCCGGCAGGCGCCATGGCGATGGCGGCAACGATCCCGGAAATGATCAACATGCCGGCTGAACTGTCAGTCGCCGTCAGCTGGCGGGTCAAAAGTGCATAGATGGCGTAAAAGGTCATTGCGGCAACGGAATATATCGCCGCCCAATGCATCCCGCCCATGCCCGGCTGCGTCACGACGAGCACGCCGGCAAATCCGACGATGATGGCAATCCAGCGCCTGAGTCCCGCCCATTCTCCCAGCATCGGTCCGGCAAGTGCGGTAATCACGAAGGGGGCGGCAAACATGATCGACATTGTTTCGGCCAATTGCAGGTAGCGAACCGCCAGGAAGTTGAAAATCGTCGTGCCCAGCAGACAGAGCGCCCGAATCCCTTGAAGAAACGGACGTCTGGTTTTCAGCAGAGAAGGCGTCTTCCAGACCTGGAACAGAACAAACGCCAGCAAAACGTGACTGACAAAGCGCATCCAGACAATCTGCAGCGTTGGCAGGCTTGCAGAAAGGTACTTTGCAATAGCATCCAGCACCGAGAAGCACAGGCATGCCAGAACGATAAGTGCGATACCAGCAAAGGGAGCCACCGAAACGGTGGGCCCCGCGGCCGGGCGTTCCCGACTGTACTGCGCCATTGGCGACGGCCCTTTTCCAAGATCATCCGCGGATGAATGGATTGAGAATTGGACTTTTCCGGCTGAAAATGTCCGGTTGCGATAAGATTGACCACCCGCTACTGATGACACAGGAAGGCAGGGACAAAGATGCCAGTTGCAGAGATTGAAACGTGGCTGGGGCGCCTGACCATCCATGAAACGGAAGGCGCAATTACCCAATTACAATGGAACGGGCCGTCAGGCCAAGAAGAAACGCCATTGCTACAGGAAGCCATAGCGCAACTCCAGGCCTATCTCGATGGCCGACTGAAGGAATTCGACCTGCCCCTGGCACCGAAAGGCGGAAAGCTTCATCAAGCCGTTTTCCAGGCGATGCTCGCAATTCCTTATGGTGAAACCAGAACTTACGGCGATGTCGCAAAGGAGCTGAACACCTACGGCCAGCCCGTCGGGCAGGCCTGCGGTGCCAATCCGATCCCGATCATCATTCCCTGTCACAGGATTCTTTCGGCAAACGGACTGGGCGGTTATTCCGGCGACGGAGGAACCGATACGAAAATCGCCCTCCTGAAAATGGAAGGCGGCTTCCCGTTTCTGCTTTGACGATCAATGTCGAGTTTCGACCGTCTTGAGCCCTGTCAGGTATCGTCGCTCTCAGGATCCGGCAGTTTTTTCGCCCATTCCTTGGCCCACGCTCCCAATGGCACAAGCTGGTCGTGAAGCTCTTTCCCGAGCGGTGTGGACACGTAGCCATCCGAACTGCGCTCGATCAATTGTGCCAGTCTTAGTTCCTTGATCCTCTGGTTCAGGACAGCGGGTGAGATCGTTTCGCATTTTTCCTGAAGCTCTCGAAACGTGCACGGCTCGTTTTCACGCAACGTCCACAGCACACCCATGGCCCATCTGCGCCCCAGCAGGTCGAATAGGGCCATGATCGGCGCACCGGTCCTGGACCCGCGAACCGGTTGGCCGGGATATGGGATTTTCGTCATGTCGTCCTTGCTATGTTTTTTATAGCGATCATTCATCAGATCTGCTATGCATTGAATAGCACGCTTTTCGCACCCGGGGAATTGGTGATGAATCTTGAACTTTGGATTGCCTTTGTTGCTGCAAGTGCTGCCCTGCTTGCAATCCCGGGACCGACCATAACCATCGTGGTCGGATACGCACTCGGCAGTGGCAGGTCCGCGGCCTGGGCGACAGTTCCCGGTGTTGTCCTGGGTGACTTCACCGCAATGACCGCATCCTTGCTGGGGGCAGGCGCGGTCCTGGCAACATCCGCGACACTTTTTACATGCCTCAAGCTTGCCGGCGCCATCTATCTGGTCTGGCTCGGCGTCAAGCTCTGGCGCGCAAAGCCACGCCTGAACACGGAGGCAAACTCAGGCGCGCCGCAATCAAAGCGGTCGATTTTCTGGAACTGTTTTCTTGTGACCGCCCTGAACCCGAAGGACATCATGTTCTTCATTGCTTTTGTTCCGCAATTCATCAACGTCAGTGAATCGGTTCTCCCGCAGCTCCTCATCCTTGAGTTCACGTTCTTGGCGATGGTCGCCGCAAACATTGCACTCTGGACGGTGTCCGTCGGTCATCTGCGGTCGAGCATTGTCACACCGCGCCGCATGAGCCTGATGAACAGGATAGGAGGAAGTTTTCTGATTGGTGCCGGCGTTCTGACGACCGCCGCACGCTAGGGTGCGGAGGCACCCTTATCAAGTGGCGCAGCGTGGCGCCACTTTGAAGATACATGATTGAAGCAACTCCGCTCCGGAGGCGCCTCTCTTAGAAAATGATGAACCCGAAGAAGACCACGATAGCCGCCATGGCACTCCAGATCAGGAACTCCCTGAACTGCGCCTGACGCGACTTGATTTCCACCCAGCTGCGCTGCCGCGTGGAAGGCCACAAGCCGAACTGCGGACGATTGAAGGATACCTTTGACGCCTGCCGAAACCGGCGACGTAGCTCAGCCGCCTTTTGGGCACCACGTTCCTCGTTAATCGTCTGATACCTCGTAACCATCTCAAACATCTCCATTCTTGCTGTTTGGGATGCCAAAAGAGGTAGTTTGCCCCTACGTCCATTACAAATGAGCAATTTGTAATCTTCCGGCAATGCAATTGCAGATGGCAGTACCGGGGAAGGAAACCCGTCTTGCAGCATTCACAAAGACCACGTAGGAAACAGGGTCTTCTGAAAGCGGTTTTTCTTAATGCAAGCACCACAGGCCTCGAACGAAACCGTCCTGGACGGGGAAAGCGCCCAGCCTTCTCTCACTGAAATGACCAAAGTCTCACTGAAGGTCGGCCTTTTGTCCTTTGGCGGACCTGCAGCACAGATTTCAGTCATGCACCAGGAATTCGTCGAAAACCGCAAGTGGCTTTCGGAAGACCGGTTCCTGCACGCCTTGAACTACTGCATGCTGCTTCCCGGACCGGAGGCTCAGCAGCTCGCAACCTATTGCGGATGGCTAAGCGGCCGCACGCTTGGCGGACTGATTGCGGGACTGTTGTTTATCCTGCCCGGTGCGCTTGCCATGGGTATTGTCAGCTACGTCTACGCAGCTTTTGGCGACACTACCATCATTTCGGCAATCTTTTACGGTGTGAAGGCCGGTGTCCTGGCAATCGTGCTTCAGGCCCTGTCGAAGATTGGCCGGAAGGCTCTCAAGACCAGACTTTCTTGGCTGATCTGCGGTCTTTCCTTCTGCGCCCTGTTTTTCTTTTCCATCCCGTTTCCCTTCGTCATCATCGGCGCGGCGCTGATCGGTCTCTTTTTTGCCCGCGCACCGGAAAGCGCACCTGAAGAGACCGCGTCACATGCAAAGCGCGCCTCGCTCAAAGGAACGATCCGGACACTCCTCACAGGTGCTGTTATCTGGGGAACGCCACCGCTTGCCGCTGTTCTGCTTCTGGCTCCCGGCAATGTGTTTGCCGACGTTGCCGAGTTCTTCTCCTTACTGGCGGTCGTCAGCTTTGGTGGTGCCTATGCGCTTCTCAGCTACATGGCCCAGGTCGCAGTCGAAACGAAGTCATGGCTTAGCGCGGGTGAAATGCTCGACGGACTCGGCCTTGCCGAAACCACTCCCGGTCCACTCATCCTCGTGACACAGTTTGTCGGCTTTCTTGCCGGGTGGCGCGACCCCGCACCGTTTTCGGCACCCACCGGCGCCCTATTGGCGGCTGCAATAACGACGTGGGTAACCTTCACTCCGAGCTTTCTTTTTGTTCTGGCCGGTGCTCCCTGGATGGAGAAGCTGCGCGGCAACAAAAGGCTGGCCAAAGCGCTGTCAGCGATCACCGCTGCAATCGCGGGAACCATCCTGAACCTCGCAATCTGGTTCGCGATCAATGTCTTGTTTGCAGAGACAAACACGCTTCAAGTCGGGATGCTCGACCTTCTTTGGCCAAATCCCCAAAGCCTCGATCCGATCCTTGCCGGCATCGCGATACTCGCAGCCGTGCTGGTGTTTGTTGCCGGACGCGGCATGGCAACGGTGCTGATAACAACAGCCATACTCGGGTTTCTGGTCAAGATGCTCCCGCTCTTGACGTAAATTGATTTCTGAAGGGAACGTGGAGCCCCTGTCTTAAGCTCCGCTCAGGCAGCAGTGAGTTCTTTTTCCTTGCCGCTCGCCTCGACGGCATCCTCCTCAAGATCGGCTTCATGCTCCGGATCGTCATCAACTGCGATCGAAAGGTTTTTCTCCACCTGCCGCAACAACTTCCGCAGCTTCTTGCGGTCCTTGTCATCGAGGCCGGACATGGCCTCTCGCTCCAGCCGCTTCCAGGCCTTGTCTACGGAGGTCACCAGATCACGGCCTTCATCGGTTAGGTAAACACGCGCCAGACGACCGTCAGTATCGGAAACGCGGCGACTGACATAGCCCTGACTGGACAGCCGTGTCACCATTTTGGTGACGGTTGGCGGCTGAACACCAAGTGCCAGTGCGAGCTGGCTCATTGTCCGTCCGTCGGAATCTGCCAGCACCTTCAGCACCAGTTCCTGCCCCGGGTGCAATCCGATCCGCATCAGGTGCGCTCCCGAACGGGCACGTTGCGCCTTGGCCGCCTGCACCAGACGAAAAGTAATGCTCTTCTTGTAGTTAAAAGCCATGGCCCTTACCCGTACCCAATTCAATTCGAATCAAAAACTTCTTTAATGTGGCGCAACCCTAGCGGGGTTATTTAACCGTCAAATGACAGTTCGCGGAAAATGCTCGATTTTTGAAACCTGCCTTCGGCCTGAAGACATTTTCCCATCTAAGAAACCCGGAAAGAATGACGTTCAGGCTCGCACTTTCAGCGCAGACGCCAGGAATGGCAACGCCAAGGTCAACAATGCGACCACGCCGAAGGATACCCGGAGCGAAAACGCGTCCCCGACGAAACCCAGCACAGGCGGCCCGAACAGGAAGGCTCCGTAGCCAAGCGTCGCGACAGAGGCGAGCGCCACCCCTTTCGACATGTGCTGATCACTTGCCGCGCGAGACATGGCCAAGGGAAACAGAACCGCATAACCGAGCCCCATGATGAAGCACCCGGCCCAGACCGCCCAGATATTGATGCCGGAGATCAGCAGCAAACATCCTGCAAACGCGACCACACCACTGATGCGGGCAACGGGAACCGGACCAAAACGGGCGATCACCTTGTCACCCGACAATCGCATGATCACCATGGCAATGGAAAAGACGGTGAACGCCGTCGGAGCGATCGCTTCGGAGTAGCCAAGGTCTTCTATCTGGTAGAGCGCTGCCCAATCGGTGACTGCCCCTTCGCCAAGAGCAGCGCACAAGGCCATGAGCCCGACCAGAACAAGTGCGCCCTTGGGTACCGCAAAAAGCGGCGCCTTTTTCTTTGTTTCGCTTGCCGTCTCTGCTTTCGGCCAGGGCTGACGGTAAAACCAGACCAGAAACGGAGTGGAACAGGCAGCCCACAGGCTGAAATGCTCAGAAACGGTGAGACCGAATTCAATTGCAAAGCCACCCGCGGCTGCCGCAAGCCCGGCCCCAAGGCTGTAAAGTCCGTGAAACGACGACATGATCGGACGGCTGAGGCTCGTTTCAACTTCCGCCCCCCAACCGTTCATGGAAACATCCAGACCGCCAAAGGAAAATCCGGCCAGGAAAAGCGTGAAGGTCAGGAGCGGTGTTGTCGGAGCCAGCCCGACGGCCAGGAAACTGGCAGCGGTAGCGGCCGCCAGGAACTTGGCAACAGGAGCCGCCCCCAGACGATCGACCCAATGCCCTGTAAATGGAAATGCGACAAACGCACCGCAAGCCATTACGAGCAGCAACACCCCGAATCCGCTTTCATCCAGGCCGGTCGCTGCCTTGATGTCCGGAATGCGGGAGGCCCAGAGACCCACGAAGGTTCCGCACATGAAAAAGATCGCCGAGACGACCCGGCGTGCGGCTTTAGCTTGCATGTCATGACCTGAATTCAGGGGCACTCGGAGCCCGGTAAGGCGTTCCTTTTGTCATGCCTTTCCGGCTTTCTCAAGCGCAATCAGGCGACAAGGGTGTTCAGCAGAGACTCGGCGTCGCCTTCACTGTTCGCAGCTTCCCGGTAGGCAGCGATCGCATTTGATCTTTTCAGGGACTCGTCGGATTTGCCTTCTTCGGAGGAAGCCGACGAACTTGTGGAAGCGCCTTCTTCTGCCTCGCCGTTTTTGGCTTGCGCCTCGGACCCATCATCAACCGGCTTTCCTCCAGCCTCCGGCGAGGCCGGGACGGCGCTGTTCTCGTCTTCGCCTTTCAGCTCCCTGGCTTTTTGCTGTCGCAGTTCAGCTTGCGCCTCGCTCAGCTGCGACCGGGCCTGCTGAGCCACCTTCAGGTCCTGGGAGGAAGGTTCGGCCGGTGCCGTTGCCGCCCGTATGACGATCTGCATCTTGCGGATCGTTGCCTCTGGCGTCCGCTCCTTAGCGGTATCTATCTGCACTTCTCCGCCAATCGCGTAGCGCTTGCCGTCCGGCCCCTGTTGGAACGTGTAAGTGGGCGCACTGGCATAGGCGCCCCCCACACGCGCATGCGCCTGCTCATGTGCACGGACTTCGCGGTCCCGCTTTGCAAGTTCCTTGACCTGCTTTTCCTCGGCCTCGTTCAGACCATCACCATCGGAGTCCTCTTCCTGGTCAGAGCCCCCCTCTTGCGCAGACTGAGCAGCAGCCGCACTCTGGCCACCACCGCCTCCGGCGACACCGGAGGCCGGTTTCTGCTCTGAACCCGCGTCTTCAGCATTGTCATTGTCAGATTGTGCTTCGGCTCCCGAAGCAGCCGAACGGCCTTTGGAAGTTTCCGATTGGTCGGCTTCCTGAAGTGCCAGCACGGCTTGAGGCGTCAGAACCGGAACATTGCTTGCCTGACGAGCAGAGTTGCGCGGACTGGCCAGGCTTTCGCGCGCACTTGTCCCTTCCCGGGCAGAGGAAGTTTCTCCAGCACCAGGTTCCGTCTCACCGGCAACACCGCTGCCTCTCAACAGGTTGGCCGGTGTATTGGACAAGAGTGCGCCAATCATCTCCGGCATTTTCGGGAAAAGACGTCAGCAATTTCTTAACGTTGATTAAGACATCCCTATCATATGTTCGTGATCATGCACCGCAGCTGCAGGTCGATCGCTCCTCTTGTCAGTGACCCGCTGCTGTGCCAAGCAAATCCTGAAAACGCTCCCAAGACAGGATCAAGCAATGCTGCCCAAGCGCTTCTGGCACGACATGACGACAACCGACTTTCAGGACCCGTCCCGCGAGAACTGGATCGCGGTCCTGCCGGTGGCAGCAATCGAACAGCACGGTCCGCATCTGCCTCTCTCAACCGACACCGCGATTGCGGAAGGTCAGATCAACCGCGTACTTGAGTTGCTTCCCGAAAACCTGCCTGCCACTTTTCTTCCTGTTCAGGCTGTCGGAAAATCGGATGAACACATCTCCTCCCCGGGTACACTTACCCTGTCCTGGGACACTGTCACCCGCTGCTGGATCGAAATCGGCGAAAGCGTCCGCCGCGCCGGACTCCGCAAGATGGTGCTGATCAATTCCCATGGTGGCAACGTGCCCATTCTCGACATTGTCGCCAGGGAACTCCGGGTCAAGCACGACATGCTGGTCACGGCGACAAACTGGCTGCGTTTCGGCCAGCCTGAAGGATTGTACCCGGAAGAAGAGTTTTCCTACGGAATTCACGGCGGGGACATAGAAACTTCCTTGATGCTGCACCTGCGCCCGGATCTCGTCCGCATGGATCTTGCGGATGACTTTGTATCCGAGCAGCAGCGGTTCCTGGAGGAATTCAGACACCTTCGGGGCCACGGCAAAGCGCAATTCGGCTGGAAGGCGCAGGACCTAAACCCGACCGGAGCTCTCGGCAACGCAGCCTTGGCAACCGCGGAAAAGGGACGCAAATCGCTGGACCATGCCGCAAAAGGCTTCATAGAGCTGCTTGAGGATGTTGCAGCTTATGATCTGGACCGGCTCTGGCAGGAAGAATAGCGCAACAATTGACCGGATGGACAAAATAAATTCTGCTCCCAACGATGCAAGCTTACCGAAACGTAAGCAGAAAAACGCATCACACTCGCAACAGAACAGAAATGAACGCAGTAAAAAACGACCGATTGTCGCTTTATTCTGCATCAGACCAAATCCTATATTTCACGCAGTTGACCTCGCCTCGATTAAGAGACACAGTATTCACGATTTTTTCCGGAGAACGGCTCTCGTCCAACAATGAATTTGTCAATTCGGCAACTGGCGACTTTTCGCGAGGTGATGCGCAGTGGATCGATTTCTGAGGCAGCCCGCACTTTGGGCCGGACCCAACCGGCTGTCAGCTCGACCATTGCCGGGCTGGAGACCGAGCTTGAGCTGAAGCTGTTTGTCCGCGAGCAAGGCCGCCTGGTTCCGACGCCGGAAGCTGAGTTTTTCCTGGAAGAAGCCGAAGCGATCCTGCGGCGGCTCGAAATTTCGAAACGCACGCTGCGTGGACTGGCCAATCGCGAACACGGACAGTTGCGGATCGTTGGCACTCCGGAAGCGGTTGTCAGTTTTCTGCCCGATAGCCTGTCTCGATTCCTCGCCGACAAACCGAACGTAAAGGTTGCTCTGGTCAGCCGGGCGCCGTCCGAAATCGAAGAACTCATCGCCGCCAGACAGTTTGATATCGGGTTTTCCGAAACGCCCCTGGTCCGCAACTCCTTTGACCAGATCGATTTCGACCTGGAATGCATGTGCGCGGTTCCCGCGACCGATCCACTGGCATCAAAAGAAGTCATTACCCCTGCAGACCTCGACGGCTATCCACTGGCAATGCTCCATTCCGAACACAGGAGCCACAAGCAGGCACTGGCCCGCTTTCACGATGCCGGGGCGAATTTTAACCAGCGTTTCGAGTTGCGCTCCGCCTATCCGGGCCTCAGGTTTGTGGAGGCAGGTCAATGCGCGCTCATCTGTGACATGATCACTGCCTACAAGGCGCAGGAAGCTGCAAGAAACGGCAACGGGCCTCCCATGATCGTCTTTCGGCCATTTCGCCCACGCATTCAAAACAGTTTCTCCATCCTGACACCGGCACACCGGCCGAGCTCCATCGTTGCCAAGGACTTTTGCGATTTCCTGTCGAGCGAAGTTGCGGAAATCCGTTCGGCCATGATCACCAACGGCCTGTAAGGCTCCCGCCAGCTTCCAGTTGTTGACGTCCATAATTCGCAGCCTGACGGCTCAATGCTCTTGAATTTGCGGCTCCCGGCATCGGAAACCAGTGCCGGGAGCCGCCCCTGACCGCTTCACTGCCTTCATCAAAGCAAGAGTACAGGTTCAGGGGCCCGACTTATGTTCCGCCTAGATAGGCTGCCTGCACGGCCGGATCGTTCAGCATTGCTTCTGCGGAGTTTTCTCCGGTGATAACACCATTTTCGATCAGGTATCCACGGCCGGCAATCGCAAGGCTCTGCTTGGCATTTTGTTCGATCAACAGCACACCCATGCCGCTTTCCTTGATATGGGAAAGACTTTGGAACATTTCCTGACACAGCAGTGGTGACAGACCCAGCGAAGGTTCGTCCAGCATGAGGATCTTCGGATCCGACATGATCGCCCGGCCGATCGCGACCATCTGCTGCTCGCCGCCCGACATGGTCCGGGCAACCTGGTTCCGTCGCTCTGCGAGCTTGGGAAAAAGCTCAAGCACGGTTTTCAGGTTCCTGTCCTGTTTTTCTCTTGCTCTTGGAAGATAGGCCCCGAGCAGCAGGTTTTCCCACACAGTCAGGTCACCGAAAATACCGCGCCCTTCCGGCACAAAGGCAATGCCGGCCTCCACAATCCTATCGGATTTCAACGCCCGCAGATCGCGACCATCAAGACTGATGTCGCCGTCCACCTTGCCTTCGCTGATCCCGGCGATTGCCCGCAGAAGCGAACTTTTGCCCGCGCCATTTGCGCCAAGCATGACCACGATTTCACTAAGATCCACTTTCAGGCTGACACCATGAAGAGCTTGATGCAGACCATAGGCCACGGTTAAGTTGCGTATTTCCAGCATCAGCCCTCTCCCAGATATGCCCGGATGACAGCCGCATCCGAAAGAACCTCAACCGGTGTACCTTCGGCGATCTTCTTGCCCGAATTGATCACGACGCACCGGTCGCACAGCGACCGGATCGCATCCATAACGTGTTCCACGAGAATGATTGTCCGGCCCTCCGAGCGGAGCGATCCGATAAGATCAATTCCGGTGCGCAGTTCGGTCGGATTCAGTCCGGCAAGCCACTCGTCCAGCAGAAGGACCTCCGGCTCCCCGGCAAGCGCACGTGCGAGTTCGAGACGCTTCTGATCAATGTAAGTCAGGCTGTCGACGCTCGCGCCGATCTTGTCTGCTAGCCCAACACGCTCCAACAGGCTTTCGGCAAACTCCGTGACCTCTCGGCCCCAGCGTTTCTTGTGGCCGAAAACACCGCCTGCAATGACGTTCTCGCTCAAACTCAATCCCGGCAGGATCCGCACAAGCTGAAAGGTTCGTGACACACCGAACCTGGCATTTTCAAATGTCTTTGCCCTCGTCAGCTCGTGGCCATTGAGAACTATTGAGCCGGACGTCGCCTTCAGGGCACCGGAAATGAGGTTCATCGTGGTTGATTTCCCGGACCCGTTCGGCCCGATCAACCCCATGACTTCATGCTCTCTCACGTCGAATGAAACAGCGTCCACCGCAACCAGACCGCCAAAGCGCTTGGTCACATCCCGGACAAAAAGAATAGGTTCGCCCGGGGTCATACCTCACCTCGCTTCAAGAACTTTTCCGCCAGACCGACAACACCGTGCGGAATGAAATAGACAATCAGCAGGAAAGCGATCCCCAGCGCCATTGTGGTGGCATTCGGGAGATAGACCGTGATGACCTCCCATAAGAGCGTGAACGGAATGACACCGAGGAGAGGCCCCCATAGGCGGTGAATTCCCCCCAGAAGCGCCATGATCACGACCAGGAAGCTGAGTTCCGGAGAAAAGACTACATTCGGTTCGATGTAGTAGTAGCGAGGAGCAACCACGGCACCGACCAGAGCGGCAAAGAAACCGGTTGTCATGAACAGGATGACCTTGGCTCGCGCAGTGTCGATGCCGACATGCTGGGCAACCTGCTCGTCATTGCCGAGAATGCGCAGGGCAAACCCCAGCCGCGACCGGCCCAGCAGCCACCCGAACAGAAAAACGGCGACCGTGATCGCAAGCAGCATCCAATAGATATGCTCCTCGGTCAGATCCGTCAGAACGTAAAGACCACGGGAACCGAGGAAATTGTTCTGCACCCAGCTGACGAGATTGCGGATCATCTCCGCAAGGCCAAGCGTGAAGATGACGAAATAGACGCCGGAAAGACGCAATGTGACGAGACCGATCAGAGCGGCCAGGATGGTCGCGACGATCGGTGCGATCACCAGCATGGTCCAGTAGCTCTGCTCATAGTCGCTCATGCCTGTTCCCACCAGATATCCTCCGACACCGAAGAAGGCACCCGTGGACAGGGCGATGTATCGCGTCGGCCCGGAAAACAACGCCCAGCTGGTGGAAAGCGCGGTATACATCAGGACATAGACGGCCACCGACAGCCAGTAGCCATCGACCAAGAACGGCAGCACAGCCGCAACCCCGACAACTGGCACGCCCAGAACAAGCGGCAGGTAGTTCGACTGCGTCATGCGGCCCTCCGCCCGAACAGGCCCTGCGGGCGGAACAGTAGTATGAGCAGGAAGATCAAATAGGCTGAAGCCAGTGTCAGGCCCGGGTCGATCAGCGTTGCAACCGCGGACTCCACCATTCCCAGGATAAGCGCGGCAATGATGGAACCGCGGATATCACCGACACCGCCCATGATCACTATTATCAGCGCTTTCATGGTAAAGATCACACCGACGGAAGCGTCGAGTGTGATGAAAGTCGAGACCAGAACGCCGGCAACTCCCGTGACCATGCCGCCAACTGCAAAGGCCAGGGCCGATACCCGGTCGACATTGATCCCCACCAGACCGGCCGCCTCGGGGCTGACCGCAACCGCACGCACCGCCAATCCGGCTCTCGTCCGATTGAGCCAAAGATAAAGCCCGCCACCGATCAGCACCGCAAAACAGAACGCGACCAGCCGGTTCAGGGCAACCGTGGTACCGAGCAGCGCAACCGGCGAGGCCAGAAACGAGTAGGTGAAATACTCCGAGTGGATGGACACCATCACGCCAACGAGAAAGAAACTCATGCCGAAAGTGGCCAGGATCGAATCCACCTCCAATTGCCCCTGGTTTGCGGAGCGGCGCACCAGCGGAGCGAGAAAGATCCTGTAGACCGCCCAACTGCCCGCAAAACCCAGTATGGCGACAGCAAACAACGTCACCAGCGGACTCATGCCAGTGGTGGTGAAAACCCAGAACGCGGCCAAGGCCCCAAGCACCAGAAGCTCCCCATTGGCAAGGTTCATGATGCGGGCGACCCCATATTGCAGATTAAGCCCCATGGCGATGAGCGCGTAGGAGCCCCCCAGCAACAAGCCAGAGATCACGATGTCCATCGTGCTTTTACCTTTCTCGGAATTGAACGGGCCGGCTGGTATTGCCGGCCCTTCGGGAACCGTTAGTTCCAGCCTTCTTTGGCGACCGGGTCGGCGCTGTCGCCCATCCCGGTATCGGCAACTGCGCGGAATTGACCGTCACGCCATTGGCCGACCGACCAGTAGCGGTCGGAATTGTTGTGCTTGTCGAATTTGACAGGACCGATGACCGTGTCGAATTCATTCGCCTTGATGTAGTCGATCACTGCAGCCTGATCGATTTCACCGACGCCTTCAATCGCCTGCTCCAGGATCTGCAATTGTGCGTAGTAGGTTGCCGATGCCCAGTAGTCGGGAATCTTTCCGGTCACCTCCTCATGCGCACTGCGATACTCCTTCATCGCTGACGTGTCGGGATTGATGCCACCGGCTCCCAGTACGCCTTCAATCTTGCCGCCAAATTTCTTGGAGAACGCCGGGAAAGCGGTCGCGACTGCGGAATAATAGGCCCCGACATCGAGATCCTCGATGATCGACTGTTCGGCAAGAGCGAACGTGTCCGGCGGGTACGACCAAGCGACAAAAGCGTCCGGCGAAGCAGCCTTTGCTCCCTTGACGACCGGAGACAGATCCGGCGTGCCCAGCGGATAGGACTTGTCATAGACAATCTCGAATCCCGCCTCGACAAATTTCGGTCGGGCCGCGTCCGCCAGCTCGATACCGAAGGCGTCAGCTACGTTGACCATCGCGACCTTGTTTCCGATCGCGCCCTGGTCCCGCAACTTCGCCAGCGTTGCAACCGCTCCTTCAACAAATCCGGTCGTGCTTCCGAGGGTAAAGAACATGTTCGGAAACTTCTCCGTCAGTTCTTCGATTTCGTCGGTGATCGACGTAACCGCGATCAGCGGGTAGTTGTATTTCGCGTAGATCGGCGCGGCAGCCAGGTTGAAGCCGGTCCCGTAAGGCGACAGCATGAAATCCACCTTGTCCTGCGTCGCAAGCCGCTGAACCGCTTTGATGTGCTCCGCCGGATTGGTCTTGTCGTCGTAAGTCACGATCTCGATCGGGCGCTTTTCACCGCCCACGGACAGGCCACCCCGGTCGTTCACCTGCTGCACCCACAATTCGATATTCGGAATGTGCGTTACGGCCTCTCCCCCGGCCAACGGCCCGGTCAGATGCGAAACCACACCGAACTTGATCGGATCCGCAGCCAGTGCCGAAGTGGACATCAGGCCTGCGGTCAAAAGACCTGCAAGTGCAAGGAAATTACGTCGCTTCATCTGGTCCTCCCATTAGGTCAGAGAAATCAGCATCTCGTTCATGAACACTAACTTTGTATCCATAATTTTTCAATATTGGCAAGAAAAATCCTTTATCAGCCAAAAAAATGCTGCTATTTCGAAAATATGGATACATAAATGAGTGCTTCGAAAGGGTGGCGATCTGCTAAAAATGGATACGAAAATCATCAGACAGGTCCCAGGTATGGAAAACGCTCAATCGGACAAACGGCTAGTGACAGTGCTGCACAGCATGATCATGGATGGCAGATTGAAACCCGGAGAGAAGATCAGTGAAGTTGGCGTCGCCAACATGTTCGACGTCTCCCGGACACCCGCACGTCTTGCCCTGCGCGCTCTGGAGGTCGAAGGCCTCATAAAGAAACGGGAAGGCCGCGGGTTCACCGTGCAGGAATTCAATCTCGGCGACATTAAGCGGGCCTACGAGGTGCGCGGCGTGCTGGAAGGACTGGGGGCCTCCACGCTGGCCAAGTCAGGCATGTCGGACGAGATCAATGCATTGCTCCTCAATGTCATCGAGGAAATGGACAACGCCCTGACTGGTGACATGAGCCTGAACGCCAGGATTGAGCGTTACCAGGATGGCAACATCACCTTTCACGAAACGATCATGCGCCAGTGCGGCAACCCCTATGTCAGCTTCGCCTTCGACCGCATGGAAACACTGCCAATGATCAAGTTGGGCTCGGTTGTCTTCAAGGAAGAAAACGCCGAGCAGGAACTGATGCGCCTGCGTTTCGGCAACATGCAGCACCGTCTGATCCATGACGCGATTTCCAAGCGCGATAGCCAGCGGGCCGAGGCAATGATGCGCGAACACGCCAATCAGACCCTCGTCTACACGGAACTTTTCAACGAAACCTAGCTCACACGAACCCCACGGAAGGGACGCTTCGATGGAAACTGGACTGCTCATCGACAACAAGAACATACCTGCTGCGGAAGGTGGAACCTTCGATCGCCTGAACCCGATGACAGGCGATCTGGCGACACGTGCCGCAGCTGCCCGCAAGGCGGATGTCGACAAAGCAGTTGCCTCTTGCGCTGAGGCTTTCAGCACCTGGTCGAAGACGCTGCCTTCTGAACGGCGCACGATCTTGAACCGGGCTGCCGATGTTCTGGATGCAAACGCTGGTCGCTTTGTCGAAGCCGGTATGTCCGAAACCGGCGGCACACGCGCCTGGATCGGTTTCAACGTCAAGCTGGCCGCCAACATCCTGCGTGATGCAGCAGCCATGGTGACTCAAATCAAGGGCGAAATCCTGCCGTCCGACAAGCCCGGCACGTTCTCCATGGCCCAGCGCCGCCCGATCGGTGTTCTCGTTGGAATGGCGCCCTGGAACGCGCCGGTCATTCTTGCAGTCCGTTCCTTTGCCATGGCAGTTGCCTGCGGCAACACGGTGATACTGAAAGCATCGGAAAAATGCCCGGCAATGCATCGCCTCATCGGTGACTGCATGGTCGAGGCCGGTTTACCGTCCGGCGTCCTCAACATTCTTACCCACACATCGGAAGACGCTCCTGAAGTCGTCAATGCGCTGGTGGATCATCCGTTGACCCGTCGCATCAACTTCACCGGCTCCACCCGGGTCGGCAGGATCATCGCAAAACGTGCCGCTGAGCATCTGAAACCGTGCCTGCTGGAACTTGGTGGAAAAGCACCCTTCATCGTGCTGGAAGACGCCGACCTTCCGAAGGCCGTGGATGGAGCAATTTTCAGCGCCTTCATGAACCAGGGCCAGATTTGCATGTCGACAGAGAAAGTCGTGGTCGTCGATGAAATCGCCGACGAGTTCGCGAAAGCCTTTGCCGACCGGGCCAAGGCGCTGGTGCCCGGCCGCCCGACGGAAGAAGTGGATCTGGGATCGGTGGTTGATCGCGAAACCGTTGATCATGTCAGTCACCTGATCGATGACGCCGTTTCCAAGGGAGCGGAACTCCTGTGCGGAGGTGCACCCGACGACGGCACAATCATGCCGGCCAGCATCGTTGACCGGGTCACCCCGAAGATGGAGCTTTTCAGCGCCGAGAGTTTCGGTCCGGTAACGGCCATGATCCGGGCGCGGGACGCGGACCATGCGGTCGAAATCGCAAATGACACCCAATATGGCCTGTCTTCGGCAATTTTCAGTCAGGACACGCGCCGGGCCATGCAATTGGCCGACAGAATCCAAAGCGGCATTTGTCACATCAACGGCCCGACGGTTGGCGACGAAGCCCATATTCCCTTTGGCGGAGTGAAGGCATCGGGATACGGACGTTTTGGTGGCTCCTATGGCCTGAATGAGTTCACGGAAGTGCGTTGGATCACCATTGAAGACCCCGGCCAGCATTACCCGATCTGATCCGCCCCCAATAGAAAATTCGAGACCTGATCAATGAAACAGTTCTTCCGAAGAGCGGCCGCCGGCATGGTTTTGTCGGTGGCAATCATCTGCGCAGGCGCTCCGGTTGCTCTCGCTCACCAGGCGCCGCTCCATGTACACACGGAACTCGTTCCGATCCCGAATTATGACCTGCCATACGGGCCTGCGGGAGGAACAGCCGCCCTCCAGGCAGCAAACGCCTTTCTCGCCAGTTTCGATGAGACCGTCAAAGCGCAGTTCATGTTCGACCTCGATGCTCAAGAGCGGTCAGAATGGTCCAATCTGCCTGCGGGCATCGTGAACCGGGTGGGCATTTCGGTCGGTGAACTCTCCGACGACCAGCGGAAACTGTTGTTCGAGTTCCTGGCGTCGTCCCTGAGCGAGGACGGTTACCGGCGGGTTATGGACGTTATGGCCGCCGAAGCCTTTCTCAGCACCGACAAGCGCGCAAAACGTCTGAAGTGGAACCCGGAGAACTACTGGCTGTCATTCTACGGCACCCCCTCGGCAGATACTCCCTGGGGCTGGCAGTTTGGCGGACACCACCTTGGCCTCAACCTGTCCATTGACGGCGGCAAGGTGGAGACCATGTCGCCCAGCTTCGTCGGCACGGAACCGGCGGTCTTCACGTTGAACGGAATTGACTACGAAGCAGTCGTCGACATGCATCATGCTGGCCATGCCGTGTTTGCCTCACTAAACGCCGATCAGCAGGCATCGGCCGATGCAGTATCCGTTCCGGAGGATATTCGAACCGGCCCGGGCAAGGACGGCTTCGTACCCCCGATTGTAGGGTTGAGCACGACTGGAATGACCGACGAGCAGAAAGACCTGTTGCTCGATGCCATTGCCAAGTGGGTCACGATCCAGCCGAATGAAAATGCAGTGCTTCGCATGTCCGAGATCGAGGCTGAACTGGATCAGATCAGTTTTGCCTGGACCGGAGGAAATGACGTCAACTCACCGGTCTACATGCGTATTCAGGGCCCAACGCTGATCATCGAACTGCTGTCCACAGGTGGCAATGTGGGTCAAAGTGCCAGCGGACTGGGGCACTACCACACCATTTATCGCAATCCGACGCGGGAATACGGCAGGTAAGATCCAAAAAACAGCCTTATGAAAAGGGCGCTGGTTGCAAAGGCGGCGCTTCTTTCACATTGGACAGGTGCGCGACAACACCGCAGGGCCGTCTACAAATATGGCCGACCGTAACGCAGAATGCTATCAATCAAAGCATTGTCAGCCCCAGCCCAAAGCCACTACTGATCAATGTTATCCGTTCTTGCTCATCGTACATACCGGCATCTTTTCGCCGCCCAGGTTATCGCCTTGTTCGGAACCGGTCTGATGACCGTCGCACTGGCGTTGCTCGCCTATGACCTTGCAGGTGCCGACGCAGGTGCCGTTCTCGGCACAGCCCTGGCGATCAAGATGATCGTCTATGTCACCCTGTCGCCCGTTGCCGCAGGATTTGCTGCCCGTTTTCCCCGCAGAACCTACCTGGTCGTTCTGGATCTGGTACGTGCTGGCACGGCAATCGCGTTGCCGTTTGTCGATGCGGTCTGGCAGATCTACGTCCTGATTGCGCTGCTGCAATCGGCCTCCGCCGCCTTCACTCCGGCGTTCCAGGCCACAATCCCCGACATCCTGCCCGAGGAAGACGACTACACCAATGCCTTGTCGCTTTCGCGCATGGCCTATGATCTTGAAAACCTCTTGAGCCCGATAATTGCAGCCGCGCTCATCGGCCTGATCGGATTTCATTGGCTCTTCAGCGGCACAGTTGCAGGATTTGTGCTGTCTGCCTTGTTTGTGGTTTCGGTCACACTGCCGTCGCCAAAGGAAATCGGAACCGCGTCTCCCTTCAGACGCACGCTGAACGGGATGCGGATCTATGTGCGCACCCCTCGCCTTCGAGGGTTGCTCGCACTCAATCTCACAATTGCCGGTTCCGGCGCCATTGTCATTGTCAACACGATTGTCATCGTCAAATCCTATCTTGGCCTGACCGATTCCGACCTCGCCCTGGCAATGGCGGCCTATGGCGGCGGATCAATGGTAATGGCCATTGCCTTGCCGCGACTTCTGTCCAATCTGAACGATCGCCCGGTCATGCTGATCGCCGCTGCTTCCCTGCCCTTCTGGCTGCTCTGCTTTGCCATGCTGGTTGCTTCCGTTGCCAAGACTGAACTCTGGCCTTTGCTTCTTGGCACCTGGTTCCTGATGGGGCTTGGAACATCGGCAGTCCTGGTGCCGTCCGGCAGGCTGCTGCGCAATTCAGCCCATCCGGAAGACCGGCCCATGGTCTTCGCCGCGCAATTTGCCCTGTCGCATGGATGCTGGCTGATCACCTATCCGCTTGCCGGATGGCTTGGCAGTGTCGCCAGCCTGTCCACCACGCTGATCACACTTGCCGGAATTGCCGTTGTCGGCGTTGTATCAGCGGCACGTCTCTGGCCGGCTGACGACAAGAAAGTTCTCTTCCACGAACATCCGGAACTGCCGCGCGATCATCCGCACCTGGCGAACGCTTCAGGCAAACGACATGCCCACCCCTATGTGATTGACAGTTTGCATGCGACCTGGCCCGACGGGCGGCTCTGAATGGATCTTCTGGTCTCCCTTCAGCGCTGGATCAATGACGCGGTTCGAGCGTATCTGATCGAATTCGGTCAATCGGGAGACTGGACTGTTCTTGTGAGCATGACCCTGGCGGGCATCATGTTCGGGGCTATACACGCCCTGACGCCCGGCCACAGCAAAACCATTCTGGTTTCCTACCTTGCAGGATCCCGTCACGGTGCCTTTCGGGCACTTGCCGTTTCGTCGCTCCTTGCAACCACACATGTGTTGATGGCGGTTTTCATTGCGCTGTTCGCTTCTCAGCTGATGGAACGCTCTCTCACCCAAGCCGGACGGGCGCCCGATCTGGAAATATTGAGCAGATCCCTGCTGATCGTCATCGGCTTCTGGCTGCTGTTCCGTGCTTTCAGAAAGCGCCGCCAACACTCGGAACGGGAAGGCCTCGGCGTCGCGGTGACAGCCGGTCTCGTCCCTTGCCCGCTGACGCTTTTTGTGATGGTGCTGGCAATGTCACGCGGCATCCCAGAAGCCGGTCTCATGTTTGCGGCCTCCATGCTGACCGGAATCGCACTCACTCTCGGCACGATTGCCATTCTGACAGTTGCCGCCAGAAAACTTCTTGTCTCCCTGATGGCCCGCGGCGGCTCTGCGTTCGGCACGATCTCGCGCGTCCTCGATGGCCTTGCGGGAAGTTTCATCATGCTTTTTGCCGCTCTCGACCTGTTCAAATCCTGAATCGCGCGCCGTCATGGCAGACGCATTCGGTTTGTTCGTTGGAAATCAGCTGTTCGTTACTTGCCGCCGGGCGTCGTTTGGCCATATTTGGCGACTAGCAACCTGCCGATTGGATTTGGCAATCTGATTCTGATGACAGGATTTCTTACCGGACGGGACATGAGCGGAAGCCTTCAACGCATCTGCAGCAAATTCGCACCTGGCAGACGGCTGCTGGCCGCTCTGGTCTGCCTGTCGATTGCCGTCTGGTCCGTTTCACCTACCGTGGCACATACGCCGAAATTTCTGGAGACAGTCCAGGAACAGTTGCAGATGATCGAAGACCACGGTCACTCTCATGGAGAGGAAATCGACATTCTGTGGGCCATGCATGGCCATCAGCACGATGTTGCAGATCATGATCATCATTCGGTTGACCTGACCCGCCTTGCTGGCGGACCGGCAACACAATTCGGCCGGGACGACTGGCTGATCACGCCGTCCGACGGCGGACCGGCGCGTATTTACCTGTTGGAACGACCTCCCCGGGTCTGACGGAACTGCCCCCACGGGCATCCGCAATTAAATTCAACAATATGGAAATACGTTATGAATCTCGTCTTTCGGGACGGGTGGAGCACGCTGGCCTTGCGCCAGGTGGTTCGCCTGTCACTGATCATGCTTGCGCTTGGCCTGAGTGCCACACTTGCGCAAGCTCACAATGTGACGGCAGGGGATGCCGGCTACATTCAGGAAATCTGGGGGGTCAAGATCATCCCCTTCATGTATCTGGGCGCCAAGCACATGGTCACTGGATACGACCACATCCTGTTTCTCTTCGGTGTCGTGTTCTTTCTGTACCGGATGCAGCACGTTGCCATCTATGTCAGCCTGTTTGCCATCGGCCACTCGACCACCATGCTGCTGGGGGTCTATTACGGCTGGAACGTCAATCCCTACATCATCGATACGCTGATCGGGCTGTCCGTTGTCTACAAGGCACTCGACAATCTGGGCGCCTATCAGCGCTGGTTCGGATTTCAGCCCGACACAAAGGCCGCAACGCTGATCTTCGGCCTGATTCACGGCATCGGCCTGGCAACCAAGATCCTTGACTACGAAATTGCAGAAGAAGGTCTGATCCCGAACCTGCTTGCCTTCAACATCGGCGTCGAGATCGGCCAGCTTCTGGCCCTGGCCGCGATCCTGATCGTCATGGGTTACTGGCGGCGTACGCACAGCTTCTGGCGCCACGCCTACACGGCAAACGTCGTGATGATGTCCATGGGGTTCCTGCTCATGGGCTACCAGCTCACCGGCCTCTTCGTTACCTCCTGAATCTGAAAGATCAAAATCATGTACAACGCACAAAAACCGACCCGCGACGAGCTGCCGAGCTCGGCCCAGCTTTTCCGCTCCACCATTCTCGCTTTGGTGGCCGCGCTCGTCATTCTTGTGACGATCGTCATGCCGGCCGAATACAACATCGACCCGACAGGCATAGGCCGTATCATCGGCCTGGCGGAGATGGGCGAGATCAAGACCGAGCTCGCCAGGGAAGCCGAACAGGACCGCTTGCGCTCCGAAGCCGAGGACCAGCAGTCAGGCGTGATTGACGGCCTCCTCGGCCTGTTCGTCTCTTCCGCCCAGGCACAAGAAGCCTGGAAGGACGATTTCAGTTTCACGCTGGCGCCGGGCGAAGGCATCGAATGGAAACTGGTCATGGAAGAGGGCGCGACAGCGGAGTTCTCCTGGAGCACCGATGCCGGTCGCGTCAACTTCGATCTTCATGGTGACAGTGGAGGCCAGAATATCACCTACGAGAAAGGTCGTGGAACCACCGGAGAGACAGGCGCTCTCACCGCAGCCTTCACTGGCAACCACGGCTGGTTCTGGCGCAACCGCGACAGCTCGGACATTACTGTCCGTGTTCAGCTTCGCGGCGACTACAGCGCCCTGAAACAGACCTACTAAACCAAAGAGCCTGCGGAGCGAACGCCGCTCCGCAGGCACAATCTTTTGGTTTGCTGGTGACCGCAAGCCTCGGCAGACGAGTGAAAGCCTATTCCGCAGCCGTTTTCAGGCTGGCCATCAGGTTGTGAAATTTCTCGCCCTGAACGGCGACGTGCTCGCGAAGTGCCTTGGCTGCCGCCTCCGGCTCTCCATTGGACAGGGCCTCGACGATGGCTTCATGTTCTGCCATCGACTGGGCCATGCGCCCGCGAAATTTTAGTTGCTGGCGACGGAACGGCTTCAAACGCTTGTGCAGCTTTGATGCTTCCTGCGCCAGAAAACCATTTCCTGATTGCTGGTAAATGGTTCTGTGGAACCGTTCATTTTCCGCGTAGTAATTGTCCGGGTCCTGGGCATCGACGGCGGACTGACATTTCGCGTTGGCATCGCGAAGATCTTCGAGCGCCGCTTCCGATATCCGCATAGCGGCAAGCCGTCCGCACACGGCCTCAAGCTCGGCCATGACTTCGAACATCTCCATCAGCTCGATCGGTCCCGGTTGCCGGACGAAGGCGCCTCTGCGAGGAATGAGTTCGACCAGACCTGAGAGCGCAAGCCTCTGAAAAGCTTCCCGAAGCGGCGTTCTGGAAACGCCGAATTGCTCAGCAAGCCGCACTTCATCCAGTCGGTCGCCATCCATATAGACGCCGCTGAAAATCTGTTCTTCAAGCGCTTCGGCAATGTTGTCTGCACGACGTTGTTCCATGTCCCTATTTTTAGCTGGAGCAGATGTGAAACGCAATCTTGAACTTTTTGTATACAAGAATGTTGACTTGAAAAACAAAAACGCATTACTCTGAACCATCCCCTCAGGCATGCTGAGGTGGAGACTTCGGGAGGAAATTATGAAATCCATTTTGAAAGGTGCAGTGGCCGCCCTTGCCATCACATGTGCTGGCACCTACGCCAACGCCACGGAATTGCGGCTGTCTCACCAATGGTCCAACAAGGATATTCGCCATCAGGTCGCACAGATTGTTGCCGATGAAGTTGCAGCGGCAGATGTCGATCTGAACATCAAGATCTTCGGCTCCAAATCCCTGTTCAAACCGCGTGAGCAGTACAAACCGCTGAGCCGCGGTCAGCTCGACATGACCGTGTTTCCGTTGAGCTACGCTGGTGGCCAGCAGCCGGCCTACAACCTCACTCTGATGCCCGGACTGGTGAAGAACCACGACCATGCAGCCCGTCTCAGCAGCTCGCCCTTCATGGAAGCGCTTGAAGCCAAAATGGCCGATGACGACGTCATGGTGCTGGTTCACGGTTATCTTGCCGGTGGGTTCGCCGGTACCGACAAATGCATCACCAATCCGGAAGACGTTAAGGGATTGCAGACCCGAGCTGCCGGAAAATCCTTCGAGCAAATGCTGGCGGGCGCAGGTGCCTCCATCGCCTCCATGGCCTCTTCTGAAATCTACAACGCCATGCAGACCGGCGTCCTTCAGGCCGCCAACACATCGTCCTCCTCATTCGTCTCCTATCGGATTTACGAGCAGGTGAAGTGTTACACACCGGCAGGCGATGTTGCCCTGTGGTTCATGTATCAGCCGCTCCTGATGAACATATCGACTTTCGAAGGCCTGACCGAAGACCAGCAGAAAGCCCTTTTGGCAGCCGCTGAAAAGGCCGAGGCGTATTATCTGGAGGAAGCCAAGAAACAGGATGCCGCTTCCGCAGCCGTCTTTGCCGAAGCCGGTGTTGAAATCGCCGAAATGAGCCCGGAAGATTTCGAAGCCTGGCGCAAGCTGGCCATGGAAACGTCTTACCAGAAGTTCGTTGAGGAAGTGCCGGACGGACAGGACCTGCTCGACAAGGCACTGGCGGTCGAATAAGCCAGAAACTTGCGGCTAGCGGGGCAGCAACATGCTGCCCCACCCTTTTCAATTGAACCAATCTTTCAGGGAGACGGTTATGGCCGGCCATAGCTCCGCTGTTGTCGCTCGCACGGGAGACAACCCCTTCCTTCGCGCCGTCGCGGTCCTCTCAAATCTGGCTGGCTGGTGCTCGGCCGGAATGATCGTCGCGGCTGTCGCAATCACGTGCCAGATGATCATCGTCCGCTTCGTCCTGAACGGTTCCACCGTCTGGCAGACCGAAGCCGTGATCTATCTTGTTATTGCAGCGACGCTGGTCGGTCTGCCCTACGTCCAGCGTCTGCGTGGTCACGTGAATGTGGATCTGATCCCGCTCTCGCTCGCCCCGCGCCCGAGGTTCCTGCTGGCGATGCTGACGTCGCTCCTGTCCATCGTCATCGTTTCGATAATGCTCTGGTACGGCTTCGAGTACTGGCACTTCGCCTGGGACCGCGGCTGGCGGTCCGACACGGTGTGGGGTGTACGGCTGTGGATCCCCTATCTGTCCATTCCTGTCGGCTTTGGCCTTCTTCTGCTGCAGCTGATCGCCGATCTGGTGGCGGTCGTCACCGGCACCGACAAACCCTTTGGCCTGGAGTAACGCTGATGGATCCCCTCCTCCTTGGCGCGATCGTCGCCATCGCGACGATCCTGGTTCTCTTTTCCGGCGTGTCCGTTGCCATCGGGCTGCTGATCGTCTCGGCCGGCTTCCTGATCATTTTCGACGGCCCGCGCTCGCTGGAACTGATGCCTGAAATCCTGTTTGGCAAGCTCGACAATTTCGCACTGCTGTCGATACCGATGTTCATCATCATGGGGGCTTCCATCGCCTCCACCCGCGCGGGCGCTGACCTTTATGAAGCGTTGGAACGCTGGCTGACCCGGGTTCCTGGCGGTCTGGTCGTCTCGAACCTCGGAGCCTGCGCGCTGTTCGCCGCCATGTCCGGCTCCTCGCCCGCAACCTGTGCGGCCATCGGCAAGATGGGCATTCCGGAAATGCGCAAGCGCGGCTACCCGGACGGTGTCGCGGCCGGTTCCATCGCCGCCGGTGGCACGCTCGGCATTCTCATTCCGCCTTCCGTCACCATGATCGTCTACGGCATCGCGACCGAGACCTCCATCGGCCGGCTGTTTCTGGCGGGTGTCATTCCGGGATTGCTTTTGGTCGGCCTGTTCATGGCCTGGTCGCTCTATTCAACATGGCGCTCCGGCGACGGAGCAAGGCTCAGCTCTGGTTCCTACAGCTGGGCTGAGAGATTTGAAATCCTGCCGCGTGTGCTGCCGTTCCTGGCAATCATTCTCGGCGTCCTCTACGCCATGTATGGCGGCATTGCGACACCTTCGGAAACCGCCGCGGTCGGCGCTCTCCTGTGTCTTCTGATCGCTGTCATCATCTACAAGCTCTGGCAACCGCAGGCGATCTGGATCGTCCTGCGCGACAGCACCAAGGAATCGGTGATGATCCTCTTCATCATCGCAGCAGCCGGTGTCTTTTCCTACATGCTCAGCTCGCTGTTCATCACCCAGTCGATTGCCGAATGGATCGGCACGCTGGACGTCAACCGCTGGGTCCTGATGGGCGCCGTCAACGTCTTCCTGCTGATCGCCGGATTCTTTCTGCCACCGGTCGCGGTGATCCTGATGGCGGCGCCTATCCTGCTGCCGATCATCACCACCGCGGGCTTCGATCCGATCTGGTTTGCCGTCGTGCTGACCATCAACATGGAAATCGGCCTGATTTCACCGCCGGTCGGCCTGAACCTTTATGTCATCAACGGCATTGCCCCGGACATTTCCCTCAAGACCATCCTGACCGGCTCACTGCCCTTCGTCGGCTGCATGGTACTGGCAATTGTCCTGCTGTGCCTGTTCCCGGAATTGGCAACCTGGCTGCCCGACGTCATCATGGGGAAAGCGGTATGACACTCCTTGCCGACCTGCTGTCGACCGTTTTCGAGCGGCGCTACAGACAGCCTCTTCGCCGAAAACAGGCGAACCGACCACTCGATGAGCTGGCCAATGACTTGGTCGGCTCGGCGGGGGAGACTTCCGGCCTTGCGATTGCGCAGGATATTCTGTCCGGCTTCGATGAACTGGAAGACCAGGACAAGATTGCGTTCTTCCATAAGATCGCCACCGCGCTGAGCATTGACCCCGCAAAGGTGCGCGAAGCCCTGGATGACTATGAGAAGGACCCATCAAAAACCAGCTACCGGAACTTCATGTCCGCTGCCGAGCCTCGCCGGCAGGAGCTCTTCCGACGACTGAACCGCGTTCCGGGCGCGACCGGCACCCTGGTGCAAATGCGCGCGGATCTACTGCGGCTTCGCGACCAGAAGCCTGAACTGGAAGCATTGGACCTCGATCTCCGGCACCTGTTTTCTTCCTGGTTCAATCGGGGTTTTCTGGTCCTGCGGCCGATCAACTGGGAGAGCCCGGCGCATATCCTGGAAAAAATAATCGCCTATGAAGCGGTGCATGCCATCGACAGCTGGGATGACCTTCGCAGGCGCCTGGAACCGGCCGACCGCAGGTGCTTTGCCTTTTTTCATCCGTCAATGCCCGATGAACCGCTGATTTTTGTCGAAGTCGCCCTGACCAAGGGTATTCCGGACTCCGTGCAGGTACTGCTAGCGGAGGACCGCGCTGCAATGCCGGCCGAAGACGCGGACACAGCCGTATTTTATTCGATCTCCAATTGCCAGAGCGGTCTTGCCAGCATCTCGTTCGGCAATTCCCTGATCAAGCAGGTGGCAACTGACCTTTCCGGAGAACTACCGGGGCTTAAAACCTTTGTGACCCTATCTCCCATTCCAGGGTTCACACGTTGGCTGAAGAAGGAAGGTCACGAATGGGACAGTAGAGCCACCAACGAAATGAAGTCGGATGCCGCCTACTATCTGTTGAACGCCAAGACATCGAAGGGCCTCCCGGTCGATCCTGTAGCCCGCTTTCACCTTGGCAACGGAGCCATCGTGCATGCCGTGCATGCCGACGCCGACATTTCCGACAAGGGCCGCGCCCAATCGAGTGGCACGATGGTCAACTATCTCTACGACCTGCCCCGTGTCGCGCAAAACCATGAAAACTTTGCCACCACACAGGAAGTGGTAGCCTCGGACCAGGTGCGCTCGCTCGCCAGATCCTCCGCCCTCTCGCAGACCAGGAAAGGTAGCTCCAATGGCTAACCCGCTCTACGATAGCCTGTTTGGCAAACATGCCGGCAAGTCGACGCCGTTCTTGCATCTTCCTGACGGCAGCAACATCACGCATGAAGACTTTCTCGCCATGGCTGCCCAAATCGCCCATGTGATGACCCGGATCGGGCTGAAACCGGGTGACCGTGTCGCCGCCCAGGTTCAAAAATCACCTCAAGCCCTGGCGCTCTATGCTGCCTGCGTTCAAGCCGGTCTCGTCTTCCTGCCGCTCAACACGGCCTATACCGTGGATGAACTGTCCTACTTCATCGAAAACAGCGGTGCATCGCTGATTGTCTGCGATGCAGGTAGTGAACCAGCCCTGGCTCCGATTGCAGAAGATCTCGAAGCCCGGATCAAAACCCTCAACGGGGATGGAAGCGGCAGCCTGGCGGACCAGGCAATGCGGATGCCCACGACCTTCACCACCATTGACCGGAGCGCGGACGATCTGGCCGCCTTTCTCTACACATCCGGCACCACAGGCCGCTCCAAGGGCGCGATGCTGACCCAGGGCAACCTGCTTTCCAACGCACAGACGCTTGTAAAGGAATGGCGCTTTACCTCCGACGACGTGCTGCTGCACGCCTTGCCCATCTTCCACACGCACGGCCTGTTCGTTGCCTCCAACGTCACTCTGGCTGCGGGTGGTTGCATGATCTTCCTGCCAAAATTTGACATTGAAGAGGTCATTGCCCGGTTGCCCCTGGCAACGGCCATGATGGGTGTTCCCACCTTTTATACGAGACTCCTGGACGATGACCGTTTCACCCGGGACCTGAGCGCGCATATGCGCCTCTTCGTCTCCGGCTCCGCTCCCTTGCTGGCCGAAACCCACGTTCAATTCGAAGAGCGCACCGGTCATCGCATTCTCGAGCGCTACGGCATGACCGAAACCAACATGAACACGTCGAACCCATATGATGGCGAGCGCCGACCCGGAACGGTCGGCTTTCCCTTGCCGGGTGTGGAAGTCAAGATCACCAATCCTGAAAGCGGGAAAACTCTGCCAGACGGTGAAGTCGGCCAGATCGAAGTGCGCGGACCGAATGTCTTCAAGGGGTACTGGCAAATGCCGGAAAAGACCGCCGCCGAACTACGCGCCGACGGCTTCTTCATCACTGGCGATCTGGGAAAGATCGACGAAGACGGCTACATCCATATTGTCGGCCGCAACAAGGATCTGATCATCTCCGGTGGCTACAACATCTACCCCAAGGAAATCGAGCTGGTGCTTGATGACCAGCCTGGTGTTCTGGAAAGCGCCGTCATCGGCGTGCCCCACCCTGACTTCGGCGAGACCGTGCTTGGTGTCGTTGTTCCCGAAAAAGGAGGAAAGCCGGACCTTGAAGAGATTCAAGACGCGGTCAAGACCTCGCTTGCCCGCTTCAAACATCCACGAAAACTCATCCTTCTTGATGAACTGCCGCGCAACACGATGGGCAAGGTCCAGAAGAACATCCTGCGGGACAAATACCAGACGATGTTCACCCACCCATAACACTTGGCCTTCACTACGCACCGGCAGGAAGGACGCTCCGGACTGCCGGTCTTTTTCGGATAGATGTCATGTATAATAACATTCTGGTACCCGTTTCTTTCGAAACCGGGCGCGACGCCCGTCAGGCCCTCGAAGTTGCCCAAGCCCTGCGCGCGAAGGATGGCGTCATAACCGTGCTGCACGTGCTCGAGCATTTGCCCCAATATGCAAGTGATCTCCTGCCGAAGGATCATTTCGACACGGCCCGCAAGACCGTTATCGAAAAGCTCGGCCCATTGGTTGATGGCTTGAGCGATGCGAGTGTCGTTGTCATGGAAGGGCATTCGGCACGCACCATTCTCGATGTTTCAGAAGCACAGAAGAACGACTGCATCGTCATTGCAAGCCATCGCCCGGGCATGCAGGACCTGTTTCTCGGATCAACAGCTGCACGCGTTGTCCGCCACGCCAAATGCGCGGTTCACGTGGTCCGGTGATATCCGAAGAGGGGTGCAAGCGAGCGGAAATCAATGCCCTCCCGGTTTGTCCGCCACTGCCGAGCCTGACGCGGCACCCTGCCCCGGACCTGAACCGGGGTCGATGGCGTAACCTTTCAGATCTTGTTCGCCCGTCTAAATGAGGCGACACGGCATGGATTGCGGGACCTGACCCGATGATGCCTGCTTTAACTCCAATTGAAACAATCAGGTATTTGAAAGACTTAACTATTGCCATCCCTGCGAATGCAGGGATCCGGTAAACGCAAGGGTTTGCGTTCAACTAGATACCGGGGTTACTGGATCCCGGTCATCCGCTACGCTTCCGCCGGGATGACAAATACTGAAAGCTGGCGCCGAGTTTCACAGACTTTTCAAATCAACTATCCGACTGACATTTGAAGGTTGGAGAGGCGGGTTCATTAAAGCCGGACAACAGTGCTTCATATCCGGCAATGACGACTGAGAGATAAAAAGAACCTCTGCGTCATCCCGACCTAAGTGCCCGCGTCTTGCGACCTTGGCAAACGCGACATCATTGCATTCAGCGATCGCAATCAACAGTTCATCCGCCCACTTGTTCAATCACCTGAAGTCGTAGAAATTCGCTTCGGCTGGATACATCTGTCAAAAATTTTTCTCAGCAAAACATCCCCGATTCCAATCATTTACAACGCTCGAAAGCGCAGAATTCCACGCGTTCGCAAGATTCAATACATTAATGGTCGACAAATCGTCGACCGATAGTGTATTTACCGTTCCCCAAGTTAGGAGGAACCATGTTTCAGATCAATCTGACGCCCGATTGCTACGCGGACCTTCCCGTGCTGGGAACCTTCGACATTGTCGTACTGGGAGGGGGGCCTGCCGGTATTGCCGCAGCAACCTGCGCGGCAGAGGCCGGTCGCTCGGTGCTGCTGATCGAAAGGCTTGCCTATTGCGGGGGAGCGGCGGTGTCAGGCATGTCCGGCACCATCTGCGGTCTCTACATGACCGTTGAAGACCCGCATGCAAGGAACGCGCAGCCTGAACAGATCATCAGTGGTTTCACCGAACGTTTCCGCTCGGCGCTCTACGAAGACGGCGGACTGACCGAGCCGCAGATCTACGGCAAGACCTGGGTCGCGACCCATGACTGCGCCAGCTACAAGAAGGTGGCCACCGACTTCCTGAGACAGGCAGGTGTCGACGTGCTCTACCACACCCAGATGATGGACGTGGAAAAGGACGGTGACACGATCACGGGACTGGTCCTCAACACCAAGTCCGGTTTCACCAAGGTTTCCGCCAGGCGTTTCATCGACGCATCCGGTGATGGCGACATTGTCTTCAAGTCCGGTTTCCACACGACAAAGGGCAACAACGGCGTGATCCAGAATCCGTCGATGATGTTCAAGATCGGCAACGTGGATCTGGATGCCTACAACGCCTATTGGGGCGCCGACACCATCTGCCCACCCAAGGTGGTCGAAAAACTGGAAGCGCGCGACGAACTGGTGCGCAAGAAAGTCTGGCTGTTTCCGACCGTCAATCCCGGCGAGGTTCTGGTCAACGGCACCAAGATCACGGGTTTTGACGGCCGCGCCCTGGATGTCACCAATCCGATCGACCACTCCGAAGCCGAGCAGTTCTCGATCTATCAGGCAAAAGCCTTCTTCAAGTTTCTCAAGGAGGAGATTCCTGGATGCGAGGAGGCCTACTTCATCGACTACGGCGCTGAAGTCGGCGTACGCCAGACCCGGTCCATCGATGGTCTCAAGCGCCTCATGAATGAGGATGTCACCGGCAAGGCCAAGGCATCCGACAGCATCGCCCGGTCCAGTTGGCCGATCGAGCTTCACTATGGCGCCAAGCCGAAGACCGAATGGCTGGTCGACGACTATTACGACGTTCCGTTCGGCACTCTTGTGCCGAAGGAGGGCTCGAACGTCATCGTCGCCGGCAGATGCCTGGCGGCCGAACATGAAGCCCTGGCCTCGGCCCGGGTCACGGCGCAGTGCTTTGAATATGGCCGGGCAGCGGCCATCGCAGCTGACTTGTCCATCAAGGAAAGCAACACGTTCCAAGAGATCTCGGGAGACGAGATCGCGCAGCTGATGCGCAACTGAACAGGGAAAGGGAGGAGCATGTCTGTTCAAGCTGAAACGCGCGGGGTGGTAACCGATACCCGCACGCTGGGAATCTCCATCACCATCATTGCGGCCATCGCGATGATGCTGATCGTCTTCCCGGACGGATCGAAGACCAGTATCGGCGGGATCTTCGAATGGATGACCAACACATTCGATTTTGCCTTTCTGGGCATCGGCTTCACCGCGCTGGTCTTTCTGATCGTTCTGGCCGCCTCCGATGCCGGCAAGATCAAGATGGGAGCTGCCGATCAGGCCCCGGAATTCACGTGGTCTGCGTGGGGCGCCATGGTGTTTCTGGCCGGTATTGCCTCTGGCCTTGTTCTGTGGGGCGGCACCGAATGGGCTTATCACTATGCCTGGACACCGTTCGGGATCGAACCCAAGACCCCCGAGATGTTCACCGTGGCTCAGGGTTACGGCATCTTCCACTGGGGTCCTACGGCCTGGGCGCTCTATTGCGTACCCGCCATTGCCATGAGCTACATCTACTACGTCCGCAAGAAGCACATCTACAACGTGTCCGAAAGCTGCCGTGGCGCTCTTGGCGACCTTGTTGACGGCCCGGTCGGCTCGATCATCAACTACCTGTTTATCTTCGGCATTCTGGGAGCAGCGGCAACGTCTCTCGGACTCGGCACGCCGATGATCGGTGGCGCGGTCGCCTCCGTACTGGGGATCGAACCGTCCACATATCTGGATGTCTTCATCATCCTGAGCTGTACCGCCGTCTTCACCGCGTCTTCCGGTCTTGGACTGGACCAGGGCATCAAGCGCCTGTCCTATGCCGGCACGCTGATCTCGCTGGCAATCGTGGTCTATATCTTTGTGGTCGGCCCAACCGGTTTCATTCTGGGCCTCGGTCTCGATGCCGTCGGCTATACTGTCGACAACTACATCAAGATGTCGACCTGGACCGACAGCATCAACAAGTCCGGTTTCCCGCAGGCCTGGACGGTGTTCTACTGGGCATGGTGGGTTGCGTATGCACCGTTCATGGGCATGTTCGTCACCCGCATTTCCATGGGCCGCACCATCCGTGAAATCGTGGTTGGCATGCTGGTCTTCGGTAGCGCCGGTTGCACACTTTTCTACCTGGTTCTGGGCGGCTACGGCATCAGCCTGGAAATGCAGGGTGCCCTGCCGATGGTGGATCTGGTCAACAATGACGGTGTCGCACCTGCCATCATCGAGATGTTCAAGACGCTGCCGCTGGCCAAGCTTGTTCTGATCGCCGTCGCAATCTCCGGCATTGTGCTGCTGGCCACGACCTTCGACTCCGCAGCCTATGTCATGGCCTGCGCGTCGACCAAGGAACTGGACGAAGGCCAGGAGCCCAACCGCGGCAACCGCCTGTTCTGGTGCGGCGCGATTGCGATCCTGCCGCTGACCCTGCTCTTCCTCGGCGGCTTGAAAACCATGCAGACCGCTTCGGTCCTCGTTGGCCTGCCGGTCATGCTCATTCTGATCTTCATGATGATCACCACGGTGAAGTTCATCAGGGAAGACCGGTCGCAATAGGCCTTGAAGGGGGCGGAGGTGCGACAGCGCATCACCGCCCCTTTTGCGTAAGTAGAGCACTTTTTAGGAACACGGAGCCGCTTGAGCGCGTGTTCGCAAAAAATGCCCTAGCCAGGATTGGGAGTATGATCATGGCAAATCGCGTGGAAAAGATCGAACTTCTGGCCATCGGACCGGATGTGGAACGGGTCACCTGGTCTGCCATGCTGGGTGAAATGTACGAAGCCCTGCTAATCGCACGGCTGACCCTTACCGATGGTACCGAAGGCATCGCGGGTCTGACAGCCTATACCGAACACGAATTCGACCGCACCGGTTTTCACGCAGCCAGTCTGATGGCTCCCTTTGTTCTGGGCAAAGACGTGATGGATATTCCTCAGATATACGCGGACATGCGCGCACGTTATGTCCCGCTTGGTCACCTGGCGACATCGTTGTTCGACATCGCCCTGCACGATGCCAAGGGCAAATTGCTCGGATTGCCCGTCTATCAGCTGCTGGGTGCCGCGCGAGACAAGATCCGCGCTTACGCTTCCAGCCCGCTGCTGCCGGACGACGATGCCTATGTCGCCTATTGCAGGGAGATGCTGTCCCAGGGTTTTACCGCCATCAAGGTGCATCCCTATTGCAGGTTCGAGGACGACTATCGCCTCGTCACCCGCCTGCAAACGGAATTTGACGGCATTCCGATCGGCTGGAGCCTGGACGCGGATGCCAATTACACAGTCGAACAGACCCTGCGCATGGGCCGCCTGCTCGACGTGGCCGGTTGGGAGTTCTTCGAAGCGCCGATCCCCGACAGCGATTTGCGCGGCTACAAGCGACTGGCCGATACGCTCGATGTCGACGTGATCTGCGGCGGCAATTCCCTGCCGAACCTGCATCTCATTGACCTTGCCCTGTCCATGGGGGCGTGGGACCGGTCCCGCTTCGACGTGACGGGAATGGGCGGTTTTACCGGAGCCAACGCCGGCATGGCCATGACCCGCGCACATGGCATGAAATGTGAAGTGCAAAGCTGGGGCTACACGCTGACGCAGGCTGCAAACCTGCACCTGATGCTGGCCCACGACAATTGCGATTACTTCGAACAGGCCGCGCCTTACGAAAAGTACGAGTTCGGGGCAAGGCAGGTGATCCGCCCGGATGCGGAAGGTTACGTCCACCCGTCAGGTCTGCCCGGTCTGGGTATCGAAATGGACTGGGAAGCCCTCGCCCCCTTCATCTACGACAGCCGTATCTTCAAGGTCTGAGCCGTGAAAATCGCCGCAGTTCGAGCGCATATCCTGCGCGACCCGCAAGCAGGCGATCATCGCTTTGAAGGGTCTTATCAGAATGTCCTGGTCGAGGTGGAAAGCGACACCGGCCTGATCGGTATCGGCGAAAGCGACGCACCGCCGGCGTTGGTGAAGGCGGCAATCGAAATGCCGGACTACAATCATCTGTCGCGAGGCCTCGCCGGAGTTCTCATCGGCCAGACACTGGACGACCCATCGCGCCTGTGGGACGACATGTTCGAGGCAACCCAATGGCACGGGCGGCATGGCACGGTGATCCATGCCATATCCGCGCTCGACATCGCGCTGTGGGATCTGTTTGCCAAAGGGCTGGAAGCCCCGGTCTGGGCCTGTCTGGGCGAAAAACACCATGATCGCCTGCCTGCCTATGCTACGATCTATCCTCTCGCCGAAACGCTTGAAGGCATTGAGAGACAGGCGAAAGGCTTTCTGACGCAAGGCTTCAAACACCTGAAAATCTGCGTCCACTCCTGGTGGAACAATCGGGACCTGATGGAACAAAACCTGCGCTTTTTGCGTGACTTCGTCGGACCGGATATTTCACTGATGTTGGATGTGGCGCTTGAATGGACAACCCTCGACCAGCTGCGCCCCGCCTTGCCGCTGCTTGAAGAGCTGAATTTCAAGTGGATTGAAGCGCCCTTCCCGCTGAATGACCTGAACAGCCACGTGACACTCAGGGGACTGACCCGCATTCCCATCGGTATCGGCGATCTGGGACTGACAACCTGCCGGGAATTCGAACCCTATATGGCGGCCGGCGCATTCGACATTGCCCAGCCGGACATCACAATGTTCGGCGGTCTGACGGAGGCACGTCGTCTTGCAGCCAAGCTTGAGAGCAGCGGCGCGCGGATCGTTCCGCATGGCTACAACACCAACATCACCGTGGCAGCCAACCTGCAGTTCCTGGCCACCTGTCGCCAGGCCAGTCTTGTGGAATATTCCACAAGTTCATCCTTGCTTCGTCAGAGGCTTGCCACCGGTCTCGCCCCGTTGGATAAAGACGGCATGATGGAAGTCCCGTCCGGCGCTGGCCTTGGGGTCTCTATCGACCCGGAAGTATTCCAGCGCGTAAGGCAGGACATATGAACCTCACTTCGGTGACGAAAAAGACCAAGGCCGAACAGGCTCACGACATCATCGAACTGGCAATCGTCAATTGCGAACTCGCCCCAGGCGCCGTCTATTCAGAAGCGGATCTTGCAGAAATCCTGGACATGGGCCGCACACCGGTGCGCGAAGCGCTGGTGAAGCTGTCGAGTGAAAATCTTGTCAGACTGACCCGTGCCGGAGTGGTCATTCCCGAGATCAACCCGCTGACCATGCTGAAACTTCTGGAGCTGCGCGAACCGATCGAGCGCCTCTGTATCCAGAAAGCCTGCGAATACCAGACCCCCTCGGACCGCGCCCGCTTCGAGCAGATCCTGAACCAGCTGAAACCGTTGCCCGACGACGACCGGCGCGGTTTCATGGAACTGCTCAGGGAAATCCATCTGGCGACGGCCGATGCTTCTAAAAACGAGTTCCTGCACTTCACCCTGAAATCCACCCAAGGCCTGTCCCGGCGCTTCTGGTTCCACTTTGCCGAAGACACAGACCAGGCCTTCTGCCGGGAAATCTACTCGGACCTGCTCGATGCCCTCATTCAGGGCCAGAGTGACAAGGCCATCGAGAAATCTCAGGCCCTGATGGTCTACCTCAGGGATTTTTCAAGGCAGCGATAACACGCCCTGCGCGGCAGGTTAGGTTGACAGAAATCCGCCGATACTCGCGTCATCGTCAGGTCGATGGCCGCCTTGTTCGCCCACACGACAACGATTGATTGCTCGAGATCATGGGCCGGATATTGGACCAAGGCCTCCAGTGCGACCTTGGCGACATCCAGGACACGAAATCCCGGAATGTCCTTTTCTTCGCCAAGATTGTTCACGCAGGAAGCCCTTCTTTTTGCTTTTCCTCTTTGCGGAACGGGGAAAAAGAGAACGCGATTCTGTAGAGAGTCGGCACATAGAACAGGGTCAGGACGGACGCCAACCCGAGACCGCCAGCCATGAGCGTTGCCATCGGCTCCCACAAGGCACCCCCGGCATAGGCCATCGGAAAGAGACCGATCACCGTCGTCATCGAAGTCAGCAATATGGGCCGTATCCGCTTCCGGCACGCTTCCACGATTGCCTCGTTGAGCGAATAGGTTTGCCGTTCGATGTCGATCTGGTCGATCATCACGATCGCGTTGTTGATGATGATCCCGGACAGCGCGATCATCCCGAGCGTTCCGAAGAAGCTCATTGGTTGATTGAACAAGGTCAACGCCAAAGGCACGCCAAACACCACCAGCGGAATGCACAGGAAGGTAATTCCCACCCTCCGAAACGAATTGAATTGGATGATCAAGGCGAACAGCATGACCGTGAGAGCTGCGGGAAAACCTCCACCCAGTTTTTCCCGGACATCGCCTGCCTGCTCGACTTCACCGCCGATCTCGACCCTGTAGGCCGGGCCCAGTTCTTGCAACAAAGTGTCGAGCGTCGGCTGAATAAAATCCACGAGCTCGTATGCGGTAAGGTCCGTCGAAACGACTTTGACAGTCACCGTGCGCCGTTGATCGATCCGGCGGATCGAATAGAACTCCAGCTCGGGCCGCAGGCTTGCAACATGATCGAGCGAAACCATGCCATTGGGCGTGGCGAGCACGACATTGGAGAGATCCTCGAAACTGTCCCTCGCATCCGCCTGGCCTCGAACGATAATCGGAATTTGCCGATCGTCCTCCCGGAAGGCTGACACTTGCAGCCCATCGAAAAAGCCTTCGAGCGCATCTGAAATATCTTTGGAGGTGAGATTGTATTCACGCGCTCGATCTTGCGCGACATGTACTTCACCACGTACTTCGCGATTGCCCCAGTCGCCCTGGTTCTCGACCAGTCCGGGTACAGCCTTCAGATCTCGCTCGATCCGGTAGGCTGCGGCAAGCAACCTGTCTGCATCAGGACCGGAAACCTCGATTTCGATGCCCGGCTCTCGCCCGGCCATGGCCAGTCTTTTCAGTCTTGCGCGTGCATTGGGAAAGGAGGATGCCAGTTCCTGTTCGGCCCGGGCGACCACATCGGCGGATGACCGATAACCGGTGGTATTGACCACCAGAAATGCGGACGCCGGATCAATATCCGCCGGATCAAGCGTCAACACGAACCGCGGACCTCCAAAGCCAACGAACGTGGTGACATTCAGAACTTCGGGATTGATGCTATCGTCGCTCAACCATTCGCTCAGTCGCAGCGCTTCAGATCGGGTGGAAGAAATGTCACTGCCTTTGGGAAGATCCAGATAAATGAGGAACTGTGCACGTTCGCTGAGCGGAAAGAGTTGCTGCCGGACTTTTGGCATCTGGCTCATGGATCCCGCACCGACCAGCAGCACCAGCATAAGTACGAGCCAGGGGACTTTCATGCCCCACGAAATGACCCTGGCATATCCATCCGCCAACCGGTCGAAAACACCATTTTTCTGCCCGGTTCCGGGTGAAGGGAGGAACCAGACAGCGAGCGTCGGCAGCAGATAGATCGCTGCGATAAACGACCCGGTCAGCATCAAAGCCACGACAGCACCCAGCGAATAGCCGTACTGCCCCTCCGTGCCATCGACCATGAACAGAGGCAGAAAGGCGGCAACGGTGGTAACCGATGCAATGAGAAGCGGGCCGGTATACTGGGATCCGGCGGCGATGGCCGCCTCGTGACGCTCGACACCCTGGCGGATCCGCCTGTCCATGTCCTCGATGATGACAACGCCGTTGTCGACGAGCATGCCCAACGAAATGATAATCGCGGCAACGGATACCTGCTGCAGCTCGACGCCGAGAACCGGCATCAACGCAAATGAAAAGGCGACGGCAATCGGTACGATGGAAGAAATGACCAGAGCCTGCCGCAGTCCCAGAAATGCGAACATGACCAGCAGGACCACAAGGAATGTCTGCAGCATGTTCGACATGGCATTGCTGACCGATTCATCGACAACTTCCGGCTGATAGGTGGAAAATTCTGCTTCGATGCCCCAGGGTTGCTCGGCATTGAACCGGACAACCAGATCCTTGAGCTGTTCACCGATGGCGATGATGTCTTCACCCGTGTGCATTTCAACCGCTGCAAGGACCGCCGGTTTGCCGTCGAAATAGACCGGCCGCTCGACGGGATCGGCATAACCGCGACGAACATTCACGAGATCGCCAAGCCGCAGCAATCCGACACCTGCCACCTCTACAAGCGTGTTTTCTATATCCACTATACGGGTATAGTCCCCGGTGGTTTCCAATGAGATGCGGCTTCCGTCCGATTGAAACGAGCCGGACGGCAATCGAACATTCTGGTTCTGCAGCGCATTGATGATTGGTTGGAGCGCAATACCCATGGAAGCAAGGCGGCTCCGGTCGACTTCAAGCCAGATAACCTCGTCCTGCGTGCCATAAAGAGTGACTGCGGAGATCGCTTCGACTGCGTAAAGCCTGTCTCTCAACGTTTCCGTTGCACGCTCCAATTCTCGCAAAGAGAAGCCATCACCGGTTACTGCGATGGTCGCAATTGCCACGTCGCCAAAGTCAGTGTTCACGATCGGTCCGAGCGTTCCGTCAGGCATCTCGCCCGTAAGATCCTTCATGTCGTCACGAATGTCGTCGAAAACGCTTTCGACTTCATCTTCCGGAACTGCGGTTTCGATATCTATCTCCAGGATCGCGGCACCGCTGATCAATTGGGTGCGGACCTCATCAACCCCATTGATCGCACGAGCGGTTTCTTCAAGGGGTCTGGCAACCAGTTCTTCCAGCTGAAAGAGGGAAAGACCCGGATTGATCGCCGAGACGATTGCTGTTCGAACCGTAACCTCAGGATCCTCCCGTTTCGGAAAACCGACATATGTCGCGGTTCCCGCGATCAGGATCAGCAACATGACGAAGATCGTAACGCGTGTGTGCCGGATGCCGAGTTCGGTCAAGGTGGTCATGATTGCCTCCCGTGATCGGCAGACGTCCATTGTCTGACCCGTTGTCCGGGTTGGAGAAACGGCACACCCGCAGTGACGATCTGGTCGCCTGGACTGATGCCACCGACAACGACCATCTCGAAATCATTCATGCCGCTGATAACAACTGATCTCAAAGACAGTGTTTCAGTAGCAGGCTCGAATACGAAGACCTTGCCCGTTCGGTGCTGTTTCCCGGTAGACGCGACACCCAGCTCCGCTTCCAGGTGGGTCACAAGTGCCGAAAGCGGTAATGCGATTGCACTGACTGCGTCGGTGACCGGAACCTCAACCTCGATTTCAACCGAAACTCCGGATCGCAGAAACGGCTCGGCTTCTCCAATCGTGACGATTACCGGAAACGCGGAAACGGACGGTGCCCGATGGGCAATTTCCGTAATCTTTCCGGACAGTTGAATATAGGGGCGACCGGACACTGCGACACTTACTGGCTGATCGACCGACAGATTCTGCACGACGTCGAGATTCACCAGAATTTCAGCCTGAAGACCATCATCACGATAGAGCGTCAGGGCGGTCGTGCCCGGCTGAACGGATTGGAAGCTTTCGATGTCGATGGAGTTGATGAAGCCGTCGAAGGGCGCCGTGAGTTTCGTATCCCCCAGACTTTCTTCAATCAGCTCCTTCGATTTGGCGGCCTGCTCCACGCGGGCAACGGCGAGCGTCAGATCTGTTTCCGCTTCATCCAGGCTGGCTTGCGAAACCACACCTCTTTCAAAGAGGCGGCGGCGGCGCTTCACATCTCTTTGGGCGTTTTCCAGTGTGCTTCTGGCTTCCTGCAAGGCTGCGGCTGCCTGTTGAAGTTGAAGCTCATAGTCCTTCGGCTCAATAGCCATTAGCCTGTCACCTTCGGATACCATCTGCCCGATCTGCAGATCCACGAGCCCGACGCGACCTCCGACCTCGAATGCCAGCGGTGTAATCTGACGTGGCTCGAGAACTGCAGGATAGGCGCGCAGCCTGTAGGCGGATGCAGCTTCCGCTGTCACCGTTTTGACGGCACGAACTGGAGCTTCGTTTGATCTGGTCGAAGCGTCGGATGACGGGTTGCAACCCGATATCAAAACGGCAGCCAAAATCGAAAAAACTGGAACGATATGCTTCATGGGAGTCTTGCCTGTTCACCAATGGTACTAATCAGTACCAACTTGACACCCTATATGGTACTGAATAGTACCAAGTCAACATCCATTTGGAGACGGTGGTCTGTAATGGCAGCATCCCAACGGCGCGCACCAGAAGAAAGACGCCAGCAAATCATTGATGTCGCAAAGAAACTCTTCTCCGAGCGCGGCTACTCAAAAACGTCACTGGAAGCGATCCTTTCTCAGACCGGCGGTTCCAGGCGTGACATCTATGATTTCTTCAAGGACAAACAGGGTCTGTTCGATGCGGTCATGCACGACCTGATTTCGACAATCGTCACGGGAAGTCAGGTGCCGAAGGAAACTGAATTCACCGACGACATTCAATCCGAACTGGAACGGATGGGAGAAACCTTTCTCACCAATATGCTGAGCCCGATCGTGGTCACCACAATGCGCCAGTTCATCGCCGTCGCCACGGAACGACAGGACCTGGGCAAGGCGGCCTATCAGGCTGGGCCGGCAGTTCTTTATGAAAGGTTCAAGACCTATCTCGACGAGCGTGTCAGGCGCGGTGACCTGGAGCTACAGGACACCGGGACGGCAGCCAGGATGTTCATTGAAATGCTGAAAGGGGATTATCAGACCCGCGCGCTCATGACCGGCGACAGCGGCATGACACCGGAATTGCGGAAAAAGCATGTGCGGGAGATCGTCAGAATATTCCTCTATGGAGCTCTACCCAGAAGCTAGAAGCCCGCGGGCACCGACCCGGATGATGTTGTTTCCAGGCAATCTTTCCGCTGGGATTGCTTTGTCGCTCTAGGTCTCCGAAAAACATGACAGAAGCAAATCCAGCGCCCGCCCCAATTCTTCTTCCGTGCTTCCGCAAAATCCCAGAATCAGCCCGTTGTGAGACAGATCCCCGGTCGAATAATACGACAAGGGTTGCACCGACATGCCTTTGTCAGCTGCATGCTGGGAAATGCGAAAATCTTCAAACCGGCTGTTCAAATGCAAAACGACCTGCATGCCTGCCTGATGGTCCTTGAACGACCCGAAATCCGTAAAGTCCCGTTCCAACCTGTTGAGCAGGAACTTCCGCCGCTCCCCGTACGTGCGGCGAACACGGCGCAAGTGCCGATGAAACTCACCGGACTTCATGAATTCCGCCAGCGCGGGCTGCGGCATGTAACTGGCTTTCACACCGATTTGCTTCATGGCCGAGTGGAAATTCTCCACCAGGCCTTCCGGTGCAATCATGTAGCCAAGGCGCAACGAATTAGAGAAAGTCTTCGAAAAGCTGCCGATGTAAATAGTCCGCTTCAGGCAATCGAACCCCGCCATTGCCGGTATTGGTCGCCCCGAATACCGAAACTCGCTGTCATAGTCATCTTCTACGACCCAGGCGTTGTTTTCCTCCGCCCAGTGGATGAACTCCAGGCGCCGGCTTGGGGACATGGCACCCCCTAAGGGAAATTGTTGCGAAGGGGTCAAAACCACAAGCCGGGCGTGGTCACCCTGGCTCGGGAGTTCCGCACCGTTCCCGTCTATGTTCAGAAAGCTCGTAGCCAGCCCGTAATCTGATGCAAAACGGCGAACCGGAAGATAACCCGGTTCTTCCAATCCAATTGCATCGCCGGTTTTGCACACCGCGCGGACACAGATTTCAAGTGCGTCGGTGGAACCAGCGGTTATGATGACCTGGTGCGCCGAAGCATTTATCCCTCTCCATTCCGAAACATGGTCCGCAATCGCTTCTCGCAATTCGAAACACCCAAACAGCGAACCGCCAGCCAACATGGATTGAGGATTGGTTCTGCAGACCCGCTTTACGGTCGTTGCCCATTGCCGATGCGGAAACAGCCGCAAATCCGCCTGGCTGATTTCAAACGGCTTCGCAGGTTCGACCTTCGTTTCGGAAGTAGCGGACAATGTGCGGGTACCTTGACCCTGCAGCTCAACCTGACCCATGGCACAAACCGTGTAACCGGACCCCCGAAGACCTTGCAGATAGCCCTCGGCCTCAAGTTGCTCGTAAGCGGTAACCACCGTGGACCGGGAAATCCCGAGGTCGGTCGCGAAAACTCTGGTAGGCGGCAATCTGGTGCCTTCAGGCAACTCACCTGAGATTGCCTGCTCGCGAATGAACCCACAGATCTGCTCAAAGATCGGTGTCTTAGAGGTTCGATCGATTGAGAATGCCAGCCAGGATGTGAGTTTCATATTTTGGTATGGTCATTTTTTCGATTTTTGGACATTAATGGACAACCAAATTCGTGACAAGCGTAGGTGACTGATCACTAGGGCGGGAACCAGCCCTGTCAAAGGAACTCATGTATGTCGCGTTCAACCACTTTGATCCTGTTTTACCTTGCCAACTTTCTGCAAGCCGGAGCCTACGGGCTTACATTCATGCTGCCGCGATTGTTCGAAGGGCTCTCCGCCGACGAAAAGGTGGTCGGTCTCATGCTCTTCGTCACCGCGGTTTCCACCTTGCTGACAGTTTACTACGCAGGACATCTGTCTGACCGGTTTGGCCGGGTGCGCACGTTGGGCATCGCCTGCCTGCTCATTGCCGGGTCTCTAACTTCATATGGATTGGCCGAAAGTGTCGGCGCTCTGCTTGTTCTGGCCAGCGCCTCGCTCGGGGCTGGGTGGGGCCTGACCTATGCCCTCGCACCGATCGTGCTGACGCGCCTTGTGCCCGGCGAAGAGCGCGTGCGTTTTTTCGCCCTGCTGTCGGTCGCAATAATGGCCGGATTCGGCTTGTCTCCGGTCCTTGCCTCCGCGCTGGAAAACGCCCAATTCACCGTAAACGACGCGTTTTTCCTGACAGGAGCCTTGTGCCTGATTGCCGCGTTGATGTTTTTCGCTCTGGTCACTCCCGTACACCGGCATTCACAAGCGGCGGGATATGAAACGCGTTCCAGCCTGTCGTTGGGCACCGTTGCAGCAATCCTGCGTTCACCAGCACGACTTCCCGTCGTTTTGGTTTGCCTGGGGGCAAGTGTCTTTGCCGGTATGAACAACTTCCAGACAGTTTTCGCCGATGAACGCGGGCTTGATTATGCAGACTACTTTCTTGCCTATACGGTGACAGTGGTGTTGTTTCGCCTGGCGCTAGCGCGCTTCAAGGGAGGAAGCAATCCGTATTTGACGATCGCAGCCTTGCAGTATGTGATGTTCGCGTCCGTTGTCCTGTTTCTTGGCGCCGGCAACGATGATCTGCTTTATCTGCTGGTCGCGTTCCTCTTCGGCATCGGCTACGGCGTCAGTTATCCGATTCTTGCCGCCATGGCTGCCAACGACGCCGAAGCATCCCTGATACCGCAAACCTTGCAGTTCTTCGCCCTGAGCTATTTCGTGGGAATATTCGGTTTCCCGCTGATAGCCGGATGGATGATCGTGGAAACAGGGTCTTTTGCCTTGCTGATCCTGGTTGCGGGACTGGCCGGGATTGAAGCAACAATGGCCGCCTGGAGAGGGTTACGGGACCGCGTTTCGGCAGGAATGACAAGTTCTTCTTGAGAGCGGCGGCGAACAGGTGACGGTCTGCATGAAAGCTGAGTCGTCACCTGTGGGATGCCGGAGTTCGACGCAGTTATGCGGCCAGGTTGAGACCGCTCTGGCCATCGAACAGATGGCATTTTTCCAGCGAGATCTGGAACTCCAGCTTTTCGCCGGAGGAAACGGGGCGAGGGTTGAACATCACGGACTGCACCTGTCCACCACCGAGATCGGCAAACAGGGCAGCTTCTGCGCCCAGGTCTTCCGACAACATGACCGGCATGGAAAGGGAAGCGCTTTCCCCTTCGACCGGCAGTCCATGGCCTGCAGGTGAAATTGCGTCGGGCCGAATCCCAAGCTTCAGATCCCTGTTTTGTGGCAGCTTGCCGACAAGCCGTTTCGGTACCGAGATCTGCGCGCCACCAGGAAGCGTCAGGACCGGTGCGCCGTCCCGGCTCCCAACCTCGGTGTTGATCAGGTTCATCGGCGGTGATCCGATGAAGGTCGCCACAAAGGTGTTCACAGGATATTCGAACACTTCCCGCGGGGTTCCGATCTGTTCAATGTAACCGTCTTTCATGATGACGATCCGGTCCGCGAGGGTCATTGCCTCGATCTGATCATGAGTGACATAGACGATTGTGTTGCCGACGCGCTGGTGCAGTTTCTTGATCTCGATACGCATCTGCGTCCGCAGCTTGGCGTCCAGGTTCGACAGCGGTTCGTCGAACAGATAGACATCCGGATGGCGCACGATCGCCCGGCCCATCGCAACACGTTGGCGTTGACCGCCCGAAAGCTGACCGGGTTTGCGGCCAAGATAATCCGTCAGCCCCAAGATGTCGGCGGCTTCGGCAACGCGCCGGTCGATTTCCGCCTTCGGCGTCCCGGATATCTTGAGGCTGAAACCGAGATTGCCGGCGACGCTCATATGCGGATAAAGCGCATAATCCTGAAACACCATCGCAATGTTGCGGTCTCGCGGCGGAAGGTCATTCACCACCCTGTCGCCAATGGACAATGTACCGCCGCTGATTTCCTCGAGACCCGCGATCATGCGCAAGGTGGTGGATTTTCCGCAGCCCGAGGGACCGACCAGAACGACGAATTCCTTGTCCGCAATGTCGATATCGATGCCATGAACGACCTCGACCTTGCCATAGGCCTTGACGATTTTGTTCAACGCTACGCGTGCCATGATTGTCCGTCCCTGTCCTATTCGCCAAGCTCGACCCAGACCGGCAGATGATCTGAACCACGGGCGTTTTCGTCGATATGCATGCTGCGGATGCGATGGCGGAGAGACGCGCCGACCAGAATGTGGTCGATCCTGTCGTCGGAAAAATGCGACGTCCTGCCGGAAGTTTCCTCATTGCCAAGCCAGACCCACGGATCGACAAACCCGTCAATCGTCTGAACCCGGCCGCCCTCCATCGATTTCGGCCCGACAAACGTCTCGTAGACCGGAGTTTCGACGTTGCTGTTCAGGTCTCCCATCAAGATAACGTCACGTGGCATCGGCGGCACGGGAGAATCATTCTGCCAGTGCGCATCGATCAACTCCGGATCGCCGCACCAGGCACCTCCTTCTCCGGGAGCCACCAGGATGCGATCCCGGACGAAACGGGCCTGTGTCACGGCAAAGTCCGGCGACCAATAAAAGAGATGCGTGTTGTACACACGGATCGCTCCACCCGGCGCGTCAATCACCGCTTCCAGCAGCGCCGCCTGCACGGCGTGGCGTGTGATCGACCCCATTTTCGGCAACGGGTATGTGCGGGTGGAAAGGATCGGATAGCGTGACAGGATCATCTCGCCATGCTGGCGGCGGCGATTGACGAGCCGGCCGTCGTCGTCGCGATAGCTCCCGTCGGTGTCCTGACCTGCTCCGTATACCCAATGATAGTCTCCGAGCAGTGCTGCAATTTCAGCTGCCTGATCCACGTCACCGCCCCGTTTGAAGAAGCGGTCCACCTCCTGCAGGCCGATGATGTCGGCGCCTTCCAGTTCACGTGCAATGCGAGGCAGATCCAGTTGATCGTCGATACCTACACCGTATCGGATGTTGTAGCTGACAAGTTTCATGTCCGGTTCAGTCTTTCTTCAGTCCAAGCGATCCACGCAGTTTGAAATCGCAATCAAGCGTCACGGTCCGCGGGGCGTCTATGTCGTTTTCCAGCCTGCTGATCGTCAGTTCGGCAAGGGATTGAGCCACTGCCTTGACGGGCTGCGCCACGGCGGTAATGCCGGGCGCCAGCAAGGAGAAATAGTCGGGGTCGTCGAAGGAGACGATGTGCATATCCTTGCCCGGCACCAGCGAGGCACCGCGCATGTATTCAAGTCCGCCAGTTGCCAGAATGTAGCTGCTGTAAAAGATCGCCGTCGGCGGATCGGTCCTTTCGCAAAACGCGCGAGTCGCGACGTGACCGTTGCTGCGGCTCCAGTCCTGTTTCCATATCAGCTCTTCTACAATGGGAAGGCCCAGCTCACGCATCGTGTCGAGGTAACCATCAAGGCGATTGCGTGCGGTGGACTCAAACAGGTCACCACTGACAAAACCGATCCGCTCGTGTCCGAACTCAACCATGCGGCGCACTGCTTGTGCTGTTCCGGCCCGGTCATTGACCAACACTCTGTCGGCGGCAACCTCGGGCAGGTCATTGTTGAACAGGGTAATCGGCAGGTCCCCGGCGACCTGCCGCTCGACCTCGGTCTGAATGCCTTCCGTGGCCGACAGGAGCAGGGCATCGATCCGGCGGGACGCGGCGGCCTCCAGCGCCTCGATCATCGCCTTGGCCTGATGGCCATGGTGAAAGGTCAGCAGGGAATAACCGTTCGCTTGAAGTTCATCGACAAGAACGGACAGGATCGCCGAGTTGAACTCGTCAAAAACCGGCACCAGCAATCCGATTGACTTCGTCCGTTCGGTCTTCATCGCCCGGGCCACAATGTTTGCCCGGAACCCGAGTTCGGAAATGGCAGCTTCTATCCGGTCGCGATTGGACTTTCGAATGTTCCGGCCATTCAGGAAACGGGAGACCGTGCCGACAGCGACATCAGCCTTCTTTGCAACGTCCAGAATGGTCGGATTGCGATGGTTCATCTGAAACTGTCTTTCTGCTGCTCCGCATGAATGACGAGAGCGGTATGAATATGAAATCTGGGAATAGACAGTAGTAGACGACCACGTTCGATGTCATGCGTCCATCGCACGTCCCGGCCCGTATGGGCACAGGTGACTTTGGCTGGAGCGGCATCAGTTCTGATCCAGGCAGTTGCGCCATCGACTTCAGGGGCATCCTCGATGATCTCAACCTGGCGCGTCTGACCGTCATTGTATTTCATTCCGGCCCCGCGCAGTTGAGTCGGAGCGTAGAGAACATGCAGGATCTGTCTGTGCTCGGCAGGCTGGTTCATCAGTGACAGCCGTGCCGCAGACGGCAGATCGGTTCCCATCAACCGTTCGCCGTAGACCCGGTTGATCATCCCGCGAAGCAGATACTTGTAGAGCACCTGCCCGGTCGCACCGTAGAGCCTGAAAAGCGGATAAGCGCAGAAGATAAGTCGGCCTTTTTGCAGGATCGCCGGACCAATATCCTCGGCCGTAACATCTTCCGGCGTATGCAGATGTGAGCAGAACCGGTCCCATTTCCGATTGAAGTAGGACGGCCTGACAGCCGCAAGCACGTCAGCGTCGTGAGCCTGAAGACCGAGAGGCTGCTCGTACATCACGATGGATGAGACCGGCAGGTCAGGATCAAGATTCGGATCGGCCCGCAGGTAACTGGGATCGAAGCAGATATCCGGCGCCAGAGAAGCACCAATATCCAGCATCAGGGCATTGCCTTCAGCATTCAGCCCCGATCGCCCTGTCGCCAGAACGGTGCCGCCCCCGGCAAGATATTCTTCAATCCTGACGGCAAGGTCATTGTCCAGCCGGATATCGTCCGGCAGCACGACCAGACGGTACTTCGACAGGTCCGCATCCCCTTCGATCACGTCAAACGGGATCTGCATTTCCAGCATCGTTCGGGCAGCGGCAGTGTCGCTTTCCGACGTCTGATGTCCAAGGTGGGCGGTCAGCCCCCCATTCTGGGATTCAAGCGAAAGCAGCGCAACGTCGGCCTGATATTCCGCTCCGACCGCGTAAGGCTCCAGCTCCCTCACCCGTTCATAGGCCGGGCGGATCAGGTCGTAGGTGGCCGGATCCATGGCGCCTCGCGGATGCAGCTGGTCGCCGATCGAGCAATGCGCTCCCATGGCAATCATCTGGCAGCACTCGAAAATCAAGGCTTCAGGCCGTTTGAAACCGCCGAATTCGCCCCAATGGGTGTGGAAGCGTCCGGTCATGCCGAGCATCGGCAGTCCAAGCCCGTCCGCATAGCGCGCTGATGCCGGAAAGTGATCGTAACCCCAGCCACCGGTTGGCAGGCTCTCCAGTTCAAGCTGGCCGTAATATTGATAGCGTTCCTTCTGACCTTTGAAGATATGGCCTGAATTGTAGAAGATCCGCACGTCCGGAAATTCACCGTTGATTTCACGGGTAAAACGCTCGAAGAACGCCATCAAAACGGCCTTGTCGTTGGCCTTGCGATCCGCGGCAACCAGCGGGTCGAGCCCTGCTTCGCGCATGGACTGGAGACAACTGTTACAGACGCAGTCGTAAGACCCCAGAATATCCATGAAAAGTGCCGGCGGAGCGTAAGCTTCACAGACCTCGCGCGTCATGGCGATCAGATGATCGACATATACAGAGTGGTTCAGACAAAGCGTGTGCCAGGTCGGCGTCAGCTGGTTCATGGCACTGGCTTCTGTACCGGGGTAGTTAGCTGCCCTGTTCTCTGCCTGCATGACCCGCCATTCCGGGTGTTCGCGCGCACTCAACTCGTCCCATTGCACGGTCATGTAGATCGGCGTTTCAATGTCCGCTTTCCTGCACGCCCTCACCATGTCGCCGAGCAGATCCGGACGGCTCAGATGCGGGTGAGGCTTGCCGACTTCGGTCGGATAGTAGGCCCAGCCGTGGTGACAACGGCCGAACAGCGTCACTGAAGACACTGCCCCGTCCTTGAGCGCCTGCACGAACTGTTCGGGATCGAAATCAGCGCCGACACCTTCAATATGTTCCGAGGTGTGAAAGTCCAGGTGGATCTGGCGAAAGCGGAAATTCTCCGGCTCTTGCTTCGGCATGCTTGTTATCCTTTTGCGCCGCTACGGTTCTTGCCGTCGGCCGAGAAATATTTCTGGAACACCAGGAAAATGATCAGGGGCAGCACCGAGGTGATGATGGTGGCCACCGCACGCTGATCCCAGTTGGGTTCGTAAGCGCCGGATATCGTGGAGAGCAGAACCGGCAGCGTGGCGTTTTCCCTGAGGAACAGCATCGGGATCAGCAGAGCGTTCCAGGTCCACATGAATTGCAGGATCGCGACGGCAGCCATCGCTGTCAGCGAATTGGGCAGAACGATGTAGAAGTAAGTTCTGAGATGGCCGCAACCGTCAACCTGCGCCGCATCGATGAGCGATCTGGGGAAATTGCGCAGAAAGTTCTTCACCAGAAGAACCGCCCAGGCGAAGGACAATCCGACAAACGGGATCACCACCGACAGGTAGCTGTCGATCAGCCCCAGTTCGCGCCACAGTTTGAACAGCGGAATGATGACAACCTGGTTGGGCACCACGAACGCGTTGACCAGGATGAGAAGCAGCACCTTGCTGAAGGGAAACTTCAGATAGTGGAACGCATAGGCGGCCGCCGGGGCGAACAGAACCGGCAGGATCGTGGCGAACAGAGCAATCAGAAGCGAGTTCACGAAAGCCTTGCCGAGCGGATAGGTCGTCCAGACTTCAATCCAGGCATCAAGCGTGAAGGTGAAGGGATCGAGCACCCACCAGCCAGACGTGATCTCGGCTTCCGGACGGATCGACATCATCACGATGCCCGCCAGCGGCACCAGCCAGAGGGCTGCAACAGCCCCCATGATGAAGACGGGCCATGTCGGGGTCTTGCGGATCATCTGGCTTCCGAGCTCCGTTTGAGGATCAGGGGCAGCGAACAGACCATGATGGCCAGAAGCAGCACGATGGTGCTGGCCGCACCGTAACCCTGTTTGAAGTAGACAACCGTCTCCTGGTACATGAAGTAGCCAACGGTCTCGGTTGCGCGGATTGGCCCCCCGGCGGTCAGGATCTGGATCATGTCGAAGGCTTTGAGGCTGTTCAGCAGATTGATGAAGATCGCGATGTTCACGCCCGGCAGACTGAGCGGCATCATGATGTAGCGCAGGATCTGCCAATTGGTTGCGCCATCGACATAGGCCGCTTCGATCTGACTGCGCGGAATCGCCTGGATAGCCGCAAAGCAGGTGAGAAGAGGCAGACCGGCCTGGGTCCAGACATAGGCTGCGATGACCCCCCAAAGGGCGGTGTCGGGATCTCCCAGCCAGGGATTGGTCCAGTTCTCAAGTCCCACGGCCCGCAGGACACCGTTCAAGAGGCCGAATTCAGGTTGCAGGATGCCAAGCCACATGAGACCGCTGGCCGTTTCCGAAATTCCATAGGCGGCAAAGATAACGATCCGGAAGGGAGCGGTTGCCTTGGGCGCAAGTCCTGACATCAACGCGAACGACCAACCGATCGCAACGGAAATGAATGTGCAGGACAATGTCCAGGTCAGCGTGACCCGGAGTGCATTGTGAAAGTTCGGGTCGGCAAACAGCTTGATGTAGTTCTCGAAACCTGCCGGTTTGGGCCGACTCAAACCTGTCCAGTCCAGAAAACTGACCCGAAACGTATCGAGCAGCGGATAGAGAACCCCCACTGCAAAGAAGAACAGGGTTGGCGCCAGCAAGGCGAACGCGACCCAGTCATATCTCCTGAGTTTCCCCGACAGAAGCCTTGCGGCCAGCCCCGAGAAGGGACTGGCCGGGGTCTGCCGGGAAGAGGAGGAATGAGACCCGTGCAGCATTATCAGTAGACTTCGCTAGCCTTGGCTTCGAGAGCCTGCGTGATCGCGTCAATATTGGCGTCGGACGGATCTTTCAGGAATTTCTGCAGGCTGACGCGGAACTCGCCGCTCAATTCCGCCGGCAGCAGATCATCAAGCACGAAGAAAACATCCGAGCTCTGCAACAGCGACGCGTACTTGGCGACAACCGGATCGTAATCCGACAGATCGCTGTTGGCGCTCGGCGTCGCCTGACCATATTCGGCAATGATCGCCGATCCTTCCGGGCTCAGGACATAGTCGATGAATTTTTCAGCAGCTTCCGGATTGGCGGCGCTTTCCATGACAACGAGGTTTTTGCCGTCAACGCTCATCGCCTCCGCATGAGCCGGATCGATGGTCGGGAACTGGACGAAGTCGTAGTCGACGCCCGGTTTCAGTGCGTACTCGTTGGAGGCCCGGCTGTTCACCCAGGTACCGATCAGCATGTAACCGGCCTTGCCGTCCTTCAGAACGGCATCTGCCGCATCAGTCCAGTGCGTGGACAACATGGTATCCGCGTCGGCACAGCAATTGGCCTGGAGCATGTCGCGCAGGTTGCGGAACGTGGCCTTGACCGGCTCATCGGTCCACTTTGCCTCGTGTCGTGCCAGCTTGCCGGCAAAATCCGTACCGGCCGTCTTCAGGAGAGCATTTTCGAACCATTCCGTCTGCGCCCAGCTGCGCGCACCGATAAAGACGGGAAGTTTTCCAGCCTCGCTCAAAGGTCCGAACGAGGCCAGGAAGCCGTCCCACTCGGTTGGCACGTTCGCAATGCCGGTGTCCTTCATCGTATCGGTGCGATGCCAGAGGCCTGATCTGTTTCCTGCAATGAAATAGGCGCCGTAGGTCTTACCCTCATGATTGCTGAGGTTTTTCCAGCTGTCGCTGAGAGCATTCGACCAACCATACTGCTCCCACGCACCATCCAGTGGCCTCAGCAGTCCGTTGTCGACCATTTCCTTTTCCAGTGACGGCCAGGTGTTGATCAGGATGTCGAACTTTTCGCCTGCCAGCAGTGCGGTACGAATTCCGCCGCGCGCATCGTCGCCACCGGCCGCTGGATTGATGTCCTTGACGTCGATGTTCGGATACTTTGCCTCGAATCCCTCTTCCAGCTTCACGATCATCTCGCGCTCGGAACCGCCGAGCCAGTTGAAGATGACAAGTTCCTGATCCGCAGCCTGCGCAGCTCCGCCAAACATCGCACTGGCGACCAAGGCAAGCGCCGACGTTCCAACCATGAATTTCATAACGTCCTCCCAAAATGAAACGTTTCAACTTCTTAATCTAATAATCTGACATGTTAGTTTGAATCAAGCGGAAATTTTCTGTTTTTATTTTGACAACGTTTTCAACTAACGCAGAAAAGACGTCAAAATCACTCTCCGGCAGGTGGTCACAGTTGCCACACAACCTTGCTCGAATGTCTTGGCTGGAAGCTTATTTTTTGTGGAGTTTCAGGAAAGTTATGAAGACGTGCATGCGCATGCCGGAGGTGACCCTTCATGTCTCCTCCGGCTCAAAAACGACCCGCGTCGCAGCAAGCGGAATGATCGTGAAATTTTATGTTCGCCTACCGGCCTTCCTTTCGCCCACCGGCAAAAGTAACGACACCGACGATGATCAGGCCTGTCAGAATCAGGCGCACGCCGGCAGCTGCCCCGAAGGTGTTGAGCATTGCCACCAGCAAAAAGAGAAACAGGGCCGACCCGTAAATGCCCGGCACGTTGGAATTGCCACCTGCGATGGACGATCCACCGATCACAACGACCGCAATCGAGGCAAGAAGATACTCTTCGCCCATATTCAGCGAAGACCCACCCGAGAAACCGGCCAGAAACACCCCGCAGACCGCCGCAAGCACCGCGGACAGCGTATAGGTCAGGTACCTAATACGCTCCACGGGGACGCCCGCAAGCCGTGCCGCACGAACATTTTGCCCGAAAGCCGTCACCGACCGGCCGTAAACAGTGCGGTTAAGCAGAACCGCCATGCCCAGCGCAAACACGACAACACCGAGCGACAGGATCGGCAGCCCCGCGACCTTCGCGGTCGACACCCACTCAAGAACCGGCGGCGGCTTGATCTTGACCCCGCGCCCCAGGGCAATCGCACTGGACTGCACCAGAAAACTGGACGACATGGTCGCTATGATCGGTGGAATGCTTAGGACACGGATAAGGCCGTAATTGAACAGCCCAACCACCCCTCCAACGACAATCGCCGCAAGAAAACCCGGCAGGATCATGGCGTTGTCGCCACCCATCACCATCATGGCAACCACAGCCGACAACGTGATCGTCGATGGAATGGACAGATCGACATTGCCCGGCCCAAGGGTGATGACGAACATCTGCCCGATCCCGACCATCACAAAGAAGGTCGCGAAGGACAGCGCGGTCGATGCCAAGGCCAGACCACCGCTTCCACTGATATAGGCCGCCGTGACGGCCCAGGTCAGAAACGCCGCCAGGAAAGACCAGCTCCAGGGACGATTGCGCGTGAGTGTATCGAGCACTTTCATCAGCGATTCTCCAGACGGTTGACGACAGCCCTCAGAGCCAGAACGATGATCAGGATTGCTCCCTGAGCACCGATTTGCCAGTCCGGCGAGATCCGCAGAAATGAAAGGAAGGAGGCGGTCAGGGTCAGTGTCATCGCACCAAGAACAGCACCGGCAGGCGACACCCGCCCTCCAACGAACTCACCTCCACCGAGAATGACCCCGGCGATCGACAACAAGGTATAGCGAAGCGCGATATTGGCATCCGCAGACGTCGCGAGACCGACCAGCGTGAGCCCGGCAAAAATGCCGAACAAGGCGGTCAGCGAATACATGACCATCTTGAGTTTCAGGATCGACCAGCCAGCCCGGGTGAGGGCTTTTTCGTTGCCGCCGACGCCACGCATCAAGACACCCCAGGACGTGCGCATCAGTCCGAAGTAGACGACCACTGCCAGAACCAGCGCAGCAATCAACGGCATGGGCACGTAAGGCGGCTTGAAGGAAACAAGCGCGCGAATCCAATCCGGCGCCGCACCGCCGGGCGTTGGCAGCAACAGGACTGCACAGCCTGACCAGACAAACGACATGCCCAGCGTGACAACAATGCTGGGCAACTGCCGCAGATGGATCAATGCCCCAAGAGCCGCATAAACAAGAACACACCCCGCCAGCGCCGCTATTCCCAGCAATGGCGTGTCATTGAGCCAGGTCGCCCCGATACAGGCGACCAGCGACACAAAGCTACCGATCGACAGATCCAGATCGTTCACGGCGATCACGAACATCTGGGCGATGGTCGCAAGTGCAATCGGCACGGCGAGATTGAAAAGAAGATTGAGGCCGAAATAGCTCATGGCGCGTGGCTGCAACCAGAACACGCCCAATAGAACGAAGGTCAGAGACAGCGCCGGCAACGCCCCTCGCCAGAACCGGGCCGAAGTAAAGAAGTGAAGATATGTCATGCCGGTTCGGCCACCTGTTTGAAAGAGGCAAGCAACAGCTTTTCTTCCGTGATGTCGTCGCCCGAAAGAGTTTCGGCGACCACTCCGTCACGGAACACATAGACGCGATCGCAATAGTCGAGTTCTTCCATTTCGGTCGTGTACCAAAGAAAGGTTCGCCCCCTGGAAGCTTCCTGTCGGATGATGGCGTAGACCTCGTTTTTCGTACCGACATCGACCCCTCTCATGGGGTCGTCCATCAGCACAATGTCCGCCGCAGAGCCCAGCGCGCGGGCAAATAGGACTTTTTGCTGATTACCGCCAGAGAGCGACAGAATCGGCGCTTCGACATCGGGCGCCCGGATACCGATCCGGTCTTTCCAGGCTTCGGCAAGCTCCTGTTCCCTCTCGCCCTGCACCAGTAAACCGGACCTCAATCTCTTCAGCGAGCTGATCCCGATATTTTTTCGGATCGACCAAAGCGGCAAAACGCCGTCCACCTGCCGGTCACCTGCAACAAAACAACAAGCCGCCTCTCCTCCGGTTGAGGGCAAAACGCCATGACCGTCGTAGACAGATAGAAGTGCCGCCGTCTGGCCCTGACCGGCCAGACCGGCAAAACCGATCACCTCACCTGCCTGCGCCCTGATGCTCTGGTCGTCCGGCTGGCCAGGTGGACGCATATGGACGCGCTCTTCGCCCTTGGCGCTTGCAGGGACGGCGTCACGGCGCGGCGCGGCCTCGGCAACCACGGTGCTGCCCATCGCCTCCACCAGGCTGGTCCGGTCAAACTTTTCAGCAGCGCGCAAATCGACCACACGCCCGTCTTTCATCACCGCAATCTTATCGGACACTTGAAGGATTTCGCCCAGCAGATGCGAAATCAGGATGATGCTTACCCCTTGGGACGCAATGCCCCGAATATGAGCCAGCAGCTGGTCGGCGACCTGGGCATCCAGCGACGAGGTCGGCTCATCGAGGATCACGAGGTGCAGTTCCGTATCCGTCACCGTAAAGGCGCGGGCAATTTCCACCATCTGGCGCTTTGCGATTGACAGATCGCCAATGATGCTGCTGCTGGAAATTCCATGTCCCGGAAAGATCAGGTCCAACTGATCCATGATCAGAATGCCGGCACGCTTGCGCCAGCCGAAGCCCTTCAGCATCGGATGAATGATCCGGGTGTTCTCGGCAACAGACAGGTTCGGACAAAGCGACAATTCCTGAAAGACACAGCGGATGCCAAGATTTCCGGCACTTTGAACCGAGTAACCCTTGCCCTGATTAGTACCTGCCACTTCAAGATCGCCGCCGCTTGCGGTCAGCGTTCCGGCAAGAATGTTCATCAAGGTCGACTTGCCGGCGCCATTATGGCCGACAAGCCCCAGGCATTCGCCGGTGCGGATTTCGAGATCCACACCGGCGAGGGCCTGTACCGCCCCGAATACTTTTCGAATTCCCTTGAGAGCAATCAAGGGAGGCCTGGTTTCCGTTGTCATTGCTCCCCCGGAAAGTCAACGGACGGTACTGGGACGCCTTACTTGACGCCGTCGAGATAGGACTTGGCATCGTCGAGGGAATACTCGACGTTGGAAACGCCGCCTGCCTCGGTGTTGGCAAGCCCTTCTTCAAGGTCCGCCTGATCGATTTGCAGGAACGGCACGATCAGATCCTTGGGAACATCCTTGCCGTCAAGGATCTGCTGCGCAACCCAGAAGCCAAGCGTGGAGACACCCGGCGCAATGGAAACCGACATGGTTTCATAGCCGTTGGCATCCTTTTGCTCCTTCCACCATGTCAGCTCGTCATGCCGGTTGCCCATGATGATGATCGGTGTCGGCCGTCCGGCGGCAGCAAAGGCCTGCGCCGCACCATAACCATCTCCCCCCTGGGTCACGACAGCGACCACTTCCGGCAGACTTGGTAGAATTCCCGCGACGGCCTTCTGGGCAACGGTCTGGGTCCATTCGCCATGAACCGAGCCGGCGACATTGAACTTGTTGTGGTTGGCAACACCAGATTCGATGCCCGAGTGAATTTCGTCGTCAACGAAGACCCCGGCAAGACCGCGGATTTCCAGAAGATTGCCACCGTCCGGGAACCGTTCTGCGAGGTAGTCGACCTGGATCTCGCCCATCTTCTTGAAATCGACCGCAATGCGCCAGGCACAGGGCTCGGTGACGACACCATCAAACGAAACGACCACGATACCTGCGTCGCATGCTTCCTTGACCGCACCATTGAGTGCCGTCGGCGAAGCTGCGTTGATGACGATTGCATCATAACCCTGAAGGATCAGGTTCTGGATCTGGGCCGCTTGCTCGGTCGCCTGGTTTTCCGCCGTGGTGAACGCATCGCCCGCGGCCACCACGCCGTCCTTGACCGCCTGATCGGCGTTCTTTTCCCAGGAATTGAGCATGGCCTGGCGCCAGCTGTTACCGGCATAGTTGTTGGACAGTGCAATCCGCTTGTCCGATGTGTCGGCAATTGCGGACGGGACGCCTGCGGCAGACAGCGCAAGGACGGCTGTCGCAAGCATCAGGGAACGTCTGATAGTCATGATTTCCTCCCAATTAAAAGTACTTCAGTTCCTCAGAGAATTTCTCTCCTGGTTGCGCCCCGCACACCGACATAGATGGCGTAGAGCGAGGTCGTTGCTGTGATGAAGAGACGGTTGTTTTTCGGACCGCCAAAAGTCAGGTTCGAGACAGCTTCGGGGACGGCGATGCGGCCGAGAAAATCTCCTTCAGGCGAGAAAACCTGAACGCCGTTTCCGGAACTCGACCAGATGTTGCCGAATTCATCAACACGGAAGCCGTCTGGAACACCTGGAGAAATCTCGGCAAAAACGCGCTCGTTCTCCGGAAGCCCCTGCTCATTCAGATCAAAGGCCAGGATATGATGCGGGCCACCGTTCAAATGAGAAACTCCGGTATCGGACACATACAGCCGATCCTCATCGGGTGAGAAGGCCAGCCCATTCGGCTTGACCATACTGCGAACAACAGCGCGCAATTCGCCGGTTTCCGGATCGAGGCGATAGACGTTGCAGCCTTCCTGTTCCGGCTCGGCCCGCACGCCTTCATAGTCCGTCAGGATGCCGTAGGTCGGATCCGTGAACCAGATCGATCCATCCGATCTTACAACGATGTCATTTGGGGAATTCAGCCGTTTGCCCTCGAAGTGCGAAGCAAGCACGGTTCGTGATCCATTGTGCTCCCGGCGCACGACGGAGCGGCTCTGATGCTCACAACTGACCAGCCTGCCCTCACGATCGATCGTGTTGCCGTTGGCATAGTTCGATACGGAAACCAGTGGGCGAGTGCCCAGCCCCTCGACCCATTGCAGGATGCGGTTGTTGGGAATATCCGACCAGACCACACAGTCGGCGCCGGCCATGTAGGCCGGCCCTTCCGCCCAGAGACAGTCCTCAAAGAGCTTTTCAAGCCGGCATATCGGGATAACCAGATCCCGCATCCGCTCGCACTCAATTTCCACACCCTGATGCAACAGCCTCACGCTCCCTCAAAGATACATGCTGCCGCTCACTTGAAGCGACGCCGACTTGAATTGGTATTGGAGAGCTTTCCATGCCGCGCACGGTATGTATGCTGTACTTTCCACATCAAGCTCTGCGGGTTCCCGTATCAATGGACGCGGAATTCGGCAGCGTCTCGGCGGGAAAGGCTCGGGCGCGGAAGAATGGAGATCGCTATCCTTGACCGAAAGTAGCGCCAACACCGGAGCGAGCCCCATCAGCACTGAAGCCATGCTCCAGCGGTTTCTGCTCATTTCACGAGCGGTGGCCGGTCAACTGGACTTTCAATCCCTGATCCAGAAAGTGTCGGAGGAAGTCGGGTTTTTCCTGCCGCACGACCACATCGACGTGTGCATTCTGACCGGTGACCAGGACATGCATGTGGCCTACGAAGCCCGCCTTCACACCGGCTGGGGAGAGGCTCCCGACCCGGTGCCGGTTTCCGTCAGCCCGATCCGAAGCATCCTGCGTGGCGAAGAAACCTTCATCCTGACCGCCGACGCCCAATGTGATGAGCGCTTTCATTTCGTTGGCGCCTTCAGTGATCCGATCTTCGACGCGCGTTTGCGCAGCCGCCTTCACGTCCCCCTGCAGGTCGAGGGCAAGGTGATCGGCGCGCTATCCTATTCCTGTCATGCGCGCGGCGTTTATGAAGACAGTCACGTCACGATCGCCCAATATGTGGCCGACCTGCTATCGTCCTATATTCACGCGCTGCACCAGGGAGAACGCGCTCGAAACGCTGCCATTCGGCAAGCGGAGATCCACGCACACGCAGAGGGCCTGCGCGCCGGAGCCCTTAGATTGACGGAAGCCCTGGAACAGGAACGCCAGCGGATCGGGATGGATCTTCATGACCAGACGCTGGCAGACCTCACGCGGCTCAATCACTCCCTGAGACGCCTTCGCAGTCGGCCGATGATCCCCGGAGACGCACTCAATCAGCTGACCGACGATCTGGAAGTCAGCCTGCAGGAGCTCAGAAGCATTATCGAGGATGCAAGACCGAGCGTGTTGCAGCTCTTCGGATTTGATCAGGGCATTGAGGCCTTGTTGGAAAGAGCCGTCGCTTCGCAGCCAAGGTCTATCGATGCCTATTATTCCGACACGACGGGCGGCGCAGGAAACGACTTGCAGGAAACCTTGCAGATCGCGCTTTTCCGGATCACGCAGGAAGCGGTCAACAATGCGATCAAGCACGCAGATGCCTCGCGCATTGACGTTGCTCTTTCCTTGAAAAGTGACAACCTTTGCCTTTCAATTTCCGATGACGGACGCGGATTGCCGGAAGAAGATGCAGACCATCTGGGTGGAATAGAAAACATGAGAACCCGCGCCACTCTGATATCTGCCGATTTCAGCATTGCCCCTTGTTTGAGAATGCCCGGCACCTGCGTGCGCGTGATCCTGCCGGAAACAGCAACGAGAAGCGGCGCTGCCGCCTTTGACGGAAAAACAGAAGAACTAGATGCGCGTATTGATTGTTGAAGACGATGTCCTGCACCGGTCATTCCTGCGGGAAGTGATTGAACGGGAGCTGCCGGATGTCACCGAACTGATCGAGGCAAAGGATGGAGACGAGGGCATCGCCCTTGCTGCACAGCATTGTCCCCATGCCATCGTCATGGACCTGCAGATGCCGAACCGGACCGGGGTGGATGCGGCCCGCGCGATCTGGCGCAAAGAACCGGAAACGCGCATCCTGTTCTGGTCCAACTATGCCGACGAAGCCTATGTCCGCGGCATTTCACGCATTGTGCCGGTGGGCGCTTCATACGGCTATATCCTGAAATCCGCATCGGAAGACCGGTTGAAACTGGCACTCCAGGGTGTCTTCGTCGAAGAACAATGCATCATCGACAGGGCGGTGCGCGGTGTTCAGCAACGCGCAGACGACCGGTTGCAGGGACTGACCGATTCTGAGTACGAGGTATTGATCGACATTGCCCTCGGTCTGACCGACCGGACGATTTCACGTCGGCGGGGCATTTCGCTGCGCAGCGTCCAGAGCCGGCTGCAATCGCTCTACGAGAAATTGGGCGTCGATCAGGAAACGGGCCGCGACACAGGCGGCGCCATTTACAACAGCAGATCCAGGGCCGTCAGCATCGCATTCCTGCGCCGGCTTATTAACGGCAAGGCGATCGAAGCCGCTGAGTTGGATTATCAGGCCTGGTTCGCGAGCCTGGACAACGAGGTCAGCTAGATAAGCTGAAGCCTGCTTCGCTTCAATTTACCTGGTGGTCTGCGAGAGGCCGTGCCTGACCGCGTCTCTCCGAACGCTACCCCTTGACGCCTCCAGCCGTCAGACCGGCAACGATCTTTCTTTGAAAGATCAGAACCAGTGCGACAAGTGGTACCGTGACGATGACCGATGCTGCCATGATGATGCCCCATGGCGTCTCGAACTCGGTAGATCCGGAAAACAGGGCGATGGCGACAGGAACCGTTCGCGTATTGGCCGAAGACGTGAAGGTGAGAGCAAACAGGAACTCGTTCCACGCCCCGATGAAGGCGAGAAGTCCTGTCGTCACCGTGGCCGGCCACATCAGGGGCAGAAAGACATAGACCACGGTCTGCCACGGTTTCGCGCCATCCATGATGGCGGCTTCCTCAATCTCCACCGGCAGGTCTCTCATGAAGGCGGTGAGCACCCAGACAGTGAAGGGTAAGGTGAAGATCAAGTAGCTCAGGACGAGCGCATACGGCGTGTTGTAAAGACCGCTCGCCCGCACGAGCTCAAACAATCCCGCAAGGATCGCGATCTGCGGAAACATGGAGACACCCAAAATGGTCATCAGCATGAGACTGCGTCCGCGAAACTTCACGCGCGAAAGCGCGTAGGCCGCCGACACCGCAAGCAGCAGCGACAGCAGCACTGTCAATGTGGCAACGAACAGTGAGTTGAACAGATTGCGCGGGAACGCACCCGTTTCCAGCACGGTGCGATAGTTGGCCAGATCGAAATGCGCGGGCCAATAGGAAATCCGGAACAAATCCGTTCCCGTTTTGAAGCTGCTGACGATCGCGTAGTAGAACGGAAAAACGGACACGATAACGATCACGGCGACCAGCGCGTAAAACGAGGACGTCTTGGCAATCTGTCTTGCAGCGCGCGGCATGATCATCTGTGATCCTCCCCGGTCAGATCAACGCGGCCTAGCCGGATATAGGCAATCACGCTGGCCCCGATGATCAGGAAAAGAAGCGTCGACTGCGCCGAACCGTAGGCGAACTTGTCGAAATCGATCAGGTTTTCCCTGGCGATCACCGACATGGTTTTGGTCTGGGTCGAGTTTGGCGTCAGGACGTAGATCAGATCGAAGATCCGCATCGCGTCGAGCAGGCGGAAAATGACCGCGACCATCAATGCCGGGCGGACCAAGGGCAGGGTTATGTAGAAAAACACCTTGATGGGATGAACGCCATCCACCCGGGCAGCTTCATAGATATCCCTTGGGATCATCTGTAAACCGGCCAGGCACAAAAGCGCCATGAACGGGGTGGTCTTCCAGATATCGACCACAAGAACGGCAAGCATTGCCGTATCCGGATTGGCCGTCCAGGCAATCTTGTGAGAGATCAGGCCCAGCTTCAGGAGGATGTCGTTGATGATGCCGAACTGGTCATGCAGCATCCAGCCCCAGAGGCGGGCGGAGACAATGGTCGGAATTGCCCAGGGCACAAGAATCGCTGCGCGCACCAGTCCGCGGCCGCGGAATTCCGCATTCAGGACCAGCGCAATCATCAGACCCAGGACAGTTTCGAACCCGACCGACACAATCGCAAACCGCAGTGTGTTCCAGACCGCGTTCCACCAGTCAGGATCGACAAGCGTACCGCGAAAGATCACCCGGCCTGAGGAAAGTGTGCGCCAGTTCAGATAATTGTCGAAGCCGATCCATTCACCGCCGTAGAGGTTGGTGAGACTCGTGTTGGTGAAACTGAAATAGACCGTGCGCGCCAAGGGCCAGGCGGCCACGCACAACAGCACCACGATCATGGGGGCAAGAAACCATCTTGCTGCCCGGATCCTGCTTTGCTGCAGATCTGATCTTTGAGATGCGGATTGCCCACCTGTTGCGATGGCCATCCGACCCACATTTGAAACCATGACCGGCGACGCCTTTAAGCGAAAGTCGGGAGCCGGGCATCAGGTGCCCAGCCCCCTTCGGAGGACCTCGGTATTACCAGGAGTTGCCCTTGATCTCGTTCAGCTCGATTTCAAGAAGTTCCAGGTTTTCTGCAGCTGACCCGTTGCCGGACAGAGTGTCATGAACGGCGGACCAGAATTTCGAAGAAACTTCGTTGTATTTGGTCTTCGTCGGCGCAGAGGGGCGCGGCACGGCCTGAAGGAAAATGTCCTTCCACTCCGCGATGGCGGGTTGCTCGGTCTTGATGTCCTCGTCATCGTAAAGCGAAACGAGGGTTGGCAAGCGCGACAGTTCCAGCGCCCGGCGTTTCTGCGCCTCCGGGGAAGTCAGATAAAGCGCCAGCGAAATCGCCGCATCCGGGTTCTTTGAATATTTGGAGACGGCAAGATTCCAGCCACCCAGTGTGGCGGCCGACTTGTCGTTTGAGCCACCGCTTGGCAGCGGGACGACGCCAAACTTGTCCTTGACGGCTGAATCGTCGGAGTTGCCCAGCGCATAGGCATATGGCCAGTTTCGCATGAACACCGCGTTGCCTGTCTGCCAGACCCCGCGTGCGTCTTCCTCCTGATAGGCGAGAACCCCTTCCGGCGAGATCGTGCCGACCCAGCTCTTTGCCAGCTCCAGCGCATTGATGGCCTGCTCGTTGTTGATCGAAACGGTTCCATCCGGCTCGACAATCTGACCGCCGCCGAAGGATTTCACCCATTCCAGGGCATCGCAGGTCAATCCCTCATAGGCATTTCCCTGCCAGACAAATCCCCAAAGGTCGCTTTGCCCTCCGGCTCGCTCTGCAGCCTGCACGCTTTTCGCCGTCGCCGTCAGTTCCTCCCATGTGGAAGGAACGGCAGCGCCGTGTTTTTCAAGAAGATCCTTCCGATAGTAAAGGGCAGGCGCATCGGTGAAGAGCGGCAAAGCAACCAGTTTGCCGTCTACCGTTTGCGATTCGATGATTGACGGGAAATGCGCATCGATCACATCGGAAGCAGCATTGCTCAGGTCGACAAAGTGATTGGCGAGCTGCGGCGCCCAGATGACATCGGTCTCGTAAACGTCAATGTCGGAATTGTTCGCAGCCAGCCAAAGGCGGTACTGCGCAAATGAATCCGTTGTCGACGGTGGCATCGATGTAAATTCGAGCGTGTGACCGGTTGCCTCCTCCCAGGGCTTTACGATCTCCTTGAGGATCTTGATGTCTTTTGCCGGTGCCCCTGAAACGTAATTCACGACATCCGCTGAGACGGGTGCAGCGAACACAGGCAGGCAGAGCGCTGAAAGCAACACTCTTTTCAATGATGATTTTGTTGAAGTCGGAGCCATCGTTTCCTCCCATGGCCACTTGCCCGTTAGTGTAAACTTCATTCAATTCGTCAAAAACCGCCGTTTTCAGCCGTTTTCAACTATCCGAAACGTTTTGGAAGCTAATTCAAACAGAATCGCAAGTCAAGCAGACCACGAAAAAGTGAGGTTTACCGGGCCGGTTCGCCCGTCGACCGCCTTTCGATGAACTGATCCGGAACAGTTACCTGAAGCTCGGACAAGGGCGCGCCCTGAATGCGCCGCACGAGAATATCCGCCAGCGGAGCAGAACTGTCGCGCAAAGGGGAACGCGTGACAGTCAAAGGCGGATCAAATGAAACCGCGCGAGAGTCCGGCAACGCATCATCATGCGCGATGACGGAGACATCATTGGGCACAGACAGTCCGAGAGACGCGGCAGCTTGATAAATTCCCTTTGCAATCAAGGTATTACCACAAATAAACGCCGTCGGGACTTCCCCTCCGCGACTCAGGATCTGAATGGCCGAAACCAGACCAAAATCTTCCGACATCTTGTCGGCGTAGCGGATCCAGGCAGACTTCGGCTCCAGCCCATGCCCACGAAGCGCGTCCGAATACCCCTTCACACGATGCGTGACGAAGCCATGCTCCTTGGGGCCGGAAACAAAGGCGATTCTGGTATGCCCGAGACCGATCAGATATTCCACCGACCGGCGCGTCAGCCCATAGTTATCGATATCAAAGTAAGCATAATCAAAGCGCTGCTCGGCCTGACCGTGAATCACGAACGGCACCTTGTGCTTTTCAAGCATTGCAACGCGGGGATCATTCTTGACCGGAGCAATGATGATAAATCCGTCCGTAGTGCCGCGATCGATCATCCGCTGGTAAACGCCCAGAATGTTCTCCCTGGCACTGACATTGAGAACAAAATCCATGTCACGCTTGGAAAACTCAGAAGATAAGCCGGAAATAATCTCGAACCAGATGTCCCTGGTCGTAATGCCGTAATCATCTGGCAGAACCATCGCCACGATACCAGATCGACCGGACACCAGCTTCCGCGCAATCTGATTAGGCCTATAATTCATAGCCTTGGCAGCTTTCTGAATTCGCTTCCGAGTTTCTTCATTGACGTCGGAATAACCATTCAGGGCACGACTGACAGTCGTTACCGAGATGCCCAGCTTCTTGCTGATGTCCTTGATGGTTGCCATGAATGATCCCCTGATTTGCCATCTTTCTTAGCCGAGTTTCCCAGTTCAGGCGAGAGACCAAGAACGGACAACTTGCAAACCCAAAACGTTTTGGATAGTCATATGCGCCATCGAACCTGTCAAGAACCAGCGAGGAGGCTTGGTCATGAAAGAAGAATGGTGGCGGGGATCCGTCATTTATCAGATCTATCCGCGCTCCTTTCAGGATACCAATGGCGACGGCATCGGCGACCTGAAAGGCATCGTGCAACGCCTGCCCTACGTCGCCTCGCTCGGTGTCGACGCGATCTGGCTGTCTCCGATCTTCACCTCCCCCATGGCCGACATGGGTTACGATGTCTCCAACTACACCGACATCGATCCACTCTTCGGATCGCTCGCGGATTTCGACACACTGATCGAAGAGGCTCACAAACTGGGGCTCAAGGTCATCATCGACCAGGTTCTGTCACATTCCAGCAACCAGCATCCGTTCTTTCTGGAAAGCAGGCAGTCCCGCTCCAACCCGAAAGCGGACTGGTATGTGTGGGCAGACCCCAATCACGATGGCACGCCACCCAACAACTGGCAGGCGATCTTCAATGGTGGCGGCGCCTGGGAATGGGAACCGCGCCGTCAGCAATATTATTTCCATAACTTCCTGAAGGAACAACCGGATTTCAACTTCCACAATGCTGAGGTACAGGATTGGCTGCTGAATGTGCTTCGCTACTGGCTTGACCGGGGCGTTGACGGTTTCCGGCTTGATACCGTCAACTTTTACTTTCACGACGCCAAGCTCAGAGACAATCCGGCAGACTACGTGAAGCGCGAAGGACCAGTCGGTCGTCTTTACGACATGCAATATCCGCTGTTCTCGAAAAACCAGCCGGAAAACCTGCCCTTTCTGGAGAAACTGCGCAGTGTCCTCGATGAATATCAGGACCGCACCCTGATTGGAGAAATCGGCGACCACCACCATGGCACGGAACTGATGGCGGCCTATACCAGCGGCGGGCGCCTTCACATGGCCTATTCGTTCGACATGCTGAGCGAGGAATTTTCCGCTGGCCACTTCCGCAACCATATTGAGACCTTCTTCCGTGAAGCACGGGACGGATGGCCTTGCTGGGCATTTTCCAATCACGACGTTCAGCGTCATTGCAGCCGCTGGTCGGAACATGGCGGCAACGCGGTTGCGCTTGCCAAACAGGCGGCCGCTCTACTGCTGTCGCTTGAAGGATCTGTCTGCCTGTATCAGGGCGAGGAGTTGGGACAGACGGAAACGGACCTTGCCTATGAGGAACTGACCGACCCGCAAGGCCTCAATTACTGGCCGGCAGACAAAGGACGCGACGGCTGCCGTACACCCATGGTCTGGACGCATGATGCCAAACATGGAGGGTTTTCGGACGCCGAAACGAGCTGGTTACCGGTCAAGGCGCCGCAACTTGCCAAGGCTGCCGATCTGCAGGAACAATCCAATGGCAGCGTGTTGAAGATATACCGGGAACTCCTCAATCTTCGCCGGGACAATCCGGCTCTCAAATACGGACAGACCCGGTTTCTGAAAACCGAAGAACCGGTTCTCGCATTCCTGCGGGATGAACATACGCTGTGCCTGTTCAACCTGTCGGCACACTGGCAGGACCTTCAGATCAATGGCGTTCAGGACATTCTCTTCAGTGAAGGTGCGGACCTGAGCGCTGCCAGGCTCCGCCTGGCGCCAAACGCATCGCTGATTGCCCATGCTGCGCAAGACGTGTCAGTGAAGCAGCATCCGGTGCTGGAGGAGCAATCGGCCTGATATCCGGCAAATCTGCGATTGATCGACACTGATGAAAAAGCCCCGCCTTTCAGCGGGGCTTGTTCTTTGTTGCGTTAAGTGGACCTGGCCCACTTCCACGCTTCCTCCAATTCATCGGTGGCAAAATGCCGTTCGCCAATTCCCAGGTGCCTGGCGATCTTTGCATCCTGCTCAACCAGCCAGCCCAGTGTCTTGCTGTCTGTGACGATCGCCAGCTTGGCAACGTTTTTCAAATGAGTGGTGATCCATCTGAGATCAGCATACGCAGCCTCAAGAGACGCCCATACGTTTTCTCCGACAATGACAAGCAGGTTGAGCTTGTCATGCTCGGCAAGCACTTTTTCGGCAAGCTCGATCATTTCCCGTTCTTCGGTGATGTCGATCTTTCCGGAAATCATCAGCCCCAGCGTGGGGCCCTCGCTTTGTGGCAATACCTTGTACATATGTCTTCCTCTTCAATGCGAAGTGCAGCATCCCTGCTGCACCGTTCCGTTTCAACCGCAAAAAACCAATGGCTCTCTGCTGAACTGAAAAGGCGTCAGGCCAATTCCGGATTTGCATGCTCGGGATAAAGCGATGGAAGTATTCCGCTTTGCCTGCTGGTCTTGCCCGCCCCTTTGGTAACCTGTTCGGCAATCTGGATCATGCGGCCGGCATCGAAGCTCGCGCTTTCCTTGTCCACGGCATAAAGATGCTGTTCCAATTTGCTGACTTCCTTTTTGAAGGCCTGCGGAACCGAGACCGTTTTCGGCAGTCCACGTTGCCAGGCGAGCGCTGCAAGATAGATATTCCTGGCATCCTTGCTTCTGCCCGCAGATTTGAGAGCTGACAGCAATTGTTCTGCTTCCCGGCGGGCCTGACCGGACTTCTCTGCATGTTTCCGGGCCGGTTCCTTTTGCACCGGCGAAGGAGCATGCCTGCGCCGGGCGGCCATGGCAACGCCGAACGCGAGCGCCAGCGTCACGGCAACGCCGCCTCCCGCAAGGGCCCACTCTTCCATATGGATCGAACCGTTCTCGGAAGAAAACGAGTTTGTCGGCCCGGAGGAAGCAGCGGGCCGCGAAGGCGTCGCCGACGCCGTCACGGGCCCATCCACATGAATGGTCTCGGACGGGATGGTTGCCGTTTTTTCTTCACCTGCTTCCGTATCCCACCAGGTCAGCGAGATTTCCGGCAGCACAACTTCACCGCCCGTCGTCGGCACGATGGACGTCACGATCTCACGGCGTCCGACGGTTCCTTCCTCGGTGCTGAACTCATCGGTTGCGTCGCTGTCGACATATATCCGCGCACCCGTGGGAGCGGCAAACTGCAGATCCGGCAATTGCTCGGAACGGGCACCCAGCGCCAGAATGCTGACCTTGCGCGTCACAGCTTCGCCGACCTTGAACTCAGGCTTTTCAGAAGACCATTCGGATATCAGCCTGACCGCTTTGGCTGGCAGGAACCATTGATCTGACTGCGTTGTGGCGCCACCCTCCACCGACAATTTGATTGCGTCGGACCGTGCAGCAAACGGCTTGCCGGGCGAAAACATGTCATTAAACATGCTGCTGCCAAAGCCGCGTGAGCCGAATGCACTGCCCTTGAAGGGAAAATCGTCAAACAGGGATCGCCCGATCCCCATGCGGTCGAACGGGCTTTGGCGTGCATTCGGATCCTTTACCTCGCCCCGAATGACGAAAGGCGCGATGGTCACTTCGCCGGTCTTTTGCGGCTGCAACATGTATTGGCGCTCGATCACGGTGACCGGTTGCCCGTTTCTCATGATTTGCGACGTGCGGTCCTCGCCATTCGATGTCAATTCATAGGCCGGATCGCTCGGCGCAACCAACTCGGCTCTCTTGAGAGGCACAAGCGTTTCAATCCGTACCGTCACCGGAATTTCCTGGTAGAGGTAATGATGGTCGCCCTGAAGCGTCGCCTCGACCGAGACGCCGTCTACACCCTGAGACTTCGGCATGTCAGCAGGATCAAGCACCGTCAGGGTCAGCGGTTTGCTGCTGGCGCCGTCAAACGACAGCTCCGGGATCGTTACCTGTCCTTTCTGCTTCGGCGACAGGGTGACAATCCAGCTTTTCTGCTGCGAATGTCTGCCATTGATGATCTGGGTCTGCATAGAGCTTGATGTTCCAAGGACATTGAACTCTTTTTGCAAAGGGGCCAGATCAGGCATTGAATTGCCTGCACCATCCGTTGTCAGTGTCAGCTGGAACTGATCGCCAATCGCGACCTTGTCCGTGTTGACCCTCGCATTCAGGCTTGCCGCCAGCGCGCCATGGCTCACCGCAAGCGTCAGCGCGGTCGCGAGCAGAACTTTCTTCACTCCGTTACGCTTCATCGTTTCGTCCTCGCTTACTGGGCTGCGCGCAGCCGTGCATAGTGTTTGTGGATCCGCGCTTTCAGCAGACCGGACGGATCATCCGGCACCCGGCGCAATTGTTGCTCCACGGCTTGATCAACCGGCGGCGGCGTGCGGGAGTATCCTTCCGCAACGGGCTCCTCTTCTTCTTCGCCGTTGCCGGAGAGCGCTTCCGAGAAGAGACGCGAGAGCATGTTCTCACTCGGCTCCTGCTCTGCCTGCTCCTGTGTCTCGGCACCTTCGGAAGACTGTGGCTGCATGGCTTGTTGCTGACCGGATTCTTCAGACATTTCTGCCGTCTGACCTTCGGCTTGCAGCTCCTGCGAGGCGTCCGCCTGCTCCCGGTTCTCTCCTTCGGCGGCCAGTTGTTCAGCCGACTGATCCTGGGCCTGCTGATCCTGGGCCTGTTCATTTTGGGCAGCCTGATCCTGGGCGTCGGCGCTCTCACCTTGCTGCTCTTCCGGCGTTATGCCGCCTGATTGCTGCGCAGCATTTTCCTGACCGGTCTGCTGGTCATCTGCCTGTTGCTCACCTGACTGTTGCTCACCAGACTGCTGATCTGCCGATTGCTGTTCGCCAGATTGCTCCTGCAGGTTCTGATCTTCGCTGCCTTGCGAATTGGCTTCCTGAATTTCAGAACCGCTTTCCTGCTGTTGGTCCTGCTGGTCTCCAGCGCTTTGCTGCTGATCTTGCTGATCCTGTTGACCCTGCCGGTTCTGGTCCTGTTGATCTTCCTGTCCCTGACCGCCTTGTTGATCCTGTTGCTGTTGGTTCTGGTTCTGCTGCTGTTGTTGTTCTTGCTGTTGCTGCTGTTCCTCCAGCAACTTGGCAACAAGATCACGGTTGAACCGAGCGTCTTCATCCGCCGGTGCGGCTTCCAGAGCGCGTTCATAAGCCTCCAGCGCACCTTCAAGATCTCCGGACTTCGCAAGCGCGTTTCCAAGATTGTAATCCCGCTGCGGGTCTTGCGAACCTGAATAGGCATCAACGGCGGCTCCGTATTCTCCGGCCCGATAGGCTGCTCCCGCCTGCCATTCAGGAACATCAAAGGTTCTCGCGGCGGTTTCGAAGTCACCGTTCTGGAACGCGATTTGCGCTTGTTGATCGCGTGTCGCCCACAAATCATCCCAGGCACTCGCGCTTGCCTGTTGAGGCTGAGCCATCAGGCCGGCACCAACCACGACAAGACCCATGAGGACACCACGGCGGAAGACAAAAGGCGCTAAGAGTGCAGGAATGATCAACAACCAGTATCCCATGTCCACCCAGCTATCGGCCTGGAAGTCATTTGCGTCGCCTGCAGCACGCATGGACTGATCCTGTACCGGCAACAGCACGTTGAGATCCGCATCACCTGGAGTGATCATCGAGAACTGCCCGCCGCCCGCAGTCGCCAAAGCTTCCAGGCTCTCTTTGGAAAGTTTTGTCATGAAAGTCTGCCCTTGAGAATTGCTGATGGCACGACCGTCGGCAGTCTGCAGCGTGGCCCCGTCCTCGGTTCCTGCCGCAAGAACGGAAACCGTGTAGCCGGCTCTGCGCGCGGCTTCGGCTGCGGCAAGGCTTGCGTCGGAGTCGCTACCGGAATTGTCCGCAATGACGATGATCTGACCGCGCGTAGCGTCCGCTCTTTCCAGAACCTGTTGAGCTTCGCTTATTGCCAGATCCAGCCTGTTGCCGAGCACCGGCATCAGGGATGTGGACAGTTCGGGCAGCATTTGCTCGATGACACGTGCATCATTGGTCAGCGGCGCTGCGACGAACGGAACGTCCGAGTAGATTACGAGGCCACGTTCGTCCCCTTGCGTGCGGGACAGGATGTCCCGCAACTTGTGAACCGACCGCTTCAGCCGGCTTGGCGTCAGGTCATCGGCATTCATCGACTGGGCAAGACTCAGCACCGCAACCACCGGCTCACCGCCGGTAAAGGACGGCACATCGGTTTTCTGCCAGGTCGGGCCGGCAAGACCCGTGATCACCAGAACGACCGCGGCAAAGGCGACCGGAGCAACCAACCTGCTCCTGCGCTGCTTTTTGCCTCCCCGCACCGACAGATGCGACAAGAGATGGGCATCGACATAGCGTGCCCAGGTATTTCCGACACTGCGGAAGCGGCCATTCCACAACAGCACAGCCAGAACCGTGGCCGGCACCAAGGCCCAGAGCCATTCAGGCCGCAGAAAATGAAAATTATCCGACAAGAAAGTCATCTCAATCAGCCTCCAGCCACGCTATGACGCCGTGAAAAAGTGGTGGGAACGACCAGGATCAATGCAAACAGAGCTGCCAGGATCAGCGCCGCGCCTGCGGGCCAGTAATAAAGCGCCACTTCCGGGCGGATATGCACCGGGTCACCCGCAACCGGCTCCAGGCGGTCAATCTCGCGGTAGACCGTTGCCAGTCCTTCGACATTGGTCGCCCTGAAATACTTGCCCCCGGTCATGTCGGCGATCTCTCTGAGGACGCCCTCGTCAAGATCTGCGGACGGATTGACCAGCTGCTGCCCAAGTCTCGTATTGACCGCCATCGCTTCCGCGCCGACGCCAATCGTGTAGATCTTGATACCGAGTTCCTCAGCAAGCGTGGCGGCCTTGAGAGGTTCCATGACGCCGGAATTGTTCGCCCCGTCGGTCAGCAGAACCAACACCCGGCCATTTTCCGGACGGTCCTTCAGCCGCTTCAACGAAATCGCGATGGCATCGCCAATGGCCGTTTTCTGACCGGTCAGACCAACTTCTGCCTCGTCCAGCAGATCGCGGACCGCATTCCGGTCGAAGGTCAGAGGCGCCTGCAGATAGGCACGATCGGAAAACAGCACCAGGCCGACCCGGTCACCTTTTCGGCTTTCAATGAAGGTATCGGCAGTCGCCTTGACCACATGAAGACGCGTCGACGGAAGGCCCCCGACTGCAAAGTCCTGCTCGTCCATCGAGCCGGACAAGTCGATCGCCAGCATGACGTCTCGGCCTTCGGCCGGAAGCGGAACTTCCGGGCCGACAAATGCCGGACGCGCAAGCGCGGTCACCAACAGCACCCAGATAAGCGAAGCCAGTGCCAACTTCCATAAGTTGCGGTTTTCAGCGCCTGCTCCGACGGAGGTTCCGCCGAATACGGACTTGAAAAACGGCACGCGCAGTGCACCGGAAAGGCCCGGGTCTGCAGGTCTGGCGAAGTAGCGGACAAGGAAGGGGAGCGGTAAGGCCAGAAAGGCCAAGGGCCACAGAAACGTAATCATGCGCACCTCCTGATCCATTGTTCTGCCGCGTCGACGAGCTTCTTCTTCTGCTCGTCCGTCGCCGGCTTCGATGGAGCGTATGGTGCCTGAGACAGAACCAGTGCCAGTTCACGGGGCATGCCGCTTTTGCCGCTGGTAAGATATTCAGCCCAGTCCTTGTCGCTCAAAATGCCGATGGAACGACCGTTCAGTCGAATGGCAACCCGCCGCAACAACGCCGAGACATGTGTCGCCAGCTCCGAAAGATCGGCGGCATCTTCACCGCGCATTTTCTCAAGTTCGCCCAGAGCGACGTAACGCACGGTCCGCCTGCGCAGGATCGACCAGACCATCAACGCGGCGACAGCCGCCAGAAACAGGACAGCAACACCCCACCAGCCTGGGGCAAGTGGCCACCAGGAAACCGGTTCAGGCAGACGGATGTCCTTAAGTTGCTCAAGTTGTGTCAGTATCTGAGGGGGAAGTTCTGTCGTCATTGCGACCTCCTTCCGGGTTCAATGCCTTTGACATAAAGAAGAGATTTCGGATCATCCGGTGTCGACAGCGCATGAAACGCCATTGCCCGTTGACGGCATGTCAGCTCCAGTCGCTCTTGCCGCTCGTTGAATGCGGTCGAATAATCCTGCAACGCATGACGCCTCAGTCCCGATAGAGAAACCGCCCGGTATCCATCACTGATCCGCCCTCCCCTCGGAGGCAATTCGCAATCCAGAGGATCGGTCACCATGATGTTGGTGACGTGAGGACTTTTCGATAGCCGGCGAAGTTCCTGTTCGCACCGCTTGTCGAAATCGGCGAAATCACTGACAATGAAGGCAAGGGCTCCTGGCCGGCACTCATGACGCAAACGGCGTATGCCATCGGCAAGGCTCAGCTCTTTTCCCGGTTCACGGTCCAAACGGGTTTCTTCCGCAATTGCCTCGATGAAACGGAGCACCGCCCGGCGAGTTCGTGCGCCGCGGAAATCGCGGACACCACTTCTCGTCAGGATCAGGCCACCGACCCTGTCGCCGCCATCATGGCCAATCCACGCAAGCTTGGCGGCAATCTCTGCTGCCAGGTGCGACTTGAAACGCACACGGCTGCCGAACTGCATCATCTCGCGCAGATCCAGAAGGATGTGGACCGGACGTTCCCTTTCTTCCTGAAAGAGTTTCGTGTGGGTCCTGCCGGTTCTCGCTGTCACCTGCCAGTCGATGCTGCGAACATCATCACCAGGCTGGTACTCGCGGGACTCGGCAAACTCCATGCCTCGCCCGCGAAAAACCGAACGATTAGTCCCCCACTGATGTGTGCTGACACGGCCGGACGGGGCAAATCCTGACGTCGCCCTTGGAGGACGGGTGCGGATCAGCTCCGCCGTACTCGCCTCAACGCCTGCCGCATAGGTGCGGTGTTCATGCATGGCCCGATACCTCAGCTAACCGGAACGCGATCGATCAGGGCATCGATGAAGCCGTCACGGGTCTCGCCATCGGCTTCAGCCTCAAAGCTCAGGATGATCCGGTGGCGCAGAACGTCGTGCAAAATCGCCTGAACATCTGCCGGAGTTGCGAAGTCGGAGCCGCGCATCCAGGCATGCACCCTTGCGCAACGATCAAGCGCAATCGTGCTTCTGGGAGAAGCGCCGTAGGCAATCATGCGGGACAGATCGTCGCCGTAAGCTCCCGGGTTGCGGGTCGCCTGAACCAGTTGAATGATGTATTCGGTCAAGGCTTCGGAAACATGTGTTTCCAGCGCTTTCCTGCGGGCGTCAAAAATCTCGTTGATGCTGATCTTGCGCTCAGGCCGTTCTATCTCGCCAAAGGTTTCGCCGCGCACCAGTTTCAAGATATCGCGCTCGGCTTCCGCCGAGGGAAAATCGACATTGACCTGCAGCAGAAAGCGATCGAGCTGGGCTTCCGGCAGAGGATAAGTGCCTTCCTGCTCAATCGGGTTCTGCGTTGCCAGAACCATGAAGAGTTCGGGCAGGAGGTGGGTGGTGCCGCCAACCGTGATCTGCTTTTCCGCCATGGCTTCCAGAAGCGCGGACTGCACCTTTGCCGGTGCACGGTTGATCTCGTCTGCCAGGATCAGACTGTTGAAAAGCGGACCTTTCTGGAAGTTGAACTCCCCGCGCTCCGCCCGATAGACATCGGTTCCTGTCAGGTCGCTCGGCAACAGATCCGGCGTGAATTGTACGCGCTTGGCGTCACAATCGATGACTTCCGACAGCGCGTTTACCGCCTTGGTCTTTGCCAAGCCTGGTGCGCCGATAACAAGCACATGTCCATCACTGAACAGACCGAGCAGAATGCGATCAACGAATTGCTGCTGGCCGATGATGCGGGAATTCATGAAATCGCGAAGATAATGGGCGACATCGCCCTTGGTATTTGCCGCGGTAGCGGTTGCATGCAGGTTCATGATCTGGCGTCCTTTCAAAATGTGACGTCGCGATCGCCGGAGATGTACTGCTCGCCGCTTCGGTTCGACGGGCCTTGCTCCGGTGAGCGCAATTGGACTTCGGTATTGGAGGGTGAACCTGCGCGATTCCGGAAACAGGCAGGAATCTGCGCTTGCAACGCCTTACAGGCATTGCGAATTTTCATTCGCAGTTTTGCGGTCATATCAGCGACGCTCCGATCCGGTACCCAGGGCAGGTATTGTTTGAACAACCGGAGAATGGGGTGCGCACTTTAACTGCGCCTGTCGCGAAGTTTAAAAATAATTGAGGTTTGGAAATTCAGATCGAAATTGCAGACAATTGGCGCGTTCGGCACGAGAAGCTTTACTGCGCAGCCTTCGCTTCTGCCTGGGCGCGGCTTGGAAATCGCAATATGATCCGAAGGCCCGGCGCAGCGTCCTGAAGCGTCACTGATGCGCCGTGGTGTTCGGCAACCGCCGCGACCATGGCAAGACCCAGTCCGCTCCCCGGCTTCGTTCGAGCACTGTCCAGACGCTCAAAGGGCTTCAGGATCCGCTCGCGATCACCCTCGGAAACGCCAAGCCCGTTGTCAGCAACGCAAAGTACGATCTCAGGATTTTCCTGACGGCATTCAACCACAATCGAGGTGCCCGGCGGGCAGTGTTCGATGGCATTGCCGAGCAGATTGACCAGGAGTTGCTTGATCATTCCCGGATCGGCATGCATGAGCAACTGGGCGTCCGACTTGGATGACAGGCGAATGTTCTGGTCAGCCAGCTCAGCCAAAGGCTCCATGAAATCGATCATGTCGCGAATGAGGGTCGGCAGATCGAAATCCTGATAGGAAGAGGTTCCGGCGCTTGCCTCGATGCGTGAAATTCGCAGAACGGTCTCGATGATCGAATTGAGCCTCTGCACCTCTCCGAGTGCAGCTTCTATGTCTTCCCGCGGGGCTCTGTGCTTGTCTATTTTTTCAAGCGCCTGGTTGAGACAGATCTGCGTATTGGAAAGCGGTGTTTTGATATCGTGCGCTATGGACGAAGCAGTCGACTGCATGCCCTCCATCAGCCTTGCCAGGCGGTCGAGGTGCCAGTTGACCTCTGCTGAAATCCGATCGATCTGGTCATGGTCGGAAGACACTGCAAGCCGGGCGGAGATATCCCCACGCGAAATATTTTGCATCACGCTTTCCATTGCGCGCAGCTTCTGCAGGGATTTCCGGCTTGCGAAATAACCGAGCAACAAAGTGCCGACGGTTATCGCGGTGCCGAGAAAGATCAGCCAGAACAACAGCCACCAACGGGCAGCGTCGATGATCCGGCTGCTCCGGCCAATCACCAGGGTCAGATCATCCAGCGATACACGTTTGAGATAATAGCCTTGTGAAGTCGCGGCTGCCTGGGAATAGCTGACCTGCACCTTCTGCCATCCGATCGCCGGAGGAGTAGATGGCAACGTCCCGGCAAGGCGAATTCCTCCACTGTCGAACACACCGGAAGCATGTCCGATCGGCAGCGCATGTTCCGTAAGGTTCTTGATCGCGTTGACGAGCCCGCTCTGCCCCTCGGATCGGTAGATCTGCTCCAGAAGCACGATCTCCTCTTCAGTCTGCGCCCGCAGTTCCCCTTCAAGCGTGTTGGTGACCGCCAGGACGAGAACAATCCCGGCAACCACGATCATCAACACGAACGCACAGGCCACCCGCAAGGAGGTCTTGAAGGCAAGGCCCGATCTGACGTCAGCGCGGCGCACGGACTGAATACCCGACATTGCGAATGGTCTGGATCAAAGCCGTGTCGAACGGCTTGTCGATCTTCTGGCGCAACTTGCTGATATGTGTTTCGACAACGGACGTGCCAGGGTCGAAATTGAAGCCCCAGATCTTTTCCAGCATCATGGTGCGTGTAACGACGCGACCGGCGTTTTCCATCAACAGCTGCAAAAGCGCAAATTCCTTCTGCTGTAACTCTATCGGCGTACCGGCCCGCTCGGCGGTCCGTGCCAACAGGTCAAGTTTCAGATCATGTACCTTCAGCTCGGTTGTGGCCGTAGCTTCCTGGGGCCTGCGGGATAGCGCGGTGATCCGGGCAAGCAGTTCGGAAAAATGGAATGGCTTGACCATGTAGTCATCGCCGCCCGCCAGCAGCCCTTCCACCTTGTCATCAACATCGCCAAGCGCGGTCAGAAAAATCACCGGCAGCTTGCTGGTCGTTGCTCTCAGTGCCTTGACCAGGGAAAGCCCGTCCATGCCCGGGAGCATCCGGTCGACAATGGCAAGATCACAGTCGTTGTAAAGGCAATAGGTCAGCGCCTCACGGCCATCCGTCAACCAGTCGACGGTATGCCCGTTTTCCGTAAGCCCGTTCCGAATGTAGTCGGCTGCTTTCTGATCGTCCTCAGCAAGTAGAATCTTCATTTAGGGGTCCAAAAAACAAAACTACCTGTAATTGATATCAGCGGTTTCGAAATATTCAATCCATTGTATTTTAAATATAACTAGGAAACGGTGCCATGATAGCAAGTTTCACGCTTTTTGATTAATCCAGTGATGTGTTCCGGGGCCGAAACATTGATCGGCCGCACAGTCCTTTCAGCAGCACCTTCCCGCGTGATGTCAGACATGAGCTCTCTTGTAGAGCTACCGCCACTCGAAGACGTCTCTTCATCGAATTCCTACTGTGTTTCAAATGAGCAGCTCTTGCTCAAATTCACTGACTAGTGCCCGAAGTGGGCAGGCTTCATCTTTCCATCACAACGGAAAGGAACCGAAACCATGAAACTCTATTCAGCACCTGGCACCTGCGCCACTGCCATGCACATTGCACTGGAATGGATTGGCAACCCCTATGAGGTTGAGCATCTCGACTTCGCCGCAATGAAGTCCCCTGAATATCTTGAACTCAATCCGTCCGGCGTCGTCCCGACACTGGTTGACGGCGAACTGGCGTTGCCGGAAGGCATGGCGATCCTCCTTTATCTTCTGGACCAGAATCCCGACGCAGGCATCGGGCCTGCGGCAGGAACAAAAGAACGCGTCGAGCTGCACCGCTGGCTGGTCTATCTGTCCGGCACATTGCATCCCTATTTCTGGCCGCACTTCATGCCGATGCGCTTCACCACCGACGAAAACGGTCAGGAAGCGGTCCGTGCCGCAAGCCATATCCTGATCGACAAGGCTCTGACGCTCATCGACGATCATCTGGAAGGACGGGACTGGATGGTCGGTACAAGCAAATCCGTCGCGGACGCCTTCCTCTATCCGATGGCCGGGTGGGCCTACGGCTTCGACAAGCCGACCTCACAGTATCCGAACATTGATCGCATCGTCCACAAACTGGCATCCGATCCCGCTGTTCAACGAGTACATGAAGCCCAGGGCACCAGCCCGAAAGTGGGCGCTGCCGCCTGATTCCCCTGACAGCAGGTCCTGCCGGGTTCCCCCGGCAGGAATCATGGCTATGGATTCCTGAAATGAACACCGAAATCCGAAAGTTCTCAATTCCCCTGCGCGCTCTGCATTGGTCGATGGCAGTGCTTCTCGTCGGCTTGCTTGTCTCAGGCATCTATGCGCACCGCATGGCACTGGACCACCCGTGGAAATTTGATTTTTATGCCTGGCACCGGGCTTTTGGCGTTCTCGCCTTTGCACTGGTGATCCTGCGTCTGATTGTCCGCTTCCGCTCCCGTTCACCCGAAATGCCGACAACACTGCCCTGGCATGAAAGAACCTCGGCCAGGGCAGCGCAGATCTTTCTGTATCTTGCCATGTTGGCAATACCCGTATTCGGATATGTCGCCAGTTCCGCAGTGCCGGAGTTTCCAAACGTTCCTCCGTTGCACTCCATCTGGTTTTTTGGCCTGGATCTGCCTTTGTTTCCGATCGCCAAGAACTACGAGACGACAGTCTTTTACATCTCCATCCACAAATACCTGGGCTACGCCATGATTGCGATCATCACGGTTCATGCGGCTGGGGCGCTCAAACACCGGCTTTTTGACCGCCGCGAAAACGATGTTCTTTCAAAAATGATCTGAGTGACGCCGTCTCACAACAGTCCTTCGATACCGGCTTCGATAGTCACGAATGGAGACAACCATGCCCAGTCAGGAAAAGGAGCACACGCTGACCGAGGCTCCGGTCAATACCCTTCTGGTAAAGATGGCAGCCCCGATCAGCCTTGGCATGATTTCGACATTTCTGTTTCAGATCGTCGACACCTATTTTGTCGGCCTGTTGGGTCCGGCCGAACTCGCGGCCCTGACATTTGCCTCCAACGCTTATCTCGTCCTCGTCTCCATCTATGTTGGATTCTCGGTGGGAGTGTCCTCAGTGGTGGCCAAAGCCATTGGAGCTGGAAAGAAAGAACGTGCACGCGTGTTGACCTCACTGGCATTGAGTTCAGTCCTGATACTTTCAATCTTGCTCTCAATTGCCGGCGTCCGGACTATGGATCCCCTGTTTGCCGTGCTTGGAGCGCAACCCGAAACGTTGCCGCTGATCGCGTCCTATATGAATGTGCTTTACCTCGGACTGCCATTCCTGATGATTGGTATTATTGGAGGTGGCGCACTTCGCGCAATCGGGATCACCAGGGACACGGAGATCGTGTTTGCCATCGCCGGCGTTGTTAACCTGCTGTTTGACTACATACTGATCTTCGGAATCGGACCCTTTCCTGCACTCGGGATTACGGGTGCAGCCTGGGCGACGGTGCTGTCGTTTCTTTTCATTTTCGGCGGAGTGGGAACGCTGCTGGTACGGAACCGATTACTCAGCGCATCAGGCCTGAACGATATCCTGAAGGATCTCCGTGAAATCTTCGCGATTTCCCTGCCCGCGATTTTCATGCAGATTCTGACCCCGGTTACAGCGGTCTTCACCACACTCCTATTGGCCCGGTACGGTCCGGACACCGTCGCAGCTTTTGGCGTGGCCAGTCGCATCGAAGCACTGGCGCTTGTCGGAATATCGGCGATCAGCATGGCGGCAACACCTTTTGTTGCGCAGAATTTCGGTGCCGGTAAACATGGCCGGATCGATGAAGCGATCGTATTCGCAGGCAAGGCATCGCTTTTGATCGGCTTGTGCCTCTTCATCGTCCTTGCTCTTGCCGGATCTCACATAGCGAAGATCTTCACCCGAGATCCCGGCATCGTTGAGTTTGTCAGTCTCTATTTCAGGATTGTCGCGCTTTCCTACGGATTTCAGGGAATCGTGAATGTCACTGCCGCCGTATTCAACGGACTGCAAGCGCCTTTAAGTGCGCTCAAGCTGATGTTTGTTCGCACTGCGCTGATCGTGCTGCCGGCATTGGCGATCGGATCTCTGTTCGGCCCATTGTGGATCCTGATAGCCCTTTGTGCGGCGAACATACTGGCTGCCGGCTATGCGCGTCGCCTCTTGATGACGTCCGCGACGCGGTGGAACCATACGCGTGTCAGCTCAAACCCGGTCCGTGACATTTCCAAGGGAATCAGAAAGCTCCTGCAGAGGTAGGAACAGCAAACACGGGCGTCACCATGTTCAGTTACGCAACTTTCAAAAGGAGATCATAGACCACTGCAACCCATTGCGGGTTCGGCTCGCTTCGCCGGGAGACCAGAACCAGGTCTCTTGAGATCGGATGTTTTTCAAGATTGGTCACAAACACATGTTCATCGGCGTATCGGAGAATGTCCGGTCGCGGCAAGATTGTGTATCCCAGCCCTGCCTTCACGCATTCCATGCAGGATTCAATGCTGTCCAGGACAAGTGTCGGGTGGTTTGACGGCGGCAGGTTCCTGAAAAATCCGGCAATCAACTTCCCAATTCCGGTGCTAGGCCTGAAATGAATGAAAGGCAACTTCTCGGAAAGAACATCAAAATTCGCACCGTCATTGACGGATGGCGCTGCAATACTCATGACCTCTGACGCAATCACATCATATCTGAGAGAATCCTCCTGTTGGCCCGCGGAAGTGATGACCGCGCAATCGATCTGGCCGGCGGCAACCTGGTTTTCCAGAACTTCGGACAAAGCAGAGGAAAATCTGAATTGCGCATCTGGAACATGTCCCCTCGCAAGCCTGACGAAGCCAGGCAGAATTCGAACACTGGCCGATTGCACGAATCCGATCTGAAACACGCCATGAAGAACCGTAGCTGTTCCGCAGATGCCGACAATGGCCTGTTCCTCGCGAAGAAGGGCCCTTGCCCGGTCCGCCACCAAACGGCCGAGAGGTGTTAGTTTCGGTGGGCGAAATGTGCGATCAAAAAGATCCGCACCCAACTCTGTTTCCAGTGCCTTCATCTGCATGCTCAACGCAGACAGTGTCATATTTTGCAGCTCTGCAGCCTTACTGAACGACTGAACGTCGTTTATTCGAACAAGAGTTTCCAGTGCACGGGTTTGCATTACTTCAACATTTTTGAATTTGATTTAAAATCTTATTCGATTGAATTGAATAAAGGCATTATCTTACAATTTCAATCCGAAACTGCTCCTCTACCACTGGCAGGCAAAGGCAAATCGATGACCAACTTGACATGCGATCAGACAATGCTTCAGGCAACCGCCAGAAAGCTGTCACAGGATGTCTTCCTTGGACGCGCAGCCGATATCGACCGTTCCGAGGAGTATCCCTGGCTCAATGTTGAATGCCTGACGAAAGCAGGCTTCATGGGCATGACCATTCCCGTCGAATACGGTGGTCAGGGACTGACTTATTTCGATGCAGTTCTTGTTATCGAAGAGGTTGCAAAAGTTTGCGGTGTGACCGCACGCATCGTCGTCGAAGCCAATATGGGTGGTGTTGGCGCCATCATGAAATATGGCTCCGAGAAGCAGAAAAGACTGGCCGCCGACCTTGTCTTGAGCGGAGACAAACCAGCCATTTGCATCACGGAACCAGGCGCAGGAAGCGCCGCAACGGAAATGACAACAACGGCGACGCGCCGTGGCGATCATTACGTTCTAAGTGGAACCAAACACTGGATTACCGGTGGTGGTGTCTCAAAGCTGCATCTTGTTTTTGCTCGCGTCATTGAGAATGGCATTTCGCAAGGCATCGCAGGCTTTATCGTAGTTCGCGGTGAATCCGATGGACTGAAGATCGGCCGCCGGGAACCCGCGATGGGCCTACGCGGAATACCGGAAACTGAAGTGATCCTTGATGACCTCGTCGTTTCAAAGGAGATGATGCTGGTTCCGCCGGAAGGCATCAAACGCGGTTTCGCAGGGTTGATGAATGCCTATAACGGGCAACGCGTTGGTGCGGGAACGGTCGCATTGGGCATAGCCCAGGGGGCTTATGAACTGGCACTCGACTACGCCAAGACCCGAAACCAGTTCGGCCGTCCAATTGCTGAATTTCAGGGATTGCAGTGGATGTTGTCGGACATGTCTATCGGCTTGGCTGCTTCCAGAGCCCTACTTCACAATGCGGCAATCGACGCCGGTGTGGGTTTCCCTGACATGGCAGCTGCCGCTCAGGCCAAGATTCTTGCCTCGGAAACCGCGATCAAGGTGACAAACGACGCCCTTCAAATTCACGGTGCGGCGGGATACTCCCGAAACCTGCCTCTGGAGAGAATGGCACGCGATGCCCGCATGTTCACCATAGGCGGCGGCACTGCCCAGGTTCTTAGAACTCAGGTGGCGAGCAGCATTCTCGGAATAAAAACTCCACAAACCCGTGATGGTTACGCTGGAAAGACCAACGAAATAATGGAAGAGACGCCTGTCGGAGCAGCCCCGCTTCTTCGGTTGGCCTAATACGGACAAAATTCGGTATCTTCTACACTTCTTTGTTTTATTTTTAGTTTTGAACGCCAAAAAGTCCGCTGGTTTTCACCATGCGGGCTTTTTTTGTAATTTGGTTTCGTGAGGGGGCTTTTATGTTCGCGTTGCTCGATTGCGCTTCGTGCTTCGCCCTTGTCGTGAACCGCAAA